>JAUJOF010000035.1 GCA_030447785.1 Solirubrobacteraceae bacterium
TGCGCGAGCGCGTGGGCCCGCTGACCAAGTCGCTTATCGCTGTCCGCCGCTGACGGTCGCTCCCAGGAGACTCACCGAATGCCCGCCGGCGCCTCGCGCATGTCGGGCAGTGGCTTCGGCCGCATCCTCTGCCAGACGAAGGCCGCGGCCAGTAGCAGCAGTCCAAGCGCTGTGAACGAGACCACCCGGTAGACCGAGGTCAGTGTGGTCAGGTCGAAGAGGAAGACCTTCGCCACCGTGACCAGCAGCACGGTGAGAGCGGCCAGTCTCAGCTTCTCGATGTCGCGCCGCAGCCCGACCACCAGGGCCGCAAAGCCCACCAGGCTCCACAACCCGCTCAGCAGCATCTGTCCCTGTTGGCGAGCGGCGAGGTCGAGCAGGGCCGCGCTCTCACCCGCCCCACCGGGCTGGAACGGGGTGACCACCAGGAGAGACGCCAGATAGAGCAGGACGAGCCCGGTGCCGGCCGCCAGGCTCTGACGCGGGCCGACGTGCCAGAGAGGACAGCGTGACGCGACGCCGGCGCCGAGCGCGACCGCTGCGAGCACGGCGGTCGCGGCGCCCGGCTCGGCCAGGCCCTCCACAAGGCCCGCGGGCGGAGCGTGGTAGGCCAGCGCATAGCCCAGCGAGAGGCCCAGATAACCCAGCCCGCTGCGCGCCACGCCCACCGAGCGCGACCAGCTCGCGATCAAGCACAGCGCCATCGAGCCGGCCGCCCATGCGATCGGCAGCGCCGCCCCGTCGAGCAGCACGGCGGCCAGATAGGCCATGCATGCCGCCGCCAGACCGTCGAGGCATCCCGCCGCCTCGCGCGGGCCGGTACGTGCCATTGCCACAGCCGCGGCCGACACAGCGACCACGGAGACGCTCGCAGCGAGGGGGTCGATCGACTCCCCGACCAGAGGCCACGGCCCTGCGACGTTGGGCACCGTCTGGCCGAGGGCGAGGGCGAGATGCGCGTAGGCGCCCCATGAAGCCACCGGATCCTCGGCGCCCCGCCCGATCTGGGCGAGCACCACCGCTTCGAGCGCGAAGGCCAGGACCAGTTGCGTGCCGTCGAGGCTGAGCACCGTGAGGTAGGCGACCACGGCCAGGCCGACGGAGTCGAGCACCAGCCGCAGCTCCTTGCGCCCGGCCTCGGCGAGGCGGGCCGAGACAAAGCACCCCGCCGCGACGGCGACGAGGCTGGCGGCCGCGCCGAAACCTGGTGATCCGCCCTGCTCGACGAGCTCGAACGGGGCGTCGCTCACCAGAGCCTGCAGCATCCCGAGGGCCACGTGCACGCCGAGGCCCAGGGTGGTGAGCGAGGCGTCCGCGGCCGGGATGCCCCCGCGGCGTACCAGCGCAGCGAACAGCACGCCGGCGGCGGCGAAGCCGGCGGCGCGGGCCGGACCGTCGACCGCCAGCGCGAAGGCAACGTCGGCCACCACCACGCCGAGTGTCAGGGAGAGCAGTCCGAAGTCGCGGGAGGCGCGACCGGACCGGATGGCGGCCATGCCGATGGCCATGTGGACCACGGCCAGACCCGCCAGCCACAGGCGCCCGATGGCTTCCTCGTCGAGCTCGCCGAGGGCGAACCAGCCGGCCACCGAGCCGACGATTGCGTTCAGTGCCAGCAGGAAGGCAGAGGAGCTACACAGCTTCTGCGCTCCGCTTTCGTGGCCTACCGCGGCCGCCGCTCCCACGGCTCCGAAGGCGATCAGCACGGCAAGAGCCTCGATCACGCTCGGACTTGCGAAGACGAAACCCACCCACTGCGGTACGGCGATTATGAAGACGCCGAAGGAGAGGGTCTTCCACCGCTGACGCGTGAGAACGGCGACGGCGCAGCCGGCGGCCACGAACAGGATCGCCATGGTGCCCAGCTCCGGCGGCGCGCCTGCGAGGACAGGAGAGAGGAGGCCGCCGAGAAGTCCAAGGGTGGCGATGCCGCGCGCTTCCCAGCGCACCGCGAGGCCGGTGGCCAGCGATCCGACCCCAAGCGCGAGTACGAGTCCGAGCACTGCGGGAAAGAGCTCGTAGACCTGGGCCGCCACGGTCACGGTCACGAACAGCGCCGACACGCCGGTCGCCACCGCCGCAAGAGCGGCGTCCGTGCGGCCCCGGTGCTCGTGCAGCCAGACGCCGAGCCCCAGCAGCGCGGCGGAGCCAACACCTGCGAGCAGCGTCCTAGTGCCCTCACCGATCCACCCCTGCGAGACTGCGACGGCGAAGAGGAAGGCCACTCCGATCAGTACGGCGAGGCCACCGACCCAGGCGAGCACGCGACCGCCGAGGAGATCCTCGAGGCTGCGCCCGGCGAGGGCTTCCTGCATGCGATCGCCGGGGGAGGTTCGAGCCGGCGGCACGGCCTGTGGCGGGGCCGCGTCACGAGCCGGCTGTGTCGACCGGAGCGGCGGGGCAGGCGCAGCTGCCGCGGGGCTCGGGCCCGCGGCACGTGGTGCCGGCGCGCGCGGTGGTGCGGACTCGGCTGACCGGAGTCGCGAGCGAGGCGCCGCCCCCACCACCGGCGCCGCCGTCTCCAGGCGCTGGAGGCGTCGCGCCAGGCCCTCCACCCGCGTCTCCAGGTCTTCGATGCGTTCCTCGTTCACGACTCCTCCTCAGCGCTTGTTGACCCTCGGTCGATAGTGACCGTACCGTACTATCAACCAGCGGTCAACAGCGGTGTAGAGTGCGGCGCGTGAACCGCGAGCCCGCCTACACCCGCTTGAGCGTCGAGGAGCGACGGCGGCGGCTGCTCGAGCTGGGCGCGGACCTCTTCGCACGCCACTCCATCGACGAGCTGTCCATGGCCGCGATCGCCCGGGAGGCGGGGATCTCCAAGGCGCTGCTCTATCACTACTTCCCGAGCAAGGCGGACTACTTCGAGGCCACCCTGCGCGCTGCAGCCGAAGACCTGCGCCTGCGCACCGAGCCCGACCCCGACCTCCCACCTGCCGAAGCCCTCGCCGCCAGCCTCGACGCCTTCCTCGGCTGGATCGAAGACAACCGGCTGGCTTACAGCAAGCTGATGCAGAGCGCGACGAGCGTCGGAGAGGCGCGCACGCTGATCTCCCAGGTGCGCGAGGGCACCGCGCAGCGCCTGCTGGACGGCCTGGCGCCCGACCCCTCGCCGAAGGTACGCGCGGCGGTGCACGGATGGCTGTGGCTGATGGACGGAGTGTGCGTCGACTGGCTCGAGCACCGTGACATGGATCGCACGGAGGTACGTGACCTCCTGTTGGGGGCCCTGCTGGGCGCCCTCACCGCCGCCGGCTGGCAACCCCCGGACGGGTTCTAGCCCGGGTCCGGCACCGCGCCCCCGACCCAGCTCTCCTCGCCGCCCTCGA
>JAUJOF010000018.1 GCA_030447785.1 Solirubrobacteraceae bacterium
AATACCGACTTCTCCCCCGTCTTGAACGGCTCGTACGCGACGGGCCTGACCAGCCACCCCACGTAGGGGTAGGCCAGCGTGGCCGAGCCCTGGATCGCGGGCGTCCCGCCGATCACCGCCGTGACCTCCCCGAACTTCAGATGGGGCGTGCCGGCCCGCGCCCCCAGCGCGTTCGCGGGGTCGGAAACCGTCCCCTCATAGTCGCCGTGACGCGGCCACTGGGCGCGGTCGGTAAACGGCTCGATCGTCCCGGGCGGCGACCACAACGGGAGCACGTTGTAGACGACGTGGCTGTGGAGGTCGATCAGGCCCGGGTAGACGCAGCCCCCTGTCTCGACCCTCCTCGCCGACTCGAAACCCGCCGGCGGCGCATCGGCCCTCTCCTGGACGGCGTGGATCCGCTCGTCTGCCCCAACGTAGAGGGCGCCGTCGTCGATCACGGCGCGCTCCTCGTCCATCGTCACCAGGCGCCCGCAGATCACCAGCGGACTGGTCACGGCCCGCCAGCTCCCTGTGGGGCGCGCCAGATCAGCGTGTGGCCGTCATCGGGCGACGGGCGCCCGACCGCGTTGTGCGCGCCTTCAGGGCCTTGGCGCACCCACGCATCGTCGCCCAGGAAGGCGGGGGCACCGAAGGGCAGGTCGCGGCGGGGGATCGCCGCGTAGTCGGCCTCGGTGAACGTCGTGCCGTAGTTCGCGGCGCTGTGGTCCCCGTCGCCGTCGGGAGTGACCAGGCCGCGCAGCCTCGCGACCGCCGCCCCCCACTCCTCCAGCAGCTTGCGCTCGTCACGGCTGGAGGGATGAGGGACCGCGCACAACTCGACGTCAGGGCGCCCCGACCACAAAGAGGCGCCTGTTGGGCCATCACGCCGAAGGCGACAATCGCCTGCAGCTTCGGCCCCGTGGCCGCGTCGTAGACCCGATTTCGCCACCGGAGCTGGGCCTCGTCGGCGAGCCGCTTGCGCGCCGCCGCGGCGCGGCTGGGATGCAGCGCGTAAGCCCATGCGTTCAGGCACACATACGACCTCGTCAATCCCAGCTTGGTGAGCAGGCCCTGCACGCGCTGTCCGGCGTTGCCCACCAGCGAGCGCCCGGCGATCCGCTCCGTCGGACCGGGATCAGAAGCGAGGCACAGCACGCGCGCCGAGCCGTCCAGGCGCCCGCGGTAGAACACCGGCCCCCAGTCAAACCAGAAATCCTCCTTGACCGGCGGATCGGGCACGCGACCAAAGAGCTTGGCAACCTTCGTCGACGGGCCGCGATCAAACTCGGACAAGAGGAAGCTTCGCCTATGGGGTGTTGACCCGTCGAGCAACCCTACGCCGCCCGTGACGCGGGGGTCAAGCCCGAGACATCGGTGGTGGCGCCAACCTGCCAGCGCGACAACACGCCTGCCGCCGTTTCGCCCAAGCTCAACCTGCGTGCGTTTCGCGGTAGGCGCGGGATCAGAGCGGACCTGGCGCTAGCCGCCAACGCACGGGCAACTGCAGGGGGGTAGCGTGGGCTATGTGTCCGAGCAACCATCGTCCACAGAGGCGTCGTCCGACGCGCGGCCGCTGGATGAGGCGGCTGAGCAAGGCGACGAGCGCGAGGTCTCGTCCGACGAGGAACCACAGCGTGGACCGCACGCCTGGCTGAATTGGCAGGCGCTGAGGGCCGGATTGCCGGCGCGCAGCAGCTCTCGCACGCACAAAGTCTTGGTGGCGCCGCTGTGGCAGGAGTTCGGCTTTTACTCCGACTCCCACCTGGTCGGCGCGCTGCAGCTTGGCCCTTACCGGCTACTGAATGCTCTCCCCGCCCGCATCCCCGCCCTGGGACAGGCGGAGCTGAGCATGGTGCTGCGCGCCCATGATCACCTGCTCGACCCAAACTTCGAGCCCATCGACCTCACCGACCAAGATGTCAACGCCTACGCGGGCGGCGACCTGGGCGATCAGCTGGCATCGCTGCTGGCGCTGGCGCTCGGACGGCGGGTGCGCTCGGGAGGAGTTATGCGCCACGCCTTCGAGCACGCGCCCGAAGGCGAACCGTTCTTTGCGGGCTTTCGCCCACCCGCGCTCGGATCGCCCTGGCACGCCGCCGTGTTGCCCTCCATCGCGGCCGGGGCTCGGCTAGATGATGCCGAGCCTTATCTGCAGGCCTACGCGCGCCTACAGGGCCGCGACGCGGTTGCGCTGCAACGAGCCGCCAACCAGTACGCCGACGCGCTCTGGTGGGCAGACGCCGACCCGCGCAGCGCATGGATCAAGCTCTTCGGAGCGCTGGAGGCGGCGGCCGATCGCTGGGACCTGGAGGCCCATCCCGACCCGGTCGATCAGCTCAAGCGGCGCCATCCGGGCCTGTTCGAGCGCCTGAAGCGCAAGACTCCCGATGCGCTGCCGATCGTGGCCGGCTCGCTGTCAGGTGTGCTGGGGGCGGAGAGCAAGATGATCCAGTTTGCGCTCACGCATGCGCCCGACCCGCCTGCGCACCGCTCGGCCTTCACCCAGCTGGATTGGAACAACCTGGAGCAGAGCCTGCATGTCCTCTATGACCACCGCTCGCGCGACGTGCACGCAGGCATCCCTTTCCCCAGCCCTCTCTGCGAGCCGCCGCCGAAGGACGATGATGGCCTGCCGGCCGAGGTGTTCCCGGCGTTGGGCGCCTCGAGCGGCGGTGCCAGCTGGCCGTCGCACCGGCTGCCCATGTACCTGCACACGTTCGCTTACATCGTCGGAGGCGCGCTGCGGCGCTGGTGGCTTGGGAAAGCAGCGCGATAAGCCGGGCTTCGGCGTCGTCCGGTGAGCAGTTTGCCCCTGCGATCGCGTGTGTGCTGGAGCGCACGGCCAGCCGCAGCGGCGCAACCGCCTTCAGGACGGAGGCAGTGGCTTGAGGTGCCCGGTGGCATCTAGCACCTTGAGCGCAACGAGCGCCGCGTCGTCGCGGTACTGTTTACTCGAGGCTACTCGGCGCACGATCTCGACGACCTCGGCGACGCCGTAAACCTTGATCGGCCCACTACCGGCTTCCGTTGCGGCAGCCCACTCACGGACCCGCTGTTCGTTGGTGCCCTTCGCCGGAGCGGCGAAGCGGCCAACGTAGAGCCGCATCTCGACTTGGCTCGTGTCGTACCCATAGCGCTTGCAAGCACCGTCGATCACCTGCGCGCGGACCTCCGGGTCGTTGAGTAGCGCGTAGAGACGTGCCGGAGTTCCGCCAGCGCTTCCCTCGACGTGCTCAGCGACAACGCCGCGGGACCCGAAGAAGGACTTGACCGAGGTCAAGACGAGCTTGTGCGCGTTGGCTGCGACGAGGTCGACCTCGAAGCCATGCGTCTGAGTCTCCTCGTGCTGGGCCTTGGCCGTGCGGCGCGTGACAGGGAACTTCACCCCAGACGAGACGACTAGGCCCTCGTCCTCCATAGCGAGAGCGACGAACGATTCGAATGCCTCCATAGCCGGAAGCTACAGGCACTGCCGCACCGGAGGGCACTGGCGATCGGCAGCTGCGCGCGCCCGACCTGCCGTGGCGCATGCGCTCATGCGGCGTCACCCAGCAACGCGCCGGCCGAGTCGCTCACCGGCCGTATGCACCGCTGTCGAAGTCGGCCTGGGCGAGCTCGCGGGTGGGGTAGTAGCCCGACTCGCGGGTGTACGGGCCGCAGTGGCAGTAGGTGCCGATGTAGAAGCCAGCTCCCCACTCATAGACGTCGAGGCGCGGCATCCTGTCGCAGTCTCGCAGCGCGGCGCGGCGCCGTCGGCGACCGTCTCGCCGAGGCGGCTCACTGGTCATCCCCCGTGTCGGGCCCGGCGGCCAGCACCGCCGCGATGTCCGCGGCGGTCTCGCAGACGGTGTAGGTGCTCGGGTCCGAGCCGTCGAAGACCAGCGCGCCGTCCTCGTAGATGCGCAGCCCCCCGAGGCCGGTGATGGTGTGCGGGTCGTGCATAGGCCTGATCGCGCTCGGTGCCGGCGCGCGGAAGCCCACCACGGGTTGGGCCCTGAGGGAGCGCAGCGACCTTGCAGCGCCGACCGACGACCGTGCCAGCGTCCTGGCCGTCGCACGCACCGCGCGCCAACCGGCACGAAGGGGACTGTTGGGCGTCACGACATTGGCGCTGACCCGACCAGCTACACAGTGGGCCTCCCCCTGGAGGGCTCGACCGGCCCTGCTGAGCTCAGCGCGCCCGGCCGCCGCGGGCGGCGCAGCAGCGGGGGCAGAACTGGCCGGTCTTGTGCCAGCGCTGGCCGCGGGGCCTAAGCCGTGGTCAGTTGCGCCCGGCCCGCCCTTTCCTCGCCCGGACGGGCCGTCTCGCTACGCGCCGCTCGCGCGCTCGTTTCGTCGTCGGAAGGCTCTAGCCTTTGGGTTATGGGCTTCAACGCCGCCGATTTCATACCCGAGAACACGTCCGACTCCGACCCCACATGGGGTCAGGTTGAGGATATGGCCCCCGTTGGCGACCCTCCGGGGCGACGTGTCACAGCCACGCTTCTGCCGGGCGCGAGGATGCTTGCGCGCGACGTCCTCGTCACCCGTCGGACCGGCGAGAACCGCGACCGCCGGGAGGCCCAGCTGGTGGGGCGGATTCGGGAGTCTGAGGAAGCCGGACGGCGGAACGCGAAGGCCGCCCTAGAGCGCGAGCGCCAGCTGCTCGAAGAGATCGGCAGGATGCGCCGCTTGGCAGAAGCAGGTGATAAGCGCCAGCGTTTCATGGTCAAGCTCACGCTGACCAGTGCCGTCTTCGCTGCGCTTAGCCCGCTCGTAGCCATAGTGGCGATCGTCGCCGGATAGCCGCGGGCCGAGGTGGCTGGCCAGGGCGGTCGTGATGCGCTCCTTGTCGACGAGGACGTCGACGACCTTGGTGGCGGGCGCGTCGGCGGGGACTGTGTAGCGGGCCCGCCGCGGAGTCCCGAGGTGAGCGCGCCGGGCGACGTGGTCGATCTCGCTGGCGGTGAGGTAGCGCTTGGCCATGGCGGCCTCCTGGGGGTCGAGCATGGTGGCCTTCACCCCTGCGGTGGCTGCCACGCGCAGCACCCCCAAGGAGGTTTGGCCAGGCGTGCCTCGTGACCGCCGCGAGTGCGGTCATCCCGGGTCGGTCGCATGGCTAGGCGGGTGCGCTGATTGCGGGCGAACGGCTGCTGGCGACTAGGACAGGCCGGGGAAGGCGCCCGTAGGGCCCCGGGCGGTGCTCGAGGGTGTCGCGGACGCCCGGGCGACTGAGGCTCAGCGGGCATTGCCGCCCCGGGCGGCGCCGTTGGAGATCTGGGCGTACTGAGGCGGCCGATCGCAGCCTCTTCACGCCTACGCCTACTCCTGCGTCAGTACCCCGCGCGCCATGAGCCCGCGGACGTGGGCCTCGATGGCTTCGGAGACCGCGGGGTCGCGGATGAGGACGCCGACCTCGAGGTTGGCGCTCAGCGCGCGCTGGGTGAGGTTCGCGCTGCCCACGAGGGCCCGCCGGCCGTCGACGACGAGTGCTTTGGCGTGCAGGAGCGCTCCGGTGGCTGGCCGTTGCTCGGCGGGCCAGCGCCAGCGACGGATGCCCGGTACCTGGTGGAACGGTTGGGCCTGGTGGCTTTGGTAGGCACCGGCGCTGTCGTGCTCGGACTCGAAGGCCACGTCAACCGTGCAGCCGCGCCCGACGGCTTCCTCCAGGTCGGTGGCGAGGCTGGGGAGCGTGTGGGCGGCGAAGCTGACGAGCAGTATCCGCTCCTGCGCGGAGGAGATGAGTTCGTGCAGGACGCCTGCGGTAAGGCGTTGCTCGCCGACCGCTTCCGGGCCGGTCCAGACTGGCAGCGAGCGGTGGGCGTCCGCTTGGGTGCGTGCCCGTAGGCACAGGCGCAGCGCCAGCGCGACACCGCTTCCGGTCAACGCCGGCGTGGCGGCCCAGCGCTCGGCCAGCTCGGCGACGGCCGCCTGGGCGCCGGGCTGGGCACCGACGACCGCGGCCCCCAGCGCGCCGCCGGGCGAGGCGCGCCCATCGGCCGCGGCCGCCAGGGCCTCGACCTGGGCGTCGCTGAGGCGGTGCAGCACGCGTTCGACCGCGCGGTCCACGCTCACGATCGGAAGTAGGCGACCGGCTCAGTCTGCGCCGTCAGATCGGCCAGCGTGCTTACCATCGTCGCGCGATCGAGGAAGCGGTTGCCGCGCTCGCAGGAGGTCTCCGAGGCGAACTGACAGGCGTGGCAGGCGGCAGCGTGCACCGATCCGTCGGCGCGCGGATCGTGCTCGGCGCACAGCGGGTCCGACGAGCAGAGCTGCGCGCGCTCGAGCGCCTGGCGCAGCAGCGGCTCGAGGTGCTCGGGCTCGCCCAGGCTCACCAGCCCGCCCAATGTCCCCTCGCTGTCGGGCGCGGCGGTGTAGAGGAGCACGCCCGCCATCGTCTCGCCGCCAGCCAGCCCGTCGGCCGCGTAGATGCGCTCGCGAATCGACGAGGCTGTGTAGCCACACTCCAGCGCCAGCTCGCGGATGAGCGCGTGGGCGAAGGAGTGCAGCAGCACGTAGCGCTCGCCGGGCCACCCTCCTCCGGTCCCAGCCCGCGCCGGGTGCGCCAGGCCCGGTGGGCGTCCCACAGCGCTACGGCCGAACCCGACTCTCGGTAGCGAGCCTCCCAGGCCGCGATCCGCTCCTCGGGGAACCGGAAGAAGATGCCCTCGCCGCGCACCTCGCTGCAGGGCAGCCAGCGCGGCGCCTCTCGGGACAAGGGAGCGACCTCACCGCCCGCGGCGGCGAGGTCGTCGGGCGCGGAGATCCGCGTGAAGCCGGTCAGGGCGCTTACCTCGCGCAGGCGCTCGACGAGCACCACGTCGGCCAGCTCGCGCGAGTACGCGCGCGGCGCGCCGACCGTGCGCAGTTTGAAGTCATCGGACTCGGGCGCGTCGGCGGGAGAGCAGAACACCCGCCACTCCGGGGTTCGCAGGTCCCGCGGATCACCGTCGTCGACGCCGGTCCGCCGCGCCTCGATCGCCTCGTGCACCGCCTCGACGCCCAGCGCCTCGGCCAAAGCGCGCAGCGCCTTGAGCCCGGGCACGCGCCCCAGCGCGTACTCCAGCGCCCCCGGGGGAGCTCCTCAATGTCGGCCCACGCCTCCTCGACGGCCTGGGCCAGCTCGCCCTCGCGCGAAGGGATAGATAGTGCCGAGAGCTGGACGGGGAACCATGAGTTGCTGGATCCCAGCACCAGCGTGAGCGGCTCTTGCCTGCAGTCGCGCTTGGTGGTGCCGATGTGCGGGTGGCGCCCGCGGCAGCGCGCGGGGAGGAAGGGTCGTGCGTCCTCCCCAAAGGCCTGGGAGAGGCGTCGGCGCCTCCCGCAGCCGTCGCAGGAGAGCTGCACGTCGCCCGGGCGCCCGCCTGTGCCCAGCTCCGCCAGGCGTAGCGTGCCTCGGCACGCGTTGGGCCCGTGGAGGAACTCGACCCATGGGAAGTCGTCGAGGTGGCCGTCCTGGCAGGCCATGAGGTAGCGCGCCGGGAAGGCGGTGGGCGGCCGGCGCGAGTGGCTCTTGGGGCATCCCTCGTGCACGTAGGTGGTGCGTTCGGGGCGCCAGGGGTCGGGCTTGAAGGTGAACAGGTCATTCTCGATCGGCGCCAGCAGGCTGCACAGCGGGCAGCGCAGCCAGCGCGGGAAGGGGGAGACGGGTACACCGGCGCCGTCGCCGTCGGGCACCACCGGAGGCGTCAACAGCCGGGCCACCTGCTCGCCGCGCACGGCCCGCACGGCGGCCAGCAGGCGCGGCTCGGACACCGCCTCGCTGAGCGTGTCGGGCCAGTCGTCCAAACCCAGGACGAGCGTGGTCATCTCCGGCAGTTCCACGGTGGCTCCCACGCCGTAGGTGTGCAGCAGTTGGCTGGGGCGCAGCTCGCCGACGTGCTCGCGCGCCCTCACGGCGACGGCGCCTTGGGCAGCGGCGCCGAGCGCTCCGGCGCCTCCCAATCCTCGCCTGCGGGCGCCACGCCGCGCGGGCGCAGCGCGAGGGGCACCGCGGTCTCGACGTTGCGCATCGAGGTGGGCACCGTCCAGCGCGACCAACCCTCGATGCCCGGCTCCGCTAGGAGGCTGACGTCGGCGTCGCTCTTGCCGCGGCGCTGGTAGACCAGCGTGCGCTGACCGACCTGCGCCTCCGCGTGCCAAGCTTCCAACAGCTTGGCGATGCGGTCCTCCAGGGCGCCGGCCGCGACATGACCTATCTGGCTGTCAGCGCGCTCGCGGATCGCCTCCCGGGCCGCCACCGCCAACGCATTAGCCGGGTCAACCCGCCCGGCGCCCGGGTTGTCGTTCCACGCCGGGTCGCCCAGGCGCAGCAGCGAGGCGAGCACCCCGGTCAACCCGCGATCCAGCGCCCGCGGCGCGAACGGCGTCACCGACAGCGCCTCGACCTGGCGATACAGCGTGCGGTGGTAGTGGCCGAAGGTCTCGTAGTGAGACAGGTCGCGTGGGCGCGCCCAGTTGTAGACGGTCATCACCAAGCCGGGGAACTGGCGCCCGACGCGGCTGGTGGCCTGGATGTACTCGCTGGTGCTCTTGGGCTGCCCCGCGACGATCATCGCGCCCAGCCGCTGGACGTCGACGCCCACCGAGATCATGTTGGTGGCCAGCAGCACGTCGATCGACGGCGGCTCGTAGCGCGCCCCCTTCGGACGCTCACCGCCACCGCGCTTTTCCTGGTTGAGGCGCTCGATCCCGAGCTGGTCGAGCGTTGCGGGAATCTCCGAGGCCGACTTGCGCGAGGTCAGCTCCTCGATGATCAACCGCCCGCGACCGTGCTCTTCGGCGCGGAACAGGCGGTTTTGCACGTCGTCCTCAACGAGCCGGCGCATGCCGCCCAGCTCTCGCAGCGAGTTGAAGTAGCCGACCAGAGTCATGTACGCGTCGGCCTCGTAGCCGGGCTGGCGGCCCAACACCGTCCACGCGGCGCGAAGCTGGGCGACGTAGGCGCGGATGAGAACCTGCTTGTAGCGCCGGCCCGGCGCACAGATGCCCAGGTACCGCCGCCCCGGCCGGACGTCCTGCTCCTCGGGGCGATCACGCTGCAGGGCGAAGAAGGAGTCGCGCGCGTCCAGTCCCGGGGGCGGGAAGACCTTCAGGTCGCGGTCAAACAGCCGCTTGACCTGGTCGCCGGCGCGGCGGATCGTCGCGGTCGAGGCGACCACTTTCGGGCGCACCGCCGTCCCGTCGATCTCCCCGGTGGCCAGCGCGTCGACGGCCGTCTCGTAGAGGCCGACGAGGCTGCCCAGCGGACCGCTAATGAGGTGCAGCTCGTCCTGGATGACCAGGTCGGGCGGGCGCAGCGGCTCACAGGCGACCACCGTCGCGGGCGGCTCACCGCGGTTGGCCGGGTGCTGCCCTGGGTGCTCCTCGCCAGGGGTCAAGTACCCGTGGCGCTCGCAGCGCCGCGACACCTGACCAAAGAGCGCCTGGACCCTGCCCTCCCACGGCATCCGGGCCAGCTTGTCCACGGTGGCGATGACCAGCGAGGGCAGCAGCCGGTAGACCTCCTCATCGACTACCACCACCGGCAGGCCGTCCTGGGGGCTGTTGCGCCGGGTGAACGGACACTCCCCACCGGTGTCCGAGCACGACAGCAGCGTCCGTCCGCGCACGCCGACGACCTCGACGTCGCGCCCGCCGTTGAGCTCGGTCCCACACCACGGGCAACGAGCGAGTTGCATCGGCGACGAGCCGCGGGCGTGGCCCTGGCGTTGGCGCGCGTGGCGGACCCACTCCTCGGCGTCCTCGGTGCGGTTGGGCGTCGACGCGCGGCCCACCCACAGGCCAATGCGCATCGGGGTGGAACCCCAGCGGCGCTGCTGCTCCGTTCGCCCGTCCCCGTACAGGCCGCGGCGTCTCAGCTCGCAGGCACACAGCAGCGCCGCGGCGCGCTGGAACTGCTGCAGCGTGAGCAGGCGCAGCGTGTAGCGCATCAACACCGCGACGCCATCGCCGCCGTCGCGCCCGCCCACGACGCCCTGCAGGCGGCGGATCGCGATGGTGAACGCCGTCAGCCCGAGGTAGGCCTCGGTCTTCCCGCCCCCGGTGGGAAAGAAGAGCAGGTCCACCAAACCCTCGACGCCGCCGCTGCGCTCGGCGTGGAGCGGGTCGGCCAGCGCGGGCAGATTGAGCAACACAAAGGCGAGCTGAAAGGGCCGCCACGAGCGGTTGGCCGGCACGTCGGCGCGGGTGACCGCCTCGGCGAGGCGCAGGCGGTCGTCGCGGCGACGCAGGTCGGCGGCGATCGTTTGCACGCGCTGCTGCCACATCGCGTGGTTGGCAAAGCGAAACGCCTCGGTCACGTCGGCGTCGGTCAGCGCGGCGCTGCCCGCGCGCATCCGCTCAGCGGCGGTGCGCGCGTCGGCCAGATGGCGGCGGGCCGTCTCCTCGTGGCCGTCCAAGCGGGCGTCGGGGTCGCCGATGCGCTGCTCCTGGCCGTCGCTCCACGCCTGGGAGGCCTCGACCAAGGGGGTGAGCAGCGTGGGCAGGTCAGCGGCGTCGGCCTCGGCGAGGCGCTGCATGTCCAGCGCCTCGGCGGCTCGCACGAACGGGTCGGCGATATCCGGCTGCTCCGCGAAGTCCTCGCCCTCGGGGGCGTCGCTGCGCGGGACCTCCTGGGCGGGCATCGGGGTGGTGGCCACCAGCACGCCGCGGCCGGGCCTGTCGAGGGAAGCCGTGGTCTCGACGCCCACGCCGTGTCCGACGGCCAACTCGACGGCGTCGCGGTAAAGCATCTCTAGACCGGCGAGCTCGACCTTGTCGACGTCGGGCGCCAGGCCGACGGCGTCGATGGCCCGGCGTACGAACACCGCGGCGCCGTCGGGTGCCCGGACCGACAGGCCGGTCTGGGCCAGCCAGAGATCGACCGAGCGGCCCTCGGTCGCGACCTGGCCGTTGACCAGGAACAGCGTCACCAGCCGGTGCTCGCCGTGGCCACGGACCAGTCCACGGACCACCACCTCGGGCTCATCAGGATCGGGCGCGAACGCCGCGATCCCGCCGCTGGCGGGGACGTCGATGGTCCGGGTGCCCCCACAGGCTCGGCGCTGCCAGACGCGGGCCGGGCGGTCGTCGCGGTCAAGCTTCTCCTCGCTGGTCGCGAGCTCGTAGGCGCCCCAGCGCGCCTGCACCTCCAGGCGCGTGCAGTCCGGGGCAAGCGCGAAGGTCAGGCCGAAGGCAGAGGGCACGAGCTGGTCGACGGCCGCCGGGCGGTCTTCGACGGTGCCCTCCTCGCCGGAGTCGGCCGTGACGTCGCCGGTCGCAAGCTCGTCCTCGGGCAGCTGCTCGACACCGCCGTCGTCCCCGGGCTCCTCGTCACCAGGAGGCGGCCCGGCGCCGTCGCCGGGCATGAAGCGCGGGGCGAGGAGCCCGAGCAGGTAACGGTCGACGGGCGCGTCGAGCAGCTCCTCGGTCGCACCGCCCAGCGGACCGATGAGATCGTCGCGGACGAGCTGCTCGACCTCGGCACGCAGCTCGCGCGGGGAGCGAGCCAGGGAGCGGGTGGCGGGAGCGGCGAGGTCAGCCATTGACGTTCAGGGTGAGAGCGTCGGCCGCGCCCGGCGCGCGCTTGGGCGCCTTGCGCTTGTCGTGCAGCCCGCGACGCACCTCGTCGGCGTAGCGGGCGTAATTGAGCTCGAGCAGCCGGTCGAGGACCTCCTGGCGCGCCACGGGCTGGAAGCTGTATCGCACCCCGAACCGGGTGTCGTGGAAGCCGTGCCCGAGGTCGAGGTCGCCCCAGCCGTAGGCGTCGCGGACCGCGTGGTCGAGCTGCGTGTGGATCTCGCGCAGGCGGACGATGTCGTCGGCGACCTCGTCGGGGTCGTGGACCCGGTTATAGGTCTTGGTGAGTCCTTCTTGGCGGTCGAGCATGAGGGCCGAGCGGTGCGCGTGGAGCTCGGCGCCGAAGTCGCTCACGCCATCGCTGAGGAACAGGGGCTGGGCGAACGTCTCGAAGCAGTCAGACGGTGTGTAGCGCACCCGGGTCTCCAGCGTCGACGCGCGGGTCACCGCCCACCACCAGTGGAAGCCGCTGGAGAGCAGGCCGAAGTGGGCGTCGTCGTCGTAGGCGAAAACACCAACGGCATGCGAGTACACGATGCCGGTGGGCACGAACATCGGCTGCACGACCTTGCTAACGAGCGTGATGGCGATGCAGCGGTCGAGCGGGGCGATGGCACGGTAGAGCGCCAAGCCTGGACGCCCGAACCGCCACCAGTACTCGCGGTATCCGCGTTCGTTCGTCTTGGCGCGCTCCAGCTTCACAAGCCGCTCGACACGCTCGAACGGCCCGGCGTACTCCGCGGCCTCGTCGACCGACAAGTCACCAAAGTCGATGACGCACCGTGACGGCGATCCGTCCGGCCGGGTGTTCAGATCCTCGCCATTGAGAAACGGCTTGACGACATCGTCGTTGCGCGGGTCAGACTCGAGCATGCCGCGCGCCTCGTCGGGCTCCAGCACGAAGCCCATGCCCAGCACATATGAGCCGATGAAGGCCTCACTCGCCGCCGCGGCGAGCCGCTCGGCCGGACCCTCCACCCGGCTGCGCACGGTGAGCGACGACGTGATCCCTACCGCGGGCGCGCGGTCGAGCACATCCCCGCCCTCCCAGTCGCCGCGGTACGCCCACACCGTCGCCATCTCCAGGTTGGCGCCGCCCGGCCACGGCTCACTGCGCACGGCGCGATGCAGCGTCAGCCCGTCCTCGGTGAGCTGGTCGAGCCCCACCTCGCGCGTGTCGCCCTGGGCTAGCGTGTTCGTGGCGATCAGGCCGAACCCGCCGCCTCTCCGTACCAGGCCGCTCGCGCGTAGGAAGAAGTAGGCGATCAGATCGGCGTGGCCGCGCACGCCACCGGCCACCCACTCCACGAGGTGGTCGCGGTAGCGTGTTCCCAGGGCACCTGTGATCCTCTTCCCCCCCTGGAACGGCGGGTTGCCCACGATCGCGTCGAACCCGTCCTGCGCGGTCACCTCGGGGAACTCCAGCGGCCAGTGCAGCGGCCGGCGGTCAGCGAACTCGAGCACTGCGCTGTTCCCGCCGCCACCCGTCCGTTCCACCAGCCAGTCCGTGGCCCGGTCGCGGAGCGCCGTCCGCGCCACCGCGCGGTCATCCTCAGACTCCGAGGCATCCAGCAGGACTCGCACCTCCCTGTCCACCGACCCCGCCAGCGGGTCCGCGTCCGGAAGCTGGCTCAGCGCCGCGCCCACGACCAGGTCGCCCACCAGTCGCGCGTCGCCCAGCGCCTCCTCGGCCTCGGTCAGGAGCTCGGCCTTGCGCTCCGCGTCGCGGACGTCGCGTACGACGAAGGCCTCGAGCTCCTGCCGCAACGCCAGTGCCCGGTCGGTCGCGCGCTCGATCTCGTCGAAGCCCAGGTCGAGGCTGCTCTGGCGTCGCCACGCCGGGTCCATGTGCATCACGCGGAGCTGGCGCAGGTCGGTGACGCCCAGCAGGGAGTCGCCGCAGCGCAGGGCGTGGTCGACGAAGGAGAAGGGTCGGTCGCGGGCCAGAGTGATCAGCCACAGCGAGAGCTTGGCCATCTCGACGGCCATCGGGTTCTTGTCCACGCCGTACAGGCAGCGCTCGGCGACGAGGCGGTGGGCCAGCAGCTCGCGCTCCTGGGACTGGGCAGGCAACGGCGGCTCGTCAGGCGCCTCGCTGCGCGGGCGACCGAACGCGGTCCACTCGAGGCCGGCGTCCAGGTCCGCCCAGCCCTCGAGGAGGCGGGCGGCCAGGTAACGACACGCGGCGACCAGAAACGCCCCCGAGCCCATCGCGATGTCGGCCACCTTGAGGTCCAGCAGCTCGGCGGCGGGGCGCAGGCGCCAGGTCGCCGGGTCGACCTCCTGCGCGGGACCGGGCGCGTAGGCGACCGGGTCCAGCGCGTGCTGGACGACCTCCTCGGCCAGCGAGCGCGGCGTGTAATAGGTGCCCGAAGCGCGGCGATCCAGTGCCTGGGTTACGAACAGCGAGCCCGCCAGGAGCACCTCGGGATCGCCGCGCAGGTCGGTGCGCAGCAGGGCGTGGTAGGGCAGCACGCGCTCCAGCAGCACCTCGTCGTTGGCACACGCCGCACGCAGGCGCGAGCGCGCCTCCTCCTCGACCTCGGCCTCCAGAGCCTTGATGACCGCCTTGGCGCTGCGCCCGGTCTCCTTGGCCAGCCGCCCGGCTAGCTCCTCCTCGCCCTCGGCCGCCCAGCGCTCCAGCTCGCCCAGCGTCAGCTCCGGCTCGTGCTTGCCGCCCAGCGCCAGCGCGGTGTCCGTGCTGCGGATCGCGGTGTGGTCGAGCAGGCCCTCGTAGACGTGCCCGATCTGCTCGACGTCCAGCGCGCGAAAGGACAGCAGCACGCGCGCGCCTTCGCGGCCGCCCTGGTCGAGGCTCTGCAGGGCGTCGAGCAGGTGCAGCACAGTGCGGTCGTCCACGGGCAGCGGAGCGGCGGCGACCGTATGCCAGTCGGTGTCCTGCGCGCGTCCTTCCAGGAAGGGGTAGCGGTCGGGGTTGAACAGGCCACCGCCGTAGGCGGGCAGGCGCAGCGCGTCGTGCTCGATCCCGCCGTGTACCGCGCGAAACAGCGCGAGGATGCGATGCCACGCGGCGGTGCTCTTCTCCAGGACGTCCTCGCCGTCGCGGTCGGCGCGCTCCTGGAGCTGCGCGCGCAACGTCGTGGCCGCCAGGGTCTCGCCGTAGCGTGGGTCGTCGATGGGCAGCAGCCGGCGCTCCTCGGCGACGAACAGGAAGACCAGACGCATCATCACCGTGACCGCGCCGCGGTAGACCTCCTCGTCAGGTGCGAGCGCGAGCAGCTCCCCGTGGCGCTCGCGATCCTCGCGATCCAGCGTGGCGATCAGCAGCTCGACGGCGCGGCGCACCTGGGCGCCCAGGCGGTCGGTGACCTCCTGCTGGCGCTGCGCGCTGTCGTCCAGCAGGGCGGCCAGGCCCTCCTCGACGGGCAGGCTGAAGAAGCGGTGGGCGCCCAGCAGGGTGGCGAAGGCGCGCAGGGTGAGCCCGTCCTCCTGCAGCCAGATCTCCGCGCGCCAGGTGCACGCGCCGGTGGTCTGGCCCTGGCGCGACCACACCAGCGTCCAGCGCTCGCCGTCGGTGACCAGCGCGAGCGCCACGCCGCTGGCGCGGGCCAGCTCCGCGGCGCGGTCTATTGGGCTGGCCGCCCAGTCCTCGCCGGGCGGCGGGCGGTCCAGCGCCGTGTCGGCGGGTAGCACGTGCACGAGCAGGACGGGCGGGGAGCCGTCGCGGCCGTGGTCGCGCACGACGAGGTCGGGGCGCAGCGTGACCCCGTGCTCGGCCACGCGGTGGGCCGGGTCGGCTTCGGTCGCCTCGGCGGTCGCGCCGCGCAGCGCCAGTAGGTCGTCGAGGACCCAGCGCACCCAGCGCGCCTGGAGGCTGGGCTCGGCCCGCCACTCGGCGTAGGCCAGGCGCAGATCGCCCGCGGCGTCGGGCTTGGCGTCCAGGCCGTCGGGCAGCGCGCGCTTGAGCGTGGGGACGGTGAGAAACGGGCCCGTGGTCTCGACTAGCGAGAGCCACTCGGCGTGGTGGTGCTCGGTGCTCTGGCGCCCGCGGGCCATCAGAGCCTGCCGCCCTCGGGCACCAGCAGCGTGACCGCGGCGGGGAACAGCCGGTGGGTCGGCTCGGCGTAGCGACGGTCGATGGCCGCCTGCTCGGCGGCGATCTCGCCCGGGATAGCGTCCAGGCGCTCTCGTAGCGCGTCGCGGTCGCGCTGGACCTGGCGGCGGTCGCCCGCGTCGAGCTCTAGGCCGGTGATGAGCTGGAGCTGGTCGTCGCCCTCGCCGAAGGCCTCGCGGCGGATGGTCGCTTCCAGCTCGGTCAGCGTCGCGGCGACGTGCTCGCGCTCCTCGCTCGCCCGGCGCCCCAGCGTGGCGGTGAGGTCGCGGGCGCGCTCGCCGGCGCGTGCCTCGAGCGCGGCACGCAGCGGAGACTGCGCACGGGCTAGCCGCGCGACGAGCCGCTCGCGCAGCGGGACAGGCGGGATCGTGTCACGCGCGGTCGCCAGGGCGGCCTGCGTCGCGCCGACGTTCAGGCGCTCACCGCGGCCGTCGTCGTCGCCGAGCCGGAGCCCCGCGGCGATGAGCTGTTCGTGCAAGCGGTGGCCGCTGGCTCCAGTGATGACAAGGCGACCATGCGCAACGGCCACTAGCGCGCCCAGCGACGGGTCGGCGTAGCGGATCGCCACCCGGTGCAGGCGGTTGCCGGTGCCCCACACTTCGGCGCGCAGCAGCGACAGCGCGAGCTGGACGAGGCGGTGGCCGAGGTGGGCCAGCACCACGTCGGTGCGCCCGCGGGCCAGCTCGTGGTCGAAGGTGATCGGGCGGTGGTGGTCGGGTCGGGTCGGGTGCTCCAGGCCTCTGGTGGCCGCCGCCCAGCTCGCGGTCAGCGCGGGTACGACCCACGTGCCCGGCTCCTCGCCGGGGCGCAGCGGTGGCTGGCGGGCCAGCGCCAGCGCCGTGTGCACCACGCGCTCGACCCGCTCGGGGCGCAGGTGCAGCGCCTCACGGCTGGCGTCCAGCTCATCGCGTAGACGGGCGACGCGCTCATCCATCGTGCGCTGCTGCGCCAGCAGCGCACGTAGAGCGCGGCTGTCGCCCAGCCGGGTCTCATCGAGGGTCGCCCGGCGCCCGAGCATCGCCTCCTCGACCTGACGGGCGATCACCGGGCCGGCGCTGCCTAGGTCCTCGCGGATCTGGGCCACCTTGCGCACGACGCGCGCGAGAAAGTCCAAATCGCCGTCCAGCGTGCCGTCCGCACCCCTGCGGGCCTCGTCCCAGCCGGCGCTGACGCAGTGGTGGACCAGCACTTCTTCGGCGGTCTGGCCGTGGCGGTCGATGCGGCCGTTGCGCTGCTCGAGGCGGTTGGGGTTCCAGGGGATCTCGGCGTGGGCGAGCAGATGGCACTGGCGCTGCAGCGAGATTCCCTCTGAAGCCGCGTCGGTGGCCAACAGCACCCGGACGGGATGGTCCCCGGGCGGTTCCTGCCACACGGCCTTGATGCGCTCGCGCTCGTCGTCGTCGGTGGTGCCGTCCAGCAGCGCCACGCGCTCCCCGGCGATCCCGCGGGCGGCCAGGCGCTCCTGCAGGTAGCGCTGGGTGGCGCGGTATTCGGTGAACACGATCACGCGCTCCTGCGTGAACGCCTTGTCGGGGCGGACGTGCTCGGCCACCCAGTCCAGCAACCGCGCCGTCCGCGCGTCCTCGGTCACCGCGGCCCCACGGGCCCAGGCCAGCATTTTGTCCAGCAGCTCCTGCTCTCGCGCGCTGGGCGCGTCGCCCTCGGTGCGGGCGGTGGCGCGCAGCGCTTCGCGGGTCGCGGCGCCCACGCCCTCCTCGGCGCGCTCCTCATCGAGGTCCAGGCCGGCGTCCTCAAAGATCCGCTCGAGCACGCCGGGCGCGGGTGGCGGCGGTGGCGGAGCGCCCCCGCGGCGCAGGGTTTCGCGGTGGACCTCCAGCGTGCGCAGGAAGGCGGCGGGCGAGGAGAACAGTCGCTTCTTGAGCAGCGTAACCACGAAGTCGGAGGCCAGCTTCTGCGCGCGCCCGCCCCGAAGTCGGGCCGCGCGGGCGCCGTAAGCGACCAGGTCGGCGTGCACCGCGCGCTCATCGGCGGGGTGCTCGACTTCGAGCATCACGACCTTGCGCAGCGGGAAGCGCCGGCTGCCGTCGGGATTGCGCAGGTCCTGCTTGAGCCGCCGGACGGTGACCTCGCGTGTGGCCTCGGGCGTGGGACGGATGCCGCGCGCGAAGCGGTGCGGGTCCAGCAGCTCCAGCAGCGCGGCGAACGAGTTGTCATAGCCGTTGTGCGGGGTCGCCGAGAGGAACAGCCGGTGCTCACAGTGGGGGGCCAGCGTGCGGACCGCCGCGGTGCGCAGCGTGTCGCGTGCATAGCGCCCGCCCGCGCCGGCCGGGGCGCAGTTGTGGACCTCGTCGACGATCAGCACGTCGTAGCGGCGTGGGATCTCGGGATGGGGCGGCAGCACCTCGCGCAGCAGGCGCATCCCCAGCTCCCCCTTGAGCCAATCGATGGAGACGATCAGGCGCGGGAAGTGGGCGAAGGGGTTAGCCCCGATACCCCGCGCACGCCGCAAATACCCGAGCAGCTCTCGGTCGACGATGCGAAACTCCAACCCGAACTTGTCGCGCATCTCATCGCGCCACTGCACCTGCAGCGCGGCGGGGCAAACCACCAACGCCGTACGGGCACGGTGGCGCAGCAGCAGCTCCTGCACGACCAGGCCCGCCTCGATGGTCTTGCCCAGGCCGACGTCGTCGGCGACCAGCAGCGTCGTGCGTGGCATGCGCAGTGCGCGCACCAGCGGCTCCAGCTGAAAGTCCTCGATGGTGATGCCGGAGCGAAAAGGTGCCTGCAGCGCCCGCTGGTCGGCGCTGGTCACCGCTCCCCAGCGCACCGCGTCGAGGAAGGCGTCCAGCTGCGCCGGGTCGTCAAGGCGGTCGGCAGCCAGCGCCGGAAGCTGGGCCTGCTCGATGACCTGCGTGCCCGGCTCAATCTCCCACACAACCTCCAGCTCCTCGCCGGTGGCGTCGTCTTCCACGCTGACCAGCGAGACCAGGTGCTGGACGGTGCGCCCGTCGCGGGCGGCCTGCGCGTCGCGCGCAACACCGGCGACCACCCACATACGTCCACGCACACGCGCGAGCTGACCCTCCTCCGGAGCAGCGGCCGGCGGCCGGTGTACGAGTCCATCGTCGGTCGACGCGAGGGCGTCGATCGTCGTCACCCCCATCGGCTCGATGGTACCGCCCACCGGAGGAAGGAAGACCCTCGAAGAACGGACTAGACACCTAGCTCGATCTGGGGCAGCCATCCAGTTGCCCGGCCCATTCGTTCTTTGCGACCCCCTGTTGCGGCCGGAGCGCAATTTTTGAGGGCGGACCCGGCGCGCAGAACGACACGTCGCCCTGCACCGGCGCGCGTGCCGCCGGCGTCCGCGGCCCGCACCGCGCTGCGTCCCATCAGCGGTATGGCGGATAGGGCGGGGCGAATGCCCGCCTTGACGTCGGTCGGCGAGAGCACGAGCACGTTGTCGTCGAGGCGGAACATGGGTCAGCCGGTCCCCGTGCGTCCGGTTTCGGGTCGGGCGGCGCGGCGCGGCGCTTGAGCGTTAGGACCGACATGCGACACGGTCGCCAGCGCGCCGCGGATCTGACAGGTCCCGGCTCGAGACGGCCGCTGCAGGGCTCGAAGGCCGCTGCGATGATCGTCGGAATGAGGGGCCGAGAGCAAGGGGCGCGCCGCGTCGTCTGGCAGCGCGCGGCCGCCGGGCACTTCGTCGATCTGCCGACGGGCACACGGGCGGCGACGTACGCGTGGACGACCAAGCCAGCACTGCGGCGGGGTGACCTGTCGCTGCTCTATGCGAACGGCAGGCAGGAGTTCGTGGGCATCGGACGGCTGCTGTGCGATCCGGTTGAGGCCGATCTGGGGGACGGCGGCTGGTGGACGTTCCTGCAGGTCCTCGGCGCCAAGCACCCTGTCGGCCGTGACAAGACCGGGCTCGCGGCTGGACGCGGGGAGTTCACCGATCTGACGGCGCGGCCAGCCGACGTCGCACGCGTCCTGGCCGCGTTCAGGCACCGTGACCCGGACTTGGTCGAGCGGTTCGAACGCTGGCGCACCGAACTTCCGCCGGCCCTGCGCGCTTACGAACCGGAAGACCTGCGTTGGTCGGAACGAGCAGAGCCGGCGAAGGACGCCCCTCCGCCTGGCGGAGAGCTGGCGTTCCAGCGCGAAATCGAGGGCTTCCTCACCGAGAGCGGTGTCGCCCGGCCGATCGAGCCGCGCGACGGCATCAACCTCAGCGCCGGGCATCATCTCGTCGAACGCGCTGGCGGCTTCGGGTTCGCCGACCTCGTTCTACCCCGTCCTCGGACGGCGAGTCTCATGCTCATCGAGGTCAAGCTGCACGCCCGCTTCGGCCGGGCGGCCAACGGGATCTCTCAGATCCGGCGCTACCGGCCAGCGCTCAGGCAAGTCAGCGATCCAAGCTGGCGGATCGAAAGCTACGTCATCGCCAAGCGCTTCGTCCCCAGTGTCGGCCAACTCGCCAAGGCGGCCAACGTGGTGATGCTGCAGTGGCACGACGGCGACCCGCCCCGGCTCGAGTTTCATGCTGGCCGCCGTGCCCCTGCGTGGCTCAAGCGCCTGCCTCGCTGAGCGCCGGCGGCTGGCGGGCAGCCGCCAGGGCGCCGAGGAGGTCGCGTGCCGCTTCCGATACGACCTCGGGAGGCAGCGCCCGCGCGTCGAGGCCGCGGCCCTGCCGCGAACGAAAGGTCAGCGTGTGAACCACGATGGCGTCGCTGGAGTCGTGGTGCGGCTCGAGGTGGACGACGGCGATCGGTGCGCCGGCGGGCATCTCGCGCGTGGCCTCGGGGACGGTGAACCACGGGCCGAGGTAGGGCACTCGCCAGCCGCGGCCGAGCAAGAACCCGCGGAACGGACGCTGCGCCACCGCGACGCCGTCTGCGAGGGGCAGGACGAGCGAGTCGCCGTGTGCGAGCGTCACTTGGCGCGCGATCTGGTCGATCGGCTGAACCAGACCGAGCGTCGACGCGCGGTCGATCCACGCGGCCTGCCGCTCGGGGTCGCGCGCCGGATGCCAGATCTCGACGTTCGCGTTCGCCGGCGCCTTCACCGGTCGTCCGGCCGCATCGCGGAGCCCGCCGGACTCGGGCAGCGCAAGCACGATGCCGGCGTCGCTCTCAAGGCGCCACACGAGGCGACGGGCGAGCGCGGCGCGCAGCGGATCGGCGAACATGCGGGTCGCCCACTGTTCGACGCTCCACGACCGGCCGGTGGCCATCGCATACTCCAGGCGCATGCGTAGGTTGGCGAGGTGGGCCTGCAGGCGCCGGCGCTCGGCGTGGACGATCGCGAGCGCATCGGGATGGTCAACCGCGCGTGGCGGCCGCGCGCGCAGCAGCCGACCGGTCGCCGAGCGCCACGTCGTGCGCACGCGGCGCAGATCCTCGCCGATCCCGACGACGGCATGGAAAGGGCCGACCGGCACGGTGAGGCGAAGGTCGTCGTCAACGACCGGGCCGCCGAAGGCGTCCTCGAGCTCGCCGGCCGGGACGCCGAGCTCGCGCTGTGCGCGCGCGAGCGCCTTGGCGATCGCCGCCCGGGCGTGCTGGTAGTGCGTTCGCTCGCCGAGGCGCACCAGCTCTTGGGCCCCCGACTCACCCAGGCGGACGAGCAGCGCCACGAGGCGGTGGCCGGTCTGGAGGTCGCGTGGTCCCACGCCGGCCACGCGCGCGTACGCCGCGGCGGCGGCGAGCGCGATCGCCGGGGCGGTCTCCCAGCGCGGAAGCGACTGGTCGAGCGCCTCGAGCGCCGCGCCCGCCCGCGTGCCGATCTGGCCGCTGCCCGACTGCGCCCACGCTACGATCGTCTCGACGCGCGGGTCGGCGAGCGGGGATGGGTCGAGCACGGGCGTCATGCGACGCTGGCACGGAGCGCCAGCAGCCGGATGACCTGCGCCTCGGGGATCGGCAGCGGCTGCTCGTCGCGCCCTTCGAGGTCGGCCAGCGACCGCACGTCGGCCAGCCGCTCGGCCGCGGCGATGTCCTCACCGGTGGCGTCGATGAGATCAAACCACGGAAAACCGAACTGCGTGTACGTGGCGGCGTCGACGACCGGCGGCGGCGCGGCGCGCCCGGTCAGCGCCTCAAAGGCCAGCGCATCGACGAGGTCGAGGTGGACCGTGGCCACGGGCTCGGGCTGCCACGTGGCAAGGCCGTGCTCGTCGGCGTAGATCTCCTGGCGCAGGCGACCGCCGGCGGCGACGCCCATCGGCGCGGCACCAGCCATGACGCAGAGATCTTCATGGCCCTCCACGAACGGCGGGTCGTCGGGGAACCGACCCGGCCGCGAGGCGAACAGCGCGAGCTGCAGGCCGCCGACATCCTCGGCGCCGGTCAGCTGCCCCTCGACGGTCAGCCCCTCGCCGAGCGCGACGGCCACGAACTGGCGGACGAACCCGTCGCCGGCGTTGATGCCATCCAGCCACGGCTGCTCGGGGATGACCACGTAGTCCTGGGGGGTCGGCGTTCAGCGTCGCGGGATCGAACGGCTCACCGGAGATCGCGTCAACGCCACCCACGCCGACCTTCACGACGTGCGGCTTCCACCACGGCGCATCGAACCCCAGCCACAGGGCCTCGGTACGCCGCATCGGGACAACGAACTGCCGGTCGTCGACGCGGTGGACGGCCATCGACCCGAGGCTCGGGGGCAGCGGGTAGTCGCCGCCGTCGTCGGGGATACGCAGCGTGCGATGCAGCGTCACAGTGCAACCGCCGGGCAGCGAAATGCAGTCGATCGGCGTCATGCCGACGCCTCCTGCAGCGCGAACATCGTTTGCCAGACCCGCGAGTACAGCCGCGCGCGGGACGTGCCCTGACGCTCGGCGACGGCCTCCTTGGAGTTCGCGTCGTCGATGCCTGCGCTCAGCTCGCGCGCCACGCGCGCCCAGTCGTCCCGCGACGCGACGAGCCGGCACCGGTAGGCGCTGCCCTCCCACTCGAGGATGTCGTGACCGGACAGGTGGCGATCGCGCAGCGCCTCGAGGTCCTGCCGCGCCCAGGCGCGGACGAGGACTGCCGCCTCGTCGTCGCGGTGCGCGACAACGGAGAAGAACCCGAGCGACGTGAAAATCCACATGCTCGTAAAGTCGCGTGGCCAGCGCGCCGTCTGACAGCCTGAACAGACACGCTCGGCACACTCGCTCCCTTGACGAGCACGGCCAAAGACGTCGATACACAGCACCGGTGCACAGTCTCCAACCAAAGACACGTCCCGGTGTCGCATCCAGGCTCTGAATCGATGAGGGTGCTCGTCGCACCGCGGCCGGGCTCGGCCAGGCGCTCAAGGACGACGTGCAGGTCTTCCGCGCCATCGCCTGCGACCCCGGCGAGCCACGCGCCGAACTTCGAGCGCGGGCGCCCGGCCGACCTCGGCGAACCGCGCATCGACTACAAGGCCAGCTCGTACATCTGCGTGCGCTACGGGCGCCGCGTCTGGGCACCGCTTTGGCCGCGCAAGGACGGCGCCTACGTCTACCTGCCCGACCCAGACGGCTCACGCGACCAGCCGTCCCTTGCGTTCTCGCACTTCGAGGCGGCACCGGCCGATGAAGGACCGACCGCGGCCGGGGCATCGAAGTACAACGTCGGCAGCAACAGCATCGGCTTGCGGCTCACCCGGCCGGACATTGAGAAGCCCATCGTCGAGGAACTCCTCAGGGCGAGTCACGAGGCGCTCACCGAGGGCGCCCAACCGCGGTCGGAACGTCAGAGACGCACTGCCGCACCGCCGGACGGCGACGAACACCACCCGCGGGTGCCGTCGGAGGGGTAGCCGATGCCGCGGATCAAGCGCACCGTTGGCTTCTGGCGCGGGCCAGCGCAAACGACCAAGATTGCGCTGCTTCCGGCCCCCGACCGCTTCACCGGTACGCCGGTGGACGGCTGGTCTCCGAAGGTCATCCACGGCATGCGCCGTGCGCTGCTTGCGCACAAGCGCGAGCACCCGGACATCGAAAAGACCGCCCTGGTCGCCTTCGCCAACACCTGGCTGCACACCAATCACCCTCCGGAGAAGCCGGCCAAGCGCGGTAAGAAGAAGGGCAACAAGGTCGGCGGGACTCCCCGCAGCGTCGGCTACGCGCACGTCCAAGCGCTGCTAGCGCCTCCCCCGCGACGCCGCGAGAAGACCGCGAAGCCGGCGGAGATCGACCGCACTCCGCGGCCCAGCACGCTCTCCGGAGAAGAGATCGCAGCGATCATCCGGCGCAACCAGTCACACAGCAAGCCAGCAGCGAAGAAGCGGACCGCCCCGTCGAGCACCGCCACGACCAAGACGAAGGCCGTCAAGCGCTCCCAAGCGAAGAAGCCGAACGCCAAGCGCTCCGCTCCTTCGCCCAAGCGCCAGCCGCCTCGCGCAGTCGTCCGCGCCGACATGAGCCCTCGCGGCCCTGTGGTGATCTGGCCGGCGGAGGTCCTCGACGCGACCCGCGTCACCGTCCAGATCAAGACACTACGTCACGAGCACCTCTGCACCGTTCGCGCGCCGCTGTCAGATCGCTACGCACTCTTCGATGCCCCCGCCGAAGGGTTCTGCGTGCTCGCGCGGTTTCTCACCAAGGACGGCAAGACCGTCGCCGAAGGGCAAGACGAGCACCGCCCATCAGGGCGTTGAGCGAAGCGCCCGGTCCCATCCCGAAGCCGCCCCCGCGTCAACCGGGTGACAGACCCAACAGGTCGTCGAGGACCTTCGAGCGCAGCCCTCGCGCTCGCATCCCCCGGCCCGCCCGAGCGAACGTCTCCACGTTCAGAACGTTGAACCCGTAGCGCTTGAGATAGACGTCCTTCCACTTGCCTCGCCTACGGCGGCTCGTGCCTCGAGATGAACGAGAAGGACCACGCTTGGGATCGTGTGCTCGGCCAGGCGCGCCTGGACGTCGAGGGCCCAGCCGATGTAGTGGCGGGCGTGGCAGTAGGCCGGCTCGAAGTGCAGGACGTACACGGTGCCTGCCTGGCCGTCGTGGTCGCGCGGGTGCGCGTTCACGGGCTGTGGCCTCCGCGCGGCCGGGTCACCCCGGCCGCCACTTCCGCTCCGAAGCTAGGCCGACCCTCCTTGTCGACGCCGGCACACTCGACCACCAAGCTCGTGCATCGAAGCCCCTCCCCCAGGATCGCGGTTGCTGAGGACGTGCCGGCGCGCGACACCGCGCCTTGACGCCCTTGTTCAAGGCCGGGTGGTGTCGGCGCATGGCGCCCGAGACGGCCGATGGCACCTCGCAGGGAGCGGATCTCGCGCCGGCCATCAGGGCCTTGCTCGATCAGCGCGTGCGCGATCTGAGCGCTGCTCTGGGTGTCGATCTGGTGGGCGAGCATGCGCGCGAGATCGATCAGGCCGCCGCGGCGCTGGCCAGCGCGCTTGAGGACCCCCACTCAAGTGCCCGGGCCGCGGCGAGCGTCACCGCGCTGCAGCGCCCGTCGGCCACACCCCAGGCGTCGTGGTGGCACACCCCGCTGGGACGCGCCGTCGCGCGCGCACAGGCGATGGCCCCCGACGATGTGGCGGTGTCGCTCAGCGACGCGGCGCGGATTGCTGGGCGTCAGCCGCCAGCGCGCCCATCAGCTGCGCCAAGAGGGCCGCCTGCAGCCGACCGGCGGAGTGACACGCGCAAGCGTGCTGCAGCGCCTCGGCGCCCAAGCCCACGGCGCCGCGGCCGTCGCGTCGACCCAAGCCGCCGCGGCGCGCCAAGACGGCGCGTCGTCGTCCACCGCGCCCTTGACAGCACCGTCAACAGCGCGGGGGCCTGCCCCGTCGCCCCCAGCACCTCTACCGCCCCGCGCGCCCCGGTCCGACGATCCCCCACCCATACTTGACGTCCGCGTCAAGGAACAGGGGACCGCCAGGCGGCGCCGTCGCTCAGACGATGTCGCGCGCCAGCTGAGGCTGCCCACCGAGGCCGCCGCGCTGGGACGCGAGTGCCCGGCGTGCGTCGCGCCCGCCGGGCGCATGTGCCGCGACGTGCACTCGCGCGCCAAGCGCAAGCCACCCGCCCGCCAGGTCCACCTGGCGCGCTACTGGCTGGACCGCCGCTGCCCCGCCTGCAAAGCGCCCCCCCGGCCAGCCGTGCAAAACGCCCAGCGGCCTTCCCGCGCGCAAGATCCACGACGCCCGACGAACGATCAGCCCCGCCGAGCACGACGCTCGCCACCAACTCGACACAGGCGCACTCAGGAGCGCGGAGCGTGCGTAGCGTCCTGTTTCTCACCAGAACCAGGACCATATGGCAGCTCGGCCCGCGAGGTGCGCCGAGTACCTCACCGGCCTCCGAGTGGCGTGCGGCTAGGCCGTCTACGCCAGCAGCTCGCCGCTCAAGGGCGTCAGGTCACGCTTCTACTGCTCGGCGAGGTGGGTCGACGCCCAGCCGGATCCCTCCGCCGGAGCGGTGGGGCCTCACAGGGCTGCCCGTCGCGGCGGTGTCAGCGGCGCTGGCGAGGCGGCTGGGCGTCGCGCAACGCCGACTCTCGCTCGTAGAAATCCTCGGGGGTTATCTCGCCGCTGGCCAGCCGGCGCTGCAACATTTCGCGGGCGTCGGGCTCGCGGCTGTTGCTCCCCTGGGCGGCGCGGACGGCCAAGTAGACGGCGACGCCGATGACGATGGCGACCACAAGCAGGCCGACAAGCATCATGAGTCCCATGCCGCCCATCATGTCCATCACGCCCCCGGCCCTCCCGTTGTGTTTGCTTGCTCGAGGTCCTGGCGGTGGACGACGCCGACCAGTCGGCCCTCGGGCGTGGTCACGATCGCCGTGGTGAGGTTGCGACTGCGCAGCCGCTCGAGGAGCTCGTCGGCACCGAGGTGCGGGCGGACGGTCGAGGGGCCCGGCTCCATCGCCTCCTCGACGATCGCGGCGTCGGAGGCCGGCAGGGTGCTGGCGCGAAGTCGCCCCAGAACGATTTGGTCCGGGGAGACCACGAGCGCGAAGCTGTAGGGGCTCTGGTCCAGCCGGGCGCGCACGCCGGCGAGATCCTCGTCGCCGGTGACGGTGAGCGCGTCGGTGCGCGCGAGGCCTCCGGCGGTGGGCCGGTCGGCGTGCTCGCCGTGGGTGGGCAGGTTGCGCGCGAGCCAGTCGACCTTGCCGGGCAGGTAGTCATAGACGTGCTCGAAGCCGAGCGTTTCGAGCCGGCACGCGGCTCGCGGGCTCATGTCTCAGAGGGCATCCCAGCAGTAGACGACCACCGCGCGGCGCTTGTCGAGCTGTGCGGTGGTGTCGGCGTCCAGCTGCTTGAGCGGGAGGTTGATCGCGCCGGGCAGGTGCTGCTCGGCGTATTCCTGCTCGGGCAGGACCTCGACCAGCTGGGCGCCGTCGTCCAGCAGCCCGCGCAGCCGGGGATAGAGAATCGACTGGGCCTTCAGATCTTGCTCCTCCCAATGTTGGGTCTCTCCGCCGGCGGTCAGGCTGCGCAGCAGGAGAGCTTGCTGGGGTCGCGGTGAAAGGCCTGGGCGGCGAGATAGAGCCCTTCGCCCAGGGTGAGGTAGGGGTTCCACGTGGCGGCGAGCTGCTCGACGGTCATGGCGGTCTCGATGGCCAGCACCCCGGCGAGGATGACGTCGCCGGCGCCGTCGCCGACGATATGCACGCCGAGGATGCGCTGGCTGTCGCGCTGGGCGACGACCTTGACCACGCCCCGGGTGCTGCGACTGACGATCGCGCGCGGGACATGCTCGAGTGGCAGGGTGCGACAGGTGCACTCGATGCCCTGCGCCTCAGCCCCGGCCTCGGTGAGGCCGGCGGAGGCGATGGTGGGGTTGGTGAAGGTGATGCGCGGCAGCGCGCGGTAGTCGATGCGTCGCCCGGCGCCCTCGAAGGCGTTGTCGACGACCAGGCCGCCGTGCTTGGCGGCCACATAGACGAACTGGGGATGCCCGGTGACGTCCCCGGCCGCCCACACGCGCGGGTGGCTGGTGCTCATGTCGGCGTCGACGAGCACGTTGCCCCACCGGCCGAGCTCGACGCCGACGTCCTGCAGGCCCAGGCCCTGGGTGCGCGGCCGCCGGCCGGTGGCCACCAGCAGATGCTGCGCGCGAAACCGCTGCCCACCGGCGGTCACGACCACCTCGTCGCCGTCGCGGCGGACCTCGTCGGGTGTGGTGTTCTCGTGCACGGCGATGCCCTCGGCGGCGAACGCATCGCCGATGACCTCGGCGACCTCGGGTTCCTCCCCGCGTGCGAGCTGCGAGCGCACCAGCACCGTGACCTTGGTGCCCAGGTGGGAGAACAGCTGGGCCTGCTCCATGGCCACGTAGCCGCCGCCGATTACCAGCATCGATTCGGGCAATGCGTCGAGCTCCATCGCGCTGGTCGAGGTCAGAAAGCCGCTGTCGGCCAAGCCCGGGATGTCGGGCACGAGGGGGTCGGCGCCCGTTGCCACCAGGTAGTGGGTGGCCTCGATGCGCCGATCGTCGACTTCCAGCGCGGGGCCCTCGACGAACCGGGCGGTTGCCTCCAGGATCTCAAAGCCGTACTCGCCGGCCAGATCGACGTATTTGTCCTGGCGCAGATCACCCACGATCCCGTCCTTGGCGGCGATCAGCGCGCCCATGTCGACCGGGCCCGCCTCGGTGGTGATCCCGGGAAAGCGTCCGCCGGCGCGATGGCGCGTCTCGGCGGCCGCCAGCAGCGCCTTGGAGGGGATGCAGCCGACGTTCACGCAGGTCCCCCCGACGGTGCCCTGCTCGACCATCACGACACGCAGGTCGCGGCGCCGCGCGGCGATGGCCGCCGCGAACGCGCCGCCGCCCGAGCCCACGATCGCCAGGTCGTACTCATATGCGTCGTCCGCAGCCGCGCCGTTGGCCCCGCCGCGCGGATCGCGCACGGCGCTGACGCGGTAGCGGCTGTCGGCCAGCGCCTCGGCCAGGCGGTCGGGGTCCGTGGTGCCGGCCCCCACGCTCGCACGACCGGCCGGCCAGTCCACCGAGACCTCGCGCGCACCGACACCCTCAAGGGCGTCGTGCACGTGGCGGGCGCAGCCCTCGCAGGTCATGCCCTCGATGTCGATCTCCAGCCTGCTCATCGGGCCTGCCTGGTGGTGTCTGTCGCTGGGCCGACAGACACCCGACCGTCATCTGCCCGCCCCGCCCCAACGGATGCCACGCCTGGACCCTGCGCTCTGCCCCGCGGGCTGGTGGACGCCCGGTCCGCGGGCGCAGTGGGGCAGCGGCGCCGGCGGTGAACCCAAACGCCGATCGCCGCAAGGACCGCGAGGGCCAGCGCAACCCCCAGGCCGATGCCCAGGGTGCCGGCCACCGCAACGCTGGCCAGCAGACCGATGACCAGCGGCGCCGCGGCGCAGCAGGCCACGAGCACGCCGCCAGCCAGCAGGGCTCCGCCGGCCGCCTTCACGCTCCCGCGCATCCGTCGAGGCGAGGGCACGCGGGCCATCAGCACCCCTCCCCGTCGATGTGTCGACACGCCCGGACGTGCTCTTCGTTGTCACAGAGCAGCTCGTCGGCCAGCGCCAGCATCTGCGCGACGCGCGGGTCGGCCACGCGGTAGTACACCGTGCGGTGCTCGCGGCGCGAGTCCACGAAGCCACACCAGCGCAGACACGCCAGGTGATTGGAGACCTTGGGCTGGGTCGAGGCCAACAGCCGCGTCAGCTCGCCGACCGAGCGCTCCTGATCGCGCAGCAGCTGCAAGATCCGCACCCGCGTCGGATCGCCCAGCCCGCGGAAGTACTTGGCCACCATCTGAGCCGGGGTCGGGTGCTCGGGCAGCTGGAACGGCGCGTTGTCGGTCGTCATCGAATTCGTCATGGGCACTGGATGCACCGGTCGTCGGCCCGGTCGGGCCTAAGGTCACTACAGAAACGCAAGATATCACGTCTGCCTGATGTATGGTGGTCACCTCCCGAGGGAAGGACGAGCATGAGCACTGGTCGACGTGAGCACCGCCAGCGCGCCGCAGCAGGGGGCGCCGACGCAGAGCAGCACAGCGCAAGCTTCGCCCGGCGGCACTGGGCGCCGCTCAGCGCCGGAGGGCTGGCCGTGGTGGTGGTGGCGGCGCTGGTAGTGCTGTCCGCCCAGCGCGCGGCGCCCGCGGGCACCGATCCCGCGTCCTCCGGGGCACCGGCGCCGGCGCAGCAGGCCGCGGAGGACAGCGGCGCGGCGCCGGGGTTCTCCCTGGCCACGCTGGATGGCCAGACGGTCTCCGTGCCGGCCGGTCGCCCCGGCGCGATCTTCTTCACCGTCAGCAGCTGCGTGTCGTGCGTCGCCCCGGCCAAGGACCTCGCCGACCTCAAGGGGCGGGTGGGCGACCGCGCCGACGTCCTGCTGGTGAGCATCGATCCCAGCGACTCGCCACAGGCCCTGCGCGAGTTGGGCCGGCTGATCGGCGATCCGCCGTATCCCAGCGCGATCGACACCAGCGGCACCCTCGCCGCGCAGTACGGCGTGACCGCCCTGGGCACCACCGTGGTGTACGACCGCGACGGCGCCATCGTCGCCCGGCTCATCGAGCCGGGCGCCGACGACCTGGCCGCCGCCTTCGGGCAGGCGGGTGCGCTGTGAGCACGGCGATCCCCTTTGCGTTCACCGCCGGGCTGCTGGCCACGGTAAACCCCTGTGGCTTTGCCATGCTGCCAAGCTTCCTGGGCCTGTACCTGGGCGATGACGAGGGCGACGGGCGTGCGCGCCCGCTGCTCGCGCGCCTGCGCCAGGGCATGGCCATCGGGGTGATCCTCAGCGTCACGTTCGGCGGGGTCTTCGTCCTGGCCGGCCTGCTGATCTCCGCGGGGCTGCGCTCCGTCCTGGGCGTGGTGCCGTGGGTGGCGGTGCTGGTGGGCGCCGGCCTGCTCGGGCTGGGCGTGGCGATGCTGGCCGGGCGCAGGGTCGGAGTAATGGCCGCCGGGCGCGTCGAGGTCCGCGGGGGCGCGTCGACCGGCTATCGCCGGGTGGCGGCGTTCGGCGTGGCCTATGCCGTGGCCTCGCTGTCGTGCACGCTGGCGGTCTTCCTGATCGTCGTCGGACAGGCGCTGACGGTGGCCGACCCGCTGCAGATCCTCGCGGTCTTCGGCGCCTACGCGGCGGGCAGCGCAAGCCTCCTGGTGGCCTTGTCGCTGTCGGCCGCCCTGGCCAAGGGCGCGCTGGCGGGCGCCGTGCGGCGGCTGCTGCCGGTCGTGCACCGCCTCGCCGGTGCGCTGCTGGTCGCCTCGGGCGCTTATCTGCTGGCGTACTGGCTGCCGCCGCTGCTCGGCGAGGGCGAAGGCTGGGCGGCCGAGGTCTCCCGGCGGACCTCCTCGACGGCCGCCACGTTCCTTCAAGCCAACGCCGGCGTCTTTGCGACCGTCCTCGGTCTGCTGGCGGCGCTCGGGGCCGCGCTGCTCGTCGCGGAGCGTCGCCGGCGCGCCTCCACGACCAGACCCCAGGTCACGATGGGCCAGCAGGCGGACGCCGACTGCTGCTCGCCATCAGCTCCAGCCCCAACGCGCGTCGGCGCAGCGAGCAGTGACTGATCCGAAGCGGCAAGCGCCACCGGCGTGGTCGACCACCGCAGGAACACGCACTCGAGCGCAGGCGGCACCCGGTAGACGTCGGTCAACTGGGATCTAGCAGCTTCCAGCCGCCCTCCACGACGGTGGCCACCCCCACGCCGAAGACCAGGTGGGCGACGAACGCGCGGACGTGGGTGCTCAGCGGATAGGAGCGGTTGGGAGGGCTGAAGCCCAGCAGCGGCGTCATGCCCTCGTCGACCACGATAGACATGGCCGCGCCCATCGACAGCCCCGCTGTCAGCGGGGACATGGCGGTGCGCCGGCGCAGGCCCTGTAGACGGGCACCCAGGAGATCGGCAGGAGCTGGTGCAACGCCATGCCCACCTTCTGGGTCTGCTCCTCATCAAGCTCGGTGCCCAGCCAGCCGGCGATCCTCCGCGCCGCGACGTTAAACGGCATGTCCGGGCGGACCTCCCGCTCGCGCTCTTGGTCTTGCTCGGGCTCCAGCCGCTGGAACGTCGTCATGTTGAACTGCTCCATGACCGTGCCGCCGATGTAGCCGGCGGCAGCGCACAGCGGCGTGTCCTTGATGATGCTGGTCTTGGGAACGGCTGCCACGGCTCCTCCTGCAAACGGGGATCGACGACGACATCACCCAGTTGCGGCGACGCCTGATACCAGCCACTACTGATGCCATCGGCGCACGCCCCCCTAAAACACGGAGGTCGGCCATCGGACCCAGGCAAAGGGACGGCTCGTCGTCGCGCCGGCAATTGATCGCCCAGCGCGGGCCTGATGGATCCGCACGCGCATCGGGGTCGCCGAGCGCACGAAAGTACTCGCCGACCAGCTGGGACTCAGTCGGCGCCTCCGGGAGCACGACGACGAGCGCGAAGCGGCATCAGCCATAGCTGATGTAAAGTATCGGGACATTCTGATCGGCGAGGTTCATGGCTCGGGGGTTGGTGACGAGATGAGCGGCAGCGTGGCCAGGAGCGATGGTGGGCTGATGACCGTCGGCGGGCTGGCCCGCCGGACGGGGCTGTCGATCAAGGCGATCCGCCAGTACGAGGCCCTGGGGTTGATCTACTCGGCGGGTCGCAGCGAGGGCGGCTACCGGCTCTTCGACGACTCGGCGTTGTGGTGCGCGCAGGTTATCTTCACGCTGCGGTCGCTGGGCCTCACGATCAAGGAGATCGACGAGCTGGCGAGCGCCTATCTGAGCCGCCCCGACGAGCCGATCGGGCCGCACTTGGCCACACTTTTGGACCGGGCCGAGCGGCGGATCGACGACCGGATCACCGAACTCATGACCGTCCGCGGTCGCATCGGCGACTACCGAAGCAAGCACGCCGCCGCGCTCGCCGGCCAGCCTGGCACCGACGTCCTCGGCCCGGACCCACGGCGGCGGCGACAGGACGCTTGACTCTGCCCCCGGGGGCAGGGCGCATCATCGCGCCGACCCCAAAAGGAGCAGAGAACATGAGCACCGACTACGTCCAGCGAAGCACCGCGGTCATCGGGCAGGTCGAGGGACTCCAACTGGCGCCGCACGCCATCCGGCTGTTGTCTGACGGCGAGCCGGTGGCACTCGAGCAGCTGGCCGCGGCCGCCGGGTGGTCCGTCGAAGCAGTCGAGGCCGCACTGGACGCGCAGACAAGCGCCGAGCGCGACGACCAAGGACGGCTGGTCGGGCTGGGGCTCACGCTGCGACCCACCAGCCACCACTTCGCCGTCGGCGGGCGCACGCTGCTTGCCTGGTGCGCGAGCGACGCGCTGATGTTCCCGGTCATCCTCGGACGCCCTGGCGCCATCGACTCGACGTGCCCCCACACCGGGCAGGCGATCCGCATTGAGCTCACACCCGACAGCGTCGAATGGGTCAACCCGCCTGAGGCCGTCATGTCCGCCGTCAGGCCCATCGGTCTGACCGACGTGCGCTCGTCGATCTGCCAGCACGGGCACTTCTTCAGCTCGCCCGCCGCCGCGACGCGCTGGGCGCACGATCACCCCGACGGCGAGCTGTACTCGATCGAGGATGCCTTCCGACTGGACCGACAGGTCATCAAGCAGCTCGGCTGGGACGCGCCCGCACGCCAGTCCCATAGACCGGCGCAAACGCATGTCACTGATCTGAGACCCACGAGCGGTGTTCGGACGCGAGGATAAATGTCCTTTATCCACGCCCTGGGGGAGGGGCACGGATGTGATCTTCAGCGGTAGATGGCGCGGATTCTCCATCGCTACTTGGCCGCGCGCTCGCACGGACCGTTCCCCGATCGCCGAGGATGGGCGCGCCCGAGAGGCGACCTGACGGCCATCCACCAGCTGACCACCGTCACGAGCGAAGTCGTCCACGGCGTCCGCGACGCCCTCTCCGTCATCGGCCAACTATGAAGCGGCCAACAAGCGCTGCCAGAACGCGGCCAAACAGAGGGCGGCTGTCTAACCGGGGCGAAAGCGGCGGAGCTCGCTAGTCGAACTTCGCGCCCCGGTCGCTACGTGGTGTGGGCGTCGGGAGGAAAGCTGGGCCCCGCCTCGCTTGGGGGACGCAGCAGGCTCTCCAGATTCCACGTCCCCATGATCATGGCTAGAGAGCGGGGCGGCGGGGCCTGGGCCCAACGAAGCTCATCTCGCCGCGCAGCACATTCCACAGCTGGGGCAATTCGTCGAGGCTCGTGCGGCGCAACAGGCGACCGACGCGCGTCACGCGCGGATAGTGGCGGATCTTGAACATAGGCTCCTCGCCGAGCTTGTTGAGATGCGCAGGGAAGCACTTCGTCTCCTCCACCCCCTCGACCAGGGTGCGGAACTTCCACCTGCGGAACCCGCGGTTGTCGCGGCCGACGCCGCGCTGGTGGACGAGGACGGGCCCGCGGGACGTGGCCTTAAGGGCCAAGGCGATGGTCGCGAGCAGCGGCGCGAGGAGGAGCAGTACCAAGCTGGCGCTGATGACGTCACACGTGGCTCTGATGGCGCCGCCGCCGTTGGCGCCGGCGAGCCGCTTTAGCCTCTGAAGCGCCCCCGACAGCTGGACGGAGAAGCGCGTGAGTGACCGCGCGCCCTGGCCACCAAACCGCCATCGGACGTATCGGCGAGTGGGCGATTGTGGCGCTTGCTCTCGGATGCCGACAGGAGCGAGTGCCGGTTCGGCGACGAGCTCGCGGGCGCTGCGGCGCAGGCCGCGCGCGAACTGTGCGGCGCTGAGCGGCATGGCGGTAACAGCTGCGAGCTCGGCGCGCCACTCCTCGGCCCACTCGGACTGCAGCTCGTCGGGCAGCGACGCGATCGTCGCCTCGACACTTGCGCTGATGCGTCGCTGCACGCGGCCCTTGATTTCATCGACGGCCAGCGACCGCACGACGAGCACGACCAGCGCTCCCACGAAGCCCAGGATGACGAGCAGGACGCTCATGCGAGCCTCGGCCGAGGCGACGGCCGCCAACTCTCCGCAGGGCGGGGCTGCAGCGACGCGAGGTGCTCGTCGAGCGCCTGGCGGGCGGCGCGGAGCGCCGACACCTGTGAGGCGATACAGCCGTCGGCGCGGGCGGCCCTCGATCTTGGGGTCGATGTCCTCCCAGCGCCGCTCCACCCACTCGGCCTTGAGCAGCCGGTCAAGGACCGGATAGACCGTGCCCGGCTTCAGCCGCGACCGCTTGCACAGCTCGAGGCCATACCAGTCGGCGTCTGGATCGCTAAGCATCGTGCTCAGCACCGTGAGCGTCTGTGTCGTCATGCGCGGCGCACCCATGATCCGATCACGATATAGGCTAACAGACAACCCGATATAGGGCCCTGGAAGGCACGCGTTTCGGGGGCTCGCGGGCGATGACGACGATTGCGGGCGCCACCCCCTCCCCGTACGAGCGCCTTGGGAGCTACGGAAGACCAGGCGACCGACGGAACATCGACTGGAAGCCCGTGCTCCGATCGCTTTCGGGCGGCTCGTAGGCTGTGGGCCTGATGAGGGCCGAGCCGATGCTGCTGCACACCTGTCGGGTGGCGCCGGCGGGACCGGGCTGGGTGCTTGAGCCCAAGTGGGATGGCTATCGGCTTATGGCCACCACCGGGCCGCGCGCGGAGGCGTGGACGCGCCATGGCACGCGCCTGGAGGAGCGCCTGCCCGAGCTTCGCGCTGCCCTGGATCAGCTGCCGGCCGGGACCCTGCTTGACGGCGAGCTGGTCGCCCTGGGCACGGACGCCGACGGGCGCCCCGCGCAGGCCTGGGAGGCGCTGGGCGAGCTGTGGCGCCGTGGCCGCGTGGCCGCGGGCGTCGACGTGCGCTTGGTCTGCTTCGACGTGCTCGAGGCCGGCGGGCGGACGCTTGACGATCGCCCGTGGTACCAGCGCCGCGCACGGCTGTGTTCCTTGCTCGAGGGCGCGCCCGCCGACTTGGTGGTCAGCCCCGTCTTCGAAGAGGACCTCGCCGGCGCACACGCCCGGCTGGTGGCGACGGGCTTTGAGGGATCGGTGCTCAAGCAGGGGGACGGCCGCTATGCGCGCGCGCGTCGCTCGCGCGGCTGGCTGAAGCTCAAGCAGCGCCAGACGGCCACCGTGCGGGTGGCCTTCGGCAGCCGCGGACGCGATGGCGCATTCCACGCGGCCTTTCGCGAGCCCGACGTCGACTGGCTGCAATGGGCCACCGTCCGCCACTTGGCGCTGCAGCGCACGTTGGGCGCCGGTGCCCGCGACTTGGAGGGCCAGATCGCCTTCTCGCATCGCAACGCGCGCGGAGCCGCGCGCGAGGCCCGCCTGGTGGCCTTGGCCGCGGCGGCCTGAGCCGCTTACGGGCGGCCGGGCGTCCTGCGCTGGGCGGGGCGGCGCATGGGGCGACGCAGCGCGTCGCGTTCGGTCCAGCCCAGCGCGAGCGCGATCGCGGTGCTGCTGGCGATGAGGCCCAGGGTGCTGGCCAGGGCGCTGTCGGCGCCCAGCAGGTAGGCGCCGCCCATGACGACCACCACGGCCAGGCAGGCGGCGAGGGTGACCTGGGAGAAGGGGTGGCGCAGCACGCAAGGAAAGGGTATCGCCGGGTGCGGTCAGCCGCCGAGGCGGAAGGTGATGTAGGCGACGATGCCCGCAAACGCGCCGGCGCCGGCGCCGTAGCCGGCCAGCTTGCCGATGTCGACGTCGCGGCGCAGGCCGCGCGCGATGGTGCCCGCGGTCCAGCCGATCGCGGCGCCCACGCCGCCGAAGGCGCCGATGTAGGCGCCCAGGTCGCTGACCAGGTCAGGGATCGGTGGCTCGCTGGCCCCGACGACGGCGAGAATTCCCGCGGCGCTGACCGCGGTGGACAGGTGGTGAGCGTTGGTCGTGACTCGTCCTACAGGACGCGGACACGTTTGGCGACAGGAAGCGCGCTACCGCAACGCACACCGGAAACGCGAACTCGCTGGCCCCGTCGCAGTCGTGGTTCGCCGGCGACTGCGGGTGGGGCCACTCGAGTTGCCGCCTCGACGCGCACGACGGTACTGCCCCTAGGGCGTCGCAGCCTGAAGCGGTCGCCCCCAAGGACAGCGCCGACAACGCCGGTCGCCCTCCAGGCTGGGCAGCGGCGGTTGTTGGGGGTGTAGTCGGGCAACCGGCTCGAGCGCCAAAAAACGCGGTGCAAGGGGTGGTCGCGCAGCGCTGTGAGATATCCGCGGCCGAGGTAGAGTGTCTCGTTGTCCTCGGCCACGAGAGCGACGCGTGGGTTGACGCCTCGAAACCCCGCGGCGACCAGGGGCCTATCAGGCTCAGCTTGCTCGCATCCGGGCTCTACGACGTCATAGCGTCCTGCTTTCGGCGGCAGCCGCTCGAGTTGGGCGAGGTCCAAGGCGACCCCGTCCAGGGTCGTGCCCCCGAACCGGACCACAGCGCCGCAGCTCGAGCCGCCGCTCGCCCTGGCGCCTGAACCGCTGTTCGCGCAGGCGGCCACAACGAGGCCGACAAGCACCAGCGACGCAAGCAGCAGCGAAGAGACCCGTCGTGTCAAGACGAGCATCGCTGCTCAGCAGCCTTCCCGTGTGCAGAGGCCGTTAAGGTCGGCACCGCCGAGCAGCCGCCGCTCCTCTTGGAAATCGAACAACCGGTACATGATCTGCCGTCGGGCGCCCTCGGAGCCGCCTTGAACATGCGCGATTCGTGCCCGGCCACGCTCCAGAGATCGTACGCGGTCTCCCGGTCCCTCGGCACAGGACCGAGGCCCGTCCACCATTCGGCCCTTCTGTTTAGGCCGATGTCCGTTTCGTAGGTGTTGCGGTCGTCGTGTACGGTGTGTTCGCACCCGAGGGGGAGGGTTTCCGTGTCGAACCGGCAGTGGCCGCGCAGGAAGGTACCTCCGCGCCCGGCGTTTCGGAAGTCGACCGTGTTGATGGCAAGCTCGGCGCGTCGGCGTAGGCCCAGCTGGGCGGCAAGGCGTCGGCGGCCTACTTGTGTTCTTGTGTCCTCCTGGGGGTCGAGGATGGTGGCCTTCACCCCTGCGGTGGCCACCACGCGCAGCACCTCCAGGCGGTCGCCGAAGCCAACAGGCTCTGACGTGCTCTCGAGGGGCGGGCTGGCTAGCCTGCCGAGTCGTGAAGGCGAGAACCGCGGCCCTGGCGGTCGGCGCTGCCGCGCTCGTCGGATGCGGTGGCCAAGAGCCTCAGGGGCCCGCCGGCCAGCCTCAGGCCCAACAGCAGACTGAGCGCGGGCAGCCCACCGCGAAGCAGCGCGAGGCGCCCGAGCGCCGACGGCGCGAGCAGGCGGGGCGCACCGCGATGGTCACCCGCGTGATCGACGGGGACACCATCGAGCTCCAGGGCGTCGGACGGGTGAGGCTGACGGGCGTTGACACCCCAGAGCGCGGAGAGGAGTGCTACGAGGAGGCCACCGACTACCTGCGCGACCGCGTCGACGGGCGCACGGTGCGCTACCGCTACCAGCAGCAGCGCACCGACCGCTACGACAGGGCGCTGCTGGACATCTTCCGCGGCGGCCAGCTGGTCAACCTCGACATCGCCCAGGCCGGGTGGGGCGAGGAGCTGACCATCGCCCCCAACGACCGCTACGCCGACCGCATCGCTGCCGCCGAGGCCGACGCGCGCGCCGAGCCGCGCGGGCGCTGGGCCGGCTGCGCGCCAGAGCCCGAGCCGGAGCCGGCGCCCTCGCCGTCCGCGCAGGACGACGACGACTCCGATAGCGGCGCCGGCGGCTCGCTTCCGCCTCCCCCGCCCGATCTCGATTGCTCCGACCTCGACGGCCCCGTCGCCGTCGGGCCCGATGACCCTCACCGTCTTGATGCCGACGGCGACGGGACGGGCTGCGACTAGGGGGCTACTCGTCGAGGACCTCGAGCCGCTGCTAGCGCCTGGCATGGAATGTCATGAAGGAGGGCCTCCCGCAGCAGACTGAGCTGGTCTGAGTCTCAACCCGCCGAAGGGAGGCCCTGCCGTGCAGTTTGTCGGGATCGATTGGTCGTATCGACGAGCGGCGTGGTGCGCGCTGAGCCCGAGCGGCGCCGTGGTCGGCGAGGGAGCGGTGCCGGCCGATGAGGACGGCCTGGCGCGGCTGGTCATCGAGCGCGGCGTCGAGGTCCGCGGTGTCGTCGAGATGATGAGCGGCGCGATCTGGGTCCGCGATCGCCTGGCCGACGCCGGCTGGCAGATGCAGATCGCCCACGCCCGCAAGGTCCGCGACGTCGCGCCGCTGGCCTGCAAGACCGACAAGGTCGACGCCCGCGTGCTCGCCGAGCTGTGCCGCCGGGACCTCGTTCCGGAGCTGTGGGTTCCATCGCTGACCGATCGGGAGCTGCGCGAACGACTGCGCCGCAGGACCCACCTGGTCCGGATGCGCGCCTCGGCGATGAACCGCATCTTCGGGCTGCTCACCCAATGGGGCACACGCCTCTCGCTCGACCGACTGCGCCAGCCCGACGCGCTGCAGCTGCTCGAGGATCGCGGCATCCCTGCCGTCTGGCGGCGCTCGATCCAGGAGGCGCTGGATGTCATCGACCTGCTCGACAGCCGCATCAACCCGCTCGAACACGAGCTGCGGCCACTCGCTCGCGCCGACCCCCGCGTCCAGCTGCTCGACACGATTCCCGGTGTCGGCGACCTCCTGGGCCTGACGCTCGCCTCGGAGATCGGCGACGTCTCCAGGTTCGCCTCCGCGCGCAAGCTCATCGGCTACGCCGGCCTAAGCCCCAAGATCAACCAGTCCGGAGACCGCTCCCGCACCGGCTCGCTCTCCAAGGCCGGATCACGCACGCTGCGCTGGGCCGCCGTCGAAGCCGCCCAACACGCCTGGCGCGAGAGCAATCCCTGGCACCGCCTCTACACCGACCTCGCCGACCGCGCCGGCAAGAACCCCGCCAAAGCGGCCGTCGCTCGCAAGATCCTCATCGCCGCCTGGCACGTCCTCTCGCGCCAGCAGCCCTTCAAGCCGCCCCAGCCGCCGGCTGGGCCCACCGTTGTCTCGGCAAGCTCCCGCTGCTTTCTGGCCGCCTGACGGCCCCGCATGGAATTGAGAAGCCGAGACAGCTCCCACGAACACTCTGCGCCGACCCCAGCGCCGAAAGAGAAATGAGCACGACCTCGCCGACAGGGAGCCCCGAAAGGAGGCATTGACAACAGCCAAACCATCAAAGAGAAAGGAGCAGCGCGTGGCGTAGCCTAAACGTGACGCGCGCCGGTTACGGTAGCCGCTTGGTGGGTTACTGCTCGTGAGGGACGAGCCACGTCTAGGTCGATCACGGGATCGCTGAACGCTCTAGCATTGGCGGCATGACGACGTCTCCGACCGAGCCGTCCGTTGATAATGTTGCAAAGCGCGCCCTGCCGATCATGGAAGGCCGCTGGACGACAGTGCGCGAACTTGAGGCAAGGTTGGGAGTCGCGCCCGGCACTCCTTGGGTCACGAGCTGGGTCGAAGAGGCCAGGAAGCTCGCCTACCTCGACCGAAACCCGGACCCTAAGCTGGCCGATGACGAGTACCAAACAACTGCCAAGGGCCGCAACCTGCTGCGGAGCAGGGGGTCGCGACTGATGCACCACCCGCTAGCGATGCGCGTGGGGGCCTCGGTCGGCGGCAGCGTCGTTGGGGCCTTCGCGAGTGCTGGCGCCGGCGGTCTCTTTGGCGCTAGCCTCGTCCAACTATTGGACGGAGAAGCGACGGACGCTGAGTCAGGTATCTTCGGCGCCTCCGTGGGATTGCTCCTCGTGTCGCTGTTCAGGGGCGTCGAAGAGATGCGCCGTAAGCGGCCACTTTCTTCGGAAGCGAACAGTCACGAAGGAGAGTTCGCGGAGGAAAAGAGCGCCTAGCGCTGGGTGATGGACCGGAGTGCCTGCGCTGCTCTGATTGGTCCAATTACCGTCATGCGGAACGGGGGAGTAAGGACGTGGGCCAGCGAGCATCGGCTTTATGTGGGGATTACATGACCAGCGCGGAGATCGGGTGTTGGTGCCGTTGCCGCATGTACCGATCACGCGCTTACGGTTTAAGCGAGACTCTGCCGAGTCACCGAGCCAGCCCGTACCAGCCGGCTGACATTGTCCGGGTACAATGCGTTTAACGCCCAGCTGACGCGGGCTTCGGGAGAAAGCGAAGGCGCGAGCTAGAACGCCCCCTCCGCTTGACGTGTGACCGGCGCGCTCTGAGCTCCTGCGGCGCGACGTGTCCCTGGCCGACCAGACCACTCTCTCCCTCAACACCACCTTCTTGACACAGGAGCAGCGCCAACAGCAGCGTCGTGCCACTGACCCAGACTGCTGCAAGGGACGACGACGGGCAGCGGCGCGCTCCGGCGGTGATGGCGCCTGCAGAGCATGGAAGCCAGGAGCGACTCGGACTCCGGCGGACTGTGCAGGTCCGCCGAACTGCGACGCTCTTGAGGCCGCAGGCTGCACCGCCTCGACTTGAAGCTCCCACCGAACAAGACATTGCTTCGGGGTGCGCCCGTCGCGGGCGTCCGCAAGAGGAGAGGACCTAGCCGACGTTTCCGGTGGCTGTCGCGATGTGAAGAAAGAGCTACTCCGACACAGCCGCCAGCAACGCATGCCTAGCGCCGTCGACTCGGGCGGCGTTTGCTTGACCGGCTGTCTCGGTGATCTCCGTCACAACGGCGGCAGCAGCCGTGTCATCGTCGGCATTCTTGACCTTGTTCACAGCGTCGGAAACGGCGACGGCAGGTGTGGCATCACCTGCGAGTGTTTCAGCCGCAGCCTGAACGACACCGCGCAGTTCCTGAGTCTTCGCTAGCGCGACGAATCGGTCTTGAAGGACTCGAAGGAACGCAGCGCCAGCCAAACCCGCAATGAGACCGGTGGCCAGTACAGCCTCAGTCTCCATTGTCTCAGTGGTCACGCCGTTCGTGACGACTTGAGTCTCCGGCGCGAGCGTCAACGCGGCGATACAACCAGCAACCACGCCAATCGGGATCGAGGCTAACGAGCCAAGGTCATACCAGCGCTTCGTGTCTTTCCATCGGGGGCGTTCCAGCCCTCCCCAGTCGCCGCTCCGTCCTCGCGACGTAACGAGTTCCCCGACAAATGCACCAATCAGTCCCGCGATTGCGGCATAGAGAAGCACGCGCCCCAAGTCGCCGCTATCTGCCAGCGTGACCGCAAGAATGCTGTTCCCCTTCCTCTTCGGAGTCGGTGTCCGACCTACTCCTACCACTTTTCCGTCGGGGTGTCCATGACGCGCGTGCTGTCCACTACGTGCGTGGACGGCTTGCACCCGCTGCTGCTTCGGACGACGAGCGGCAGCGGCGCGCCGCCGGCCATGGCGCCTGCAGAGCATGGATAGGAGAAGCCGAGCCGCTCGACCGCACCGCTCCTCCTGACAGGCGAACGGAGCACGCATGCCCGGCGGTCGGGCGCTAGGCCGAGCATCCCAGCCGACCGTGCCCGGGATCGGCGAGACGCGGCTGGCGGCGCCGCGCGTCCCGCCACGTTCAGGCGTCAACCTTCAGTGGGCTTCGCGGGGCTCGCCGCATGTGTCGCAGACGCCGCGGAGACCAACCTCCCGGTAGGCGTGAGCGAAGAGCCCCGGCCCGTCGTAGTTGTTTATCGCAGACATCTTGCAGTCGAATCCTCGCCGGCATCGGCCACAGCAGTCGTGATCCTTGATGATCGGGTTCGCCTTCTTGCTGCATCCCGTGTGGCTGCACACGTAGTAGCCGCCAGCGTGGTTAGTCCAATATCTGGTCACGATCTCGCCCTTCCTCGGCACTACCTATTATCGACGTCGGTGAAGAGAATGGGTGCGGGTCGGAGCGTCGTTCACTAGGCGGGGATAGCGCTAGGGCGTCGTCGGCTCGATCTCCACCCACTCGTCGCCGCTCCGGAGGAGCAGGGCGTCGCAATGGGGGCAGTAGACGGTCTTTCCGGTGGGCCGCTCAGCGTCTTTCGGGACGGGCCGCTGACAGCGAGGACAGAAGGGCATTCGTGCATCATGCCCGAGCGGCCCAGCGGCGGGAAGGGCGTCGTCCGGCTAGTGCGCCGAGCAAGAGAAGCGCTGTCCTCCTGCGAACTATCGGCTTCCGCATAGAGGCACAAGCAGAAGCGCGACCCCGTTGACCGATGACTGCCGCAATGGACGACATCCAGAAGCCTGCCGCGCTGTCAACAGGAACCGAATAGTGCACCGGTTTCAGGAAGCGAAAAGTGCACCGGCTGAGGGCTTTAGGGCGCGGCTGAGCGCCGCGGAGGCGAGGCCGTAGGCCGAGGCGCAGCGGCGTTCAGCCGCGTGCGCGCCGCTCGGGAGGTGCGGGCGCGTAATCGCGTTCTGGGGGCCTGCGAGCAGGCGGCGCGGGTGATCGGTCAGGGCGTTTGGGGCCTAGGACGGCCGCTGGGGGTGGCGCCGGCGCGGTCGCGCAGGCGGTAGCTCTTGCCCTTGAGGGTGATCATGTGGGCGTGGTGGATGAGGCGGTCGATGAGGGCGGCGGCGACCATGGCGTCGCCGAGGATCTCGCCCCAGGCTTCGAAGCCGCGGTTGCTGGTCACGATGACCGACCCGCGTTCGTAGCGGCGCGCGACCAAGGCGAAGAGCAGGTTGGCGGCTTGGCGTTCGAGGGGCAGGTAGCCGATCTCGTCGACGACGATCAGCGCGTACCGCTCGATGCGGCGCAGTTCGTCGTCTAGAGCGTTGCGGTGCTGGGCAACTTCGAGGCGATCGACCCATTGCTGGGCGGTCGCGAACGCGACGCGATGGCCGGCCTGGCAAGCCCGGATGGCCAAGGCGATGCTGAGGTGGGTCTTGCCGGTGCCCGGCGGCCCGAACAGGCAGACGTTGGAGCGCTCGGCGATCCAGGCCAGCTGAGCGAGATGCAGGATGAGGGGCTTCTGGGCGCCGGGCTGGGCGGCGAAGTCGAAGTCCTCCAGCGTCTTGTGGGCGGGGAAGGCCGCGTGGCGGATGCGCTGGCGCGCCCCGGAGGCATCGCGGGCGAAGACCTCGGCTTCCAGCAGCGTCTCGAGAAACTGCTCGTAGGGCCAGCCCTCCTCGCGGGCCCGCGCCGCGGTGTGCTCGAGGCGCTCGAGCACGCGCGGGGCCTTCATCTTGGCCAGCAGGTAGGGCAGACGCTCGCCGACCGCCGTCGAGGTCGTCGTCTTCGCAGGGCTCATGCGCACAGCTCGGCGTAGTCGCCCAGCTCGGGCGGGATGACGTCGGGCACCGCGATCGGGGCAAGTGGCGCAACCGTGGGCGGCTCGGGGCGCATCCTGGGCGCGGGCTGCCACGTCCCGGGCTCATAGCGGCGCGCATAGGCGGCGACGATCTGGCCACGATGCTCGATCCACACCCGATCGCGGTCCCAACGCAACTCCACGCGCTGATGGACCAACCCCTCGGGCGCCCGGTAGAAGCTGGCCGCGTGCTTGAGATAGCCATCCAGCGGCACCCGCGACGAACGCCGGCCGGCCGCGTCGAAGGCCACCGGCGGCAGCGTGCGCAAGTTCTCGCGCTCGGCGGCCAAACGCTCGGCGACGATGTGGCGGGCGGTCGCATGACGGCGCGCCAGCGCGACCCGGTCGCGCCAGTCGGCGAAGGCCTCATCGAGCTCGGCCAACGAGGCAAAACGCCGCGCCGGCCAGAACCCCGTCTTCAGATGCCGAACGGCTCCCTCGACGGCGCCCTTCTCGCGCGGCGTGCCCGGCGTGCACGCCGTGGCGTGGAAGGCATAGTGGCCGCGCAGCTGCACGAACCGCGCGTTCCAGGTGACCTGGTCGCCATCGCGGCGCGCGACCGCCGAGCGCAGATTGTCATAGACCAACTCACGCGGAACCCCGCCCAGCCACTCCAGCGCTCGGACATGGCCCTCGAGGAACGACTCGATCGTCATGTCGAAGCTGAAGTGCGCCGTCGACGCGCCCGAGAACGGCAACGCGCACACCAGCGCGTAGACCCGCCGCTCGCGCCCGCCGATCTTCGGCCGCGTGGGCATCTCGCCCCAATCGACCTGCAGCACCTGCCCCGGCCGATAGCCCGTGCGCTGCGCCGGGCGCACCTGGCGCGGGCGCAGCACCGCCATGCGCTTGCGAACCAGATCGACCGAGCCGGCGTAGCCATGCTCCTCGCGCAGGACCTCCGTGACGCGCGGCGCCTTGATCTCCGGCCATTCCGCGAGCAGCCGCCGCATCACCGGCTCCAACGGATCGAGCATCGACCCCGCCGGCGCCCGCACATAGCGCGGCGGCTCAACGGCCTCGACCAGCCGCTTAACCGTCCGCCGATCGATCCCCAGCCGCACCGCGATCTCCCGCCGCGACATCCCATCAGCCGCCATCGCCCGCACCTGCGCCCACTCCACCGCGCTGCGCACCTCCTCGCCGCCCTCCCCAAACCCGTCGTTGACCAGCTCGAGAATCCCGGCGCCCTCGGTCGCCAACCCCTCAGGCGGAGTGGCGCACTTTTCAGTTCCTAGACCCGGCGCAGTATTGGGCTCCTGGTGTCA
>JAUJOF010000019.1 GCA_030447785.1 Solirubrobacteraceae bacterium
CCACATCGCCGCGATGGCCGCGGTCGTGGAACCCGACGTCGCGATCGTCACGACCGTCGGCCCCGCACACCTGGAGATGCTCGGCGACCTCGACGGCGTGCGGCGCGCCAAGCAGGAGCTGGTCGAGGCCCTCGAGCCCGACGGCGTCGCCGTGCTGAACGCCGACGACCCGCGGGTGCTGGCCATGGCCGGCGCCGCTCCCGGCCGCGTCGTCACCTACGGCCACGGCGCCCACGCCGACCTGCGGGCGACCGACGTCAGCCTCGACGAGCGGGCGAGACCGTCGTTCAGCGTTCGCGGGGTCCGCGTGCGGCTGCCGCTGCCGGGCCTGCACAACGTCGGCAACGCCCTGGCGGCCCTGGCCGCCGCCGATGTCTGCGGTGTGCGCCTCGACGACGCCGCGGCGGCGTTGGCGAACGCGACCGTGTCCCGCTGGCGCATGGAGCTGCACGACACCCCCGCCGGCGTGAGGCTGCTCAACGACGCCTACAACGCCAACCCGTCGTCGGTGGAGGCGGCGCTGCGGACCCTGGCCGCCATGGCGGTCCCCGGCCGGCGGGGTGACCACCGGCAGCCACGGATGGCCGGTGCTGAAGCCGGCGTGCGGCCGGAGGTCCTCCCAGGCCATCGGATGGCGATGGACGTCGCGCCCGGCGCGGTCGTCGGGCGCGCCCGACCGCCCCGGCCCGTCGGCCATCCCAAGCTCGTCGCCCTGGTAGACGAACACCGCTCCCGGCAGGGTGAGCAGCAGCAGCGCGGCGGCCCGGGCCTGCCCGGGGCCGACCCGGTCGGGCAGGCGGGGGAAGTCGTGGTTGGACAGCACCCAGGCCACGCGCCCGGGGGGCGCGCCGGCCAGCGCGGCGCGCACCGCCTCGGCGTCCCACGGCGCATGGAACAGCTCGAAGGCGAAGCACAGGTCGAGGTGCTCCAGGTAAGGGCCCAACCCCGCGGAGGGCAGGTAGGCCTCCCCCACCAGCAGCGCGTCGCCCAGCGCGGCGCGCAGGTGGGCCAGCCCCGTCCCGATGTCGGGCGCGTCGCGCGAGTGGCGGTGCTCGAGGGTGGCGTGCTCGCCGTGCAGGGGCAGCGGCGGCGGCCCGCTGGCCGGGGGGTCGTCGCGCAGCTGTGGGTCCTTGAGCAGCCGGTCGATGGCGTCCACGCGAAAGCCGTCCACCCCCCGCTCCAGCCAGAAGCGCAGGGCCTCGCCGAAGGCCGCGGGCACCTCGGGGTTGCGCCAGTCCAGGTCGGGCTGCTCGGGATAGAAGGAGTGCAGGTACCACCGTCCGCTGCGCTCGTCGCGCGACCACGCCGGGCCGCCGAACGAGGCCAGCCAGTTGTTCTGGGGACCGTCTCGGTCGGACCACACGTAGCGCTCGGGCTGCGCGCGAAACCAGGGGTGCTCGATCGAGGTGTGGCAGGGCACGACGTCGAAGAGAACCCTGAGGCCGCGCCCGTGGGCGGCGGCGATCAGCTCCTCGGCATCCTCGAGGGTGCCAAGCTGCGGGTGCACGCCGGTGAGGTCGGCGACGTCATAGCCCCCGTCGGCCATCGGCGAGGGGTAGAAGGGTGACAGCCACACCGCGTCGGCACCGAGCGCCGCGACGTGGTCCAAGCGCTCGATGATCCCGCGCAGGTCGCCCACACCGTCGCCGTCGGCGTCCTGGAAGGAGCGCGGGTAGATCTGGTAGACGACGGCGTCCCGCCACCAGGGGTCTGCCTGCGCCGATGGCGAGCGTCGACCTTGTCGGTCTGAGGGCGAGGAGGTCGACACTCGGGCCCTCAGGCGGGCAGCGCCACCGTGCGCCCGTCGACGAAGCCGTTGAGGGCGAGGATGGCCTCGAGGACGTCCTGAGGCACCGGCCCGTCGGTGGTGACCACCATGACCGCCTCCTCGCCGCCCTCGCCGTCGGGGTCGTGGTGGCCCACGGCGGCCGAGCTGATGTTCACCCCGTGCTCGCCGAAGACCGAGCCCACGCGACCGATCATGCCGGGCACGTCGCGGTAGCGAAACAGGCTGAGATGGCGCTCGATCTGCAGGTTGAAGCGCTGGCCCCAGGCCTCCAGCAGGTGGGGGCGGTGGCGCTGGCCCAGGACCGTGCCGACCACCCGCACGGAGCGCTCCCCGGAGGTCAGCGTGACGCGGATCAGGTCGGTGAAGTCGCGGGCGGTGGTGTTGCGTGACTCGGAGACCTCGATGCCCCGCTCGGCGGCCACCGCGGGGGCGTTGACCTCGTTGAGCTCCTCCTCGGTGCGCCCGCTGAGCGCGCCGATCAGCACCGCGACGGTCAGCGGCCGCGCGTCCCGGTCGGCGATGCGACCCAGCAGCTCGACGTCGATGCGATCGGCGGAGGACCCCTCGCCGAGGGTCAGCGCCAGGCAGCCCAGCTGGCGGCACAGCGGCAGGAAGGGCCCGAGCACCTCGCGGTCCTCGCTGGTGACCGCGGCGATGTTGACCGCGGTGGTGACGATGCCGCCCGTGAGCGCCGCCACCACCTGCTCGGCGGCCTGGTAGCCCGCCCGGTCGGTGGCCTCGGCGGTGGAGGCGCCGAGGTGTGGCGTGACGATCACGTTCTCGCGGCCGAAGAGGGGGTGCTCGGTGACCGGCTCGGAGCGGAACACGTCGAGCGCCGCGCCGCCCACCTTGCCGGAGTCAAGCGCCGCCTCGAGGTCCTCGTCCACCACCAGGGGTCCGCGCGCCACGTTGAGCACGCGCACGCCGTCCTTGCACTTGGCCAGGGCCTCGGCGTCCAGCCACCCCTCGGTATCCGGCCTGTTGGGCAGGTGGAGGGTGAGGAAGTCGGCCCGGGCGTAGACCTCCCCGGAGGTCTCGGCCTTCTCGACGCCCAGCTCCCGGTAGCGCTCGACGCCCACGTAGGGATCGAAGGCCACCACGCGCATGCCGAAGCCCATTGCGCGCTGGGCCACGAGCTGGCCGATGCGCCCGAAGCCCAGGATGCCCAGCGTCTTGTCCATCAGCTCGACGCCGGAGTACTTCGAGCGATCCCAGCGCCCCGCGACCAGGGAGGCGTGGGCCTGGGGCACGTTGCGCGCCAGCGCCAGCAGCAGCGCCAGCGTGTGCTCGGCCGCGGTGACAACGTTGGACTGCGGCGCGTTGGCGACCACGATCCCGCGCTTGGTAGCCGACGGGACGTCGACGTTGTCCACCCCCACGCCGGCGCGGCCGATGGCCTTGAGCTTGGCGGCGCGCTGAATGAGCTCGGGCGTGAGGCGGGTGGCCGAGCGGATGAGGATGGCGTCGAACTCGCCGATGCGCTGCTCGAGCTCGCCGTCGTCCCAGTCGGTGCCGAGCTCCACGTCGAAGTGCTCGCGCAGCAGGGCGACGGCGGGCTCGCCGATCCTCTCCTTGACCAGGACCCGGTTCACCCCTGGCGCTCCACGACCCAGTCGATGCACGCCGTGAGGGCGCGCACGTCGTCGGGATCGATCGCCGGGAAGAGGCCGACGCGCAGCTGGTTGCGCCCCAGCTTGCGGTAGGGCTCCACGTCGACGATGCCGTTGGCGCGCAGCGTGGCGGCCACCGCGGCGGCGTCGACCGTGTCGGCGAAGTCGATCGTGCCGACCACCAGGGAGCGCTTGGCCGGATCGGCCACGAAAGGGGTCGCCCAGGGCCGCTGCTGCGCCCAGGCGTAGAGATGGTCCGACGATTCGGTGGTGCGCTTGACGCACCAGTCCAGGCCGCCGTGGCGCAGCATCCACTCGACCTGCTCGGCCAGCAGGACCAGGGTGGCCACCGCCGGGGTGTTGTAGGTCTGGTCCTTGCGCGCGTTGTCCAGCGCCGTGGTGAGGCTGAGGGACTCGGGGATCCAGCGGTCGGTCGCCGCGCCCAGCTGTGCGATGCGCTCGAGCGCCGCCGGGCTAAGCAGCGCCAGCCACAGCCCGCCGTCGGCGGCGAAGGACTTCTGCGGTGCGAAGTAGTAGGCGTCGGACTGGGCGACGTCGACGGGGAGGCCGCCGGCGCCCGAGGTCGCATCGATGAGGATCAGGGCGTCGCCGCCGGGGCGCTGCACCGCAACCATCACCCCGGTGGAGGTCTCGTTGTGCGCCCAGGCGACCACGTCGGCTTGGGGATCGCTGCGGGGCTCTGGTGCGTCACCGGGGTCGGCCGAGACGACGATCGGCTCCTCGAGAAACGGCGCCCCCCGGGTGACGGCGGCGAACCTGCTCGAGAACTCCCCAAAGGCCAGGTGCAGCGCGCGGCGGCGCACCAGGCCGGCGGCGGCCGCGTCCCAGAACGCGGTGGTGCCACCGTTGCCCAGCGCGACCTCGTAGCCGTCGGGCAGGGAGAACAGCTCGCGCAGGCCGCTGCGCACGCGCCCCACGACGGCTCTGACGGGCTGCTGGCGGTGCGAGGTGCCCATGAGGCCGGCGGCCTCGCCGGCCAGCACGGCCAGCTGCTCGGGGCGGACCTTGGAGGGTCCACAGCCGAAGCGGCCGTCGACGGGCTTGAGGTTCTCGGGGATCTCGAGCATGGCGCTGGTGGTCATGGGCGGCTCCTCGGTGGAGGGATCGTCGTCCGGTGGATGCCCCAGCGGGGCTAGTCCAGCTCGCCCGTGTCTATCCAGGCCATCATGGAGCGCAGCCGGCGGCCCGTGGTCTCCACCTGCGAGGAGGCCTGCTCGGCGCGCATGCGCTGGAAGTTCTCCTGGCCGGCGCGGTTCTCGGCGATCCACTCCCGCGCGAAGTCGCCCGACTGGATCTCGCCCAGGATCGCGCGCATACGCTCGCGGGTGTCGTCGGTGATGACGCGCTTGCCACGGGTGTAGTCGCCGTACTCGGCGGTGTTGGAGATCGACCAGCGCATGCCCGCCAGGCCCTTCTCGTACATGAGGTCCACGATCAGCTTCAGCTCGTGCAGGCACTCGAAGTAGGCCATCTGGGGGTCGTAGCCCGCCTCCACGAGCGTCTCGAAGCCCGCCTGTACCAGCTCCGACGCGCCGCCGCACAGGACGGCCTGCTCGCCGAAGAGGTCGGTCTCGGTCTCGTCCTTGAAGGAGGTCTCGATCACGCCACCACGGGTGCAGCCGATGCCCTTGGCGTAGGCCAGCGCGAGGGCGTGCGCGTTGCCGGTGGCGTCCTGCTGGACGGCCAGCAGCCCGGGGACGCCGCTGCCCTCCTTGAACTGGCGGCGCACGAGGTGGCCGGGACCCTTGGGGGCCACGAGCGCGACGTCCACGCCGGGCGGTGGCTCCACCTCGCCGTAGTGCACCGAGAAGCCGTGACCGAAGAGGACCATCTTGCCCTCGGCGATGCCGTCGGCGATCTCACCCTCCCACACCTGGCGGTGCAACTCGTCGGGGACGAGCACCATGACCAGCTCGCCGCGGCTGGCCGCCTCGGCGATCGGCAGCACCTCGAGGCCCGCCGCGCGGGCCTTGTCGGCCGAGCCCGAGCCCTCGCGCAGCCCGACCACGACGTCCACGCCGGAGTCCTGGAGGTTCTGGGCGTGGGCGTGGCCCTGGGAGCCGAAGCCGATGATCGCGACGGTCTTGCCGTCGAGCAGGGAGAGGTCCGCGTCGTCGTCGTAGAACATGAGCGCGGGAGGCTAACCGAGCCGGGGGGCGGCGGACGTCCCCGCCGCGGCGACCAGCGCGTCGACCATCGCGCCGGCCGCCGGAGCCGGACGCCGGGCCGGACGCACCGCCCACACCGAGCGCGCCAGCGGCGTCTCGCGCAGGGGGCGCACCGCGACCCCCTCGTGCCGCGGCCACAACGCCAGCAGGGGCATCACGCAGACCGCCAGGCCGGCGGCCACGAGGGGCTGCACCATCGCGATGTCGCCCGTCTCGTAGGCCACGTCGGGCTCGAAGCCGCCGTGCTCGCGACACAGGCCGCGCAGGACCTTGGTGTAGTCGTGGTCGGCGGGCGGGCACACCCAGCGGCGCTGCTCGAGCTCGGCGAGGGACAGGTGCTCGTGATCGGCCAGCGGATCGCCGGCCGGGAGCACGACCGCGTAGGGATCGTCGAGCAGGCGCGTCCACGTCAGGTCGTCGTCGCCCTCGGCGCCGAAGCGATAGACGACGGCCACGTCGAGGTCGCGCGCGCGCACGCCGCTCAGCGCGGGCGCCGGCTCGTGCTGGTGCAGATCGAGCTTGACCGCCGGGTGGGCGCCCGAGAAGCCCGCCACCGCGGCGGGCATGAAGGTCGCCCAGGCGGTGAAGAAGCCACAGAGGCCCAGCGGGCCCGCCTCCCCACGGGCCAGCATGGCCAGCTCGCGCTCGGCCCACGCCGCGCGACCGAGCAGCTCCTCGGCGTGGGCGAGCACGATCTCGCCCGCCGCGGTGGGCCGCAGCGGACGGCTCGACCGTTCGATCAGGCTGACGCCCAGCTCGCGCTCCAGGGTCGCGACCTGCTCGGACACGCTGGATTGCGTGTAGTCCAGCGCCCGTGCCGCGGCCGAGAAGGAGCGCCGGTCGAGGACCTCGCGAAGGGTGCGCAGGCGGCGCAGGTCGAGCATCGGTACCTCCGATCATACCTTCGGGATCATCGGTTGCAACGATGCTCCGGGCGACGGACACTGCCTCCCGACGCGGCGCACGAGGCGCCGCCCGAAACCGGAGGAGCCGTCATGTCCACCACCACCAGCCCGCAGGACCTGGACTTCCTGGGCTCTCGCGCCCGAATCCTGACCGACGCGCAGGCCACCGCGGGCCGCCTGGGCCTGATCGACATGATCAGCGTGCCGGCGGGCCACATGCCGCCCCTCCACGTCCACCACACCGAGGACGAGGGCTTCTACGTGCTGGAGGGAGAGGTCACGCTGTTGCTGCCCGACCGGTCGGTGGAGTGCGGGCCCGGGGACTTCGTTCTCGCCCCCCGCGGCGTGCCTCACGCCTATCGGGTGGGCGAGCGGCCGGCGCGCTGGCTGGTGGTCAGCAGCCCGGCCGGCTTCGAGCGGTTCGTGGCCGCCGTGGCCGCCCTGGACGAGCTCGACCCGGCCGTGCTGGGCGCGGTCGCCGCCGAGCACGACATCGAGATCCTCGGGCCTCCGGGGACGCTCCCCTAACGTCGCCGGAGGTCGCCGGTTCCGGCGACCGCAGGCGAAAACCCGTTCACGCCCCCGCGACGGCGACGTGCGTCCGCGCCGGCAGGCGCACGGAGCCGTCCGGGGCGACGTGCTCGTCCAGGCGGGCGTCGATCGCGTCGCGCAGCTCGTCGCGCTGGGCGGGGTCGAGCGCGGTGACCCCGGCGCGCAGGTTCGTGCCCAGGTCGAGCTGGACATCCCACCACGTGTCGAGATCCTCGTAGGCGAAGGTCAGGTCGAGCTGCTCGATCGTGGTCTCGACAAAACCCGCCTCGCCCAAGGCGTCCTCGAGCACCTCGCGGTCGGCCAGCGCGAAGGGGCCGGGCGCGGAGGGGTCGGGGCTCTCGCCGGTCATGCGCGACAGCTCCTCGCCCGGGACGGCCAGCCACGGGTTGTCCTCGCGGGCCGCCCAGGTGGCGAGGGCGACGCGGCCCCGCGGGCGCAGCACGCGGCGGGTCTCACGCAGCGCGGCGGCGGGGTCGGCCAGCAGCATGTAGCCGAAGCGACACAGGACGGCGTCGACGTCGGCGGCGGGCAGGTCTATCCACTCCGCGTCCATGACCGTGAACTCGACGCCGTCCTCGAGGCCCAGCTCGGCGGCCCGGGCCCGCGCGGTTTCGAGCATCTCCTCGGCGACGTCGGTGCAGATGAGCGTGCCGCCCGGGCGGATCAGCTCGGCGGCCATCAGCCCCGTGTCCGCGGGGCCGGCGGCCAGCTCGAGCACCCGCTGGCCGGGCTGGGGCTCGACCGCTTCGATCATCCATGCCGAGACGGGCACCACGGCCGCCTGGAAGACCGCGCGGTTGGCCGCCCACCCACCGGCCGCCCGCGCCCAGCGCTCGGCGCTCTCGCGGCGGAAGGCGACGGGATCGAAGCTCATGGAGCGAAGGGTACGCGCCGGATCTCCAGCCCGGTCTTCGACCCGGTCACGAACACGTGCTTGTTGAGCACGCTGGGCAGGCCTCCGGCGAAGCCACCGGGGGTGTAGTACCACGCGTCCAGCACCTCCTTGCGAAAGGCGGCGAACTGGGTGGGGTAGAGGAGGGGCAGCGCCGGCACGTCTTCGGCGATCAGGCGCTGCATCCGGGCGACCAGCCTCATGCGCTCCTGGCGGTCGGCGGTCACGAGCTGTTCGCGGGCCAGGCGGTCGAACCTCTCGTCGACGTACCCCCGGGCGCCCTGCAGGCGTCCCTCGATGCGCGAGGAGTAGAAGGTGCGCAGGTTGTCGGGGTCCGCGCTGGGTGCGGTGCCGCCAGGCCGACACCAGCGTCTTCAGGCCCCCGAAGTGGCAGGCCACCAGGCGCCCCCGGGAGGGCACCAGGGCCGGGTGCTGCTCGACGCAGATCGACTCGGCCTGCGTGCAGCGCGGGTGGAACGGACAGCCCGCAGGGACGGCGCGGGGATCGGGGGCCCGCCCCCGGATGGGGCGCAGGTCCTTGGTGGTGCTCATCCGGGGGTAGGCGTTGATCAGCGCCCAGCTGTAGGGATGGGCGGGGCGGCCGATCGCCTCGCCGGTCGGTCCCTCCTCCATGACCTCGCCGGCGTAGAGCACCATCGCTCGCCGACACAGACGCGCGGCGGCCGGAAGGTCGTGGGAGATCACCACCAGCGCGAAGCCGCGCGTCCGGGCCAGCGCGTCCACCCGGTCGGCCAAAGCCCGCTGCCCGGGTGGATCGAGCCCCGCCACCGGCTCGTCGAGGATCACCAGCCGGGGATCGAGGGCCAGCACCATGGCCAGCATCATGCGACGGCGCTGGCCCCCCGAGAGCTGGTGGGGATAGCGGTCCAGCAGCGAGGGGTCGGCGAGGACCTCATCGGCCAGCTCCTCGGCGCGCCGGCGTGCCGCGTCCCTGCTCAGTCCCGCTCGCTCGGTGAGCGGCTCGGCGATCTGGGCTCCCACCGGGGCGACGGGGTTGAAGGGCGCTCCCTGCAGCGAGAGCGCGACGGTCGACCAGCGCAGGGAGCGCAGTACCTCGGGGTCGGCGCCGACCAGCTCCCTCCCTCCCAGGCGGATGCTGCCCGTGACCGTCGGGGGCTGGACCAGCCCCGCCATGCAGTGCGCCAGCGTGGACTTGCCCGCGCCGCTCTCGCCGACCACGGCGAGCGCTTCTCCCTCGTCGAGGGAGAGGCTGACCCCTCGCAGCGCGGCGACCTCGCCGGGGAAGGTGACCCGCAGGTCGCCGACCTCGAGCAGCGGTGCCATCAGGTGCACTCCCAGCGAGGGTTGGACCTAGGCTCGAGGGCCACCCCGAGGACCGCCAGGCCGATCGCCGCGACGGTGATCGCCAGCCCGGCGGGCAGCACCCACCACAGCCACTGCGCATCGAGGTAGACGCCCGGGTAGTCCAGGGCACGGTTGAGCACCGTCCCCCAGCTCACCTCGGTCGGATCGCTGAGGCCCAGGAGGCCAGGCCGGCCTGCAGCACCACGGCGGTGGACGCCCACGTGACGAAGCTCGCCGCGATGATCGGGCCGAGGCTGGGCAGGGCGTGGTGGGCGATCACGTACCGGCGCGGCGCCCCGAAGCCGCGCGCCGCCTCCACGTACCCCGACCGCGCGAGCGTCAGCGCCCGGCTGCGCACCACGCGGGCGATGGGCGGCCAGCCGGCCAGGGCGATCACGACGATGACCGTGGCCCGGGACGGTCCGGCCAGCGCGGCGATGAGGATGAGCAGCGGCAGGGCGGGGACGGCGAGGAAGAGGTCGACGACCCGCATGGCCACCAGGTCCACGCGGCCGCCCAGCGTCGCGGCCGTGGCGCCCACCGTGGCGCCCACCGCCACCCCGAGCGACGCGGCGAGCAGGCCCATCACGGCCGAGGAGCGCGTGCCCCACACCAGCTGGGAGAGGATGTCCTGGCCCGCGTCGTTGGTGCCCCAGCAGGTGCGCGGGCGACGGGGCGGCCAGCGCGGGGCCGCCGGCCGCCCGCGGGTCGTCGGGCGCGAGCGCGGGCGCCAGGATCGCGATCAGCGCGAACGCGGCGACGGTGCCGGCGCCGATCCACAGGAACGGGTCACGTCGCCGGCTCATGCCGAGATCCTCGGATCCAGCCGCCGATTAGGCGGCGATGGAGGCCAGGAAGAACACCGGCAGGTTGTCGATGGCCAGGAAGAAGGTCAGCAGGCGCCTGTCCGCCCGGCGCCCCCGCCGCCACCCCGAGCGCACGCCGCCGACCATGCCCACCGCGGTGGCCACGACCAGCGCCGTCCCCAGCAGCAGCAGCAGCGACCACGGCAACCGGCTGGCGATCACCTCGCTGACGGCCCGGGCCGTCACGCACCGGGCGGGGGCGGTAGCCAGCAGCAACTACAGCAGCCTGGCCCCCAGATGGCCAGCGGCATCACCGAAGGCCAGACGCCATCCAGCGGGGGCGCGGCTGGTCACACGCCGCCCCCGGGTGGCCACCGATGACCATGGCGCCCTCCCTGCGCAAGTTCGCGCTCACCGCGCACGTCGTGTCCTCGGTCGGCTGGCTCGGCGCGGTCGTCGTCTTCCTGGGCCTCTCCATCGCCGGCATGACCAGCCAGCACCCCGAGACGGTCCGTGGCGCCTACCTCGCGATGGAGTCGATCGGGTTGTTCGTCCTCGTGCCCTTCAGCGTCGCCTCGCTGCTGACCGGCCTCGTCCAGTCGCTTGCCACCAAATGGGGCCTGATCCGCCACTACTGGGTCGTGGCCAAGCTACTGATCAACGTCCTCGCCAGCCTGATCCTGCTCATCTACACCCAGACGCTCGCCTCCCTGGCCGCCACGGCATCAGCTGATGGCGACCTCGGCCTGCTGCGCAGCCCATCCCCCGTGCTCCACGCCATCGCCGGCCTCGTGCTGTTGCTCGCCGCCGCAGCGCTGTCGGTCTACAAGCCGCGCGGCATGACACGCTACGGATGGCACAAGCAGCAAGAGCAACGTCAGGCCTTGCAAGCCGTACGACACGACCCGGTGCGGGCGGCGTAGACAGCACGAGGAGCTACCCCTTCGGCCTAGCCACCACGACGGCGAATCACGTCCGCGCCACGGTCGCCGACACCAGCAACTCGCTTTCAAAGGAGACCACCAATGCACGCCGTCGACTCGCTCACCGCTTCGCCCGTCGCCTCGTCGGATCCCCGCGTGCACCGGCTGCAGCGCACCGCCGGGCTGGCCGGAGTGGGATTCCTGGTCGTGAACCTCCCCCTCACGCTGATCGGCGTCCTGGCCGACTGGCAGACGCCCCTCGACCTGCCGGCTGATGCCGGCTCGACCGCCGACACGTTCGCCTCGCACGGCACGGCGATCTCGGGGCCGTTGGCGCCGGTCGCGATCACCGGCGCGCTCGGCCTGATAGCCCACCGCAAGGACCCCTGGGGCATCGGCGCCACTGCGCTGCTGGCCGTCATGGCGCCCCTGATCGGCATCAACGGTGTCCGCCAGGTGCTCGCCGACGCGACCAGCACGCCGACCCCGCACGGCGTGGTGGTCGCTGGCGGCCTGCTCTTCACCGTGCTCGGCCTCATCCTCGGCGGCACCTCGCTCCGCGCGCTCGCCGCTCGCCGCTCGCCGCTCGCCGCATTGAGTTGAGGACTGCCCCACCGGTGCGCTGGCCGCAGCCCTTGTGCAGAGTCGGGCAGCATGGGGTCAGCGACTTGGGGGGGTTGGTCGGGCAAACCTTCTCGCTCGATGCCATTGCGCACGGTAAGAGGTGCGTCGCTGGATGCCGCGGGGCAGCGGGCCAGTCCCAGGAGCGAGGGGTCTGCCCGGGACGGCGTATCGTCGCCCCGATGTCGGTGAAGCTCTATGTGGTCCAGGGATCGCATCCGTGCGCGACGGCTGAGCACGCGCTTGAGCTGAAGGGCGTTTCCTACAAGCGGGTGGAGCTTGTCGAGCTGGCCCACATGGCGCTTCAGCGCGTGCGCTTCGGTGCACCGACGGTGCCCGGAATCGTGTTCGAGAACGGCGAGAAGGTGCTTGGCTCGCGCGCGATCGTGCACCGGCTCGACGAGCGCGTAGCCGATCCGCCGCTGTTGCCCTCAGCCCCGGACGACCGCGCGCGTGTGGAGGACCTCGAGCGCTGGGGCGACGAGGAGCTGCAGTCCCTCACCAGGCGCGTCTGCTGGGCTGCCTTTCGCCACGACGCGAGCCCGATGCCGAGCTATGCGGAGGGCTCGAAGTGGCCGCTGCCGGCGGCGGTGATTCGGAGGGTGGGACCGATCATCGCCCGTGGTGCGGCCCGGGTGCATGGCGCCGGGAACTCCCGGCTGCTCGAGGACATGCGCGCTGTCCCGGAGCTGGTCGCGCACGTGAATCGAGCCATCGATGAGGGGACGATCGGCGGCCAGAACCCGAATGCCGCCGATCTCCAGATCGCACCGAGCATCCGGTTGATGCTCACGTTCGATGACCTGAAGCCGATGATCGACGGCACGCCGGCGGGCGCGCTTGCGGTGCGGTTGTTCCCGGACTGGCCGGGCCACTCGCCGGCTGGGACGATCCCGCGGCATCGTCCGGAGTCGGCGGGCGCCTCTGACGCACAAGCGTGACTGCCGGCGGCTGTTTCGTGAGGGATCGCTCAGTGGGATCGTCGCTCGGGGGGCGTGAGACGATCGAGGAGGTGTCCTCGTGGGATCGTCATGGGCCAGGAGTGCTGGGTCTGCCGTCCGGGCGACTGGTGCGCGGACGTGGGCTGCATCGCGGTGAGACGGAGGGCGCTTCGCCCCAGTTCGGGCTGTACCTGCTGGGCAAGGCGCCACCTCCAGTGGCGTGGGAGTCGCGCTGGGTGCGCTGGCCGGACTGGTGGCTGCCTGTGGACCGCTACGACGCGCGGACTGCACTGCTTCAGCTTTGGGAACGCGCCGCCTCCCAACGCGTCGAGGTGGCCTGCGGCGCCGGGCAGGGTCGCAGCGGCACGGCGCTGGCCTGCCTGGCCATCATCGACGGCGTGTCGGCCACTGACGCCGTCGCCTACGTGCGGCGCCACTACCACCCGCGGGCCGTCGAGACTCCGTGGCAGCGGCGGTACGTCGAGCGCTTCGGGGCGTAGCGGCGAGAGCGCTTTCGGCCGTCTCGGCGCCGATCCCCTAGCGGCGCCGCGAGATTCAGTGCATGCTGCCGGCAGGCACGACCCATTGGCAGCGCTGCCCGGTGACCGACGCGATGACGTCGAAGTCGGCGTCGTAGTGGAGTACGGCGACGCCGAGCTGTTCGGCTGCCGCCGCGACGAGCAGGTCGGGGATCTTGCGCCCACGCTGGCTGCGCTGGGCGAGCAGCCGCTGCACCTGGAGCGCTCGGCGCAGATGCGGCGCGGTCGTTTCGACGTGTTCGAATGCGTTGAGTGCTTCGACGAGCCGATCCCATTCGTCGGCGTTGCGCGCGGAGTAGCCCACTTCGAGGTCGCAGATGCTGGGACGACCGAGCTGTCCAGTCGCCGCCAGCGGCTCGACCACGGTGCGCACCTCGGCCTGGCCGAGGCGCTTGAGCACACTGGTGTCGAGCAGGAAGCTCAGCGCCACGCGTCGGCGCGGTCGTCGAGGTGAGCGTCGGCCAGCACGTCCAGGGCCGCCGCCACTTGGCGTTCTCGCAGGCCCGTGGCCCGGCGCAGCGCCTCGTTGACGGTGTCTTTGATCGTGATCGTGCCCAGCTCAGCCCGGGCAGCGCCGAGGGCATCCTCGTCGAGATCGATCAGGTGCTTGGCCACCGCTCAAGTATATACGACGTGACCGCCGTATAGCCATCGATCTGTCCGCAGGTCGATCAGCTTGCGGCGACTTGATGTCAGTCGCGCTACGCGCGGCCGCGGGGGAGGACTCGCAAGACGAGGACGACCTGGCGCTCGGTCTAGTTCGCAGCGCACGCGCCAGTCTCCTACGCGCAGTCGCCCATTCGTCGCGACCCGTCGGGCAGACGAGCTCGCCCTGTGGAGGGTCACCGGTTATCCGGTCGACCGCGTCGAGCCCTCGGTCGCGGATCGGCCGATCCAGACGGCGGAGGTGGCGACGGGCTCGGCTGGTCAGCTCGACGCAGCCAGCCCGCGGTCAATCGGCCAGCTCGCGACGAGCCTGCTCAAGCGAGACGGTCTCGCGGCGCTCGACCTCTGCGCGTGCCTGGGCGACAGCTGCATCTTGCTCAGCGTCACCGGCTCATCGTCGAGCGGCGCGTCGTCGAAGAACGCTTGCGCCCGCCTGCGCGCTGAAGTTGCGTGAGGTGCCTCATTCTTGGGCGCCGTAGTGCTCTGCGATGACCTGTCGGCCGACTTCACGGTCAAGACCGAAGCGCTGGGCGTAGCGGTCGTTGAGCGCGACGAGGTGGGCCGGCTCAGCGTCTGGCAGGGGGTGCCCGTCGAGGTGCGCGTGGAGGCGATCGAAGTGAAAGTGCCAGCCCGACGCATAGTCGGCGCCACGATCGCGCTGGTCGAAGATGTGCAGGAAGGTCAGCACGGTACCGGCCCCGTCCGGCTCGAGTTCGAAGCAGAAGCGCTCGCCGCCCCACTCCCACTCGAGGACACGTGGTGGCTCGAAGCGCAGCATCTCGCCGCTTTGCTCCATAGCTTCGAAGCGCTGTCCGACGTGCGTGAATTCCATCGGCGCGACGAACCAAGCAGCGAGCTCGTCGTACGTGCTCACCGCGCGCCACACACGCTCGATGGGGTGGGCCAGAGGTCGCGTGAAGCGCAGCGCCGGACGGCCGCCGATCTCTTGCAGGGTGCCTTCGGTCATGGGGTAGTCCTCCAGATGGCGTTCGAGGGCGTCGAGGCGGTCGGTCCAGTGCTTGCGATACGGGGTTAGCCACGCGTCGACCTCGCTCAATGGGGCGGCGCGCAGGGTGTAGAGCCGGCGTCGGCCTTCAGGGCGTACGTCGACCAGACCGGCCGCCCGCAGGACCCGCAGGTGTTTCGAGACGCCGGGCTGCGAGATGCGCAGGTGGGCGACGATGTCGCCGACCGGCCGCTCGCGCTCGCGCAGCAGGTCGAGGATCTGTCGGCGGGACGGCTCCGCTAGAGCGGCGAACGCGGTCACGCGCGAAGCATAACCGGATTGGCATATGATGGAAAGCTTCCCTGCTCTTGTGCCAGCGCCCCGACCCGTCCCGCAAGCGGAACCCAACCCGGGGACCGCGCCGGCCGTCGGGCCCGCCTCGAGGCGCCGCGGCCGTGTGTCGTCCCGTAAGACCCGCCCGGTGAAGTGCCCGGTGCGGGGACCCGGTACGGGACGCTGCGCCGGAGGACCAGTCGGGGCCGAATAGGTCACCCTGGGAGCAAGTACCGGCGGGGGCCTAACCTCGCGCTCGGCCGCGGCGACCCAGGGGGCCCGCCGGCGCGGCCAGAGAGCAGCTCGGAGGTGCGCTACCGCCGAGTGGGGCCCGGACCGGCGCGGGCGGCGCGACTCAGCCGCCTGGGCGCACGAGCCCGCGCGCGGCGAGGAGCTCGATCAACCGGTCGAGCTCATCGCTGAGCGGAAGGTCGATCGTCCGCAGCGTGAGCGCCGGATCGGCGGGTGGCTCGTAGGGGGAGTCCACTCCGGTGAACCTGCGGATCTCTCCGCGCCGCGCGCGAGCCCACAGCCCCTTGGGATCACGTCGCTCGCACTCGGAGGCGGGGGTGTCGACGAAGACCTCGAGGAAGTCGAGCTGTGCCCGTTCGTGGACGGCGCGGGCCCGCGCGCGGTCATCGGCGTACGGGCTGATGAGGCTGACGATGCAGATGGTTCCCGTGTCGGCGATCAGCCGCGCCACCTCTCCGGTGCGCCGCACGTTCTCGGCACGGGCGGCGGCGTCGAAGCCGAGGTCCGCGTTGAGCCCGTGGCGCAGGTTGTCGCCGTCGAGGACGTAGGCCACGCACCCCGCGTCGGCCAGTCGCTCCTCGAGGGCCATCGCGATCGTCGTCTTGCCCGCCCCCGGCAGGCCGGTCAGCCACACCGTCCCACCACGCTGGCCCAGCAGCTCCCAGCGACGTTCGCGCGAGACGGCTCCCCGCTGCCACACCACGTTGCCGGCGGTCGGGTTCGGCGTACGCGTGGGGAAGGCGGTCTCCATCACGAGCCCGGCGGCGACGGTCTCGTTGGTGTCGCGATCGATGAGGATGAAGCTGCCCGTCGAGCGGTTGTGGGCGTAGGGATCGGCCATGACCGGGGTCGCGGCGCGCAGCTGCACCCGCCCGATGTCGTTGAGCTGCAGCGTCTTCGCTGCCCTGTCGCGCTGCAGCGTGCTCACGTCGAAGCGGTACTCGAGCCCATGGACGCGGACCGCGACGCTGCGGGTGGTGTGCTTGAGGACGTAACGCCCGCCCAGGACCAGCGGCGCGTCCCCCATCCAGCACAGGGTCGCGTCGATCTGCCGCGCCGGCTGTGGTTGGCTGCCCGCACGGCAGAGCATGTCGCCACGCGAGACGTCGAGGGGGTCCTCGAGGCGCAGCGCCACCGACATGGAGGGCCGGGCCTCGGGGAGTGCGCCGTCGTAGGTCTCGATCGCGGCGATCCGGGTTCGGTGCCCGGACGGGAGCACCACGACCTCGTCGCGGGGACGCAGGACGCCGGCGGCCACCTGGCCGCCGTAGCGGCGCTCCGACGCCTGCGCATCGGAGCTAGGGCGAATCACCCACTGCACGGGGAAGCGCGCATCGACGAGGTTGCCGTCGGCCAAGACCTCGAGGTGCTCGAGGTGGGAGAGCAGCGGCCGACCGTCGAACCAGGGCATCCGCTGCGACTCACCCACCACGTTGTCCCCCCGCAGCGCGGACACGGGGATGAACGCGAGGTCGGCAACGTCGAGCGCTGCCACGAAGCCGCGGAACTCGTCGCAGATCGCCTCGAACGCCCGCTCGTCGTAGTCGACGAGATCCATCTTGTTGACGCAGACGAGGAAGTGCGGGACGCGCATGAGCGACGCTATGACCGCGTGACGGCGGGTCTGCTCGGTGATGCCGTGGCGGGCGTCGACGAGGATGAGCGCCAGGTCGGCGGTCGAGACGCCGGTGACCATGTTGCGGGTGTACTGCGGATGGCCCGGGGTGTCGGCCAGGATGAAGGCCCGCCTGGGCGTGGCGAAGTAGCGGTAGGCCACGTCGATGGTGATGCCCTGCTCGCGCTCGGCGCGCAGGCCGTCGGTGAGCAGCGAGAGATCCGGTTCCTCGCGGCCCAGCAAGCGGCTCGTCCGCTCGACCGCCGCGAGCTGATCGGTCAGGATCTGCTTGCTGTCGAACAGCAGGCGACCGATGAGCGTCGACTTGCCGTCGTCGATCGATCCGGCCGTCGCGAGCCGAAGGAGCGGGGGGCCGGGCGCCCACAGGGGATCCATCGGGGCAGGGTAGGACGCGCTGGGCGCGGGCGCTGCGCCGTCCGGGCGTCAGGAATACATCGACCAGGCGCGCAGGTCCCCGTCGGGGTCGAAGAGATACGCACCGTCGCCCATCGCGCGGGCGTCCCGGGTCGCGTTCTCGAAGACGGGCACGCGCAGGCCCCAGAACAGGCCTCCCAGCGTGCTCGTCCCGGCCCCCACGTGGACGTCGATCCTCCCGCCGGCGGGGATCCTGGCCCAGGACGGGAAGGAGTACCGGCGCAGGGCCGAGTCGCGCACCGACCAGCCCGCGAGCGGAACTTCGCTGGTGGGGTCGAGGTTCGCGATCGTGACCCGCTCGCCGTTGACGTTGAGGTAGTCGATTCCGGGGGCATCCCACTGGAGCGCCAGCGTCAGCTTCGCCTGCTCGCTGGGGCCGCGGCCACAGGACTGCGCATTCCACAGGCCCCGGGAGGCGTCCGCGGCCTGCTGGGCCAGGCGCCGGTAGGTGTCGTTCCACGCGTACTCGATGCCGTTGGGCAGCCACAGCGCGTGTCCCTCCGCCACCAGGGTGCTGCCCACGTCGCGCCACCGGCCCCCGATCCGCACGGCCACCGATCGCCGCAGGCGGCTGCCCGTCCGGCTCCCCGCCCGCCGGGCGCTCAGGCGCACGGCGCCACGCCCGGCCCTGACCAGGCGCTCGAAACGGGCGGTGGCCTCCAGGGCGTGGCAGTCGCCCCTGCGCCTGCTCGCCCGAACGCTGTAGATGCGCTGCTCCATCGCCTGGATCCCCGTCAGCCGCACGCGCCTGGCCTTCCGCGTGCCGTCGCCGGCGATGTCCACGTCGAGCGTGTCGCCGTCCTTCACCGAAGTGACCTTCCCGCTCCAGACCTGGCAGCGCGGGGCGGCCTTGTCGGGAAGGCACGGGCCCGTGCCGGCGACCGCGGCGGACGGCAGCGCGGCCGCCAGGGCGGCGAGGGCGAGAGCGAGGAGTGCGGTTCTCAGTCGGCGCATCCAGGAACGCATCGGCACAACCCCGCGCGAAGTTGAGCGCGGGGCGTCGGCTATGGTCGGCGCGCCGGTGCCCAAGGTCAGCGTCATCGTCCCGGTCTACAACCCGGGCAACCACATCGACGACCTCATCGACTCGCTGCTCGGCCAGTCGCTCCCGAGCGAGGACGTCGAGCTGATCTTCGTGGACGACGGCTCCACCGACGCGACCCCCCAGCGCCTGGACGCTCTGGCAGCCCAGCACTCCCACGTGCGCATCGAGCACATTCCCAACTCCGGATGGCCGGGGCGCCCGCGCAACGTCGGGCTGGACATGGCGCGCGGGGAGTTCGTGGTGTTCGTGGACAACGACGACTGGCTGGGGCGCGAGGCGCTCGAGCGCCTGCACGCCACCGCCCTGCGCGACGACGCGGACGTCGTCGTGGGCAAGGTGGTCGGTCACGGCAAGTTCGTCCCGCGCGGCATCTTCACCGCCAACCGCCGGCACGTGACGCTCGCCGAGTGGCCGGCGCTCCTGGGCCTGCTCACCCCGCACAAGCTGTTTCGCAGGACGCTGCTGGACGAGCACGGGATCCGCTTTCCCGAGGGACGCCGGCGCCTGGAGGACCACATGTTCGTGGTGCACGCCTACTTCCACGCCCGCGGGGTCTCCGTGCTGGCCGACTACCCCTGCTATCACTGGGTCCGCCGCGACGCCGACGCCAACGCGTCCTACCGGCCCTTCGAGGCCGTCGGGTACTACCAGAACGTCCGGGAGGTGCTCGACCTGGTCGAGGAGCACACCGAGCCCGGGCCGTTGCGCGACCGGCTGTCGGCGCACTGGTATCGCGGGAAGATGCTCGGGCGCGTGGGAGGGCCCTACTTCCTGCGCCGCGATCCCGACCACCGCCGCGAGCTGCACCGGGAGGTCCGCCGCCTCGCGCTCGAGCGCTACACCCCTCAGGTCGACGCCGTCCTCCCGTTGAACCTGCGGCTGCGCTCGCGGCTGCTGCGCGACGCGACGTACGAGTCGCTGGAGGCGCTCGCCGCCGTGGAGGACGACCTGCGCGCCAAGCCGATCCTGCGCCATCTGCGCAGGGAGGGCGACGAGGTGGTCCTGCGCGTCGAGGCGGCGCTGGCCAGCCGCGGGGAGCCGCTGAGCTTCGTGCGGCGTGCGGGCCGTCTGCTCTGGGTCCCCCCCGCGCCCCTACAGGACGCCCTCCCACCGGAGGCGCTCGACGCCACGCAGGAGCTGCCCGCCAGCCGCGCGCAGGTCTTCCTGCGCTCGACCGCCGACCGCAGCGAGTACGTCCTCCCCGGGGAGACCGAGGTCCGCCTCGAGGACGCGCGCGGGCCGGGGGAGCGCGTCCGGGCGGTCCTCGTGGCCGAGGCCCGGCTCGCGTCCGACACGGCCGCCGCCGGCTCGCCCCTGCCGCCCGGCGACTGGGAGGTCTTCGCCGTGGTCACGGTGGCGGGCTTCTCGACTGCGCGCCGCGTCCGCGGGCGCGGGGACGACCCGCTGACGCTGACCGTCGACCCGGCCGGCCGGGTGGTGGAGCGGCGCAGTCCCCGCTCCCGCCGCGTCGCGCACCGAGTGCCCTGGGCCGCACGTCTGGCCCGACGCGCACGGGCGGCGATCGGCCGCTGAGCGCCGGCGGCCGTCCTCGGGCTCCCCGCCGGACCCCGGCCGCGGTCCCTCGAGAACGCGGTGAAGGCTATGTGTACGCTACCGCCGTGGCGAGAGGCGGGCCGAAGGCGTGGTAGTCGCTCGTCGTGTCGACGTGCTCGAGGGCCGGTGGCTGCGCATGATCGGGGAGTGTGGCCCGGGCGACGATCGCCTCGCCCACCTCGTCCTGCGCGGCCACGACGCGGCACCCGAGCGCCGCGTTGCGCTGGGTCTGGCCGGCGAGGGCTCGCGCGAGGTCGAGGCCACCATCGACCTCGCCCAGCTCTCCCCACCCGCCGGCGCCTCCGGCGCCTGGGAACTTCACGTGGCCTCGGACGGCGAGCCCGGGGAGCGCGTCGCGGCGGGCGGCGATACCGCGCTGGGCGCGGCGTCCGTGTTCGCCGCCGGGACCACCCTCTATCGCGTGCGCCCCTACCGCACGCAGGAGGGAGGCGTCGGGGTGGAGGCCGAGGCGTTGCCCCCCCACGCAGAGGTTCTGCGGGTGCTCGTCGAGGAGGACGCCGCGGTCGTGGAGGGCACCCTGCCCGCGTCCGTCGTGGGTTCGCCCCGCGTCGAGCTGGTGGCGCGCCGCCGGTCGGACGGGGAGCAGACCCGCGCGCCCGCCGAGCTGACCGGCGAGCGCTTCCGCGCGCGGATGGGGCTGTCGGGGCTCGCCACGGACCGCGAGGACGACGACGTGTGGGATCTCGAGCTCGACGTGGAGGGCGCCGGTCGGCTGCGCCTGGGCGCCCATCACGACGCCATCCCCAACAAGCGCGACGTCGTGGTCTTCCCCGCCCGGCGGCTGCGCCGCGACGGCGCCGAACGGGAGGTACGCCCCTTCTTCACCATCGAGAACAACCTGTCGATCCGCTCGACGCCGGTGGCGCCCGCTGGCGGCGGGGCGGCGAGGACGGCCAAGCCGGCCGCGCGCAGGCGGCGCACCACGCTCGAGCAGCGGGTGGCGGTCCCCCTCGCGATCGGGGCGCACCGGGCGGCGACGCGCCTGGCGGCGCTCCTGCTGCGCCGCGGTCGCGGGCCGCAGGCCACAGGCGATGCGCGCAAGGTCCACGTCATGCTCATGCACGCCTACGGCATGGGCGGCACGATCCGCACCACCCTCAACCTCGTGGAGCGCCTCGCAGAGAGCCACGAGGTGGAGGTCATCAGCATGGTCCGCCGCCGGGAGCGGCCCTTCTTCGCGTTCCCGCCGGGCATCACCGTCACGGCCGTCGACGACCAGCGCGCGAGCGCCGCGCCGGCGGGCGTCCGCGGGCGCCTGCGCCGGCTGCTGCGCGCGCTGCCCAGCGTGCTCATGCACCCTGACGATCAGGCGTTCTCCGCCTGCAGCCTGTGGATGGACGTCCAGCTGCTGCGCCGGTTGCGCTCCCTGCGCTCGGGCATCCTGATCGGCACCCGCCCCGGCCTAAACGTGCTCGCGGCCCGACTGGCGCCGCCCGGGGTGCTCACCGTCGGCCAGGAGCACATGAACTTCTCCGCGCACCGGCGCCCCGGCCTTTCGGCGGCGATCCGCCGCGACTACGCGAAGCTGGACGCGCTGGGGGTGTTGACCGCGGACGACCTGCGCGACTACGGCGACCTGCTGCGCGCCGCGCCGACGCGGCTGGCGAGCATCCCCAACGCCCTGCCTCCTCTGGAGGGCGACATCTCAGCGCTGGAGGCCAAGGTGGTGGTGGCCGCGGGGCGGCTGACCCGCCAGAAGGGGTTCGACCTGCTCATCAGGGCGTTCGCGCGCGTCGCCCGCGAGCACCCCGACTGGCAGCTGCGCATCTACGGGAGGGGCCGTGAGCACGACGCGCTGCAACGGCTCATCCTCGACCACGAGCTCTACAACAACGTCTTCCTCATGGGTCCCACACGACGCCTCGGCGAGGCGTTCTCTCGGGCGTCCATCTTCGCCCTCAGCTCGCGCTTCGAGGGCTTCGGGATGGTCATCGTGGAGGCGATGAGCAAGGGCTTGCCGGTCGCCAGCTTCGACTGCCCGCGCGGCCCGAGCGAGATCATCAGCCCGGATCGGGACGGGGTGCTGGTCCCCGCCGGGGACGTCGAGGCGCTCGCGCAGTCGCTGATCGAGCTCATCGAGGACCCCCAGCGGCGCCGGCGCTACGGCGCGGCGGCGGTGGAGAAGGCCCGCACGTACGACCTCGTCGAGATCGGCCGCCGGTGGCAGGTGCTGCTGGACGATCTCGTCGCCGAGCGCACGCCCCGGGGCCGCGACGCACGCACGAGATCCAGCGCGGGAACACCCGCGTGACCAGCGGCGTGAGCGAAAGCGCGGCCACCGCCCGTCCCACCGGGCGTGGGGACCACCGCGCGGTCGGCGCGGAGGCGAGCCCTGCTGGGCACGGCGCGGCCGTGCCCGGGGGCAGGGCGGCCGGGATCACCACGGCCGTGGTCCTGGCGACCGCGTCGGAGGCGGAGGGGGGACCGGCGGCGGCCCAGGACTTCGCCGGCACGACCATCGTGCGGCGCCTGGTCGACCAGCTCGCGGGGCTGGGCATGCGCGCCGTGCACGTGGTGACCCGCCCGGGTTGGGTCGCGGCGCTGCAGCCGTCGCTCGAAGGTGCGGGCGTCTCCGTCGCGCTGCACCCCAGCGCGGACCCCGCCGAGGACCTGCGCGCGGTCGGCGAGGTCGCGCAGGCCACCTCGGGTGGGCTCGTCGTCGCCCAGGGCGACATCGTCACCCACCGCGAGGCCCTCGCCGGCCTGCTGGCCAATCCCCGCATCGCCACCGGCATGCTGGCGGCCGGCGGGTATTTCGGGTGGCCGTTCACCCCCGTGCACGCTCGAGCCGGGGGCGCGTGCTCAGCGTCGCCTCCCCTATCACGCCGTGGAGGGCGCCAACATCACCTTCCTGGGCGTGCTCAAGGTGTCCTCCGCCGATCGCGCGACGCTCGTCGAGGTGGCCGAGCGCCTGAGCGACCTGACCGCGTCGCCCCTGCCGCCCGCCTGGGAGCAGGAGCTCGAGGCCAAGGTGGGGGATTGGCGCCATGCGCTGGCGCGGATCGCCCTGGAGCAGGCCGGGGACGAATCCACCGACCCCGAGGACGTCGAGCTCTCCGCCGACGACGAGGCGCGGGTGCGCCGCCAGCTCGCCGTCGCGCCCCACGACGTGGCGTCTCTGCTGGCCGCGGGGATGGTCCGGTCGGGCGTCCATCTGGGCAGCAGCTACGTGCGCAAGCTCTTCTGGGCCAGACCGGTGTCGGGCGACGCGGTGGCCCAGGCGGCCCGCGACATCACCCAGTACGACGAGGACCGGGTGCTGCTCGACTCGGCCGTGAAGGCCACCGACGGCTTCTTCACCACCTTCTTCGTCAGCCCGTACTCCAAGTTCCTGGCCCGCTGGGCGGCCCGGCGCGGGTGGACGCCGAACCAGATCACCACGGTGTCGCTGGCCATCGGGGTGCTCGCCGCGGTCGCGTTCGCGACCGGCGAGCGCACCGGGCTGATCGCCGGCGCCGTGCTGCTGCAGCTCTCGTTCACCACCGACTGCGTTGACGGTCAGCTGGCGCGCTACACGCGCACCTTCTCCAAGCTCGGCGGCTGGCTGGACTCGGTCTTCGACCGGGCCAAGGAGTACGCCGTCTTCGCCGGGTTGGCCCTGGGCGCCGGCGGCTTGGGGCAGGACGTGTGGGTCCTGGCGGCTGCGGCGCTCATCCTGCAGACCGTCCGCCACACCTTCGACTTCTCCTTCGCGGCCGGCCAGCACCAGGTGATCGCCGCGGCGCCCCAGCCGCCGATCGAGCAGCCGGGCGACCGCCCGGGCCGGCGCGGGGTCCCCGCCCGCCACCGTGTCCGCGCATCCTCGCCCCCCGCCCCCCCCGAACCCCCTCGTGACCTGCCGAGCCGGGTGCTGGGCGTCTGGCGCCTGCTCGACCGCTGGCCCGGCCTGCGGTGGGTCAAGCGGATCGTCGCCTTCCCCATCGGCGAGCGCTTCGCGGCGATCTCCGTCACCGCCGCCGTGGCGACGCCGCGCACGACCTTCGTGGTGCTGCTGGCCTGGGGCGGCGTCGCCGCGTCCTACACGCTCGCGGGGCGGCTGCTGCGGTCGCTGGCCCCATGAGCGCCACGACCACCGCGGTGGCGGCGCCCACGCACCACCAGGGCACGCTCGAGACCTACCGCGACGACGGGGTGCTCGCGCGGTGCCTCGGCCGCGCCCTCGGCCCCGCCGTCGGCCTCCCGCCGGTCGCGCTGGTGCTCGCCGGCGCGGTGGTGCTGCTGGCGGCGATGGCCGTCGGCGGCGACGGCGCCTCGCGGCCCGTGGCCGCCGCCGTCGTCGCCTGGCTGGTGGTGACCGCCGGCGTGTCGAGCGGCCGGCCCCACCGCGACCGCCTGCGCTGGGCGGTCCCCCCCGTGCTGCGCCTGGCCGAGTACTCCGGGCTGGTGTGGCTGGCCGCGCTGGCCGGGCCCTCCGCGGTCCCCGCGGCCTTCGCGCTGATCGCAGCGCTGGCCTTCCGCCACTACGACGTCGTGTACCGCCTGCGCCACCGCGGTGTCGCGCCGCCGGCCTGGCTGGGCATGCTGGCCGGGGGCTGGGATGGCCGCCTGGTGATCGGCCTCGTGTTCCTGCTCACCGGAGCGCTGCCCGCCGCCTTCTTCGTCACCGCCGGTCTGCTGGGCGCCCTCTTGCTGGGCGAGAGCGCCCTGGGGTGGACCCGGTTGGGCCGGGCCCAGGCGACGGTGGTCTACGACGACGAGGAGGACGAGGACGGGTGATCGGCATGGTGCTCGCGGCCGGGGCGGGCAAGCGGCTGCATCCCGACACCGAGGGCCTCCCGAAGACACTGCTGCCCGTCGACGGGGACCGCTCGATCCTCGACGTCGCGCTTCGCAACCTCGGGCACCTCGGCCTGGAGACGGTCGTCGTCGTGGTGGGCGTCGCCGCCGACCGTATCGCCGAGCGGGTGCCGCAGCTCGAGCGCCGCCACGGGGTGCGACTCGAGCTGGTCTTCAACCCCAAGGCCGAGGAGTGGAACAACGCCTACTCGCTGTGGTGCGCACGCGAAGCGTTCGCCGAGGGCGTGCTGATGGTCAACGGCGACACGGTCCATCCTGCGGTCGTCGAGGAGCGCCTGATGGACGCCCGGGAGACCGAGGTGGTGATCGCGGTGGACTCCGAGAAGCCCCTCGGCGAGGAGGAGATGAAGGTGCGCCTCTCTGCGGACGGCCTGCTCGAGCGCATCAACAAGCACATCGATCCGGCGACGGCTCACGGCGAGTACATCGGTCTGACCCTCATCGAGCCGGAGGCGGCTACGCCGCTCGCCCAGGCGCTGGAGGCGACCTGGCGGCGGGACCCCGGGCTGTACTACGAGGACGGCTTCCAGGAGTTCGCCGACCGGGGAGGTCGCGTCGGGACGGCCCAAGTGGGCGGCGTGGAGTGGGTCGAGGTCGACGACCACGCCGACCTCGCGCGGGCCCGGGAGCTGGCGTGCCGCTGCTGACGCGGATGGTGGGCGCCCCCCTGGCGGTCGACATCGGCCGTGGCGCGGTGACCGGCCTGGCGCCGCTGCTGGCCGACAATCGCATCTCCAGCGGGGGTCACGTCGCGGTCGCCGTCGGCCCGGGACAGGGGGAGGAGATCGCCGCGGCGCTGCAACCCCACCTCACCAACGCGCTGATCTGCCCGGTGCAGGGGGGGACCGTCGAGGCGGCCAGCGGGCTGGCCGGTCGCCTGCGCGAGGGGTTCTACGACGCCGTCGTCGGCATCGGCGGCGGACGGACGCTCGATGTCGCCAAGCATGCGGCGAGCGCCGTGGGGCTTCCCATGGTGGCAGTGGCGACCAGCCTCGCGCACGACGGGATCGCCTCGCCGGTGTCCTCGCTGGAGCACGACGGGCGCAAGGGCTCCTATGGGGTGCAGATGCCGATCGCCGTCATGGTCGATCTCGACTACGTCCGGCGCAGCGAGCCGCGCATGCGCCGCGCGGGCATCGGGGACGTCATCAGCAACCTGTCGGCCCTCGCCGACTGGCGACTGGCCGAGCGCGAGCGCGGGGAGGGCGTCGACGGGCTCGCCGTGACGTTCGCGCGTGCGGCGGCGACCTCCGTGCTGCACCGCGACGACGGCATCGACGACGACGCCTTCCTGATCGCGCTCGCCGAAGCGCTCGTGCTGTCCGGGCTCGCGATGGCCACCGCCGGCAGCAGCCGGCCCTGCAGCGGAGGCGAGCACGAGATCGTCCACGCGATCGACCACCTCCATCCGGGCACGAGCACCCACGGCGAGCTCGCCGGCCTCGCCGGCCTGTTCACGTCCTTCCTGCGCGGCGACAGGCAGCTCACCGGCGAGATCGACGCCTGCCTGGCCCGCCACGGCCTGCCACGCGCGCCCGCGGACGTCGGGCTGACCGCCGAGCAGTTCGCCCGGGCGGTCTTCCATGCTCCGGCCACCCGCCCGGATCGCTACACCGTCCTCGAGCACCTGGCTCTCGACGAGGAGGGGGTGATCGGCCACGTCCACGCGTACCTCGATGCCCTCGGTGTCTGAGATGCGCGCGGTGACCCAGCCGCCCTCCCTGTTCGAGCGCAACAGCGGCGAGCACTGGGCCGGGCGGCTGTACATGCGCCGGGTGTCGCCTTACCTCACGCGGCTGCTGCTGCGCACGCCGATCACGCCCAACGGCGTGACCTGGCTGTTCATCGTCACCGGGCTGCTGGCCGCCGCGCTGCTGACCATTCCCGGCATCGCCCCCGCGGTGGGTGCGGTCGCGCTCATCCAGCTACAGCTGCTACTGGACTGCTCGGACGGCGAGCTGGCGCGGTGGCTCGGGCGCTCCTCCCCGGTCGGCGTCTACCTCGATCGCCTGGGCCACTACCTGACCGAGACCGCGCTGCCGATCGCCCTGGGCGTGCGGGCCGACGGCGGATGGGACTCGATCGGCGGGTGGACGACGCTGGGCCTGGCGGTCGCCGTCCTCGTCCTGCTCGTGAAGTCGGAGACCGTCCTGGTCCACATCGCTCGCACGGAGGCCGGCCGTCCCCCGGTCGAGGATCGCGAGGGCGTCGCCGCGCCTCGGGCCACCGGTCTGCGCCGCCTGCGCCGCGCCGCCGGGCGGTTGCCGTTCTTCCGCGCCTTCGTCGCCATGGAGGCGACCCTGCTCGCCCTGGTCGCGGCGGTCGTCGACGAGGCGGCCGGCGACCTGGCCGGAAGCCGGGCCCTCGTGATGGCGCTGCTCCCGGTGGGTGCCGTGACCGCAGCCGGGCACCTGGCCGCGATCCTGTCCTCGGAGCGGCTGCGATGACCGAGACCTGCGGGTGCGTCGTCCTCAGCGACGGACGACGTCCCGACGACCTGCGCCTGGCCGTCGAGTCGCTGCTGGCCCAGCGCGGGATCGAGCTCGACCTCGTCGTCGTCGGCAACGGTCGGACACCGGCGGGCCTGCCCCAGGGCGTGCGCACCGTCGAACTCGAGCAGGCGGTCGGCATACCCGCCGGGCGCAACGCCGGCGTGCCCCACGTGCGCGGCGATCTCCTCTTCTTCCTGGACGACGACGCCAGCCTCCCCGAGGCGGACGCGCTCGAGCGCCTCGCGCGCACGTTCGCCGAGGACGCGCGGCTGGGCGTCGCGCAGCTGCGAGTCGAGTCGCGCTGCGGTGGGCCCATCTCCCGTGAGTGGGTCCCCCGCCTGCGCGTCGGCGACCGTTCGCGCAGCAGCGACGTGACGGCCGTGTGGGAGGGCGCCGTCGTCATGCGCCGGCGGGCGTTCGAGCAGGTGGGAGGCTGGCCGGCCGACTTCCGGTTCGTCCACGAGGGCATCGATCTCGCCTGGCGGATCATGGACGCGGGCTACCGCGTCCGCTACGTGGGCGACGTCGTGGCCCTGCACCCGTCGCCCACCGGGCGGCCCCACGACTACTCCTCCTACTTCCGCGCGCGCAACCGCGTCTGGCTCGCCCGACGGCACCTGCCCCTGCCTCTGGGCGTCGTGTACGTCGGCCTGTTCGCGCTGCGCACCGTTCCTCGCCTGCGGTCCCGCCGCGAGGTGCGCCGGGCGCTGCGCGGCTATCGTGACGGCCTGCGCGGGGCAGGCGGCGAGCGCCGTGCGCTGCGCATGCGAACGCTCTGGCGGATGACCCGCGCCGGCCGGCCGCCCGTCATCTGACGGCCGCTCATCCGCCGCTCCGACCCACACGGACCACCACCAGCGCCCCAGGCCCAATGAGCACGGACACGCCCAACAGCGTGCAGGAGACAGAGACGGGCCCGCCGGGGGCCCGCCCGACCTCCGTACTCCAGCGCGACGACGAGCTCAGCGAGCACCACGTCTACGAGCCCCATCGGGTCGGCCTGCCCCCGATCGGCACCTACGTCAAGCGGCTGTGGGAGCGGCGCGAGTTCGCGTTCGAGCTGTCGCGCACGAAGCTGCGCGCGCAGCACTTCAACACGGTCTTCGGGCAGCTTTGGCTGATCATCAATCCGCTGCTGCTGGCGCTCGTGTATTTCGTGCTGGTGGACATCCTGCGCGACGGCTCGCGCGGCCCCCAGTTCCTGGCCCACCTCACGGCGGGGCTGTTCGCCTACTACTTCGTCTCGGACTCCGTGCGCCAGGCCTCGAGGTCGGTGGTCTCGGCGGGAAGGCTGATCCTCAACACCCCGTTCCCGCGTGTCCTGCTGCCGCTGTCCGCCGTGCTGACGGCGTTCAAGCGCTTTCTGCCGACGATCGCGATCTACGTGCCCATCCACGCCCTCTCGGGGTTGCCCGTCGGCTGGCATCTGCTGTGGACGCTGCCCCTCGTGGCGCTGTTCGCGCTGGTGGCAGCGGGCGTGGGCATGCTGGCCGCCGCCGCGCAGGTGTACTTCCGCGACCTGGCGAGCTTCCTGCCCTACGTGCTGCGCGTCTGGCTGTACATCTCCCCGGTGCTCTACTTCGCCCAGGAGGTGCCCGAGCGCTACCGCGCCATCCTCGCCCTCAATCCCCTCGGGGCGCCGCTGACGGCGTGGAGCCAGGTCCTCAACAGCGGCCATGCCCCAAGTGCGGACGTCCTCGGCCTGAGCCTTGCCTGGGCCGTCGTGCTCCTGGTGGCCGGCGCCCTGTTCTTCGTGTCACGGGAGCGGGAGTTTGCCGTCCGCCTCTGAGGGTCCGAGCATCGCCGTCGACCGCCTCTCGGTGACCTACCGGACGTCGATCGAGCGCTCCCCCACCCTGAGCGGCACGCTGCTGCGGCTGGGGCGACGCCAGCGCACCGTGCGCACGACGCAGGCGCTGAAGGACGTGTCCTTCGAGGTCCCCAAGGGCACGGTCCTCGGGGTGATCGGCGCCAACGGCGCGGGCAAGTCGACGCTGATGCGCACCGTGGCGGGCATCCTGCCCCCCACCGAGGGTCGTATCGAGGTGCGCGGTCGGGTCAGCACGCTCCTGGCCCTCGGCGTCGGGTTCAACAGGGAGCTCAGCGGCCGGGAGAACGTGGTGCTCGGCGGGCTGGCGGCCGGACTGAGCCGCCGGCGGCTGCAGGACAAGTACGAGGAGATCGTCGCCTTCTCCGAGCTCGAGGAGTTCATGGACATGCCGATGCGCACCTACTCCTCGGGCATGTACGGGCGGCTGGCGTTCTCGGTCGCCGTCAACATGGAGCCCGACATCCTCATCATCGACGAGGCCCTCTCGGTCGGCGACGCGCGCTTCCGGCGCAAGTCGTTCGAGAAGATGCGCGAGCTGTGCGGTCAGGATCGGACGATCCTGCTCGTCAGCCACGCCCTGGGCAGCATCCGGGACCTGTGCGACGAGGCCATCTGGATCCATCGCGGCGAGCTGCGGATGGCCGACGAGCCCGACGCCGTGATCGACGCCTACACCACGTTCCTGGACGTCGGCGAGGACGCGGTCACCCTCGAGGACGTCTAGCTCAAGGACGGATTTCGATAGACGGGATCGACATCCATGTCGATCCTTCGAGAGAAGGTCGCTTCGCCGTTCCCGAAATCCTTGTCTATCCTTCGAGTTATGGTCGCTGCGCCTTCCGGGCGCGCAGCCCGGGCCACTACGCCCCGCTAAGGCCCCGGGACGGGTGGCCTACCGGGATGGGTCCTGAGGCGTCGGCTCCGACCTCGCGCCGCCGGGCGGCTGAGCCAGCCGGCCGGAACCGCAGCCGGGCGCCGTGTAGACGCGCCACGAGTCGTTGACGTACAGCGGGCGGTACCCGGCAGGCGGAGCGACCGCAGAGAGGCGCTCGCGGTAGAAGCGCCAGACCTGGGGGGCGTCGCGGGAGATGAGCATCAGCGGCCCGACCCGCGTGACCTGGCCCTCGACGGTCCCCACCGAGCCGGGCGGCGCGTCCAGCCAGTAGCGCAGGTCCGGCACCGGGCGGTGGCCGATCGTCGAGAAGGTCTGCCCACAGGCCGCGAAGCGCTCGCGCACGGCCGGGGCCTCACCGACGAGACGCAGGTCGCCGTAGACCTTCGTGCTCAGGGCGACGTACGTGTCGATGCGCTCGACGTTGCCCGCGTGGCCGGGGAGGAACCCGAGCGTGAATCCCAGCGACAACCCCCCGACCCCCGCCCACAGCAGCCGCGGGCGGCCGCGCGGCAGCCGGCGCCAGCCGAAGACGGCGAGGGCGAAGAGCACGGTCAGGAGCACGCTCGGCGTGGCCAGATAGCGGGTGATGAGCGGGAGGCCCAGCACGGTCTGGAGGACGACGACCCCCGTGATCACCGCGGCGCCGACCACCACCACGGCCGCCCGGCGTGTGTGGCGCCAGGCGAAGAACAGCCCGAGCGGAACCACGAAGTGCAGCGGCGCGAGCAGCAGGAGCTTGAAGTACCAGGCCGCCTGGTAGGGGGCCTGCAGGATGTCGTTCGTGCGGTTCTTCTGCTCGGCCAGGGCCGACGTCCCCTGCAGGGAGTGCAGCGGATTGCCCGTCACCAGCCAGTCCTGCGCGACCCAGAGCACCGGCGCCGCGAGCGCCAGGGCGATGAAGGCGGCGCGACGGCGTGGCGGCGTGACCGGCCAGAGGTAGAGCGCGTACAGGCCCGAGAGCACCCACGCATCGGGGCGCATGAGGCCCGCCACGACGAGCGCCGCCAGGACCGGCAGCCCACGGCGGGGCGAGCGCGTCTCCGTCAGGACGCACCACACGATCAGTGCGGCGAAGGCGAGGTCCTGGTAGCCGATCAGCGCGTAGCGCTCGAGCGCCGGACGGGTGAGCACGACGATCGCCGCGGTCGCGCCCACCCACGGCGAGTGGATCTCCACTCCCAGGCGGTAGACCAGCCACACCAGGGCGCCGAACGACAGCAGCCCGAGCGCCAGGATGACCTGGTCGGCGCCGTCGCCGAAGGGCAGGGCGAGGAAGCTGAGGGTCGTCTGGAAGGGGTGCGGCGTGGGCGCGAAGGCCGTCGTGTAGTCGGGAACCAAGCCACGCGACAGGTCTCTGGCCCACAGCAGCGAGTAGCGGGCGTCATAGTTGAGGAACGCGGGCTCGTAGAGCACGCGCAGCAGGGCGGCGACGCCCACGACGGTCGCCGTAGCGGGGAGCGTACGGCCCACCACCCTGGACAGTCCACGCAGCCGCGCGACCGGGGCCGCCGTCGTGGAGGAGGCGGTGGCCATGGCGCACCGACCATAGCGGTCGCCCTCTGAGGGGCACGCCGAGGCAGCGATCAGGCGATCCGGAATCTCCCTGGAGGATTCGGGTCCGTAGTGATCCCCAAACCTCCTGGCGGAACGCCACGTTCCCATCCTCGCGGCCGTTCGTAGACTGCAGACCATGATGTGGAAGCGAACGGTCAACGCCGCGCTGTCCCGTGCGACCGGCTTCGAGCTGCGCAGGGCGGGTGCCGTGGGGCGCCGTAGGCCGCCTGGCCCGGGGGACCGGCTGCTCGAGGCGCCGGCCTTCATCCTCTCCACCGTGCGCTCCGGGTCGACGCTGCTACGCGTCCTGCTCGACAGCCACTCGCAGATCCACTCGCCGCCCGAGCTGCATCTGCGCGATCTCGCCGTGCAGGTGAAGTCGCCATACGCGCAGCGGTCGCTGGCCGAGATCGCCCTCGACGCCACCCGGCTCGAGTACCTCCTGTGGGACCGGGTGCTCCACCGCGAGCTGCAGGACAGCGGCAAGCGCCTGCTGGTCAACAAGACCCCCAACGACGTCTTCATCGCCGACCGCATCCGCGCGTGCTGGCCCGACGCGCGCTTTGTCTTCCTGCTCCGCCACCCGGCGGAGATCGCGCGCTCGCGCCGGGACGTGCGCCCGCAGGACACCGCCGAACAGAACGCCGCGATGGTGCTGCGCTACGGCGAGGCGCTGGAACAGGCGCGCAGCGCCTACGACGGGCTCACCATCCGCTACGAGGATTTGGCGACCCAGACCCCAGCAGTCGCCCAGCGGCTGTGCACCTTCCTCGAGGTCGGCTGGGAGCCGCAGATGCTCGATTACGGGCGCTTCGACCACGGCCGCTATCGCCCCGGGTTGGGCGACTGGAAGGACAAGATCAAGTCCGGGCGCGTGCAGCCCCCGGCGCCCCTCCCGGCGCCCGAGGACGTCCCGCCGGCCCTGCGTGGCCTGTGCGAGGCCTGGGGCTACCTGCCCCGCGCCGGCGGAGCACCGGCCCCGGTCTCCAGCCTGGAGCTTCCTCACGCCTCCTGACCCACCAACGGCCAGACGGCAATAGCACTGCTTGGCGTTCGAGCGGCTACGCGACGCGAGGACGGCCCGGATGCGGATGCTGGGAGCGCTCGGGGTGACGATCATCGCCGCCGCGGGATGCGCGGGATCGGACGGTGCGCCGGATCGTCCCCCGCAGGATGGCGGTGAGGCGCGCGTCGAGCGCGCCGCCGCCACCGGGCGGCTGAGCCCGCGACTGCGCTCGGTCCCGCGCAACGGCCGGCTCTTGGGGCCCGGGGTCCACGAGCTTCGCATCGGCGAAGGACGCGCCGCCCTTCTGTCCGTTCCGCCGGAGGCTGCGCGCGACCGTCCGGTTCCTCTCGTCGTCGTTCTTCACGGCGCCGGGGGCAGCGCTCGCTCCGGCCTCGGTCTGCTGCGCGAGATCAGCGACGACGCCGGGGCCGCGCTGCTTGCGCCGTCGTCGCAGGGGCGGACGTGGGACGTCCTTCTGGGCGCCTATGGCCCGGACGTCGCAGGACTCGAGGCCTTGCTGCGCCGCGTATCCAGCGAGCTGGTCGTGGACACCTCGAGGACCGTGGTCGCGGGGTTCTCCGATGGTGCCTCCTACGCACTGTCGCTCGGGCTCGCAAACGGCGATCTCTTCAGCGGCGTCGTCGCCTTCTCGCCCGGCTTCTGCGCTTCGACGACCCGCCGCGGGCGACCCCTCATCTATCAGTCGCACGGCGTCGACGACGACGTGCTCCCGATCGACCGGACCAGCCGGCGCCTGGTGCCAGCGCTGCGCAGGAAGGGGTACCGCGTGGCCTACCGGGAGTTCGCCGGTGGACACGTGGTGCCACCGGACATCGCGCGTGAGGCACTCGGCCGGGTGCTGGCGGAGTGACTTGCGACCGGGTGCGCATCCGGAGCTACGGGAGAGGGGGACGTGATGACACCCGCCCCGGCCGCATCGTGCGGTCGCCGGTGTCCGTCCTCGCCGGCGCGGGTCCCTACGGCAGAGCGCTGCGAAGCAGCTTGCCCGACGGCGTGCGGGGCAGCGCGTCGACGACGGCGATGGCCTTGGGCACGGCGAAGGCGGCGAGGTGGGTACGGGCGTGGGCCACAAGCTCGGCCTCGCTGGCCGCGTCGCGCAGGACGACCGTGGCCACGACGGCCTCCCCCCACTCCGGGTCGGGGCGCCCGTGCACCGCGGCCTCGGCCACGGCGGGATGGCGCTCGAGGACGGCCTCGACCTCCGCCGGCGCGACGTTCTCGCCACCGGTGACGATGGTGTCCGCCGCGCGGCCGGTGACCGTTAGGTGGCCTTCGTCGTCCAGCCCGCCCAGGTCGCCGGTGTGCAGCCAGCCATCGCCGGCGACGGCGCCCGGGGCGACGGTGGGTCCCGCCACCAGGATCTCCCCCCCGTCGATGCGCACCCGCGTGCAGAACAGCGGCGCGCCGTCGGTGGCCACCTGGGAGCAGGCCTCGGTGAGCCCGTAGGTGGCCACGGCCGGGACGCCGGCCGCGTGGGCGCGCTCGAGCAGTGCCCGTGGGATCGGCGCGCCTCCGGTCAGCGCGACGCGTAGCGCGGGCGGCGTACGCAAACCTGCGTCCAGCAGGCGCGCCAGGGTGGTCGGGACCAGGGAGACCGCGGTCGGGCCGTCGGCGCGCATGAGCTCGGCCAGGACGGCGTGGGTGTCGAAGCGCTCGTGCAGCACCACGGTGGTGGCTCCGACGACCGCGCGCAGCAGCACGGACAGACCGCCGACGTGGCTGAGGGGCAGCGCGCACAGCCAGCGCTCGTCGCGCGGATGACCGAGCGCCACCGAGGAGCCCAGCGCGCTCCTGGAGCCCGAGGTGTGCACGACGATGGCGGGCGCCGAGAGCTCGTGGGTGACCCCGGGCGCGCGGACGGTGGGAGAGCCTCGTGCGGCGTGCGGGCCGGCCGCCGGCGGCTCACCCACCCCGTGCGCGCACGCCGCCGCGCGCGCGCCCCGCTGCTGCTCCCCCAGCCGCGCGTCGACCGCCACGGCCACCGCTCCGCGCAGCAGGCACCCGTGCAGTGCGACGACGAAGCCCTGTCCGGGCGGCAGCGACAGCGCCACGCGCTTCCCCGCCCCGGCGGGCAGATCGGCCGCCCGCGCGGCGGCCAAAAGCGCCGCGTAGGTGAGGGTCCCCTGCGCGGTGACCAGCGCGGGATGGTCGGGCCGGGTGCGCGCCGCGCGAACGAGCCAGGACTCGACGAGCATCGGTGCAGAGTGTGCCTCAGAACTGCCACGTGGCCGCCGGCCCCCAGGGTTCTGAGGCGCGCTCGAGAAGTAGCCTGCCGGGCATGCCCGCCACCTGGACGCCCTCGGGCGAGTACGAGGACATCCGCTACGAGACGTCGGACCCGCCCGCCTCGGGGATCGCCAAGCTCACGATCGCCCGCCCCGAGGTGCACAACGCCTTCCGCCCCCAGACGGTGGTCGAACTCTCCCAGGCCTTCGAGCGCGCCCGCGAGGATCCCGAGGTCGGCGTGATCGTCCTCACCGGCGAGGGCGACCAGGCCTTCTGCTCGGGCGGCGACCAGCGGGTGCGCGGCGACCAGGGCTACGAGAGCGAGCCGGGCTCGGGGGTGGGGCGCTTCCACGTCACCGACCTGCACGTGCAGATGCGCCGGCTGCCCAAGCCCGTGGTGGCCATGGTGGCCGGCTACGCGATCGGCGGGGGGAACGTGCTGCAGGTCTGCTGCGACCTGACGATCGCCGCCGACAACGCGCGCTTCGGGCAGACCGGCCCGCGGGTGGGCTCCTTCGACGGCGGCTTCGGCGCCTCGCTGCTCGCGCGCCAGGTCGGCCAGAAGCGCGCCAAGGAGATCTGGTTCCTCTGTCGCCAGTACGACGCCGGGCAGGCCCTGGAGATGGGGCTGGTCAACGCGGTGGTCCCTGTCGAGCGCCTCGAAGAGGAGACGGTGGCGTGGTGTCGGGAAATGCTCGCGCTCTCCCCCTTCGCCCTGCGCCTGCTCAAGGCCAGCTTCCACGCCGAGGAGGACGGGCTGGCCGGCCTCCAGCAGCTGGCCCACGACACCAACCTGCTCTTCTACGCAAGCGACGAGGCCCGGGAGGGCCGCGAGGCCTACAAGGCCAAGCGCCCGGCCGACTTCGCGCAGTTCCCCCGCCGACCGTGAGGGTCTGGCTCATGGCCGCCCGGCCGCGGACGCTGCCCGCGGCGGTGGCGCCCGTGCTGGTGGGCACCGCGGTGGCGGTGACCGGCGGAACCTTCCGCGTGGGCGCCTTCCTGGCCGCCCTGCTGGGGGCGCTGTTCATCCAGGTGGGCACCAACCTCTCCAACGACTACTCCGACGCGCGCCGGGGCGCCGACACCGAGGATCGCCTGGGTCCCGTCCGCGTGACCGCGGGCGGGCTGGTGCCCCCCCGCAGCGTGCTGGTGGCCACCTACGTCACCTTCGGCCTGGCCACCCTGTGCGGGATCTACCTCGTGGCGGTGGCCGGCTGGGAGCTGCTGGTGGTCGGCGTGCTGTCCATCGCCGCCGGCGTCCTCTACACCGGCGGCCCGCGCCCGTACGGCTACGAGGGCCTGGGCGAGGTGTTCGTGTTCCTGTTCTTCGGCGTGGCGGCGGTCGCCGGCTCGGCCTTCGCCCAGCTCGAGAGGTGGCCGGCCGAGGCGTTCGCCTTCGCGGTCCCCGTCGGCCTGCTGGCCGCGGCCATCCTGGTGGTCAACAACGTGCGTGACATCGACACCGACCGCCGCGCGGGCAAGCGCACCCTGGCGGTGCGCCTGGGGCGCGACCGTGCCCGCGACGCCTTCGCGGCGATGGTCTACGGCGCCTTCGGGGTCCTCATTCCCGTGGCGGTGTTCTACTCGCCGTGGGTGCTGCTGGCGCTGGCGCTCGTCCCCGCCGCCGCGCCCGTGGTGCGCACGGTGCGCACGCACGCCGACGGGCCGAGCCTCAACGCGGCGCTGGGGCGCACGGGGCTGTTGCAGCTGGCCTTCTGCGTGGTGCTCTCGGCGGGCATCCTGCTGGCGTGAGGCTCACCGTCGCGCCGGTCACGCTGCGCTTCCGCGCGCCGGTCGCCGCGGCGTGGGGCGAGCTGCGCGAGCGCGAGCTGCTGAGGGTGGAGCTCGTCGGCGGCGACGGGGTGGTCGGCCGCGGCGAGGCGGCGCCGCTGCCCGGCTACGACGGGGTGGGCGTCGAGGAGGTGCGCGAGGCGCTCGAGAGCTACGCACGGGTCCTGCGCGACCTGGAGGGGGCGTCCGGCGGGCACCTGCTGGACCTCTGCCGCGCGGAGACCGACCTTCCCCAGGCGCTGTGCGCGGTCGATCTGGCGCTGTGGGACCGCGCGGGGCGCCGGGAGGGCCGCCCGGTCGCGCCCATGCTCACCGACGCCCCGGCCACGGCGGTGGGCGTCAACGCGACCGTGGCCGCGCGCGACCGGGCGGGGGCGGCGGCGGGCGCCGCCGCGGCCGCCCGGGTGGGCTTTCGCTGCGTGAAGGTCAAGGTCGGCCTGGGCGACGACGCCGGGCGGGTCGCCGCCGTGCGCGCCGCGACGGGCCCGGACGTGGACCTGCGCCTGGACGCCAACGGAGCCTGGGAGGTCGACGAGGCGGTGGCCGCCATCGAGACGCTGGGCGCCGCGGGGCTGGAGCTGGTCGAGGAGCCCGTCCACGGCCTGGACGCGCTGCGCGCGGTGCGCGAGCGGGTGGCGGTGCGGGTGGCCATGGACGAGACGGCCGCCCAGCCGGGCGCGCTGGCCTCGGGCGCGGCGGATGCGGTGGCGCTCAAGCTCGGGCGCTGCGGCGGGCTCAGCGGCCTGCTGGCCGCCGCTGCGCTGGTGCGCGCCACCGGCGCCGAGCCCTACGTCACCTCCGCCTACGACGGTCCGCTGGGCATCGCCGCGGCGCTGCACGCCGCGGCGGCACTCGCGCCGCTGCCCGCCTGCGGCCTGGCCACGCTCGAGCTGTTCGAGGGCGTCGAGCCGGGGCCGCTGGCCGTGCGTGATGGCATGATGGCGGTCCCGACCGGCCCGGGCCTGCTGTGAGCATTCCCAGCGCGACCTTCACCACCCACGTGCGCCTCGTCGGGCGCAGCGCGCTCGCCTTCGCGATCCCCATCGACGTGCGCGGCGTGTTCGGGCGCGCCCGCCCACCCGTGCTGGTCACCCTCAACGGGCACACGTTTCGCACCACGCCCGGCGTGCGCGGAGGCGAGACCTACGTGGTGGTCAACCGCGACGCGCGGGCGGCCAGCGGCGTGCGCGCCGACGACGAGGTCGAGGTCACGCTGACGTTGGACACCCAGCGGCGCGTGGTCACCGTGCCCGACGACCTCGCCGGCGCGCTGGCCGCCGACCCCAGCGCAGCGGCGGGCTTCGAGGCCCTCTCGTACTCCCACCGCAAGGAGTACGTCGACTGGATCGAGGAGGCCAAGCGCCCCGAAACCCGCGAGCGGCGCATCGCGGGCGCCCTCGAGCGGGTGCGCGAGCGCCGCCCTCAGCGCTGATCGACGGGGAGGTCCTCGCGCAGCGCGAGCACCCGCCAGGCGCCCTCGTCGAGCTCGTCGCGGGGCAGCTCGCCCGCGCGCACCGCGCGCTCCAGGCCCTCGGCCGCGGCGACGGCGCTGTCGAAGTCCTTGGCCAAGAGGGGCAGGTCGACCCCCGCGCTCA
>JAUJOF010000036.1 GCA_030447785.1 Solirubrobacteraceae bacterium
TTGCCTGACGACCTCCTCGACCGCCATCCTTTCCTGACCGGCCACTTGTGGTGCCCCCTTTGTCGAACCTTGAGAAGTCCGACGAGCATGAGCGCCGCGGTGGCCAGAACTACGTTCCGTCCGCCGCCCTCCTACACCACGCTATGGGACGTCACCCCCGTCCGATGCGCGAGGAACTGCTACTGCCGGCGCTCTCGCGTCTCACGACCGCGTTCGGTCACGTCACGCTGACTCGGAAGCTGGTTGTGACGGACGAGCGCATCGTGTTCGAAGCGGCGGTGCCCGCGGGTCTTGTGATCGTCAAAGTCGGCAGCGACGGCGACCGGTCTGCAAGAGAGCTGCCGCCCTGCGGGGCGCGGCCTGCTCTGGGCTGCCCGTGCAGCAGGTTGTGTTGGCGGAGCGAGCGGAGCCGCCGCTCATCGTTCTCCAACGACTTGCGGGACAGCCCGTGCGGCTCAGGGACCGTCGGCTCGGCTGGGCAGCGGTGGGCCGCGCTCTGCGAACCCTGCACGATACCCCTGCTCCCTCAGAGCTTCGGGCCGCGGCAGGGCACAGCGGAGGGTGGCCGCACCACTTGCACTGGGCTGACACCGAGAGGGAGCGTCACCTCGAGGTGCGGATCTTGCCCCCCGACCTCGTCCACCGCCTGCACGCGGAGGTCCTAGAGGCGTTCCACGACCTCCCCGAACCTGCTTCCTGCTTCCTGCTTCATCCACGGAGATGCCCACGCGGATCATTTCCTTGTCGACGAGGCAACCGGTGAAAGGCTGACGGGCATCATCGATTTTGGCGATGCTGCCACCGGCGATCCGGCCTGGGATCTCAGTGTGGTGACAAAGCGTCGGCCTGACATCGTCCCGCTCATCATTAACGCCTACGGGGCGGACGCAGACATGCGGAGGTGGGTCAGCCGAGTTCTTCCGGCATATCAGGCGCTGCGCCTTCTATCTGAAGTCATCTGGCTTAACGACCGGGCCCTCGACACATCTGAAGCGGCGAAAGCGCTTGTCGAGCGGCAGCGATGTCGTGATGCTTGATGGCCCAGTGGCGCGTCTCGAATTTGGGCAGCGCCTCGGCGCTGGCCCCTAACGTATCGAGTCTCACCCGGCCGTATTCCGGCTTTCCGAATATCCGTACGTCGCCAGCCAACGCTCGGTGGAAGTAGAACCGGCGGCAAAGATCGGCGTCGGAGGGACCCCGCCGAGCGGTGGGCCAACGCCGGCGACCATGCGGTCGTGCCCCGCGCTCGTCGGCACTACCACGGCTCTCGCGCCAAGCCGCTTACGAACGCCATCTCCGCCTCCAGCCCTGAGCGTGCCCGGTGCCACAAACTGCGCGCCCGGGCGCTCGCGTAGGCGCGCTCACTCAGCTCTTCGCAGGTCGCCTCTTGCCGTAGCAGCACCGCATCGATCCAGCCCTCCTGCGGCGGGGAGCCATAGGTGCGGAGGAATCGACGAGCGCGCGCGCGAGGATCGGTCACGTCGGCTGCTCCGACTTCCTGGCGTCGCTCCACCGAGTAGAGGGGCACCCAGTGCCAAAGCGCGAAGGCGAGATCCCACGAACGAGTGGCGGGTGCCGCCGAGTCCCAATCGATGAAGCCGCGCGGCCGACGACCGCTGAAGACGGTGTTCCAGGGCGCAAGATCGTTATGGCAAACGACCTTCGAGTCGTCGGGGAAAGGAGGAAGGCGCTCGATCGGGGGAGCAGTGCGCCATTCGGCCGGAGGTATGAATGTCACCGCCGCGTCGTGGAAGCGGCGAATCAAACGTGCAACGGCCACGAGCACGTCGTCGCTCCAGACCCACGACGGCGGCCTTCCTGTCGCAACCTGGCCCTCGAGGTACTCCACGACATGGAGCCCTTCCGCGTCCACACCGAAAGAACGCGGGGCGCCAACAAACCCCACCGCGTGGAGGTGGCTGAGAAACAAGTCGAGAAACCGACTCGTTGCATTGGCAGGTCGAACCACCCGATCACCGACCCGACGGACATCTGTCTGGAAGCCGCCCTCAAGCGGTACGCCCTCACGGCCAGGCACGAGCGCATATTGGCACCCGCGTGTCGACGCGAGGTCTTCAACCCGCGCGACGGCGCGAAGCCGGCCGACTCGGCGGGCTCACAGACGTACGCGAGCACGTCTGATCCAGCCGCTCGTCATCACGAGACCGCCCTGCATCGCGCTGGCCCGACGCCCGGCAGGGATGCTATTCCTGCGATCCAAATATCCGCACATCGCCAGGTACCGCCACCTGGGCCACCGGAGAGGGCCCTGCCGGCGACCACAGAAGGGGCTGAACCGCCTTGACGAAGAAGACGCCGAAGGCGCAACCCTACCCCGGGCTGTTCGCCACCCCGGCGCCCGAGTTTCTGATGGGGCGATCGGCTGGCGCCACAAGAGCGAGCACTACACGTCCACGCGGTGGTGCCGCCGCGGGTTTCTGATCGTGTTCCCAGACGGCATCGAGGAGATCGACCCGGACGGCAACCGCATCCGCTTGTCGGCGCTCTAGGCGCCCTAGGGCGCACGACGAGGCCCAAGACCCCCTGGGCACGCTGGCGGTTCGCGCCAGGTCTTGAACGGCATCGACTGTGCGAATCAGCCAGAAGTGGTGGCGCACGCGCTCCACGGCGGCCGGCCACTTGACCTCGGCAGCCTACGGCCGCGGCGCGCGGCTGCAAGGCCAGCACTGCGTGCCGCCTGCGGCGGCCCCTGTCGGGGCGGGCCTCCCTGGCGGGCCCTCGCCCTGCGCGCTCGGGTTCCGCCGCGCCGCCTTCTAGCGGCCGTCTGGCGCCTCGCGTCAAGCGACCAACCACCGAGGAGGCAGAGGATGGCCACCAGCACCGCAGGCGAGCGCAAGGTCCTCGCCCGCTACGAGGCAGACGAGGGCGAGCGCCAGCTCGTCGCCCAGCGCATCAACGGCCACGTCGCCCTCAGCGACATCCCGGCAGGCGAGCAGGGCCGCGTACACCTCGTCGAGCGGCACATCGGCGCGCTCGCCGAGCTCGACGCGCTCGTCGAGGACTACCTCGCCAAGGCAGCCGAGTGCGGGCGCTGCCC
>JAUJOF010000020.1 GCA_030447785.1 Solirubrobacteraceae bacterium
CGCGCCCGAGGGCCTGGAGCGGGTGCTCGTCGCGGCCGTGCTCGGCGCCGCTGCCGTGGTGGCGCAGACGCTCCTGCTCGCCCTCGTCGGGCTGGGATCCAGCCCGGCGGTGCTCACGCTCGCTGCCGTCGTGACGTGGCTCGCTGCGCGCGCGATCCTGCCCGACCCGGCGGTCCGACCGCTCGACCAGTTCGTGCGCGCGACCGTCGCGGCGCCTGCGGCCATGCGGCTGGCCGTCGGCGTGGCCGCCGGCGTGCTGCTGGCGCTCGTGTTCTTCTTCCTGCGCCACCCGGCCCTCGGGATCGACGGCACCGCCTATCACCTGCCGGAGATCGTCAACTGGATCAACAGCGGTCGACCAGGCGCCGAGGTCCAGCCCACCGAGGATTTCCAGACCGGCGCGTACCCGTTGACCCACGAGATCCTGCTCGCATGGTCGATGGGTCTGTCGCGCAGCTTCGTGCCGATAGCGCTGGCGGCGCCGGCGATGCTCGCGCTTCTCGCAGCCGCGGGCTGGGTCGGGCTGCGCAGGCTTGGAGTCGCAACCGGGGTGGCGGCACTCGCGATCGTCGCCGTCGTGGTCAGCCCCCCGATCGTCGGTACGCTGAACTACCCCAAGAACGACCTCGCCGCCCTGACATGGCTCGTCGTGGCCGCGGCCCTGTGCGTGGCAGCGGTGCGCCGGCCGCGGCTGCTGGCGGTGGCGATCGTGGCCGGCGGCCTGTCGGTCGGGACCAAGACGACGACGGCGCCGCTCGTGGTGATCGTGCTCGGCGTCGCGCTGTACCTGTCGAGACGGCGGGGCCTGCCGCCGCTGCCGGCGCGAGGATTGCTCGTGGCCGCGGGCCTCGGGGCCGTCGCGGTGGGTGGCGTCTGGTACCTGCGCAACCTCTTCGTGCACGGCTCGCCGTTGTGGCCGCTGCTGACGACGCCGTGGTCAGATCCGGCGCCGGAGGCCCTCAGCCGGATCAGCACCAGCTTCCTGGACCGGCCGGTCGCGACCCTCGAGGGGCGCATCGGCGCCTACGCGACGGGTCTCGCCGGCGGCCTCTTCCTGGTGGTCGGCGGGGTGCTCGCGTGGCTGTTGGCCCGCCGGCGGGCCGTCGTCCTCGCGAGCGTCGCGACGGCCGTCGCCACCTTCGCGTGGATGGGCGCCCCCTACACCGGGATGGCCACCGACGCCTACGTCGACATGTCTCTGTACGTCATCCGCTACCTCATGCCGGCGGTCAGCGCCGGGGCGGTCGCGCTCGCGCTGGCCAGTCGCGGTCGCGGCATGCGCGGAATCGTCGCGATCGGTCTGCTCGCCCTGGCAGCGGCCTTGTCGGGGCTGGGCAGCCTCGACATCGGGTACCCGCGGATGCCGAGCGCGAGGCTCCTCGGCGCGGGCGCGCTCGCCGGCGCCGCTCTACTCGCGGTCGGGGCGTGGCTGGCCGCCCGGGGCCCCCGCGTGCTGCGCGCCTCCGTGGGCGTGGCGCCGGTCGCCGCCGCCGTGGTGCTCGCCTTTGCCGCGTCCGGCTACGTCGAGCGCCACGCGCGCACCAACGCGACGTTCGCGACGCCGGTCATCGCATGGTTCGCCGCGCAGGAGGGCTTCCGCGACGGCGATGCCCCGATCAGCCTGTCGCCGCAGGTCATCGGGCCGCTGGCCGGCGACCGCCTGCAGCACGACGTGAGTCTCATCCCCGGGCTGGCGCCGTGCCGCGAAGTCCGCGCCCGCGCGCGGGAGGGATTCGTCGTCGTTCGCGATTTGCCCGCGCTGGCACGTAGCTACCTCGAGCCCTACCGTGCCGGGGAGTGCCTTGCCGGCGAGCCGGCGATCTTCAGCGACGCCGGCATCCGCGTGTACCGGCTGCCCGCCGCTCAGCCCGGTCCGTAGAGGACCTGAGGGCCCTAGACTGGCCCTCGATCCAGGCTCGCAAGCGCATCCACCAGACCGCCCCGCCCGCAGCGGGGCGCGCCGCCTGGCTCACTCGACCTCCCGGGTTGACGGGCTACTATGACAAGGCGTAGTGATGGCTGCCGACCGTTTCGTTCCCCCCCCGTTGCATGAGCTCGAGTCCGAGGTCATGGAGGAGGTGTGGCGTCAGGGTGAGGCCAACGTGCGCGATGTTCTCGCGGCCCTGAATGGGCAGGGCGCCAAGCAGCGGGCCTACACGACCGTGATGACCATCATGCGCCGGCTGGATGGCAAGGGGCTGCTGTGCCGTCGGCGCGCCGGGCGTACCGACATCTACCAGGCGTGCCTGTCGCGCGAGGAGTACCTGCGCGCGCGCGCGGAGGCGGAGGTCGCCGCGGTGGTCGAGCAGTATGGCGAGGCGGCGTTCGTGCACTTCGCGCGGCAGATGGCCACGCTCGATCCTCACCAGCGCCAGAAGCTGACTCGACTGGCTCGCCGTGGGTAAGGCACGCTCGGTCCTCGCCTTGCAGTTGCTGCTGGCGGCGGTGGGCCTAGGCGCGGTGGGCTTGGGTGCGGCCATCGCCGCGGGCCGGCTCTCGCTTGCGCCGCCATCGCTTCCCGCACTGCTCGAGGCCTGCCAGCGGGCGCTCCTTCCCGACGCCGGCGTCGCGGGAGTGCTGAGCCTGCTGCTGGGCGTCCTGGCCTTCGCCGTGCTCGGGCGGACCCTGTGGTCGGCCGCTGGGCAGCTTCGCGCCTCCCGCCGTGTCCTGCGTGCCCTGCGGGTGGTGGAGAGGCGCACCATCGACGGCCAGCCGGTGACGGTCATCGACGGGATGAGGCCGGTCGCCTTCTGCGCCGGCCTGCTGCGCCCGCGCGTCTACGTGTCCACCGGCACGTTGGCGACCCTGAACGACGTCGAGCTTGGCGCGGTGATCGCCCACGAGCGTCACCACGCCCGGCTGCGCGACCCCCTGCGCCTCTTCCTCGCACGGGTGATCGCCGACGGCCTGTTCTTCGTGCCCGCGCTGCGCCCGCTGAGCGAGCGCTACGCGGCGCTGGCCGAGCTGGCCGCCGACCGCGCGGCCGTGCGGGCCAGCCGCGACGACGCGGCGCCGCTGGCCTCGGCCCTGCTTTCTTTCGAGGCCGCCGATCCCGCGGTGGTCGGCATCGCCCCCGAGCGCGTCGACCACCTGATGGGCGAGCGGGCGCCCTGGCAGCTTCCGGCGGCGCTCCTGGCGTGGGCGCTGGTGGCCGTCACGGCCTTGGTCGTCGTGGCGCTGCGCCTGCAGGCCATGGGCGGGGCGGTCGATCTCAACGTGCCTCTGCTCGTCGCCCAGTCGTGCATGGTGCTGATGGCCAGCATTCCACTGGCCATCGGCGCGGCGATGTTGGTGCGCGCCCGACTGTCACTTGGCCGCTGGCTGAAGCGCTAGCGGTCCCCTGGGACGAGAGGTGAGACAGCTTTGATGATGATGGAAGGGATGGCGCTGGTGCTCGTTGTGGCCCTCGTGCTGGCGGGCCTGCTGGCGGCGGCCATATACGTCGGTGTGCGTGGGGGTCTGGGCTGGCGGCGGCACGGCGATGAAGACGCCCGCCAGACGTTGGACCGACGCTTCGCCGCCGGTGAGATCGACGGCGACGAGTACCACGAGCGCATGGCCGCGCTGCGCAGCGTCCAGTCCGGCGAGCGACGCGGCTAGCGCGTCGGGCCGCTGCCCGCAGTGCTCGTCGGCCGGGCGGTAGCGGTCACCCTCTACGCCCGAGGACCGCGCCGCTCAGCCGGTCGTCGAGCGGAGCGGAGAAGGTGAGCGCCACCGCTCATCGTGCTCTTCCTTGCCGCTCAAGGCCCCTCGCTGACACGGCTTTCGCTGTCTGACGGCCTCGAGCGGCGGCTCGGCGCGACGACTCGTCGCCCCAGGCGTGCGCTGGCCGAGCGCTACACTACTACGCTCTGTAGTCAAAAAGTCGTACGAGAGTGAGGTCCCGCGTGAAGCTCCGAACCGTCCTTCCCACCGCCCTGGCCGCCGGCGCCGCGGCGCTCGGTGTTGGTGCCGTCGGCGCGCTGGCTCAGGAGGACCGCCCTGCTGCCCAGGAACAGCGCGGTGAGCATGGCCGCATGATGGACGGCGCCGACATGCATCGCATGATGCGCTCGATGCACCGCCACCACGGGCAGATGGTGCGCGAGATGCGCAACATCGCCCCCGAGATGGCGCGCATGATGGATCGCCACCACCGCGAGATGATGGGCCCGATGCACGAGAATGGCATGGGCGGGAGGGGCCGCGAGTGACCGGCCCCGTCGGGACCGGCGTCCTGTTCGGCCGCCGGCCCCCCTGGGGATGGCCGGCGTGGCCGGCGTGGCCGGCGTGGCCGGCGTGGCCGGCGTGGCCGGCGTGGCCGGCGTGGCCGGCGGGGTCGCTTTGGTCGCCAACGGCGGCTGGGAGCTCACCCAGCGCTCGCTGTATGCCACCGACGTCTCGATCGGGCGAGTGGCTACTACACTGCCTAGCAGAGAACTCAGGAGGAACCGATGGAACTGCTGTACGTCCTGGCGCTGATGGCCTGCCCCGTGGGGATGGGGGCCATGATGTGGTTCATGTCCAAGGGCATGATGGGCGCCAACAAGCAGAAGGACGAGGCCCCGAGCGCGCAGGGCGGCTCGTTGCAGGACCTGCGCGACCAGCAGCGCAGGCTGGCCACCGACATCGCCCGCCTGGAGGAGCAGCACGTGCCCGAGCGCGAGCTCGAGGCGGCCGCCAAGCGCTGAGGCCCAGCGCCGCTCGCAGCCGATGCAGCCGGTCCTCTTCGAGCTGGGCGGCCTGCAGATCCAGAGCTACGGCGTCAGCAAGGCGCTCGCGGCGCTGGTCGCGGGTTGGCTCCTGCAGCGCGAGCTGCGCCGCCGCGACCGCGATCCCGAGCCGGCGTTCACCCTGGTCATCGCCGGCCTGGTCGGCGGCTTTGTGGGCGCCAAGCTCTATTTCCTGGCCGAGAACGCCGGCGGTCCCATGGACCACGGCCTGCTCAGCACGAGCGGGTTCACGTGGTACGGCGGTCTGCTGGGCGGCGCGCTGGGGGTCTGGCTGGTCGCCCGCCGGAAGGGCATCCCCCCGGGCGAGATGGCCGGCATGGCCGCGATGCCGCTGGCCGTCGCCTACGGCATCGGGCGCCTCGGCTGCCTGCTGGCCGGCGACGGCACCTACGGCACCCCCACCGACTTGCCCTGGGCCATGAGCTTCCCGGAAGGAACCGTGCCCACCACCGAGCAGGTTCACCCCGCCCCGCTGTACGAGGCGCTGCTGGCCTTCGCCGCCGCCTGGCTGCTGTGGCGCCTGCGCGACCGCCTCTCGCCCCCGGGACTGTTCGGCGCCTTCGCGGTGTCCATGGGACTGTCCCGCGTGGCCGTGGAGTTCGTGCGCCTCAACGACGAGGTCGTGGTCGGCCTCACCCAACCGCAGCTGTGGTCCCTCGCCCTAGCCGCTGTGGGGGCCGCGCTGCTGGCCCGCGAGCGCCGGCTGCAGCCCGGGGTCCGAAGGCGAAAGGCTCTGTCGCCGCCGCGAGGAACGGCTGGCGCGACCTGAGGCCACGGCGGCCCAGCTGGTCCTCGCCGCGGTGCGTCGGCGGCCGGCAGCTCACCTACTTCCTAGCTTTCCTCCAGCAGGATGCGCAGGTCGTGGGCGATGTCGGTCGGGGGCACGCCGAAGCCGGCTGAGAACTTGGTGCGCAGGCGGTTGTCGGCGTCGACCAGCCAGATGCTGGCCGAGTGGGCGCTCTGTTCCTCGTCGCGCGGCTGGGGTGCGGCGTAGTAGGCCTCCCAGATGGGCAGCAACTCCTGCTTGGTGCCGATCGCGTAGCGGAAGTTGGATGGGAGCCTGCGCTCCTGCAGCCATTGCAGGACCTGTCCGCGGGTGTCGCCGACGGGGTCGGCGCTGACGGCCACGACGGTGACGTCCTTGCCCCGGGGCCCGAGCTGCTCGAGCGCCGCCTTGAGCTGGGAGGCGATGAGCGGGCAGGTGTCGGGGCAGTCGGTGTACAGGAAGGTCACCACGTAGGGGCGGCCACGCAGGGAGCGGGTACCCAGGGTGCCGCCGCGGGCGTCGGTCAGCGCGAAGTCGACGGCCGGCTTGCGGTCCAGGCCCCCGGGCAGCGGGCCTCCGCGAAACAGTCCCGGGGCGGAACCGATCTGCGCGGCCGCCGGCGCGTTGGCCTGGGCGCCCGGGCGCTGCTGGATGGCCACCACCACCAGGGCGATCGCCCACAGGCTGAGGACGGCGACGCTCGCCGCGAGGACGATCCGCTTGCGCCGGGGCGTCATCGGCTCCTCACGCCTGGGCTCGCAGCGTCCACGAGGCCCCGGCGTCCGGGGAGACCATCACCCGTCCGTCGGCCAGCGCCACGTACAGCTGCTGGCGGGAGGCCATGACCGAGACGGGCTGGCCGTCCAGCGCGCCCCGGGGCCTGAGCGTCCCGCCGGGCGGGCCGGCGAGCACCTGCCCGTCGAGGGTCACGACCACGAGGCGCTCGGACGCCGGCCAGGCCAGCAGGCCGAGCTCGCTGCCCAGGGGGCGCCAGGTGCGCCCCGCATCGGCGGAGAAGATGCGCCCGGACTCCGTCGCGGCCATCAGCCGGTCGGGATCCTTGGGGTCGATGGCCACGTCGAAGACGGGGCCGGGGACCGGGCGCTCGGACCACGTCCGTCCCCCGTCGGTGCTGGCCAGAAAGCGCGAGGTCGCGCCGTCGTAGCCGTACACGCGCTCGCCGGCAGCGCGCAGCACGTGGAAGTCCGCCTCGCCCAGCAGGGACACCGACCGCCAGGTGCGCCCGCCGTCGCGCGACTCGATGAGGCCCAACAACCCGGGCAGATCCTGGGTGGGGCCGGGATGGCCCGAGGCGATCAGACGATCGGGCGAGGCGACGCTGAAGCCCATGAAGTCCTGGGTGGCGGCACTGACCTGCTCGAGCCCCCTCTGGCGGGGTGGCGCACGAAACAGCCCGTTGTGGCCGGCGACGTAGAGCGCCCCGTCGCCACCGGCAAGGCCGAGGCCGTGGACGTGCCCGACGTCCACGGATGCGCTGCCCGCCGGGCCGCCGGCGCCGCCGACCGCCTGGGACCCGGCGTTCGAGCCGCCTCCGCCGACCAGCAGGACGATGCCCACGATCAGGGCGACCACCAGCACCCCGCCGCCCACCCAGCCATACAGGCGCCGGCGGCGCTCGGCGGCGGCCGCCTCGCGCTCGCGCTCCACACGCTCCTGGCGAGCGCGTTCCTTCTGCTCTTGACGTTGGGCCATCGACGCTCCTCAGGCTATGTCGGGGGCGGGGTTTTAGGGGTGACTCGGAGGTCGGCCGACCCCCGGACGAGTCTAGTACTACGCTGCGTCGTCCTTGTCTCTGTCCCTTCGCGCCCTCACCGTTCTGGCCGCTGCCCTGCTGCTGGCCCTGTTGACCTACGGAGTGCTCGCCCAACCGGTCGACACGACGATCGACGACGCCCTGGCTCGCTCGCAGACCGTAGCGGCACCGGGCTTCGAGCTCGAGGTGCTCGCCCCCGCCCCAGGAAAGGGAACCGCCTCGCGGGCCTTCACATCGGCTGCCGCAGACGGCCGGGTGGCTCTGGAGGAGCTGCGCGGCCGGCCCGTGGTGGTCAACTTCTGGGCCTCGTGGTGCGAGCCGTGTCGCGAAGAGGCGCCGCTGCTGCAGGCGGCGTGGCAGGAGGCTCGCCAGCGCGGGGTCCTCTTCGTGGGCCTTGACATGCAGGACGCCAGAGGTGACGCGCGCGCCTTCCTACGCGAGTTCTCGATCACCTACCCAAACGTGCGCGACCCCGGAGACGAGGTCGCTCGCCGCTGGAGGCTCACCGGGCTGCCCGAGACCTTCTTCATCAGCGCGGAGGGCGAGGTGGTCGCCCACGTCATCGGGGCGATCGAACGCCGCCAGCTCGCAAACGGGATCGCGGCGGCAGAATCCGGCCGGCCGCTGCTCACACCCAAGGGCGGCGACCGCCGCCCCGCACGGTGAGCCCCGGTCGCCCAGTTCCTCCAGGTCGGCCATGGTCTCCACCGACGGTCCTGGGCGTCGCGGCTGGTCTCGCACGCTGCACGTCGAGCTCCGAAACGCCGAAGCGGGCGGGGGCCCCGACCTGAGATCTTCAGCGGGCCGAGGATCAGCAGCGCGACCCGGGGGGGCGCTCGGCGGCTGGGCTACATCTGCTCCTTGATGCCGGCCTTGATCAGCCAGGCGTTGACCGGCCAGGCGGTGAAGAAGCCGACGATCATCCCGATCTGCATCATGAACCAGTACTCGGGGCTGTCGACGGCCAGCGGTGGCCGCCAGAGCACGAAGTGGTAGAGCGCCATGTAGCCGAACAGGCCGAGCTGGAAGGCGACGATCGACGCGGTGTCGGCCTTGATGGCCTGCCAGACGCATGGTGTCGACCGGGGAGATGTGCGTCGGCGACCTGGCGCTCGGGCTGGACATCAGTGAGGACAACATCTCCTACGGGCTGCGCATCCTTCGCTCACACCGCCTGGTCGAGCGGCGCGCGGTCGGGCGGCTGGCCTACTACCGTCTGGCCGACGGACCACGCCGCGAGCCGCTGCGCAGCGCGCTGGTGCGGCTGGGCGCCCTGACCGCCGACGAGCCGAGCGAATGACCCCGCACGGCTCCCGAGCGAGCGACTGGCCAGCAGGGTGGGCAGGAACCGCCGTAGTCGATCCGCTGGTCCTCGCCACGGGCTTGCGCCGTGCGCGGAGGTGTCAGCGTCGGCCTGACGTCAGAGTGCCGGGACCCGACGAGTCGCTTCGTCTGTCAGTGTGAAGAAGCGCTAGGAGGATGTGTCGCTATCGCGACCTGGGGCCCACCTCCGGCGGCCGGCTGGCCGCCTCCGGCAGCCCTAGCGTCCGGCGGCGGCTTGGGCGTCCTGGCGGCGCACCACGCCCAGCAGCGTTCCCTCCGGGGAGGTCACCACGACGGTGTTCAGCTCTCCTTGGGTCATGCGTGCGGCGATCTTTTCGGCGGACAGGTGCCCGCGGACGGTGGAGGGCCCCGGCTCCATGGCCTGCTCGGCGACCGCCTGGGGGTCTGCGGCGAGCGCGGTCTTGCGCAGCCGGCCGAGCAGGGTCCCGTCCTCGGTGGTCACGAAGGCGAAGGAGTAGGGCGATGCCTCCACGCGCGGGCGGACGTCGGCCATCCGGCTGTCCGGTCGGCAGGTCACGACGTCGTCGCGGACGAGGTCGCCGGCGCGCGTCTGGCCGGCGTTCTCACCCTCGGTGGGCAGTCCGCGGGCCAGCCAGTCCACCTTGCTGGGCAGGTAGTCATAGACGTGCTCGAAGCCCAACGTGTCGAGCCGGCACGCGGCTCGTGGGCTCATGTCTCAGAGGGCGTCCCAGCAATAGACGACGATCGCCCGGCGGCGGTCCAGCTGCGCGGTGCTCTCGGCGGTCAGGTGCTTGAGCGGGAGGTTGATCGCCCCGGGCAGATGTTCGTCGGCGTATTCCTCCTCGGGGAGCACCTCGACCAGCTGGGCGCCCTGGTCGACCAGCTCGCGCAGGCGCGGGTAGAGGATCGTCTCGCTCATGCCGCCCGCGCGCGTCGCAGGGCATCGACGATCCACTGATCGGGGGGCACTGGGCTGTGTCCCTCCTCGGTGTGGTAGACGCGGCAGGTCAGGCCGAAGTCGCCGCGCCCGAGGGCACCCGGGTCGACGTCCTCACCGTCGACGCGCACCGTCGGTGAGCCCAGGAACCGCTCTGCCAGGGCGGCTTCGGGGGTCTCGACGCGGCGCAGCTCGACCTCGGCGCCGTGCTGGGCGGCCAGGGCCCGGGCGCGCGGCAGCAGCGCCTCGTGGCTGGGGCAGCCGTCGAAGTACAGGATCTCCACCTTCATCGGGTGACCTCCACGGAAGGGTGATCAGCCCGCGCGCGGGCCGGCCGGTCGCTGGGCGACGGGCCTGCGGCGGGCGGAAGAGAGGAGCCGACTCGGCAGGCGCGACGGCGCCGAAGGCGCCAGACGGCCATGGCCACGATGCCCACGGCCAAGAGAACCCCCGCGCCCACGCCGAGCGCGCCACCGGCGGCAATGCTGGCGACCAGTCCGAGCACCAGCGGCCCACCCGCACAGCAAGCGACACCGAAGGCGACCACCCCGCCGGCGGCAAGCCCACGCCCCACCTTCGAGGCACCCGGCTGGGTCATGGGACGTCGTCTCCGTCGATGTGACAGCAGGCGCCAACGTGCTCCTCGTTGTCCTCGAGCAGCGCGCGACCGAGCTCCAGCAGCTGGGCCACCCGCCGATCGGCGATGCGGTAGCGCACCTCGCGGTGCTCGCGGCGTGAGTCCACGAAGCCACACCAGCGCAGGCAGGCCAGATGGTTCGAGACCTTCGGCTGGCTGAGGTCGAGCAGGCGGGTGAGCTCACCGACCGAGCGCTCCTGGTCGCGCAGAAGTTCCAGGATGCGCACCCTGGTGGCGTCACCCAGGCCGCGAAAGTACTTGGCCACCATGTCCGGCGGGGTGGGCCGATCCGGAAGCCGGAACGGTGCAGTCTCGGGCTGTGGTTTCGACGTCACCGGTGCTGTGCGTGGGGTGCGACTCAGGCAGACCAGAGGTCTATCACATCAGGGTAAGCTGATACCACCCTGGCGCGGAGTCCAGGACACGACCAGGGACATCCCCGGCCCCATCATCAGCCGCCCGTTAGGGGGCTCGTCCGCTAGCGCGTTGGTGTGCGGCGATTGGTGTCCTCAGCACACCATCCGGGAGTCTGACGGGGAAGCGGCGCCAGAGATCGGCAGGAAGCCGTCGGGCCATTTCTCTCGCTCCTCCCGGCCCAGCACGGCACGCAAGCCGCTCCCGGTGGCACGGATGCCATCGTTCCGGGCCGAGCGCCCCGCCGGCGTAGGGGCACCTGAACCGGTCTCGGGCTCTTCACACCGCGAGCAGCGTGGTCATGCGACGAGCACGATCGACGCGAGCACGGCGAGCATGGCGGCGGCCGCGATGAGCGCCGTTTCGGCCGCTGACCAGCGGCCGGCCGTCTCTTCTGCGGCCTGTGGCAGCCGTCCGGCCTCGGCGGCGATCCAGCCGAGCGCGGCACCGAGGAGCGCAGCGGGGCGCTTGCGCACCGACCGCATGCCCCGCCCGAGGCGCCGCGCCGAGTCGCCGTAGTTGCCCACGCCGGCCGAGGCGCCCAGCACGCGGGCCGAGAGCGCGAGGGTCGGCAGGCGCCGAAGGCGACGGACGGCGCGCAGCGAGATGGCCCGCAGCCCCGCGGCGCCGGCTGCCGAACGCAGCCAGACGGCGGTCAGGACGAGCAGGGCGACGCGCGCGGCGCGTCGGAGGGCCACCTCGCCGCCGAGCCCCCCGACGAGGCCGAAGGCCAGCGTCGAGAGGGCGAGTGGGGCGGCGAGCGCCAGTCCCCCCGCGAAGCTTCGCGCGCCAGCGCGCACGATCAGCCACGCGGCCAGGAGCCAGCCGGCCACGAGCGCGAGCGCGACGGGCTCCGTGGTGGCCAGCGTGATCGCGATGGCGACGAGACCCGTCGCGACCACCGCGCGGGGATCAGCGAGGCCTCCGCGCTCGGGTAGCCCGGCCGGCCGTTCGCCGAGCTGCGCTCCTTGGTCGGGCCAGCGGCGAAGGCCCCGCCGCAGGACCCACGCCTGGATCAACCCGGCGACGAGCGACCATATGGCGAGGAACGCCGCGGTGAAGAAGATCGCCGCGGCGTCGCCCGCGGGCAGGACGGTGAGCGTCTGGCGCAACGCCTCGTACGTCCCGGCGTAGGCGTCCAGCCCGACCAGCACGAGGATGTAGAAGGCGCTCGTGACGATGTAATAGCCAAAGCGAATCGCCGCGCCGGCCAGGGCGAGAGCCACGAGCGCCGAGCCGCGACGCTCCAGCGCGCCGAGGGCGGGAGCGCTAGCGGCGTGGGGGACGGGTATGCCCATGCGGGCCGGCCCCATGACGGCCATCGTCTCGATGAGGCTGGCGCCCGCGGCCGCGTAGCCGGCGCGGGTCCCGTGACGCTGCGAGGCGCGTGCCAGTGGGACTCCCCCGGCCAGTGCGACCACGAAGCCTCCGGGTACCGCCCGGGCGGCGAGGAAGGCCATCGCCGCCACGTTGGCCAGGCCGGCGAGCGTGCGCTCGCGCTCGGCACTGCGTGCAGATGGGCGCGCGCTCGACGCTTGCTCGGGTGGCACAGTGGGGTCGGGCATTCTGTCCGGTCGCTTCATGCTGCGCCAGCGCGGGGCGCTGCAACCCGCGCGCGTGCGGGCCACTCAGGGCGGCGAGCTCCTGCTGATCGCGAGGGCTCCGCCGGTGCGCCAAACGACGTTGGCGTGCAGTCGCGCCGGATGGTCCTCTTTCGGCCGCGAAAGAGGACCCCCCTCCTCGACTGTGGACCCGCGGCCAGCCATCGGGACAGCACCCCGCAGTACGCGCCGGACGCCGCCAGCGCGACCAACAGCCAGGTGCCATCGCCGCCCGGGATGTAGTGCACCGAGATGTGGCCGAGGAAGATATCCATCCACTCGTCGTGGGGCTGGTGGCCGGGAGTGAAGAGAAGGTCGGGGAACAGCGCCAACAGGTGCAGGCCCAGCACCCACATGAGCTGGCCCCGCGCCGGTGCGCCCGTCAGCGCCAGCCAGACCAAGAGCACCAGGGCCGCGGCCGTCAGCCCGACCAGGAAATGCGTCGACCAGTGAAAGCCCGCCTCTCGGTGCTCGTAGCTGGCGAACAGGACGGCCTCGACCGCGACCAGGACGGCGAGTTGGACCGCCAGCGTTCGCCTGCCAAGCGGGCGGAGGGCGACCTGGCCCGACGATGGGCTGGCCGCGGCGGCGCTCATTTCAGGGCTCCGGCGATGATGTCGATCTCGAAACCGTGCTCGGCGTAGTGCGGGTCGAGGGTGGCATAGCGCACGCGCGCCTGCTCGTCGATGAGGGCATAGCCGACCGGTGGATCGCCATCGCGGGGCTCGGGCATGCCCACGGCTTGGGCCACGCGGCCATCGGAGCTGGTCAGCAGACGGAACCGGGCTGGGAGGTCGGCCGGCCGCTTCTCCACGGGCTGGGGTACGACGAGGACGACCGCCACGCCGGCTGGCACCTCGTCGGTGAACTCCCGCAGCTGTTGTGGGCGGGGGACGCGCCGGTCGAAGATGACGACGACCGCGCGGCGCCCGAGGAGCGAACCCGGCAGTCCCAGTTCCTCCACGCGCCGCGCCTCGTCGATGTCGATGAGAAGAGCCGCGCGTTGGTCGCCCTCGTTGGGGTCATCCAGCGGTCCGGGAACGCCCAGGACGTCGAAGACCAGGACGGCAAGCACGGTGGCGCTGAGTACCCAGAACACCATCGGCGCCGCTGGAGACACGGGTGACCGCGAGCCTGCCGTTCGCCTCCCGCGCCGGTCGCGTGATGACTGTGGTCGACCGTCCACAGCCCAAAGGTACTATGGTGGGTAGTCGATGCGCCCGTTCTCTCTGCCAGCCACGCGACCTCCCCGGGACGCGATGCCGACGTGCTCGAGGTGGCGGTGACGCCACGCGTCTCGGCCCTGGCCAGAGGAGCGACCGCAGCGCCCGCGGCGTGATGGACATGATGGGTGGCATGGGGCTTCTGATGGTTGCCGGTCTGCTCGTGGTCGCCATGGTCATCGGCGTCGCCGTCTACCTGGCCGTCCGCCGCCCACGCGGGCAACACACGCGAACGGGAGGCGCGCGAGCTGCTGGAGCGCCGGCTTGCCAGCGGCGAGTTAGCCCGACAGCTCACGATCTGGTCTCGTAGTGCAGCGAACTGCCTTCGATGTGCCACCCCGTGCTGCTCGTCGGGTCGACGACGGGCGCCTGACCCGCGCCCACGCGTTCATCGCCACGCTGATGCGCTTCGCGCGTGGACGGGTTGCGTCGTGCAGCCGAGATGATGGCCCTCCCGGCGCGCCGGCGTTTGCGCGGAGGGCACGACGGTGAGCGAGGAGCGATGGTCCAGACCAACGTCGCCGAGGGCGTACACCGCATCGAGAACTCCTACACCAACTGGTACCTGCTGGAGGAGGACGGGCGCGTCACGATCGTGGACGCCGGCGTCCCGACCTCCTGGGAGTCGCTGCACGAGGCGCTGCGCACGATCGGGCGCTCGACCGGCGACGTGGAGGCCATGGTGCTCACCCACGCGCACTTCGACCACATCGGCTTCGCCGAACGCGCCCGCGTGGGCCTGGGCATCCCGGTGTGGGTGCACGAGAACGACGTGCCGTTGACCATGCACCCGTTGCTGTACGGGCGCGAACGCAGCCCCTTGCGCTACTTCGCCACGCAGGTCAAGGCCGCACCCATCGTCGCGTCGTTCGTGCTCAACCGGGCCTTCTTTCCCAAGCCGCTGGGGGAGGTGCACCGCTTCACCGACGGCACCCTCGACGTGCCCGGGCATCCGCGCGTGGTGTTCACCCCCGGGCACACCATGGGCCACGTGTCGTTCGACCTGCCCGGGCGCGACGCGGTGATCGCCGGCGACGCCCTGGTCACGCTCAACCCCTACACCGCCGACGTCGGCCCGCAGATCGTGGCGGGCGCGGCCACCGCGGACAGCGCGCGCAACCTCGCCTCCCTCGACGCGCTGGCCGAGCTGGACGCCAGCACGGTGCTGCCCGGCCACGGCGAGCCGTGGACCCAGGGCGCCGCCGAGGCGGTCCGCCTCGCCCAGGCCGCCGGCCCCTCTTGAGGCGCGCGTACGCCCACCGGCGGCCTCCTGTGCCCGGGGCGCGGCGTGGGGTGCTCAGGTCGTCGGGCGCAGCGGACGCACCGCGATGACCACCGTGCTCAGCGCGCACGTGCGCCCGTCCTCGGCGTGCGCCTCGACGTCCCACACCCACAGGTCGTCGTGCTGCGCCCGCCGGCGGGCGGTCGCGGTGACCGCCCCGCCGGTGACGTCGGCGAGCACGCGCGTCTCGTTGGACATGCCCGAGGCGGTCATCCCCCGGAAGACGACGGCGTTCGCCGTCGCCGAGGAGGCCAGCCCCTCGGCCATCGCGGCCAGCACCCCGCCGTGCAGGAGCCCGTTGGCCCCCAGCAGGCCCGCGTGCACGCGCAGGCTCGCGCGCGCCTCTCCCACGTCGCCGCACTCGTAGGCCACGCCCATCCGCCCGTCGAGGCAACGCTCGAAGGGGACGGCGGGCTCAAAGCCGGCACATGCGTGCATCGCTACGCGGCCGCCGTGGACTCGGCGCGCCCGTACAGCGTGGTGCGCTGCTCGAGGCGGCGACCCAGGCGCTCGACCACCTCGCGCACGCCCTGGACGTCGAGGTGCTGGCCGTGGCCGGCGCCCGCGGCGCGAGAGATGTTCTCGTCCATCAGGGTTCCGCCGACGTCGTTGACCCCGGCGTGCAGGAGCTGCGCGACGCCGCGCAGGCCGATCTTCACCCACGAGGCCTGGATGTTGTCGATGTGGCCGTGATAGGCGATGCGCGCGACGGCGTGCATGAGCAGCGTCTCGCGGAAGGTCGGGCCGCGGCGCGCGTTGCCGCGAAGGTAGATCGGCGCGCCCATGTGCACGAAGGGCAGTGGGACGAACTCGGTGAATCCGCCGGTCTCCTTCTGCAGGTCGCGGGTGCACACGATGTGGCGCGCCCACGAGACGGGTTGCTCGACGGTGCCGAACATGATCGTCACGTTGGAGCGCAGACCCACGCCGTGCGCGGTGCGGTGGGCCTCGAGCCACTCCTGGGTGTCGACCTTGTCGGGGCACAGGACCGCGCGCACCGGGTCGTCGAGGATCTCCGCCGCCGTGCCCGGCAGCGAGCGCAGACCCGCCTCGGCCAGGCGGCGCAGGTAGTGCTCCAGCGGTTCGTCCAGGCGCCGGGCGCCCTCGGTGACCTCCAGCGCGGTGAACCCGTGCACGTGGATGTCCGGTGCAGCCGCCTTGACGGCGCGGCAGATGCGCTCGTAGGTGTCGCCGTCGAAACTCGGGTGGATGCCGCCCTGTAGGCAGATCTCCGTGGCCCCCGCCGCCCACGCCTCGACCGCGCGCCGGGCGATCTCCTCGTCGCTGAGCAGGTAGGGCCTGCCGCGCAGGTTGAGGCTGAGCGGCCCCTTGGCGAACGCACAGAAGCGGCACTTGAAGGTGCACAGGTTCGTGTAGTTGACGTTGCGGGTGCGTACGAAGGTCACGCTGTCCCCCGCCGCCTGCGCGCGCAGCTCGTCGGCCAGCGCGGCGACGGCGACGACCTCGGGACCGCGGGCAGAGAAGAGCGCGGTGAGCTCCTCCACGCCCGGCTCGTGGCCGGCGCGCACGCCCTCGAGGACCTCGCCGACGGCCCCGCCGGCGTGCGCCTCGCCTCCGAGCAGGGGCGCGGGGTCGGCGTTCGTGCCCGAGTACCAGGCGGTGGAGCGTCGGCCGATCAGCACGACCTCAGCTCCGTCGCCGACGTTGCGCGCTTCCTGGGTGCGCTGGGGGAGGAGGGCTCCGGGGTCGTCGCGGCCCAGGCCCTCCGCGTCGGCGCGGTCGAGCACGCCGGAGCGCACGCGCTCGTCCAGCCAGCGGTGCGAATCGAGGGCGAACTGCGGATAGACGGTCAGGCGGGGGGCGAGGACGTGGCCGCGCTGCTGGGTGGCGGCGCGCAGGCGGTCCAGCGCCGGCCAGGGCCGCTCGGGGTTGACGTGGTCGGCGGTGACGGGGGAGACGCCGCCCCAGTCGTCGATGCCCGCCTCCAGCAGCGCCCCGAAGTCCTCCGAGAGGTTCGGGGGTGCCTGCACGTGCACGTCGGCGGGCAGGATCAGCCGGGCCAGCGCGATCGCCTCCAGGAAGTCCTCGACCGGGCAGGGAGGGTGGTGGCCCATCCCCGTGCCAGTCTTGGGCAGGAAGTTCTGGACGATGACCTCCTGCACGTGCCCGTGGCGCTCGTGGGCGGCCGCGATGGCCTCGAGTGCCGCGACGCGATCCGCGCGCTCCTCCCCGATCCCCACCAGGATGCCCGTGGTGAACGGGATCGCCAGCTCGCCGGCGGCCTCCAGCGTGGCCAGGCGGCGCGCGGGGTCCTTGTCGGGCGCCCCGCGGTGGCAGGGCAGATCGTCGCGCAGGGACTCGAGCATCATGCCCTGCGAGGCGGTGACGGTCCGCAGGCGCGCGAGCTCCTCGGCGTGCAGGGCGCCCGCGTTGGCGTGGGCCAGCAGACCGGTGTCCTCGAGCACGAGCTCGCATATCGCGGCCAGGTAGTCCACCGTCGAGGCGTGGCCCTGCCCGGCCAGCCAGTCGGCCGCGGCGGCGTACTGCAGCTCGGGGCGCTCGCCGAGCGTGAACAGCGCCTCGTGGCAGCCGGCCTCGGCGCCGCGGCGCGCGATGGCCAGCACCTGCTCGGGATCGAGGTAGGGATGGTCGAGCCTGGACGGCGGCTGGGCGAAGGTGCAGTACCAGCACCCGTCGCGGCACAGCATGGTCAGCGGGATGAAGACCTTGGGTGAGTAGGTGACCCGCCTTCCCCAGGCCCGGTCGCGCGTGGCGCGCGCGTCGGCCATGAGATCGGCGAGCGGACGGTCCAGAAGCGCGGTGCTCATACCGCCGGCGACCGTAGCGCGCGGGGAGGGTGCGACGTGCCCAGCCACCCGACCGACACCTTCGAGCGTCTGCCGCTTGCGGGGCGTGCCAATCTGGGTAGCCGCCGCTCGAATGCAACGCGAGGTGCTGATCGCCGCCACGCCCGAGACGGTGTGGGCCGTGCTCGCCGACCCCTACGCCTACCCGAGCTGGGTCCTGGGCTCGGGCGACATCCGCGCCGCCGACGACGACTGGCCGCGGCCGGGCGCCCGCTTCCACCACACCGCGGGGGCCCCGGGTCTGCGCCGCCGCGACTCCACCCGCGTGATCGAGGCCGACCCACCGCGGCGCCTGGTGCTCGAGGTCCGCGCCCGCCCCTGGAACGTCGCCGACGTCGACCTGCGCCTCGAGCGCGAGGGCGAGCACACCCGCGTGGCCCTGCGCGAGACCGCCGAGGGCGGCCTGCTCGGCCTGGTGGCCAACCCGGGCCTGCACGCGCTCATCGCCCTGCGCAACGGCCTCAGCCTCGACCGCCTGCGCCAGCTCGTCGAGCAGCGCGCCGGCGCCTTCGGGCACTGATCCCCCGGCCGGGTTCCCGGCGAGCGCCCGCCCGGCCGTCTACAGTCGGCGTCCGTGATCCACCTGCGCATCGTGGCTCCCGAATCGATCGCCGACGAGGCGGTCGCACTGCTGGAGGGCGACGAGTCGGTCGTCAACGTGGTGCGTCTGCGCGGCGTGGCGCTGAAGCCGGCCGGCGACGTGGTGCTGTGCGACGTCGCACACGAGGATGCCAGCGTCGTGGTCGCCGATCTGCGCGAGCTGGGCATCGCCGAGTGCGGATCCATCGCCCTCGAGGAGGTCGACACGGAGGTCTCCGCCGCCGGCGACCGCGCGGTCCGCCTCGCGCGGGGCGACCCCGCCGACGCGGTGGTGTGGGAGCAGGTCGAGGCGCGCACGTCGGAGTCCGTGACGCTCTCGGCGACCTACCTGGTCTTCATGGCGCTGGCCGCCCTCATCGCCGGCGTGGGGATCTTCCTCGACTCGCCGATCCTCGTCATCGGCGGCATGGTGGTCGGGCCCGAGTTCGGCCCGATCGCCGGCTTCTGTGTGGCCGCCGTGCAACGCCGCCCGGCCCTGGCCCTGCGCGGCGGCCTGGCGCTGCTGATCGGCCTCTCGGTTGCCGTCACCGCGTCCCTCGTGGCCGCCGCCGCCTTTCGCGCCACGGGCATCACCCCCCAGACGTTCACCCAGGCCGACCACGACCTGGCCGCGATCATCGCCAACCCCGACGTGCTCTCCTTCTTCGTGGCGTGCTGCGCGGGGATCGCCGGAGTGCTCTCGCTGTCCACCCAGAAGTCCAGCGCCCTCATCGGCGTCGTCATCTCTGTCACGACCCTGCCCGCGGCCGCCAACGTCGGCATCGCGCTCACCTACGGCGACGGCGGCTCGCTGCAGGGATCGCTGGCCCAGCTCGCGCTCAACATCACCGGGATCCTGATGGCGGGCCTGGTCACCCTCGCCGCTCAGCGCCTGCTGTACCTGCGCCGGTGGAAGCGCCACCGCCGGGAGGCCGGCCCGTCCACAGCGACCGCCGCGCCATCCACGCCGGCCGGCTCCCGCCGCTGACCTCTGGTATGAGCGCGGTCACGGGCGGGGGTAGCCGCCCCTCCATCCAAGAAGAGAAGGACGAGCCTGGTGCCGAGCGGATGCGCCGCCGAAGGGCCCGCTGATGCCGCGCGGTGGGTCGTCATCGGGGCGCCCGGATTCGAACCGGGGACCTCACCGACCCGAAACATGCAGGGAGGCACGCGGCGCACCCTCGCCATTGGCGCGCCCAGTGGGCGGTTTTCCTGCACATGACGCCGAATCCGAGCGCCCGCACTGGCAGCCGCGATAGCAGCCGATACGGGGCAATCTCGGGCGGTTTGGGCACCAGGACGGGCTGGTGCCCAAAGGACGGGGCGCTGCTAGCTGCACGAGACTGCCGGGGGGCCCGCCCCCCTTCACAGCGGACTTAGACTGGTGAGACGGATGGATCAGCGGCTAGCCCAACGCGCGATGACGCCGCGCTACACCTTCTCGCAGGCCGCCTTGCTGGTTGGCCGACGGCCGGACACGATCCGGCGGTGGAGCGTGGGCAACCCTCGGAGCTACCAGGGGCAGTCCGTCTTCGACAAGCCCCTGATCGAGGCCGATGGGGTGCGTCACGACGGCCAGTTGCCCTTGTCCTTCCTGAACCTCCTTGAGCTACAGATGCTGTCGCGCTACCGCGACGACGCGGCGCTGCAGGCGATCCGCCCTGCGCTCGAGTACGCGGCCGAGGCGCTCGACCAGGCTCGCCCGTTGCTAAGCGTGGATTTCCACGTGCATGGCGGCGAACTGTTCACTAGGTTTGCGGCCTCGAGGGCTAGCGGCGGCGAACTAGTCGTCAACGCAACTCGAGGCGGGCAGGTCACGCTCGCTGAGGTAGTCGCCGAGGCCACGAGCAACATCGACTACGACGAGGGGACCGCTTATCGACTGTGGCTGCGCTCCCGCCGCGTGCCGGTCTTTGTGGACACACGCGTCGCATCGGGCCAGCCAATCACCTCCGAGACTGGGGTGCGGATCGATGCCATCGACACCCGGCATCGCGAGGGCTACCGCGACGAAGAGATCGCCTACGACACAGGCGCCAACCAGGAAGAGATCACCGCCGCGCTCGAGCTCGCTGCTGCGTGATCGATCAGATCTACGTCGAGAACGGCGTAGGGCGAGCCGTGATGGAGGCGATCAATCTATTCACTCCGCGTCATCGCGTGACCGCGGTCTGGCAGCACGACATACACCCTCAGATGCAGCGCAAGCAGTATGGCGACGAGTGGTGGATCGCCGATGTGGCCGGTCGTGGAATGGCGATCCTCACCCAGGATCGCGCGATCATCGACGAAGCTACCGAACGCCAGGCCATCGTCGATAGCGAGGCCAAGGTCATCGCGTTGGGCAAGGCGAACTACACCACCTGGGAGAAGCTGCGTTGCGTCGTCAACCACTGGGAGGCGGTCGATCGATTGCTGCGCGCCCCGGGGCCACAGGCGATCACCTTGCTGCTCAGCGAAGCCCGTTTCGAGAGGCTGCCCTAACCGCCGCCGCGTCGCTGCCGGCGGGTCCGCTGGGCGCGTGCGCTGCGGCGAGACTTGTCGAGGAACTGCTCCCCACTGCGGTCCTGGCGGTCGTGGCCCCACGTCACCCGGCCGAGCGCTTCGAGTGCCGAAGCCCTCGAGCGCCAGATCTTGCGCTCATCGGATGCTCGAACACTGGGCTCCATCCCAGCAGCCTGCGCGGTATGCGGATCGCATAGCAGCGCCCTCGCGCGGTCGCGCGCGATCCGCGCGCCACAGTAGCCGTCGCGGCCCGAGTAGAGGCACTGACGCGCGCCGTAACGAGCGACGACCTCCGCACCGCGCTTGGCTTCCTCTAGACGGAAGCGCGGCGCCTTATCGACCGGCTCGTCGCTGTGGGCACACCATCCGCTGACCTGTGCTTTAACCACCAGGAACGGCTTGGGCGGGTATATCGATCGCGCCTCCACGCACCACCGAGCGAGGCACTGAACCGCATCGCGGCCTTGACCGGGGCGGGGGCAGTAGAGGCGTGCCACCTCGAAGGGAGCGAGGGAAGCGACCGCCTGACGGAAGTGCTCGTCGCGGAGCAGTCTCAAGGCGACGAGCTCGCCCGCGCGCGCCCACGCCTCGGCGCGTCGCTCTGCCGGCGTGAGATCTGGTTCAGGGACGACGGGCAGGGAGGCGGCCCAGCGGGAGGGCTTAAGTCGGCTTTCGACTGGCGGCAGAGCATGCATCCTGGCTCGCATGAGGCCACCGATGATGCCCGTCGCCCCGGTCGGCTCCGCGTTGCGCGAAGCGCGTCTCGCGGCCGGGATGACGATTGAGCAGCTCGCGGTGCGAGCGGGCATCGGCGGCGCGACGGTCGAGCGGATCGAACATGGCCGCGTCGCGCCTCACCGGGCGACCCTCTTCGCCCTGGCCCATGCGCTGCCAGGGCCGGTCAATGAGAAGCGCCCGGCGCAAGAACCGGGCGCTTCCCAGAGCAACGCCGCCGTGGGGATCGGCGACCTTGCGAAGACTGCCGGTGGAGCGGCAGGCAGTGCCCAACACTAGCGCCCCCAGCGGCGCCACAGACTTCGGTGCGGCGCCTCCGTTGCCCGCCGCCGCCGAGGGCGCGCGCCCCCCGGACGCTCAAGCTGCGGGCGATCCGGGGGGCAGCAGCGCGCCCCGTCCACGCGCACGCCTCTGTTTCGCCTGCTTGCCCGCTTGGGCCCGAGGTGCCGATATCGAGCGCCAGGAGGAGCGGTGGTGAGCTTCACCGACGCGGCCATCCCGCAGCACGACGCGCGGCGCCTGCTGCCAGCAGCGATCACCGGTGGCGGCCAGGAGCCCGAGGCCAGCTCGCTCGAGGTGCGTTACCGCCAGCCGGGCCAGCCGATGCGTCGCACGTTCTTCGCGTGTCGCGACCTCGCCGGCGTGAGCGCGACCGCCGCAATGCTCGCCGAAGGAGGTCACGACGTCTACGTCAACACGGCGCCCTTGACCTACCGCTTCGGGGGAGCCGACGCCATCGCCCGCAAGTGGGTTCTCGCCGTCGACCTGGACCGCGACGACGCGCTCGAGCGCCTGGCCACTTTCGAGCCGCCGCCCTCGATCGTCATCACGACGGGCACGAACGGCAACGCGCACGCGTACTGGCCGCTCCTGCGTCCGCTGGAGCCCGGCCACGCGGTGATCGCCACCCGACGCCTGGCCTATGCCCTCGAGGCCGACATGCGCGCGACCGACGCCGCGCGGATCCTGCGCCTACCAGGGACGTGGAACTTCAAGCACTCGCCGCCTGCGCCCGTGCTGTGCGTGCGCCTTGAGCTCGAGTCCTTCACGGCCGCCCAGGTCGTCGGGCACCTGCCCGACCCACCAGAGCGGCGCCTCGAGCCCGTCCCCGGCAGGCAGGCGCCGGGGAGGCGCGACAGCACCGATCCGCTGCGCGGCGTGCCCGCCGAGGTCTACGCCCGCGCGCTCACTGGCCGCGAACCCAGCCGCGACCACAAGATCGCGTGCCCCTTCCACGACGACGCGACGCCCTCTATGCACCTCTACGGGAACGGGTGGGCGTGCTTTGCCTGCGCGCCGCTGCGCGAGGGCCGCGACCACCTCGGCGGCGACATCTACGTCTTCGCCGGCCTGCTGTGGGGCCTTGACTGGCGCGACCGCGACCAGTTCCTCGAGCTACGCCGCCGCCTGGCCGCCGAGCTACTGCCCCACGTCCGCGAGGCCGCGGCATGAACGCCGAGCAGGCCGCGCAGCTCGCGCCCAAGCTCGAGGTGATCGCCGGTGGTGCCGACGCGCCGCGGACCGCCCCGACGGACCTGGGCAACGCCGAGCTGTTCGTCCACGTGCACGGCAGCCGGCTGCGTTGGGTCGCCGAGCGCCGGCGCTGGATCGTCTGGCAGGGTGGGCGCTGGCGCCTTGACGTAACCGGCGAGGCCGAGCGCGCCGCCAAGCTGACTGCCAAGCTGCTGCTCGAGCGGGCTGCCGGCATCGAGGACGCCACCGAGCGCGCGAAGGCGGCGAAGTGGGCGGCCAGCTCGCAGAGCGAGCCGCGGATTCGCGCCATGCTCACCCTCGCGCGCACCGAGCCGCAGATCGCACTTAGCGAGGGCGACCTCGACGCCGACCCGTTCCTACTGGCCTGCGCCAACGGCACCCTCGACCTGCGCACCGGCGGGCTGCGCCCCGCCGACCCCGCCGACCTGCTCACCCGCGGCACCGACGTGGCCTACGACCCGCGGGCGCGTTGCCCGCGCTGGGAGCGCTTCCTTCACGAGGTGTTCGCCGCTGACCGGGAGCTCGTCGCCTTCGTGCATCGCCTGGTGGGCTATGTCCTGACCGGCGACACCCGCGAGCACCTGCTCGCCGTCCTGCACGGCGCCGGCTGCAACGGCAAGAGCACCCTGCTCGAGGTTCTAAAAGCGCTGTTGGGCGACCTGGCGACCACGTCCGCCTTCGACACCTTCACCCGGGGCCGTGGCGACCGCGGCCCGCGCAACGACCTCGCGCGCCTGCGCGGCGCTCGGCTGGTCACCGCCTCAGAGTCGGGCGAGGGCAAGCGCCTCGATGAGGCGACCGTCAAGGAGATCACCGGCGGGGACACCATCGCCGCGCGCTTCCTGTTCGGCGAGCACTTCGAGTTCACCCCGACGTTCAAGCTGCTGTTGGTCACCAACCACCGTCCGCGCGTCGACGGCGACGACGACGCGATCTGGCGCCGGCTGCGCCTGGTGCCCTTCGAGCGCAGCTTCGAGGGCTGTGAAGACCGCGACTTGGGTGGCACCCTGCGCGCCGAGCTGCCCGGCGTGCTCGCCTGGGGGGTGCGCGGCTGCCTCGAGTGGCAGCGCGACGGCCTGGGCAACGCGGGCGCCGTCACGCGCGCTACCGCCGACTACCGAAGCGAGGAGGACTCCCTCGGCGCGTTCCTGACTGAGCGCTGCCACCACCACGGCGTCGTCAGCGCCGCCGACCTGCGCACCGCCTACGAGCACTGGTGCGGCGAGATCGGTGAGCGCCCACTTGCCGCCAATGCACTCGGCCGGCGCCTTGCTCGCCGAGGCATCGAGGCCCGTCGGGCTACCGGCGGGAAGCGCGTCTACGAGGGGCTCTGCCTGACCGATAGTGACGGCAGTGACGGCAGTGACGGCACATTCTGTAACTCGCCCTATACGCCCGCACGCGAGGGACTTTCCGAATCTGCCGTCACTAACCGTCATCCGTCACTCGCAGGGGCACACGCATGACCGAGCGCGTCGAACTGACTGCCGAGGCCATCGAAGCCATCGCCCTTCGCGTGGCCGAGGTGCTGCGCGACGAGCCGACTACCGCTGGCAAGCGACTGCTCACCGCGGCCGAGGTCGCCGACCTCCTGAACGTTGCGCGCGCAACGGTCTACGAACACGCCGACGAGCTCGGCGCCCAGCGCCTCGGCCACGGGCGCCGGGGCCGACTGCGCTTCGACCACGACACCGCGCTCAACGCTTGGGCCCGACGCACCACGCCCTTCGAGCCCGCGCCTGAGCGCACCACTACCCGCCGGCGTACAACCGCCTCGCGAGCCGGCTTGCTCCCAATCCGAGGCCAGGAGGCCGCGTGACCTACGAGACTTGCCAGACCTGCAGCCACACGTTGCTGTGGAACAGCGGACGCCTGCTGTGCCCGCACCGCGGCTGCACCAACCAGGCCGAGCCCGGCTTTTTGGGCGTAGGTGCCGCAGACACCCCGCAGTCGCCGCATCCCCCTCCGAGAAAAATCGGGGGGGTGACCTCCCGATGAGGAGCCGGTTCTCGCAGGAGATCGCGGACTCCATCGTCGAGGGCGTCCGCGATGGCTTGACGATCGGCGAGGCGGCCGAGCGGAGTGGCGTGGCCGAGGGGACCATCAGGAACTGGCTCTCGGAGGGTCGTGCCGCCCGCGACGCGGAGCACAGCGCATTCGCGAGCGCTGTCGACGCGGCCCGTGAGTATGCGGCCAGCGCGGAGGTGAGCGAGCAGGAGTTTCACGAGCGCTTGGCCCGCGCCGTCCGCAGCGGCTCCATCCAAGCGCTGCGGCTCTGGTGGAGCATCCACGGCCAGGACCGCGACGAGGAGCGCCCGGAGAGCAAGCTCGACCGCCTGATCGCCCGCCGCAACGCGCGCCTCAGAACTCTCGACAACGGCTCCGGAGAGGGAGAGGCAGCATGACAACGACCGAAGGGAGGCGGCGCATGACCGCCAGCACGATCCATCGCAAGCTTCAGCGCCTCGAGGTGCGGATCGCATGCGGTGATCACCACCTGAGGGCATTCCGCCGCAGCCTCCACAGGCAGCTGCGGGCCATTGAGCGCAGGGGCGCTGGTCGATGATGGGACGGATCTTCAAGCGCCGTTGCGGCGCGTGCGGCAGCGAATTGCTGCGCACCGACAGTGGACCGATCTGCCCTGACTCGCACTGCGCCGCTAGCCCGATCGCGTCGCCTGGGCCACCGCCTGAGCTCGTGCGTGACGCGCAGCTGCGCGCTGCAGGCTACGTGCCGGCGTCACCGATCCGGCCCGCGATGCCGACGCTGAAGAGGCCGCTCCCGCCGGAAGTACCCGAGCCGCCGCCGCCAAAGTCGCCGGCGGAGCGGCGCGCTGACGACATGCGGTGGGCGCGGGGGCACCTGGAGCTGCTCAACCGTGGCAAGAGCGCGAGCGGCGTGCCTCGCGGTGGCGGCGTGCGGGCGGCGTGGCGCGGAGATACGATCGAGCGCCGGGGCGGTGGCCGCTGATGGACTCCGGGTCTCCCAAGATCTGCTCGGAGTGCGGGGTAGAGAAGATCGACCTCGACGGCCAGTTGCAGTGCCCGACCGCGAGTTGTCCGGCGAGCCCGGTGACCACCCTGGCGGTGCGCCGTCCGCCTTCGGTGCCCTACGGCTACATGCTCCAGCCCGCTCAGCAGCATCCCCTGCCGCTGTCGGACTCTCAGCCGGGGATCACGGGCGCCGGCGGCAAGCAGTCATGACCGATCCCGGGACAACAGGGAGTTATTCGCGCGTCGCGGTCCACGAGGCCGGCCACGCCGCAGCGGTTTTCCTCCAGGGCGGGACGCTCACCTACGTCAATACGACCGGGCACCCGTCGTCGCAGGTAAACGGGTTCATCAGCTACTCGGAGCACAGCATGGGGTGCGTGGCGTGCGATCCGATCGCCTCGGCCATCGTCGCGCTCGCCGGCCCAGCGGCAGAGATCTACTCGGATGACGCGCCCGTCTCGAACGATGGCGACGAGCAGCGGTTCCGGCGCTGCATAGGGCAGATGGCACACACGGCACTTGAAGCCTCCGCCCTCGAGACCTGGCTGCGCATCCGCACCCGGGACCTGATCGCCTCGCGCAAGTTCCGGGTGCTCCTCGAGGCGCTCGTTACCGTACTCCTCGAGCAGGGAGATCTCGACGGCGACGAGGCCACTGCTGTGCTCGAGCGCGCCGAGCGTGAGTTCGACCATGCCGAGAGGGGCCGGTCGGCCTTTTTAGGCGCAGACCCAGCGGACACCGCTCCCCTCGCGCGCGAAGAACAGTCCGCCAAGCGGCCTGCGTATACGCCCGCGCCGGGGGGGTGTGGTGCTCGTGGCTCGTGACCGCGTGCTGACCGTCCGGGTGCCTCAGGGTGTGCTCGACCGCCTGGACGAGCTGGCCGCGCACCGCCGGCAGGCCCGCTCGGCGCTCCTGCGCGACGCGCTTGAGGCGATGTTGGCCGGCGGCGAGGTTGCGGGCGCCGACCTGCGCGACCCCGACCCGGGAGAGGGCTTGCGGCTGGTCGCGGCGCTGGCCCGTGGCGGCGATGCGGCTTGCGCGCGGCATTTGGCGTCGCTGCAGGAGCGCGCCCGACTGGCGGCCGGTAAGCGCGAGGACCCACTTGAAGACATTTGGGGTGCGTCGTGACCTTGAGCCCGCCCGCTAGGGCGCGCCTGCGCGCTCTCGCCCGTGTGGCGGATGAGATCGACTGGCGCGACCGGCGCGAGGCGTGTGCGCGCTGGGCGCGCATCGAGCGGGTGGTCGCGGGACTGCCCAGGGGCGACGAGACCGACAGGGAGCTGGCGGGAGCGTGGGAGCGTGACGGCCGCGCCCTGCTGGACGAGCTGTTGGCCACCGGGCATGGCTTCGGGGCCCTCGATCTTGTGACGCTGACCGCGCCGGAGTGGTCCTTGTGAGTGCAAAGCCCCCGTTGCCTCCCTATTACCCCACGGCGCGCGCTGACGGGCAGGGCATCGACCCTGAGCACATCGCAGAGATTGTGGACGCGAACTTCGCCCTCGACCCGCACGTACGCTCGTGGCTGCTTGGTTCCGCGTTGGATCTTGAGGCGGAGGACTTCGTCACGCTGGTCGCTTACGTGGCACTGCTCCAGGCTCCTGCGCATGAGCATCTACGCTGTCAGCGGGCCGGGGATGGCCGTTTGCACTGGGTCGCGTTGAAGACGAAGAAACAGAAGCGGGGCGGGCGTCACAGTCGCCGCCGCGCAGGAAGGTAAGATTTCAGTCACATGCCCGCGCGCAGCAGAGAACTTCGCTTTCACCTGACCGCTGACACCCGTGGTCTGCGCCGGGGCCTGGGGCAGGCCGAGCGCAACTTGCACGGGCTCGACCGCTCGTCGGCTCGCACGGGGCGGCGCGTGGCCAGCAACTTCGCGCGTGTCGCGGGCCCCGCCGGGATCGGCGCGGTCGGTCTCGGGCTGGCCGGCGCGGTGAAGGCTGGCATGAACTACGAGCGCCAGATGAGTGGCGTTCGCGCGGTGACGCGGGCCAACGGCCGGCAGATGCGTCAGCTCGGAGACCTGGCGATGAAGATGGGCGCCGATACCGCCTTCAGTGCCGGGGAGGCCGCCGGGGCGATGGGCGAACTTGCGAAGGGAGGCCTGTCGGTCGAGCAGATCATGCGCGGCGGGCTGAAGAGCGCGCTGTCGCTCGCCGCCGCGGGGGAGCTCGAGCTGGCCGATGCGGCGGCGATCACCGCGAACGCGATGAATCTCTTTGGGATGGAGGGCCGCGAGGTCGGGCGGGTCGCCGATGCGATGGCCACCGCCGCCAACCAGACCACGGCCGATGTGTCGGACTTCGGGATGGCCCTTTCGCAGTCGGGGTCCGTTGCCAAGTCTGCCGGGCTGAGCTTCACCGAGACGATGGTCGCCCTCGAAGCGCTGGCCGCTTCGGGGATCAAGAACAGCGACGCCGGCACGTCGCTGAAGACGGCGATGATCCAACTCATCAAGCCGACGGAGAAGCAGGCCGCGCTGGCGAAGCAGTTGGGCCTGAGCTTCGTCGACGCCGAGGGCAACATGCGCCCGCTGGAGGCCATCTCCGCGCAGCTGCGCGACCGCCTGGGTGAATATGGCACCGCGCAGCGCACCGCCCACTTGGCGACGCTGGCGGGCACGGACGGTGTGCGCACCCTGACCGCGCTGTACGAGGCGGGCCCGAAGAAGCTCGAGGCCTACGAGAAGGGCCTGCTGCGTACCGGGTCGGCTGCGGAGACTGCGCGCATCAAGCAGGACAACTTCGCCGGCGACATGGAGAAGTTCCGGGGGAGCTTGGAGACCGTCGGGATCGCCCTCTACGGCAAGTTCCAGACCCCGATGCGCGACGTCCTCCAGGACGTCACCAAGTGGGTCAACATCGCCGGTCGCGACCTGGACGACTTCTTCGAGACCGTCGCGCAGGACCCCAAGTTCAAGGGCGGCGACCTGGCCGACAAGATCGAGGTGGTCTCCGAGGAGCTTGAGCGTCGCGGGATTCCGCAGAAGATCGCGCGGACGATCGGTGAGGGCGTGGTCAGCGGCTTGGAGGTCGCCGCGAGGTCTGCCACGGCGATCGGCCCGCGGCTGGCCGTGGCGCTGGTGCAGGGCTTCCTTGAGGCCCCGGTGTGGGCGCGTGCCTTGGGTACGGCGTGGCTGCTTCGCAAGCTCGGGGGCCGGCGCGCTGCCCAGCAGGCGGGGGCGGCGATGGCCGGCAGCTTCACCACGGGGATGACCACGGGCGCTCCCGGCCGCCGGGGGGCACCGCAGGGACGCCTGGGCAGGGCGCGGGGCGCGGCGGGGCGTGTGGCTCGTGGTTTCGGTGGCGCCCAGGGCATCGGCGTGGGGGCGGCCGTCATCGGCCTTCCTGAGCTGCAGCGCGTGGGCACCCGTGGCCGCGACAACCACGGACTTCAGGGTCAGAGCGCGCTGCAGCGCTCCTTCAGGAGGCTGCCCCTTGGGGCGGGGGTTCAGCGCTTCGTCTCAAGGTTGCAGGGCCGCAGCGCCGAGCACGAGTACAACCTCTTTGGCAACACCGCCGGCCAGCGTTTTCAGCGGCTGACCAGCCGCCGCGATCTCGGCGGCCTGCAGCAGCTTTCGGCCCAAGCGCGCCAGATCGCCCGCGACTTTCCCAAGGCCCGAAAGGAGCTCGAGCGGTTCGCCGGGAGCGTTGACCGCCAGCGCGGCAAGCTCCAAGGCGGCCTCAAGATCAACATGCGCAACATCGTCTCGGCCGCTGACCTGCGCATCGCGCTCGACCGCTTCCGGGATCTGCGCACCAACGGCGCGAAGAACATCCACCAGCTGCGTACCCGGATGGCCCTTGGCTTCAAGGACATCAAGCAGGCCACCAAGGACGGCAGTGAGGAGTTCTACCGCCTGACCTCGGAGAACTTCGGGGCGGGCATCCGGGCGGTCCAGGTGTCGATGCGCAACGGGTCGATCAGCACCAAGTCAGGCATGCGTGAGATCGAGAGCCTGACCCGTCAGAACATGACATTCGCTCGGCGCAACATGAGCCGGCTCTCGTTCGCCGGTCGCAAGTCTCTTGCCCGCAACATGCAGGCAGCCGCCGAGGCCGTCAGGGAGCAGATGAACCGCGCGGGCGGAGCGACGCAGGAGGGGATGCGCAAGATCCGCCGCTACATGCGCGAGGCGCTTCGCACCTACGGCTTCTCAGCGAAGGAGGCCAGGCTGCTGGCCAAAGCCGGCGTGACGGTCAGCGACATCGAAGGCGGCGAGGACCTCCAGGCTGAGCTGCGCCGCGGACCGCAGGGCCTGCCTGCCGGAGGAAGGGCGACGGGTGGCTACATCGGCCGACCCGGCGAGCGTGGCCGCGACGCCGTCCACGCGGTCCTTGGCCGCGGCGAGTTCGTCGCCAATCGCCACCAGCAGCACCACATCGAGCAGGCGATGGCCGTCAGTCGCGAGCTTGGCCTCTCCCGCTACGGCTCCCTCGATGAGCTTGCGGGCGGCGTGAACACCCCCCACTACTTCGCCAGGGGCGGCATGGTCCGCGTCCCGGGCGACCCGAACACGACGGGTGGCCGCGACCGGGTCAACGCGAGGATCGCCAACCAGGTCAGCTCGTGGATCCGCCGCTTCAAGATCCAGATCGGCTACGCGTACGACCCGGGCGGTGGCCACCAGTCGCCGGGGCACAACGTGACCGGCACCGCCTTGGATGTCGTCCCGGGCCCGGGTGGCTCGTGGAACACTGTCGAGGCGGGGCTGCGCGCGGCGATCCGCTCGGGGAAGAAGGTGCTGTACGGCACCAACGGGATCGGCATCGCCTACCCCAACCACGGCCGTGGCCATCACGCCCACGTGGAGTGGGGCGGCGGCGGTGCTGTTGGTGGCGCCGGCGTCGGTGGCGCGCGGATCCGGCGGGTCCGGGTCCGCCGGGATCTCGGGGTGGCCTCAACAGTCGCCCAGGCGGCTGTCGACCAGGTCCGCAGAGCCGCACAGTCAAGGCTCGACAGCGTCGCCGCCCAGGCGGGGGCATCGGGCGTGCAAAGCCACGGCGCGGGCCCGAGCAGCGGGAGCGTGATCCGCGACTTCCGCCGCGCGATCCGCGCGACCGGCGCGAGCCCCAAGGAACGCCTCGCGCTGTGGGAGGCGGGGATCGTGGAGTCCGGCCTCAGGAACCTTCCCTACGGCGACCGCGACTCGGTGGGGGTCCTTCAGGAGCGCTCGCACTACGGGTCGGTCTCGCGGCGGATGAACCCGTACGCGGCGGCGTTGCGGTTCCTGCGCGAGGCTCGGGCGATGCGGCCGTTTCGTGGGTCGGCGGGCGCGCTTGCCCAGGCGGTGCAGCGCTCGGCGTTCCCCGCACGCTATGACCAGGTTCGCAACCGGGCGATGCGCTACATGGCCCGCGGCGGACGGGCTGGCGGGAACCGTGTCAGCCGGGCGAAGGTCAACCACATCGTGCGCGCCCTGCGCGTCAGTCGCGCGCAGGCACGCCGGCTCCTTCGTCGGACGCTCAAGCCCGCGGATCTGCGTCGGCTGGATATCACGCCCCGTCGGGCTCGTCATCTCGGGCTGCGCTTGGACCCGGTCGCGTTTCGCCAGTCGGGCCGCCAGGAGCGCTTCAAGGAGTTCATGGAGCGCGCCACGGAGGGCGGCGAGGTCCTTGAGCGCGCGGAGGACAGGGTTGGTTACCTCGAGCGTCGTCATGGCCTGACCGAGGAGGACCTCGGGACCGAGGAAGGCCGCCGGGAGCGCCTGGGGGAGATCGGGCAGATCCAGGTGGCGCAGCGCCAGATCGTGAAGACCCGCCGGCGGCAGTTGTCCAGGGTGAACAACGCGAGCGTGCTGGCCCGCAAGATGCTCAATGCGGCGGAGGCGCAGGAGCGCGGTCTGACCCGGGCGGTCCGTGGGGCGAAGCGTGGTACGCGTGAGCGCCGCCAGCTCGTGCGCCGTCGCAATCAGGCGAGCGGGCGGGTGCGCAGGTTGGAGGAGCAGCGCCGGGAGGCCCTGACCGCCCGACGGGAGGCCGACCGTGCGCTCAGAGACGCCCGGTTGGATGTGGATGAGACGTCGAAGGCGATCGCTGAGGTCAACGCCCCGGTCAGCGTGCTGGAGGGCCAGTTGGAGGAGATCAGCCTGCGCGAGGCGGCAGGTCACTTGTCGGCTGAGCAGGCGTTCGCGTTGCGCGACCGCGCCCGGAAGGGTGCTCTGGCGGCGGGCGGGCTGACGCAGCGCGACCGGTGGCGCATCGAGGGTGCGGCCCGGGAGGACGCGGCCGCTCAGCGTGTCGACCCGTTGCAGGCGGTCTCCGACCGGATCTCGGAGATCGACCTCAGGTTGCGCGCAGGCGACTTCGGGCGGGACGCGGGCGCCGAGCGCGCCGCGCAGACCGAGCGCGAGCGAGCGCTCCAGGAGGCGCTCAACCGGGCCGACCTGACCGCCCAGGAGCGCCTGTCCCTTAGGGCCGACCTGAACGACCTGACCGAGGCGATCAACGCGGACAAAGCCGCGCGGGAGGAGCACGCCCAGGCCACAAAAGACCTGGTCGAGACCAACAAGCAGATCCTCGCCTTCGCCGATCGTGCGCAGAGCGTCGAGCTCGGGGTGGTGCGCCGCGCGATCGCGGACATCATCTCGGGTGAGCTTGCATCCAACTACGGCCACCGGGCGCGCGCGGCAGGCAACGGGATGGTGGCGAGGTAACTCATGCCTCCGATCGAGGAATCCGCCGATAGCGACATGGATGACGACGAAGTCGAAGCGGTGAAAACCCTGATCGTCCTATCCGGCTCCATTCTGCGAAAGCTGCGACGCCCAACCGCTTTCCGGTCGCTGACGGGCCGCTTGATGCGAGCCGACGGACTGTGGGAGGTCACGGTGTACGCCGACGACACCGTAATGACGCGGCTCATCGGCGCCGACGCGACCCCCGAGCAGGACATCACCGCAGCCGTCGATGAGTACGACGCTGCCCGAGAGGAAGGCGCGTGAGCCCGCGACGGTGCCCGGTCTGTGGCGTCGCGATGGACGGCCGGCGCCGTCATGCCCGCTTCTGCTCGGGGCCCTGCCGCGCCGAGGCTTCGCGGGTGAGGCGCCTACTCGCCGGCCAGGAGGTCGACGGGTGCACATCCCTGGCCGAACACCGGGCACGAGCGAGAAACCGCACGTGGCGGCTAGACGAGCGCCGCGCGGCGGCGTAGGATGCCCGGCGTACCCACAAAAGTGGGGCGGCGCCGCGCGAACGGCCCGCCCCGTGGCACCGAAGGCGGTCACCTTCGATGCGGACAGGACGCTACCCAACGTGGTCGCGTTCTCGCCCTCACCGAGCTGGCGGCACCCTTCGGGACCACACCGACCGAAGGGAGCACCGTGTTCGATCTGACCATCACCGTCCCGGCGATCGCCGAGCGACACCTGCGCGAGGGCGCTCTGGGCGCCTTGCACTCGGCCGCCGAGCGGGTGGAGTCGGCGCTCGACCAGCACCGCGGCGCCTTCGCGGACGGCGACGCACGGGGGAGCGCCGGGCTCGTGGCCGCACGCCGGCGCCTCGCCGCTGCCGATCGGCTGGTGGAGGCGCTCGGCGCCGAGCTAGCCCGGACTGACCGCGACGTGACCGCGGACCGCGACGTGCTCGCCGACGCGCTCGACTACGTCCTCGGGGGGCTGTACGACGACCTGCGCATCGGTGACCAGAACGCGGCCAAACTGCGCGACGCCGCCGACGTGGCCGAGGCGCTCGAGGCCATGCAGCGGATGGTCGGGCTGCGCCGAAGCGAGGCGCGCGAGCCGGTGGAGGCGTGACCGTGCGTATCCCCACGCGCTTCGAGGACTACCTGGCCCACATGAACGCCCGGCCCTTCGAGGGCCAGGAGGAGTGCCCCACCTGCGGGGAGCACCCGGCCACGCACACTCTCCCCGCCGCCCGCCGGCATCGCGTGCCGATCTGCCACAGGTGCCTGCACAACTTCCACGGCAGTGACATCGCCGAGGAGCGCATGGTCTCCGCACTGCTCGGCGGAGCGGTCCGGGCCGCGCTTGAGGCCGGAGTCCATACCGAGCTGATCCGCGCGGCGGTCAACGACGCGCTCGACGAGGCCGTCCGCTCGGAGGCTGAGTACTACGGGCGCGCAGCCGCCGTCCACGAAAGGGCCGCGTGATGGCCACCACGGAGCCGGGGACCCACTCGCTCGCGGAGGCCGCGGCGCTGCGCAGGGTCCGCCGCGACCTCGAGCGCGTCGGCGACCTCGAGCGCATGCTCGCCGAGGCACGACACGACCTGCTCGAAAGCCGCGAGCTGGCCCGTGAGGTCGCGGGCGACCCTCAGCGCCAGGAGGCCGCGTGATGGCCAGTGACCGCTGCTTGCGATGCGCTCGAACGATGCCGCCGATCGACTCCGAGGAATACGTCCTGTGGGAGGGCGGGGACGACGACCCCATCTGCCCCGGCTGCCTCACGAGAGAGGAGCAGGAAGCGATCGTGGAGGACTACATGGAGGACTACATGGAGCCCCTGCCGATCAGCATTAGCGAAGTTCGCGACGACGACGATGCAAAGCTGATCGCCGCGTTGCGGCAGTCAGGGCTGGCAGAGACGGCATGGCGGCTGGCAGAGATCACGGGGGTTGACCCGGATTACGCGACGAGCGCCTTGCGCCGCATGGCTTATGGCGACGGAGATCCGGTGATTCCGCGCCGGGATCTGGGCCTTGACGTGTACGAAGCGGTGGAGTGCGGCGAGGAAGGGCAGAGGTGATGGCCCGCCAGTCGACCGGCCAGGTAGTCGAGCGCGAGCGCAAGGGCGGCACCGTGTACGCCCTGCGCTTCCGCGCCTACGGGCAGCGCCAGTACGTCACGCTGGGCTCGAGCGCGGACGGCTGGAACCGAAGGAAGGCCGAGGCCGAGCTGACGCTCACCTTGGCCCAGGTCGAGCGCGGGGTGTGGCAGGCGCCCACCCCCGCGCCGACCGCGCCGGTCATCACCGACCCGACGTTCCACGAGTTCGCGTCGGAGTGGTACGCGGCCAAGGAGGCCGAGATCCGACCCAACACGGCGCGGTCGTACCGCAACGATCTGACGCATCACCTGCTGCCGTTCTTCGCGAAGCACCGCCTGTCGCAGATCACGATCCGCGAGGTCGACCGCTACCGGCAGCACAAGGTGGCCGAGGAGCGGCTGAAGGCGCGCAGCATCAACATGACGCTCGCGCTGCTGGCGCAGGTGATGGAGGTCGCCGTCGAGTACGGCTACGTCGAGCGCAACCCCGCGGCCGGGCGCCGGCGCCGCTTGAAGGCCGAGCGGCCGCGGCCGGTGTACCTCGACAGCGCGGAGCACGTCGGCGCGATGCTCGAGGCCGCGACCGCGCTGGACGCCGAGCCCGATGCTCAGACCACCGGGCGTCGCCCGGTGGTCGCGGTGATGATTCTCGCCGGGTTGCGCGCCCACGAAATCGAGGGGTTGCGCTGGCGGGACGTGAACCTCGCCGCCGGGCGCCTCACCGTGGGAGCCTCGAAGACGGCCGCGGGGGTGCGCGAGGTCGACGTGCTCCCGCTCCTGCGCGACGAGCTGGGTCACCACAAGGCCGCCAGCGGCCGCACACGGGCCGACGCGCTGGTATTCACGACGCGCACGGGCGCGCCGCGCGACCGCTACAACCTGCGTCAGCGCGTGGTGCTGCCCGTAGCGCGCAGGGCCGGCGAGCTGCTCGAGGGCCGCGAGGCGCAGCCGCTGCCGGCCGGCGTGAGCCCGCACAAGCTGCGCCACACGTTCGCGTCGATCCTTGTCGCGCTGGGCAACGACCCGTCCTACGTGATGGGCCAGCTCGGGCACACCGACCCGGCGTTCACGCTGCGGGTCTACAGCCACATGATGCGCCGCGAGGCGGGAGAGCGCGATCGGCTGCGGGCGCTCGTGGCGGGCGCTGATTGGGCACCATTGGGCACCAGCGACGCCCAGCGGCCGTCCCCGGCCTCCGTCGAGGGCCGCCGGGAACGTGCAGAACCCCCGCGTTAGCAGGGGTTCTGTGCTATCGGGGCGCCCGGATTCGAACCGGGGACCTCACCGACCCGAACGGTGCGCGCTA
>JAUJOF010000021.1 GCA_030447785.1 Solirubrobacteraceae bacterium
GACCGTCCTTCTCGCGATGCAGGTTGACGTCGAGGAAGACGGTGGCGAGCTCCCATCCCTCGGCTCCGAGCCGCGATAGCTCCTCCTGGAACTTCTTGCGGTCGAGCTCGTCGCTCTGCCGGCCCATGAAGCCGTGCGTGATGACGGTGGTCGTGTACTCCCAGGCGGTCATGCGCGGGGGAGCCTACCCCCATGGCAAATTGGACGACGAGGCTGCTCCTTCTCGACGGTTCCGGCGCTCTCGCACAAGCTGCCGCTTCGGATGAGCGTGAGCATTCTGCTTCCCCGCTGGCGAGAGTGCTGGTTCTCGCGCGTTGCAGGTGAATGGCCGTCTGCGCTGGACGGCGCTCGTCGTGCCAGCGATGCAGGAGCGCGACTCGGGCAGCGGATCGTCTCTGCTCGTGAGGCCGTCGAATCTGCTCATGTGCGTGAGCGCCGGGTTGTGCTCCCGGTTTGCCGGGAAGGCTCTGGGGTCGGGTGGGTTGCCGCCTGCACCATTGCCGTGGTCAGGGTTATCGCTTCATCTGCGCTCAATTGTTGCTCGCGCACGAGCGAGCGCCAGGTGTGGAAGTTGGTTGCGTGAGCGATAGCGCCGGAGACGCGCGCACAGGGGCGGCCGCGTTCGCGGCGTCCGGTCATGAGCGCCGCGTGGACAGTCTTGAAGTAGCCGAGGAAGGCCTCGCGCGATCCAGCGGGTACGTGTTCGATGTCGCGGATCCCGGCGTGCAGCATCTGCTCGGTTTCGGCGTACCAGGCGTAAAGCTCGTCGAGTGCTGTGCGCAGGCGCTCGTTCGGGTTCGTGATCTCGGCCCAGTGCTCGGGGCTGGGCATCGGATGGCGCTGGTAGTAGTGGCTTGTGCAGGCGTCGAACAACGCCTGCTCGTCGGGGAAGTGGCGGTAGACGGTCGCGCGGTCGACACCGGCTCGCTCGGCGATCGCCTTCACGCTCGAGCGCGCGGGACCAACGGTCTGATGCAGCGCCACTGCCGCCAGGGTGATCCGCTGGCGCGTCTCCTGCTCCGACAGCGCTCGCTTGCGTTTGCGGTAGGGCCGTCGTCCGGATGGCTGTGTTTGATTCTTCACGGGTGTGCGTGAATCTTGACAGGCCGGCCGGCCGGCTGGTAGATTCGCGCACAATAGTGTTGCAGCAATTAGTTGAAAGGGCCGCAAATGTCTCTAACGTCCCAACCGACCACCGCTGGGCGCTTCGACGGCTCGGACGGGCCGCGAAAGATCGGGCCGGCCGACGGCAAGCTCGTCGACATTGGGTCAGCTGGGGTGCGGTTCATGGCCTGGACCCAAGAGACCGGCGGTGGGTTCTCGCTCGTCGAGCACCCGATCCCTCCCCGCGGTCTGGTCGCGCCGCTGCACAAGCACTCGCGCGAGGACGAGTACAGCTTCGTCCTCGAGGGCCGGATGGGAGCGTTGCTCGGCGATGACGTGGTGCACGCGGACGCAGGCGACCTGGTTTTCAAGCCTCGCGACCAGTGGCACACGTTCTGGAACGCCGGCGACGGACCGTGCAAGATCCTCGAGATCATCTCTCCCGGAGGGTTCGAGCACTGTTTCGACCAGATGGCGACGGCGATGGCCTCACCCAACTTCGACCCCCAGCAGATGGCAGAGCTTGCCGGGCGTTACGGGATCGAGCTGCAGCCGGACAGCATCCCGATGATCTGCGCCGAGCACGGGCTTACACACCCGATGCTGGCCGCAAGCGATTAGCACGCGCCGCGATTCCCGTAGACCGGGCGATTAGCGCGCCGACGTCGGAGCAGGTGTCCCGCACCGCGAGCCACGCGCCTCCTCCTGACTACGCGCCGCAGCGACGTGGCTGCGACCGCCTGCTCTCGCTCTTCCGGCGGAAGCAGGCGTGAGCTGGTGCTCCGACGACGTGCTCGCGACTCGTCCATGGCGAGAGCGTGACGCCATCTCACCGAGAGCGTCGTTTGCATGGATAGGGGAAGTCGCGTCGGCCAATGCTCTTGCTGCTCCAGGCAGGCGAAAGCAGCAGCGCGCCAGCCGCGTCAAGATGCGCTGCCATGCAGCCGACGCCTGAGCAGATGGAACGCGCCGTCGCCGCTCTTGTCCCGTACGCGCAGGAGTGGAGCCTGCCGCTCAACCCGGAGCACCTGTACGAAATCGCTGCGGCTGTTTTGACCCACTTCGACAGCGCCGACTCGTTCGACGCCATCGACCAGGCGGAGCGGTCGCGCATCCAGGAGTTCGCTCGGCGGCAGGCGACGCTATACCGGGACTGACCGCTTCTGCTTCGAGGCACGAGCGGAAGCCGCTTCCCAGGCGAAAGCGGCACTCCCCCGGCGTTCGGCAAACTGGATGACATGCCAGAACGAGGGCTCGTCCCGTGCTTTGCAATTGTCAGGCTGGACGACTGGCCCGTGGACGAGGCCGGCTCGTTGCCGGTCAACGCGCGTGACCGCGTCACCGTCACGAAGGTCGTGTGGGATGAGGCAGAGGCCGACCAGGAAGTTGCGCGACTGAATGCGTCGGCAGCTAGGTCGGGACGAGCGAACGTGACGCACTACTTCTCGATGGCTACGCGCGCCCGGACGCCGCTTCCCCTTTGAGGCAAAAGCGGAAGCCGCTTCCAGGCGAAAGCAGTGGTCGACGCGACGTGCGACAGTCCGGCCGCGTGACTGGCTTCGTATGGATTCGGGAGGCGATGCCGTGGCTCGGGCCTGGCTTCGTCTACACGGTCCACGAGGACGCCCTCCGCGGGCTACGCAGCGACCTAGCGAAACACGGCTTCAATGCGATCGTGCTCGACGGGAGTGAGATGCGCGATGCTGCGTCGTTCCACGCCGAGGCGAAGAAGGCGTTCGCCTTCCCCGACTACTACGGGAACAACTGGGACGCTTTTAATGAGTGTTTTGGCGAAATTCACTTCCCGAACCCCACAGCGATCCTCTGGCGGGAGGTCGAGACTCTTGCGAGAGCTGACCTCAAGACGTTCGCGGAGGCGGTTGCGCAGTTCATCCGCTTGCGCGACGCGTTCGCTCGGGCCGATGCCGAGGCGGTCGAAGCTTCTGAACCTATTCAGATCGAGTTGATCATTGTGGGACGCGGACCCGGCTTCCGGCATCCAGACGATCCGATCGACTCTCGTTGGCGACTCCCCCATTGAGGCACGAGCGGAAGCCGCTCCCAGGCGAAAGGATCGGTTACCGCGACCGCCGCAGCCGGTCAGCTTGACTGCCAGCGGCGGCCGGCGCGTACCTCGCCGCGAGCGTGCCACAGCGCTCGAACCACGTAGGTGGGCAGGGTCATGCGGATGCGTTGGCGCTGGGGCCACGTCGGCTGCGTCGAGCGAAGGCCTGCGCGGCGCCCGGCGAGCAGAACGTCGCCGACGGATGCCGCCAACAGGCGACACTCGCGCGAGTACGCGCGGAAGTCACGTGTCTGGGCGGCCTGCAGCACCGCGCGTTCCACACGCAGCTGTCGGTCGACTGCCGCCAGGTAGGACAAGTAATGCTCGGCGCGATCGGCGGGTGGCGTCAGCTCGCCCTTCCGTTTGCGCGCCGTCTCGAGGATGGCGAGCATCTCGCGGTGCTTGTGGATCAGCGCCGGCCAGTCGCCTACGCGGATCGGCTTCGGCACGAGACTTAGACGACGGCTGGTCTCACCGTTGATCTCGGCAAGGCGCTCATCGAGCTCGCGCATCGGCAGCCGTCGTGCCATGGCGTCTTCATCGGCCGTCCGCCGGCGACCTTGATGGCGCGCCGCATAGACCGGACGCGATGAGCCGACCAGTTCCCTATGGACGACACGCAGGGCGGCGCTAATGGCGGCTCGTGTCAGGCAGGAACGGCAGTGTCGCTCCGAGGCAGGACCGGTAGCCGTCCGTTGCATCGGCCGCGCTACCGCCTTGGACGAGGAGGAGAAGCGTCGGTCAGCGCTCGTTTGCGCGACATCCAGCACTCTCGCCGGCCCCCGGCGCGGACTGCTCCTGTTCGTCCAGCGCGGAAGCTGGGACGGGCGGAGTAGCCGCCTCCGAGTCGCGTGCCGCCACCTTGAGCGCCCGAGTGCTCAGCAGGAGAGGCCCGCGGTGCGCAGCGCGGCTGCCAGCCTTTGGTTGACCTCGACCTCCCGCTGACCCGCTGCTTCGACGGACGCGGCGTCCACGCGCCGGAGAGCGGCAAGCGTCGCTCGAAGGACGCGCGCTCGTCGCTTAAGCGCGACCACGAGGTCGCGCGCCTGCTCGCGCCGTTCGGCAGGCAGGCCGATGCCTTCGATCCGCTCCGTCATCTGCCCAAACGAGGTGATCACTGGCTCAAGCCGCCGTCCCAGCCGCCGCAACTTCTCCGGACCTCGGACGTCTTCCAGGCCCGCGTTCAGATCGGGAAGACGCTCGACCTTCCGGTTGAACGATCGACACTCAGCCTCAAACCGCCGGGCCCACGCCCCGAAGTCCGACGTGGTCGTCGGCGCAGGCGTCTGCGTACGTGATGAGGTGCGGTCTTCGTCACCACAGGCGGTCACCGAGGTAGCCGCGAGCGCGACCGCCACGAAAGGCCAGCGGCAACGAACGGCACGGTTGATGAGCATTCAGCGGGCAGTTGCCCCCCGCTCCTACTTCCCATGCAACCGATAAGCCGATGCTCCCGGCCTACTCGAACAGCACGTGCTCGAGGCCCACCACCGGGGACTCGGCCAGCGAGCTCACGCGGCGCACCGCCAGCAGGACGCCGGGCATGAACGACGAGCGGTCCAGCGAGTCGTGGCGGATGCTCAGCGTCTGGCCCAGGTCGCCCAGGATGACCTCCTGGTGGGCGACCAGGCCGGGCAGGCGCACGGAGTGGATCGGCACCTCGCCCTCCATGATCTCCGCGGTGCGCGCCGCGGTGCCCGACGGCTTGTCGAGCTTTCGGTCGTGGTGCAGCTCGACGATCTCCGCGTGCGCCATGTGCCTGGAGGCCTCGGCGGCGAAGCGCATCATGAGCACAGCACCGATGGCGAAGTTGGGGGCGAAGAGCACGTTGGCGCCGCGCTCCCCGCGGATCGCGTCGACGTCCCAGCCGCTGGTGCCCACCACGGCGTGCACACCGGCGCGCAGGCAGGCCCGGACGTTGTCAAGCGCGGTGTCGGGGCGGGTGAAGTCGACCACCACGTCGGCGTCGTCCAGCACGTCTTCGAGCGCCACGTCCAGCGCAGGGTCCGCCCGGCCGGTCAGCTCGAGGTCGTCGGCGCCCTGCACCGCGGCGCAGACCGCCTCGCCCATGCGTCCGGCGGCGCCGGCCACCGCGACGCGCACCACGACTAGACGGCGCCGGCCAGCGCCGGCGACAGCGGCGCCACCGCCGCTCGGAAGGCGTCCTCGTCGGCGCCGATGCCGACGGCGCTCAGCTGCTCGGGGGCGAGCAGCTTGCCCGCCAGGGCGGCGACATCGTCCGCGCTCACGGCGTCGATGCGCTCCAGCAGCTCATCGAGCTCCAGCAGGGGGACCTCGCCCAGCAGAGCGCTTCCCAGGCGACTCATACGGGCCATCGTCGACTCCAGCGAGAGGACCACGCGGCCCTTGACGTGCTCCTTGGCCCGCTGCAACTCGTCGTCGGGCAACGGCTGGGCGCGGAAGCGCTCGAGCTCGTCGGCGACCACCCGCAGCGACTCGGCGAGGTTGTCGGGGCGAGTGCCCAGATAGACGCCGAACTGGCCCGAGTGGTGGAAGGTGGCCTGGAAGGAGTGCACCGCGTAGGCCAGGCCGCGCTCCTCGCGCACCTCCTGGAACAACCGCGAGCTGGACGTGCCGCCCAAGACCGCGTCCAGCACCCGCAGGGAGAAGCGCCGCTCGTCGTGGCGGTCGATGCCGGGACCGCCCACACAGACGTGCACCTGCTCGGTGGGCTTGACCACGAAGCGCAGACGCCCGGCCTGCTGCGGGGGCGGCTCCTGGCCGGCCAGCGCGGCAGCGGCGCCCGTGGCGGGCTCGGCGCGGCCGGGATCGGCCGCCTGCGCGAGGGCCACCAGCGCGTCGTGGTCGACCGAGCCCGCGGCAGCGATCACCACCTGCCCGGGACGGTAGCGCGCGGAGTGGAAGGCGGCCAGATCGCCGGGCCCCACGTTGTCGATGACCTCGGGCGCGCCGATGATCGCCCGGCCCAGCGGGTGGGTGCCGAACACCGCCTCGCCGAGCACGTCGAAGACCTTGTCCTGCGGGTCGTCCTCGTACATGGCGATCTCCTCGAGGACGACGCGTCGCTCGGCCTCGAGGTCCTCGGCGTCCATCCGGGGACGCCAGACCATGTCGGCCATCGCGTCGAAGGCCTCGGGCAGGCGCTCGTCGAGCACGCGAGCGTGCACGGACGTGCTGTCCTTGCCGGTACCCGCGTTGAGATCGCCCCCGAGCGCGTCGAAGAGCTGGTCGAGCTCGAGCGAGCCGTAGCGCTCGCTGCCGCGAAAGAGCATGTGCTCGACCAGGTGCGACAGGCCCGCGTGGGCGTCGGCCTCGAGCGCCGACCCCGTGCCCACCCAGAACCCGAGCGCCACGGATCGCACGGAGGGCACGACCTCCGTGACGACCCGGGTGCCCGAGTCGAGCGTGTCTAGCTGGTGGCGCACGCGAAGCGGTCTCGTCCGCTCAGGAGCGGAGCGTGCAGCACCGGGAGCGAAGCGGTCTCCAAGCCCGGCGCGAGCTAGCCGCGGTCGGGATCGCCGCTGCGGGGCCGCCGGGCGCCGCGCTCGCGCCCGCCGCCGTCGCGCCCGCCTCGGGGGCCGCCGTTGCCCCGGCCTCCGCGATCGCCGCCGCGGCGGCGACCGCCGCCCCCCCCGCCGCCGCCGCCACCGCCGGAGCCGACCGTGGCAAGCTCCTCGACGGACTTGCCGGCGACCTCGGGGTCCTCGGCCAGGCGCAGCCCGATGCGCCCGCGCTCGCGGTCGACCTCGACGACGCGCACGGCGAGGTCCTGGCCCTGGGTGAGCACGTCCTCCACCGTGTCGACGCGCTGACCGGGCGAGACGTTGGAGATGTGCAGGAGGCCGTCGGTGCCCTTGATGAGCTCGACGAAGGCGCCGAAGGTCGTGGTCTTCACGACCTTGCCGGTGTACTCGTCGCCGACCTCGACCTCCTTGGTCATCTGACGGATGCGCTCGCCCAGCGCGTCGCCCAGCTCCCCGTTGGCCGAGTAGATGAGCACCGCGCCCTCGTCGTTGACGTCGATCTGGGATTCGAACTCCTCGGACAGGCCGCGGATGGTCTCGCCGCCCTTGCCGATGAGCAGGCCGATCTTGTCGGGGTCGATCTGCACCTGGACGATGCGGGGCGCGTGCTTGGAAAGCTCGGCGCGCGGCGTGTCGATCACCTCGGTCATCCGCTCCAGGATGGCCAGGCGCGCGTCCTTGGCCTGCGCGAGCGCGTCGCGCAGGATCTCGAAGGTGACACCGGTGATCTTGATGTCCATCTGCAGCGCGGTGATGCCGCGATGGGTCCCGGCGACCTTGAAGTCCATGTCGCCCAGGTGGTCCTCCACGCCCGCGATGTCGGTGAGCACGACGTAGTCGTCGCCCTCCTTGATGAGGCCCATCGCGATGCCGGCCACCGGGCGCTTGAGCGGCACGCCGGCAGCCATCAGCGCCAGCGTGGAGCCGCATACCGAGCCCATGGACGACGAGCCGTTGGACTCGAGCGTGTCGGAGACCACGCGGATCGTGTAGGGGAACTCGTCCGTGGAGGGCACCATCGGCACCAGCGCGCGCTCGGCCAGAGCGCCGTGGCCGATGTCACGGCGCTTGGGGCCGCGCATGAAGCCCGCCTCGCCCACCGAGAACGGCGGGAAGTTGTAGTGGTGGAAGTAGTACTTGTGCTTCTCGAGCCCGAGGGTGTCGAGACGCATCTCCTCCTTCATCGTGCCCAGCGCGGCCACACTGAGGATCTGCGTCTCGCCGCGGGTGAACAGCCCGGAGCCGTGCGCGCGCGGCGCGACGTCGATCTCCACGTCGATCGGGCGGATCTCCGTCTGGGCGCGGCCGTCGGGGCGCTTCTTCTCGACGGCGATCCGCTGGCGGATCGTCGTCTTCTCGAGGCGGTCGAAGGCCAGCTGCACCCTGGCGCGCTGCTCGGCGTAGCCCTCCCACTGCGGGTCCCCGGAGTGGGAGGTCAGCGCCTGCTCCTCCACTTCCTTGATGGCGTCCTGGCGGGCGAGCTTGCCCTCGATCTGGGTGGCCTGGTCCAGCGCGGCGCCGTGCGAGTCGCGGATGGCCTGCAGGAGGCCCTCGTCGACCTGGGGCGGCGTGATCTCCACCTTGGGCTTGCCGGCCTTCTCGCGCAGCTCGTGCTGCAGGGCGCAGAGCTTGCGGATCTCCGAGTGGGCGATGTCCAGCGCGTCGAGCATCTCGGCCTCGGGAATCTCGTTGGCTCCCGCCTCGACCATGAGGATGGCCTCCTCGGTGCCGGCCACCACGAGGTCGAGGTCGCTCTCGTTCTCGGCGCCCTCCATGAGGCTCTCCTCCGAGGGGTTGACCACGAAGTTGCCTTCGACCTTGCCGATGCGCACGGCGCCGACGGGCATGGGGAAGGGGATCTCGCTGATCATCAGCGCCGCGGACGTCGCGTTCATCGACAGGATGTCGTGCGGGTGGTCGTGGTCGACGCTGAGGGGGATCGACACCAGCTGCGTCTCGCGGTTCCACCCCTTGGGGAAGAGGGGGCGCAGGGGGCGGTCGATCATGCGCGCGGTCAGCGTGCCCTTCTCGGACGAGCGACCCTCGCGCTTGAAGAAGGAGCCGGGGATCTTGCCCGCGGCGTACATGCGCTCTTCGACGTCCACCGTGAGCGGGAGGAAGTCGACATCGCGCGCGTTGCCGGCGGTCGCGGTGCTGAGCACCATGGTGTCGCCCGAGCGGACGATGACGGCGCCGGAGGCCTGCTTGGCCATCTTGCCGGTCTCAAAGGAGATCTCGTTGCCGGCGATCTCGACCGAGACGGTGGTCACGTCGAAGGACGCGTGCCGTACGGCTTGGGACATATGGGATTTTCCCTTCTGCTTCTGCGCACCGTTCGGTAGGTGCGCGCACGTTCGTGCTGTCTTCAGAATCCGAACGAGTCGAGGATAGCCGACGTGGGGGCGCCGGGGACCAGCGTGCCGTCGACGACGAGGGTGGGCGTCGTGGTGATCCCGGCGCGCATGCCCTCCCGGGTGTCGCGCTTCACGCGGGCGATGGCGGCCTCCTCGCGGCGGTCGTGCTCGAAGCGCTCGAGGTCGAGGCCCAGCTTGCGGACGCGGGCCCACAGGTGTGGGTCGTCCAGGCGGCCCTGGTCGGCGTACAGCGCGTCGTGGAAGGCCCAGAAGGCGCCCTGCGCGCCGGCCGCCTCGACGGCGTGGGCGAGCGCAGGGGCTCGCGGGTCCTTGGCCTTCAGAGCGAAGTGACGGAAGACGCGGCGCGTCTGCGGGCGCGCGGCCAGCCGCGCGTGGGCGGTGGCGCAGTGCGGGCAGGTGAAGTCGCCGTAGACGACGATGAGCCGCCCGCCCTCGGGGCCGCGGACGTGATCGTCCTGGCGCACGGGCGGCACCGGGGCGCTGCGAAGATCATCATCGGCCATGCGAATCCACGTGTTGGAGCGCGAGCAGATCCTGCCCGGCCCGCCCGCGGAGGTCTTTCCCTTCTTCGCCGATGCCCACAACCTCGAGGCGATCACCCCTCCCCTGCTGGGCTTCCGCGTGGTCACTCCCGAGCCCATCGAGATGCGCGTGGGCACCACGATCCAGTACCGCCTGCGCCTGCACGGCGTGCCCGTGAACTGGCTGACCTCCATCCAGGCCTGGGAGCCGCCCTCGCGCTTCGTCGACGTGCAGTTGCGTGGCCCCTACGCGCTGTGGCACCACACGCACACCTTCGAGCCCGAGGGCGACGCGCGCGGCGGGACGCGCATGCGCGACACGGTGCACTACGCGATGCCCTTCGGAGCGTTGGGCGAGCTCGCCCACCGCGCCTTCGTGCGCCGCGATGTCGAGTCGATCTTCGCCTTCCGCCACCACGAGGTGGCGCGGCGGATGGGTTGAAAGATCGCCTGGGGGCCCGCCTCCGGCGACCATGTGGTCGCCTCCGGCACCCCTCAGGCCGCGGCCTGCAGCCCGTCGAAGATCAGGTTGACCCCGGGCAGCTCGCCGGGGTTGGCGGCCAGGTGCGACCACGTGACCACCCCGTCGGGACCGATGATGACCAGCGCGCGATCCGTCGTGCCGGCCGGCTCGAAGTAGGCGCCAAAGGCGCGGGCGGTCTCGCCCTTGGGCTCGAAGTCCGACAGCTGGGGGATCGTGACGTTGAGCGACTCGCGAAAGGCCTTCTGGCTGTACGGACCGTCGGTGGAGACGCCATAGAGCACGGCGCCCTGGGCGCGCAGCTCCTCGAGGGCCTCCTCGTAGACCTGGAGCTGGTCGGTGCAGACCGGGCTGAAGGCGGAGGGATAGAAGACCAGGACGGTGGTCTGTCCCGCGAGGTCGTCGCGGGTGAAGGTGTCGCCGTCCTCGGTGCGCAGCGCGAACTCGGGCGCCGGCGTGCCGGGCGCGATGATCCGGCCGCCGTCGCTCACCGGCGCAGGCCGAGCTCGCGAACGAGCGCGCGGTAGCCCTCGAGGTCCTTGTTGCGCAGGTAGTCGAGGAAGCGCCGGCGGCGGCCGACGAGCATGAGCAGGCCGCGGCGCGAGTGATGGTCCTTGCGGTGCTCGCGCAGGTGCTCGGTGAGCTCCTGGTTGATGCGCTCGGTGAGCAGCGCGACCTGCACGCGGGTGTTGCCCGTGTCCGCCGGCGTCTGGCCAAACTGGGTGACGATCTCCTGCTTGCGCTCCTGGGTGAGGCTCATGCGGCGCCGGAGGCTAGCAGCCGCCCCGCCCGGCGGCCGGGTAGTGATGAACGATCCGCCACGCCTCGCTCACCCTGCCATCCTCGCTGCCCAAAGCGCGCGCGAGTGCGGCACGGGGTGACGCACGCGCTAGCGAACTGCTACGAGACCGCCACCACCCGTGCCTGCTCGACGTCGCGGTGCATCTGGTCGACCAGGGCGTCGGCGGAGTCGAAGCGCCGCTCGCCGCGCAGGCGCTCTAGGAAGCGCAGGCGCAGGACGCGGCCGTAGAGGTCGCCCTCCCAGTCGAGCAGGAACGCCTCGACAAGCTCGCCGCGCCCGCTGTCGAAGGTCGGACGCACCCCGATGCTCACCGCGGCGGCGTGCTCACGGCCGTCGTCGAGCTCGGCCCGCCCGGCGTAGACGCCGTGGCCGGGCACCGCGAGGGCGGCGTCGGGAACGAGGTTGGCCGTGGGATAGCCCAGCTCGCGCCCGACCTCGTCGCCGTGGACGACCGCCCCGGCCAGGAGAAAAGGCTCGCCCAGCAGCGTGGCCGCGTAGCTGACGGCGCCGCCGGCGATCAGGCCGCGGATGTGGCTGGACGAGACGATCTCTCCGTGGATCTCCAGCAGCTCGACCACGCGCGTGGAGAAGCGCCCATCGGCGCGCAGCAGGTCGGCATCGCCCTGCGCGCGATGGCCGAAGCGGAAGTTCTCGCCCACGGACACGTCCGTGGCGCACAGGCGCGCGACGAGCACGTCGTCCACGAAGCTCTGCGCTGAGCGCGCGGCGTAGGCCGCATCGAAGGGAACGACCACGAGCTCCTCGACGCCCATCGCCGCCACCAGCTCGGCCTTGCGCGCGACGGTGGTCAGTAGCTTGGGAGCGGCCGCGGGGTGCACCACCGTGACCGGGTGAGGATCGAAGGTCACCACCGTGTCGGCGCCGCGGATGACCTCGCGGTGGCCCAGGTGCACGCCGTCGAAGGTGCCGACGGCGACGCGGCGTGGGCGCGGCGCGACGTCGGGCAGGGAGACGACCCTGGCGCTCACCCGCGAAAGCCTACGACGGGCTTGAGCACGCCCTCCCGGGCCTGCGCGACGGCGATCGGACCGGCGGCATCGGCGAGGAGGATCGGCGCGGCGGGCGAGTCGCCGCTCGCGACGCTCCCCTGACCGCCCGGTGCGGGCACCGCGCGGCCGTGGGCAGCGGCGCGCGCGTCCTCCCCCCCGAGCTGGAGCACGGGCATCACCGCCGCGAGCGCCTCGCCCAGCGGCACGACCCGCGCGGAATCGGCGTCCTCGACGCGGAAGGGGCCGATCGCGGTGCGCCGCAGCTCGAGGCAGTAGGCATCGCCCAGGTCGGCGATCAACGAGCGCACGTAGGTGCCCGAGGAACAGCGGATGCAATACCCGGCGCGAGGGCCGGGTACGGCGCCGGGCTCCTCCTCCCGCCACACCTCTTCGAAGGACCGCACCATCACCGTGCGCTCGGGCAGCTCCACGGCCTCGCCCGCGCGCGCGAGCCGGTAGGCGCGCCGCCCACCCACCTTCACCGCGCTGTGGCCGGGCGGGCGCTGGCGGACCTCCCCGACCGGGAGCGCCACCCCGGCCGCAGGCACCCGTCCCGTCACGGTGACCTCGCCCTCGGTGTCCCCCGTGGACGAGATCGCGCCCAGGCGAGCGACGACGGAGTACTCCTTCTCCGCGGCCATCAGCCACCGCTGCACCCGCGTCGCGCGCCCCAGCAGCACCAGCAGCAGTCCGGTGGCGAAGGGGTCGAGCGTCCCGGCATGGCCGACCTTGATCCCGCGGTGCGCGCGGCGCACCGCGGCGACCACATCGTGCGAGGTCTTCCCGGCGGGCTTGTCGATGAGCAGGATGCCGGCTGTGCCCAGCATGGATGCGCCCGGGCGTCAGGCCAGGGCGAGCTGCGCGCAGATCGCCCCGCGCAGGAAGGCCACGAGCTCACCGTGGGGCAGCGACGTGGTGAACCCCGCGGCCTGCCGGTGGCCGCCCCCGCCCTGCTCGCGGGCGATGGCCGAGACGTCGACGCTGCCGTCGGTCGAGCGCAGCGAGACCTTGGCGCGGCGCACGCCGGGCCTGTCGCAGTCGGCGTCGAGCAGCTCGCGCGCCAGCGCGGCGACCTTGGTGCCGCGCACGGAGCGCAGGTGGTCGACCACGCCCTCGGAGTAGGACTCCTCGGCGCCGGCCAGCGCGTAATCCTCGCGGGTGAGCCGCGTCAGCGTGAGGCGCCCGTCGTCGTGGCGCTCGATCGAGTCAAGCGCGCGACCCAGCAGCGCGAGCTTGCCGTAGGGCATCTCCTCGTACAGTCGCCGGTAGATCCCCTGCACGTCCACGCCCGCGTCGATCAGCTCCGCGGCCATCACGTGAGCGCGGGTGCCCGTGTTCTCGTACATGAACCGGCCGGTGTCGGTGACCAGCCCGATGTACAGGGCGTCGGCCACCGCCGGGGTGGGTGCAATGTCCAGGTCCTTCATGAGGTCCCACACGATCTCCGTGGTGCACGAGGCGTCGGGCACCACGTGGTCGATCGTGCCAAAGCGCGTGTTGTCGTGGTGGTGGTCGATGTTCAGCAGCGTCGTGCCCTCCTGCAGGGCGGCGAGCGGATTGCGATCGACGTTGCCGCAGTCGAGGAACACCACGCAGCGCTCGGCCAGGTCGGCTGGCGGCTGGTGGACGAGGCCGCGCAGTTCGAGGAACGAGTACTCGTAGGGCAGCGGGAACTCGTCAGCGGCCACGTAGAGCGCCACGTCCTTGCCCAGCGCGCTGAGCACGCCCTCCATGGCCACCAGCGAGCCCAGCGCGTCGCCGTCGGGGGCGACGTGGGTCAGCAGCAGGAAGCGCTCGGCCTCGCGCAGGTGGCGCAGGACCTCGGCGCGGTGGTCAGGCGTCATCGTCGAGCAACTCCTCCAGACGCGCCGCGCGGCGCACCGTGTCGTCGTCGAGGAAGCGCAGCTCGGGCGTGCGCTTGAGGCGCAGCTCGGCGCTGATGCGCCGCTGCAGGAATCCGTGCGCGGAGGTCAGCCCCTCGAGCGTGGCGGCCCGCTCGGGCTCGTCGCCCAGCACGCTGACGTGCACGCGTGCATGACGGAGGTCGGAGGAAGTCGAGACGTCGGTCACGGTCACGAAGCCGATGCGGGGATCCTTGAGGCCCTGGGCCAGGGCGTCGCTGAGCACCTCGCGGATGGCTTCGTCCACCCGCCGCATGCGGCCGCCGCTCATCCTACGTCCTCGAAGGAGAGGATCGAGCGCTGGATGGCGACGCCGTCGGGGAAGCGCTCGTCGAGGAAACGCTCGACGCGGTCGACCGCGGCCTCCATGCGCGTCAGGTCGCCACCGGTCAGCGCGGCGGCCAGCGTCGCGCGCTGCCACAGGTCCTGATGGTCGACCTCGGCGACGGTCAGCCCGTGGCGCTGATGCAACAACGCCTTCACCGACTGGAGGTCCTTGCGCTTGGTCTTGAGGCTGCCGGCCTCGGGGAAGTGCAACTCGACGCGCAGCAGGGCGACGTACGCGCCCATCAGGGGTGCCGGAGGCGGCCAGCGGGTGCCGGAGCGGCCATATGGCCGCGGAGGCGGGTCCCGCGTGGTCTCACCCGCCGGAGGCGGGCCCCCGGGTCGCGCCAGCGACACCTCCTCATCTAGGCGAGGACGCGCTCGACCTGTCGTGTCTCGAAGACCTCCAGGGCGTCGCCCTCCTTGATGTCCTGGAAGTTACGCAGCACGATCCCGCACTCATAGCCGGCGGTGACCTCGCGCACGTCCTCGTTGAACCGTCGCAGCGACTCGATCTGGCCCTCGTAGATGATCGTGCCGTCGCGCACCAGGCGTGCGCGCGCGCCGCGGGTCACGCGCCCGTCGGTCACGTAGGAGCCGGCGATGACGCCGATGCGCGACGCGCGGAAGGTGGCGCGCACCTCGACCGTGCCCAGGGGCTCCTCGACCTCCTCGGGCTCGAGCAGGCCCTGCATGGCGGCGCGTAACTCATCCAGGGCCTTGTAGATGACCGAGTAGGTGCGGATCTCGACGCCCTCGCGCTCGGCGATCGCGCGCGCGTCGCCCACCGGGCGGACGTTGAAGCCGATGATGACGGCCTGCGACGCGGCGGCCAGCATCACGTCGGACTCGTTGATCCCGCCCACGCCGCTGCGGATGATGTTGACGGCGACCTGGTCCTGGGGCAGCTTGGCGACCTCGTCCTCCAGTGCCTCGGCCGAGCCGGCCACGTCGGCCTTGACCAGGAGCGCGAGCTCCTTTATCTCGCCGGCCTGCGCGCGCTTGAAGACGTCCTCGAGCGACAACTTCCGTCCCGAGCGGCGCGCCTGCTGCTCCTGCTTGAGGCGCAGGGAGCGCTCCTCGGCCAGCTGGCGCGCGCGCCGATCGTTCTCGACCACGCGCACGGTCTCGCCGGCCTCGGGCACGCCGTCGAAGCCCAGCACCTCGACCGGGTCGCCGGGCGCCGCCTCGGTGACACGGGCCCCGGTGAAGTCGTGCATCGCGCGCACGCGGCCCCAGTGGGAGCCCGCGGCCAGCGCATCACCGACCGTCAGCGTGCCGCGCTGGATGAGCAGCGTCACGACGGGCCCGCGGCCGGGATCGAGCTTGGACTCGACGACCACTCCCGAGGCCTCGGTCCGGGGATTCGCCCTGTAGTCCTCCAGCTCGGCGACGACCTGAATGGTCTCCAGAAGGTCGTCCAGGCCCTGCCTGGTGCGCGCGGAGACGTCGACGAACTCGGTGTCCCCGCCCCACTCGGCCGGCTGCAGCGCGCGCTGGGTCATCTCCGTGCGCACGCGGGTGAGGTCGGCGCCCTCCTTGTCGATCTTGTTGACCGCGACGATCATCGGTACCCCGGCCGCCTTGGCGTGGTCGATCGCCTCGTCGGTCTGGGGCTTCACCCCGTCGTCGGCGGCCACCACGATCACCACGATGTCGGTGACCTGCGCGCCGCGGGCGCGCATGGCCGTGAAGGCCTGGTGACCCGGTGTGTCCAGGAAGGTGACGAGCTTGTCGTTGTGGTGCACCTGGTAGGCGCCGATGTGCTGGGTGATGCCGCCAGCCTCGCCTTCGGCCACCTCGGTCTCGCGGATGGCGTCCAGCAGCGACGTCTTGCCGTGGTCGACGTGGCCCATGACGGTCACCACGGGGGGACGCGGCGCCAGGTCCTCGTCGGCGTCGTCGTAGGCGGGCTCGGGCTCGATCTCCTCGGCGGCGTGGACGATCTCCACCTGGCGGCCGAACTCCTCGGCCAGAACGCCGATGGCGTCATCGGACAACGTCTGGGTCAGCGTGGCCATCTGGCCCATGGTCATGAGCTTCTTGATGACCTCCGGGACGGCGACGCCGAAGTACTCGGCCACGTCCTTGACCGTCGACCCTGAGTTGATGCGCACCAGGTCGGTGGCCGACTGGGCCGCGGTGTCCAGCGGAGCGATCGTGTCGTTGTAGGTGCCCCGCCGGCGCCGGCCGCGGCGCTGGCGGCGCGGCGGGCCCTGGGGCGGGCCGCCGCCGGGGCCGCCCGCGCGACGGGAGGCCTGGGAGTCGATCACCACGCGCCGGCGACCGCCGGGGCCGGCGCCGGGTGCGCGCTCGCCGCGCAGGTCGCCGCGATTGGGGCGCGACTGGCGGCCCTTGCGCTCGCCCTGGGCGCTGTCGCCCTGCCCGTTGTTGGCCTGCGCCTGCTGGGCCTGGCGGGCGGCCTGGGCCTCGCGCGCGGCCTGGCGGGCGGCCTCGGCGTCGCGCCCGCCGTTGCGCAGGGCGGCGTCGGCCTCCTTGGCGTCGACGGCCGAGGCCGAGGCCTTGACCTCGATGCCTGCCGCCTTCAGCTTGGTCATGACCTCGGAGGAGGACATGTCGTACTCGCGGGCGAGTTCGTGGACGCGCTTCTTGGCCATCTGGCGAGGAGTTTAGGAGAGATCCAGGTCCGAGATGGTCACGGTTCGGCGGAAGGCACGCTGGTACGCGCGCCGACGTACCGCCTCGACATGGCAGGCCGGCCCGCAGACGTAGGCGCCCCGCCCGGGCCTGGTGGCCGCGGGATCGAGAACGACCTCGCCGCCGGAGTCGGCGGCGAGGCGATGCAGCTCGTGCTTGGGCGCCACGCGGCGGCAGGCCACGCAGCGGCGGTGGGGCGTGTGGGCGCGGCGAGAGCCCAGAGCGTCAGGACCGCTCCTCGGAGGGCTGGGCCTCCATCTCGCCGTCGGCCTGGGCAGCCGACGGGTCGGGCTCCAGCTGGTCCTCGCCGACGGGCTCGCCGGCCGCAGCCTCCTCGCCGGCGGGAACCTCGCCCTCCACGGCGCTCGGGCCGCCGACGACCTCGGGCTCCTCCTCCCCCGCCCCCGCGCCCCGGCCGGCCGACTCGGCGCGGGAGATGATCTCGGCCAGGTCGGCGTCGGGCGTATCGCGATCGGCCAGCGCCGAGATCTCGTCGGGGCGCAGCGGCGAGAGCACGGTGACCGAGTTGGTCGGGAAGCGCCGCAGGGCCTGATGGGCGTCCAGGCCGCAGTAGGGCGACCCGGGCAGCGAGGCGTTGGGGCAGCGCCGCCCGTTGGACAGCACGGCCGCGCAGCGCCCGGAGCTCTCCTCCTCCTCGTAGTCCTCCTCGGCCTCCTCGTCGGCGAACTCCGTCTCGCTCTTGATGTCGATGCGCCAGCCGGTCAGGCGCGCGGCCAGCCGCGCGTTCTGACCCTCGCGGCCGATGGCCAGCGAGAGCTGGTCGTCGGGGACGATGACCGTGGCCTGCTTGCCGTCGTCGTCGACGTGGACCTCGCGCACGCGCGCGGGACTCAGCGCCTTGGCCACGAAGCGGGCGGGTTCGTCGTTGTAGGGGATGATGTCGATCTTCTCGCCGCGCAGCTCGGAGACGACCATGCGCACGCGCGAGCCGCGGGGCCCGACGCACGCGCCGACCGGGTCGACGCCGTCGGCGTAGGAGACCACGGCGATCTTCGAGCGGTAGCCGGGCTCGCGGGCGACGTTGGTGATCTCGACCAGGCCGTCGGCGATCTCGGGGACCTCGAGCTCGAAGAGCTTCTTGATGAGCTCGGGGTCGCGGCGCGAGACGATGATGCTCGGCCCGCGCGTCGAGGCCGAGACCTCCTTGATGACCGCCTTGATGCGCTGGGAGTGGTCGTAGCGCTCGCCGTCGACCTGCTCGGACTTGGGCAGCAGCGCCTCGACGCGCTCGCGCAGCTGGACGAGCGTGTAGCGCGAGTCCTTCTGCTGGACGATGCCGGTGATCAGCTCGCCCACGCGGTCGCGGTACTCCTCGTACATCATGTCGCGCTCGGCCTCGCGGATGCGCTGCAGGATCACCTGCTTGGCCGTCTGGGCGGCGATGCGCCCGAAGTCGCCGGGGGTGACGTCCTGCTCGTCGATCTGGTCGCGGTACTGGGCGAACTTGGCGGGGTCGATCTCCGGGTCCTGGGGCTCGACCATCTCCCCCGTCTCAGGGTCGTAGGTGGTGCCCTCGTCGATGGTCTCGACGATGAGATGGGCCTCCAGGCGCTCGGGGACGATCAGCTCGATCACGCGAAAGTCCGCAGAGTCGGGATCGAGCTCCACTCGCGCGTACTTGGCCGAGTCGGGCTGCTTCTTGTAGGCCGACAGCAGCGCGTCCTCCATGGCGGAGACGAGCTTCTCGGAGGAGATGCCCTTCTCCGCGGCGAGGGCGTGCATGGCGTCGAGGATCTCGCGTGACATGCGGTTCATTCCTCCATCAGGTTCGAACGGTGGATGTCGGCGTAGGGGATCGCCACCACGCCGCTGTCGGCGGCGATGGTCACCTCGTCGTCGGAGGCGCCCACCAGCTCACCGGTGAAGGAGCGCCGGCCGTGGTGTTCGTCGCGCACCCGCACGCGCGCGCGACGGCCGAGGTAGCGACGGAAGTGATCGGGCTTGGTCAGCGGGCGCTGGGTGCCCGGGCTGGAGACCTCCAGCGCGTGGCGCTCGCGGACCTCGGTGAGGTGGTGGGTGACGCGCTCGCACAGGCCGAGCGTGACGCCCTCGGGGTGGTCGATGAACAGTCGCACCGTGTCTCCGCCGACGACCTCGGCGAGCAGCACCTCGACCTCCGGCTCCACCTGCGCGAGGCGCGCCTCGATGTCGCTCTGGATGCTCATGTCTGTACTCGCTCCTCCACAAAAAAACGTGGGCTATCGCCCACGTCGGTCCTGCAGCCGGTCCCCTGAGGGACCGGCACCGAGATGTCCTGCCAGGATAGCGCATGTGCAGAGCCTCGCCGCGACCGTGGAGGGCTACCTGGCCGGGCTGGAAGCCGACTGGCGGCGCCTGGCCGAGCTCGAGTGGGGTCTGACCGTGGACGTGGCCGGCTGGCCCCTGCACGTCGGCTTGGCGGTGCGCGACGGGCTGCTGCGCGCCCAGGCCGAGGCCCTCGACGCCGACCAGCTGCGCGACCACGAGCTGCTGCACCGCAACCGCGGGATGGTTCTGGCCCGCTACACCCACGCCGGCGACGGGACCGTGTGGGTCGAGGCCGACCTGCCGCCCGCCGCGGGCGACGCGGAGTGGATCGACCGGCTGCTGGGCGCCGTGGTGGAGGCCGCGGGCGTGGCGCGGTTGCGCGCGTGGGCGGCGTAGCGGCGACGGGCCTCCTGGGCCCCAGCACGCGCCACGCCCGCCAGCGGCCAGCCGTGGCGATCTGACCGACGCGGGGAGCCCGACCGGCGCGTGCAGAGCGGCGAGCGGGGCTCAGGCGGCGCGCCGAGAGCGCTCGCGGTAGAGCGCGTAGTCCCGGCGGTCGGGACGCAGGTGGGCGGCTAGGGCGAAAGGCTTGCGCGCCTGCTGGTGGCGGCCGAGCTGCTGGAGGGAGCGGCCCAGGCAGAAGAGGGCGAAGTCGTTCGTGGGTGCGCGGTCGACGACGGCCTCGAACTCGGCCGCGGCCTGCTCGTAGCGCTGGGACTTGAACAGCGCGCGGCCGAGGGCCTCGCGGATGGAGGTCTTCTCGGGCTCGAGGTCACGCGCGCGTGACAGTGGGACCGCAGCGGCGTGGAAGTCGCCGTCCTCGAGCAGGCGAGTGCCCTGCTGGAAGAGGTCGTAGACGCTGTCGCGGTCGTTCATCGCGGATGAGTGTACGCCCCGTCGCGGAGGGTCGAGGGGGCCGGTGGCCGTCCGCTCAGCGCCGGCGCGGGGGCAGCGCCCACCAACCCCGCAGGCGTGCCACAGGGCTCCGTCCCGCGCCCAGCTCGCGACGCAGCGCGCGGCGGTCGGCGGCGGTCGGGCCGGTGGCGGCATGCCCGTAGCGCCGGGCGGCCAGGCGCTGCACGTAGGCGGCGGCGGGCGTACCGGTCAGCGTGCGCTCGAGGGCGCTCAGCGTGGTCGCCGGCGCGGTGGAGCGGCCCGCCCGGCGCAGCGCACGCGCCAGCTCGGCGGTCAGCTCGACGTCGGCCTGCTCGACCGGCCCCCGCCGGCGGGCCACCACGACCCCTGCGAGCGCGCCCGCGAGGAGCGCGCCGCCCACCCCAAGCGCCGCGGGCGCCGCCCCGCCGCCTGCGCCGCCGGCATCCGCCTTGGGCCCGCGCCGCGGCCGCGCCGGCTGCGCCGGCTGGTCGGCGTCGGGCAACGAGGTCGAGGGACCGTCGTCCGCGCGGGCCGGGCTCTTCGGGTCCGCGACCACCTCCCGACCGCGCGCGGGCGCGGCGGCCGGCGTCGGGTCGAGCGTGACCCACCCGATCTGCGGGAACCAGGCCTCGACCCACGAGTGGGCGTCGACGTCGCGCACGACCCACTCGTCGCGCACGGGATCCCTGAGTGCGGCGGCGGCGCCCTCCCGCGCCGCCACCTGCGAGCGGGCCGGGGTCGCCGAGGGCGTCGGGTCGAACGTGACCCAGCCGTGCCCGTCGAACCAGACCTCCACCCAGGCGTGCGCGTCCGTGTCGCGCACCACCCAGGCGCCGCGCCGCTTGGAGTAGCCGCCCGGCGAGAAGCCGGCGGCCACGCGCGCCGGGACGCCGCCCATGCGCAGCAGCAGCGCCATCGCGCCCGAGAACTGCTGGCAGTAGCCCTCGCGGTCCTCGAACAGGAAGGCCTCCAGCGGGACGGGACGCTCCGGCGGCGTCTCGGTGTAGACGAACCTCTCGGCGAACAGGCGCCGGATCGCGCGGACCATGGCGTAGGGCGTTTGCGCGCGCGCGCGTAGACGCTGGGCGAGGCGATAGGTGCGCTCGTAGGCGGAGTCCTCGAGCAGCTCATCGCCGCTCGCCACGCTGCCATCCGCGGCGATCGCCGCAGCGCCGTGGCGGTCCGTGGCCGTGGGCTCGCGCCCCCGGGCCTGCTGGCTCCACGTGGGAAAGGTGATCGTGGCGGTGCGCGCGGGAGCGACCTCCCCTGTGGCCCGATCCACCAGCCGCGGACCCCCCAGGCTCACGGGCAGGTCCATGGACCTCGGGCCGGAGAACACGGCGGGGTAGGCGCTCGACGCCTCCGCGAGCTCCTCGGGGTCGGGGTCGGGGACGTAGACCTCGGCGGTGTAGGTCTGGCCGGCACCCAGCGGACGCTGGGCGGTGCGAAACAGGCCGGGTCCCCAGGGCACCGGCTTGCGCGAGGGGCTCTGCGCGCGCAGCGCGGTGCCCGCGGTGATGAACAGGCTGGTCTGCAGGTCGCGCAGCGTGACGGCGATGCGCGAGCGCCACTGTGGCCGGACTCGGCCGGCGGGCAGCGCGCCGACGGGCAGGCGCTCGCGGGACTCGGTACGCCAGCGCAGCCCGTCGAAGGCGGTCAGGTCGACGGCCTTCCAGTACAGCTCGCGCTCGCTGCGGATGCGCAGCAGCTGACGGCCCTCGCGCGGCCAGTTCAGCGGGCCGTAGGAGTGGCTCCAGTCAAAGCGCGTGGTGGCACCCCCGGTCAGCGTGCTGGCGACCGCCTCGATGTCGACCACCGGTTCCTGGGCGTCCACGCCCGGCGCGACCAGCGCCGCGGCGGCCACGCCGGCTCCGACCAGCAGGCCGGCCGCCCGCGCCTGGCCGCGCTCGACGCGCTCGAGCCACAGACCGGCGGCCAGCAGCAAGGTGAAGACGATGCCCGCAAGCCAGGCGGAGCCGGGCGGAAGCTGCACCACCGGCACGGCGTAGAGGGCGCCCAGCGCGGTGAGGGACACGAGCGGCGAGGGCAGCGCTCCGTCGCGCCGGTGGCGGAAGGCGGCGCCGGCGGCCAGCACGGGCAGCGCGAGGCCGTCGGCCAGCAGCACGGCCTTGGTCCAGGGCTCGTCGCCCTCGTAGGGGATCGGGGCTCCGGCCACGGTGCCGACGCCCTGGGCGAGTCCGCCGAGTAGGGCGTCCCACGCGCCGGGCGCCAGCAGGCGGGGGGGCACCCCGGCAAGCAGAAGCAGCGCGGTGGCGGCGAGCGGTGCGACGACGAGGGCCACGAGGAGGCGTATCGCGGCGGGACGGCGGCGCACGGCGAGCAGCACCGCCCCGAGCGCCGCGGCGACGCCAACACCGCCCAGCATGGTGGCGGGCTGGGCGGGCGTGACGAGCTGCGCCCAGTGCAGCGCCCCGAAGACGGCGAGTGCGAGGAGTGCGAAGGCCCGCGCGGCCACGCGCGGGGGCAGCGATCGGTGCTTGATGCCGGGGCGCTGGGCGCGTTGGCGCGCGCTCACCGCGCGGCCTTTGGTCGGCGCCCGGCCGCCCGGGTCGGGTGGACGGCGCCGCGGCGCGTCGCCGCGACGCCCGCCCGCGGGCGTCCGCCCGGGCCGACCACGGCCAGGCGCGCGTGGAGTGCCGGCCAGCGCTGCAGGGCGCCGTCGAGGTCGGCGGGCCGCCGGTCGCCGGGCAGCAGCACCGCGCAGCCGCCCCGGCGCGCGAGGGCCACCGCGAGCGAGGCGACGGCCCGGACCGCGGCGTCGAGGTTCTCCTCGGTGGGATCGCCCCCGCGTCGAGGAGCACGAGCGGGCGCGGGTCCCCCTCGGCCACCAGGCGGCGCTCCATCGGCTCGGCGCCCCGGGCGATGGCCGGCCAGAAGATCCGTGACGCCGGGGTGCCCTCGCGCAGCGTCGCCACGCCGTCGAGCTCGGTCTCCGCGGCGGCCCCCACGCGGACGCCGAGCGCCGGTCGCCCCTCTCCGGCGGCCCCGGCCGCGCGGATGGGGTGTACCGCCGGCAGCACGAGCAGCTCGTCGTCGCCGGTGGTGGCAGCGATCGCGGTGCGCGCGGCCACGCCGAGGGGATCGACGATCTCCACGCGCGCGGGGGCCAACCGGCGGCGCCCGCGTCGCGTGAAGCAAAGCTCGGCGCGCACGCGCGCGGCGGCCCGTCCGGCGGGCAGCTCCAGCGGCTGGGGCAGGAGCGGATCGAGGACCCGGCCGGCGGGCAGCGGCAGGCGCCCGGCCCGGACGTCGAGCGCCACCACGAGCGCCTCGCCCTCCGTGACCCGGGGCGAGCTGAGCCTGCGGCGAACTTGCAGCTCGCGCGCCGAGAGGCGCACCCAGGCGACCGCCGAGACGGCCAGGAGGAGCAGCGTCAGCCCCGGAACATAGAGCGGCTCGGCGTCGAAGAGGACCGCGGTGAGCAGGAGCAGCGCAGCGAGGGCGGCCACCGACAGCGCGCGCGCGGGGCGGGCCTCGCCCCCGGCCGCGCGAGGAGTCGCGTCACCTGCCGCGCGGAGGGCGTCGCGCTGCGTCACAGCGCCGCCGTCTGCGCGAGGGCCTCGCTGACGACCTGGCTGCCGTTGCTCTCGACGGCTTCGGGGGCGAGCACGATGCGGTGGCCGAGGACGGCCTCGGCCAGCGCCTGGACGTCGTCGGGCAGGGCGTGGTCGCGGCCCTCGAGCAGGGCGCGGGCCTTGGCCGCGCGCAGGAGCAAGAGCCCGGCGCGCGGCGAGGCGCCCAGCTCGACGCGCGGGTCCGCGCGCGTGTGCTGGAGCAGAGCGACGACGTAGCGGCGCAGAGGCTCGGCGGCGTGCACCCGCCGCGCGGCCTGCTGCACCTCGAGCACGGCGGCGGCGTCGGCGACCGGCTCGATCTCCTCGACGGGGTCACGGTCGGCGTGGGCGGCGAGCATCGCGGCCTCGGCGGCCGGCTGCGGATAGCCCAGCGACAGGCGGACCATGAAGCGGTCGACCTGCGCCTCGGGCAGCGGAAACGTTCCCTCGTACTCGACCGGGTTCTGGGTGGCTAGCACGAGGAATGGGCGGGCCAGCTCGTGGGTGTGCACGTCGACGGTGACCCGGCGCTCCTGCATGCACTCCAGCAGCCCCGACTGCGTCTTGGGCGACGCCCGGTTGATCTCGTCGACGAGGACCACGTTGGCGAAGACCGGCCCCGGGCGAAACTCGAAGCGCCCCTCGCGCTGGTCGAAGACGTTGGTGCCCACGACGTCGGAGGGCAGGAGGTCGGCCGTGCCCTGGACGCGCGCGAACTGGAGGTCGAGCGTGCGCGCGAGGGCGCGCGCGAGGGTCGTCTTGCCCACCCCGGGCAGGTCCTCGATGAGAGCATGTCCCTCGGCGACCAGCGCGTGCAGCAGATGGGCCAGGACCCGGTCGTCGACCTCGACCGCGGCCCGCACGCCGGCGGTCAGCCGCGCGGCGAGCCGGGTGGCGGCCTCCACCTCGGCGGGATGGACGCGCTCGGCGGCCCCCGGGGGCTCCATCAGGCGGGCCGTTCCTGCCCCGTGCGCAGGCGTGCGACGGCGTCGAGCAGCGCCCCGGCCACCGCCTCCTTGGCCGCCCGGGGCACCTCGTGCTCCCCGTCGGCGGTGACGACCGTGACCGCGTTCACGGGCGCGTCGAAGCCGATGCCCGCCTGCGAGACGTCGTTGAGCATCACCGCGTCGAGGCCTTTGCGCTCCAGCTTCTCGCGCGCGAAGGCCAGGGCCCCCTCGCCGTGCTCGGCGGCGAAGCCCACCAGGGTCTGTCCCGCGCGGCGGCGGGCCGAGAGGTCGGCGAGCACGTCGGCGGTCGGTTCGAGGCGCAGGGCCAGCTCGTCGCGTCCGGCCTTCTTGACCTTGCCCTCCAGCGCCTCGACCGGGCGGAAGTCGGCCACCGCGGCGGCCATGAGCAGGACGTCACAGCGCGGGAAGGCCTCGAGACACGCATCGTGCAGCTCGGCGGCGGTCGACACGTCGACGTAGCGCACGCGCGAGTCTCGCTCCAGGCCGACGTTGGCCGCCACGCACGTCACGCTCGCCCCGCGGTCGGCCGCCGCCCGGGCGAGCGCCAAGCCCATCCGCCCCGAGGAGCGGTTGCCCACGTAGCGCACCGCGTCGATCGGCTCGCGGGTGCCCCCGGCGCTGACGAGCACGTGCAGGCCGAGGAGGTGGGGGCCGGGCGCCAGGACCTCCTCGACGGCGGCCAGCACCGCCGGCGGCTCGGGCAGGCGACCGGCGCCGGCCTCTCCCTTGGAGGCCAGCCGGCCGGTGCCGGGCTCGAGCACGGTGGTGCCTCTCTCGCGCAACGTGGCCACGTTGGCGCGCGTCGCGGGATGCTCCCACATCGCGTCGTTCATCGCGGGCGCCACCACCAGCGGGCAGCGGGCCGCCAGCGCGGCGCTGGTCAGCAGGTTGTCGGCCAGCCCGCCGGCGAGCTTGGCCAGCGTGTTGGCCGAGGCCGGCGCGATCAGGAGCACGTCGGCGTTGCGCACCAGCTCGAGGTGGCTGAGCGGGTCGTGGGACCCACCGGCTTCGCCGGCGTGTGCCCCGGCGGCGCCTGGTCGGGAAAGGCGCCGCGTGCCGGGTCGCGCTCGAACTCGTCGACCAGCACCGGCGCACCGGTCAGCGCCGCGAAGGAGGGCGCGCCCACGAAGCGCTGGGCGGTGGGCGTCTGCACCACCCGCACCGTGTGCCCGGCCGCGGTAGCCAGGCGCACCACCTCGAGCGCCTTGTAGGCGGCGATCCCGCCGCTGACGCCGAGCAGGATCCGGGCCATCGAGCGGGCGCTCGGCGCGGACTAGCGGTACTGGTACTTGAGCTTGCCCTCGGCGACTTCCTCCAGCGCGATCGTGAGGTAGTTCTTGGAGGGACTCTCGACCATCGGAGGCGGGAACTCGTCGAAGGTCCCCTCGCCGAGGTTGTGGTAGTAGGAGTTGATCTGGCGCGCGCGCTTGGCGGCGACGATGACCGACGCGTAGTTGGAGTCGACCTGGTCGAGCAGCTTGTCGATGCGAGGGGAGATCATGCCCTCGATGGTAGCCCCCGCGGGGCTCAGCGCATCGCGCCCCGCATGATCTCCTCCAAGCGGACCACCGCGTCCTCGAGACGATCGTTGACCACCACCTCGGCGAACTCGTCCTGGGCGGCCAGCTCCTCGCGCGCCGTCTGCAGGCGCGCGTCCAGATGTTGCAGGGTCTCCGGGTCGCCCCGGCCCACCAGCCGCGTGCGCAGCGCCTCGAAGGACGGGGGCGCGATGAAGATCTGCAGCGCCTCGGGCATCGTCGCGCGCACCTGGCGGGCGCCCTGCAGCTCGATCTCCAGGACCACCGGCACCCCGCGCTCGACGCGCTCGGTCAGCTCGCTGCGCAGCGTGCCGTAGCGCCGGCCCGAGTAGGCGGCATGCTCGACGAACTCGCCGTCGGCCACGCGGCGGTCGAACTCCTCGTCGGGCAGGAACCAGTAGTCGACCCCGTGGGTCTCCCCCGGGCGCGGCTTGCGCGTGGTGGCCGAGACGCTCAACTCGAGCTCCGGCACGCGCTGGCGCAGGTTCTCGATCAACGTTCCCTTGCCTACGCCGGAGGGACCCGTGACGACGAGGACCCCGCTCACCACGCGGGACTAGCCGCGACGCCCGCGCAGATACGAGATGAGCTCTTGGCGCTGGCGCGGCGAGAGGCCGTCAAAGGTCTTGCTCGGCGAGATCCGGCACTGATTGAGGGCCTTGTTGACCTTCACGCGCCCGTACTTGGGGACCGCCAGCAGGATCTCCTGGACCTTGGCGGTCTTCAGGTAGTCGGGGGGTTGGTCCAGCAGGGGGTAGACCGAGACGACGCCGGCCTTGAGGTCCTTCTTGAGGCGGGCGCGCTTCGTGCGGACGTGATTCGCGTGCTTGAGCGCCTCGTCCCGCTGCATGGGCGACCTTTCCGGGGCCGCCGATGGCTTGCTCAGCGTGTGCTCGGCCGACGGCATCGAGGGCGCGAGTCTACATCCCGTCACGGCGGTTTGGGAGCCGCCTGACAAAATTTCCCTCCACCTCCACCTCAGGTGGAGACGCCTTCACCCCGCTTGACGCCGATAGCCGGTTTGCAGGGAGATTTGCGACGGCCGTAGGTTTACACCTCGCTGACAAACGGGCGGTTTGCAGCGAGTTCCGAGAGCTCGCCCGAGATCCGCCTCCCCGCCGCGGGATCGCGGAACGATTCGGTTCCGACAGCGACCAGGGTGGCGCCGGCATGGAGCAGCTCGAGCGCGTCGCGTCCGCTGGTCACCCCACCCATGCCCACGACGGGAACGGCGACGCGCGAGGCGACCGCCGCGACCTGAGCCAGGGCCACGTGGCGCACCGCCGGCCCCGACAGCCCGCCGGTGCGCGCTCCGAGCCAGGGACGACCGGCGCGCCCGGGTTGCATGGCCATGCCGCGCAGCGTGTTGATCAGCGAGACGGCATCGGCCCCGGCCTCCTCGGCCGCTGCGGCCACCGAGGCGACGTCGGCGGTGTTGGGCGTCAGCTTGACGATCAGCGGCGTGGCGGTGAGGGGCCGCACGGCGCGCAGCACCCGGCCCAGCTCGGCCGCGTCGGCGCCGAGGTCGAGGCCCGTCCTGACGTTCGGACAGGAGACGTTGAGCTCGATCGCCGCGACCTCCTCGCGCTCGCCGAGCGCTTCGACGAGCGCGGCCACCTCCTCGACGGTGGAGCCCATGACGTTGGTGATCAGCGGCACGGGCAGCCGCGCGAGCTCCGGCAGGTCCTCGGCCAGGTAGCCCTCCAGGCCCTTGTTGGGCAGGCCGATCGAGTTGAGCAGCCCGCCGGCGGCCTCCCACAGGCGCGGCGGCGGGTTGCCCTCCCGCGGGGCGAGGGTGATCGTCTTGGACACGAAGGCCGAGAAGGGGAAGGCCGCGTCCAGTTCGTCGCCGAACGCGCGGCGGGCGGCGATGGCATCGAAGGTACCCGAGCCGTTGACGATCGGGTGGGCCAGCTCGAGGCCACAGAAGTCAGGCATCAGTGCGCGGGAACCTCGGCGAGAACGTGGGCGTCGAGCACCGGGCCGTCGACGCAGAGGCGGACGTAGCCGCCCGCGCGCAGCGACACCACGCATCCGAAACACGCGCCGAAGCCGCACGCCATGCCCGACTCCAGGGCGAGCTGGGCGGGCAAGGCGCGCTCGACGCACAGCCGGCGCACGGCCTCGAGCATCGCCGGCGGGCCGCAGGCAAAGACGGTGCGCTCCGACCCGCCGGCGCCGTCGAGCTCGCGCTCGAGCAGCTCGGTGACCAGCCCGTGGTGGCCGATGGAGCCGTCGTCGGTGGCCACCCGGGGGTCGCGCAGCAGCGTGGCCGCCGCGGCGTGGGTCGCCGAGCGAAAGCCCACCAGCGCGGTCGTCTCGACGCGGTGGGCCAGCAGCTCGTCCTGCAGGCAGCACAGCGGGGGCACTCCGACGCCGCCGCCGACCAGGAGCGCGCGGCGGGTGTCCCCCGGTGTGAAGCCGGCGCCCAGCGGCCCGACGACCAGCAGCCCGTCGCCGGGCTCCAGGGTCGCGAGGCGGTTCGTCCCCGGGCCGACGTCCTCGAGCATGAAGCGCAGCTCGTCGCCCTCGCGGCGCAGCATCGAGAATGCGCGTGGCAGGAACGGGCGCCCGCCCTCCCCGCCCCCCCAACGCTCGCCCGCCGAGAGCATGAAGAACTGCCCCGCCGCCGGGACGGGCCCCGCCGGATCGGCCGCCGCGATGACGCGGTAGGGCCCCAGCGGTTCGTTGGCGGTCACCTCGAGGCGCCGGCGGCCGAAGGGGGCGAGGACGGGGGCTTCGCGGCCGTGGCGCTCACGCGGTCTGGGCGGGCGCCGTGGGCGGCGTGGCGGGCGCGAGGCGACGCGTACCGTGGACGTCCTGCAGGGTGGTCACCGTGCCCTCGCCTCGCGCGGAGCTGACGATCGCCCTCGCTGCTGCGAGGCCCCCGGACAGGGTCGTCAGGCACGGGACGCCGCGCGCGACCGCGGCTCCCCGAATCTCCCAGCCGTCGGTGCGCGCGCCCGACCCCGTGGGCGTGTTGACCACCAGCCCGACCTCGCCGTCCTCGATGAGGTCCACGACGTTGGGCGAGCCCTCGTGGAGCTTGTGGATGACCTCGCACGGGATGCCCATCCGCTGCACGGCCTCGGCGGTTCCCCGCGTGGCGACGATGGCAAAGCCGGCGTCGTGGAGCATCGAGGCGATGGCGATGGCGCCGGGCTTGTCCCCGTCGGTGACCGTGATGAAGGCCTTGCCCGCGGTGGGCAGCGCCGCCGCCGGCCGCCGCCTGGGCCTTGGCGAACGCGGTGGGGAAGTCGTCCGCCAGCCCCATGACCTCGCCGGTCGAGCGCATCTCCGGGCCCAGCAGGGCGTCGGCGCCCTCGAAGCGGTCGAAGGGCAGCACGGCCTCCTTGACGGCCACGTGTCCGGTGCCCATCGCCTCGGCGGGCAGACCGAGGTCGGCGATGCGCTCGCCGAGCATCACCCGACAGGCCAGCTTGGCCAGGGGCATCCCGATCGCCTTACTCACGAAGGGCACGGTTCGCGACGCACGGGGATTGGCCTCGATGACGTACAACCGCCCGGCGCTGATCGCGTACTGGACGTTGAGCAGGCCGACCACGCGCAGCCCGCGCGCGATGCCGCGCGTGTGCTCGCGGATGCGCTCCAGCATCTCGCCGCCCAACGAGTGGGGGCAGCACGCAGGCCGAGTCGCCCGAGTGGATGCCGGCCTCCTCGACGTGCTGCATGATCCCCCCACCCAGACGTCGTCGCCATCGCACAGAGCGTCGACGTCGACCTCGATCGCGTTCTCCAGGAAGCGGTCGAGGTAGATCTCGCGGGCCGAAGGCCCGTTCACCTTGGCCTCTCTGCGCAGATAGGCTTCCAGCCCCGCGTGCGAGTAGACGATCTCCATGGCTCGCCCGCCCAGCACGTAGGAGGGGCGCACGAGCAGGGGGAAGCCGACGCGCTCGCTGGCGTCCAGCGCCTCCTCGACCGAGTGCGCCGTCGCGTAGGGCGGCGCGAGATAGCCCAGGCGCTCCAGCAGGTCGCCGAAGCGTCCGCGGTCCTCGGCCACGTCGATGGAGTCCACGCTGGTGCCCAGCAGCGGGACTCCGGCCTCCTCGAGGCCGGCGGCCAGCTTGAGGGGGTCTGGCCGCCGAACTGGACGATGACCCCCTCGGGGCGCTCGACCTCCAGCACGCCGAGGACGTCCTCCAGCGTGAGCGGCTCGAAGTACAGCCGGTCGGAGGTGTCGTAGTCGGTGGACACCGTCTCGGGGTTGCAGTTGATCATCACCGCGTCGCGCCCGGACCGGCGCACGGTCATGGCCGCGTGCACGCAGCAGTAGTCGAACTCGATGCCCTGGCCGATCCGGTTGGGTCCGGCGCCCAGGATGACCACCGACGGGCGATCCCCCTACGCACCTCGTGTGCGGCGCGGCGCTCCCAGCCCGAGTAGTAGTAGGGCGTCTCGGCCTCGAACTCGGCGGCGCAGGTGTCGACGGCCTTGAAGGAACGCTCACCGGCGAAGGGGCCTTGGGGATCATCGGCCAACGCCGCGAGCTCGCGCAGGAACCAGGGGTGGATCGACGTGCGCGCGCACCTCGTCCACCGACGCGCCGCGGCGCAACGCCTCCAGCAGCACGTCGTAGCGGTCGGGCGCCGGGCGCTCCAGGCGGGCGAGCAGGTCGCCGTCCAGGTCGGCCTGCGTGTCGAGCTCGCGCGAGCGCATCGCCTTGGCGAAGGCCTGGCCGAAGGTGCGCCCGATGGCCATGGCCTCCCCCACGCTCTTCATGTGCGTGGTCAGCCCGCTGTCCACCCCCGCGAACTTCTCGAAGGCGAAGCGCGGCCACTTGACCACCACGTAGTCGATCGTGGGCTCGAAGCTCGCCGGGGTGCGCCGGGTGATGTCGTTGTCGATCTCCTCCAGCGCGTAGCCCACGGCCAGGCGCGCCGCGATCTTGGCGATCGGGAACCCGGTGGCCTTCGAGGCCAGCGCGCTGGAGCGCGAGACCCGCGGGTTCATCTCGATGACCAGGATCTCCTCGGTCTCGGGGTTGACCGCGAACTGCACGTTGGAGCCCCCGGTCTCCACCCCCACCGCCCGGATGACCGCCATGGCCTGGTCGCGCAGACGCTGGTAGAGGCGGTCGGGCAGCGTCTGCTGAGGCGCGACGGTGACGCTGTCGCCGGTGTGCACGCCCATCGGGTCGATGTTCTCGATCGAGCAGACGATCACGCAGTTGTCGTTGCGATCGCGCATGACCTCGAGCTCGAACTCGCCCCAGCCCAGCACCGACTGGTCGAGCAGCACCTGGCCGATGGGGCTGGCCTCGATGCCCCGGCGCACGATGCGCCGGAACTCCTCGGTGGTGGTGGCGATGCCCCTCCCCGGCCCCCAGCGTGTAGGCGGGGCGCACGATGCAGGGCAGGCCGACGTCGACCAGTGCGTCGGTGGCCTGCTCCAGCGTGGTGGCGATCGCGCTGGCGGGCATGCGCAGCCCGGCCCGCGCCATGGCGCGCCCGAAGAGGTCGCGGTCCTCGGCGGTGGCGATGGCCTCGTAGGTGGCGCCGACGAGCTCCACGCCGTGGCGCTCCAGCGTCCCGTCCGCGTGGAGCGCCCTGGCCAGGTTGAGGGCGGTCTGGCCGCCCAGGGTGGGCAGCAACGCGTCGGGGCGCTCACGCTCGATCACCTGCGCCACGGTGGCCGGGTCCAGCGGCTCGACGTAGGTGGCGTCGGCGAACTCGGGGTCGGTCATGATCGTGGCCGGGTTGGAGTTGACCAGCACGACCTCGTAGCCCTCCTCGCGCAGGACCTTGCACGCCTGCACGCCGGAGTAGTCGAACTCCGCCGCCTGGCCGATGATGATCGGGCCCGAGCCGACGATGAGGATGCGCTGGAGGTCGTCCCGCCTGGGCACTAGGCCACAGCCTCCAGAAAGCGATCGAACAGGTACAGCGAGTCGTTGGGGCCGGGGCCCGCCTCGGGGTGGTACTGCACCGTGGAGGCGGGCACGTCGAGGAGGGTGAGCCCCTCCACGGTGCCGTCGTAGAGGTTGACGTGGGTCAGCTCGGCCGCGCCGAAGTCCGTGTCCCAGCGCACGGCGCGCGTGGTATCCAGCCGCGCGGCCCCGCCGGGAGGCGTGACCGCGAAGCCGTGGTTCTGGGAGGTGATCTCGATGCGCCCCGTGGTCAGGTCCTTGACGGGGTGGTTGGTCCCCCGGTGGCCGAAGGGCAGCTTGAAGGTCTCCAGCCCGACCGCCTGGCAGAGCAGCTGGTGGCCCAGGCAGATCCCCCACACCGGCCGCTTGCCCACCAGCTCGCGCACCGTGGCGACGATGTGACCCAGCGCCGCGGGGTCGCCGGGGCCGTTGGCCAGGAAGAAGAGGTCGGCCTCGCCGGCCAGCAGCTCGTCGGCCGTGACGCTGCAGGGATGCAGCTCCACGGTGGCCCCGCGCTGGACGAGGTGGCGCACGATGGAGCTCTTGATGCCCGTGTCGATGGCGGCGATGCGCGAGCCCGTGCCGTCGCCATGCACGGTCGTCTCCGCCGGCGTCACCACGCGCGCGAGGTCCTGGCCGGCCATCGGGGGCTCGCCGCGCACGCGCTCCAGCGCCTCGTCTTCGGCCACCTCGGCCCCGAACACCCCGCCGCGCATGGAGCCCGCGTCGCGGATGTGGCGCACCAGCGCGCGGGTGTCCACCCCGCTGATGGCCGGCACCCCGCGGTCGGCCAGCCAGCTCAGCCAGCCCTGCTCGGCGCCGGGCGCATCGCTGCTGTCGACCGCCTCGCGCATGATCACCGCGCGGGCCCACACGCGGTCGGACTCCATCGCCTGCGCGCTCACCCCGTAGTTGCCGATGTGCGGGTAGGTGAACGTGACGATCTGCCCGGCGAAGGACGGGTCGGTCACCGACTCCTGGTAGCCGGACATGCCCGTGGTGAAGACCACCTCGCCGGTGGTGGATCCGGCCGCCCCGCAGGCGTCGCCGTCGAGGCGGGTGCCGTCCTCGAGGAGGACGTAAGCCTGGTTTCGCCCTCCGGTCATCGCAAGCGACGACCTACGGTCGACGTCACCACTCATGCCGCGCTCACCGCGAAGGCCCGCTCGCGGTAGGCGACCGCGCCGGCGGCCACGGTGAGCAGCACGCGGCCGCGCAGGCGCCGGCCGGCGAAGCAGCAGTTCTCGCTGCGGCTCTCATAGCCGGCCTCGCCGACCGTCCATTCCGCCGAGAGGTCCACGAGCGTGAGGTTGGCAGCCTCTCCGGCGGCAATGCGCGGGACCGGCAGAGCGAACAGCGCGGCCGCGGCGCTGAGCTTCTCCACCACCAGCGCCAACCCCAGCACGCCGGGCAGCACGAGGTCGGTGTGCACGGCGGCGAAGGCCGTCTCCAGGCCTGTGGTTCCCATGGGTGCCTGCTCGAAGGGGACCTCCTTCTCGTCGCGCGCGTGCGGCGCGTGGTCGGTCGCGATGCAGTCGATCGTGCCGTCGCGCAGGCCTTGGAGCAACGCTCGGCGGTCGCCCTCCGCGCGCAGGGGCGGGTTCATCTTCAGCCGCGTGTCCAGGGACGCGGCGTCCTCGTCGGTCAGCGTGAGGTGGTGGGGGCTGGCCTCGCAGGTGACCGCCACCCCGTGCGCCCTGGCCGCGGCCACCGCCTCGACCGACTCGGCCGCGCTGAGGTGCTGGAGGTGGATGCGCCCCCGCTCGTAGCCGGCGATCGCGCAGTCGCGGGCCACCAACGTGGACTCGCTGATCGACGGGATGCCGGCGATGCCCATCCGCGCGCTTGCCGCGCCCTCGTGCATCGCCCCGTCCGTGCTGAGGGACGGGTCCTCCTCGTGCAGGGCCAGCACGCCGCCGCACAGGCGCTGGTACTGCAGGGCACGGCGCAGCACGCCGGCGGAGACCACCGGCCGTCCGTCGTCGGTGAAGCCGGCCGCTCCCGCGGCGCGCAGCTCGGCCATCTCGGTCAGCTCCACGCCGTCCTGGCCGCGGGTGATGCAGGGCACCACGCCCACCGGCACGCGCGCCTCGCGCGCGGCCGCGTCCAGCAGCGCGCCCAGCACTGGCGCGGTGTCGACCAGCGGGGCGGTGTTGGGCATGGCCAGCACCGCGCAGAAGCCGCCGGCCGCCGCGGCTCGCGTGCCGGTCTCGAGGTCCTCCTTGTGCTCCTGGCCGGGCGTGCGCAGGTGGACGTGAGGGTCGACGAAGGCGGGCAGCAGATGACGGCCCTCGCCCTCGACGACCTCCGCCCCCTCGGGCGCGCGCAGCGTGCCCGGCGAGCCGAGCTGGGCCACCTCCCCCCTGCGCACGAGCACGTCGACGGGCGCGTCGATCCCCTCGCGCGGATCGAGCACGTGCGCGCCGCGCACGAGCACGTCAGCGGGCGGGCGGGCGGCGTGGACGAGGGCGGGGGCGGGGGCGGCCACACCCGATCTCTCGTCCTGCGGGGGTGATGCGTCACCGTGGGCGGACTCGCGGAACCTCACGCCGGCTGGGGCTCCAGGTGAGCGGGCTCGCCGGCGCGCGCGCCCGCCAGCAGCTCGTAGAGCACGGCCATGCGCACGACGACGCCGGCTTTGACCTGCGCGGTGATCACCGCCTGGGGAGAGTCGACGACCTCCCCGCTGAGCTCGACCCCGCGGTTGACCGGCCCCGGGTGCATGAGGATCTGGCGCGCGCCCAGGCGGCGGCCGTTGATCTGGTAGTGGGCGGCGTACTCGCGCAGCGAGGGGACCAGGTGCTGGTCCATGCGCTCGCGCTGCATGCGCAGGGCGTAGACGACGTCGGCCTCGCGCAGGTCGTCCAGCGTGAAGCGCACGTCGCAGCCCAGCGCCTCGATGTCGCGCGGGATGAGGGTGGGCGGCCCGCACACCGTCACGCGCGCGCCCATGGCCTGGAAGGCCAGGATGTTGGAACGCGCCACGCGCGAGTGGGCCACGTCGCCCACGATCCAGACCGAGCGCCCGGCCAGTCCCCCGAGCTTCTGGCGCAGCGTGAAGACGTCGAGCAAAGCCTGGGTCGGGTGCTCGCGCTTACCGTCCCCGGCGTTGACGATGGCCGCGGTGGTCCAGCCCGCCACGAGCGCGGCGCTGCCCGCGTGCGGCGTGCGGATGACGATGGCGTCGGGCGAGTGGGCGGCCAGCGTGAGGACGGTGTCCTTGAGCGACTCGCCCTTCTCGACGCTCGAGCCGCTGGCGGCGAAGGTCACCACGTCGGCGCTCAGGCGCTTGGCGGCCAGCTCGAAGCTCGAGCGGGTGCGGGTGGAGGCCTCGTAGAAGAGGTTGAGGACCGTGCGTCCGCGCAGCGCGGGAACCTTCTTGATCTCGCGGTCGGAGACCTCGCTGAACTGCCCGGCTCGCGCGCAGATGCGCTCGATGTCCTCGCGGTCGAGGTCGGCGATGGAGAGCAGGTGCCTCATACGGCCAGGGCCCCTTGGACTTCGGTGATGGTGACCTCGTCGCTGCCGTCGATCTCCTCGACGTGCACGTTCACCCGCTCGCGGCGGGAGGTCGGGAGGTTCTTGCCCACGTAGTCGGGGCGGATGGGCAGCTCGCGGTGGCCGCGGTCGGCCAGCACCGCGAGCTGTATCCGCCCCGCCCGGCCGAAGTCGAAGAGGGCATCTATGGCCGCGCGGACGGTGCGCCCCGTGTAGAGGACGTCGTCGACGATGATCACCGTGCGACCGTCGACGTCGAAGTCGATGCGGGTGGCCTGCAGCACCGGCGCCTCGGGCCGGGTGGCGACATCGTCGCGGTAGAAGGCGATGTCCAGCGTGCCCAGCGGGAGCGCCTCGCCCAGGAGCTCGCCCAGCTGGGCGTGCAGACGTGCGGCCAGCACCGCACCGCGCCGGTGGATGCCCAGGAGCGCCAGTCGCTGGGGCTCGTCAGCCTGCTCGACGATCTCGTGCGCGATGCGCACCAGGGTGCGGCGCATGCCGTCGCGGTCGAGGACGACCTTCACGGGACTGTCATCTCCTTCCTGGCCTCACGGGACCGGGTTAAAGGACTTCTTCGCCCCGCAGCTTACCGCCGCGCCACGACGACCTGCACGGTGGAGCGCAGCTCGAGCTGCTCGCCGCCGTCGGGGCGCTGGGCCACGACCTCCCCGTACTCCTCCTCCACCCCGCCGAACACGCCGCCGCCCACCACGTCCACCTCGAAGCTCGCGCGCTCGATGCGCTCGAGGGCCAGGTCGAGCGGCTGGCCGACGAGGTCGGGTACCTCGGTGGTCTGGATGGTCGTCGAGCCGGTCGTGCGCACCGGCGGCGGCACCGTGACCGTGCGCGTGGCCACCCGCGGCGGCGGTTCCTCGCCCAGCGCCCCCGCCGCCACGGTGACGATCGCGCCCAGCAGAAAGCCACAGGCCACGGCGAGCAGGAGCGTGGGCCAGCCGGGCAGGCGCTCGAGGCGGTCCTCGTCGTTCATGCCTCGGCGCGCTGGGCCGCGCGCCGCCACTCGACCACCTCGGGACCACCGCGCTCGGGGAAGGGAACGTCGATCGCGTCGAAGTCGCGCGGGACCTCCGTGTGGGGGAACACCTCGCGGGCCTCCTCCAGCAGCCGGCGCGCGGGGAGACGGCTGGACAGGTGGGTCAGCGCCAGCAGAGCGACCTCCGCGTCCTCGGCCACCGTCGCCGCCTGGCGGGCGGTCGAGTGCAGCGTCTGCGCGGCGCGCTCACGGTCCTCGTCGCCGAAGGTGGCCTCGTGGACGAGCACGTCGGCGCCGTGGGCGGCCACCACCACCGCGTCGGTGGGCGCGGTGTCACCCGTCAGCACCACGCGTCGGCCCCGACGGCCGGGGCCGACGACCTGGTCGGACGACACGCCGTCCACCGCCTCGCCGCGCTGCAGGCGCCCGAAGTCGGGCCCGGGGCGCACGCCCAGGGCCTGGGCGTGCGCGGCGTCGAAGCGTCCGGGACGGTCGTCCTCGACGATGGCATAGCCGTAGGCGGTGCCGCGGTGGCGCACGAGGAAGGGCACGATGCGATAGCCGTCGCGCTCCAGCGCCTCGTCGGGCTCGGGCTCGGCGAAGGTCAGCCCGAACCGCGGGCGCCCGAACACCGGGCGCAGGCGCTCGAGCGCCGCCCTCGTCCCCGGCGGGCCGTACACGGTGAGCGGCCGCTCGCGGTCGCGCAGCTCGAAGGACTTGAGCATGCCCGGCAGCCCGAGCCAGTGGTCGGCGTGCAGGTGGGTGAGGAAGACCGCGTCGAGCTCGGGCAGCCCGATCGAGCGCAGGAGCTGGCGCTGGGTGCCCTCCCCGCAGTCGAAGAGGATCCGCTCGCCCCCGCGGCGCAGCAGCGTGGCGGGCAGGCCGCGCCGCGCGGAAGGCACCGAACCGCCGGTGCCGGCGAAGAAGAGGGAGAGCTCCATGGGCACGCGCGAGGGTACCCGCGCCTCCGCGGGGGCGGGCGCGCGGCTATACGCTTCGTTCAGTCGTCGGAGGAGGGCCGGCGTCGCTCCTGCTTGCGCTGGGCCCCGCGCCGTTTGGCGGCCAGGCGCCGCTCGCGGGCGCCCGCACTCGGACGCGTGGGGCGCCGGCGGCGCTGGACGGCCAGTGCCCGCGCGAGGCGCTCGGCCAGACGCTCGAGGGCGAGTTGGCGGTTGCGCGCCTGACTGCGCGCGTCCTGGGCCACGGCCGTCACCCGGGGCCCGCAGCGCCCGAGGATCCGCGCTCGCTGCCCCTCGCTCAGCGCGGCGGACGCCTGTACGTCGAAGACCGCTTCCACCCGGGAGGCGGTCACGTTGGCGTGCTGGCCCCCCGGCCCGGAGGAGCGGCTGGCGCGCAGCTCGATCTCGCCGAGGGGCAGCGCGAGGGAGTCGGTGACGCGCAGTGTGTCCGCCATCGCTGGCCTTCCTACCACCCTCGGTAATCCTCGAACTCCCAGAGGCGGAAGCGGTCGAGCTTCGGTGCGATTTCGCTCCAGTCCTCGCCCTCGGTCCGCGGACAGGGGTTGATAAAGAGTCGGTGGTCGGGTCGAGTCGGTAGAAGTGGTGTAGCTGGCGCGCAGGGTGGTGGTCGCCGAGAAGGCGGGCGGCCATCGCAGCGCTCATGATCGTCGGTCTGTAGCTGCAGTCCGAACGAAGGAGACACCACGATGGCCAAGAGCCAGAGGATGACGGCTGCCCACGCGGCAGTCGAGAATCATGCAGACCGAGCACGTCGACGTGATCCGCGCGTCGGTCGCGGCGATGGTGGCCGAGCTGATGGAGGCCGAGATCGCCGCGCAGATCGGCGCTTGGCACGGTGAGCGTGCGCCTGAGCAGCGCTCGGCGCAGCGCAACGGCTACCGGCCGCGACAGTGGAAGACCCGCGCGGGCGAGTTGGAGCTTGCGATCCCCAAGCTGCGCTCCGGGCCCGGCGTACTTCCCGTCGTTTGTGGAGCCGCGCAAGCGCAGCGAGCAGGCGTTGGTCGCTGTGGTCCAGGAGGCCTACGTCAACGGCGTGTCGACGCGCAAGGTGGAGCGGCTGGTCGAGCAGCTGGGCATCGCGGCGATGGGCAAGGACGAGGTCTCGCGGCTGTGCCGGGCGCTGGACGAGCAGGTCACGGCGTTTCGTGAGCGCCCGCTGGAGGGCGCCCAGTACCCGTACCTGTGGCTCGATGCCAAGGTCGAACGCGTGCGCGAACCGGGCGGCGTGCGCCAGAAGTGCCTGGTGATCGCCTACGGGGTGCACGAGTGCGGCCGCCGCGAGGTCATCGGCCTGGACGTCGGTGAGGCGGAGACCGAGGCGTTCTGGCGCGAGTTTCTGCGCGGCCTGCGCGCCCGCGGCCTGCAACGCGTGCGCCTGTGCGTCTCAGACGCCCACGAGGGGCTGAAGACGGCCATCGCCCCAGGTGCTGGGCTGTCCGTGGCAGCGCTGCGGCGTGCACTTCCAGCGCGACATGCTCGGCCACGTCGCCAAGGCCCATCAGCCTATGGTCGCCGCCGCCATCCGCGGCGTCTTCCACGCCGACGGCCACCACGAGGCGCGCGCCACACTGGGCGACGTCGTCGAGCGCCTGGCCGGCCCGGCGCCCAAGGTCGCGCGGCTGCTGGAGGCCGCCGAGCCCGACCTGCTGGCCTTCTACCGCTTCCCCGCCGAGCACTGGTCCAAGCTCAGGTCGACCAACCCGCTGGAGCGCGTCAACCGCGAGATCGGGCGGCGCTCCGATGCGGTCGGCATCTTCCCCAACGACGCCGCCCTGCTGCGGCTCGCCGGCGCCCTGCTGCTCGAACAAAACGACGAGTGGCTGGTCGGCCGACGCTACCTCTCCGAGGCGTCCATGCAGCTCGTCACCGCGCCCAGCCACTCTGAGCCCGAGCGGTACGGCGAGAACACCATCTCCATCGAGTTCAACGAGGAGGTGAGCGAGCTCCCCGCCGCAGCCTGAGCCGCTGGAACGTCAGCCTGACGATCAGCAGCTACACCACAAATCGCTACTTGACTGGTGGTCGGAACCCGGGTAAGGACGCGCGACGCGGGCGAGAGTCGGCTTCCCGGTTGCATGGAATGTCATGAAGGAGGGCCTCCCGCAGCAGACTGAGCTGGTCTGAGT
>JAUJOF010000037.1 GCA_030447785.1 Solirubrobacteraceae bacterium
CGCGCCGCTGACGCACCGTCTCGCCGGGCAGCCCGCCGCCGGGAGGGGTGCTCGCTGGCGGGGCACGGCTTCAAGGCCCTGAGTGACGGTAGCTGCCACCAGCCGCAAGGTGACGTTCGTACCCTCGTTGCTCTTGCACTGCTGGTCGGCGTGCCGGCCAAGTCGCCGCCGCTGAAAGTGCCGAGCAGGGGCAGTGTCGGCCCTTTGCGGGTGGGCGTGCCCCGACAAGCCGGGATATTGAGGGGATGACGCGCCTGATTGGGCGCAAGTGCCGCGACCAGCAGCCGACACGGTACTCGTTCAGGGGCCAGTTCGCGGCTGGTGACAGCTACCGTCACTCACCCCCGTCTTGCGCGAGCGTTATGTGCGCGGTATCCTCGAATCCGCACGAGGGGCAGCGACACCAGGGAGGAGCAGGCAGTGGCGGCATCTCCGGCCCGGCTACAACGGGAATGCCCCGCAGGCTGGCCGCGGCTGCGCCTGCTGCAATGGCCGGAGCGCGCCCCCCAGCACCGACGTGGCTTGGGGCACGCTCTTGGCTCGCCGGCGCAAGGTGCGCGGTGGACCGCCGGTGACCGTGGCGGCGCGGAGGGAGGTGCGCGATGAACGGCGTCCACGACCTCGGGGGCATGCACGGCTTCGGGCCGGTCGAGCGCGAGGAGCACGAGCCGCTCTTCCACGCCGCCTGGGAGGCGCACGTCCGCGCCGTCATGACCCTCTCGATGGGCCGGAAGTACTTCAATATCGATGCGTTCCGCTATGGCATCGAGCGCATGGCCCCGGCGGACTATCTGCGGGCGACGTACTTCGAACGCTGGCTCGCATCGGTCGAGTACAACCTGATCCAGCAGGGACTCCTGACCGGCGACGAGTTGGACGCGCGGGTCGCCTTCCTCCGCGCGCATCCTGGGGCCGATCCGCCGCGTGCGAGTGGTGCCACGTCCCCGCCGCGGGCGCAGGAAGCGCCCCCGGAGCCGCCGTCGCCGGCCGCGCCGCGCTTCGCGCCCGGCGACGCGGTGGTGACGCGGAATGTCCACCCGGTTGGCCACACGCGGCTCCCGCGCTACGCGCGCGGCAAGCGGGGTGTAATCCACCTCGCGCACGGGCCGCAGACGTTCCCCGACACCAATGCGCACGGCCTGGGCGGGCAGCCGCAACCCCTCTACAACGTCCGCTTCGAAGGGCGCGAGTTGTGGGGCGACTCCACCGAGCCGCGCGAAGCAGTCCACCTCGACCTGTGGGAGAGCTATCTCGAGTCCGCCCCTGCCTGAGCCCGGCCGAGCGCGCCGGTTTCACACGGTCCGCCGCAGAAAGGATGGGCGCGATGAAGTACGACCCCGAGCAGGAGCCCTACGTGGCGCTGCGCACCAAGGCGCTGGAGTCGCTCCTGATCGAGAAGGGGCTGCTCTCCGCCGAGGCCGTCGACGAGCGGATCAGCGAGTACGAGCGGGACATCGGCCCGCTGAAGGGGGCAAAGGTCGTCGCGCGCGCCTGGATCGACCCCGCGTTCAAGGCGCGGCTGCTGGCGAGCGGTGCGGCCATCGCCGAGCTCGGCCTCCCCGGCGGCGGGAACCTCGTCGTCGTGGAGAACACGCCGACGCATCACCACATGGTCGTCTGCACGCTCTGCTCGTGCTACCCCTGGACGGTGCTCGGTCTGCCGCCGACCTGGTACAAGAGCTTCGCCTACCGCTCGCGCGCCGTCAGGGAGCCTCGCGCCGTGCTGCGCGAGTTCGGGCTGGAACTCGACGAGGCGGTCGCGGTGCACGTGTGGGACAGCAGCGCGGAGATGCGCTACATGGTGCTCCCCGAGCGCCCGGCCGGCACCGAGGGGCTGACCGAGGAGGAGCTGGCGGCGCTGGTCACGCGCGACGCCATGATCGGCGTCGCCAGGGTGGCCGCACCGGCACCGTCCGGCGCGGCGGCGGGCTAACGGGCGGAGGGGGCGATGAGCGACCAGCGCATCGAGGACCTGGGCGACGACCTGGCGGTGCCGCGCAAGAACGGCGAGCTGGTCTTCGAGGCCCCCTGGGAAGGGCGCGTCTTCGGCCTGGCGGTCGCGCTGAGCGACAATCAGTGCTATGCCTGGGACGCTTTCCGCGATCGCCTGGTCGCGGAGATCGCGGCGGCCGAGGAGCACGGGGACACCTCGGGGTACTACGAGCGCTGGCTGGCGTCGTTCGAGCGCCTCCTGCTGGACACCGGCGTGGTCACCGCCGAGGAACTCGACGCGCGCACCGCCGAATACGCCACCGGCATCTACGATGAGCACGAGCACTACGAGACAACCTCGGACGCCATCGCCAGCCTCACGCGCTCGCCGCACACATCCCAGGTGCGGAACATCGTCTGGCGCGCCGACGGCGAGCCGATCAACGTCTTCCGCCGCCCCGGTCAGCTCTTCGTCTGCGGGACCGGCTGCTGCTGCGGGCACACCGAGCGCGGCCACGCGCCGGTGCCGGTCGAGCTCTACCATAGCGAATGGGCGCGGCGGCGCATCCGCCACAAGGTGCACCTCTCGATCGGCGGCTGCCTCGGCCCGTGCGCGCTCTCGAATGTCGTGCTGCTCCTCTTCGCCGGCCACGAGATCTGGTTCCACTCGGTCACCGGCGACGAGCAGGTCATCGCGATCTACGACTACATCGAGGCGATGGTCCGCGCGGAGCGCTACCTCCCCCCGCCGCCCACCCTCGCCCCGCAGGTCTTCGACGTCTTCGACTGGCCGGCATCGAAACCGAAGCCGCGGACTGATGGTCTGGCCTACCACGAACCGCTCGCCGTCGGCGCGCCGCAGGGGAGCCAGGTAGCCAGCCCCGCCGCGAGTTAGCTGACACCACCTGCCCAGCACCTCGATGGCGAAGAGCGACGGCGTGTCCCACCCAGCAGC
>JAUJOF010000005.1:0-29250 GCA_030447785.1 Solirubrobacteraceae bacterium
GGGCGGGTGCCGCGCCGGCGCGGGCTGAGCGAGGGCAGTGGACGGGAGGGCGAAGTCCCGTCTGCTCCTGCTGGCTCCGGGGCCTATGAGCACACCCAGCACGCCTCGCGCCTCCCGTGCGCTACCTTGGCGCGTCGATGTCGCTCGTGCGGGGATTCATGCGCCGCGACGACCGTCGCTGGTGGCTCCTCGCCGTCGGGCTGGCGGCCGTGCTCGCCGTGGTGGTGCTCCAGGTCGCGCCCTCGTTCAGCGAAGGCGCGCCCGAGGCTGGGCCGGGGACGCCGCGCATCCACGCCGGGCCCGACGGCCGCGTGCGCCTGGGCGGGGCCTGGGTGGTCCGCCTCGACCCCTCCAACCGCGGCGCGGACCGCGGGTGGGCGGACGGCGGCTTCGCTGGCAAGCGGGTGACCGTGCCCTACGTGCCCCAGGCGGGCGCCATCCGGGGGGAGCGCGGGATCGAGACCTACAAGGGCAACGTGGCGTGGTATCGCACGACGGTCACCGTGCCCCAGTCAGGCGCCTACGCCCTGCGCTTCGAGTCGGTCAACCACAAGGCGGTGGTGTGGATCGACGGCAAGCAGGTCCGCCGCCACACCGGCACCTACCTGCCCTTCGAGGTGCGCCGCTTCCTGCCGGCGGGCGAGCACACCCTGGTGGTGCGCGCCGACTGGCGCGATCCCGCGGAGATGAAGCGCCAGGCCTGGCATCGCACCTGGTTCAACTTCGGGGGCCTCAACCGCGAGGTGACCATCCGCCCGCTGACCGCCAGCGAGCTGATGAACCCCAACGTCGTCACCCGCCTGCGCCCCGACGGCTCGGCCGTCGTGGAGGTGCGCGCGCACCTGCGCAACCGTGGGGTCACCCGCGAGGTCCCCGTCGAGGGCACGCTGACCCTGCGCGACGACGGCCGCGAGGTGGAGCTGCCCTTCGCGCCGGTGCGCCTGGGGCGCAATCAGACCAGGGTGGTCAGGGCGGTCGCCGAGGTCGAGGACCCCGAGCTGTGGTCGCCCGAGGATCCGCGTCTGTGGGATCTGCGCCTGGAGGTGCCGGGCGAGACCGGCTACGACGCCCGCGTGGGTCTGCGCGAGATCCGCCACCGTGGGCGCGACCTCCTGCTCAACGGCAGGCCCATCGTGCTGCGCGGCGCGTCCATCCACGAGGACGTCGAGGGCAAGGGCGACGCGCTGACCCCCGGGGAGCAGGACTGGATCGTGAGCGCGCTGAAGGGCCTGGGCGCCAACGCGACGCGCTCCCAGCACCCGGTCCATCCTGCGCTGCTCGAGCGCCTGGACGCCGCCGGGATCATGATCTACATGGGCGTCGGGGTCGTCGACGCTCCGGGCGCGTGGACCTCCAAGACGCCGCGCCTGCGCGCGCAGTCGCGCGACCGGGTCATCACCAACGTCAACCAGATGCAGGCCCATCCCTCGGTCATCGTCTGGAACCTGGCCAACGAGGTGGCCGGAGACGGGCACCCCGACGGCCAGGCGCAGTGGATGGATCGCGTGGCGCGCGAGCTCAAGGGCCGCGACCCGTCGCGGCCGATCGCGCTGGACATCTGGGGGTCGCACCCGCCCCGGCGCCCGAGCCTGATGTACCGCAACGTCGACATCATCGGCTGGACGAACTACATCGGCTGGTATGAGTCCACCTACGCGACGCGGGGGCAGCTGCACGCCCAGATCCGCCGCGAGCTGACCGACCTGCGCCGGGCCATGCCCGGCAAGGCCATCGTCGTCACGGAGTTCGGGGCGGAGGGCAACGGGCTCAACGCCAACATGCGGCCGGGCGGCTATGGCTTTCAGACGCGCCTGCTGCGCACCCACCTGGAGGCCTACCGGCGGGACCCCGAGCTCAACGGCGCGCTGATCTGGAACCTGCGCGACTTCGGGGTCAACCCCTCCTTCGCCGGCGGCTCGATCTCTCGCCAGGCGCCCGGGATCCGCCTGGTGCGCGGGGTCAACCAGAAGGGCCTGTTCGACGAGCGGGGCCGCGCCAAACCCGCCGCCGACGACGTGCGCACGCTGCTCACCCAATGGGGCGCGGCGCTCGCGGGCGAGTAGGGCGCTGCGGGCGGCGCTGAGCCGCCTGACACGTACCAGGCGGGACCCGTCGCGACCTCGACTGCTGCGACCGGCTGGCTTGCATTGCGGAGGTCGCCGCCACTGACCTCTTGGCGTGGGCTTCTGCCTGCGTTAGTTAGCGGACAGACGGATCGGCGCTTGGGGGGGTAACGGGGGAGTAACTGTTAACCCCGGTTCACCTGGACGGATGTTCGATGCAGATGCGGCCGTCAACGCTCTTATAGTCGGGCGCATGAGCACTGGACCGGCGGGGGGCCGCGTCGCTGCGCGCAGCGAGCTCAGGCAGCGAGGCTCGAGGCGCCTGCTGAGGAGGTCCGCCGACGAGCGGCTCGTGGCGCTTCTCGGGCGTGGCCACGAACTCGCCTTCGAAGAGCTCTTCGACCGCCACAGCGAGGGCGTCCTCTCTTACTGCAGCCACATCCTCGGCTCGGAGAACGACGGCCAGGATGCAGTGCAGCACGCCTTTCTGGCCGTCTGGCAGGCCGTCGTGGAGCGCGGCGTGGAGCCTCGGGCCTTCAATTCGTGGCTCTACGCGATCGCCCGCAACCGCTGCTTGTCGGTGCTTCGATCTCGCAGGGAGGCGACGCTCGAGTGGGAGGAGGAGAACGTCCCCGCGCGGGAAGGGACGGTCGAGCGCGTCGAACAGCGGGCCGAAGTGCGGGAGTTGCTCGGCGATCTGCGCACACTGCCAGAGGGACAACGCACCGCGCTGCTGCTGGCGGAGCTCGGTGACCTCTCGCACGTCGAGATCGCTTCGGTACTGGGTTGCCCGCACGAGAAGGTCAAGTCGCTCGTGTTCCAGGCTCGCTCCTCCTTGGTGCGTCGTAGCGAATCTCGCCAGACTCCTTGCCTCGAGGTCCGCGAGGAGCTCGCAGGCTTGGCGCAGTCGCGGCTGCCTCTTGCGCTTCGCCGCCACCTGAAGGGCTGCGGGGGATGCGCCGAGTTCGCGACCGAGCTCCGTAGGCAGCGCCGACTCATCGCGATAGCGCTGCCGGTCGCCGTGTGCGGGCCTGAAGGGCAGTGTCTTCGCCGCGGTTGGCGCCGGTGGTCAGGCCGGAGTAGGCAAAGGCGGGCTGGTGGCCGGCCTCGCGACGAAGGGCGCGTTGATCTCTGGAGGCGGCGTTGGAAGCGGTGGGGCCGTGGGGGGAGGCTTGACAGCCGCCCTGGCGACCAACGCGGGCCTCGCCACGGCAGTTGGCGCCGGGCTCGCGGTTGTGACCTTGGCCGGCTCTGGCGTCGTCATGGAAAAGCCGGCTCCCGAGCGGAATCGCGGTGATTCGAGCTCGGCGAGTGAACGCCCACGCGCCGCTCCGGGGAAGCGAGCGTTCTCGGTCCACGCCGCGGTGCCGCGCGACGACCCCGCTCGTGCCGCCCAGCCGCTCCATTCCCAAAGTCGCCCCGAGCCCAGCGCCAGCGCGGCCGGTCCGGCTGCCTCGAACGACCCTTCCTCCGGCGCCGAAGTGCCCGCCGGGCAGATCACGTCACGACCAGCGATTTCTCCGAGGCAGGGCGCCGGAGCCGCTCCTCAGGCCGGGGAACCTCCCTCCGGCGTGGTGCCCGGCGGTCATGTCGGCGCCGGGTGAAAACTAGGCCACCTGCGCCGGTTGAAATGTGGGCCACCTGGGTCGTTGTCCGGTGGTCTGCGGAGCCTGGGCTCGTTTGCGCAGAGCGAGCTCGGGAGGACCGGGGTGGTCGAGGTGGAGCAGTGGGCGGAGATCCGGCGGCTGCACTTCGTGCGCGGCTTGTCGATGCGCGAGATCAGTCGACGGACGGGGTTGCATCGCGACACGATCAGCAGGGCGGTTCACAGCGGTGAGCCGCCGGCCTATCGCCGGGAGGCGGCGGGTTCAAAGCTCGATGCGTTCAAGGAGGAGATTCATCGGTTGCTGCAGGCCGACTCGAAGTTGCCGGGCCAGCGGATCCGTGAGTTGATCGCGCCGCTGGGCTTTGAGGGCGGCAAGACGATCGTCGATGACTATCTGCGCGAGGTGCGGCCGTTGTTTGTGCCGCCGCCAAGGGCGTTTCAGCGGACCGTCTACCGGCCTGGGGAGATCTGCCAGTTCGACGTCTGGGAGCCCGCGGCGGAGGTCCCGGTCGGGCACGGCCAGATGCGGCGGGGCTGGGTGGTGGTTGCGTGCTTGGGCTACTCGCGCGCGGGCGCTGGCGCGCTGGTCTTCACCAAGCAGATTCCCGACCTGCTCGCCGGGATCCGGCGCTGCCTCTGGCAGCTCGGCGCGCTGCCGAGCACGCTGGTCTGGGATCGCCAGGCCGGCATTCATGGCCACGGCGGCCGCCCGAGCGACGAGTTCGCCGCGTTCTGCGGGCAGCTGAGGGTCGATTGGCGCTTCTGCGAGCCCGCCGATCCGCAGGCCAAGGGCGCCGTTGAGCGGCTCCAGGGCTACGCGGAGACGAACTTCGAGCCGGGCCGCCGGTTCGCGAACGAGCTCGACTTCCAGGACCAGCTCGACGCGTGGTTCGCGCAGGTCAACGCCCGGACGCACAAGACGCTGCGGGCCCGGCCGGTCGACCGCCTCGAGCACGAGCGGGCGGTGATGGCGCCGTTGCCCGCGACGGCGCCGGACGTCGACCGCCGCTGGGTGCTCAGAGTCCCGCCGGACCCGTTCCTGCGCTTTGACACCTGCGACTACTCGCTCGACCCTGGGCTGGTCGGCCGCCGCGTTGAAGCGCGCGTCACTGACCGGGAGATCCTCGTGGTCGCATTGGACACCGGCGAGCTCGCTGGCCGCCATGTTCGGTCGTTCGCGCGGCACCGCACGATCACCGATCTCGGGCACGCCCGGGCGCTACGCGCCGGCCGCGAGCCGGCCGAGCCGGCCGTCGAGGTCCGGCCGCTGGAGCGTTACGACGCGCTGATCGCATGACCCGCCCGTCGTCGGAGCTCGCGCATCTGTTCCGTCAGCTCAAGGCGCCCGCCGCCGCGCGGGCGTTGCCGAAGCTCGCCGACCGCGCCCGCCAAGAGGAATGGAGCTTTGAGCAGTTCGCCGCCGCGCTGCTCAAGACCGAGACCGACTCGCGTGACAGCCACGGCGGCCAGGCCCGGATCAAGGCCGCCAGGTTCCCGGCGCGCAAGACGCTCGAGGAGTTCGACTTCGCGTTCCAGACCTCGCTGCGACGCGACCCGGTCCTGCACCTCGGCCAGCTGGACTTCCTCGCCGGCCGCGAGAACGTCGTCCTGCTCGGCCCGCCTGGCACCGGCAAGAGCCACCTCGCGATCGCGATCGGGATCCGCGCCTGCCTGGCCGGACACCGCGTCGCGTTCAAGACCGCCACCGAATGGGTCGCGCTGCTCGCCGACGCCCAACGCTCAGGGCGCCTCGACGCAGAACTCGATCGCCTCCAACGGATCCCGCTGCTGATCGTCGACGAGGTCGGCTACATCCCGTTTGACCCGCAGGCCGCGAACCTCATGTTCATGCTCGTCTCGCGCCGCTACGAACGCGCCTCCATGATCGTCACCTCCAACAAGCCGTTCTCGGCCTGGGGCGACATCTTCGGCGACGACGCCACCGCCGCCGCGATGATCGACCGCCTCGTCCACCACGCCGAGATCCTCGCGCTCAAAGGCGACTCCTACCGCCTCAAGGACCGCGACCTCACCCGCAGACCGCCGGCCGAAAACTGACCCCCCTCCGGAAGGACGCGCCCGCCGACGCCGCTCCGCCTCGGCCTACGGCCTCGGCTCCGCGGCGCCAGCGGAAGACCGCGCTAGGTGGCCTACTTTTCAACCGGCGCGACCGGCCCAGTTTTCGACCGGCCTTGACAGTCCAGGCGGTCCACATCACGACGAGCGGAACGTCGATCTCCGGGGCACGGCGCCGGAGGCGGTTCTCAGCGCGGGGAACCCGACAGCCCAGCGCGTGATCCCGAAGGGGGCCGGCGGGTCTCAGGGCGTCAGCGCCAAGCGGCGTCAGGGCCTTCTGGCCGACATCCGACGGACCTCGCGCGCGCGCCCGCCAGGGCAAGCGACGAGATGCGCGAGTGCCTCGCGACCTTCCACGATGATCCGCGCCGCGAACTGCACTGCGCCAAGACCCTGAGAGCCGGTGGATCCGAGCTCGCTGGCGCGCCGCCCGAGCAACGGCCAAGCAGTAGGCCCGGTGCGAGTGGCGTTGACCTGCTCGGGCCGGCCGAGTAAGTCACAGGCAGGAGCACAATGTTTTTGTTTGCTCTTCTCAACCTCCGCCCCCGTCCCGCGTCCTAGAAAGTAAGGATCGAGGTGGCGCTGCCCGCTTCGCTCAAAAGCACGTCAGGAGGGTTTTTATGCGAAGGGCTGTTTTGCTGCTGTGCTCCGTTGCGCTGATCGCGGGGGTAAGCGCTCCCGCCGCCTCTGCTGGGAAGGGGAAGGGGAACGGGAACGGACCGCCGCCGAGGGTCGTCATGAACCAGGCCGAGCGGGAGTGTGAGAAGCGCGGAGGCATCTTTGTGCAGGTCGACGGGTTGGTGTTCGTCTGCCTGCTGCCCGGGAGCGACAGCGGCCCAGGGAACAAGCCGAACAAGCTGGAGCGCAACTGCGAGCGGCGCGGTGGGACGTTCATCGACCTCGACGGGATTGCGGAGATCTGCCTCTTCTCGGGTGGGGAACTCACCGACTTGGACCCGGGCCTGCTGGAGGACCTCTTCCCGAACGGGGTTCCCCAGCTCTAGGCATCGAGGTTCCATCCACGAGCTGGAAGGAGGGCCGCCCCGGGGCGGCCCTCTTTCTGTCGGATGAGCTCCGCCAGGGCTCGTCGACTCGGTAGCCGACTATTGGCCGGTCATGCTTCGGGGAAGCCCGGCGGCATGCCTCGACGACCTTTGCCCGACGCCCTCGTCCACCGCCTCGGCAGCGCCGAGAAGCTCGATCGCCCGGCCGAGGCGGTCGCCCGGCGGGTACGCTCCTCGCTGGGCTCGGGCGCGCTGAAGGACCTGCTGAGCGGCACCTTCCAGGGTCACGCCGTGCACCCGCCGCTGACCGACGTGGTGATCGGCTCGTGGCTGAGCGCGAGCGCGCTCGACCTGCTCGGCGGGTCCGGCAGCCGGCGCGCGGCCGAGCGGCTCATCGGCCTGGGCATCGTCGCCGCGGTCCCCACCGCCGCCAGCGGCACCTCGGACTGGGCCGACAGCACGGTGGGAGACGCGAGGGTGCGGCGCATCGGCGCCGTACACGCCGTGGCCAACGCCACCGCGCTGGTGGTCTACACGGCCTCGCTGACGGCGCGCCGTCGCGGCAGGCACGGGCGCGGCGTGCGCCTCGGGCTCCTCGGCATGGGGCTGCTCACCGCCAGCGGCTTCCTGGGCGGCCACCTGACGCTGGGGCGCGGGATCGGGGTCGACCAGACCGCCTTCGATCCCCAGCCCGAGGAGTGGAGCGACGCCCTGGCGGAGGGCGACCTGGCCGACGGCGCGCCGCGCACCGCCGACGTCGGCGGGACCACGATCATGCTCGTGCGCGCCCACGGCACGGTGAGGGCGCTGAACGACCGCTGCTGCCACCGCGGGGGACCGCTGCATGACGGCGAGATCTCCGAGAGCACGGTGACCTGCCCCTGGCACGGCAGCGTCTTCCGCCTCGAGGACGGCTCGGTCGAGCGTGGGCCCGGCACCTTCCCCCAGCCCGTCTACGACACCCGCGTGCAGGACGGGCGCATCCAGGTGCGCCTCCGGCAGCCGCGGTAGGCGCGCCCTACTGCGCCCTACTGCGCCCTACTGCGCGCTGCTGCCCGCCGCGATCCGGCGCAGGTCGAGGGCCTCGTCGAGGGTGGCCTCCTCGACCCCGTGGTCGCGGGCGACCTCGCGCAGCGTGCGCCCGGACCGGGCGGCGTCCTTGACGATCTCCGAGGCGCGGTCGTAGCCGATGTAGGGGTTCAGCGCGGTGGCCACCGCCAGGGTGCCCTCGGCCGAGCGCTCGCAGCCGACCTGGTTGGCCTCGATGCCGTCGACGCACCTGCTGGCCAGCAGCTGGGAGGTGGTGGTCAGCAGGTGCAGCGAGCCCAGGAGGTTGCGCGCCATGAGCGGGATGCGCACGTTGAGCTCGAAGTTGCCCTGCAGACCGCCGACGGTGATGGCGGCGTCGTTGCCGATGACCTGGGCGCCGACCTGCATGACGACCTCGGGGATCACCGGGTTGACCTTGCCGGGCATGATCGACGAGCCCTTCTGCAGCTCGGGCAGCAGCAGCTCGCCCAGGCCCGAGCGCGGACCCGAGCCCATCAGCGCGAGGTCGTTGGCGATCTTCGTCAGCGAGACGGCCACGACCTTGAGCGCGCCCGAGAGCTCGACCAGCGCGTCGCGGTTGCCCTGGGCCTCGAAGGGGTCCTCCGGGGCGCGGATCTCCAGGCCCGAGTTCTCGGCGAGCAGCCCGCGCACCCGCTCGGCGAAGCGCGGGTGGGTGTTCAGGCCGGTGCCCGTGGCGGTGCCTCCCAGCGGGATCTGCGCGACCTGGGGCAGCGCGTTGCGCACGCGCCGCGCGCCCAGGCGCACCTGTGCGGCGTAGCCGGAGAACTCCTGGCCCAGCGTGACGGGCACCGCGTCCATCAGGTGGGTGCGACCCGCCTTGACCACGTCGGCGAACTGGTCGGCCTTGGCGGCCAAGGAGCGCTCCAGGCCCTCGAGGGCGGGCAGCAGACGGTGAGTGGCCTCGTCCAGCGCGGCGAGGTGCACGGCGGAGGGGAACACGTCGTTGGAGGACTGGCCCATGTTGACGTGGTCGTTGGGGTGGGCGCCCTCGCCGGCGAGCGAGGCGATGACCTCGTTGGCGTTCATGTTCGACGAGGTCCCCGAGCCGGTCTGGAAGACGTCGACGGGGAACTGGTCGTCGAACTCACCGGCGGCGACGCGATCGGCCGCTTCGGCCACGCGAACGGCCAGGTCACCGTCCAGCAGGCCCAGCTCGCCGTTGACCCGAGCGCCGGCGCCCTTCACGCGCCCCAGCCAGCGCACCACCGCGACGGGCACGCGCTCGCCCGAGACCGGGAAGTTGTCGATCGCCTTGGTGGTCTCCCCGCCCCACAGCTGGTGGGGCGTGTCGTGCGTGGTCATGCGGATCCTCTCGGTCGGGCGCTCGCGAGGCTACCCGACCTCCCCGGGGGACGGGCGCAGGCAGAAGGCCTTGATCTCCCGTGCCAGGCCGACCGGATCGTCGTAGGCCAGCAGGAACCCGGTACCGGGCAGCACGCGCAGTTGTGCGTCGGGCAGCAGCTCGAGCGCCTCCTCCGCCGCCGAGACCGGATAGAAGCGGTCCTCGTCGGCCCACAGCAGCAGCACCGGGCGGTCCAGCTGGGGATAGGCGTCGAGCAGGTCGCGCCGGGCGCCGCGCGGCCAGCGCCGGGCGAAGCGCGCCCATGAGCGCGCCAGGCTGGTGTTGTGCGCGATGTCGGCCAGGGCGTGGCGCACCAGGTCGCGCGCCGCCGGGTTGCCGCGCGCGGTCAGGGCCATCCCGTGCTCGGGGCGGAAGAGCAGCCGTGCGCCGCGGGCGGCCAGGCGGTCCAGGCCCGGCACCGCGGCCGCCCGGGCGGCCAGGCGCCACGCGGTGCCCAGGCGGTCGGACGCCGGCGGGCGGTGCAGCCGCGCGGACATGATCACCAGGCGCGCCGGGCGCAGCCGGTGCGTCGCAGCGGCGTGCAGCACGATCTCCGCGCCCTCTGCGTGGCCTCCCACCAGTGGGCGCCGTCCGCCCACCTCCATGCAGAAGTCTCCCATGACCTGGGCCATCCAGTCCAGCGTGTAGGGGTGGTGGGGGCGGTCCTCGGAATCGCCGTGCAGGGGCAGGTCGGGCAGCACGAGGCGGAAGCGGTCGGCCAGCTCCTCCACCAGGGGCTCGAACTCGCGGTGGGTCAGGCGAGCCGAGTGCAACAGCACGAGCGGTGGCCCGGTGCCGGCCTCCCGGTAGGCCACGCGCGCACCGTCACGAGCATGGAAGAGACGAAGTCTCAATGCGAGGTTCTCCGAGCGTGGGAGAGACGAAGTCTCAATGCGAGGTTCTCCGAGCGTGGGAGAGACGAAGTCTCAATGCGAGGTTCTCCGAGTGCGGGAGAGGCGCGGGCGCAAGGCCGCACTCCTACCCGGTCCGCTCGCCGTCCGCGATCCCCCGCTCCAGTGCGCGGGCGATCTGAGGCGGCGGCATGCCCAACGCGCCCGCCGCCCGGCCGATGCGGAAGGCCAGTTCGAGCTGGGTACCGTTGGTGCGGTCGGCCCCCCGCTGCACCGCGCCGACCAGGTAGCCCAGCTCCAGCGCGGCGCGCGGATCCTCGTCGGCCCGCCGCCCCAGCTGGTCGGCGGCCCGGGTGGCCCCCGCGCCCAGGTTCTGCAGGTCGGCCGGCTGGGAGGCCAGCTCCACGCAGGTGGAGATCGCCGTCCCGTCGGGGAGGCGTACCGCGTCGGGCGCAGCCTGCAGCGCCCGCGCGTAGACCTCGGCGTCGCTGAAGCACGACGCGGGCATCGTCTCGGGCTCGGCGGCCGAACAGCCCGCCAGGAGCAGTGTGGCGACCGCGAGCCGGCGCGGCATGGCGGGCATCGGCGGCCCTTCACTCCCGCCGCGGCGTCCAGGCGAACACCCGCGCGGCCAGCAGCGCGCCACCCACGCCCCAGGCGGTCAGCACGGCCAGGTCGCCCCACGCGAACCCGCTGCCGCCGGTGGGCGCGAAGGCGGCGAGCATAGCGTCGAACAGGGGCTTGACCGGGAAGACGTCGGCCACGGTGACCAGCGCGGTGGGCAGCTGCTCGGAGGGCACGAATATGCCGCTGATGAAGTACAGCGGCAGCACGATCACGTTGGTGATGGGCGGTGCGCTGTCCTCGGAGGGGATCGCGGCGGTCACCAGCAGCCCCAGCGCGGCGAAGGCGGCCGAGCCGACGACCAGCGTCAGCAGCGCGGCCGGGAGCGTGGCGCGCGGCAGCTCCACTCCGTAGAGCACAGCGCCGAGCACGCTGACCACCACGGCCAGCCCGACGGCCACGAGGATCGCGGTCCCCACCCGGCCGGCCATGAACACCCACGGGGGCAGCGGCGTGGAGCGCGCGCGCTTGAGCACGCCGCGCTCGCGGGCGATCACCACGTTGATGGCCAGGTTGAGAAAGGCCGCCGAGGTGATCGACAGCGCGAGGATCCCCGGCACGTAGTAGGTCGCCCCGTCGATCACCCGCCCACCGACGCGGGTCTCGGCGTTGCCGAAGATCGAGACGAAGAGGACCAGGAACATGACCGGGAGGGCCACGGTGAAGCCCACCGACGCCGGCTCGCGCCAGAAAACGCGCAGGTCGGCGCCCAGCTGCCGGGCGACCAGGGCGATCATCCGCCGGCCTCCTCGTGCTCCTGCGCGCCGATCAGGCGCAGGTAGACCTCCTCCAGCGTGGGACGGCGGACCTCCAGGTCGAGGAGGTCGAGATCCTGCTCGCGCGCCCAGCCCGCCAGGCCCTCGAGCGTCGCCAGCGGCTGGTCGGCCTCGAGGACGGTGTACCCCTCCGGCGCCGCGACAGCGCCGAGCCCGGACGGCGCCGTCACCCCGGCGGGGAGGCTGAAGGAGATGCGCGACCTGCCGCGATCGCGCCCGCCCAGCGCGGCGGGGGTGCCCTCGGCCACGACGCGCCCGCCGGCCAGCACGACGATCTGGTCGGCCAGCGCCTCGGCCTCCTCCAGGTAGTGCGTGGTCAGCACGATCGTCGTGCCCAGCTCACGCAGGCGGGCCACCGTCTCCCACGCGCGCCGGCGGGCCGAGGGGTCAAAGCCGGTGGTGGGCTCGTCGAGGAAGATCAGGTCGGGACGGCCGACCAGCGCGAGGGCGACGTCCACCCGCCGCTGCTGGCCGCCCGACAGGCGGTGGATGCGCTCGTCGGCCCGGTCCTCCAGCCCGGCCAGCTCGATGGCCTCTTCCACCGGGCGCGGGTCGGGGTAGTAGCCGGCGAACAGGCCCAGCGCCTCGCGCGGCGTCAGGCGCCTCTCGAGCGAGGTGCTCTGGAGCACGACGCCGACGCGGGCGCGCCAAGCGCGGCTGGGCCGCGCGGGGTCCTCGCCGAGCACGCTGACCTCGCCTCCGCTGCGCGAGCGGTAGCCCTCGAGGATCTCGATCGTCGTCGTCTTGCCCGCACCGTTGGGCCCCAGCACGGCTAGGACCTCCGCGGCCTGCACGTCGAGGTCGACCCCGCGCACCGCGTCCACCGTGGCGTAGCGCTTGGTCAGCCCGCGCACGCGGATGACGGGCGGGGCGCTCATCCCCCGATCGGCTCGGGCACCTCTAGGCCGTGCCGGCGGAGGCCGGCCTCCATCGCGGCGATGACCGTGTCCATCACGGCGACGCGCGCGTAGCGCTTGGAGTCGGCCGCGACGAGCTGCCAGGGCGCCTCGGGGACGTCGGTGCGCCTCACTATCTCCTCGACCGCCGCCAGGTAGGCGTCGCGCTTGCCGCGGTTGCGCCAATCCTCGTCGGTCAGCTTCCACGACTTCAGGGGATCGCCCGCCCGGCGCTGGAAGCGCCGCAGCTGCTCCTCGTCGGAGACGTGCAGCCAGAACTTCACGAGCACCGTGCCCTCCGCGGCCAGCGTGCGCTCGAAGGCGACGATCTCGTCGTAGGCGCGCTGCCACTGCTCCTCGGAGGCGAAGCCCTCCACGCGCTCGACGAGCACACGCCCGTACCACGAGCGGTCGAAGATGGCCATGCCGCCCCAGCCGGGCAGGTTGTCCCAGAAGCGCCACAGGAAATGGTGGCGCTTCTCGTCGTGGGTCGGCGCCGAGTAGGCACGCACGCGTACGTGGCGGGGGTCCAGCGGGCCCACCAGCCGCCTGATCGCGCCGCCCTTGCCGCTGGCGTCCCAGCCCTCGAAGACCAGGCAGACGGGTGGCCCCAGTGCGCCTGAGCCCAGCAGGCCGCCGCAGGCCAGGCGCAGCTGCACCAACCGATGGCCGCCCGCCTTCAGGCGCTCGTCCTGCTCGGTGCGGCTGAGCTCGAGCGAGAGGTCCAGCTCGTCCAGGCGGCCCATGGCGAACCATCTTGCCACCCCCGGCCGGCGGGTAGGGCCACGGCGATGGAGGTTGCGCGACCTAGAATCGCGTCCCCATGCCCGCCGTCGACGCCCAGGCCGACTTCCCCGCCCTCGAGCAGGCCGTGCTCGAGCGCTGGCGCGAGCGCGACGTGTTCCGCGAGTCGCTGCGCCGCCGCGAGGGCGCCCCCGGCTGGGTCTTCTACGAAGGCCCGCCCACGGCCAACGGACGGCCGGGCTCCCACCACGTCCTCAGCCGCGTGTTCAAGGACATCTTCCCCCGCTTCAAGACCATGCGCGGTTTCTACGTCGAGCGCAAGGGCGGCTGGGACTGCCACGGCCTGCCGGTGGAGATCGCCGTGGAGCAGCAGCTGGGCATCTCCTCCAAGGAGCAGATCGAGGCCTACGGCATCGCGGAGTTCAACCAGCGCTGCCGCGAGTCCGTCTTCGCGTTCCTGGAGGAGTGGGACGCGCTGACCGAGCGCATCGGCTTCTGGATCGACCTCGACGCGGCCTACCGCACGCTGGACACCGAGTACGTCGAGTCGGTGTGGTGGGCGCTTGCGCAGATCCATGCCCGGGGCCTGCTCTACGAGGGCCACAAGGTCGTGCCCTACTGCCCGCGCTGTGGGACCGCGCTGTCCAGCCACGAGGTCGCGCTGGGCTACCGCGACGTCATCGACCCAAGCGTCTACGTGCGCCTCGGGGTGCGCGACGTCGCGGGCTCGCCGCTGCGCGACGGCGATGCGCTGGTGGTGTGGACGACCACGCCGTGGACGCTCGTCTCCAACGCCGCCGTCGCCGTCCACCCCGACCTCTCCTACGTCCGCGCGCGCGCGGAGGCCGGCGACGAGGTGCTGGTGGTGGCCGAGGCGCTGGTGGAGCGGGTGCTGGGCGAGGGCGCGCAGGTGCTCGAGCGCTTCACCGGGCGCGACCTCGAGGGCGTGGCCTACGACGCGCCCTTCGCGTTCATCCCCGCCTCCGAGTACGGCGCGCGCGGGCACACCGTGCTGCCCGCCGACTTCGTGACGGCACAGGACGGCACCGGCCTGGTGCACACGGCGATCGCCTTCGGCGAGGACGACTTCCAGCTGGGCCGGCGCTTCGACCTGGCGGTGGTCAACCCGGTGCGCCCCGACGGCACCTATGACGAGCGCGTCGGCCCCCACGCGGGGCGCTTCGTCAAGGACGCCGACCGCGACCTGGTCGAGGATCTGCGCGCGCGCGGGAAGCTGCTGCGCGCGACGGACCATGAGCACGCCTACCCCCACTGCTGGCGCTGCTCCACCCCGCTGCTGTACTACGCCAAGCCGTCGTGGTACATCGCCACCTCGCAGGTGCGCGACCGCCTGCTGGCCGCCAACGAGACGGTCACCTGGCACCCCGAGCACATCAAGCACGGGCGCTTCGGCGACTGGCTGGAGCACAACGTGGACTGGGCGCTGTCGCGCGAGCGCTACTGGGGCACACCGCTGCCGGTGTGGCGCTGCCCGGCCGGCCACGTGCACGTCGTCGCCTCGCTGGGCGAGCTGGAGGAGCGCTCGAGCGTCGCCCTCGACGACCCCCACCGCCCCTACGTGGACGATGTCACCTTCGCGTGCACGGAGGACTGCACCGAGGAGATGGCGCGCGTTCCCGAGGTGATCGACGTGTGGTTCGACTCGGGTGCGATGCCCTTCGCCCAGTACGCCGCGCCGCTGAGCGAGGCCGGCCGCGAGCACTTCGAGGACCGCTTCCCCGCCCAGTTCGTCTGCGAGGCGCTGGACCAGACGCGCGGCTGGTTCTACTCCCTGCTGGCCATCTCCACGCTGCTGTACGACCGCGCGCCCTACGAGAACGTGGTGTGCCTGGGGCTGATCCTCGACGCCGAGGGTCAGAAGATGTCCAAGTCGCGGGGCAACACGGTCGCCCCGTGGGACGTGATCGAGCGCTTCGGCGCCGACGCCTTCCGCTGGTACTTCTTCACCTCCAAGCAGCCGTGGGACGGCTACCGCTTCTCCATGGAGACCATCGGCGAGGGCGTGCGCCTCTTCCTGCGCCAGCTGTGGAACACGCTGGTGTTCTTCTCCACCTACCACCCCGAGGAGGGCGTCGAGCCTGTCGAGACCGACCTCGACGCCTGGGCGCGCTCGCGCCTGGCCGCCACCGTGGAGGAGGTCACCGAGCGCCTGGACGCCTATGACGCCACCACCGCCGGGCGGGCCATCGCCGCCTTCGTCGACGACCTGTCCAACTGGTACGTGCGCCGTTCGCGCCGGCGCTTCTGGGAGGGCGATCCGGCCGCCTTCGCGACGCTCCGCGAGTGCCTGGTCACGGTGGCCAAGCTGCTCGCCCCCTTCACGCCGTTCATCGCCGACGAGCTGTACGAGCAGCTGGGCGCGGGCGAGCCCTCGGTGCACCTGTGCGACTGGCCACAGGAGGACCCCTCCCGCCCACGCGACGGCGAGCTCGAGCACGCCATGGCGGTGGCGCGCGAAACCGTGCGCCTGGGCCTCTCGGCCCGCGGCACCGCCAAGGTCAAGGTTCGCCAGCCGCTGCACGAGGCCGTCCTGGTGGCCGCGGGCCGTGAGCGCGCGGCCATCGAGCGCCTGGCCGGCGTGGTGCGCGAGGAGCTCAACGTCAAGCAGCTGCGCTTCGTCGCCCAGGCCGACGAACTGGGCTCCTACACCGTCAAGCCCAACTACCGCGCGCTGGGCCCGCGCTTTGGCAAGGGCATGCCCCAGGTGGCCGCAGCCGTGGGCGCGCTGGACCCGGACGGCGTGGCCGCCGCCCTGCGCGAGGGACGCACGGTGGGGGTGATGGTCGACGGCCACGAGCACGAGCTGTCCGTCGGCGACCTGCTGCTGGCGCTCGCGCCGCTGGAGGGCTACCAGCTCGAGCGGGAGGGCTCCCACGCCGTGGCGCTGGAGCTCGCTCTGGACGACGATCTGCGCCGCGAGGGCCTTGCGCGCGAGGTCGTGCACGCGGTGCAGGCCGCGCGCAAGGCGGCCGGCCTGGCCGTCGAGGATCGCATCGCGCTCACGCTGGGCGGCGACGAGGGACTGCTCGACGCCGCGCGCGCCCACGAGGCCTACGTGACGGGGGAGACGCTGGCGGTGGAGCTCGCGTACGACGGGCGCGCGGACGGCCAGGAGGCGCACATCGAAGGGCGCGAGCTGCGCATCGGTGTGACCAAGGCGTAGGGGTGCCGGAGGCGGCCAGATGGCCGCCGGAGGCGGGCCCCCGGGTCGCGATAGCGACACAAGCCCCTAGCGCTTCGTCACGACATCCACGCGCGGGCGTGCCGAAGCGGTTCGCCCGGGCCTCGCACCGCCCTGACGCGCCTACGGTCGGCTCCCCGACCACCAGGAGGAGCGATGGATCCCGACCACCTGCACGCCGTCCTCGACGCGATCCCGTCGGGGCGGTGGATGGGCTACGCGGATGTCTGCGTCGCCGCCGGCGGCGCTCCACGCAGCGCGCTGGCCCTCAACCAGCGGCTGATGCGCATGGAGCATCCCCACGCCCACCGCGTCCTCAAGGCCGACGGCACGGTGGCCTCCGCCGCGCTGGGCAACCCTCAGGCGGTGCGCTCGCGTCTGGAGGACGAGGGTCTGCGCTTCGACGGATGCCGGGCGCCCCAGGAGGCACGCCTGACGCCGGCCGACCTCTCAGAGCTGATCACGTGACCGACACGCTGCAGCAGCGCCTCCTGGGAGGGCGCCGCTCGGGCAGCTGCCCCGGAGTGCGGCGCTACGCCGTCAGTTGAGGCTCGAGCTCCTGCTCGAGCTTCCTCTTGGGATACGCCCCAATGATCTTGTGCGCGATCTCGCCGTGCTTGAAGAGGATCATCGTGGGGATGGAGATGACGCCGAACTGGCCGGCGACCCGCTGGTTCTCGTCCACGTTGAGCTTGACGATCTGGATGTCGTCGCGCTCGGAGGCGATCTCCTCCAGCACGGGGGCGACGACGCGGCACGGCCCGCACCACGGCGCCCAGAAGTCGACGAGGGTGGGCTTGTCGGCCTCGAGCACCTCCGCCTGGAAGTTGGTGTCCGTGACGTCCTTGAGGGTGCCAGCCATCGATTCTCCTGACTCGGGTCGCGGTGCACGTTCCACTATAGGAAGTGAAGCGGCTTACCGGGCGAGGGCACCGAGCACGTGAGGCGTCAGGTAGACCTCGATCAGCGCGGCGACGACCAGCACGGGCACGGCGATCGCGACGGTCACCGCGGTGGCGGCCAGCAGCTCGTGCCACAGCTCCCCGCGCGCGGCCGCCAGCCAGGCCGCCAGGGGCAGGAAGAGGGCCATCAGCTCGGGCAGCGCGTGGGGCAGCAGACCGAGCAGCAGGAGGCCGGGGGAGAGCCCGAGCTGGGCGGCCAGCGTGGACGCGCCCAGGCCGAGCGCGTAGGCCTGGGTGACCAGCGAGAAGAGGGTGGCCGCGCCCACGAAAGCCATGGCCGCCGGCCCGGCGTGGTCGTGGACCCACCGCGTGAGCCCGCGGTAGCGCGCGGCTTCCAGGGGCAGCGACCGGCCGGCCAGGTGGCCCGCCACGCACGCGAAGGCGTGCAGCGCCAGCACCAGGCCGTTGGCCACGAGGATGAGGGCCACATCGCGTCCGGTGGCCGGCGCGGTGATCCCGGAGAAGCGCAGGCCCGAGGCGTCGGGGGTGGAGGCGGCCGCCACCGCCCACACCGCGCCGAGCAGCGCCACCGTCACGCCGGCGCTGGCCGGCAACCAGCGGCGCACGACCAACCACGGCGCGCGTTTCCACGCGGCCAGGACGGCGCGGGTCTCGCCGCGGAGGACGGTCCTTCCGCCCGCGGGCGGCGGCGGGAGGGGAGCGGGCGGGGGAGGGATGCTCACCCGCGTGGCATCGGCGCGCCCGCCGGCGACTTGAGCGCGGGCCGCGTCAGGCGGAGGGCCGGGACCAGCCAGGAGGCCTCCAGCGCGATCCGCCAGGTCATCTTGGAGCGCCCCGCGCGGCGTTCGTGAAAGACGATCGGCACCTCGACCACCCGAAAGCCGGCACGCACCGTCCGGTGGGTCAACTCGACCTGGAAGGCATAGCCGTGCGAGCGTACGCTCGGCAGGTCGATCGCCTCGAGCACCGCCCGGGGGAAGCACTTGAACCCGCCGGTGAGGTCGCGGACGTGCAGGCCGAGTACCTGCCGTGCGTAGCGCGACCCCGCGCGGCTGACCCCGCGGCGCACGCGCCCCCAGTCGCGTACCCCGCCTCCAGGCGCGTAACGCGAGCCCAGCGCCAGCGCGCCGCCGCGCGCGACGGCCAGCAGGTCCGCCAGGTCGGCCGGGTCGTGGGACAGGTCGGCGTCCATCTCGCACACGTAGGTCGCCCCACAGGCCAGCGCGCGCGCGAATCCGGCCAGGTAGGCCGGGCCCAGCCCCGAGCGGCCGGGGCGGTGCAGCACCTCCACCGCGGCCAGCTCCCCCGCCAGGCGCTCGGCGATCGCCCCCGTCCCGTCGGGCGAGGCGTCGTCGACGACCAGGATGCGAAAGCCCTCCGGGGCGGCGACGGCGAGGACGTCGTGGGCCGCGCGCACCACCGCCTCCACGTTGTCCGCCTCGTCGTAGGTCGGGAGGATCAGCCAGGTGGACAAGGCCGAGGTAACCTAGCCTCAGCGTTCCCGACCGCCACTTCGGCCGTGATGACGCGTCGAGGTCGGCGGACAGGCCCGCTTCGGGGCGCGCGGGGTACCGCTGCCCGGGGTGAGGGTACTTGCCTTGCCGTGCCGGCTGTGGCAAGCCAGACGCGGCTGTTGTCGGGGTGGGGCCGGACGACGCGCAGCCGCGCCGCGGTCGTCCACCCGCGCGCCGCGGACGAGGTTTCGGCGGCGCTCGCGGCCGCCGGACCGCGTGGAGTGCTGGCCCGCGGGCTCGGCCGGGCCTACGGCGATGCGGCGCAGAACGCCGGCGGCCGCGTGCTGGTGATGACGGGGTTGCAAGGAGTTCGCACCTTCGACGCAGGGAGCGGCGAGGTGACCGTGGAGGCCGGGACCAGCCTGGAGGCGCTGGCCCGGGTGACGATGTCGCGAGGCTGGTTTCCGGCGGTGGTGCCCGGCACCCGGTTCGTCACCGTCGGCGGCGCGATCGCCGCCGACATCCACGGCAAGAACCACCATCGCGACGGCGGCTTCGGGCGCCATGTCCGCGCGCTCACCCTGCTGGCGCCGGGCGGGGAGTGCCATCGCCTGTTGCCGGGCTCGGACGCGTTCGCCGCCACGGTGGGCGGCATGGGCCTCACCGGCGTGATCGTCGACGCGACGCTGCAGCTTGTGCGCCTGCCGTCAGGGCTGCTGCGCGAGCAGGTGACCCGCGCGGAGCAGCTCGGCGAGCTGCTCGAGCGGATGGCCGCCGACGACGATGATCATCGGTACTCGGTCGCGTGGGTCGACGCCGCCGCTGGCGGCCTCGGCCGCGGCCTGCTGCTGCGTGGGGATCACGCCGCGGCCGGGGAGGCAGCCACGCTGCGCCCGGCGCGCCTGCGCGCGCCCCGCAGGGCGCCGGGGAGGCTCCTCGGGCAGCCGACCGTGCGGATCTTCAACGCACTGTGGCTGCGTCGAAGCCGGCCGGGCACGCACGTCCGGCTGACGCCGCTGGCCGCCTTCTTCTGGCCGCTGGATGGCGTGCGGGGCTGGAATCGGCTCTACGGGGAGCGCGGCCTCATCCAGTACCAATGCGTGGTCCCGGACGGCGCCGAGCCAGTGCTGCGCCGCATCCTGGCCACCGGGCGCCGGACGGGCATCGTGTCGCCGCTGGTGGTGCTCAAGCGGCTCGGCGACGGCGAAGGGCCGCTCGCGTTCGCCATGCGGGGCTGGACGCTGGCGCTCGACTTCCGGGCCGCCGCGCCGGGGCTGGACCGGCTGCTGGACGGATTCGACGACTGGGTCGCCGACGCCGGCGGCCGCGTGTACCTGGCCAAGGACGCCCGGCTGCGGCCGGCGGCGTTGCGGGCGATGTACCCGCGCCTGGACGAGTGGCGTGCGACGCGGGAGCGTCTGGATCCGCTCGGCGCGATGCGCTCGGACCTCCAGCGGCGACTGGAGCTGGCGTGACCGACGGCCTCGCCCGCCCGCAGACGGTGGTCGCGTTCGGCGGCAACTCGGACATCGCCCGCGCCCTGATCCTGCGGCTGGTCGCCAACGGCACCCGACACGTCGCGCTCGCGGTGCGCGACCCGCAGCGGGCGCCGGCGCTGCCGGGCGCCGGGGCGCGGGTCGACGTGCTCGCCTTCGACGCCGACGCTGCGGACACGCACTCGGCGGTGGTGGCCGAGGCGGCCAAGCGGCTCGGCGACCTCGACCTCGCTGTTGTCGCCTTCGGCTTGCTCGGCGATCAGGAGCGCGCAGAGCGCGACCCGGCGGCCGCGGCCGCGCTGGCCCGGACCAACGTCGTCGGGGGGATCTCGCTCCTCGTCGCGCTCGCGCGGCACATGCGCGCGCAGGGTCACGGCGCGATCGTTGTGCTCTCCTCCGTCGCGGCCGAGCGCCCGCGCCGGAGCAACTTCGCCTACGGGGCGACGAAGGCCGGGCTCGACGCGTTCGCCCAGGGCCTCGGCGACGCGCTCGCGCCCGAGGGTGTGCACGTGCTGGTGGTTCGCCCGGGGTTCGTGCGCACGAAGATGACGGCGGGTCTCGAGCCGGCGCCGCTCGCCACCGACGCCGACGCCGTGGCGCGCGTGATCGAGGGAGGCCTGCGCCGGCGCGCCGCCACGGTGTGGGCGCCGCCCGCGCTGCGCTGGGTCTTCGTGGCCGTCCGCCACCTGCCGCGTCCGCTGTTCCGGCGGCTAGGGCTGTAGGCAGCCCTCGCGGCCGGGCCGCACCCACACCTCGTAGCGGCCCATGTCCGCCACGGCCCGCCAGCCGAGCCGGTGCGCCTCCTCGGTGGGGACGTCCACGATGACGTCGACGCCGGCGCGCATCGTGTACTCCTCGCTCCTGCCGGCCTCCCTCGCGCGCAGGGCGGCGGGATTGACCTTGCCGTCGAGGTTGACGACGTGCTCGCGGAAGTAGCCGAGCGTGCCGGACTCGAAGGCGCCGACCCGGCATTCCTCGTCCTCTCGCACGTGCGCGCGCGTCCACGCGAGTTGGGACTCATAGTTGAGGTTGGGATGCGTTCCCAGGTTGGAGGCGGGTGAGGTCCACCACGGCGGCGGCCAGTGGGGCGCGGTCAGCAGCACCGCGAGCACCGGGACGTTGGCGGCGAGCACGACGCCCGCCAGCGCCGGCAGCGCCCAGCGGCGGCCGAGGCGCTCCAGCGCGGAGGCGAGCCAGGGCACGGCGACCAGCAGGAGCGGGACGAGGTAGCGGTCGAGGAACCACCAGGAGCCGAAGGCCAGCGTGTACCAGGCGAGCAGGAAGGCGGCGTAGAGCGCCAGCGCCAGCGTGCCCGATCCGAGCCGCGGCCGCCGGCCTCGGCGCACGTAGACGACCGCGAGCGCGGTCAGCGCGATGCCGCCGACGGCGATGATCTCGGTGTACGGCACGGACCGCGCGTGCATCCCGGCGCGCAGCACCGGCGCGAGCGTCCACGCGCCGACCGCCCGCAACGCCGAGTCCAGGTTGTGCGCGACGTCATCGGCACCAGCCTGGGATCGGCCGCCGCTGGGCACCGGGGACCCGTCGAGAGCCACGTTGTAGGCGAGCCAGGGAACGAGCAGGAGCGCCGCGAGCGCGCACGCAGCCAGCGGCGGCCATGCGTGCCGCCACCCAGCGGCGGTCGCGCTCGGCGAACGCCGACCGTGCCAGAGGACGACGGCTCCGAAGGCGAGGGCGAAGGCGGCGGCGTCCAATCGGGCCCACGCCAGCGCGCCCAGCAGCAGGCCGCCGAGCGCGATTCGCCGCCACGTCCACGTCGTCCAGCGGTCGAGGACGATCACGGCGATGGCGAGCAGGATCAGCACGAGTCCGGTTTCCAGCCCGTTGCGGAACAGCCGGAGCACGCTGACCGATCCAACGCCCACGATCGCTGCCGACGCCGCCGCGACGCGGCCGTCGAGCCCGTGCCGCCGCGCGAGGTCGCGGGCCTGCCGCGCGAGCAGCGCCACGAACGCCAGCCACAGCAGCGTGGACACGAGCTGGCTCAGGCGCAGCCCGCCGATCCGGTCGCCGCCGGAGAGCGCGTAGAGCGGCACGTTGAGCGCCACCCATAGCGGCTGGAAGCCGTTGGTCTGGGTCTGACCGTCGACGGTGATGCCCCCGCCCGTCGCCGCCTCGCGCGCGACCGCGAGCGCGTAGAAGGCGTCCTCGACGGGCAGCGTCCGTGCGAGGTCCTCGGGCGGCGCGAAGAGCAGGGCCACCGCGACCGCGAGCGAGACGCAGGCCGGCACGAGCACCTCCCAGCGCCGGATCACGCTGCCGCCACCGGCGGCGAGCGGGTGCCTACGGGCCGAGCGCGACACTGCCCCCGAAGACGACCAGCCACGTGAGCGCCGCGGCCAGCAGTCCGCGGTCGCCGAGCAACAGGTCCTCGGGCGCCCGGTCCCCGTCCTCCTCGACCAGCATCGCGTAGCGCAGCACGAACAACAGGAACGGGATGATCGAGAGCTCCACCAGCGGGTGGATGCCCGTCATCGCCGCCGGATCGAACGCCCACAGGCAGTAGGCGGTCACCGCGACGCCGGCCGACAGCGTTCGCACGTTGCGCAGATAGGCAAGCGAGTAGGCCGCGAGCGCCGGCCGCGTGGTCGCGCGATCGGCGCCCAACGCCGCGTGCTCGCCGGCGCGCTTGGCCGACACGATGAACAGCGACCCGAACGAGGCCACGATGAGAAACCACTTGGACAGCGGCACGCCGGCCGCGACGCCGCCCGCCACGGCACGGATGACGAAGAACGTGGCCACCGTGACCAGGTCGAGCACGGGCACGCGGCGCAGCCACGCGGAGTAGGCAAGCGTGAGCGCGACATAGGCGCCCAGGACCGCCAGCACCCTCCAGTCCGCCAGGCCGCCGATGACGAGCCCGGCGGCGAGCAGCGCCGCGCCGGCAACGGTTGCGACCGAGGCGCGCAGCCGACCGTCGGCCACGGGACGCGCCCGCTTGCGCGGATGGCAGCGGTCGGTCGGCGCGTCGCGGGCGTCGTTGACCAGGTAGCCGCCGCTCGCCACCAGGCAGAAGCCGGCGAAGCACAGCCCGACCCGGCCGGCGATCGCCGGCTCGAGCAGGACCCCGGCTGCGCCCGGAGCCGCCAGCACGAGGAGGTTCTTGAGCCACTGCCGTGGCCGCATCGCCTCCAGCAGCGCGACCGCACGGCGCGTCCCGCTCGATCCCGCGACGCGATGAGCGAAATGCTCGAAGCCACGCGACGGTGAAGGCGTCGATGCGACACTGCGAGATCTCTTGGGGGACGGTGAGACGGTCAGGTCGGGCTCCGCGTTCGAAGGCGCGTCGGTTACCCCGTCCGAACGGCCAGCAGTAGCGCGACCGTGCGTGCGCTGGAGACTGACACAGCCGTGTGCTCCGCCGCCCGGCGCTCCCGCTAGGCTGCGGACGCCTAGGAGTACATCGAGCGGTGGTCCAGGCGGCGATGAACTGCTTCGGGCCGAGCCTGAGGCGGGCCTGGAGGAGAGATTGGTGAGCAAGTGAACGGGCATCCGGGCCCTGCCAGGCTGCGAGACCTGCTCGAGGAGCGTCGCCGGTTCCTGCGCTCGTTCTTCTCCGGCCCGCGCCGCGTCGGGGCCGTGCTTCCGACATCGCGGTGGACAGTGCGCGCCACGCTCGACATGGCGCCGATCGCCGAGGCGCGCTGCGTCGTGGAGCTCGGCGCGGGCACAGGGCCCTACACCAGGGAGATCCTGGCGCGCCTCGGGCCGCCGGCGGAGCCTGCGCGAGGCCAGGCGCTACGTGGTCGCGGCTGCGGCGGCGGAGGCCACGCTCGCGCCGCTGCGCGTCCTCGAGGGCCGGCTGCTGCTGATCGTGAGCCTGGCCTGTCTGGTCTTCTTCCGCGACCCGGCGCGGACGCTCGCGCGGGAGCCGGACACCGTCTACGCGCCCGCTGACGGAACCGTCGTGGGGGTCGGGAGGGTGAGCGACGACTGGCTGCCCGGCGGCGAGGCGCTTCGCATCAGCACGTTCCTGGCGCTCTACGACGTCCATGTCAACCGCAGCCCGGTGGCGGGCCGGATCGCCGCGGCGCAGGAGACGCCCGGAGCATTCGCGCCGGCCTTCCTCGAGCGCGCGCACGGCAATCACAGCAAGCGACTGGCCATCGAGGACGGCTCCAGGCGCGTGGTGCTCGTCCAGTTCGCCGGGATGCTCGCCCGCCGCATCTCCTCCTGGGCATGGCTGGGCGACCGCGTCGACGCCGGCCAGCGGATCGCGCTGATCCACCTCGGCTCGCGCGCCGATGTGCTCGTACCCGCAGCCGAGACACGGCCGCTCGTGGGCGTCGGCCAACGGGTCTGCGCCGGCGTCACGCCGATCGCCCGCTACCTCACCGCGCAGGCGACGACGTGAGGCAGTTCGTCAACGCCGCCAACCTGCTCACCACCGGCAGCCTCGCGGCCGGCGTCCTGGCGGTGATGCTGGCCGGCGACGGCCGGCTGGGCGCAGCCCTGGCCGCCGTCGGGGTCGCCGCGGTGCTCGACTCGGTGGACGGCTACGTCGCGCGGCGGACGTCGGTGTGCGGGCCCTTCGGCGGCCATCTGGACTCGCTGGCCGATCTCGCGGCGTTCGGCATGGCGCCGGCGCTCATCCTCTATCACGGTGTGCTGCATACGCTGCCCGTCCTCGGCGCCGGTGCGTGCGTCGCCTTCGTGGTGGCGGGGGCGTGGCGGCTAGCGCGCTTCCCGCTGATCGAGGATCGCCGGCACTTCATCGGCCTGCCGATCCCGCCGGCCGGCCTGGTCGCCGCCGGCGCTCTCGCGCTCCCCGCCGGCGTGGCGGCCGTCGTCTGCCTGGTCCTGGCGCTGCTGATGGTCAGCTCCTTCACCGTGCCCACCCTCGCCGAGCTCGGGCGCCTCCTCGCCCACCCCCGCACCGTCGTCCGTGGCGATCACGCGCCCGACGGTGCGCGCTCCCGCCAGAGCGCGCGTTCCGGCCGCGACGACGGCGAGCGAGGCCACGAGGGCCGTGATGACGAGCGGGTCCGTGCTCCAGCTCTCACCGGCAAGTAGCGGCGCCAGCAGCACCGCTACGACGATCTGCACGACGAGCACCACCGGGAAGACCTGGATCGGAGAGCGGCGCTGCAGCGCCGTCATCTCGCAGAGCAGGCCGACGCCCCCGGCAACCACGGTGGCGCCCAGCCAGGCGAGGGCGGCCAGGTAGGCGCTCGACGACACCTCGTCGGCCAGGAACTTCGTGCTGAAGCCCGTCCACGCGTACGCCAGGCCGGCGCTGACCACGATGAGCGCGCCGAAGCGGCGATGGCCGCGCATGGCGAAAGGCGCGAGCGCCGCCAGCGCCAATGCCGTCATGCCCAAGGTGAGCACGAGCGCCGCCGCATGGTCCTCGCTCTGCCCGGGCGAGACCAGGACGAGCCCGGTGACGCCCACGATGATGGTCACCGCAGCCGCCACCTCCTTGCGGTGCACCGACTCCCCGAAGCGGGCGCCGATGAACAGCAGCACGACGACGCTGACCGCGAGCGTGGGCTGCACGATGGTGATCGGCGCGAGCAGAAGCGCGACGGCCTGCATCGTCCAGCCTCCCACCACGCACGCAGTGCCGGCGATCCATCGCCGCCGCGTGACCAGGTGCGCCAACAGCGACAGCTTGAGGGAGTCCTCGTCCGGCGTCCGCCGGGCCTCGATCGACTGCAGCATGACGCCCACCGCATAGAGCACGGCGGAGGCGAGCGCGGCGAGGACGCCGAGCGTCAGCGATGCCACCGGTCAGCTTCCTCCACCGGCAGACTTTTTACCCGAAAAGGCCGGTCGGGCCACCCTCGCCAAGGCGGCAGGGACGTCCGGGCGCGGGGGGCCACTAGGCTGACCGCCCGGGTGCCCGATCCTCCCAACGCCACCATCGCCGCCCTCTTCGACGAGCTGGCCGACCTCTACGAGCTCGACGGCGCGGTGGTCCACCGGGTGCTGGCCTACCGCAACGCCGCCAAGGCGGTGCGCGAGGCGCCCGTCTCCGTGGCGGCCATGCACCGCCAGGGGCGGGCCACCGAGCTGGCTGGCGTGGGCACGACCCTCGACGAGAAGATCGGCCAGCTGCTGGAGACCGGGTCGATCCCGGCGGTGGAGAAGCTGCGCGCGAAGTTCCCCCCCGGTCTGGTCGACCTCACGCGCCTGCCGGGCCTGGGCCCCAAGCGCGTGCGGGCACTGTACGACCAGCTGGGCATCGACTCCCTCGACGCGCTGCACGCGGCCGCTGAGAGCCAGCGCCTGCGCGGCATCCGCGGTTTTGGCGCGCGCTTCGAGGAGGCAGTCCTGGCCGCATTCGCGGCGGGGGTCGACGAGGAGCCGGCCCCGCGCGTGCTGTTGCACAAGGCGCTGCCCGTCGGGGAGGGGATCGTGGAGGCGCTGCGCGCGCACCCGGCGGCGGATCGCGTCGACCTGGCCGGCTCGGTCCGCCGCCTGACCGACAGCGTCAAGGACCTCGACGTGATCGCCACCTCGCCAAACCCGCCCGCGCTGCTGGAGGCCTTTGCGCGGCTCGACGTGATCGAGGAGTGCTCGGCCTCGGGCGAGGCGGGCGCGCGGGCGCGGACCCACTCGGGCATGAAGATCGACCTTCGCGTGGTCGCGCCCGACCAGTTCGGCAACCTCCTGCAGCACCTCACCGGCTCCAAGGCCCACAACGTCGCCCTGCGCGAGGCCGCCGTGCGCCGGGGGCTGCACGTCTCCGAGTACGGGATACTCGATGACGTCAGCGGCGAGACGCTGCGCTGCGCGCACGAGGAGGAGGTCTACGAGCGCCTCGGGCTGCCCTGGATCCCGCCCGAGCTGCGCGAGGATCGCGGCGAGCTGGCGCCCGGCTTCGCCGTGCCGCGGCTGCTGACCCAGGACGACCTGCGCGGCGACCTGCACTGCCACACGGTGGCCTCCGACGGTCGCCACACCGTGGAGGAGATGGCGTCCGCGGCGCGCGACCGGGGACTCGAGTACCTGGCCATCACCGATCACTCGGCCACCCACGGCTTCGGCAACCACGTGGCACCCGATGAGCTCGAGCGCCAGATCGAGCGCGTCGCCGCGGCCAACCGGCGGGTGGAGGGCATCACGGTGCTGGCGGGCACCGAGGCCAACATCCTCCCCGACGGCTCCCTGGACTACCCCGACGAGTTGCTGGCCCGCCTGGACTGGGTGATCGCCTCGGTGCACACCTCCTTCGCCATGGACGAGGCGGAGATGACCGCGCGCATGGTGGCCGCCGTCGAGCACCCGTGGGTGGACGCGCTGGGCCATCCGACCGGGCGCAAGATCGAGTCGCGCCGCCCCTACGCGGTGGACCTCGACGCCGTCTTCACCTCGGCCGCGCGGGCGGGAACGATGATCGAGAACAACTCCTCACCCGACCGCCGCGACCTCTCCGACGTGCACGCGCGCGCGGCCGCCGCTGCCGGCGTGCGCATCCTCGTGGACTCCGACGCGCACGGGACCAACACCCTGGGCATCACGCGCTGGGGCGTGGCCACCGCGCGGCGGGCGTGGCTGGGGCCCGACCAGGTCGCCAACGCCCTGCCGTGGGCGCAGTTCGCCCCGCTGCGCAAACGGGCGCGTGCTCAGGCCAGCAGCACGGGCAACAGCTCGTCGGCCACCACGCGGTCCACCGCGGCCGGACGGTAGGCCCCCAGCAGGGCCGCGGCGCGCTCGCGGTAGCCGGCGCGGGGATCGTCGAGGGCGGTGCGCAGCGCGACGGCGAGCGGGTCGGCGGGCGACCGCGCCGGCGTGGCATCCGGGGCGGCGACCCGTGGGAGGTCGGGCACGACCAGCCGCTCGTCCAGCTCGCGGGCCGGCGCCAGCGCCGCGTACGGTCCGGGCGCGGTCGTGGTGACCAGCGCGCACCCGTCCGCCAGCGCCTCCAGCTGGGCGAGCCCGAAGTCCTCGCGGCGCGGGGCGCACACATAGACGCGCGCGCGACGCACCAGCGCGCGGTACTCGTCCGGGGCCAGGAAGCCGGTCGCGCGCACCCCCGGCGTGTCCGCCGGCACTGCGGCGCCCACCACCATCAGCTCCTCACCCTCGCGCCGGCCCTCCGCCCACGCGGCCAGCACCCGATCCAGGCCCTTCTTGACCGGGTTGGTGGCGTAGGTGATCGCGGCGATGTCTCGCTCGGCGGGTCCGACCCCGGGTCCCGAGGGTTCCACCGGCACCGGTACCACCACCGCGTCCGAACGCGGGCCCGCCACCTCCGCGAGTCCTCCGGGCGCCCACGGCACCAGCAGCGGGGCTGTACGCAGGCGCCGTCGCTCCAGCGGGCGCTGCCACAGCCCATGGCGTCCCGGCCGGTTGCCCGCAGAAGGGGCATCGAAGCGCACCGCGCCGGGCAGCGGCCACAGCAACGCCGCGGTCGTGGTCGAGTACAGGACCGCGCGCGGGCGCCCGGCCGCCAGCGCGGCGCGCGCCGCCGTCCGGGCCGCGCCGGCCCACGCGAGGGCGGTGGGCGCCCTGGTGCGCAGCTCGCGGGGGCGAGCGGCCTGGGTCACCGTCACCGACGCGCCGCCCCGGCGCATGGCTCCGGCCAGCGCCGCGGCGGCGCGACGCAGGCCGCCGGTGGACCCCAGCGAGACGAGGAGCACGTCGGACATGGCCACGGTGCGACGTAACCGCGCCTAGGCCGCGCCGTCGGGCGCCACCATCGGCGTCTCGCGCCGGAAGCTGGGCGTACGCACCAGGCTGATCGCCTCGAACGGCGAACCCGGCTCGACGAAGAAGGCGACCCCGTCGCGGTCCTCGATGGCCGCCACCGCCGCCTCCTGGTGGCGCCAGAGCAGGGAGCCCACGACCGCGAAGCCCGCAGCGATCCCGGGGACCTGAGGGCCGAGGAAGGCCAGCAAACCACCCGCCGCGGTGGAGGCCAGCAGCGGCCACAGCCGGCCCAGGAGCACCGGCCCGGGGCGCAGCTCGGGCAGCGTCGTGGTGGCCCGCGCACCGGCCAGCAGGCGGGCGATGGGCGGACTGGGCCGGCGGCGACGACCGAGCACGGCGCCGAGCACACCGGCCACCAGCCACCACCCCGCGAGACCGAGCAGGAGCAGGCGATCCTCGCTGGAGGCCAGCACGGTGAAGGTGGCCAGCAGGGTGGCCGC
>JAUJOF010000005.1:29350-111842 GCA_030447785.1 Solirubrobacteraceae bacterium
GCAGGCGATCCTCGCTGGAGGCCAGCACGGTGAAGGTGGCCAGCAGGGTGGCCGCCGCCATCGACAGGAGCACCGCGGTCTTGAGGAAGTCGATGAACCGCACCGGATACGCCTAGGGGGGCGCGAGGCGGCCAGCCGGGGCGAGCGCAGCGAGCCGTGGGACGTGGGCGCCCAGGTCGCGAGGGCGACCCATGCTCCTAGGCGTCCACCAGGGCCCGCAACAGTCCGCGCACGCCCAAGGGCCCCTCGACCAGCGCGTCGGCCGCCTCCTCGAGGCCGGGCGGGGTCTCGTCGGAGCGCACGCCGATGCACACCGCCCCCTCCAGGCGGCCGTCCTCGACCAGCGCGCGCAGGCGCTCGAAGGCGTCCAGGTCGGTGAGGTCGTCGCCGACGTACAGCGCGCGGTGCACCGCGCGCTCCTCCAGCAGGCGCTCGATCCCGCGCCCCTTGTCCAGGGGCACCGGGGGACGTACCTCCAGCACCTTGCGACCCCAGTGGGTGAACAGGCCGGCCTGCTCGGCCTGGTCGCCCACGGCGCATATCGCCCGCTGGGCGGCATCTTCGTCGGGCGCCCCCCGCCAGTGGAAGGCGGCGATCCCGCGCTTGTCCTCCCGGCGCACCCGCAGTCGGTGCAGCTGGTCGGTCCACGCGCCGTCGGCGAACCGGCGCACCCGGTCGGCCCACTGCTCGACCTCGGGATCGAGCTGCACGCGCGTACCTCCCGGAGCCAGGAGCTCGGCACCGTGGCTGCCCACGTAGGCGATGGAGCCCAGCGACACGATCCGCCGCGCGACGGTGGCCTCGCGGCCGCTGACGCAGCCCACCAGGCCGTAGCGGCGGGCCACCGCGATGAGCTGCGCGCGGGTGGGCTCGGGCACCTGCGCATCGTCGGCGTGGCGCACGATGGGGGCCAGCGTGCCGTCCACGTCGAGCAGCACGGCGGCACGGGCGGGTTCCGCGCGCAGGGGCTGGAGGGCCTCGGCGAGCGTGACTTGGGCGGACACGCCTCTAGTATGGCCGCATGCCCTCCCGGCGAACCCTCACGCTGGCGGGCGTGGGGACGCTGGCGGGACTGTTCAGCGGTCTGTTCGGCATCGGCGGCGGGATCGTCCTGGTGCCGCTGCTCATCCTCGTGCTGCGTTTCGGCGAGCGCGAGGCCACCGGCACCTCTCTGGCCGCGATCGTCCTGATCGCAGCAGTGGCGGCAGGCGTCCAAGGCCTCTACGGCAACGTCCGCCTCGTCGAGGCGACGCTGGTCGGAGTGCCCGCGGTGGGCGGCGTGCTGGCCGGCACATGGCTGCAACAGCGCGTTCCCACGCGCGCGATCTCCCTGCTCTTCGCGGCTTTGCTCGTCGCCTCGGCGGTCGAGCTGGTGCTGGGCTAGCGCGGTGTTCGAGGCGGTGGGGGTGGGCCTGGTGGCGGGACTGGCCGCCGGGATGCTCGGGGTCGGCGGGGGTGCCCTGATCGTCCCCGGCCTGGTGGTCTTCCTCGGCCTGAGCCAGGTCGAGGCCGAGGCGACCTCGCTCCTGGCCATCGTGCCCACCGCCCTCGTCGGAGCCTGGCGTCAGCATCGCTACGGCAACGTGCGCCTGCACGACGGCTTGCGCCTGGGGGTGCTCGCGGTGAGCGGCGCGATCGTCGGCGTCGTGCTGGCCAACATCCTTCCGGTCCGAGCGCTGGAGCTCGCCTTCGCGGCGCTGCTGGTGGTCGTCGCCGCCCGCCTCGCGCGCGACGCGTTGCGCTCGGCTCCGGAGTCGGCGTAACGACTTGCCGTTCCTGCGTGGTTGTGGCACACGCCGTGGCTGACTGCTCACCGAGAAAGGAGGAAGGTGGGCGGCGTGACGGACGTGGGCCCTTCTACCCTTGCCGGGCGATCGCAGAAGGGCCCAGCCCCTTCTCAGGTGGCGCTGGGCAGTGGGGCGTGCTGGATCGACGGCAGCTTATGGCCGGTGGCTTGAGCTCGGGCGCGATCGAACATTGGGTGCGCACCGGGCGGTTGCGGCGCCTGTACCGAGGGGTCTACGCCTTCGGCCACGCGCAACTGCGTAGCGAGGGACGGTGGATGGCGGCGGTGTTGGCCGGCGGACCCGGCGCCGTGCTCAGCCACCGCGACGCTGCGGCCCTGTGGGAGCTGCTCCGCCCGCCGCGCCGCACGCTCATCGACGTGACCACGCCGCAGCGCTCGAGAAAGCGCGTCGCCGGCATCGACCTCCACCGCACAAGACAGCTGCCTGCTTCCTCGGTGACCATGCGACGCAACATCCCGGTGACCACGATCGCGCGGACGCTGCTCGATCTGGCCGACGTCGCCCCGCTCCATCACCTGCGCCGGGCGGTCGACGAGGCCCGTCGCCGGGGCTGGCTCAACCGCCGCCAGCTCGACCAGGTGCTGCGCAGCGAAGCTCCGGGTCGCCGCGGCGCCCGGCAGCTGTACGAGCTCCTCGGTCGCGACCGTCCTATCGCCCTGACCCGTTCGGACCTGGAGGAGCGCTTCCTCGGTCTTGTCGAGCAGGCGGGACTGCCCGCCCCGCTGGTCAACGCGAAGCTCCTGGGCAGGGAGCGCGACTTCGTGTGGCCCGCTCAGCGCCTGGTCGTCGAGGTCGACAGCTTCGAGTACCACCGCACCCCGGAGCGCTTCGAGGATGACCGCGCCCGCGACCGGACGCTGACCGTCGCCGGCTGGCGCGTCGCGCGGATCACCGACCAGGCGCTCGAGCACGAGCCCCACGCCGTCGCGGCGGACCTGCGGCTTCTCGTAAAGCGCCCCGGGTAGGGAAGAAGCTCGTGCCCTCCCACAAGGACGTTGTCGCCGCCCTGCTGGAGCGCCACGGCACCACCTACGCGGGCGAGGCGGGGATCCCGCTGGGCTCGGATGCTGGACCGAGCGGGCTGTGGCGGCTGCTGTGGCTGTCGCTGTAGCTCAGCGCCCGCATCTGCGCCGACCTCGCCGTGCGGGGCGCGCGGGCCCTGGCCGACGAGGGATGGACGAGCGCCCGGAAGCTCGCCGACTCCACCTGGGAGCGCCGAGCCAAGGTGCTCAACGAGGCGGGCTCCGCCCGTTACGACGAGCGCACCGCGACCATGCTCGGGGAGACGGCCGAGCTTGATGGGCGAGCGCTACCGCGGCGACCTGCGCCGCCTGCGCGACGAGGCCGCTCGCGACCCCGCCCGCGAGCTGCTCGAGGAGTGCAAGGGAATCGGCGACGTGGGGGTGGACATCTTCTTCCGCGAGGTGCAGGGGGAGTGGCAGGAGCCGCGTCCCTTCCTGGGCGAGCGCGCGCTGCGCTCCGCGGGCAGGCTCGACCTGCCCGCGGACTTCAAACGCCTCGCCAAGCTGGCCGGGGACTCCCCCTTCGACACCGTCCGCCCGGCGCCGCGCGCGTGCGCGCCGAGCTGGCCGGCGACCACGACGAGATCCGCGACGGAGCGGCGTAGGAGTCGAACCTACCCACCGGGGGGTCGCCCCGGCCGACCGGCTTTGAAGTGCCACCAGTCCCGTTGCGACCCGGCCGTTTGCAGCGGTCCCGTGTCGCTGAGTTGCGCTCAGTTGCGCTGCAAGTCGCCGTTTCGGGACACGAGCGGGGACACGGCATCGCCGCGGAAGGCGCCCGACAGGCGCGCCGCGTCATCGGCGCCCGGGCGGTGGTGGACGTAGCGCATCGTCGTGGTCACGTGAGCATGGCCGAGCATCGCCTGCACGTCGCTCAGCGGGAACGCACGCACCGCGACGCTGCCGAAGCAGTGGCGCAGGTCGTGGAAGCGGATCCGACGCAGCCCGGCTGCCTCGAGCGCGGCGTGGTAGCGCTCGGTCAGGCGGTAGTGGTCTAGGTGCTCGCCGACCGTCGAGCAGAACACCAGGTCGTCCTCGGCGGTGAAGTGCTCGCGGCGGCTGAGGCGGTCCAGCGGCCCTACCAGCTCGGCCACGAGCGGCACGCTGCGCACCTTCCCGCTCTTGGGCGCCTTCTCAGCCTTCGCGGCCTTGCTCCACGCCCGGCGGACGTGGACGCGCTGGCCGGCGAAGTCGATGTCACGCCAGCGCAGCGCCAGCAGCTCGCCGAGGCGCAGCCCGGTCATCGCCGCGGTCAGGTAGAGCGTGGCGTCTTGCTCGTCGGCTGCCGCACGCGCCAGGGCGGCCAGCTCGCCGGCATCGAAGGTGTCGAACTCGCCGCTGTAGCGCACGGTGGGGCGGTCGACCAGCTCGGCGCTGGCCGGGTTGCGCTCGAGGCCGTGCTCGCGCACCGCGTGCCTGAACACGCCGTGGGCGACGGTCAGGTGGCGCACGACGGTCCGCGGCGACAGCGGCTTGGCCGAGTCGCCTGCTCGGGTGCGTCCTCGCGACGTGCTCAGCAGCTGGTCTCGCAGCTTGGCCACGTCGCGCGGCGTGATGGACACCACCGGGCGCTCGCCCCAGCGCGGGAGCAGGTAGCGCTCGATGCTGAGGCGGTAGTCGTGCACGGTCGCGTACTCGCGGCCCTTGACGTGCTCGACGTGGCGCAGGAACCCCGCCGCGGCGTCGGCGAACGTGGCGCCGTCGGGCTGGTGGTCGTAGGCGCCCTCGCCCACCCTGCGCCGCTCTGCGGCGAGGAGGTCCGCGAGCGCGTCGTGGGCCTGGCGCTTGGTCAGGGCGCCCGCGGGCGGCTTGCCGCCGCCCAGGTGGGCAGCGGCGAGCCGGCGGGTGGTCTGCTCGGGCTCGCGCCCGGGCACGCGGGTCTTGACGTACCAGACCGGCCCCTCGCGCAGCTCGCGCCGCACGAGGTGACCGGTGACCCGGTGGGCAGCCATCAGGCGGCCTCGCGGGCCGGGCGCGGCTCGTCAGGCGGCCAGCCGATGACGTCGAGGATGTCCAGGCCCTCGCGGGCGATCGCAACGGCGTTCTGCACGTCGCTGGACAGCGCGCCGACCGGCCAGGGCGCAACGGTCGCCAGGCGCTCGATCTCGCGGATCGCGTGCTTCAGATCCGTCGCGGCGGCGTTCATCATCGCGCGACGAACCACCTCGGCCTGCTCGGCGGTGAGGGTGACGGTGACTGCGGCGGTCGCGGTCATGCCGCCACCCCGTTCGCACGCATCCGGGCGTCCATGTTGCGCCTGTTGGCGTGGCTGAGATCGAAGATCGACTCAGCTCGCGCTTCCTGTTCGCGGAGGACGAGCCCCACCCGTGTGAGTACGTCGTCGGGGTGGACGTAGGCCCGCTCGAGAGCCGTGCGGACGGTCGCCTCGAGGAGGTCGAGCACGGCCTCAGCGGCGTAGTTGTCGGTCTCGATGTTCACGCGCTCGCAGTTGAGGCAGTGCTTCTCCGCGTTGAGCGTGTTGGTCGCGACGCCGCATCCGTCGCAGCGACTAGGGGTGGTCGTGGGCATGGTCTACGCCTCCACCGGCTCGCGGTTGCCGTCGGCCTGGTCGAGGATCGCCTCGCACCTCTCGCACAGGTCAGCCGCCTGGCGCAGCTCGGCGCTCGACGGGCCACCCTCCTCGCCGAGCCGATCGTGCTGCGCGTGAAGCGCCGAGCGGGCGACTCGCGTGAGGGCCGGGTTTGAACGAACAGCCTTGAGCTCCACGGGGGAGCCATCCAAGGCGCAGCCCAACTGATCGACCAGCGCGTCGAGTGCGCGCATATCCGCTCGGGCGTCGTCCAGCTTTGCGAAGTGGCTGGCCCCGTCATCCCCGAGCACGTCCGAGGTCGCATAGTCGACGGAGTTCGCCGCGCTGCCAAGCAGCGAGAGCGCAGACTCTCGCAAGGCGTCGGCCAGGCCGCCCTTGACGGTGGCGCGATCGCCGGTGATGGTCAGGTGCGGCATGTGGACATCCGGCATGGTGGGCTCCTTCGGTCGGTTGTGACGCCGAGGGTGCCGCCGGTCGGTGAGGGCGAGAACGCGCCCCTGTCGGGTAGCGTTTCGCTCGCGCCGGGGGTTGCGGCCCTCGGTGCCACGGGGCGGGCCGTTCGCGCGGCGCCGCCCCACTTTTGTGTGGGTACGTCGGGCACCCTACGCCGCCTCGGCGAGCTTGTCTAGCCGCACCTCGGCGATGATCGGTACCTGCACCCTCGCGGCCGGCTCGCGACCCCCACGATCGTGTTTCTCAGGTCGGTGAACTGCTGGCCGCGGGACTGCAACGCCAGCGTCCCGCCGTACTCCTTGAGATCCTCCGCGCTATCACGGATCGCCTCCTGGGCCTCCAACTGGGCCTGCAACACCGCATTCTCCTTCGCCCACACCTGCTCGGCGATCTGGCGGGCAAGCACCGGGTCGCCCTGCCCGACTGCCTCAGCCTGCTGGGCCTGCAACGCCGCGACCTCAGAACGCAACGCCGGGAGCACCTGCGCCGAGATGAAGTCCGCGCGCGCTCCGCCTCCAGTCTCAAAGGTGCCGGCCAGGCGCTGCTCGAGCTCCAAGCGCGACAGCAGGCTGTCCACGCGCGAGTAGCCGTGTGCGGTGAGATCAACGGCGTCCTGTCGCACCCGAAAAGCGGCGTCGCGGACAAGATCGGCGCTGTCGGCCATCGCCCCCGTCAACTCCACGGCCGCGCCCGCCGCCGCGTCCACGGCCTGGCGCCACACGTCGATGGACCCGACCGTCAGCGCGTGCCATGCCTGGGCGTTCAGCGCGTCGATCTGCTGGCGCAGATGCGGGATGACGTGCGCCTGGATCGCGCCCGCGCGCTCGAGCATCCCGCCCGGGGTGTCCGTGGTGCGTGCGAGGCGCTGACCGGCTTCGATTCCCGCCTGGGCATGGCGACCTAGCCCCGCATGGAACCCCACGAGATCCACGCGGTCCTGGGCGTGGGTGAAGACCTGCGCGCGGGCGTTCTGAGCGAGCTGCACCGCGGTGTCAGCGATGGAGTCCTGCAAGCCGCGCAGCTGCTCCTCGAGGTCGCGGCTGGCGTCGGTGTTCCTCGCGGCCTTGGCGCGCCTGATCGCTGCCTGAAGCGGCGCGATCTGGCCGGTCATCGCGTCGCGCTGCTGGGTCAGCCCCCATGCCGTCCACTGCAACCCCTCGACGCTGTCCGCTTCGATGCCTCGCAGGCCGAGGTGTCGCTCGACCCGCCCACCGATGCGCTGAGCGGACTCGATCGCGCCGCCCACACCAGCACCGATGCCCTGCAGGCGCTCCGTGGTCTGCGTCTGGACCATCTCCAGTGCGCGCTCCAGCCGCTCGAGCTGGGGGCGCTCGCGCGTGGCGACACCATGCCGGCGGATCCGCCGGATCATTTTCTCCAGTTCGCTGCGGGTGCGATCCAGCACCGTGAACGTCACCCGCCGCGCGTGTTGCAGCGCCTCCTCGAGTGCCTGGAGATGGCGATCGGCGCGGGTTTCCGCGTTGGCGGGCAGCGCGCCCAGCGCGCGGACCTGCGCGGTCGGGCCGCCCGTCGTGAGAACCCGCTCGGTCGCCTCACGGCCAACAAGAGTCAGCGCACGCTCGAGACGCTGCACCTGCGGACGCTCACGGCGGGTGACGCCGCCGCGGCGGACCCGCGCGATCATCCCCTCGAGTTCCTTGCGGGTGCGCTCGATCTCCGCGACGGTCACGCGACGGGTCTGGGCCAGCGCCTCCTCCAGCGCTGTTAGGGCGCGCTTGGTTCGCGTGTCGGCGTTGTGAGGCAGCTGGTTGAGCTGGCGCACCCGTGCCATCGGGTCGACGAAGCCTCCGCGGGCCGCGCGAGCGGGAACGACCTGCTCGCCCTGGTGGACGTACGCCAGGCCGTCCTGGGGGATCGTGCCGCCGGTCTGGTAGGACCCGACGAACGGGGGGACAAAGCCGCCGCGGGCATACGCCCCGCCGCCGCGGGCCTGCATCACGTTCAGCGCTCGCGCCCAGTTACCGCCACCGTAGGTCTGACGCATGTAGCGAAACGCGGCGACCGCGTTGTGCAAGGGGTTTCGGATGTTGCCCATCCCCCGCAGCATGTGCGCCCGGAAAGTCGGGCCGATCGTCTGGAACATCCCGATCGACGGGGTGCCGCGACGGGCGTTGACATCCCAGTTGTTCTGAGCGCTGGGATTGAAGCCCGACTCGCGGCGGGCTTGGCGGACCGCCATCCCCATCCAACCCGACCGCAGGCCCTGGGGGATACCCACGACCCTCATTGCTTGGGCGATGACCCGGCGGGCCGCAGCCTCGCCGATACCGCCGCCCGGACCAGGACCGTGGCTGGTTACCGCCAGATCTTCCATCGCCCGGTCGAGCTTGCGCTGCGCCGCCCTGCGCACCTTGTCGACGGCGCCCTGCGCGATCTGCGAGACCTGCCCGAGGTCGTCGCGAACGTTCGGCCGCTTGATCCGCGCGATCCCGCCACCGGGAACGCCACCACCGCCACCCCACTCGACGTGGGCGTGGTTGCCACGGCCATGGTTCGGATACGAGATCCCGATCCCGCCGGTGCCGTACAGCACCTTCTTCCCCGCCCGGATCGCGGCACGCAACCCAGCCTCGAGGGTCGCCCACGAACCACCCGGGCCCGGGACCACATCGAGGGCTGTGCCGGTCACGTTGTGGCCCGGCGACTGGTGGCCGCCACCCGGGTCATAGCCGTAGCCGATCTGGATCTTGAAGCGCCGGATCCACGAGCTGACCGACCGAGCGATCGCCGGGTTGACCTTGTCGCGGCCACCCGTCGTATTCGGGTCACCGGGGACGCGGACCATCCCGCCCCGCGCCATGTAGTTGGGAGTGGCGACCTTGGAGAAAAGCCCCGAGAGGCCCCCGATCGGGGCCATCATCTGGTCGGCCGCCCGCTTCTGATGGCGGGTGAAGACCGCCACGTTCTCGCCCCGAGCGATCACGTGAGGCTGGCCGTTGAGCATCGCCGGGACCGTGTCGCGGCCAGCCTCCCCCTCACGACCCACCTGCACCAGACCACCCGTGGCCTTGCGCACCGGGCCGCCACGGGCACGCTCACCGACCCCGTAGAGCTTGAGCGCGTTGGTCATCTGCCTGCGGATGTTCGCCAGGCCCCTGCTGGTCGCCTCGCGCCCGAGGCTCATCGAGGACTGGATCGCGCCTGCCGCGGAGGACATGTTCCCGGCGAGCGCCTTGCGTCCGGCCGTCGAGTCGTTATCCATCCGCCGGCGCACGGAGCCCATCGAGCTGGTCGTGGTGTTGCGAAGCCTCTCCAGGTGATCCCCGCCGGTGGACGCGGCGTTGCCAAGCGCCCGGGTAATCCGCCCGCCAGCGACGCGGGCCTGGTCACCCGCGTTGTCCGCGCCGCTCGCGAAGCGACGCAGCTCCCCGCGCGCACCGGGGAACCGCCGCCCGACATCGGTCGCACCGTCGGCCAGGCGGTCCAGGCCCCGGGGGGCGTCTGTCCGGGACAGGCCGCGTGAGGCGGCCACGAACCCTTTTACGCTCGTCTCTGCCCGCGACAGGCTCTGCTGGGCGGCCTGACCGAAGTCCCTGACCATCGCCTTGCCCTGCTCAAGCTTGGCGGTCACCCCGCCGATCGCCGGCTCCAACGACGGGGCCTTTAGGAGATCCGGGGGGATCACGAGCTGCCCGGCGCGCTGGGTGAGCTGCTGCTGCGCGGCGCGGATGAACTGCGGGGCGTAGGCGGCGGCGCCCGCGGCGGCGGTCGCGACACCGACCTGGCGGCCGACCTCGACGGCCGCGACCTTCCACTGCGCTCCTGCCTCGACGGTGCCGGCTGCGGCCCCGGCGACGAACTGGCCGCCGGCGTCAGCGCCTACGACCTGGGCGTCTGCGGGGGAAGGCATCGCGACGGGCGGCGCCGGGGCGGTCACCGTGGCCGGGACCCGCCCCCCGGCCTGGAAGTGCGGGGCCTGGCGGGCAAGCGCCGAGCTGAGCGTCGCTCCTCCGGCCATGAGCTGCTGCCCGTGCCCGGTGAGCACCGCGGCGCCCGCCGGGGCCGCCATGAGCGTCCCGTCGCGCCTGGGGTTGCCGGGGACCACCGCCCCGCGTCCCCGGTGGACGATCATCTCGCCGCCCGCAGCCATGAACGGCACCAGACCACCAGTGGCCATCGCCGCGATACGCCCGCCCACGCGCTTGCCAGGGAGGAGACTGTTGAGCATCGGCCCGAGGATCGGAATCCTCATTCCCTTGCCCTTCTTGGGATCAGCAACCTGCACCGGGAAAGCCTGCTGCAGCTCTGGACTCGCCCGATAGATCTCAAAGGTCATGGCCGCAACGGCGGCAAGACCCATGGTCTTGCCCAGGGTGCGACCGACGCCCCCAAACGCTCCCTTCATGCGACCGAGGCGCTTGCCGTGGTTGAGACCAGGGCCGACATCGGTGCTGACCGTGCTGGCGATTCTGGTAGTAGCGACACTGCCCGCGCTATTGCCCGCGCTACGGAACACGCTGGTAAACGCCCGGCGGAACTTGTCCCTGAGACGCCCCATCCGGCCAGGCAGTGCGTCCGCAGCGTTCCCGGCAACCGAGCCTGCGACAGCGGTTCCGCCCGATCGCCCGGCTCTGCCCATCACCCTGGCCACAACATCGCGCACCCCGCCGAGCGCCTTGCCAACCCGCCCGGAGGCACCCTTCACGCCGCTGGCCAGCGCCTGCCCGATACGCGAGCCGCGCGCAACGCCACCGACGGTCTTGATCGCGCCGCCCAGCGCCCTGATGTCGCGGCCGAGGCGCATGACCGGGCCGATCACCAGACCGAAACCCGCGAACGCGGCGATCCCGAGCTTCACCGGACCGGGCAGACCAACGAACGTCTTCAAGATCTTGTTCAGCGGAGGCAGAAGGTTCTGACCGACCGTGATCGCCAGCGACTGGGCGTTGGCCTTGACCTGCTGCCACTGATACGCAGTCGACTGCGACTGCTGAGCCAGAGCACGACTGGTCGCGCCAGACGCCTTGCCCATCCCCTCGAGATCCTCCTTGGCTCCCTTCGAGTTCTTGCCGGTCAGCGCAAGCGCGCCGCCGAGCGCGCGGACGTTGGGGAACAGCTTGGCCAGCTCCTCCTTGCTGCCCCCCGTCGTCTTGGCAAGCGTTTCAAGAGCGCCCTGGAAGCCCTTCTGCTTGATCAGCGCCTCACCCGACTCGTACCCGAGCTTCTTGAGGGTCTCGCTCAGGGCCGTCCCGGGCTTGAGCAGCGTCGTCATGATCGCCTTGATGCGCGTCATGGTCTCCGGGGCGGAGATGCCAGCCTTGGTCATCGTCGCGATCGACGCGCCAACCTGCTTCAACCCGACCCCAAGCGAAGACGCAAAGGGCAACACGTCGCCGACCTCCTGAGCCAGCGACTCGAAGCTGATCACGCCACGATCAACCGTCCTGAACAGCTGGTCGGAGACCTTGCCCGCGGCGCTGGCGGGCATCCGGTAGGCGTTGAGAACAGCGGCCACCGCTTTGGTGGAGACCTCGGTGGTCGTCAGTCCGGCCGTTGCAGCGCGGGCCGTCGAGCCGAGGATCTGCATGGATTCCTTGGCGTTGAACCCCGACGAGACCAGGTCGTAGAGGCCGTTGGCCAGCGTGATCGGCGCCTGCGCCGTCTGCCCCCCGAGCTCTCGCACCCGCTGGCCGACTCGCTGCAGCTCACGCTCGGAGAGCTGCGCGATGGAGTTGACGTTGCGCAACGCCTTGTCGAAGTCGATCACCGCTTTGGCGGAGAAGATCGCCCCCAGTCCCACGGCAAGCCGGCCCGTCGCGGCCGCACCCGCAGCAACCCCCCCAGCAGCAGGCGGCGCGTTACGGGGAGTCGCGGGGCGAGGAGTCCCCCGATTGGAGCGATGCGCGGCCGTGGCCTGGTTCACAGCGGCCGCCTCGGCACGCTTCGCGCGAGCAGTGGCCTCACTGACCTGCTGGACCTGCGCGCCGACACGCGCAGCGTGCTGCTCAGCGCTTCCAAGCCCGCGGTAGGCCGCTGAAGCCCGTGTCGTCGCGTTGGCGTTGGCGGTCATGCTCGCCGCCGCACGCCCACCCGTCTGGAGCGCCTGGCCCTGGGCCTGGGAGAGGTGACGAACCGCGCCGGTCAGCTGCGTGGCACCGGTCGCTGCACGGGTCGCCGCCTGGGTCTGAGCAGTCCCAGCCTGCTGGGCAGTGCGCGCGAGCTTCGCGTTCAGCTTGTCCGTGGTGGCCATGGACCGCTGGACCACGCGGTCCTGGCTGAGCATCTTCTGGGTGCCACGGTCAACGAGGTCGACCAAGTAGCGGATGCGTACGTCAGCCACCGGCCCTCACCGCCCCTCCATCAGCCAACCCGAGGCCAACCCGAGGCCGACCCGCGCCGAGAACCGCAGCCCCCGCGATCCTGGCGAAGTTGCCGACCATCCTGCGGGTAGTTCGCCCGGTCGTGCGCTCCAAGCCCCGCAGCTCGCGCTCTGCCTGACCGATGCCGCGGCGGAGTCCGCGGGAGTCCGCGGTCAGGCGATATCTGAGTTCTCTGCTGCGCGCGGGCATGAGTGAAATTCTACCTTCCCTTCCGGCGGCGACTGTGACGCCGACCGCCGCGTTTTTGCCCGTTACCAACCTTCACCGCAACCCAGTGCAGGCGGCGGTCCTCAGCAGCCTCACAACGCATGTGCTCGTGCCCGGGAGCCTGAAGCAGCATGAAGTAGGCGACCAGGGTGACAAAATCCTCCGGGTTCAGATCGAACAGATCAGGCAGCAGCCACGATCGCACCTGCGGGTCGAGGGCGAAGTTCGCGTCCACAATCTCTGCGATGTGCTCAGGGTCGATGCCCTGGCCGTCAGCGCGCGCCGTGGGGTGAAAGGGGGGGAAAGGGGGCTTCGGGCTCACAAGGACCACTCCGGTCGGATCGCCCCCAACGTCGGGGCCTCCCTCAGCCGGGCGCGACGCTCAGCCGATCGCCCCGCCGCGATCGACTCGATCTGCGCTTGGCCACCGACCTCCGCCACCGCACGCCACCGCAAGTTGCGCCGGCCCTTCGGCGTAAGGCCAAGACCGTCCATCCGCACTCGCACTTCGCCGCTCAGCGCGGCCGTCGGCTGGCGATGGCACTCCTCAGCGAGCCGGATGGTGTCCAGCGCGTAGGCGATATCGGCCGGCGTGTACTGCCCTGTCGACGGGTCCGCGCGCCACGCCCTCCACAACCGGCGCGTGGCCTCAGACCACGGCCCGTGGCCCCGCGCGCGCCTGGGCAGCGAGGGCAGCACCGGGGTCTCGAGCGGCGCGAGGTCGACCCACTCCCCGCCCGCCGGCACGTTGCGGCGCCGACGCTGTCCAGGTTGCTTCGGAGGCGCCCCCGGGGTCACCGCTACACCGCCCGCAACTTGCGGACCTCCGCCGGCCCACGCTTGGCCGACGGCGACCGCTCAGCCTGGGCGACCTCCCACTGCAACCGCCGGCGCGCCAACGGAGAAATCCCGAAGCGATCCTCAAGCTGGCGAATCTCGCCGTCGCCGTCGAAGCCGCGGACGACCGTCACCTCGCCATCAACGCTGGACGCCGCGAAGACCTCCGGGTCACCCGCCTCCACGCGCTCGCGCCGATCAACCAGCGAACACAGACGCGTCAACGGGAAGACATCGGCCTCCGTATACGTCGCAGCCATCGGCGAGGACCACAACGCACGCCAATACGCCTGGCCGAACTCGCCCCACACGACGCTCGTGCGCGGCTTCGGAGCCCTCCCAGAACGCCCCCCGGCCGGAAGCTGACGCCACTCGCTCTGCTCCCGATTGCGCCGCACACGCTGCCCCGGAGGCTTCGGCGTAGCGCCCATTACTCCGATTCCCCAGATCCGTACACACCGACAGCGAGGTGGCGGGAGCAGGGAACGGGGTCGTCGCCCGCGAGGATCGGGTGCCGCCCCCCGGTCATCAGTCCACCACCTCAAGCTCCGCGGGCTCCGCGACGAGCCCATGCCAGCGCTTGCGTCGGATGACCCAAGGGGTGAGACCTAGCCCTTGGGCTTCTCCCACACCGGTCACGATGAGGCCCACGTAGCGGTCGACGATCCCGCAGGCGGTGCCGTTCGCGTGGCTCCATGCGTTTGCCCACACCCTCAGGTCCGCAGTGCTCGGTCCCGTCGGGCCGCCGGGGTGTGAGTGCCACGCCCCGCAAACCGCGATCTCGTGACCCGCCAAGACCCTGTCTTTGATCTTGCCATGCTCAACCCGGAAGTCGAGCCCGAAGGTGCTGCGACCAAGGAGAGAGGACGGGCCAGGAGGGTGCGCTTCGATGACCTTGGTGCTCGCAGCGTCGCTTCGCGAGCGCAAACACGGGCGCAAACCGACCAGCAGGCCACCAGTTTCGTGAGTGCGCGGAACCGCGCGGGTGGCGGCTTGGAGACCGTCGAGCGCGTGGCGCGACAGCTTCACCACCGTCGGTGAGACAGTGGACGAGAGGTCAGGGAGCTCTCCGGTTCGATGTAGCGGCGCACTAAACCCGAGGGACCAAGTGGGGGGCGGCAGATAGTCGTCGTCCGGCAGCGTCGGTCCGGCGGTGCGGGAGCTTTGCCCAGCGGTCTTGCCGGTCCGTCCGTTGGATGGAGAGGGAAACTTTTCCTTTCCATCCCGGTTCGGGGATACAGGTTTGAGCCCGAACTTCTCCGGATAGTCGCGGACGATCGGGTGATCGGGCGCGACACAGTCAACGCCGGCCGTGATCTCGACGCGCTCGCCGTCGTACAGCGCGGTGAACGACTGCGTCGCGACCAGCATGTCTCGCTGGTTCGGTGGGTTGTCAGTACGCATGGGATTCCTCCGTAGTGGGGGTGAGTGGTCTCGCCGCCCGGCCGCCCAGGAGGGCGAGACGGCCGGGCTGGGCGAGATCCCCGCGCTGCTGAGCCTCCACGGCGCGGCCTCGACGCGGAGCGAGTCCACGCGAAGATCAGTAAGTGTGAAGTCCGCGCCGGTCGACATGCCAGCGCAGCCACGGCGCGGACAGACGAGCCGGTGATCGCTCCACAGCAGCACAGAGCCGCAGGTGGGGCAGGTCTCAGCCGCCAGCGTCACGACGCCTCCCGCTCGCTCGTGGGCGTGCTGCCGCCGCGGCGCTCGAAGTCCTCGAGGGCGTCGACGCGCCAGCGCTTGTAGCGCCCGAGTTGCACGGTCGGCAGCAGTCCCTCGCGGGCCATGCGGTAGACGTGCGCTCGCGGCACGGCCCACCGCTCGGCGACCTCCTCGGCAGTCAGCAGGCGGCCAGGCGCCGTGTCAGTTGCGTGAGCGGGCCGAGCGGTCACGGTGTCGACCTCCGCGCGCGGTAGGCCCGTTGCCGACAGGCGTTTGAGCAGTAGCGGGCATCCTCCCGCTTGAACTTCCACGCCGAGGGCATGTGCTCGTGGATGCTGTTCTCGCAGCCGGGGCCAGCGCACTTGTTCCACGGTGTGACCGTGCGCTTCGGGGCGTTACGGCTGTCGCGGCGCGCGCGCTTAGACGTAACGCTCACGCCGCTGTCCTCCCACGTCGGGCTGGCCATGCGCCGCCAGGCCAGGAGCGCGGCGTATCCGTCGCCGTCGCGCCGTGCGCAGCTGTCGCAGACGGCCCCTTTGAAGTCGCCGGGCTCGCTCGCGTGCCAGTGGCCGGCGGGCAGCTCGAGGACATCGAGGCAGCGCGTGCACTCTGCGGCGGTGGCCTGGTGGGCGAGGCGGTGAGCGACGCGGGCGCTCATGCTTCCTCCCCGGGACCGAAGATGACATCAGCTTCTGCCTCGCGGAAGAGGCGATCCGCGCGCTCACCAGCCGTGATGCACCCGGGGCAGACGTCCGAGACCGATTCGTCGTCGGTGAACTGCTCCCATCCGGGCAGGTGCTCCCACTGGGCAGGCGGTCGACGAAAGGCAGCCGGAGAGAAGTCCTCGACGATGACGATCTCCTCGGGAACTTCGACGTGCGTGTTGCAGCGGTCGCAAGTCCAGACCATGCGCCTCATGCCATCTCTCCGGTCCGCCCGCAGACCGCGCAGCGGAGCTCGTCATCCTCGGGGTCGGGGATCGGGACCGGTCGCTCGCACCGGCACCGCTCCACCACAGTCGCGCCATTCACGTCGGTTTGGCGCGACTGTGCGAACGACGCGGCGAAATCCCCCATGTTTGCTGGGGTTTCGCCAGTCGCGCCAGTCGCGCCGTAGCCAGTGGCGCCATTGAGGGTGGCGCGACTGTCAAGGCTCCACCACGTGACGCGCGGGAAGCCCTCGGATTCCATGCTCACCTCGGCGTCGTGAGCGGCACGTTGGAGCGTGCGCTCGGGGATGCCCTGGCGCTTGGCGGCCTCCTTTATCTCCTTCGCGCGGTGGCGCTCACCGTCGCCGAGCAGGTCGGCCAGCAGCTCCTCAGCGCGCTCGAGCTTGGTTGCCGGCGGGTCGTCTTGGTCGGTGCCCAGCAGCGCCGTTCCGGCCACGCCGCACTCCCCGAGCGCCACGAGGCGGTTCGTGTCGACGGTCGCGCCGCCAGCGGTGACGCTGGTTGTCTCGTGCGCGTAGGCGAGCGTCGGTGCGAGCCGTGCCCAGTTGGACTTCACGTGCCCGAGGGCGCGCCGGTCGCCGCCCTCACCCTCGGGGTCGTCGGGGTCGCGGGTGAAGACCAGCAGGGAGCGCGCGCCGCCGACCAGGCCAATGGACCCACCCACTCTGTAGATCGCATCGGTGCCCTGCGCCTTGTTCAAGTGGGCGACGACGACAACGGCGATCCCCAGGCGCTGCGCCATCCCGGCCAGCGGCGCGAGAGCCCGCCGGACGCTGTGGTCGCTCTTGGTCGAGACCTGCTCGCCCAGGTGGGCGCTCAGCGGGTCGACGATGACCAGCCGAGCACCGGCCTCGCGGGCGTGGGCCTCGAGGCGCGCTACGTCATCGGGGAGGGTGAACGGGCGCTCCTGGCCCTCCGCGTCGCGGATGGTGAAGAACTCGACGCGGGCGAGGTCGGCCTCGGCGGCTGCCAGTCGCGGGACGATGACGTGGCCCGGCGAGTCTTCGGCGTTGGCGACGAGGACGGTGCCGGCAGGCCCGTAGCGGCCCGCGGTGACGCCGGCCGCCAGCTGGCACGTCCACGTCGACTTGCCGAGCCCAGGATCACCGGCGAGCAGAGTCAGCGCGCCGAGCGGCACCCGGTCCGCGAGCAGGAACTCGACCGGCTCCACGCGCACGTCGCAGGCGCGGATGATCCGCAGGCCGGGCGTCCGTCCGTTGCCTGCGCTGGTGCCTTCCGGGGTCGGCTCCGGGAGGATCGCCGCGCTCGGCCGGTAGGGCCGGGCGGTGCAGCTCTCACATAGGACGCGCTCGTGGTGTTCTCGGCTCGACGCGACCTGGACGTCTTCGCGGTGGCATCCGGTACAACGGCCGCTCCAGGTGGGAGCGCTCATCGCCCCGCCTCCTCGCGCTCGACGGCGAGCAGGACGCGCAACAGGGCGGGCGTGACCTTGGCGTAGCGCTCATGCCGCCAGAGCTTGAGCTCCGGCGGCGGTGATGGGCCGTCGTCATCGCTAGGGCTGCCTCGGCTCGCCGTCGCGGTGCGCCGGGCGGGCGCGGCACGTCGGCCACGCGAGCGAGTTCCGGTGCGCCGCCGGCTGGCGCAGGGACGCGGCCTGGGAGGCGTCGAGTGCTGCGCCTTCGGCGCTTTGGGGTGGAGGATGGCGTTAGCCTCGGCGACTACCTCGGGGGTAGCACCCAACTTGCGTAGCCGCTCCCAGAAGGTCGGATCGCGGCGATGGAGTGCAAGGCCGTGAGCTTCCATCTCGTCGCCGAGGACTTGGCTCCAAGGGCAGTTGTTGTCGTGGTCGCCGTCCTCGTCGTACCAGGCCTCGCAGCCGTGCAGCTCGCAGGAGTGCTCGCGATCTCCGAAGTAGCACGCCATGTCCCAGTCGCGCATGCCCCGGAGATCGTCGGCCGATAGCCGGCGTAGGCAGACGTTCCGCAGTGCCTCCTCGCGCACCGCACGGTACTTCTCGAAGGCGCTAAGGGAACAGGCCGCATCTCCGTCCCCGTAGACCTCGACCATGCCGGCGGCGGTCACCTCGAAGGGGTCGTGGAAGGGCGCGGCGTGGTGCCAGTTGGCACCATCGACGTTCGAAGTGAAGAAGGTCGTGGCCGCGTCGTCGTCGATCTCGACGACTTCGTCGGGCCCTTCCCAACCGTCGTACTCGTCCTGCACGGGTCTGCGTCCCTCTCGGTAGCCCGGCTCAGCCAAGCGCCGGATCGCTGGGCAAAGCTTAGAGGCCTCACCCGACGACACGCCGTGCACAACGAACGAACGCCGGCCTCGGGGGGCCGGCGTTCGCTAGGACGGTGGCTGAGGCCGTCGGGTGGCCGGACGCAGACCGGCGCCCCGAACTGTAGGCGGTCCGGCCGATGGATCGCTCCGCAAGGGAACGACGGAGAGCGTGGGTCCACGGCCGGTCCATGTTCTCGCTGCCTGCCGCCAGATACCTGCTGATTTGCGGGTCTTTCGCTTGGGCCGGGTGGGACTCGAACCCACGTCGTACGGATTATGAGTCCGCTGCTCTGACCAACTGAGCTACCGGCCCGGGACCGAAGCTACCCGCCCGTCAGCACCAGCCTCGTTGCGGTAGGCGTACGTCGCGGAACTTCGCGACGCGGTCCAGGAGCGCCACGGCCCACGGCGCGGCGAGATGAGAGCCGGTGGTGCGGACCGTCCCGCCGGTGGCGCCCGTCGTGACGTAGGTGGCCCTGGTGCCGGGGTGCAGGCGCAGGTAGCGCTCGAGCTCGAAGCGCACCATCCGCGCGCCGTCGCGGGTGCGCCGCTCGAGTGCCGGGTCGTTGGAGTCGGTGACGCGCACGAGGCGGTCCTGGGGCTCGAAGATCCGGACGGCCTCGGGGATGAAGGCGTGGTTCCAGTAGCCCGCCTCGGTGTGCAGGTTGCTGAACATCGTGAACGAGCTCTCGGTCTTGAGCCCCAGGTAGGGGCTGAGGCTGTTGGCCACCAGCAGCCCGATCCCCACGGCGAACACCGCGTGCCCGAGTCGCAGCGACCCGGGCGGGTGGTTCCACGGGCGCCCCCGGGCCAGGCCCAGGGCGAGCACGACCGCCGCGCCGAGCATGAGCGCGACGAGGAGGATCCGCGTGCCGTTGGAGATCAGGACGCGACCGGCGGCGGGCTCGAGGGAGAAGACGACCGCGGCTACCAGCCAGCAGCCCACCGCCACGGGGAACGCGGCGCGCGAGCCGGCCGCTCGCTGCGCGCGACGCGCCCAGCGACCAAGGGCGGGGCGCACGGCGGCGACGGCGCGCAGGCGACCCGCGGTGTCGGCGGGCAGGAAGACCACGTAGAGCGCCAGGGCCAGGGCCGAGAACGGGACGTTGCCCGCGAGGGCGAGGACGGCGTGGAAGGCGCCGCCCACCGCCAGGCCCAGCACCCGTGTGCGGGGGACGGCCAGCAGGACCACGAGCGCGAGCTCGACGAGCACGGTGCCCCAGATGGCGGGAGCCACCCGCCATGACCCGGCGAGCAGCGAGGGATCGAACCACGCGATCCGGGTCGACAGCGAGACCGCGCAGCTGATGTCGGGGTCGAAGAAGCCGCTGTTCATCTTCGCGAGGGCCGCGGCCGCGTAGACCACCAGGAGCTGCACGCGCAGGAACGGCGCGATGCGCTCGAACAGCGCCCCGGGATCGGGCAGCCGGCGGGTCGGCAGGCTCGTCCAGGCCACGTAGGCCAGCACGCAGGCCCCGCTGACCAGCACGAGCAGGGTGTGGCTGCCCACCTCGGGCATGTCGAGCGCCACCGACAGCACCTTGGCCGCGAGCATGGCCAGGAAGCGCGCGACCGACGTGGGACGCAGGATGCTCCACAGCGCCGCCAGGACCACCAGGAAGTGGACGGACAGGACCTCGAAGCCCTCCCACCACAGCTGATGGAAGATCAGCGAGACGGCGAAGGCCAGTGCGAACAGGCCGAACAGCCACGTTGCGCCGGCCCGGCCTTCTTTCACCCTCATCACCCCCGGTAACGAGGCAGGCGTGTGATTGGATCTTCGCCCCATGGCCGGCCGCGCCGCCATCGTGACCGGGGCCTCGACGGGCATCGGCCTGGCCATCGCCCGGATGCTGGGCGAGGAGGGCCACGCGCTGACGGTCAACTCGCGCCGGCCCGAGAAGATCCAGGCCGCCCACGACGAGCTGGCGGGCGCGGGGCTCGAGATCCACCAGGTCGCCGGCGACGTCGGCGACGAGGACGTCGTCCGCCGCGTGGTCAGCGAGCATCGCGAGCGCTTCGGGCGCCTCGACGTGCTGGTCAACAACGCGGGCGTGGGCATCGGCCAGCCGATCGGCGACCTGAGCACGAAGCGCATGGACGTCCAGCTGGGGGCCAACCTGCGCTCGACCATCCTCTTCTACCGTGAGGCGCTCGAGCTCCTCGCGACGGCCGGCCAGGAGCATCGCAACGCGCTGGTGGTCAACACCGCGAGCGTGGCGGGCAAGCAGGGCGAGGCGTGGCTGTCGGTGTACTCGGCCACCAAGGCCGGGGTCGTGGCCTTCACCGAGTCGATGAACCGCGAGCTGAAGGACACCGGCATCAAGTCCACCGCGCTGTGCCCCGCCTTCGTGGACACGCCGATGACCGACTTCATCAAGGAGCACGTCCCCGCCGAGGGCATGATCGCCACCCAGGACATCGCCGAGGCCGTGCGCATGCTGCTGCGCCTCTCCCCCGGCTGCGTGATCCCCGAGCTGATCTTCACCGCGCCCGGCGGGGCGCTGGGCCTGTCCTCCTAGGCGCGGGCCGGGTCAGGCGGGCGCGCGCTCGCGCCGGGCCGGCGCGGCCTGGGGGACCTCCACGGGCGCTGGCCCGTGCAGCCACGCCCGGCCCGTCCCGGCGGCCTCGCGCGCACGGCGGGCGCGTGCGGTGGCCTGGTGGTCGGCCACGGCACCGGCCAGTTCCCCGGCGGCGGCGTCGGCGCGCAGCATCGCGCCCTCGAGTTGGGCCTCCAGCACGCCCAGCTGGCGGGCGCTGACCCTCACCGGCCCCTTCGTGGCCCCCACGAACCGGTCCCACGCGCGGGCGAAGGCCAGCAGGTCGGTGCGCCCGCCGCGGCGGTGGGCGGCGAGCATCGGGCACGTGCCGCCGTGCCCATCGGTGTAGGCCCCGGCGATGATGCAGCCGCTGCGCACCCCCGCGAGCATGGCCTCCTGGGTGGCGCGCGGCAGGCACTCCACCGCGAGGCGCAGGTCGTCGATCGCCGCGTGTCGTCGTGCCATAGGGTGGTCTGCGAGCTCCTCGTCGCCGGTCGGGGGCCGGACCCTAGAGAGGGCAGCGACGATCTCCTGCGGCTGAAAGGGAAGTTGCGATGAGGCTGGGCGTGCACATCGGCTACTGGGGCCTGGGCCTCAGCTCCCAGGACCAGCTCGAGATCGTCCAGGAGGCCGAGCGGCTCGGCTACGACTCGGTGTGGACCGCCGAGGCCTACGGCTCCGACGCCGCGACCATCCTGGGCTGGCTGGCCGGACAGACCTCGACCATCAGGCTGGGCTCGGCCATCTTCCAGATGCCCGGGCGCTCGGCGGCCATGACCGCGATGACCGCGGCGACCATCGACCAGCTCTCCGACGGGCGCATGCTGCTGGGCATCGGCTCGAGCGGCCCGCAGGTCAGCGAGGGCTGGCACGGCGTGCGCTTCGCCCGCCAGCTGCAGCGCACGCGCGAGTACGTCGAGGTGGTGCGCATGGCCCTGCGCCGCGAGCGCGTGGACTTCCACGGCCAGACGCTCGAGCTGCCCCTGCCCGACGGCCCGGGCAAGGCGCTGAAGCTGACCATCGCACCGGTGCAGGAGGAGATCCCGATCTACCTGGCCGCGATCGGCCCCAGGAACACCGCGCTGGCCGGCGAGATCGCCGACGGGTGGATCCCCACCCTCTTCTCCCCCGAGCACGTCAGCGAGTTCCGCCCGCTGCTGGAGGAGGGCGCGGCGCGCTCGGGCCGCTCGCTTGAGGGCTTCGCCATGGCGCCGACGGTCAACGTGTACGTCAGCGACGACGTGGCCGCCGCGCGCGACCTCATGCGCCCCTTTCTCGCGCTGTACATCGGGGGGATGGGCTCGCGCGAGCAGAACTTCTACAACGCGCTGGTGGCCCGCTACGGCTTCGAGGACGCCGCGCGGGAGGTCCAGGACCTCTACCTGGACGGCCGCAAGGAGGAGGCCGCCGGCGCGCTGCCCGACGAGCTGATCGACATGGTCACGCTGGCCGGCCCCCGCGACCACGTGCGCGAGCGCCTGCAGGTCTTCCGCGAGGCGGGCGTGCACACCCTGGGCGTGACGCCGGTGGCCTTCGCCAAGGACGAGCGCGTGGAGCAGCTGCGCCTGGTGGCGGAGTTGGCGGCCTGAGCGCAGCGGGCGAGCGCCCCGCCGTGGCTCCGACACCGGGTCGGCCGTTGCGCCTGCTCCTGGGGGCCTTCGGCGACCCCGGCCACGCCTTTCCGATGCTGGCCCTGGCCCGGGCGCTGGGCGCACGCGGCCACATGGTGACCCTCGAGACCTGGGAGCGCTGGCGCGAGCACGTCGAGGCCGAGGGCGCAGCGTTCGCGCCGGCGCCCGAGTACCACGTCTTTCCCACCCGCGAGCGCCCGCTCAAGCCCTACCAGGCGGTGGTGCGCGCCGCAACGCAGACCGCGGCGCTGGTGGAGGAGCTGCGCCCCGACGCGGTGGTGGCCGACATCCTCACCCTCGCCCCCGCGCTGGCCGCCGAGCGCGCGGGCGTGGCGGTGGCCACGCTGATCCCTCACGTCGACCCGCGCCTGCCGCCGGGCGCACCGCCCTACTCGCTGGGCGCGCGCTGGCCGCGCGGTCGGGTGGGGCGCGCGCTGTGGCGCGCCGGAGACCGGGTGGTGCGCCGGGGCCTGGAGCAGGGTCGCCTCGAGCTCAACGAGACCCGCCGGCGGCTGGGCCTGAGGCCGCTGGACCACGTGCACGGCGGCATCTCGCGCGAGCTCGCGCTGGTCGGCACCTTCCCCCAGCTCGAGTATCCCTACGCCCGTCCGCCGGCCACCCACATCGTGGGCCCGCTGCTGTGGGAGCCCCCCTACCAGGACGTCGCTCTGCCCGAGGGGGACGGCCCCCTGGTGCTCGTAGCGCCCTCCACCGCCCAGGACGGCGGCCATCGCCTGCTGCGCGCCGCCCTGGAGGGCCTGGCCGACCTGCCGGTGCGGGTGCTGGCCACCATCAACCGCCGCGTCCCCGACCCCCCGCTGGGCCCGCTGCCCCCCAACGCCCGCGTGGTCGAGTGGCTGTCCTACGCGCGCACCATGCCCCGTTGCGATCTCGTCGTCTGTCATGGCGGCCACGGCACGGTGGTGCGCGCCCTGGCCTGCGGCTGCGCCCCTGTGATCGCCCCTGCCGGCGGGGACATGAACGAGAACGCCGCCCGCGTGGACTGGGCCGGCGCGGGGATCCGCCTGCCCGGTCGGTTCACCACCCCCCGCGGCGTGCGCCTGGCGGTGCAGCGCGCGCTGGCCACGCCCTCGGTCTCCGCGCGAGCACGCGAGCTGGCGGCCTGGTCGGCGCGCCACGACGCAGCGGCGCGCGCGGCGGGGCTGGTGGAGGGCTTTGCCCGGGAGCGTTCCGTCCGGACCCGATGAGAACATGTGTTCGTGGGAAGGGACTGGCTCGCCGAACAGCTCTCCGCCGGACGCTCGATCGAGTCGATCGCGCGGGAGGTCGGGAAGGACCCGTCGACGGTGGGCTACTGGGTGCGCAAGCATGGGCTCGTCTCGGTGCACGCGAAGCGCCACACCAACCGCGGAGTGCTTGACCGTGTCGGCCTGGAGGAGCTCGTCGCTCGTGGCCTCACCACGCGCGAGATCGCCGCGGCGGTCGAGCGCAGCCAAGGAACCGTCCGCCACTGGCTGAAGCGCTATGGGCTGAAGACAGACGGCGCTCGACGGATCGTCGTCGACGGCGAGAACGGCGCGCGCGACCAGCTGCGCATCTGCCGGTCTCACGGCGAGACGACGCACCGCCTTCGCGGTGACGGGGCGTACCGCTGCCTGCGGTGCCGTTCGGAGGCCGTCGCAGAGTGGCGACGCCGGGTCAAGCAGCGGCTCGTGGCCGAGTGCGGTGGGGGCTGCGCGCTATGTGGCTATGCCCGGCATGCGGCTGTCCTCCAGTTCCATCATCTCGACCCCTCGACGAAGGTCTTCGCGATCGGCAGCCGCGGCTTGGGGCGCGCCTTGGCTGAGCTGCGAGCAGAGGCGGCCAAGTGCGTGCTGCTCTGCCCTACATGCCACGCCGAGGTGGAACTGGGAGCCGCTACGCTTCCGATGTCGCTGCCCCTCCGGGGTAGCTCAGATCCGGGGTAGCTCAATTAGGCAGAGCCGCACGCTGTTAACGTGAAGGTTGTGGGTTCGAGTCCCACCCCCGGAGCTTCGACATAGGCCCCGCTGCCAGCGGGGCCTCGTCATTCTCGAAGGCTCAGGTGACGGCGTCGGGGTGCGACCCCTCCTCGTTGGCGCGCTGGATGGCCGCGTCGAAGCGGATGCGCAGCTCCTCGCGGCGGCGGGCCAGCTCGGCCACGCTGGTGCCGGCCGAGCGGGCGGCGGCCAGCTCGCGCTCGGAGCGGGCGAGGGCGAGCTGCAGGCGCTGGGCCTCGAAGGCCGCCGGTGAGGCGGTGAGGCGATCGGCGCGGACGGTCAGCTCGGCCAGCAGCGACGCGAGCGTCGGATCGTCGTCGGGTAGGTCGGCGGTGGGCTGGTCGAGGTGCTCGAGCAGGTGCGCGGCCACGCGGCGCGACAGCTCGCCGGTGAGGTCGCGCTCGGGCTCGAGCTCGCTGAGGGCCTCGCGCCCGAGGCCGGGCAGCGCGATGCAGTAGGCCAGGAAGGCGCGCTCCGCGTGCTCGCGGCGCTCCAGCGCGGGGCGGGCGGGCGGGGGCGGCGATCCGTCGACCTTCCCCCCACCCGCGGCACGACCGCCGGCCCCGCCGCCACGCGCCACCGCGCCGGCACCGGCCCTCGCGCGCCCGTCTGTCCTGCCCAGCAGCGAGGTGACCGTCTCGGGCTCGAGGTCCATGCGGTCGGCGATCAGCCGCGTGAGCTCCTCACGCAGCACCGAGGCGGGCAGCGGGGCGAGGACGGGGCGCAGCTCGCCCAGCACGACGTCCTTGCCCTCCGCGCTCGACAGGTCGCCGGTGCGCAGCGCGCGCTCCACGCGAAAGCGCACGAAGGCCACCGACCGCTCCACGGCCGCGCGCATCGCCCCGGCGCCGTCGCGGGCGATGAGGTCGGCCGGGTCGAGGCCTTCGGGCAAGGGCACCACGCGCAGCTCCAGGCGCCGCCCGGCGGCGACCTGGGCGGCGCGCACCATCGCGGCCTCGCCCGCGCTGTCGGCGTCCAGGGCCAGCAGCACGGTGGGCGCCAGGCGCGACAGCTCGCCCACCTGCTCCTCGGTCAGGGCCGTGCCCATGATGCCCACCGCGTTGTGCAGCCCGCCCTGGTGCAGGGCGAGCACGTCGGTGTAGCCCTCCGCGGCGATCACCTGGCCGGCCTTGGCGGCGTGGGCGCGCGCGAGGTCGGCGCCGAAGACCATCGCACCCTTGTGGAAGAGGTCCCCCTCGGGCGAGTTGAGGTACTTCGGGCCGCGGCCGTCGTCCATGCGCCGTCCGGCGAAGCCCAGCACGCGCCCGCGCGGGTCGCACAGCGGGAAGGTGATCTGCGCGCGGAAGCGATCATAGACGCGCCCACCGCCCTGGGGGCGCTGCACCAGGCCCGCGTCGTACAGCTCCTTGGCGCCGAAGCCGCTGCGCTGGGAGGCCAGCATCACCGTGTCCCACCGCGACGGCGCGTAGCCCACCCGGAACTCGCGCAGGGTGGCCTCCTCCAGCCCCCGCTCGGCGAGGTAGGCCCGCGCGCGCGCCGCCTCGTCGGACTCCCACAGGTGGCGCACGTAGAAGGCCGCGGTGCGCTCCAGCAGCTCGTGCAGGCGCTCGCGCCGGCGGCGGCGCTCGGCCGCCTGGGGATCCTCGGCCTCGTGCACGAGCTCGATGTTGAAGCGCTCGGCCAGCGCCTGGACGGCGTCGGCGAAGTCCAGGCCCTCGGTCTCCTGCACGAAGCGGAACACGTCGCCACCCGCCCCGCAGCCGAAGCAGTGGTACATCTTCTTGGACGGGCTGATTCCGAAGGACGGGGTGCGCTCGTCGTGAAAGGGACAGCGGCCCTGCCAGCGGTCCCCGCCGGCGCGGCGCAGCTCGGTACGCGGGGAGACCACCCCGACCATGTCGACGGCGTCGCGCACCCGCTCGATCGACTCCTTGGTGAAGCGCGCCATCAGGAGGGTGCCAGGGTTCGGGGGGTCGTACGCGCCACGGGCCTCAGGGCTCGAAGGGTTGGGGCACGCTGAGGCCGGTGAAGACCCGCACCGCGTAGCGGTCGGTCATGCCCGCCACGTAGTCGGTCACGCGCTGGGCCAGGTCGGCGTCGGGCGCCCCCCGGCCATCGGGCAGCTCCCCGGGCCGGTCGGCGTAGCGGTGGAACAGGGTCGCCACCACGCGCTCGATCTTGGCGTGCTCGCGCCGCGCGGTCTCGCCCATGTAGACCTCGGCGAACATGAAGTCGCGCAGCGCGGTCATGGTCGCGCCCGCCGCCTCGCCCTGCACGATGTCCTGTGCCACCGCGGAGGTCTCCACCAGGTCGTGCACCAGCGTGTCGATGCGCTGGGAGCCCGTGTCGCCCAGCGCGGCGATGGCCTCCATGGGCAGGCGCTCCTGGGCCAGCACCCCGGCGCGCAGGGCGTCGTCGATGTCGTGGTTGAGGTAGGCGACGCGGTCGACCAGGCGCACGATTCGCCCCTCGAGCGTCGCGGGCCGCGGCGCGCGGCCGGAGTGGCAGAGGATGCCGTCGCGCACCCGCTGGTCGAGGTTGAGCCCCGCGCCCTCGCGCTCCAGGCGCTCGACCACGCGCAGGGAGTGCTCGAAGTGGCGGAAGCCGCGGCCGAAGCGCTCGGTCAGGCAACGGTCGAGCACCGCCTCCCCGATGTGCCCGAAGGGCGGGTGGCCGAGGTCGTGGCCGAGGCCGATGGCCTCCGTGAGGTCCTCGTTGAGCCCCAGCGCCCGCGCCACCGTGCGTGAGATCTGGGTGACCTCGATGGTGTGGGTCAGGCGCGTGCGGTAGTGATCGCCCTCGGGCGCCACGAAGACCTGCGTCTTGTGCTTGAGCCGGCGGAAGGCCCTGGTGTGCACGATCCGGTCGCGGTCGCGCTGGAAGGGCGAGCGCAGCGCGCAGTCGGGCTCCTCGACGGCCCGGAGCACCGGCCACGAGCGCGCGGCCAGCGGGGACAGGTGCTCCTCCTCCCACGCGCGCCGGCGGGCGGGCAGCCCGCCGGCCACCGGCCCGATCGTCGCGTCCACATGCATGGCGGCCGATTCTGGCAGGGGCGGTGGCGGCGGCCCGGAGTTGTCACAGAGTCGGGCGCCGAGCGAGCGTGCCGGGGGTGCGTCGTGGGTGACGAGTGTGCGGCGGAGTCGCTGAAAATCCTCCCGACAGGCGGCGGGCCGCTTCGGCGCCGGGATGCTGGCGTCATGACCAGCCTGTCGTGCCGCGCCTGCCCCGTGGTGCGTCCCCTCGTCCTGCGACCGTGGCCTGTCCCCGGCTTCCGCCCGTGCGACGACTGCGCCCTCGACGTCGTGCTGGTCCTCGGCGCGGACGAGCGCATCCACCGGCTCGAGGTTCTCGAGGAGGACGACCACGTCGCCGTGGAGGCGCTGGTCCTCACGCCCCTGGACCGCCCCTTCGAAGGCCGGCGCGATCGCTCGAGGAGAGTCTGGCTGGAGCGGCCGCTCGACGCGCGTCGGGTGCTCGACGCGAGTCGGGCCTTCGCGCCGGTGGAGCGCGTGGACGTGGAGCGGTGAGCGGATCCCGTGGCCGGAGGCCCGTGGCCGCGGGTACCCTCGGCGGCATGGTCCCGCCGCACCTCACCCCGTGGTCGCCCGACCTGGAGACCTATCACCGCATGGCCGAGTTGGGCGTCTTCGGGGACGAGCGGGTCGAGTTGCTGGACGGCGTCCTGCACGCCATGAGCCCCAAGGGTCGCGAGCACGAGCAGGCGCTGAGCTTTCTCACCCGGCGGGCGGTGATGGCGCTCGGGGAGGACTACGAGGTGCGCATCCAGCTCGCCCTCTCCCTGGCCGAGCGCAGCGTGCCCGAGCCCGATCTGGCCATCGCGAGCTGGGAGATCGAGCGCCCCTACCACCCGGTGACCGCAAACCTGGTTTGCGAGGTGGCCGCCTCCTCGCTGAAGACGGACCGCACGACGAAGCTCGCGATCTACGCGCGCTATGCCATCCCCGAGTACTGGGTGGTCGACGTCAACCTCGACGGCCTCAGCCTGGAGCAGCACACCGAGCCGGTGGGCGAGACCTACGCCCGCACCCGCCTGCTGCGCTCGGGCACCGTCGAGGCCACGCAGGTCCCCTTCGCGCTGGAGCTCGACGACCTATGGGCCGCGGCGACCCGCTAGGGGCACCGCCGCCCCTACCCCGCGCTTGCCGACCGCAGGCGGACCCCCGCGTGGTGCTCGGCCATAGCCGCGATGGCCCGCTCGGCCTGGCGCAGATGGCGCGCGTCGGCAACCGGGCCCTCGGCCAGAGGGTGGCCCAGGGCCCCGGCCAGGAAGGCATGGGCTTCTGGGTCCAGGGGGAATGCGCTGGCCTCGCAGGCGCCGCACACCACGCCGCCCGCCGCGCCGGAGAACCCGCTGAGGTGCTCGCGCTCGCCGCAGCTCGCGCAGCCCGCCAGCTGGGGCGCGAGCCCGGCGGCCAGCAGCAGCTTGAGGCGGAAGGCCAGCTGATTGGCGTGCGTGGCGTGATCGCGATCGCCGCCCACCCCGGCGTCGAGCAGCGCCAGCTCGGAGCACAGGAGGTGGAAGGCTGCGGGCTGGGGATCGGCGCTGTCGATGAGCCGGGCCGTCGCGTCGCAGGCGCGCGCGGCGGCGTCCAGGGCGCGGGCGTCCTCGCGCAGATGGCGATGGGGCCGGACGGTGTCGGCACTGGTCACCGTGAGCAGCTCCGAGCGGCCTTCGTACAGGACGAGGTTCGTGCGTGTGAAGGGCTCCAGACGCCCGCCGAAGCGGCTGCGCGCACGGCGCACGCCCTTGGCGATGGCCGCCACCCGCCCGCGGGCGGGCGTGAGGAGGTGCAGGATGCGGTCGGCCTCCCCATAGCGCAGGGAGCGCAGCACCACCGCCTCGAGTTTCAGCGCGCCGGGCACGGTTGGCCCTCGCCACCCACTATACTTTGTGAAGTAATGAGCACGATCACCGTTTACACCACCATTCCCTGTGGCTACTGCACGCGGGTCAAGGCGCTGCTGGACGCCCGTGGCCTCGAGTACCAGGAGATCAACCTCGCACGCGACGCGGACGGCCGCATGCAGTTGCTGGAGCGCACCGGCATGATGACCTTCCCGCAGGTCTTCGTCGGCGACGAGCTCGTCGGCGGCTTCACCGAGACGCTGCTGGCCGAGCAGACCGGGCGCCTGCAGGAGCTGCTCGCCGCCTGAGGCGCGGGCGGGGCTGGCAGGTCTCGCAGACATAGGTTCCCCGCCCCGCCGCGACCAGCTTGCGCACGGGACCACCGCACGCCGGGCACGGCCGCCCGGCGCGGCGGTGGACCAGGAACTCGTCCTGGAAGGAGCCGCGCACGCCGTCGGCGTGGCGGAAGTCGTCGATGGTCGCCCCGCCCGCGTCGATGCCCGCGCGCAGGGCGGCCACGACCGCGTCGCGCAGCGCCTCGAGCTGGGCCGGGCGCAGCGCCCCGACCGGGCGCAGCGGGTGGATGCGCGCGCGGAACAGGGCCTCGTCGGCGTAGATGTTGCCCACGCCGGCCAGCTTGGTCTGGTCGAGCAGGAACGCCTTGACGGGAGCGCGGCGCCCACGCGCCAGCGCGCGCAGGGCCGCCGTCGAGAAGGCCTCGCCGAGGGGCTCGACACCCAGCCGGGCGGCGAAGAAGGCGTCTCGCGCCTCGTGGCCCACCAGCAGCTCGCCGGTGCCAAAGCGCCGTGGGTCGCAGAAGACGATGCGGTGGGTGTCGTGAAGGAGGAAGGTGACGCGGGCGTGCGGCGGGCGGGCACCCGGCGGGTCGGCCAGCAGCGTTCCTGTCATGCGCAGGTGGGTGGCCAGGAAGACCTCGCCGTGAAGCTCCCAGGTGAGGTACTTGCCCCGGCGGCTGAGGCGCTCGATCGTCCGGCCCGCCACCGCGGCCTCGATCTCGTGGGGGTGCAGGGGGGCGCACCAGCGCGGGTCGGCGATGGCCAGCTCAGCCAGCGTGCGTCCCTCGACCATGGGCGCGAGCTGGCGGCGGATGGTCTCGACCTCGGGCAGCTCGGGCATGTGCGCTGCGAGTATGCCTCCAGAGTGCTGCCAGCCGGTGCTGGCAGGATCGTGATCAGTTGCTGCCACCACCTGGGAGGAACGACCGGCCCGGCAGCTCGGGCTCGCTGCGTCCTCCGCCCAGCCAGGCCAGGACGCTGGCCCCCACGTCGGCCAACGCTCCGTCGTGGCGGCGGCCGGCATGGCCGGGGAAGGCGGCCAGCAGTGGGGCGTGCTCGCGGGTGTGGTCGGTGTGGGGCGCGAGGGGGTCGCAGCCGTGGTCGGCGCTCAGCACGAGCAGGTCCTCCTCGCCCAGGTGCCCCAGCCACTCCCCCACCGCGGCGTCGATGGTCCGCAGCGCGCCGTGGAAGCCCTCGACGTCCTTGCGATGGCCGTAGCGCTGGTCGGTCTCCACCAGGTTGGTGAACACCAGGCCCGCCTCCAGCTCGCCGACCAGCCGCCCGGTGGCCTCGAGTGCCGCCGCGTTGGTGGCGCCCGGGTGGGCGTCGTCGAAGCCCCGCCCCGCGAACAGGTCGTGGGTCTTGCCCACCGCGTGCACGGGCACGCCGGCCTCGCGCAGGGCATCGAGGTGCGACGGGCCCGGCGGCGCCACGCTGAAGTCCTTGCGCCCGTCCGTGCCCGCGAAGGCACCGGGGACGCCCGCGAAGGGGCGGGCGATGACGCGCCCGACGGCGTGCTCGCCGGTCATCACCGTGCGCGCGGCGGCGCAGGCCGCGTGCAGCTCCTCCTCGCCCAGCACGTCGGTGTGGGCGGCGAGCTGCAGGACGGAGTCCTGCGAGGTGTAGAGGATGGGGTGACCGGTGCGCAGGTGCTCGGCGCCGAAGTCGTCGATGGCATCAAGCCCGTTGTAGGGGCGGTTGCACAGCAGGTCGGCGCAGCCGATCGCCTCGCGCAGCGTGGCCAGCACCGCGGGCGGAAATCCCTGCGGGTAGGTCGGCGCGGGCGCCGGGGGGATCACGCCCATGAGCTCCCAGTGGCCGCTGGTGGAGTCCTTGCCCGGGCCCTGAGGCGCCAGTCGCCCGTGCAGGACGGGCTCGCGCGCCGGCGCGACGCCCTCCAGCGCGAGGATCGAGCCCAGCCCCAGGCGGCCGAGCACCGGGAGGTCGAGTCCGCCGGCGCTGCGCGCCAGGTGGCCAAGCGTGTCGGTGCCGGCATCGCCGTAGGCCTCGGCGTCGGGTGCCGCCCCCGCCCCGCAGGCATCGAGGACGACCACGAAGGCGCGCCGGGCGCCCCCGGAGGACCCGTTCACGCCACGGGCTCGCTGAGCTCGATCGACTCGAGGACCTCCTCGAAGACCTCCTCGTCCACCCGTCCGAAGTCCCGGGGGCGTGCGTAGGCGTCGATGACGTACTCCGAGTCGAAGGCGTAGACGTGCACGGAGTGCACGACGCGCTCGCGGCCCGCGATGGTTCCCTTCGCCACGATCTCCACGGCCGGGCGGTCGTCGATCTCGGTGACCTCGGAGTCGCGCACCCGAAGGCCGGGGTCGCGCGCCTTCGCGGCGTCGGTGAGATTGTCCAGCGCGGCCTGCAGTTCCGCCTCGCTGGCGGGCAGCGGCTCGCTGCGCGGGTAGCGCCACACGCTCAGCACCGCGGTCCCCGTGCTGCTGGCGATCACCTGCGGCGGCGAGCCCTCGGTGACCCGCCAGCCGTTGGGCACCCGCAGGGCCAGGCCGGCGTCATCGATCTTCCGCTGCGAGAAGCCGAAGGGCGACCCGGGCGTGTCGGCGTCGGGTGGGGGCGTGCGCGCGTTGCCACAGCCGGCGGCGAGCACGCCCGCGGCCAGGAGCGCGAGGAGGGCCGGGAGGCGGCGCATGGCCGCCCATTGTCTCAGCGCGACCGTGGCGGGTCAGGGCAGGGACGCCCGCGGGTGGGCGGCGTGGTAGACGTCGCGCAGGCGCTCGGCGGAGAGGTGGGTGTAGACCTGGGTGGTGGCCACGTCGGCGTGGCCGAGCATCTCCTGCACGGCGCGCAGGTCGCACCCGCCGGCCAGGAGATGGGTGGCGAAGGTGTGGCGAAGCGTGTGGGGGCTCATCATGCCCTCCAGCCCGGCGCCCCGGGCGTGGCGCTGGACGATCTTGTACAGGCCCTGGCGGGTCAAGCCGGCCCCGCGGCGGTTGACGAACAGGTGATGCTCCTGGCGCGCGCCCACCAGCGCCGGACGCCCGCGCTCCACGTAGGCGCGCACGGCGCTGACCGCCTGGCGGCCGACCGGGACGAGGCGCTCCTTGGAGCCCTTGCCCCGAGCGCGCAGGACGGCGTGGCGCAGGTCGACATCGCCCACGCTCAGATCCACGGCCTCCGAGGCGCGCAGCCCGCAGGCGTACATCAGCTCCAGCAGCGCCCGGTCGCGCAACGAGGCGGGCTCGGTGCCCCGCGCGCTGTCGATCAGCCGGGTGACCTGCGCGCGGGAGAGCACGTGGGGCAGGCGCTGGCTCTTGCGCGGCGCGCGCAGGGACGCGGTGGGATCGCCCGCAAGCACGCCCTCGCGGCGCAGGTGGCGGTAGAAGGAGCGCAGGCAGGCCGTCTTGCGCTGCAGGGTCGCGGGCGCCACGGCGGGACGCTGCGGCCCGCCCGCGGCCAGCTCGGACAGGAAGCCCGCGAGGTCGTTGTGGCCGGCCTCGAGCACGTCGACCCCTGCGCGCTGCAGGTGGGCGCCGAGTTGGAGGAGATCGGAGCGGTAGGCCTCGAGCGTGTTGCGCGACAGGCCGCGCTCGAACTCGAGGTAGGCCAGGAAGTCGAGGACGTGGTGCTCGAAGGTACGGGCACAGGCAGCGGCGGAAGCGGTGGCCACGCCCCTGGATTCGCCCGCCGCGAGGCGATCCCTGCGGATGCAAGCGCGATGTCAGCCGGCCGGGGCGCCGGTGTCGCGCGCGCGGCGCAGCCACAGCAGGCCGACGAGCGTCTTGGCGTCGACGGTGGCGTCGATGGCGGCGTCGAGGTCGGCCAGCGGCCAGCGGACGAGCTCGATGCGCTCGTCCTCCTCGGTCTTGGGGCGCTCGACCTGGCGCAGGCCGGTGGCCAGGAACACGCTGACCTCCTCGTCGGTGAAGCCCGTCGAGGAGAAGTAGCTCGTGGCGTGCAGCCAGGACTCGGCGGCCAGGCCGGTCTCCTCGGCCAGCTCGCGCCTGGCGGTCTCGAGCGGCTGCTCGCCCTCGACGTCCAGACGCCCGGCGGGGATCTCCAGCACGTCGTCGCGCCCGACCGCCTCGCGCGGCTGGCGGACGAGGTAGAGCGCTTCGTCGTCGTAGGCCACGATGCCCACGGCGCCGCCGTGGTGGACCCACTCCCGTGTCACCTCGCCGCCGTCGTCGTGACGAAACCGTCCTCGGTGCACGGAGAAGATCGGGCCCTCGTGGAGGGTCTCAGGGTCCAGGGGCTCGAAGCTCGGGCTCATCGGGCGCATTCCTCCAGCAGGGAGAGGGACACGTCCAACATGCCCTCGAGTGCGGCCACCGACACGCACTCGCCCGGCTCGTGGTTGCGCTGGGTGCCGTTGGCCAGGTTGGTGCACCTCAGGCCCGCGGCCTGAAGCGCGTTGGCGTCCGACCCGCCGCCGGTGGCGATGCGCCGGGGGGCGTGACCGCACGTGCGCAGGGCGGCCTCGGCAGCCGCCACGGCGGCGTCGTCGTCGGCGTGGCGATAGCCGGCGAACAACTGCTCGACGGTCACGTCGAGGTCGCACTCGCACTCGGGGTCGTTGGCGGCGTCGTGGAGGTGGTCGACCAGCCGGGCGACGGTGGCCTCCGCGCGGGCGGCGTCCAGCGAACGGACCTCCCCGGTGACGGCGCAGCGCTCGGGCACGACGTTCGTGGCCTGGGTGGTGCCGCCGTGCACCGAGGCCACGCTGGCGGTGGTCTGCGGGTCGAGGCGGCCCAGGGGCATGGCCGCAACGGCGCGCGCGGCCGCCTGCACCGCGCTGCGCCCGTCCTCGGGGCGGATGCCGGCGTGGGCGGCGCGGCCGTGCAGGTGCGCGGTGAAGCGAAAATAGGTGGGCGAGGCCATCACGATCTCGCCGATGGGGCTCGCGTGGTCGAAGACGTAGCCCCATTGCGAGCGCAGCGTGGTGACGTCGAGGGCCTTGGCGCCCGCGAGCGCGTCCTCCTCGGCGACCGTGAACACGAGCTCCAGCCCGACCGGCGAGCCCTCCACGGCGACGCGGTGGGCCAGGCCCAGCAGGACGGCGACCGCCGCCTTGTTGTCGGCCCCGAGGATGCCCGCACGGGCGTCGCGCCAGGCACCGTCCTCCAATACGGGCTCGATCGGGCCCTCGTGGGCCACGGTGTCCACGTGGGCGCACAGCAGCACGCAGCGCTGTGCCCGCCCGGGGATGGCGACCACCACGTTGCCACACCCGGCGCCGGCCACGGCGGCCGCGCCGTCCTCCTCGGGGTGCAGGCCCAGCGCGCGCAGCTCGCCCGCCACCCGGTCCATGCAGGCCCGCTCGTCCCCGGAGGGGCTGGGGATGGCGCACAGCTGCGCGAACAGGTCGTTCACGCGCCGGCGCTCCAGCTCGCTGGCGGGACGCACGAGGAGCGACACTATCGGGCCTCCGATTGTCATCCGCCTGTCGCTCATGGCTTGGCTGGTGGGGGGATCGGGAAGGTGGGACCCATGAGCGCGGGAAGCGGTATGAGGCATCAGGACGCAAGCACGAGGAGGCGCAGGCAGCGATGAGTCGGCAGATTGGCGGGCGCACCGTCGCACAGCTGTTCGCGCTGCTGCTCGGACTCGTGCTGATCGCTGTGGGCGCGTTCGGGTTCATCGCCAACGCGACTTTCGACCAGGCCCAGCTGGCGATCAACTTCCAGGGCGACCCGGTCAATGGCGACCTCTTCCTGGGATTCGAGGTCAACGGCTGGCACAACGTGGTGCACATCGCCAGCGGCGCGCTCCTGCTCTTGGGTGGCCTGTCGCGCAGCGCCGCCCCGGGCGTCCTCATCGCCTTCGGACTCGTCTACGCCGCGGTCACGGTGCTGGGCTTCATCGACGAGCGCAACCTCCTCGGGATCATCCCCGTCAACACCGCGGACAACTTTCTGCACGCGGCGCTGACCGTGCTGGCGCTCGTCGTGGGCATCCTCGGCCTGGCAGAGGCCCGGCGGCGGCGGCCACCGCCGACCAGGCCCGCCTCGCAGATGGCCGCCTGAGCGCCCATCGCGCCAGGGCGCGAGCCGTCGAGGCGGCCGTCCGCTCACCCCCGCCCGGCGAGGTGACCCAGTGCTCAGGTGCGGGGGGCGATGATCTCGCCCGAGCCCAGCCGGGCCTCCTCCACCTCGCGGCCGCCACGACGCGCACGATCGAGGGAGGCGCCCACGAAGCCGCGAAACAACGGCGCGGGCTGCTCGGGGCGCGACTTGAACTCGGGGTGGAACTGCGAGGCCACGAAGAACGGATGGTCGGGCAGCTCGACGATCTCGACCAGGCGCTCGTCGGGCGAGGTGCCCGACAGGACCATGCCCGCCGCGCGCAGGCGCTTGTGCATCATCGGGTTGACCTCGAAGCGGTGGCGGTGGCGCTCGTAGATGACCGCCTCGCCGTAGAGCTCGAGCGCCGCGCTGCGCGGATGGAGTTTCACCGGGTCGGCGCCCAGGCGCATCGTCCCGCCCAGGTCGCTGACCTCCTTCTGCTCGGGCAGCAGGTCGATGACCGGGTGCGGCGTCTCGGGATCGAACTCCGTGGAGTTGGCGCCCTCCATGCCCGCGGCGTGGCGGGCGAACTCGCTGACGGCGATCTGCATCCCCAGGCAGATGCCCAGGTAGGGGATCCCACGCTCGCGGGCGATGCGCGCGGCGGCGATCTTGCCCTCGATCCCCCGTCCGCCGAAGCCACCGGGGATGAGGATGCCGTCGGCCGCCTCCAGGCGGGCGCGCGCCTGGGCGGCCTCGCCCTGGCCCTTGCCCTCGAGGTGCTCGGAGTCGACCCAGTCGATCTCGATGCGACACCCGTGGTGAAAGCCCGCGTGGCGCAGGGATTCGACCACGGACAGGTAGGCGTCCTCCAGGCTCACGTACTTGCCCACCAGCGCGATGCACACCGACTCGCCGGCAGTCGCCACGCGCTCGAGCGTGCCGCGCCACTGGGTCAGGTCGGGCGCGGGCGTCTCGAAGCCGAGGTGCTCGCAGATGAAGTCGTCGACGCCCTCGTCGTGGAACCACAGCGGGACCTCGTAGATGTTGCCCACGTCCTTGGCCGAGACCACGGCCTCGGTGGGCAGCGAGGCGAACAGGGCGATCTTGCGCCGGATGTCGTCGCCCAGCGCGCTCTCCGAGCGACACAGGACCATGTCGGGCGTGATGCCGATGCGCCGCAGCTCGTTGACCGAGTGCTGGGTGGGCTTGGTCTTCAGTTCCCCGGCGTGGCCGATGTAGGGCACCCACGTGAGGTGGATGAACATGCAGTTGCGCGGGCCGACGTCCACGGGGAACTGGCGGATGGCCTCCAGGAAGGGCAGCGACTCGATGTCGCCGACCGTCCCGCCGATCTCCGTGATGACCACGTCGACGTCCGCGGTCTCGCCGATGAGGCGGATCCGCTGCTTGATCTCGTCCGTGATGTGGGGGACGACCTGCACCGTGCCGCCGAGGTAGTCGCCGCGGCGCTCCTTGCGGATGACCGAGTTGTAGACCCCACCCGCGGTGACGTTGGAGGCGCGGGTGGTGTTCGTGTCCGTGAAGCGCTCGTAGTGGCCCAGGTCGAGGTCGGTCTCCGCCCCGTCCTCGGTGACGAACACCTCGCCGTGCTGGTAGGGCGACATCGTGCCCGGGTCGACGTTGATGTAGGGATCGAACTTCTGGAGGCCGACAGTCAGCCCGCGGGCCACCAGCAGCCGCCCGATGGAGGCCGCGGCGATGCCCTTGCCAAGCGACGAGACCACGCCGCCGGTGACGAAGACGAACTTGGAGCGGGGCCGCGACGAGGAGGAGATCACCCCCGCGAGTCTAGGCGAGGGTCCAGACGACACCCAGCCATCCTCACGCCGCCCGCCGAAGCTCCTCGGCGTGCTCCCGGGCGGCCTGGTCGCCGGTGCGGGCGCCGAGCATCCGCACGAGCTCGCCGACCACCTCGCCGTCGCCCAGGGCGCTCACGGTCGTGCGCGCAGGCTCGTGACCGACGTCCTTGGCGATCGAGAAGTGGCGGGCGGCCAGCGAGGCGATCTGGGGCAGGTGGGTGATGCAGATCACCTGCCGGCGGGCGGCCAGCGCGCGCAGCGCGTCGCCCACCGAGCGGGCGGTCACGCCGCCGATCCCGGCGTCGACCTCGTCGAAGACCAGCGTCGCCTCCCCGCCCTCGTTGGCCGCGCCCAGCAGCGCGAGCATCACCCGCGACAGCTCGCCCCCGGAGGCTGCCTCGCGCACCGGCGCCGCGGGCACGCCCGGGTTGGGCGCCAGCAGCATCTCCACCGCGTCGGCGCCCGTGGGGCCCGCCTCGCGCTCCTCCAGAGCCACCTCGAACAGCGCGCCGGGCATGGCCAGGCCCTCCAGGCGCTCGCGCACCGCGGCGGCCAGCTCGGGCGCCGCCTGCGCGCGGGCGGCGCGCAGCGCGTCCGCGGCCTCCCCCAGCTCCTCCTGCGCTGCGGCCAGGCCGCGCTCGGCTCGCTCCAGCGCGATCTCGGCGCCCGCCAGCTCGTCGCGGCGCGCCCGGCACGACTCCGCGTGGGCGAGCACCGCGGCCACCGACCCGCCGTGCTTGCGCGTCAGGCGCTCGAAGGCGGCCAGGCGCTCCTCGAGGGCCTCCAGCCCTCCGCCCTCCTCGCCGTCGGCGCCGTCGTCCAGCCCCTCGGCGTAGCGGCGCAGCTCGCCGGCCAGGTCGTCGACCTCGAGGGCCAGGGCACGCCAGCGCTCGGCCAGCGCGTCCAGCGCCGCGTCCACGCCGGTCACCCCGTCCAGCCCACCGGCCGCGGCGGCCAGCATGGTGGCTGCCCCCGGCTCGCCCGACTCGGGCGCGGCGGCCTCGGCGGCGCCCAACGCGGCGGCGCGCAGAGCCTCGAGGTGGCGCAGACGCTCGCGCTCGGCGCGCAGGCGGGCCTCCTCCTCCTCCGAGGGCTCCACGCGCTCGATCTCCTCGAGCTCGAAGGCGAGCAGGTCGAGCTCGCGCTCGCGCGCGCCCGCGGCATCGCGCAGCTCGCTCAGGCGCCCGGTCAGCGCGCGGGCGCGGGCGTGGGCGGCCGCGCAGGCCTCGCGGCGAGCCGCCTGCCCGGGTCCGCAGAAGGCATCGAGCAGGTCGAGCTGGGCGGCGGCCACGGTGAGGCGGCGGTGCTCGTGCTGGCCGTAGAACGCGATGAGCGGCTCGGCGGCCATGCGAAGGTCGCCGACCGTGGCGCTGCGCCCGTTGACCCACGCGCGCGAGCGGCCCTCGACGGTGACGCGGCGGGCCAGCACCAGCTCCTGCGCGTCGGCGGCCAGGCGGTCGCCCAGCGCGCCGCGCAGGGCGTCGTCGAGCTCGAACACGCCCTCGACGTAGGCCTCGGCCGCGCCCGGGCGCACGATCCCCGCCTTTCCACGACCCCCCAACAGCAGGTCGAGGGCGTGCGCGAGCACGGTCTTCCCCGCGCCGGTCTCTCCGGTGAGCACGTTGAGGCCCCCGGCGAGGCGCAGCTCGGCGCGCTCGATGAGCAGGAGGTTCTCCACGCGCAACTCCAGCAGCACGCCCGAGGGTGTACCAGCCCCCGCCGACGGATCGGCGCGCCGTGATGGTCTTGTCACGAGGCCAGGCGGCCGAACTTGTCGCGAAAGCGCCGGTAGAAGGAGGAGCCGGGCACCTGCGCCAGGGCGCCCGCCTGGGGCAGAAAGCGCGTGGTGAGCGCCTCGCCGGGCTCGAGCTGGCCCGCCGCGCGGCCGTCGACCGCCACGTCGACGGCCTCCCTCGAGCAGTTGGCGATGGTCAGCGGGTCGCGCGGCGCGACCACCAGAGCCCGGGCGGTGAGCGTGTGGGGGGCGATGAACGAGACCACGAAGCCCTCCACGCCCCAGGCCAGCACGGGACCGCCGTTGGCCAGGTTGTAGCCCGTGGAGCCGGCGGGGGTGGCCACCACCAGGCCGTCGCAGCGCACCCGGCCCACCTCCTCGCCATCCAGCGCGTAGGCCAGGTTGGCCACGCGCTCGCCGGCGCGGCGGTTGATCGAGACATCGTTGATCGCCACGTGGATCTCGCCGCCGGCCTCCACGGACAGCGCAGGCAGGGCCAGCACCTCGAACTCGCGGCGGAAGGCCCGCTCGAACCCGTCGTCGCCCAGCTCCTGGGGCTCGACCGTGGCCAGGAAGCCGATCTCGCCGAAGTTCACCGCGAACACCGGCACGCCGGTGCCCGCGTAGCAACGCAGCGCGCGCAGGATGGTGCCGTCCCCGCCCAGCACGACGCACAGCTCCACGTCGTTGGCCACCGCGGCGTCGGTGATCGCGTGCTCGCCGGGGCGGAGGGCGTGCTTCTCGGTCTCCTCGGGATCGAAGCGCAGCACCAGCCCCTCCGCGGCGGCCGCGTGGTGCAACGCCTCGAGGGCGGGCGCGACCTGGTCCATGCGCCGGTGGGTGAACACGGTGACCGCACGCTCGGGCGGGCTCACGGCTCGACCTCCGCGGCGGCGGCCTCGAGATCGGCGAGCCCTGGGCGCCCGGCCTCACCCAGCCAGAGGAAGGTCTCGCGGTTGCCCTTGGGGCCGGGCAAGCCCGACGAGGCGAAGCCGAGCACGGCCGCGCCCGCCCGCCGCGCCGCTTCGGCCACGGTCACCATGGCGTTGCGGCGGTCGGCGGCCTCGCGCACCACCCCACCCTTGCCCACGCGCGTGCGACCGACCTCGAACTGCGGTTTGACGAGGACGAGCGCGTCGAAGGCCGGGGTCGAGCAGGCCAGCAGGGCGGGGAGAACCGTGGTCAGGGAGATGAACGAGACGTCGGCGACAAGGAGGTCGGGGGCGTAGGGCAGCGCGCCGGGTTGCAGCGCCCGCGCGTTGTGGCGCTCGAGCACGGTGACGCGGGCGTCGGTGCGTACCTCCCACGCCAACTCGCCGTAGGCGACGTCGAGCGCTACGACGTGGGCGGCGCCCCGCTGGAGCAGGCAGTCGGTGAACCCCCCGGTGGAGGCGCCGACGTCCAGCGCGCGGCGCCCGGCGACGTCGACGCCCAAGGCGTCGAGCGCGTTGGCCAGCTTGATCCCGCCGCGTGAGACGAACGGCGGCGGGGCCGTGACCTCGACGGACACATCGCCGGCCACGAGTTGGCCGGGCTTGTCGGCGCGGCGGCGATCGGAGCCCAGCAGAACCTCCCCGGCCATGATCGAGGCGGCGGCGCGGGTGCGGCTGGCGAACAGGCCGCGGTCGGCGAGCAGGCTGTCCAGGCGCACGCGGGGCACGGCGGAAGACTAGGTGCGTGCGCGTGGCGACCCGGATGCGCTGTGCGCATCCGCACGAGGACGTGGTCGAAGGCGACCGGTGTGCGTGGTGTCACACCAGAACGCCTTTTGGCCGGGCATCATTCGCATGGCGATGAGCGCAGTGTCGCCCATCACCCACTTTCCGCAGAGATCAGCAGCAAGACTCATCACATAGCAGCATCTCTCCTCCCCGGAACGGCCCGCCTCTGGCGGGCCGTTTCATTTGGGCTGCCGTCATCATCCCATCACCGGCCCGTCCTCCTCACCGCGGGCTGATCCTGATGTGCACGTGGTCGTTGTGGAGTGGGATCTGCTGCACCACGCGCGGGGGGCCCTCGACGCCCACGTCGAAGCCCACGAAGGCGAAGCGCACCTCGGGCTGGGCCACGAAGGCATCGACGAGCTCCTGGGTGAGGCGGCGGTGCACCAGGCTGACCTTCCACGGCTCGCGCTGGCGTCCGTCGTGGCGGGGGTAGAGGATGTCGACGTCGAGCCCGTTCTGGTGGGAGGCGGGGCCCAACCCGCCGTACCGGCGACCGAAGGGTCCGCCCCGGGGCAGGCTGAGGTCGCCGACGAGCACCCGCGGGGCGCCGGGGTTCGCACGGCGGTACTCGCGCAGGCCGCGGCGGATCACCGCGAGCAGCCGCTGGGTGGCGAAGCGCCGCCACTGGCGGTTGGGCCGGCGGTGCAGGATGGGATCCCAGGAGACGAGGTCGCGGCCCTCGTCGGGCAGCATCACGCCGTTGAGCAGACGGCCGTCGTGGGGCCTGCCCACCGCACGGGAGGCCGGGCCACGTGTGCTCGTGTGCGCCGTGCGGGGCACGGCTCCGGGGGCCGTGGGGACCTTGCTCACCGCGGGCGCCATGTCCAGCTGCAACGGCTGGATGCGCCCCACCCGCTCGTGCGCTTGGAAGGCCTTCACCGCGCCGGGGCCCAGCCCGCCGACCACGGCCGTGACGATGACGAGTTGGACCAGGCGGCCGAACGCGTCCACGTGCCTACTGATAGCCGATGTAGGACGGCACGGGCGCGGGGCGCTGCAGGCGGTGGCCGTCGCAGCACGGCGGTGATGAGGGCGCGCCCCACCGCGCCCCGAGAGCTCTGCTCATCCTCCCCACGGCGGGGCAGGGTAGTCGGCTCCGGCGACGATTCGCGCCGCTAGCCACGCCCGCGGCCGTGGAATCACCCCGACGAGGGACGCCGAGGCGGCCAGGTGGGGCGCAGCGAACGAAGCGAGCCGTGGGAGGAGGGCCCAGGTCGCGGTAGCGACACCTCGTCCTAGGGCGAGACCGCCAGCACGGCGACGGGCCGCATGCCCGCCGAGCGGGCGCGGATGGGGTACCGGCCGGGCTCCTCCACGACGACGCTGAAGCGCGAGATCACCCCGGGACCGGCCTGCACGGTGAGGCCCAGGCCCTCCAGCACCACCTCGTCGGGGACGTCGGAGCGCACGCCCAGGGCGACGCGGTCGCCGGCGGTCGCGGTGATGGTCTGCGCCCCGCCCACGGGCGCCCCGGTGCGGACCTGGATCAGGCCCGAGACGTCGGCCTCCACGGCCGCACCGGGGCCGACGAGCGCCAGCTCGCGCGGGGCCAGCGGCTGGGGCGCCACGCCCTGCGCGCGCAGCGGCGCCTCGCCGCAGGCCACCCGCGGGTTGCCCTGCGCCCCGCCGCCGCGCGAGAAGACGGTCACCGCGAGACGGCCTGCGCCGGGCGCGGGCGCCGAGAGGCGCCCGAAGGCCACGCCGTTGGGACCGGCGACGAGCTCGCGGGAGGACACGCCCGGGGGCGCCGGCGGGGCGTCGGCCCGCGGGGCTCCGGGGGGACTCGCCGTCCTTCGCGCTGGGCACGTCTTCCCCACCTCCACCCGGTGGTGGCTGCCGGGGCGCAGGCCCCACACGGCGAGCGGCCCGCGGACCTCGCCGTCGGTGCGCCCCACTGCCGCCAGGCCGACGGGACCCCGGCCTCGACGGGGCGCAGCTCCACGGCGGCGGGGACCGCCTCCTCTGCGCCGGCGCACCCGACGAGGCCGAGCGCGAGGGCGCCCAGCGCCGCGGCCGACCGTCTCACGCGGCCAGCAGCGTGCGCATCCGCGCAGCGGCCTCGTCCAGCGCGGCATGGGCGTCGTCGAGCATCCCCGCAGGCGCAGGAAGCCGTGGACCATGCCCGCCCACACCCGCACGTCGACCTGCACGCCGGCGGCGCGCAGGCGCTCGGCGTAGTCCAGGCCGTCGTCACGCAGCGGGTCGAGCTCGGCCTGCACGATCACCGCGGGGGCAGCCCCGCGAGGTCGGGGGCGCGCAGCGGCGAGGCGTCGGGGGTACGGGCGGCACCCTCGGGCGCGTAGGCGTCCCAGTACCAGCGCATCTGATCGCGCGTCAGGACGTACCCCTCCGCCAGCTCCACGGCCGAGGCGGTGGCCAGCGCGCCGTCCAGGGCGGGGTAGACCAGCAGCTGCGCGCGCAGGGCCGGGTGGGAGGGGTCGGAATGATCGCGCGCGCGACGAGCCAGCGCCGCGGCGAGATTGCCCCCCGCGCTGTCGCCGCCGACGGCCAGGCGGTCGGGAGCGGCGCCCAGCGAGCTCGCCCGATCTCGCATCCAGGCCAGGACCGTCCCCGCGTCGTCCAGCCCGGCCGGGAAGCGGTGCTCGGGCGCCAGGCGGGAGTCGGCCGAGACCACGATGGCCTGCACGCGGTTGGCCAGCGCGCGGCACAGCGCGTCGACGCCGTCCAGGTCGCCCACGACCCAGCCGCCGCCGTGCAGGTAGAGCAGCGCGGGGAGCGCCGCGCGCGGGCCGGGCGGATCCAGGGCCCCCACACCCTGGTCGATGCCGGCGCCGTCCCGGCCGGCGTGCGGCGCGTCATCCCGGGGCCGGGCCCCGGCGCCCCCGCCGCCGGGGCGCCCCGCGTCACTCCCTCGCTCGACGGCCGGCACGTACAACCGCACCGCCACGCCGCCGGCGTCCTCGTCGCGCACCTCGGCCACCGGCTCGCGCGGGCCGGTGCGCAGCTCGGTGATCAGGCGGTAGGCCGCACGCGCCTCCCCCACGTCGTCGGGCGGCGGGCGGTCGCCCTCGAGCAGGAGGTCACGCACCTGCGGGTGGGCACGCGCCAGGCGCTCCTCCAGAGAAGGCGCCCCCGCGGCGGGAGTGCCTGCGGGGGCCCGCCTCGGTCGGCCGCCCTGGCCCCCGTCCGTCACGCCACCGCGGAGCGCTCGCCGACCGCGCTGAGGATGCGCTCGGCGATCCGCTCGCCGGTGTAGCCGACCTCGTGGTGCAGCAGGGCCGGCTTGCCGTGGGTGACGTAGCGATCCGGGAGGCCGACGCGCAGCACGCGCGGCAGCTCCAGCCCCGCGTCGTTGAGGTTCTCCCACACGCCCGAGCCGAAGCCTCCGGCCAGCACGCCCTCCTCCACGGTGACCAGCAGCTCGTGCTCGGCGGCCAGCTGGGCCAGCAGCGCCCCGTCCAGCGGCTTGGCGAAGCGGGCGTCGGCCACGGTGACCGCCATCCCCTGCTCGGCGAGCAGATCCGCCGCCTGCAGGCCCTTCTGCACGCCGGTCCCATAGCCCACGATGGCCACGCGCCGGCCCTCGCGCAGGACCTGGCCGGTGCCCAGCTCGATCGCGTGGGGCTCGTCGGGCAACCCGACGCCGACCGCCTCGCCGCGCGGGTAGCGCAGCGCGATCGGCCCGTCGTCGTAGGTCAGCGCCGTGCGCAGCATGTGCACGAGCATGGCCTCGTCGCGCGGGGCCATCAGCACGATGTTGGGCAGCGCGCGCAGGTAGGCGATGTCGAAGACGCCGTGGTGGGTGGGTCCGTCGTCGCCGACCAGCCCGGCGCGGTCCATGGCGAAGACCACGTTGAGCGACTGCAGGCACACGTCGTGGACGATCTGGTCGAAGGCGCGCTGCAGGAAGGTCGAGTAGATGGCCGCCACGGGCTTGGCGCCCTCCAGGGCGAGCCCCGAGGCGAACAGGATCGCCTGCTGCTCGGCGATGCCCACGTCGTAGTAGCGCTCGGGCAGGGCCTTCTGCAGGATGTTCATCCCGGTGCCGGAGTTCATCGCCGCGGTGATCCCCAGCACGCGGGAGTCGCGGCGACACTCCTCGACCAGGGCGTCCCCGAAGATCTTCGTGTACTGGGCGGGCGCCGGGTTGGCGTCCTTGCCCGCGGGCCGGGGGACGGGCTTGGCGGGCGCGCGGTTGGCGATGGAGTTGGGCTTGGCGGCATGCCACTTCTCCATGCCCTCCAGCCCGCCGTCCTCGGCGGGAGCGAAGCCCTTTCCCTTCACGGTGGCGATGTGCACCACCACGGGACGCTCGGCGTCCAGGGCCTGGCGCAGCGCGCTGCGCAGCTGGCGGGTGTCGTGGCCGTCGATGACGCCCATGTAGGCCCAGTCGAGCTCCTCCCACCACAGGTTGGGTGCCCAGAAGGCCTTGATGGACTCCTTGAGCTGGGGGCCCAGGCGCTCGAGCGCGTGGCCGATGCCACCGGGCAGCTCCGCGAGGTTCTTCTCCACCTCCTCGCGCGCATGCCACAGCTTGGGGTTGAGGCGCATGCGGTTGAAGTAGCCGCTCAGCGCGCCGACGTTGGGCGAGATCGACATGCCGTTGTCGTTGAGCACCACCACGATCGGCGTGCCCAGCCCGCCGGCCTGTGAGATGGCCTCGAAGGCTACGCCGCCGGTCATGGCGCCGTCGCCGGCCACCGCGACGACCTTGCCCGCCCGCGGCTCGCCACGGCGGCGCATGGCCTCCTTGAGCCCGACCGCATAGCCGATCGACGTGGAGGCGTGGCCCGCCCCCATGATGTCGTGCTCGCTCTCGTGGATCGCACAGAAGGGGGCGAGGCCCTCGTACTGGCGAATGGTGGCCAGCGCGTCGCGCCGGCCGGTGAGCACCTTGTGGGGATAGGCCTGGTGGCCGACGTCCCACAGGATCTTGTCGCGCGGGGAGTCCAGCAGCGAGTGCAGTGCGACCGCCAGCTCGCAGGTCCCCAGGTTGGCGCCGAAGTGCCCGCCGATCTCACCGACCGTGTCGATGATGTGCTCGCGCACCTCCTGGGCGATCCGCGCGAGCTGCTCCTCGGACAGGCCGTGGAGATCCTGGGGGCGGTCGATGCGGTCGAGGAGGCGGGCGGGGCTCATGGGATCGAGGCTAGAAGGGTCACTAGTCCTGACGGGTGAGGATGAAGTCGGTGATCTGCTCCAGCTCGGGCGCTCCGGCGGGCGCGGCGCCCGCCAGCGCGGCGCGGGCGTTGCGATGTGACTCGGAGGCCAGTCCACGAGCGCCCTCGACCCCGTGCTCGGTCACGTAGGTGCGCTTGCCGTGGCGCTCGTCGCTGCCCCGGGGCTTGCCCAGGGCGTCGTCGGTCCCGGTGACGTCGAGGATGTCGTCCACGATCTGGAAGAGCACGCCTAGTTCCGCCGCGAAGTCCCGGAAGTGCATTGTGACAGTCTGGTTCGCGCCGGCCAGGAGGAGTACGCCCTCCACCGAGGCACAGATCAGGCGCCCCGTCTTGAGCCCGTGCAGGCGGCGCAGCAGCAGCGCGCCCTCCATCCCCTCAGGCGCGCCGCCGTCGACGTCGAGGTACTGACCGCCCACCATCCCGTCCACGCCCGTGGCGCCGGCCAGGCGACCGACCGCGCGCAGCACGTCGGCGGGCTCGCCGGCCTGCTGGGTGAGCACCAGCCGGAAGGCCTCGGCGTACAGGCCGTCGCCGGCCAGGATGGCCACGTCCTCGCCGAAGACCTTGTGGTTGGTGGGTCGTCCACGGCGCAGGTCGTCGTCGTCCATGGCGGGCAGGTCGTCGTGGATGAGCGAGTAGGTGTGGATGAGCTCCACCGCCGCGGCGTAGGGCAGGACGTCGCGCTCGTCGTGCCCCAGCGCGCGGGCGGTGGCCAGCGAGAGGACCGGGCGGATGCGCTTGCCGCCGGCCAGCAGCGAGTAGCGCATCGCCTCCTCCAGGCCGCGGGTGAGGTGGTCGGGGTCGCTGAAGCGAAGCCCGGCCAGGTAGGCGTCGACGGTGGCCCGCAGCGCCTCGGGGTAGGCGGCGCGGCCCGCGCCACGATCGGTCGATTCCCGCCGCTGAGCGATGCTGATCGACCGATCGTCGCTCACAGGAGGCTGTCCTGTCCGGGCAGCGTCTCGCGCCCGGCCTCGCGCGCGCGGCGCTCGAGCTCGACCGAGGCCTGCGAGGCCAGGCCCGCGCAGTCTTCCACGAGCCCGGCGGCGGCGTCGGGGCTCAGCTCCCCCGAGCGCAGCTGCTCGGCAGCGCGCTCCAGGCGCGTGATGAGGTCGTCCAGCTCAGTCATCCCCGAGATGCTCTCGCAGGACGGCGGCCAACACGCCGTTGACGAAGCCGGGCGCGTCGGCGCCGCAGAACGTCTTGGCGATCTCGACCGCCTCGCTGATGGCCCCCTCGGGCGGGATGGGCTGGTCGGCGGGGATCGCGTCGGGGTGGCGCATCTCGGTGATGGCCGTGCGCAGGATGGCGCGCTCCAGCGGCGCGATCCGCGTGACCGTCCATCCGTAGGCGTGGCGCTCGACCAGCGCGTCGGCCTCGCCGGCGTGGTCGGCCGCCGCGTGGGCCAGCGCGCGGGTGAAGGGGCGCGCGTCGCGCTCGAAGACGTCGTCCAGCGGCCGGCCGGTCAGGTCGTGCTGATAGAGCGCGAAGACGGCCGCGCGGCGCTGTTCGGTGCGACGGGACACACGCCTACACGCGCGACATGTACTCGCCCGTGGCGGTCTGGATCTTGATGCGGTCGCCCACGTCGACGAACAGCGGGACCGCCACCGTCGCTCCCGTCTCCACGGTGGCCGGCTTGGTGCCCCCGCCCGAGACGGTGTCCCCGCGCAGGCCGGGGTCGGCCTGGGTGACCTCGAGCTCCACGGAGGCGGGCAGCTGCAGGTCGGAGGGCCGGTCGTCGATGAACAGCACGTCGACCTCGTCGCTGGGCCGCGTCCAGCGCAGCGCATCGGCCACGGTCTCCTCGGGGACGGCCATCTGCTCGTAGGAGCCGGTATCCATGAAATGCGCCTCGGTACCGTCGGCGTAGAGGAACTGCATCTTGCGCGCCTCGGTGCGCACCGCGCGGAACTTCTCGCCGGCGCGGAACGTGCGGTCGATGACCGCGCCGTCAGAGGCGCGGCGCAGCTTGGTGCGCACGAACGCACCGCCCTTGCCGGGCTTGACGTGCTGGAACTCGAGGATCTTGAAGACGGTCCCCTCGACGTCGATGTGGTTGCCGTTCTTGAACTGGTTGGTGGAGATCATGCCGCGCTGAAGGCTACCTCCGGTCGTGCCACGGTCCCGCCGACGTGGCCGCACGCGGGCCCGCGCGTCCGCATGCGCGGACGGCCCGCGGCCGGCTGGACCGCGGGCCATGCCCTACGCCGACGTCAGGCCCGGCGCGCTCCGCCGAAGCGTGAGCCCAGGCCGTAGCCGCCGGTGGGAATGCCGGCCAGCAACACGAGGACCGCGGCGATGATGCCCACGATCGTCGGCAGGCCCAGCGCCACGCACACCGCGTACACGAGGGCCGCGACCACCACGGCGATGAGGATCCCGATCATTGAGATCTCCTTTCTTCTCTCCTCGGGGATTCCATATGTGGTGAGGTTCCCCGGCCGACCATGAGGTCATGCTGCTGACGGACGGATGTCCGAGTGGTCAGAGCCCGACGCTGGTGCCCTCCGCAGCCAGCGCCAGCGAGGCTCGATCCCCGCCCGCCTCGATCCAGCGCTCGGTGGCCTCGATGCGCATGAGGTCCAGCGCCGCGTCGTCGTGCGAGGGATCGTGGTGGAAGAGGTGCAGGCGCCTGGAACCCGCGCGGGCGGCGAAGTCGACGGCGTCGCCCAGCGCGGAGTGCCCCCACCCGCGCGTGAGCCGGTATTCGTCCTCGGTGTACTGACCGTCGTGGATGAGCAGATCGGCGTCGCGCGCCAGCCCGAGCCCGCTGATCCACTCGGCGGGCCCGGAGTGCAGCGGCTGGCCCAGCGCGGGCTCGTGGTCGGGCAGGTAGCACAGCACCGAGTCGCCCTCGGTGATCCGGTAGCCGAGGGTGGGGCCGCGGTGGTTGACCAGCCGGCATTGCACGCGGGCGCCTCCCACCCGAAAGGGCTCGCTCGGCGCGACGCGGAAGCGCACCTTTGCGGGCAGGTCGCGGATCTCCACCGGCGACAGCGGCGCGGACAGGTAGCGCGCCAGCCGTCGGCGCAGCGGTCCGCGAAGCGACGGGGGGCCCCAGACGGTTACCTCGGCGCCGGGGTCGAACAGCGGCGCGAAGAACAGCAGCCCGTTGATGTGGTCCAGGTGCAGGTGGGTGAGCAGGATGTGGATGGGCGCCGGTCCTCCGGCCATGCGCTGGCCCAGCGCGCGGATGCCGCTGCCCGCGTCCAGCACCACGCTGACGTGGTCCTCGAGCTCCACCTGCACGCACGCGGTGTTGCCTCCGTGGCGGGCCATCGCCCGGTCGGCGACGGGGATCGAGCCGCGCACCCCCCAGAACTCGGCCCTCACCCCGGCCCGTCCCTGGACGGCCAGAAGACGACGATCGCCCCGGCGAAGCCCTCGGGGCCGATCAGGGGCAGCGCGCTGGTCTCCACGCACACCACGTCGCCGTGGTCGCCGCGGATGTTGCAGCGGTCGTGAGCGGGGCGGTTCTCGCGCAGGGCCGTGGTCAGCGGCAGGTGCACCTCGCGCATGGGCTCCCCCGCGTCGGTCACGGGGCCGATGGCGTCCCACTGGTCGCGCGTGAGGCGGCCGGTCTCCTCGAAGCGCTGGCCGAGGATCTGCGCCGCGCCGTCGTTGTAGAAGATCACGTCGCCGTCGGCGTCGGTGAGGAACGCGGCGATGGAGATGATGGAGATGAGGTTGCGCGCGAGGATCAGCTCGAGGGGCATCCCGCGGAACTCGGCCTCGGCTCCCATCGCGCGCCACCCTAGTTGCTCACCTGCGCGGTCGCGCCGAGCGTGCGCACACGGGCTCACCGAGACCGCTTGGCTCACACGGACTGCAGCGCCTTGGGCAGCGAGCTGAGCACGTCGTGCCCCTCGGCGGTGATCGCGACGAGGTCCTCGATGCGCACGCCGACGCGCCCGGGGACGTAGACGCCCGGCTCGACGGTGACCACATGCCCGGCACGCAGCGGGTCGTCGCTCGCCTGGCGCGACAGGCGCGGTGCCTCGTGGACCTCCATCCCCACGCCGTGGCCCAGGCCGTGTCCGAAGTGCTCGCCGTGGCCGGCTCCCTCGATGACGTCGCGAGCGACCGCGTCGACCTCCTTGCCGCTGGGCCCGGGGCGCACCGCGGTCAGGGCCTGGGCCTGCGCGCGCTCGACCAGGTCGTAGAGCGCGCGCGCCTCGGGATCGAGCTGTCCGGTCGCGTAGGTGCGCGTGCAGTCCGACGCGTAGCCGTCCAGCTGGGCGCCCCAGTCGACGACCACCAGCGTGTCCGCGGGGATGGAAACGTCGCGGGGCTCGGCGTGGGGCAGCGCGGCGTGCTCGGCGGCGGCGACGATGGGCGCGAAGGAGGCACCCTGCGCCCCGCGCCGGCGCATGGCCACCTCGAGGTCCAGCGCCACCTCGCGCTCGGTGCGTCCCACCAGCCCGCGCGCGAGCACCTCGGTGAGCGCGTCGTCGGCCAGCGCAGCGGCGGCGCGGATGCGCTCGAGCTCGCCGGCGTCCTTGATCGCGCGCAGGTCGGCGATCACGCCGCCGGCGGGCACCAGCTCGATGCCCTCGGGGGCCAGCTCCACCAGGCGCGCGTGGTCCTTGACCGTCAGGTCGGTGTCGTCGAAGCCCACGCGCGCCGGCGCGCGCAGGCCCTCGGCGACCTGCTCGAGCAGCTTCTGGGCGATCTCGTGGTTCCAGCCCTCCCCCACCTGCTCGCGCGCCTGAGTGAGGTAGCGAAAGTCGGTGACGAAGCGCCGGTCGGCGGGGCCCACGATCACCGCGGCGCTGGAGCCGGTGAACCCGCACAGCCAGCGCACGTCGACCAGGCGGCTGACCAACAGCGCGTCGAGCTCGCGCTCGCCCACGGCGGCATCGACGGCCTGAGCGCGATCCTCGCGGGCGGTCACAGGTGCTCCCGCAGGCGCGCGAGCGCGGTGGCGTAGCCGTCGGGCCCCTCCCCGCTGACCGTCGCCACGCACAGGTCGCGGATCACCGACGTGCGCCGGAAGGGCTCGCGCTCGTCCACCGCCGAGAGGTGCACCTCCACGGCGGGCAGGCCGGCGATTTCCAGCGCGTCGCGGATGGCGTAGGCGTAGTGGGTCCACGCCCCGGGGTTGAGCACCAGGCCGTCGGCGGCGGTGCGCGCCGCGTGCAGGCGCTCGACGTAAGCCTGCTCGGCGTTGGCCTGGAAGAAGGAGGGCCGCAGGTCCAGGCGCGCGGCGAAGCCCGCGATGCGCTCCTCGAGCTGGGCCAGGGTGAGGGTGCCGTAGTGGGCCGGGTCGCGCCGGCCGAGCTGGTCGAGGTTGACCCCGTGCAGGACGTCCACGCGCGCGCCGGCCCGGCGCCCGCCCGCCCCAGCCCGCGGCTCGACCGAAGCGCTGTCGGACTCGCTCGCGGCGCTCATGACGCCGCCAACTCTCTCACGGCGGCGCGCACGTCGGCGTCGTCGACCGCCTGGCCGTGGCGCACGTCACCGGGCGCGTGGACGAGCACGAAGGGGGTGCGCTCGCCCGTGCGCTTCTTGTCGCGGCGGGTCAGGGCCACCACCGCGTCGGGGTCGACCCCGCGCGGGAGCGCGGTGGGCAGACCGGCACCCTCGAGGAGCGCGCGCGTGCGCTCGCGCAGCGTGTCCTGGCCCGAGAGGCGCAGCGCGCCCAGCAGGCCCAGGCCCACCGCCTCGCCGTGGCGCAGCGCGCCGTAGCCCGTGGCGGTCTCCAGCGCGTGAGCGACGGTGTGGCCGAGGTTGAGGACCTGGCGGCGCCCGCCGTCGCGCTCGTCGGCGCGCACGACGGCGAGCTTGGTGCGCGCGCAGGCGAGCACCATGGCGGCGTCCACTTCGTCGCCGCGCTCCACGCGAGCCCACAGCGTGCCACCGGCGATCAGCGCGGTCTTGAGCACCTCGGCATAGCCCGCCGCGCGCTCAGCCGGCGGCAGCGTGTCCAGCGTGGAGGGCACCACGTGCACCGCCGCGGGCTGGTGGTAGGCCCCGACGTAGTTCTTGGCCTGCGGGAGATCGACGCCCGTCTTGCCCCCGTAGGCGGAGTCGACCTGGGCCACGAGCGTGGTGGGCACGTGCACGACGGGCACGCCGCGCTGGTAGGTGGCCGCGCAGAAGCCGGCGAGGTCGCCGACCACGCCGCCGCCCAGGGCGAGCACTCGGCCGGCACGGGTCAGCCCGGCCTCGACCATCGCCTCCCACACCTGCTGGGCGGTGGCCAGGGTCTTGTGGGGCTCGCCGGGCGGGAAGAGGATCGGCGGCCGCGCCGCCGCGATCCGCTGTGCGTACAGGGCCGCCACCGTGGTGTCGCTGACCAGCACGTCGCCCTCGCGCGCGGCGGGCCAGGCCTCCTCGCCGACGAGCACGGCGTGGTCGCCCGAGGCGGTGGTGGCCCACAGCAGGCGCTCGCCGGGGCGCAGGGAACTCAGCGCCTCGCGCGCGGCGGGCACCGCGTCGGCGCTGGGCAGGAACGCGTCGGCGACCTGCTCGTAGACGGGGGCGCGGGCGGCGAACAGCTCCGCGAAGCGCTCGCGGTCGCGCGCGAGGGGCCGCTTGTCGCGGCGCGAGCAGCGCTCCCACGCCGTCTCGAGGGACACGTCGAGCAGCACGGCGGTGTGGTCGGCCAGGGCGGCGCGCACCCGCGGCGAACCCAGCGCTCCGCCGCCCAGCGCGATCGCCCCGCCACGCGCCAGCGCCTCGAGGACCATGGCCTCCTCGCGCTCGCGGAAGGCGCCCTCGCCGTGGCGCTCGAAGAACGCCGGGATCGGGCCGTGCTCACCTTCGAACAGGACGTCGGTGTCCAGACCGTCGGGACCCCACGTCCGGGCGGCCCGGGACTTGCCCGCGCCCATGAAGCCGATGAAGACCAGTGCGCGGCGCGAGCTCAGCGGCGCTGCCATCCGATCCGCTCCTCGTAGGCGCGGACGGCCTGGCGGACGTCGTCGATGCTGTCGCCGCCGAACTTCTGGCGGTAGGCGCCGGCCAGCACGTGGGCGACCATGGCCTCCCCCACCACGCCCGCGGCGGGCACGGTGCACGAGTCGGTGCGCTCGCGCAGGGCCTGCGCGGGCTCGCGGGTGACCAGATCGACCGAGCGAAGCGGCTGGGTGAGGGTGGGCAGGGGCTTCATGGCCCCGCGCACCAGCAGCGGCTCGCCGGTCGTCATGCCGCCCTCGAGGCCGCCCGAGCGGTTGGTCTCGCGAAAGAAGCCGCGCTCCTCGGAGTGGAAGATCTCGTCGTGGGCGCCCGAGCCGGGGCGCTCGGCCAGGTCGAAGCCGTCGCCCAGCGCGCAGCCCTTGACGGCCTGGATGGAGCAGATGGCCAGCGCCAGGCGACCGTCCAGGCGCTCCTCCCAGGAGACGTGCGAGCCCAGGCCGGGGGTGAGGCCGAAGGCGATGACCTCGAAGACGCCGCCCAGCGACTCGTTGGCCTTGCGCTGCACGTTGATGTGCTCGACCATCTCCCGACTCGCGCCGGGGTCGAGGCAGCGCACGGGGTCGTCGTCCACCCCGTCGAAGTCGGCCACGGTGAGTGCCCCGGAACGGTCGGGCACATGAATGGTGCCGATCTGCACCACGTGCGAGCGCACCTCGACGCCCAGCGCGCGCAAGAAGGCGCGGGCGATGGCGCCACCGGCCACGCGGGCAGCGGTTTCGCGCGCGCTGGCGCGCTCGAGCACGTCGCGCACGTCGGTGAAGGCGTACTTCCACGTGCCCACCAGATCGGCGTGCCCGGGGCGCGGCAGGTGCACCTCGTCGACCTCGGCCTCCACCGGCCAGGGGTTCATCCGTTCCTCCCAGTTGGCGAAGTCGCGGTTGTCGATGCGCATGGCGATGGGCCCGCCCAGCGTGCGCCCGTGGCGCACCCCGGCGGTGACCTCGGCACGGTCGCGCTCGATCTTCATCCGCCCGCCACGCCCGTGGCCCAGCTGGCGCCGGGCCATGTCGCGGTTGAGCGCCTCGGGGTCGAGCTCCAGTCCGGCGGGCAGGCCCTCGACCACGCAGGTGAGGCCGGGGCCGTGCGATTCGCCGGCGGTGATGAGCCTGAGCGCCATGGGGCGGCGCAGTGTATGGGCCTGCTTAGCCGTATCTCAGTAGACGAGATCGACATCCATGTCGATCCTTCGAGAAAAGATCGCTTCGCCGTTCCGGCGGCGAGTCCCGGACAGATCGCTACGCGATCGGCCCGGGACGGCCAGCCTCCCGAGATAGTCCTTACAACCCCAGCACGCTGCGCCAGCGCGAGACGAGGTCCCACTCGCCGCCGGCCGCCGCGACGGCCGCGGCCCCCTTGCCCTTCGTGCAGTTCTCGGGGTCGCCGCCGGTCTGGAAGGTGCCGCTGCGCGGGTCGAAGGTGAGCATCCCGTAGCCGCCGTCGCTGTTGAGCAGGCACTCGCCGACGCGCGAGGTGCGCTCGAAGGCCCGCCGCGCGGTCGCCTCGTCGCGCGTGGTCACGCGGCGGATGGCGACCACCTTCAGGACGTAACGGCGCTCGCCGATGATGACGTCCGCGTCACGGCCGCGCTTGAGGCGCAGCAGCGAGCACTCGCCGGCCGGCTCGTCGTTGCAGTTGGACCCCTTCACGCGCACGCCGTCCTTGATGAGGAAGCCCGCCGACTCGCCCTCGTTGAACACGCCGAAGAACAGGACGAGCGGGTTACGCGAGCTGGGCAGCGGAGTCAGCCGGGGCACATCGCCGCGCAGGCTTCCGCGCCGACCGGCCGAGGCCATGCGCACGTCGACCTCGTAGAAGGTGTACTCGGGTCCCCGGCGCCGGACCGGGGGCTCGGGGGAACCGGTCGAGCCGCCGGAGCCGCTCGAGCCGCCGGAGCCGCCCGAGCCGCCAGCGCCGGTCGAGCCACTCGAGCCGCTCGAGCCGCCGGGGTCCGGAACAGGGGCGGGGGACGCGCCCGGCGGGACGCCGCCGGGGAGGTCGCCGCCAGGCAGCGGTGTGCCGCCGGGCAGCGGGACGAGGCCGGAACCGGGGCTGTCGGGCGCACTGCGCCGGAAGGGATCGCTGCGCTCGCCCGACATTCCGCGCTCGTCGCCCAGCTGGGTCTCCTCGGCCATGGTCACCGCGCTGGCCGCGCGGCCTGGAACGGCGCCGCCGGCCGCCGCGCCGGTGGGGTCGTCGCCGCCCCCCGCGGTGAAGGCCACCCCCAGCGCGGCCACGATGCCGATCGCCAGCAGGGCGGCCACCGGCCACAGACGCTTCTCGACCAGATCGCGGGCGATGCTGCGCAGGGCATTCATGGCGTGCCTCCGGTCGCGACGGGGGGAGTGGGGGGCGTGGCGGGCGTCGTGGCTGCGCCGGGAGGCTGGGCGCCGGCCGGGCCGGCCGGCGTGGCGCCCTGCGTCTGGGTCTGGCCCTCGGGAAGAGTGAAGGCGGTGGCGTTGACGGTCGCCGACACCGCGCGGCCGCCCTCGGCGTCCGTGGTCAGGGAGAACCCGTCGACGCGCAGCAGGCGGCCGTCGACGGCCACGCGCTCGTCCGTCAGGCGCACATAGCTCTGCAGCGAGCCCAGGAAGTCCGACAGGCGGAAGAACGGGCCCTCGTAGACGAAGGAGAAGGGCTGGCTGGGCAGCGTGGCCAGCGCGCCCTGCGCCGGCGCGGCGGTGGCAGCGGCCTCCGGCTGGGCGGCGTCGCCGCCACCAGCTCCCTGGAAGGAGCGGAAGTCGACCTTCTCGCGGCGCGCGCTCGCCCCTACCTGGAAGAGGACCGTGGCGACGTCGTCGCCCGCGGGCGCGGCCTTGCCGATGGCGGCCAGCCGGGCGTAGTTGTCGCGGTACCCAGCCTCGGCGGCGCGGTCGCGCGCCAGGTCGCCGCGCGCCTGGTCGAGCGAGGCCTGGCTGGTCTCGACCTGCTCGGTCAGCTCGGCGGCCTTCTCGCGCGCGGGCGCGAGCAGGAGGAACCACAGGCCCGCCAGCATCAGGGCGCCGGCCACCACGGAGAGGGCGATGCGGTCGCGCGCGCTCACTGCTGGCCTCCTGGCGCCGGCGCCGGCGCCGGCGCCGGCGCTGGTGGCGCGGGTGCGGCGCCGGGCGCGGCGGCCGCAGCGGTCCCCGGCAGCGGCGCGAAGGTCACGGTCAGGTCGAAGCTCGTCTTGCAGCCGGTTGGAGCGCCGGCGACCGACTCGCCCTCGCCCTCGCTGGCCTGGCCGAGGTCGACGGCGCGCACGCCGCTCATCTGGCGCAGGCGCACGAGCATGTCGGCGACGTCGCGATCGGTGGGAACGCAGCCGGTGAGGGTCAGCGTGGGGCCGGCGGGCGCCGGCGCCCCGGCGGACGCCGGCGCCCCGGCGGTCGGAGGGGTCCCACCGGACGCCTGGCCCCCGGCGGTCGGAGGGGTCCCACCGGCGCCGCCCGCAGCCGACGCCGAGGCATCGAGCGAGGCCAGACGGGCATCGCCGGGCAGCGCCACCGCGAGCTCGCGCAGTACGCGCTCCCAATCCAGGCGGGCCTCGGCCAGCGTGCGCAGCGCACTGACCCGCTGGGTGCTCAGCTCGGCGAACTCGCCGTAGGGCTTCAGTGCAGCGGCCTGGGCGGAGACCTGCTCGGTCTCGGCGCGCAGGCGGACAAGCTCGTCCTCGCGATCCGCGATCTGGCGGGAGAGCAGGGCGTAGGCGCCGAAGGCCAGCAGCAGCACCCCGAGCACGCCGAGCAGGGCGTAGACGGCCCCGCCCGAGCGCCCGCTGCCGCTCGAGCCACCGCGGCGCTCCTCGTCCGGGATGAGATTGATGGCCCTCACGCGGCGAACTCCTCGACGGCCAGCCCCGCGGGCACAGCCATGGTCTCGGCCGGCACGTCACCCAGCGCGCCCGCGTGGGCCTCGGGCACACGGCCGATCTCGACCTCGGCGCCCAGCGCCTCGCGAAAGCCGTCGCGGAAGACGGGCAGCGCCGCCAGTGGACCGGTGAGGACCACACGCTGGGCGGGCTGGGCGCCGTCCTGCTGCCCGTAGAACTCGAGCGTCGTGCGCGCGGCGTCGGCCACGCGGCGGGCGCCGTCCTCGAGGGTGGCCCCCGCTGAAGAGACAATGCGCTCGTCGCCCTCCACCGGCGCACCATCCTCGGCGCGTCCTACGTGCTCGAGCCAGCCGCGGGCGTGTTCGAGGGTGAGCTCGTGACGGGGCGCCAGCGCGTTGGCCATCGCCTCGCCGCCGGCCGCGGCGACGCGGGTGAACAGGCACTGCCCCGCGCGCGAGACGGCCAGGGTGGTCAGGCCCGCCGCGTTGACGTACAGGGTGGTCAGCGGCTCGCCGCCCTCCGGGCGATGGAGCGCGCGGATCATGGCGAAGGCGCTGAGGTCGATCCCCGTGGGCTTGAGGCCGGCGCCGCGCACCGCGCTGAGCAGGCGCATGATCGACTCGCGCGCGGCGGCCACGACGATCACGCGCGTGCGCGGGCCCGCGGGCGTCTCCACCGCGCCGACGAGCTGGTAGTCGAGCACCGCCTGGTCGATGGGCAGCGGCAGCTCGTCGCCCGCCTGGAAGCGTACGGCGGCGTCGAGGTCCTTGTCGCTGAGCAGCGGCGGCAGGTCCAGCGTGCGGACCGCGACGCGTTGGGAAGCGACACCGACGCGCACGCGGCGGTCCAGATCGCTGCCCTCGAAGAGCTCGCGCACGGCGATGGCCAGCGCGTCGGCGTCGGCGACCTCCCCGTCGGGCACCAGAGCCGGGGCCAGCGGGCGGCGCGCGCAGCGTTCGAGCGCGACGACGCCGTTGACGCGCACCTGGGCGGCGGCGACGTAGCCGGGCTCGACCATGAGACCGGTGACGCAGGTGGATTTGCGCTTGGAGCCGAGCATCGCCACACCAGGTATCGGCACCTGCCCGGGCGGCTTGAAGCGGCGCCTTCAGGTTTGGCCGGGCGATGCGGTCGCCAGCCCCTCGGCGGTCGCCGCAGCGAGGAGCTCGCGGTCGTAGGCGATGAAGACGCCGAGATCGTCGCGCAGGGTCAGGGCCGTGGCGAGGTGGATGGCGTCCAGAGAACGCAAAGCTGGAGCGAACGGAGCGGTCCCCGCGCGGTCGGCCGTGGCGCGACTCCACGGCACCAGGGCGATCGCGGCCAGCACCTCCTCCACGACCGCCATCTCTGAGGGGTCGCCCCCACGGCGGGCAGTGCGTCGCAACTCGACGGCCAAGAGCTCACTGCTCGCGTGCTGGTCCCACTGCGCCACCTCGTCGCGCAGCGCGCCGCTCTGCGTCTCCGCGCGGAAGAGCTTCACCGCGGCCGATGCGTCGAGGTAGGCGGTCAACCGTAGTCCCGGTCCTTGCCTCGCGCCCAGTTGAGTGCATCGGTGGCGGGCGTGGGATCGTCCGGGTCGATCTCCTGCTCGTCGAGCCAGGGGAAGAGATGCTCGCCCCGCCGGATCGGCCGCTTGGCCGGGATGAGGCCGTACTTCTCGATGAGGCGCTGACGCTCCGCCTCGACAGGATCGTCCGCGCTGTGGATCACCTGCTCAGCCCCCCGCAACACGAGCGCGCGCAGGTGCGCGGCGGTGGAGCGGGTGTCACTCGCGGGCAGGTGCGAGCGGGTGTTTTCGAGGGCACGTTCGACCTCGGGATCCCGCGGGACGGGCGTGCGGGGATGAACGGTGGCCACGACCAAAAAGTGTACCACCTAAGTGTTACACCGGTGTCCTACCTCAGACCACAAAGCGGTCGACGTACCAGTCGACGATCGCCTCGCCGGCGAAGAGGGCGACGAGCGAGCCGAGCACGAGGAAGGGACCGAAGGGGACAGCGGTCTTGCGCCCCTCGGCCACCCCTCGGCGGGCCATGATCGCCACGCCGACCACGGTGCCGGCCAGCAGCGCGATGAAGATCGCCGGGCCCACCGCGCGACCCAGGAAGAGTCCCATCACGCCCGCCAGCTTCACGTCGCCCATACCCATTCCCGCCGGGTAGGCCAGGGCGGCCATCAGCAGGAAGCCGCCGGCAGCCACGCCGGCGATCAGCCGCTCGGAGAGCGAGTCGGTGAGCAGAAGCGCGGCCACCGCGAGCGCCACGAGCGCCGCCGGTCCGACGAGCACGTTGGGGATGATCCGGTGCTCGAGGTCGATGGCCGCCACGGGGACCAGCAGCGTGACGAAGACCAATGGCAGGATCAGCTCCACGCCGATGCCGAAGCGCGCCACGCACGCGACGTACAGCGCGGCGGTGGTCGCCTCCACCACCGGATAGCGCGCGGAGATCGGCGTCGCGCACGCGCGGCACCGTCCCCGCAGCAGGAGCCACGAGAAGATCGGCACGTTGTCGTAGGGCTTGACGTCCACCCCACAGCCCGGGCAGCGCGAGCCCGGGCGCACGAGCGACTCGCGGCGGGGTACGCGGTGGGAGACCACGTTGAGGAACGATCCCATCACGGCGCCCAGGAGGGCGACGAAGAGCGAAGTTGTGACAGTCACCCTTCCGTCATCGGCACGCGCGCGGGCGCGCTCAAGGGACCCGAGGGATCTCGCGCCAGGTGTTCTGGATGATGCCCGCGGAGCCGTAGGAGCGCAGCGCCTCGAACGCCGCGCCGTTGACGGTGAGCGAGGCTCCAGCGCCCCCGATCTCGAACACGCCCTTGCCCTCGACGAAGACCGCGCCCCTGACGCCGTTGCTGCCGGTCAGCTTGACCAGCTTCTGATCGGAGCCGGACACGTTGGCGTGGTAGACCAGTCCGTGGTAGGTCGTGTTGCCCTGAAAGTCGATGAAGCCGTCCTCGATGATGAGCGCGCCCGGGGCCTCGGCCGTGTTGATGGCCGTGTTGGACTTGTAGGCCTGGTTGCATGTCTCGACGTAGACGACGGCTCCGGCGAGCTGACTTCCCTCAGGCGGACAGGTCGCGAAGTAGGTGCCGTTGGTGATCGCCGTCAGCTTGAGCCGTTCCAGCGCCTCGGGCGAGAGCGCCGGAGCGCCCGGGTAGCCGACCTTCGGCTTCGTATTGAGCTGGCTGGAGAGGACACGGTCCGTCGTCCACAGGGTGTCGATGTCGGCCAACGTCGTCTGACCGCCATCGACGCACTTCGTCTCCAGCAATGGATCGCAGCGGAGCAGTATCTCGGTGTTCAGCGTCGTGTCGGCCTGGGCGTTGATGAGGACCTTGCCGCGGCCGCTGTTGCCGATCTCGAGCCGACCGGCCAGCAGCGCGGCGCGCGGCAGTTGCTGGGTCTCGCGCTCGGCCTGCACGAGGGCGACCATCGTGCGGGTGCGACCTCGCACCGTGGCCTGCGCCCGCACCCACAGCTTGCCGTCGCCGTTGCAGTCGTAGGCGGGCTGGCCCTGAGTGGAGGCGTCGGAGTAAAACGTGCTCGGGCTGGCGCTGCTCGAGCATGTGATGGGAACGGTCGTGGCGTTGTCGCGCACCTCGGTGCGCCAGGCGGTCGGGCCGTCCGTGTCGGGCGAGGGGAACAGCTTCCTGATCGTCGCCGCGTCCGGGCAGTTCGGCGAGGTCAGGGGATCGGAGTCCTGGGTGCACGGCGCGAAGACGAACGGCGCCGCCGCCGGGGTCCCCGCTCCGGCCCCCGGACCCGGCCAGCGCCGGGACACGGCGAAGATCTGGGCGTTGAGCACCCCTTCGCCGAGGTTGAACGACGTCTCGCGGACCCGCTCCACGCCCGACTGCTCCTGCTGGACATCGACCTGGGCTAGCCCGGCCAGGCCGACGGTGAGCATGATCATCGTGAGCAGCAGTGCCGTCACGAGTGCGTTGCCGTGCTCTGCGGCGATGCGGTGTCTCATGAGATCGTCACGTCCTGTTCTGGTGAGACGGCGCTCAGGCCACCGGGATCGGTCACTTTCAGCCACACCTTGTAAGGCAGGGTGTTGGGGTCGAGGCGCTGGCTTGGGAAATCCGTCGCGTTCGTCGGGCACTCGCAGGTGATCCCCTCCCCGAGCCGCTTCTCGGCTCCGCTGGGCACACGTACCATCCACACGTAGGTCAGCGGCTGGCCCTCGGGGTCGGACGACGGCGATCCGTTGAGCGTCACCTTGCCGGCGGCCGCAGCGACCGTGAAGGCGGCGGTCGGCGCCCGGTTCTGGTTGCGCAGGAACGCGCCGCTGCGCAGGCGCGTCTCGCCCGGGGGGCGAAGGGGGTCCATGTCGACGAAGAGGTCGACGTTGACGGCGCTGATCGCGGTGGCCTGCGTGGCGTTGTAGGTGAACACCGCCCGGCTCCCGTTGGTCACGCCCTGGGCTACGACCTGTTGTCCGGTCCACCCTGCGCCGGGGCAGGCCGTGTCGGCCGGCACGGTCGGCGGATCAATCGATGTCCACGTCTGCCACTGCATCCACATCCGCGCAGGGGCGTCGCTGGCGAGGCAGTAGCGCATGCGGCGCACGTTGCCCGCGTTCTGGGTCGCACCGCCCGGCCACACGGGATCGACGGTCTGGAAGACCAGGTCGGCGGGGGCCGCCCGTTCGACGGCCTGCGGGACCGTTGCGTTGGGGCTGGCCAGGTTGCGCAGCTCCCTGGCGATCTGGCCGAGGTTGCGCCGCACGGCGTCCTGGGATTCGTTGCGCGCGGCCGCCCGGGCGCTGTCGCTCTCGAAGTTCGTGAAGGTGGTCAGCGTCGCGCCCAGGACGATGAGCATGAGCACCATGGACAGCAGCAGCTCGGGCAGCGAGATGCCCCGCTCGTCGCGCGCCAGGCGCTTCATCGCGTCACCGGCCCGGCCATCGTCGACTCGCCGAGCTGAGCGTTCACGGCGGTGACCCAGTACGTGTGGGAGGCGCCGTCGGTTCGCGGATCGGTGTAGCTGCTCTCGGTCCCCGCCACGCGGTCGTAGCGGTCGCCGTAGGTCTGGCCGTCGCGGTAGATCCGGTAGAACTCGACCTCGGCCGACGGCGACCGCGTCCAGTTCAGGGTCGTGGCGCCGTCGACGAGCGTCGCGGTCAGACCGCTGGGCGGCTCGGGCGGAACGGCCATGGCCGTGACCGCGCGGGAAGGAGAGAGGTCGCCCGGCCGAAGATTGCCGGCCGCGTCCTTGTCCAGGGCAACGACGTGGTAGGAGAGCGTAAGATCGGTCGGCGCGGGTGACTGGCGGCAGCTCGTGGCGCGGGTCTGCGCGCAGGCCAGCGTCTTGGTTCCGTCGGCCAGCTCCTGGTAGACGCGGTAGCCCTCGATGTCGCGCTCCTGGTTGGAGGTCCACTCGAACTCCACGGCGTCCCCGTTGCGTCCGGCGACGAAGTTCGCGGGCGCCTTGGACACGCGACGGTTGAGCACCACGGTGGTCGACCGTGTCGCGCCCGAGACGCCGTTGGCGTCGAACGCCTTCGCACCGACGAGGTAGGAGCCGTCGAGCACCCCCGCGTCGACCGTCCCGAGCGACCAGTTCCAGCCCCAATCGATCCCCGAGCCGGTGCCGTTCTGCGAGGCCCCGTTCAGCGACCACGTCACAGCGGCCGCCGGACGCGAGGTTCTCGCGCTGAAGGACACCGACGTCGTATCCGGGCCGATCTGGCCCGTGCCGGCGGGGTTGGTGCGGATCAGGTCGATGATCGCCACGCCGGACGCCGACCCGGGGTTCGGGACGGTGGTGGACTGCAACGCGTAGCGCCCGCCGGTGCCGCGATCCCACGTGACGAGCGTGACCACGCGCTTGTAGTCGTCGGGCATCGGGTCCAAGGTGGCGCTCGGCGGGCTCAGTAAGGAGGCGGCGACGGACGCCTCCACGAGGTTGTCCACGGTGCCGTCGGCGTTGAGGTCGACACCGCAGTTCCCGACGTCCAGCGCGGCGTCGCCCGAGGTGTCGAAGGCCTGGCCGCTGGCCACGAGGCTGAGGAGCTGGCGGCATTCCGCCGGCGTGGTCGCCGTCGCCCCGGCGGCACAGAAGCTCGCTGGGTCGTGGGCGCCCGTGCCGTCGGAGGGATCGTCGACCGAGCAGGCGCCCATCGTCAGCGTGTACGTGACCCCGCCCCGGGGGACCTTCCAGCTCGTGTCGCCGGAGGTTGTCGCCAGCCCGGGCTTGGCCTGCACCGCGGGGACGACAGAGGCTGGCGTCAGCTGGTCGTAGGGGATCGAGCGGGCGGCCTCCACGACCTCGCGCTGCAGCGCGATGCCCTGCTCGCGGGCCTTGGTCCCCGCGGTGGTCGCGTTGGCGGTGTTGAGCATCAGCGCGGTGCCCGCCATGCCCACCATCAGCAGGAAGAAGGCGACCAGCACCTCCACCAGCGTGAATCCCCGCTCGTCGGACATGGGAGGCGTATCGGCGCGTGCGCGCGGGGGGTTGAGGGTCGTCGGCGCGTATGGACGGCCGTCGCAGAACCCAGCCGGGGCGGGCCCGAAGGCCCGCCCCGTGATGCTGCTTTCGGGTGGGAGATCTACCAGGTGGAGTTCTTGCAGCCACCGTTCGGCGCAGCGGTACCGACGCAGGTACGCGTATACCCGGTGGAGCTCTTCGTGATGTCGAACGTGTTGCCCGACGCTGAGGTGGCGCGCACCGTGTAGCCGGTCGTCGACGGTGTGCCCGCGACCACGACCGCGCCGGAGAAGTTGTCGGTGGACGTGGGGCATCCGACGTACGTCTGGCCCTCGGTGAAGCAGGACTCCATCTTGGAGACCGCGTTGCGAGCATCGGACTTGGACGCGGAGTCCTGGCCCTTCGTCTGCTGGCCCAGGAACGTCGGCAGGGCGATCGCGGCGAGGATGCCGATGATGAGGATGACGACCAGCAGCTCGATGAGGGTGAAGCCCTTCTCGTCGCCGGCCCGGTTGCGCAGGTTGCGCAGCATGTAGCCCTCCTAAGGACTGGATTGGTGTGCGAACGCCAGTCCTTGGAGCTGACCCGGGCCGGCGGCCCTTCGGTGGTGGCCCGGCTTGCTCCTTACGTTGGAGCCCCGAGGCTTTGCGTCCCACCCTCGCGGGTGGTTTGCCCTTTGCACCTTGGTCTGGCAGGTGCTGTATCGGTCCCCGAGCAGGGACCTTTAGGCCATGCTCGACGTCCGCAACCCACCTGGACGGATGGACGACTCCAGCAGCCGATGGGCCATCCAGCCGGCGAGCGGCAGCGCCCACCCGAGGTACACGAGGCTCAGCACGTCCGCGCTGGCCTGGGTGAACAGCATGTCGAACGTCACCCAGTTCAGCGCCACGAAGGCGAGGGTCAGGATCGGCGGGCGATCGGTCCGGTACAGGCCCTCCCAGGCGGCCAGCGCCAACAGCGCCGGCAGCGCGTAGTAGCCGATGTTCCACGGGTCCAGCAGGCAGCGCAGATGGAGGACGAGCGCGAGGAGCAGCAGCGCCCCGCCCGGATCGATCCCGGCGTCCTTGCGCCGTCGCCACCACCACACGGCGGCCAACCCGATCGGCACGGCGAGGAGGAGAGGACGCGTGAGGGGCATCAGCCACTCCGGCGGGCGGCGCAGGAGAAGGCCTCCGGGACCGAGTGGCTCGAGCATCGGTCCGCCCTCGCCGATGAACCACCACACCTGCCACGGATGGAAGATGTCCCCCGTGCCGGCAGCGATCGCGGTGTTCTCGAGGAAGCTGCCACCGAAGAGCACCAGCGGAGACACCACCACGACGGCCACGGCCCCCGACACGAGCGCCGTACGCACCGTCCGGGGGGCGGGCACGGCGGCTACGACCACCGGGACGGCGACCAGCGCCCAGGGCTTGTTGGCCACGGCCAGGCCGACGAGCACTCCGGCCAGCAGCGGCCTGGAGTGCGCGGTCAGGACGGCCGCCACGCACACCGCGCCCCCCAGCAGTTCCTCGGCGTGGCCGAACTCCAGTGCACCCAGCGCGATCGGGCTGGCCGCGAGAGCCACGAGGACGACGGCGCGATCCAGCCTCGAGCGACCAAGCAACCGCATGCGCCCGACGACGACGACCGCCAGCAGCGCGCAGGCCAGAAGGCCGGGTAGCGAGACCGCTCGATAGACCGCGAGCTCGCCTCCCCCCCACAGTGCGGTCAGCCACGCGAACGGCGCCCGCAAGATGAACGAGCCGCCGTAGGCGGGCGCGAGCGAGAAGAAGGCGCCGAGGTCGCCAGTGCGTAGGGCCCAGAAGGCCCTCGAGGCCTCCCAGTCGTAGTCGGTGAAGTGAAACCCGCCGAGGCCGAGCCAGGCGAGCACCGCGACACACGACGCCGCGGCGACGATCGTCGCCGCATGGTCGGCGAGCCTCCGGCGGGGCGCAGACAGCGGAAACAGGGAACGGGAGGCCAGCACAGCCACGAGTCAGCTATCGGCGCGACGCCCGATCGGCTCTAGCCCGCATGGCGCCCCGACGAGAGCCTGTCCGGTCACTCGCGGCTCAGTGGCGATCCAGTTCGAGCTTCTCGATGACCGCCGAGAGCTCCACGGTCGGCAGCGCGTCGAGGGCGGCGTTCGCATTCTCGGATCAACCGGAGGTCAGTCACGCTGGAGTTCGTGGAGCGACGGCAGCGGCCCTCCTTGATGTCGGCCCGTCAGGGCGTCGGCAGGACCCGGTACCCGAACGCGCTGCGGGCCCGGGCGGCCAGCTCGTCGGGCAACGGAGCGTCGTCGCCGGCCGGCCAGTCGGCGTCGGCCGGAGCGGGCGCGCCGGCATCGCCGAAGACGGCGATGCCATAGAGCTTCTGAGCAGGATCATGGCGGACCAGGTAACGGACGCCGTCGAAGCCGGCTTGCAGCGCGTTGGCCGCAAAGGCCTGACTGTCGCGGTAGTCCTGATCGGCCCCCAGGGAGGCCGTGACACCAAAGCGCAGTGCGCGCCGGGAGGTGAGGTCGGCGAGGCGCAGAGCCCGACCGAGTTCAACCGCCAGCAGGGAGCGTTCGCGGATCTCGGCTTCCGCCAAGAGGAGGCTCTTGCGAAAGACCTCGACCCACGCTCCGAGCGGGCGCTCGGCCATGTAGCACGCCCCCTTGTCCGTGCCGAGGGGATCGAAGCGCCCGCTTCCGTCGGACGAGAACCACCAGGCTCCACTAGCTGACCGATGGATGCGGTAGATGGGCTTGTCGCCGCGCAGCGTGCGCCGCGGGAAGCCCTCGAGGCTCACTGCTTCAAGCGTGCAGCGTCCTGGCGCGCGAGGCGGGCGAGGCGGTCGGAGTCACGGTCCTCACGCGCCCACTGCACCGGTGAGCGGCCATCGAGCGCCTCGTCGGCCGAGGCAAGCCAGGAGGCGGCGGTCCAGTCGCTGGCCGCCGAGCCGGCGACCGTCCAGTACGCATCGACGAGCGGCTCCAGTGGCCGACCGTCCTGGAACTGGAAGGCGGGGAACCGCCGGCGACCGGCGCTGTCGCGCAGGCCGATAAGCCGGCGCGCGCGCAGCAGCTCGTCGACGCGCTGGCGCGAGACGTCGCCCAGCAGCTCGCGCACCTGGGCGCTTGACAGAAGCGGCCCGACCTCGTTCTCCCACGCCTGGGCGGCCACCGCCAGCAGCCCGGCGCGGCGGGCGGACTGCACGCTCAGGGCCTTGCCTTCCAGCAGCTGACCGACCGTCTGCGCAAACGCCACGACGGCCTCCTCGGACAGGTTCGAGCTGTCGGCGAGCTCGCGCACGGTGATGCCGGGCGACTGGGCCGCGATTTCCTCGACAGAGGCCTTGGTCCGCTCGAGGTCGTCGGTGACCCCTCGCAGCGATGCCTCGGCTCGGTCAAGCGCCTCGATGAGCTCCTGTCGGTCCTTGACGGACATGACACTACGGTAGCAGCCCTTTCATCGGTGACACGGGTCGTCAAGGGCAACGCTCCGGGATGACCCTAGGACCGGCGCGTGCGCAGCGTGACCTCGCCACCGTCGATGCGCTCCACCGTGAGGGTGATGCCCAGGACCTCCCCGCTGTCCCCCTCGGCCAGCTCGACCGTCTCGTCGGGTCGGCCCTCCTCGCCGAGCACCTCCAGCGTGGCCGTGTCGTCGGCGACGCCGTCGAGCACGATCGTGATCCCCTGGGAGTCGAGCTCCGCGTCGGCCCCCGAGCCGGAGAGGGTGATCCGGCAGTCGGCGTTCTGGCAGCGGAAGCTGCTCGTGGTCACCCCGCAGCCGGCCACGACAACGGCCGCGACGATCACGAGGATGAGTGCCCAGCGTCTGCTCCCGTGCCCCGCCAAGAGGCGGCCACCCTACCCCGACGGCGCTCTCTCAGCGCGGGAACTCGCGCCGCGCCTCGTCGGCGCAGATCCGGCCCAGCGACCTGATGACGGGGCCGTGCGGGTTGGCCCAGCCGGCGAGGTTGAGCGGCGGGCGGGCCAGCGTGATGAGCTCGCTCTCGGCGTCCTCGGCGTGGGCGTGCTCGGCGATGGCGACGCGCAGGTTGCGACCCATCCACTCGGAGAGGCGCTGCTCCCCCTCGTCGTCGAAGCGGTAGCAGCGGTAGTTCTTGTCTTCCGCGGTCCGCCCGCGCGGCCGCGGGGCCAGGTCCAGCTCCTCGCGCAGCAGTGCCCCGAGCGAGCGGCGTAGGGTCGAGGACCCCGAGCCGCCGTCGCGCAGATGGGTGTGAAGGTGCTCGGCCAGATCCCTCGCCCACCCGATGTAGAGCGGCCGGGACCCCGGGTCCGGCAGGCCCGTCAGCGCGTCGGGCTCGACGAGGAACCACGCGTACACGCCCGGCGAGCGCGGAGCGATCGCGTCGAACGGCGCGCACGCCGTCCGGCGCAGGTCGTCGAGCAGGGCGGCGGTCTGCTCAGCGGTCCCCAGCGCACAACACCACCGGGCTCATGTCGCTGGACGGTACTTCCGAGAGGGCCGGAGGTCCAACCTTCGAAGTCACGACGGTGCCATGGAGGGCACCGCAAGCTCTCGTCAGCGCCGGCCGCGCGGCCTGGGTCCCGAGGGGCGCGTGAACTTCGCGCGCTCCTCGGGGGTCATCTGGCGCACGACGAGCGAGCCGCTGCGGACCTGCTCGTCGACGTCCTCCAGTTTCTGACGGCGCTTGGCCTCGGCCCGCTCGCGCGTCATCGACTTCGCCACGGCGATCAGGCCGCCGTTACGTTGACGGCCTTGGGGCCCTTGTCGCCGGCCTCGGAGTCGAAGCTCACGCGCGCGCCCTCGGCGAGGGTGCGAAAGCCGTCGGTGTTGATGCCGGTGTGATGGACGAACAGGTCCTTGCCGCCCTCATCGGGCGTGATGAAGCCAAAGCCCTTGTCGTCGCTGAACCACTTCACGGTTCCGGTGGCCATGGGTGTTTTCCTCCACGTGTTGCGTGCGGCGATCGCGGAGGTGCTGTGAGGCGACAACTGCGGGACGCTGGCACTGCTGGTGCCGGGCTCGTGCCCGGCCGTTCAGTTCAAAGGCTAGCGCCTCTACCCGATCGTGTCGTAGACCTTGAACATCGGCATGTACATGGAGATCACGATGAAGCCGACGATCGCCCCCACGAGCACGATCATCACCGGCTCGAGGATCGAGGTCAGGGCCTTCACTGCGGCCTCGACCTCGGAGTCGTAGAAGTCGGCGACCTTGCTGAGCATGCCGTCGAGATTGCCCGACTCCTCGCCCACGCCGAGCATCTGGGTGACCATCACGGGAAAGACGGGAATCGACTGCAGGGGGCCGGAGATCGTGCCGCCGCGCTTGACGCTGTCGAGCACGTCGTCCATGGCCCTCTCCACCAGGGTGTTGCCCGCCGTCTTGCCGGTGATCTCGATGGACTCGAGGATCGGCACGCCGGCCGCGGTGAGCGCGCTCAAGGTCCGCGACCAGCGAGCGAGCGAGACCTTCTGCACGATGTCGCCGATCTTGAAGGGGATCCGCAGGCGGAAACGGTCCCACTGAGGCCTCCCCCACCGGCTCTTGCGCCACTTCTGGAATCCTACGAACCCGCCGATCGCCCCGCCCAGCCACACGAACCAGAAGTTCGTCATGGTCGCCGACAGGAACAGCGTGAACTTGGTGATGGAGGGCAGCTCGCCGCCGAACTCCTTGAAGACTCCCGCGAACACCGGCACGATGAAGACGATCAGGGCGACGAGGACGATCAGCGAGAAGCCCAGCACCACCGCGGGGTAGACCATCGCGCTCTTGACCTTGCGCCGCAGGTCGTCGTCGGACTCCAGCTGGTCGGCCACCCGCAGCAGCGCCACCTCGAGCATTCCGCCGGTCTCACCCGCGCGCACCATGCTCACGTAGAGCGGGCCGAAGATCTTGGGGTGGCGGGCCAGGGAGTCCGACAGCGGCAGACCCGCCTCGACGTCCTTGCGCACCGCGACCAGCGCCTCCTTCAGCTTCTTGTTCTCGGTCTGGTCCTCGAGGACGTAGAGCGTGCGCAGGATCGACAGACCGGAGGAGATCATGGTCGACAGCTGACGGGTCATGATCGTCAGCTCGCTGGCCTTGACGCGCTGAAACAGCGCGATGTTGAACTCGCGGCTCTTGGACTTGTCGGCGATGTCCAGCACGATCAGCCCGCGCTGGCGCAGCTGCTCGGTGACGCTCTGCTTGGAGTCGGCGTCGACCTCCCCGCGGGCGTGCGCGCCCGCAGCGTCGATGGCGCGGAAGGCGTAGGTGGCCATGGCCTTAGGCCGCCGCGCCGGAGCCGTTGAGCGCCGGCGCGGCGAGCATCCCGCCCGCGCCGCCGGCCTCGCCCAGGAGGCGCTTGAGCTCGGCCGGCACCGCGGCGCGGCTCTCGGCCATGGAGCGGGTGATGGTGCCCTGGCGCACCAGCGCGGCCAGCGCGCTGTCCATGGTCTGCATCCCGAACGAGGAGCCGGTCTGGATGACCGAGTAGATCTGGTGGGTCTTGCCCTCGCGGATCAGGTTCCTGACCGCGGGCGTGGGCACCAGCACCTCGCAGGCCGCCGTGCGTCCGCTGCCGTCCGCGGTGGGCACGAGCTGCTGGGTCATGATGCCCTGCAGGGCGACCGCCAGCTGGGTGCGGATCTGCGCCTGCTGACCGCCCGGGAAGACGTCGATGATGCGGTCGATGGTCTGGGGCGCGTCCTGGGTGTGCAGCGTGGCGAAGACGAGGTGACCGGTCTCGGCGGCGGTCACCGCGGTGCCGATGGTCTCCATGTCGCGCATCTCGCCCACGAGGATCACGTCGGGGTCCTGGCGCAGCGCGGCCTTCAGCCCATCGGCGAAGCTCGAGGCATCGGAGCCCAGCTCGCGCTGGTTGACCAGGCAGCGCTTGTGGGTGTGCAGGAACTCGATCGGGTCCTCGATGGTGAGGATGTGGTCGTCGCGCGTGGCGTTGATGGCGTCGACCACCGCGGCCAGCGACGTCGACTTGCCCGAGCCGGTGGGCCCGGTGACCAGGATCAGCCCGCGCGGCTTTCGCACCCACTCGCGCACCACGGCCGGCAGGCCGAGCGAGTCGACGTCCGGGATGGCAGCCGGGATGCGCCGGAAGGCGGCGCTCAGCGCGCTGCGCTGGAAGTAGGCGTTGACGCGGAAGCGCCCGTGCCCGGGTATGGAGTAGGCGAAGTCGAGCTGCCAGTCGGTCTCCAGGCGCTGGCGCTGGTCGCTGGTGAGGATCGAGTAGACGAGCTCGCGCGTGTCGGTCGGCGTCAGGGTCGGAAAGCCGTCCAGCGCGACGAGCTGGCCGCGCACGCGCACGGTGGGCGGGGCGGCGGCGGTGATGTGCAGGTCGGAGGCGTTGCGCTCGATGACCTCCATGAGCACGTCGGCGAAGTCGACGCTCATCGCTGTTGCCCCCGCAGGGCGTCGCTGACCGCCTGGTCGATCTCGCTGGTCAGGGTGTAGCCCGAGATGGCCTCCACGGCGCGGTCGGGGCCGATCACCAGCGTGGTGGGGGTCTGCTCGACGCGCACGCCGTTGGTCACCGCGGCGTAGTCGGCCAGCGCGCCGAGGCGCTCGACGTACACCCGCACGTCGCCGCCGCGGCGATCCACGCCGGCGACGGCCCGGCGCACCGCGCGGTCGTCGCTGGAGCGCCCGTTCCAGAAGAGCAGGACCACGGCGCGGTCGCGCTCGAGCTGGGCCAGCACGCGGCGCGAGCCCTCGCCCTCGGCGGCGGTCGGGTCCACGGACACACCCGTGGCGATGGAAGCGGGCGCGGCGCCGGCTCCCCCAGGCGCCGGCGTCCCCTCCGCGCCCGGGGCGGCCCCGCGACGCGCCGAGGCGGCGTCGGTCTGGGCGACCGCTTGCTCGGCGTCCGAGACCGCGCCCACGACCGCAGGCGGCTCGGCTACCGGCTCCACCGCCCCCGTCCCGGGGCGCAGCACCGTCAGCCAGGCGATGGCCAGGACGATGACGGCACCCAGGGCGATGAGGAGGGGGCGGGAGACCTGATCCATGTCGCCCCGTTCATCGGCGGCGCGGTGAGGGGCCTTGAGAGCGTCCAGGCAGCGGTGGACGGCGCGATCGGTCAGGCCAGCGGCTGGACGCGCCGCATGAGCGAGCGCGCGGCGGTCACGACCAGATCGCGCTCGTAGGTGAGAGCAAAGTCGAAGCGCCGCTCGCCGTCGGCACCCGCGCCGACGTCCAGTGCGACCAGCGCGCCGGCGAAGTGCGGCGGGCCCAGTCGAGCTCACCGAGGCGCCCTTCCTCCCGGGCACAGGCGAACAGCGCGTCCGGACGCTCGAGCTCGGTGCCGGCGGGCCCGCGCACGAGCGCCTCGTAGCCGACGACCTCGCCCGACGCCAGCTCGACCAGCGGCTGGAAGATCGCGCGCAGCCCGTCGGCGGTCAGGAGATCGTCGAGGGTGATGGCGTTGGTGGCGGCGCGCCCCTCGACCGGCTCAGGCCTCGCCGCGCCGGGCGGCCTGCGCGTCGTGGTCGGGGCGCAGGACGCCCGTGCCCTCACACCACGGGCACGCCACCTCGGAGCGCTCGCCGCCGAGGTTGGAGATCACGCGACCGCTCGCACGGCACGGCGGGCAGGGGCGCTCCTGGGGCTGGGGGTCCTCGGCGGCCAAGGGCGGGGGAGCATAGCCTCGCCCGGATCATGGACATGACCGGTCGCTACGCCCCCTCGCCCACCGGTCCGCTGCACCTGGGCAACCTGCGCACCGCGCTGCTGGCGTGGTTGTTCGCCCGCTCGCGGGGCGCGCGGTTCCTCCTGCGCGTGGAGGACCTCGATGCCTCGCGGGTGCGCCCGGGAATCGAGGCCCGGCAGCTGGCCGACCTGGCCGCGCTGGGGGTCGACTGGGACGCCGCTGTGGTGCGCCAGTCCGAGCGCACCGAGCTGTACGCCGAGGCGATCGCCCGTCTGGACGAGGCGGGCGCCCTCTACCCGTGCTTCTGCACGCGCGCGGAGATCCGCGAGGCCGCCGCTGCGCCCCATGGGCCGCTGCCCGAGGGCGCCTACCCGGGGACCTGCCGCGAGCTGTCCACCGCCCAGCGCGCCCGGCACGAGCACGACGGCCGCTCGCCGGCGCTGCGCCTGCGCAGCGACCAGGAGCCCCTCGGCTTCACCGACGCGCTGCACGGCAAGCAGGCGGGGGTGGGCGACGACGTGGTGGTGCGCCGCAACGACGGCACGCCTGCCTACAACCTGGCCGTGGTGGTCGACGACGCCGCCCAGGGCGTCGGAGAGGTCGTGCGCGGCGACGACCTGCTGGACACCACGCCGCGCCAGCTGCTGCTCGCCCGCCTGCTCGACCTGCCCGTGCCCCGCTTCGCCCACGTCCCACTGGTGCTGGGGGCCGACGGCAGGCGGCTGGCCAAGCGCCACGGTGCGGTCACCCTCGCCGACCGCGCGGCCGCCGGTGACTCTCCCGAAGCGGTGCGGGCATGGTGCGCGCGCAGCGCCGGGCTGGCCGGCCCCCAGGACGACGTGTCACTCGACGCGCTCGTTCGAAGCTTCGACTCAAGCCGCCTGACCCGCGCGCCGACGGTGTGGAGAGACGACTGAAGCGCCGCGCACCGCAACCCCGCGCCCTCCGATCGGTTCCCAATCCCCGATGCCCGCCACCTCCACCCGCACCGCCCGGCGCGCCGCCGCCACCACCGCGGCCGCCGCCGTCGTCGCCCTGCTGGGGGCCGCCGGCTCGGCGCCCGCCCAGGCCGCCGTGACCTTCGACGGCCGGGGCTTCGGCCACGGGGTCGGCATGTCGCAGTACGGCGCCTATGGCTTCGCCCTGCGCGAGAACCGCAGCTACGACTCGATCCTGCGCCACTACTACACGGGCACCGAGATCGACGAGGTCGATGCCCGGCGTGTCCGCGTGCTGCTCAGGCGCTCGTCGTCCATGACGGTCTGCCGGGTCACCCGCGCGCGCGACGCGCGCGGCGTGGTCAGCGAGCTCAGCGCGAGCCGCTCCTACCGCTTCTCTCCCGCGGGCGGCGCCAGCCTACGCGTGCACAACGCCGACACGGGATCGCGCGTGCGCACCATGCGCGCCCCCGTGCGCCTGACCGGCGGCAGCCGCACCTGCCTGCGCGGCACCGCGGAGAACGGCGTGGCCAACGGGCAGTACCGCGGGGCGATGCAACTGCGCCGCGAGGGCGGCACCGTGCAGGCCATCAACGACGTGCACAGCCGTCACTACCTCTACGGGGTGGTGCCCGCCGAGGTGCCGACGTCGTGGCCGTTGGAGGCGGTCAAGGCCCAGGCCGTCGCCGCGCGCTCCTACGCCCTGCGCTCCCTGCGCCCGGGCGCGGCCTTTGACGTCTTCGCCGACACCCGCTCGCAGGTCTACAAGGGCTTCGCCGGCGAGGATGCCCGCGGCCGGCAGGCCGTGCAGGAGACCCGCGAGGAGGTCGTCACCTACGGCGGCCAGATCGCCCAGACCTTCTTCTTCTCCACCTCGGGCGGACGCACGACGTCCAACGAGCTGGGCTTCGGCGGCGGCGAGCCCCTGCCCTACCTGCGCCCTGTGGACGATCCCCACGACGACATCTCCCCCGTGCACACCTGGCGCGCGACCTTCGCCGACGGCCAGGTGGCCCAGAGGCTGGGGGTGGGAGGCTCGCTGCGCTCGATCCGGGTGGTCGAGCGCGGCAGCGACGCCCGCGTGCGCCGCGTCGAGGTTCGCGGCAGCGGCGGCACCCGCACGCTGACCGGCGCCGACGTGCGCAGCCGCCTGGGGCTGCGCTCCACCTGGTTCTCCATCCGCTGAGGCATCCGCTGGCGGCCATGCGACTGCCGCAGGCGTGCCCCAGAGGCTCTCGGCCGCCAGTTCAGCCGGCGAGGTAGGGTCGCTCACGATATGGGGGCGCCGGCCGACTCCGCCAGCGTCGCCGACCTCGCCCGCCGCGCGCGCGAGGCGGGACGCCTGGCCATCGACACCGAGTTCATGGGCGAGGGGCGCTACCGGCCCCTCCTGTGCCTCGTCCAGGTTGCGGTGCCCCTCGAGGGCGAACCCGACGGGGTGCGCATCGAGGTCGTCGACCCCCTGGACGAGCGCGTCGACCCCACACCCCTGGCCGCCGCGCTGGCCGACCCCGGCGTCGAGGTGGTCATGCACGCCGCCCGCCAGGACGTCGCGCTGCTGCGGCGCACCTGGCGCACGCAGACCACCGGCCTGTTCGACACTCAGCTGGCGGGGGGCTTCGCCGGGCTGCGTGCCCAGCTCGGCTACGAGCCGATGCTCTTTGAGGTCCTGGGGGTGCGTCTGGAAAAGTCGGCCTCCTTCACCCGCTGGGACGCCCGGCCGCTCAGCGAGGAGCAGGTGGCCTACGCGCGCGACGACGTGCGCCACCTGCTCCAGCTCGCCGACGCGCTGCAGGACCGCCTGCGCGAGCGCGGGCGCCTGGCGTGGGCGCGGGAGGAGTGCCGCGCGCTCGAGCAGGTCTCCCACGAGCGCGAGCCCGACGAGATCTTCGCCCGGCTCCCGCGCATCAACGGTCTCGACCCTCGCGCGCGAGCGGTGGCCCGCGAGCTGGTGAACTGGCGCGAGGAGGCCGCCCGCCAGGCCGACCGGCCGGTGCCCTCGGTCCTCAACGACGCCGCGCTGGTCGAGGTGGCCAAGCGCAAGCCCACGAGCCTCGACGCGCTCGGGCAGATCCGCGGCCTCAACGAGCCCACGCTGCGCCGGCGCGGGCGCGCGCTGCTGGCGGCCGTGGAGCGTGGCCGCGAGCGCGAGCCGATCCCCTCCGAGGACCAGCGACAGCCCCCGCCCGACCCCGCCGACGCGCCGCTCATCGCGCTGTCAGAGGCGCTGGTGCGCGCCCGCGGCGCCGAGGGGGAGCTGGCCTACGAGCTGATCGCCGCCCGCGCCGACCTCCAGCGGGTGGTCACCGCGGTACGCCGCGGCCAGCCCGAGCCCGACGTGCGCACGCTGCGGGGCTGGCGGCGCGAGCTCGTCGGCGCCGAGCTACTGGAGCTGCTGGCCGGGCGGCGCGCGTTGCGGGTGGACGAGGCCCTCCGGGTGGCGGTCGGGGGCGCCTAGACTCCCGAAGGAAGGGCCGACCGTACGCCGCGCAGCCGCCCCGGCGCCCGCAAGGACGACGCGCCGGATCCCTGGCGCGTCGAGGGCCGTCGCGAGGGCGACGGCACCGGCGACGGCGATGGTGGGGGGCGCTTCCGCTCCCCCTTCGGGCGGACCCTGCTGCTCGTCTTCCTGGCCGTCGTCGTGGTCAACATCCTGCTCGCCGACCAGCTGCCCCAGGACGGCGAGCGGCCCGACGTCTCCTACACCTTCTTCCTCGAGCAGGTCGAGCGGGGCAACGTCAGCGAGGTCAACTCCCAGGGCGACGTCATCCAGGGCGACTTCGAGCGGGCCGTGCGCCCGCCGGTGAAGCCCGATGCGCCCGACGACGCCCCCGCGCCCGAACCCGCCGAGCAGTTCGAGACCGTCCTGCCCGCCTTTGCGCTGGACACCGACCTGCTGGCGACCCTGCGCGAGAACGACGTGCAGGTCAACGCCGACACGCTGGACCAGGGCCGCTCGTTCCTGCTGGACTTCCTGCTCTTCTTCGGCCCGACCCTGCTCATCTTCGGGCTCATCTTCTACTTCTTTCGCCGTGCGGCCAAGCAGGGCGGGATGGGCGGGATGGGCGGGATGGGTGGCCTGGGCCGCTCCAAGGCCAAGCGCTACGACGCCACCCAGCAGCGCGTGAAGTTCGACGACGTGGCCGGCATCGACGAGGCCGAGGACGAGCTGGTGGAGATCGTCGACTTCCTCAAGAATCCCGACCGCTACCGCAAGCTGGGCGCGGCCATTCCCAAGGGCGTGCTGCTCAGCGGTTCGCCGGGCACCGGCAAGACGCTGCTGGCGCGCGCGGTGGCCGGCGAGGCCGACGTGCCCTTCTTCTCGATGTCGGCCTCCGAGTTCATCGAGATGGTCGTCGGCGTGGGCGCCTCGAGGGTGCGCGACCTCTTCGAGCAGGCCAAGAAGACCGCCCCGGCGATCATCTTCATCGACGAGCTGGACGCCATCGGGCGCCAGCGCGGGGGCTCGGGCGGGGGCATGGGCGGCCACGACGAGCGCGAGCAGACGCTCAACCAGATCCTCACCGAGATGGATGGCTTCACCGGCTCGGAGGGGGTGATCGTGCTGGCGGCCACCAACCGCCCCGACGTCCTCGACGCCGCGCTGCTGCGCCCGGGGCGCTTTGACCGTCGCGTGCAGGTCAACCCCCCCGACAAGGACGGGCGGCGCCTGGTCCTCGAGGTCCACACCCGCTCGGTGCCCCTCGACGACGAGGTCCGCCTGACCGACATCGCGGCCACCACGCCGGGCATGGTGGGCGCCGACCTGCGCAACCTGGTCAACGAGGCGGCGCTGCTGGCTGCGCGCCGCGATCACCAGCGGGTGCGCCCCGAGGACTTCACCGACGCCATGGAGCGCATCGTGCTCGGCGCCGAGCGGCGCATCACGATCTCCCCGGCCGAGCGCGAGCGCACCGCCTACCACGAGGCCGGCCACGCGGTGCTGGGGATGCTCGAGCCGGGTGCCGACCCCGTGCGCAAGGTGTCCATCGTGCCCCGTGGTCGTGCGCTGGGCGTGACCTTCCAGGCCCCGGAGACCGACCGCTATGGCTTTGACGCCGAGTACCTGCACGGCAAGATCGTCGGTGCCCTGGGCGGTCGCGCGGCCGAGCAGATCATCTACGGCAACGTGACCACGGGCGCGGAGTCCGACCTCGAGCAGGTCACCAACATCGCTCGCCAGATGGTGGGCCGCTGGGGCATGAGCGAGCGCATCGGGTTGGTGTCCGTGCTGCCCCGCCCCGACGACGGCCCCATGTTCCCCGGCGTGGAGGGCCCCTCGGACGCCACCCGGGAGCTGGTCGACGAGGAGGTGCGGCGCATCGTGGAGGGCTGCTACGAGCGGGCGGTGTCGATGCTGACCGACAACCGCGACAAGCTCGAGTCGCTCGCGCGCACCCTGCTGGAGCGCGAGACCCTCGACGAGGACGACGCCCTGCAGGCCGCGGGCTTCGAGCGCCGCCCCCAGGCGGTCGACAAGGGCGGCAAGGAGGCGACGATCAGCGCCCGGCGCGAGAGCCGCGACGGACCCTAGGAGGAGGTGTCGCTATCGCGACCTGGGGGCCCACCTCCGGCGGCCACCTGGCCGCCTCCGGCACCCCTAGGAGACGCCGGTGACCCGCGTGACCTCGGCCACCGACGTGCGCCCCAGGCCGATCTTCTCCAGCCCGTCGTCGCGCAGGCGGCGCATCCCCTCGCGCACCGCGACCTCGGCGATCTCCTCGGCGGGCGCACGCGCGACCACCAGGCGGCGGATCTCGTCGCTCAGGCGCATGACCTCGTAGAGGCCGACGCGGCCCTTGTAGCCCGTGCCCCCGCAGCGGGTGCAGCCCACGGACTCGTAGGCCTCCACGTCGAACTTCGCGTGGAAGCCGTGCTCGCGCAGCACCTCCGCGGAGACGATGGTGCGCGCCTTGCACTGCGAGCACAGCGTGCGTGCCAGGCGCTGGGCGACCACGCAGTCGATGGCGCTGGCCACCAGGAACGGCTCGATGCCCATCTCGATCAGGCGGGTGATCGCGGTCGGCGCGTCGTTGGTGTGCAGCGTGGAGAGGACCAGGTGGCCGGTCAGGGCGGCCTCGACGGCGATCTGCGCGGTCTCGCGGTCGCGGACCTCGCCGACCATGATCACGTCGGGGTCGGCGCGCATCATGGAGCGCAGGCCGGTGGAGAAGTGCAGCCCGGCGCGGGGATTGACCTGGACCTGGGTGATCCCCCCGAGCTGGTACTCGACGGGGTCCTCGATGGTGATGATGTTCTTCTCGGGCGTGTTGAGCTCGCTGAGCGCCGCGTACAGCGTGGTGGACTTGCCCGAACCGGTCGGCCCCGTGGCCAGCACGGCGCCGTGCGAACGCCCGACCGAGCGGCGGAAGCGGTCGCGGTCGCCCTCTCCCATCCCCAGGCGGTCGAGGTCCATGACCACCGCCTCCTTGTCGAGGATGCGCATGACCACCGCCTCGCCGTGCACGCTGGGCAGTGTGACCACGCGCAGGTCGATCTGGCGCCCGTCGACGGCCAGCCCGATGCGACCGTCCTGGGGCAGGCGGCGCTCGGCGATGTCCAGGTCGCACATGATCTTCACGCGGGAGATCACGCCCAGGACCATCCGCTTGGGCACCGACGTGGTCTCCGACAGCACCCCGTCGACGCGGAAGCGCACCCGTAGGCCGCGGCCGTCGGGCTCGAGGTGCACATCGCTGGCCCCGCGCTGGACCGCCTGGGCGACGATCTGGTTGACGAGCTTGACCACCGGCGCGTCGTCGGCAGACTCCCGCAGCTCGACGATCTCGCCGACATCCTCCTCGGCCTCCTCGATGGAGGCGTCGCGGACCATGTCGTCGAGGCTGGTCAGGCGGCTGATGAGCGCGGCGACGTCCTCGGAGGAGGCGACCACGGGGCGGATACCCAGTCCGGTGATCAGCCCGATGTCGTCCAGCGCGAGGATGTTGGTGGGATCGGCCATGGCCACCAGCAGCGTGCGCTCGTCCCAGCGCTCGACGGGGACGGCCTCGTAGCGCTTGGCCATCGCCGCCGACAGGAGGGTGGCGGCCGACATGTCGACCTCGAACGTCGTCAGGTCGATGTGGTTCAGGCCATGGCGCTCGGCGATGGCGCGGGCCAGCGCGTCCTGGCTGAGCGCGCCGGACTGCAGCAGAACACGCTCGGGTGTGGTGCCCTGGGCGCGCGCGGTGGCGATCGCCGCCTCGACGCGCTCGCGCTCGGCCAGCCCCATCTCCACGACGACGTCGGTGAGGAAGCGGGGGGCCTCCCCGGGGCGGTGGGTGGGGCGCGTGACGCCCTTCCAGCGGTCAGCAGCGCGCTGGGCTCCCGGGGTCCCGTCTCGACGGCCCTTGTGGTCGTCCGGATCCAGCCCGCCGTCGGGCACGGGGCGCAGGGCGGTCATTCCCCGCGTGCCGCCCGGCGCATGACCTCGAGGGGCGCGGTGGCACCGGTCCAGAGCTCGAGCGACAGGGCGCCCTGGCGCACCAGCACCTCGAGCCCGTCGACCGCGCCGGCGCCGTGGGCGCGTGCGCGCGTGACGAGCGAGGTGCCGCCGGGGGCGTAGACGAGGTCGATCACGTGGACGTCCACGTTCAGAGCATCGTCATCCACGGGCAGGTCCTTGAGCTGATCGCTTCCCGCAGCCAGCCCGGCCGCGGTGCAGTGCACCAGCAGGTCGAAGCCCGGCAGCGGCCCCTCGACCGCCTCGACGCCCAGCTCGCGGGCTAGCTCGCGCGCCCGCCCGGGGGTGCGGTTCCAGACGCTGACCCGCGCGGCGCCGGCCTCGCGCAGCGCCCGCGCCGCCGCCCGCGCGCTGCCGCCGGCGCCGAGGACGACGGCGGCGGCGGCGCGCGGGGCGCGCGGCAGCGCGGCCAGGAGGCCCGGCGCGTCGGTGTTGTCGGCGTGGATCGCGCCGCCGGCCTCGAAGCTCAGCGTGTTGGCCGCCCCGATCGCGCGTGCGCTCGCGCTGGCCGTGTGGGGCCCCGCGAGCGCGGGCTTGTGGGGCACGGTGACGTTGGCGCACCCGCGAAGCCGGCGGCGCAGTCTCGATCACAGGTGCTGATAGCTCCACTCGGCGTCCAGGCCCAGCGCGCGCAGCGCCGCGGTGTGCATTCGAGAGGCCATCGCCATCCAGGACGCCCAGGCGCGGCACCGCCCAGGTCCATGCGTTGCGCCATCATCGCGCGCGCGTCGTCGAGCTGATCGAGACCCCGATCTCGCGTTCTCGATCCGCCGGCGCGCGGTGTCAGCCCCCTGTTCATCAGCGATGGATCGCGCGCCGACGCCCGGTCCCGGCGTTGCGACAGCACATGATGGCGGAGCGCGTGCGGGCGCTCGTTCCAGGCGCGCGGGCGACGCCCGACCAGCACGTGCGGCGCGACGCACTCGATGCGCGCCGGCCTTGAGGACGCGACGTCGACCTGCTCGTAGTCGGTTCCGGATCGCCTTGTGACCCGCGAAGCGGTCGATGGCGCGCTCGGCGCCGAGCTGATCGCGCGCGACGCCGCGCGCGCGCCAGACGGCGACCACGTCGCCGCGCGCAGCTCCGCGCCCACGCCCGCGCGGGACCTGGCGCGGTGAGCGCGCCGCGCGGCCGACGTCGGCGAACTGGTAGCCGCCCGCCGCGTCGGTGTTGTCGGCGTGGCTTCTCGCGTTCTCGCCGGCGAACGGTTCATGGCGCGTGCGCTTGCCGACCTCGACGATCTCGCCCAGCGTGGCCGAGGCGCACGTAGCCGTGTCGGCCGAGCCGCAGATCGCCGTCGCGCGCGCGTCGCGGTCCCGACGTTCTCGACCTGGACGGTGTTGCGCGCTCCAGCGGGTGGCGCGCATCAGGCGTCCTTTCCGACCGGCTGGGCCGGCTGTCGCTTGTGCGGATCTGACGGCGGGTCCCGCGCCCGATCGGCGTGCTCGTCGTTGAAGCAGCGCCACCACGAGCGCGGGGCTCGTGGTCGAGATGGACCTCGGTCCCTCGGTCGCCCGGCGCCCGGCCGAAGCGGACGTCACCGGACGCTTCGAGTGCGACGGGGTCCAACGCGCAAGTCGCGGAACGCCCGGCGGACGTCGTCCTCGGGCCGGCGGATCGTCACGGCGGTCCTGACGCGCGCGGGCGCCGTCGCCGACGTTGGCCGCATCGGCGCGCGTGAGCCCGACGGCCGTGAAGACATCGGCGGCGAGGAGGGCGCCCACGATGCCGATCGCACCGCACAGCGCGCACCGTCTGCGCGCTTGTGGCGACCGCCGCGAGCAGCGTCAGGTCCAGCGCGCGCCGGCGCCGCGGGACTGCATCCCGATCCTCGGCTGGGCGATTGGCGATGATGTTCAGGTCGCCAGATGGCGCGGAGGCCGACGGCTTCAGCGTCCAGGCGACGGTCTTGGTGTCGTCCTCGACGCCGATCGCGTGAAGGAAGCGGCGAGACGTCACGGTCATCGGTGCGCCGAGCGCCGCGCTCCCCCAACCCGACGCGTCCGCGAGGCGGACGGGACCGACCGCGGGTGCCGCCCACCCGGTTCCTGTGCTGAAGCACCTGGCATCCCTCGCGAGTTCCCGCACCGGTGTGCGGGCAAACGACGACCCGCGCGCCCCGGCTGGTCCTCCCGTCAGCAGTTGGTGGGCGAGCGGCCGCCCGCGCGCTCGCGCGCCTGGTTGTAGCGCGCGACGTCCTGCTGGAACTGGGCGTCGGTGGAGGAGAAGGCGTGCTCGCCGCAGGTGCCCGGCTTGACCACGTAGAACAGGAAGTCCTCGTCGGCCGGGTTGGCGGCCGCCTTGATGGAGTCCAGGCCCGGGTTGCCGATCGGCGTGGGCGGCAGGCCGGCGCGTGTGCGCGTGTTGTAGGGCCCGTCGGTCTGCAGCTCGCTCTGGCGCAGCGGAGAGTCCCAGTTGTCGTTGGCGTAGCGGATCGTCGCGTCGATGCCCAGCCGCATCCCGTCGCGCAGGCGATTGTGGATGACCGCGGCGATGATGGGGCGCTCCTCGGGCTGCTGGGCCTCGCGCTCGACCATCGAGGCGATGATCAGCACCTCGTAGGGGGTGAGGTTGCGCCGCTTGGCCTCGGCCAGGTCGACCTGGGCGAAGTTGTCCTCGAAGGCCTCGAGCTGCAGGGAGACGAGATCCTCGGCGGTGCCGTCCTGGGGGACCTCATAGGTTGCCGGGAACAGGAAGCCCTCGAGCGACCCGGTGCCCGCGGGCGCCTCGAATTCCTTCTTGGGCTTGAAGCCCTTCTGAGCGACGGAGGCCTCGACGTAGTCGCCGGGGATGCCCGCCTGCTTGACGGTGGGAGCGATCTCCTGGCGCGACAGGCCCTCGGGAATCGTGACGTCGATGACCGGCGGCGGGGGGGCCGCCTGAGGGGGAGTCGACAGCGCGGTGATGGCCGCGCCGTAGGACATGCCCCGGCGCAGGTCGTACTCGCCCGAGCGCAGCGCCCCGCGCTTGCCCGAGAGGGTTGCGTGCACGCGGAAGAACAAGCTGGAGTCGACGACGCCCTCGTCGGCCAGGATGGTGCCGATCTGCCCTGCGCCGGCGCCGTCGGGGATCCGCACCGAGACCGGCTCGCCACCCTCGCCGGCGAAGGGCTGGAAGAAGGACACCAGAAACCAGGCCACGAGCAGGAGGGGGACCATGAAGACGGCCAGGGCCACCGGCCGCGAGACCGACATCCGGCTCCGGGGTGCCGCCCGGCCGGGCGCCGGGGGCTCGGGCGACTCACCGGGGCCACCCCCGTCGACGGTCGTGGCCGCGCCCGACAGGGGGCGGGCCGCCCCGGCCATGTGCGTACGCAGGAGCGGCGAGCCCACCCCGCCGACGCGCCGTGCACGGGAGATGCGCCGCCCGGCGCGCGCGCCCAGCGGGGGCGGGGCCTCGGGCAGACGGGAGCGCGAGGCGGTGTCGGCCGCGACAGGCTCCTCGTGCACCGCCTCGGGCTCCTCGTGCACCGCCTCGGGCTCCTCGCGCACCGCCTCCGGCTCCTCGCGCACCGCCTCCGGCTCCTCGCCCACCAACTCCGGCTCCTCGCCCACCAACTCCGGCTCCTCG
>JAUJOF010000005.1:111942-189664 GCA_030447785.1 Solirubrobacteraceae bacterium
CGCCCACCAACTCCGGCTCCTCGCCCACCAACTCCGGCTCCTCGCCCACCAACTCGGGCTCCTCGCCCACCAACTCGGGCTCCTCGCCCACCGCCTCGGACTCCTCGCCCACCACCTCGGGCTCCGGGCTGGCCCGCCAGCCGCCGTCGGCGGCGTGCGGGTCGGCGGGCACCTCACCGAAGGAGGGTGCGGAGGCGGAGGGTTCGTACGCCCAGTTGGTCGGCTCGGGAGAGCCGTCGGCGACGGGGTCGTAGGCACGCGGCTCGGGCGCGCGCGGAGGTTCCGGCGGCGGAGGCGGCTCGTAGGCACGCGACTCGGGCGCGCGCGGAGGCTCCGGCGGCGGAGGCGGCTCGTAGGCACGCGGCTCCGGCTCCCGCGGAGGCTCCGGCGGCGGAGGCGGCTCGTAGGCCACCGGCTCCGGCTCCCGCGGAGGCTCCGGCAGCGGAGGCGGCTCGTAGACCATCGGCTCCGGCTCCGGCTCCGGCTCCGGCTCCGGCTCCGGCGCGGGCGGCGGCGCGGCCGCTGGCTGATCCTCCAGGGGCGCGGGGACGCGCGGGATGCGGCGCACCCGAGCCGAGCGCGGGGGCCCGTGGACCTCCTCGGCCGCGGGCGGCTCGACAGGGGGCTGCGGTGCTGCGCTCGGCGCCTCGACAGGGCGCTGCGGTGCTGCGCTCGGCGCCTCGACAGGGCGCTGCGGTGCCGACCGCGGCGCCTCGGGCTCAAACGGCGGCGGGTCGCCGCGGCGAGTGGCCCGGCGGGCCTCACGCTCGAGGCGAGCCTTCTCGCGCTCCTCCCGCGAGCGCTCGCGCGGAGCATCCTCCCTGCGACCGAACAGGCTCATGCGCGCCCCAGACTAGCGAGGCATGGCGCTGGGTTCGGTGCTCCTCCTCACCGCGCCCGGCGCGCGAGCCAGCCCTCGAGCAGGTGGGCGGCGGCCCGGCTGTCCTCGTCGCGCGATTGCGCAGGGTCGCGCTCGGCCAGGCGCGTGGTGAACCGCTCGTCCTCGAGCTCTACCGGGACCCCGCCGCCGAGGCGGCGTTGCAGGGCCTTCGCGAAGGCTCGCGCGGCGGCCGTCTGCGCGCTCTCGCCGCCGCTCAGGGGCAGCGGCAGGCCCACCACCACGCATCCCGGCTCCCACTCGCGCACCAGCGCCGCCAGCGCGTCCAGTCCCCGGCCGCTGTCAGGCCGCTCCACCGCGGTCAGTGGGGTGGCCAGCGTGCCGCTGGGGTCGCTCACGGCCACCCCGCAGCGCGCGCGCCCGTGGTCGAGGGCCAGGACGCGGCTCACCGCGTCATCGAGGGCCCAGCGCCTCCTCGATCGCCGCCCGCGCGGCGGCGAGAGCGACGGGCAGCTTCTCGGGCGAACGGCCGCCGGCCTGGGCCATGGTGTCCTTCCCGCCGCCGCCGCCGCCGGCCACCTGAGCCGCGGCCTTCACCACTGCGCCGGCCTTCACGCCGCGCGCCACCAGGGCGGGCGCCACCGAGGCCACGAGATGCACCCGGGCGGGCGGGCCGGCCTCGACGGTGCCCAGCACCACGGCGGCATCGCCCAGGCGGCCCTTGACGCGGTCGGCCAAATCGAGCAGCGCCTTGGGATCGCCGCCGGGGACGATCTCGGTGAGCACGGGCGCGCCGTCGAAGGGCTCGGCGCGCCCGGCCAGCGCGTTCGCGTCCACGGCGCCGTCCCCGCCGGCGACCGGGCGCTTGCGTGCCTCCTTGAGCTGGGCCTGCAGCTCGGCCATTCGCGCGGGCACCTCGTCGACCGAGGAGCGCGCCGCGCCCGCGGCCTGCTCGAGCAGCCTGTCGTGATGGCGCAGGAGTGCGACGGCGCCCGGCCCGGTCAGCGCCTCCACGCGGCGCACGTTGGCGGCACTGGAGCCCTCCGAGGTCAGCTTGAACAGCCCGATCTCCGCGGTCGAGCGCACGTGCGTCCCGCCGCACAGCTCGCGCGAGTACGAGCCGTCACCCACCTCCACCATGCGCACCACGTCGCCGTACTTCTCGCCGAACAGGGCCATGGCGCCCAGCGAGCGCGCCTCGTCGAGCGTGGTCTCCAGGGCGCGCACGCGGTCGTTGCGCAACACCCACGCGTTGACCAGGTCCTCGACCTCGACGCGCTGCGCGGCCTCGAGGGCCCGGCCGTGGGTGAAGTCGAAGCGCAGCTTGTCGGGGCCCACGTATGAGCCCGCCTGGCGCACATGGTCGCCCAGCACGCGGCGCAGCGCCGCGTGCAGCAGGTGGGTAGCGGTGTGGTTGCACGCGGTGGCGTGGCGCGCCGGCGCGTCCACGCGCGCGATCACCCGCTCGCCAGGGCGCAGTTCCCCGTCGAGCACCTCGAGCACCACCGCCTGGTCCTCGCCCAGGCGCAGCACGTCGGCTACGCGCGCGCGGCAGTCGCCGCCCTCACAGGCCAGCTCCCCCGCGTCGGACACCTGCCCGCCCCCGGCGGCGTAGAAGGGCGACTCGGCGAGCTTGACCACCACGCGGCCCACCAACGGCTTCGCCGTCGGTGCCGCGCCGCCCACGGCGGTGACCGTCGAGCGCTGCTCGAGCACCTCATAGCCGGTGAACTGGCTGGGCGGGGCGGTGGGGATCGATTCCACGTCGGCCACCGCCTCGGCCTGCGCGCGGCCGCCGGCGGCCCGTGCCCGCGCGCGCTGCTCGTCCATGCGCGCCTCGAAGCCTTCCTCGTCCACGCCCAGGCCCTGCTCGGCGGCCAGCTCCAACGTGAGATCGAACGGGAAGCCGTGGGTGTCATGGAGGAGGAAGGCGTCGGCGGCGTCGATGCCCTCCGCGCCGCGCTCGCGCGCGCGGGCGATGAGCTCGTCGAGCTGGCGCGTTCCCTGGTCGAGCGTGCGGGTGAAGGACTCCTCCTCGCCCCGCACCCAGCGGTCGATCGAGGCCCATTCGCGGTCGAGCTCGCCGTAGGCGCCGCCCATCAGCGCCCGCACGCGTCCGGCGTAGTCGATGAGGAAGCCGGGCTCGAAGCCCAGACGCCGCCCGTGGAAGATCGCCCGGCGCATGATGCGCCGCAGCACGTAGCCGCCACCCTCGTTGGAGGGCACCACGCCGTCGGCGATGAGGAAGGTCATGCCCCGCGTGTGGTCGGCGAGGATGCGCAGGCCGCGGTCGGTCGCCTCGGCGTCGCCATAGCGCGCAGCGCCCAGCTCCTCGCCCAGCGCGAGCAGCGGAAGGAACTGGTCGGTCTCGAAGACCGAGGGCTTGTCCTGGAGGATGGCCGCCAGGCGATTGAGCCCGAGGCCCGTGTCGATGTTGTGGGTGGGCAGTGGCGTGAGCGTGCCGGGCGGGTCCTGGTCGTACTGCATGAACACCAGGTTCCAGTACTCCAGGAAGCGCTCGTTCTCGCCGCCCGGGAGGTCGTCGGGGGTCCCGAACTCCAGGCCTCGATCGAGGTAGAGCTCCGAGCACGGTCCGCATGGCCCGGTGGCCCCCGCCTGCCACCAGTTCTCGCCGCGCGGCAGCGCCACGATGCGCTCGCGCGGCACGCCCACGGAGCGCCAGACGTCGACGGCCTCCTCGTCGGGGCCCAGGCCCAACGCCTCGTCGCCCTCGAAGACCGTGACCCAGATGCGCTGGGGGTCGAAGCCGAACCCTTCCAGCGACAGCTGCCAGGCCAGCTCCACCGCCTCCTGCTTGAAGTAGTCGCCGATCGAGAAGTTGCCCAGCATCTCGAAGAAGGTGAGGTGGCGGGCGGTGATGCCGACGTTGTCGATGTCCGGCGTGCGAAAGCACTTCTGCACGGAGGTCAGGCGCGGGGCGGGCGGGCGCTCGCGTCCCTGGAAGTAGGCCTTGAGCGGGTGCATGCCCGCGGTGGTCAGCAGCACCGAGGTGTCGCCGGCGGGGGGCACCAGCGATCCCGAGGGCAGCCTGCGGTGGTCGCGTTCCTCGAAGAAGCGCAGGTAGGTCTCGCGGATCTCGTCGGAGGTCATCTGCTCGGAAAACTCGCACACGGGTTACCGAGACCGCCGGCTTCGCCGGCTTCCCCCGCGATCGTCGCGCAGCCCACGACGGCGTCCCCGGCCAGGAGCACCGCGGTCTGCCCGGGCGCCGCTCCGTCGACGGGCTGGTCGAGGCGCAGCTCGTCGCCGTGCAGCGTGCAGGCGACCGCAGGGGAGCGGTAGCGCAGCTTCACCGCGTCGGGGGCGGGATCGGCGGCGTGCAGGCGCACGTCGCGCACGCGCACGCGGGTGGTGGCCAGCTCCTCGCGGCACCCCACGGTGACCGTGTTGGCCTGCGCGTCGGTGGCCAGCACGTAGAGAGGCTCGGGCGCGGCCAGGCCCAGGCCGCGGCGCTGGCCCACCGTGTAGGCGGTGTGGCCGCGGTGAGCTCCCAGGCGCCGCCCGGCGCGGTCGAGGATGTCCCCGGGACGCTCGTGCAGGGCGCCGTGGCGGGCCAGGAAGGCGGCGCGCCCGGTACCGGCCAGAAAGCACAGATCCTGGGAGTCGGGCTTGCGCGCGACGGGCAGCCCGCCCTCCTCGGCCAGCGCGCGCACCTGCGCCTTGGTCAGCTCGCCCAGCGGGAAGCGCATGCGCGCAAGCGAGGCGGGCGCGAGCGCCGCGAGCATGTAGGCCTGATCCTTGGCCGGGTCGGCGGCCAGGCGCAGCAGCCCTTCCGGGGTCGTGCGCGCGTAGTGACCGGTGGCCAGGGTGCGGGCCCCGAGGCGGTCGGCGAAGTCGAGCATGGCGTCCAGGCGCACGTGGCCGTTGCAGCGCACGCAGGGGTTGGGGGTCAGCCCCGCGGCGTGATCGGCCAGGTAGGGCTCCACGACCCCGGCGCGAAACTCCTCGCGCAGGTCCAGCGTGAGGTGAGCCAGCCCGAGCCGGTGGGCCAGCGCGCGCGCCGAGCGCACCGCGTCGGCCGAGCAGCACGACCGCTCGCCGTCGTTGGCGCGATCGCGCCACAGCTCGAGGGTGACGGCCGCGACATCGGCCTCCTCGGCGCACAGCAGCGCGGCGACCGCGCTGTCGACGCCGCCGCTCATGGCCACGAGCGTGCGGCCCGCCACGGGGTCGCGCGGGTCGGCCGCGCGCACCGCGGCGCCCAGCGCGCGGTGCAGCGCGTCGGAGACGAGGTCGGCGGCGTGGCGCTTGCCGGGCGACAGACCGCCCAGCTCGGCGGCGATCGCCTCCGCTCCGCCGCGGGCGGCGACCAGCACCTCCTCGCCCTCCACGAGGGTCACCGCGGCGCTGGCCGCGGCGGTCAGGGCGCCGCAGCCGGCGGCCTCGAAGCGCGTAGCCGACACGCGCCCGGCGGCGTCGAGGGCCAGCTCCAGGGTGACCAGGTCTCCGCAGGGCGCGCCACCCGCGCTGCCGCGGTGGCCCTCGTCGCGCAGGCCGAGGCCGGCGGGATGCTCGAGGTGCTCGGCAAAGCGCTGGTCGGTCACGGACCGAGTCTACGATCGGGCTGTGCCCCCCGCCCTGGCCACCCACGAACTATGCAAGCGCTACGGCGACCGGGTCGCCCTGGACGGGGTGGACCTCGAGGTGGGGCCGGGCGAGCTGGTGGGACTGCTGGGCCCCAACGGCGCGGGCAAGTCGACGCTGGTGAAGATCGCCTGCGGCCTGGTGCACCCAAGCGGCGGGCATGCCGAGGTGGCCGGTGCCCCCGCGGGCTCGCCGGCCGCGCGGGCGGCGCTGGGCTACCTGGCCGAACTGTTTCGCTTTCCGGGCTGGTGCACCGCCGACGAGCTGCTGGGTCTGCACCAGCGCCTGGCCGGCTCGCCCGGCGCTAGCGCCGAGCGCGCCGACCTGCTCGAGCTGGTCGGCCTCAGCGACGCGGCGGGCCGCCGTGTCGAGCAGCTCTCCAAGGGCATGCAGCAGCGCCTGGGCATCGCGCAGGCGCTGGTCGGCCAGCCCGCCGTGGTCCTGTTGGACGAGCCCACCAGCGCGCTGGACCCGGCCGGGCGCAGGGCGGTGCGCGGCATGCTCGAGGAGCTGCGCCGCCGCGGCGTCGCGGTGCTGCTCAACTCCCACCTGCTCGGCGAGATCGAGCAGGTGTGCGACCGCGTGGCCATCGTCGCGCGGGGGCGCCTGGTCGCCGAGGGAACCCCGGGCGAGCTGGGCCGCCCGGGCGGCGTGGAGATCGAGACCGCCGCGGGAACGCGCTCCTTCTCCGACGCCGGCCGCGAGGACGTGCCCGCCCTGGTCGCCGGCCTGGTCGGCAAGGGCGAGCGCATCTACGCCGTGCGCGTGGTGCAGGGCACGCTGGAGGACGCCTACCTGCGCGCGATCGAGGAGGCGCAGCGGTGAGGGGCCTGGGCACCGTCGTCGGCTACGCGCTGCGCGAGAGCCTGCGCCGGCGCGTGCTCACCGTGGTGTGCCTGCTCACCGCGGCCTTCCTGGGCCTCTACGCCTGGGGCGCCAGCGCGGTCTTCGACGAGGTCGCCCCGCCGGCCGGAGGCCTCATCGCGCTGGACACGCAGGTCCTCACCGGCGCGACGCTGCTGGGCATGGCCATGTTCGTGACCCTCTTCCTGGGCGTCGTGCTTGCGGTCTTCCTCACCCTGGGAGCGGTGCGCGGCGACGCCGAGCGCGGCCTGCTGCAGCCCCTGGTGGTGCGCCCTGTGGGGCGGCGCACGCTGCTGGCCGGGCGCTTCGCGGCCTCGGCGGGCGTGTGCGTGCTCTACGTGGTTGCGGTGTACGCGGGCGCGGTGGTCATCACCGGCCTGATCGGCGGTTTCTGGCCGGGGTCTGTGGTCCTGCCGGCATTCGGCCTGGCCGGCGCGGTCGTCGTCGTCGTGGCCCTCACGCTGCTGGGCACGACGCTGCTGGGCACCACCGCCAACGGGATCGCGGTGTTCATGCTCTTCGGGGCGGGGCTGACGGCCGGCCTGCTGGGCCAGATCGGCGACGCGCTGAGCTCCCCCACCCTCACCAACGTCTCGGACATCGCCGTGTGGGCGCTGCCCTTCGAGGCCCTCTACCAGGACGCGCTGTTTGCCCTGACGGCCGACATCGAGGGGGTCACCGGCGTCCTCGTGCAGCTCGGGCCGCTGGGTGGAGCCGACGACGCCGGTGCGCTGCTGTGGGTGTGGGCCGGGGTCTATGCGCTGGGGGCCGCGCTGCTGGGAGCGCGGGCCTTCGATCGCGCCGACCTGTGAGCGTCGCTGGCTGGCTGGCGTCCGGCGGCGGTGTCCGCCGGCCCCCTGCCTCCTGACCTGCCGCCTTGGGCCCCGGCCCGCGCGACGGGCTCATGACCGGGCTGCACCGGCGCACGGGGCGATCGGTGCGCTTGGTGCGCGTGGCATCGAGGTCTCGGTGCTGGTGGTGGGCTTCCTGCTGGGCGGGGCCGTGGGCGTGGGCACGGTGGCCTTCGCCTGCTCATCGGCCCGGGCGTGCAGGCGTCGCTGGCGCTGTTGCGCGATGGGCGCACCGACGATCTGTGACCTGTTGGTGGCAAAGCCGGCACGCGGCGTTGCCCAGGCGTTTGCTGGCGCTGGCCAGGATGGGGTCATGGACCCTCTGGGCCGGGTTGGGGATCACTACGAGCCCGAAGGCGACCCAGTCGCTGGTGAGCCTCGGGTCGCGGATGCTCTGGGCCGGATCCGGGACCACCACGAGCCCCAAGTCGGCCCAACCGGCGCCGACCAGGCGATCACGGTCCTCGCCGAGGCTCAGCACGGCGTGGTCGGCCGGCGCCAGCTGCGTGAGCTCGGCCTCGCAGAGGGTGCGATCAAGCTGCGGGTCCGCCGTGGGCGTCTGCACCCGCTGTACCGCGGGGTATACGCGGTCGGCCATCGGTGTCTCTGCCTGCAAGCCCGCTGGATGGCGGCGGTCCTGGCCTGCGGCCCGGGTGCCGTGCTCAGCCATCGCGACGCTGCCGCCCTGTGGGGTCTGCGGCCCTGCAATCGCGCGGACATCGACGTGACGGTGGCCACCCGGTCCACCCGCCGGCACGCCGGGATCGACGTCCACCGCCCACGCACGCTCCCCACGGCGCAGACCACCACGGTCGACGCCATCCCGACCACCACCTGGGCGCGAACCCTGCTCGACCTCGCCGCCGTCGTCCCGCCTCATCACCTCGCCCGAGCGCTCGAGCGCGCCGAGGACCTGCAACTGCTGGACGTTCGCCCCCTCGACGCCCTCCTCACCAGCCACCCGACCAGGGCCGGTACCCGAAGCCTGCGTGCCGCTCTGGACGCCCACCGCCCCGGCATCCACACCAAGAGCGACAACGAGGCCCTTCTCCTCCATCTCTGCCGTGAGGCGAGTTTTCCCGCTCCGCTGGTCAACAGCGCGCTCGACCTCGGAAACCGCACCGTCCACCCCGACGCCCGCTGGCCCACCCACCGCCTCATCGTCGAGGTCGACGGCTACCAGCACCACCGCACCCGTACCGCCTTTGGCCGCGACCGTGCCCGCGACGCCGACCTGCAGGAGCTCGGCTACCGCGTCATCCGCGTCACCGACGAGGACCTGCACCGCCGGTCCGGCGACGTGCTCGCGCCGCTGCGCCGGCTCCTGGGCTGATCAGCGCGCGCGCAGGCCCAGCTCGCGCAGCTGGCGATCGTCCACCCCGGCTGGGGCGCCGGTGAGCGGATCGGCACCACTGGCCGTCTTGGGAAAGGCGATGACGTCGCGGATCGACTCGCGACCGCCCAGTAGGGCGACGATGCGGTCGATGCCAAAGGCGATGCCCCCGTGGGGCGGCGCGCCGTGGCCCAGCGCGTCGAGCAGGAAGCCGAAGCGCCGGTCGGCCTCCTGCTCGTCGATGCCGATGAGGTCGAGCACCCGCCGCTGGACCGCGGGGTCGTGGATGCGGATCGAGCCCCCGCCCAGCTCCCAGCCGTCGACGACCAGGTCGTAGGCGCGCGAGCGCAGGTCCCCCGGTTCGTCCAGGGGACCGGTGGGGGCGGTGAAGGGATGGTGCAGCGGGTCCCAGCGCTCCTCCCCCGCGTTCCAGTCGAACATGGGGAAGTCGACGATCCACACCACGTCGTGGCCGCTGCGCTCCAGGCCCAGGCGCTCGGCCAGCTCCAGGCGCAGCCCGCCCAGGGCCTCCAGCGCGACCCGGCGCTCGTCGGCGGCGAACAGCAGCAGATCGCCCGGCTCGCCGCCCACCGCGGCGATCTGCTCGGGCGTGAAGAACTTGGCGATCGGCGAGCGCCAGTCCCCGTCCTCCGCCACGAAGGCCCAGGCCACCGCCTTGCCGCCGTGGCGCTGGACCACCTCGTTGAGCCCGTCGAGCTCCGAGCGCGACAGCTCGACGCGGCCCGCGTCGAGCACCACCACCGCCCCGCCCGAGTCGAGCACCGACTGGAAGACCTTGAACTGCGAGTCGCGCACCGCCGCGGAGACCTCGCGCAGCTCGAGGCCGAAGCGCCGGTCGGGGCGGTCGGTGCCATAGCGGGCCAGCGCCTCGTCGAAGCCCATGCGATCCCACGGCGGGGGCGGGACGTCGAGGCCCCCGACCGCGAAGACCCGCGCCATGAGCCCCTCGACGAGGTCGAGCACGTCGTCCTCGTCGACGAAGGAGAGCTCCATGTCCAGCTGGGTGAACTCCGGCTGGCGGTCGGAGCGCAGGTCCTCGTCGCGAAAGCAGCGCGCGATCTGGAAGTAGCGCTCATAGCCGCCGATCATCAGCAGTTGCTTGAACAGCTGAGGGGACTGGGGCAGCGCGTACCACGTGCCGGGCTCACGGCGGTTGGGCACCAGGAAGTCGCGCGCGCCCTCGGGGGTGGAGCGCGTGAGGATCGGCGTCTCGATCTCCAGGAAGTCGTGCTCGTCGAGGTGGGCGCGGATCGCCGCGACGACGTCGTGGCGCAGCTCCAGCGCGCGGCGCATGGACTCGCGGCGCAAGTCGATGGTGCGATGGCGCAGGCGCGTCATCTCCTCGAGCGGACCCTCCTCGTCGACCGGGAAGGGCGGTGTCCGCGCCTCGGCCAGCAGGTCCACCCGCGCGGCCTGGATCTCGATCTCCCCAGTGGGCAGGTTGGGGTTGACGTTGCCCGCCTCACGCTCGACCACCCGGCCGGAGACGCTGACCACGTGCTCGGGGCGCAGCGCCTCGGCCGCCGCGAAGGCCTCGGCGGCCAGCTCGGGGTGCACGACCACCTGCAGGAGGCCTGAGCGGTCGCGCAGGTCGAGGAAGATGACCCCGCCGTGGTCGCGCCGGCGGTGCACCCATCCGGCGACGGTCACCTCGGTCTGCCCGTCGACCGCGCGCAGGTCGCCGGCCCAGCGGTCGCGGAAGGCGTTGGTTCGCGGTGCGCGCTTCACGCCGTGGTCTCCGGGGGGCGCCTCACGCGCCCAGCCCCCGCAGCTCGCGCAGCACCCGCGCCACCACGCCGGAGACCTGCACGTCCTCCTGGTCGCCGGAGTCCATGTCGCGCAGTGCGCTGCCCGTGTCGCCCACGATGGCAACGTAGCGGGCGCTGACCCGCCCGGCCTGCTTGAGCTGGCCCTTGAGCGAGCGCCCGCCCAGCTCGAGCTGGGCGTGCAGGCGCGCCCGGCGCGCCTCGGCGGCCAGCGCGAAGGCGGCCTGGCGTGCGGGCTGGCCGCCGTCCACCGCAACGTAGAGGTCGACCTCGGGGGCCACCGCGCGGCCCTCCCCGGCGGCCAGCAGCATGCGCTCCACCCCGGCCGCCCAGCCCATCCCCGGCGTGGGCGGCCCGCCGACCTGCTCCACGAGGCCGTCGTAGCGCCCGCCGCCGCCCACCGCACTCTGGGCGCCCAGCGCGCCGGATTCGATCTCGAAGACCGTGCGCGTGTAGTAGTCCAGCCCCCGCACCAGCGTGGGATCGACCTCGTAGTCCAGGTCGGCGGCGTCCAGCAGGGCGCGCACCGCGGCGAAGTGCTCGGCGTCCTGCGCGCTGAGGAAGTCGAGCAGGCGCGGGGCCTCGCGCATGACCTCCCGAGTGTCCGGGTGGTCGCTGTCGAAGGCGCGCAGCGGATTGAGGTCGATGCGCGCGCGCACCTCCGCGCTGAGCTGGTCGGCGTGGGCGCGCAGGTGCTCCTGCAGGCGCTCGCGGTAGTCGCGCCGCGCGGCCAGCGAGCCCAGCGAACTCACCCGTACCCTGACCTGCTGGACCTCCAGCTCGTCGAGCAGGGCGACCGCCAGCAGGATCGACTCGGCGTCGACGGCCGGGTCGTCGGAGCCCAGCGCCTCGGCGCCCACCTGCCAGAACTGGCGGTAGCGCCCGGCCTGGGCGCGCTCGAAGCGAAAGAAGCTCGACAGGTACCACAGCTTCACCGGCTGGGCCAGCTTGTGCATGCCATGCTCGGCGTAGGCGCGACAGATCGGCGCGGTGCCCTCGGGGCGCAACGTCAGCGAGCGCCCGCCCCCGTCCTCGAAGGTGTACATCTCCTTCTGGACGATGTCCGTGGACTCTCCCACGCCGCGGGCGAACAGCTCGGTGGCCTCGAAGGCGGGCGTCTCGATGCGCCGGTAGCCGGCGGCGCCCAGCACCTGGCGCGCGGCGGCCTCGACCGCCGCGCGACGCTCGCTGTCGTCGGGCAGCACGTCGAAGGTGCCGCGCGGCGCCTGGAGCCGTTCGATCAAGCGATCGCGCGCAGGAACGGGTTGCTCGCCCGCTCGCGGCCCAGCGTGGTCAGGCCCATGTGCCCGGGGTAGACCGTCGCGTCGTCGGGATAGGCCTTCAACAGCGTGGCGATGGAGCGCTCCAGCGTGGCCCAGTCCCCGCCGGGCAGGTCGACCCGACCCACGGAGGCGTCGAAGAGCACGTCGCCGGAGAACAGGGCGTCGTGCTCGGCCACCGCGTAGGTGACGTGGCCCGGGCTGTGCCCCGGAGTGAAGACCACCTCGAAGGTGATGTCCGCCAGCTCGAGCGTCTCGCCGCCGGCCACGGTGTGGTCGGCCTCGTAGGACTCATAGGGGCCAAAGCCCTCCCAGGGCACGTAGCGCATGATGTCGGCCAGCACCGCCACCTCGATCTCGGGGCACCACACGGGGGCGCCGGTGGCCCGGGCCACGGGCGCCACCGCGCCGACGTGGTCGAAGTGGGTGTGGGTGAGCAGGATGGCCTCGAGCGTCACCCCCATCTCCTCGATCTCGCCGAGCAGGCGCTCGGCCTCGTCGCCGGGGTCGACCATCACCGCGCGGTCGGCGCCGGGCAGGCGGGCCAGGTAGCAGTTCTCCTGGATCGTCCCCACCGTGAGGCCGCGGACCTCGAGGCTCATGCGCGGCCCCCGGCCGGGTTGCGCTTGCGCTCGCGCCGGCGCCACAACCACAGGTCGGTGTAGTAGCTGAGCGGGATGTAGATGAGCAGCATGGCCACCGCCAGCCCGACCGCCTGGAGGAGTGGGCGGCCCATGACGAAGACGAAGGCCAGCAGGAGCAGCGCAGCGGCGAACATCGAGCGGTTGAGGGCCCCGCGCCAGGTCGGCTTGCGGTGCAGGCGCTCCATGCGCCGCTCGCGGGCCTGCTCCTTCTCGGAGCGCTTGCGCTCCTGGGGACCGGGGCGCCGGCCCGTGCGCCCGCGAGTCTCCACGACACCGGCGGCGTTGCCGCGGTGCTTGGAGCGCCGGCGCTTCTTGGTCTGGGCCATGGACCGTGGAGTCTACGACCGCCGCGGGGGCGGGCGAGCGCAGATCCGGTCGCCTACACCGGCGGCGCGGGGTCGTACTGGATGCCCCGCCGCACCTCGCGGGCGCGCTCCACGGAGGCCAGGCGGGCCACCAGGTGCAGCGCCATGTCGATGCCGGCCGAGACCCCGGCCGCGGTGATGACGTCGCCGTCGTCGACGAACCGGTCATCGGGGCGGATCTGGATCGTGGAGTCGAGCGCGGCGAGGTGATCCAGCGAAGCCCAGTAGGTGGTCGCGGGACGATCGCGCAGCAGGCCCGCGGCGGCATACACCAGCGACCCGGTGCACACACTGGTCATCAGCGCCACCGTCTCACGCTGGCGGCGCAGCCACTCCAGCCGCGCCTCGTCGGCCAGCTGCGCTCCGGCGCCCGCCCCGCCGGGGCAGAGGAGCACGTCGAGCGCTGGGCGGTCGGCTTCGCTGTGGTCGACGCGCACCCTCAGGCCCTTGGCGCAGCGCACCTCCCCACCGTGCTCGGAGAAGGTGAAGACTCGCCAGCCGTCCTCGGGCCAGGTCCGCGCCCAGAACGACAGCACCTCCCACGGGCCGAGGGCGTCGAGCTCCTCGGCATCGGGGAAGAGCAGGATGCCGATCTGCCGGACAGGGGCGGTGCTCACGCAGGGATCATGACGCGGCTGGCCCAAACCCGGCGTCTTTCCCAGCCGAGAAGTCGGCGGGCGCGGGGGAGGTCATCCCACCAAGGCCTCCTCGACCGTGCGGCGGTTGCGTACCGGCACGTCCTCGGGGAACCCCGCGAAGGCCGCCTCGGGGGCCAGGCCCACCAGCTCGGCGGCGCTCACCGTCGCGTGCGCGGCCACGGCGGCCACCACGCTAGCCAGCGGGACCGCCTCGTGGTCCTCGACGTTGCACGAGACCTGGGCCACCCCGCCGCGAGCAGGCAGATCCAGCCCCAGGGCACGCACGCCGGGCAGGCCGTGCGAGCCCCCCTCGCGGATGCGCGCCGCGATGTCCTGGGCGTCGGCCGGCGTGGCCGGCGGGCCCAGCTCGAGGTTGAAGGCCACCAGGGGCGGGCGGGCGGCGACCAGCACCGCCCCGGCGCTCGGGTGCGGGCGGCGCGGGCCGAAGTCGGGCGTGAGCTCCCCGGACTCCATGCGCCGGGCCAGCTCGGCCAGCCCCCCGCGGCGCAGCTGCGCGCGCGTGCGTCCGTCCGCCAGCGCGCCGTAGAGGAAGGCGGGCAGGCCCAGCTCACCCAGCTCGTGGGCGGCGACGAGCGCCTCGGCACACGCGGCGCCGCGGCGGGCGGCGTCGAGGTGGACGACCGGCACGACGTCGAGCGCCCCGACATGGGGGTGGATGCCCCGCGGCGCGGTCAGGTCGACGCGCTCGATGGCCTCGCGCGCCCCGGCGACCAGGGCGCCGGCCAGCTCGCCCGCCCCGGCGGCGAGGGTGAACACGCAGCGGTGGTGGTCGGCGTCGGCGTGGACGTCGAGCAGCCGCGCCCCGCCCGCGGCGAAGGCCGCGCCCACGGCATCGATCGCCGCGCGGTCGCGGCCCTCGGAGACGTTGGGGACGCCCAGCAGCGGCGCGGTCATCGCGCGGGCGGGCGAGTCACAGCACGAAGCGCCCGCCGTCGACGACCGTGGTCGCGCCCACGGTGAGCGTGGGGTCGAGCACCACCACGTCGAGGTGCACCGGCACGGAGACCGTGCCCCCGATCGACGCGCTGGCGCCGAAGGCCACGTGCACCGTGCCCAGGATCTTCTCGTCCTCGAGGATGTTGCCCGTCAGCGTGGCGTGCTCGTTGGTGCCCACCCCCAGCTCGGCGAGGTTGCGCCCGGCGGGGCCGTGGGCGTCCAGCTGGGAGACGTAGCCGGGCGCGTGGGCGCCCTCCCCCTCGGCCAGGCGCCCGCCGGCCACGGTGAGGACCACCGGGTCCTCGCGCACCACGCCCGGGCCGGGCACGCTCGAGGCCACCAGCGTGCCCTCGCCGCCGAGCGGGGCGACGAAGCCCTCCCCGCAGGGCAGGTTCCCAAAGGCGCCGGGCGCCGTGAGGTCGCCGTGGTCGGAGATGGCGGTGCGCCCGGTGAGGTCGAGGCGCAGGTCGCTGCCCTGGGGGCAGGTGAGGTGGGCAGTGTCGGCCTCGCTCAGCAGCGCGGCGACGCGCTGGGAACGCTGCGTCAGGCGGTCGAAGTCGGCGCTCATGAGCCGGGCCAGCAGGTCGTCGGTGACCCCGGGCAGCGTCGCGCCGCGCACGCCGGCCTCCGTGGCCCGCTTGCGCGCGATGGTGTGCGAGAGCGAGGGCAGGCACGGCGCGAGGTAGGCGTCGGCCGCCGCCAGCGCGGCGGCCAGGGCCCGCGGCGGCTCGGTGCCCCGGCGCGCGTCGGGCGTGAGGACGGTGCGGACCGGATGGCCCCCGGCGGTCGTGACCGCCTCACCCAGCGCCTCGCCCAGCGCGGCCCGCTCGCGGTCGCTGACCACCAGCACCTCCTCCCCGGGGCGCACGCCCAGGCAGCGCTCCACCACGGTGGTCACGGCGCGGGCGAGATCCTCGACGGCCATGGGGCGGAATCTACCCGCAGGGTCCCGGCTTGCCCTGGCCATCCGTGCGCGCCCCGGCCCTCCGATAAGGGCTCTCGCGCAACGTGGAGACGCGCGAAGGGCAGCCTACAATCCATCGGCCCCGCCGGAGTAGCTCAGTCGGTTAGAGCAGCGGAATCATAATCCGCGTGTCGGGGGTTCGAGTCCCTCCTCCGGCATCGAGCCTCGAAACTAGGCTGTCGCGCCATCCCGGACGTTGCCTGCTGCACCTGCTGGTCTGGCTGGGCATCGCCAGCAACGTGATCACACCGGCCTCGAGGGCCTGTGATGTGTCGCTCAGGCGACGAGGTCAGCGAGATCGTCTCGTCGCAGCAGAAGCATTCGGCCATCGCGGAGCGTGGCGCGCAGTTCGCCATCGCGATCGAGCACCCATCGAGCGTTGACCGCGGTGAGGTGGGTGACGCGACCTTGCGCATCCAGTCGCACGGCGTGCCCCTCCGGCGTTTCCTGCCCCCCCTCGACTTGTCATCCCCGGGCGCTGAGAGGTAGAGCACATCGCCGGTCGGCTCATACGAGCCGCTCAGATGCAGGTCGGCGGCGGAGACATGAATGGTGGCGGTGGCCATCAGTGATCCGGATCGGATGAGAAGACGGTCACGATGATCGCAGGAACCGGGGCGAACTCAACGACCGCGAGCACCCGCACTCCGCCCTCGTGGCGAAAGAACCGCTCGCGACCCGGGCGCCGATCAGGCCGACGCTCGTCCGGTTCTCGGATCGTCCGCTCGATGAGATCGAGGTCCCCGACCGCGCGGGGCTCCTCCGGCACCTTGGCGTAGACGAGGGCGGGCAGGACGACCTCGATCCCCTCGGGAGTTCGCGTTCGCAGGACCACCTTCACGCGGCGATCGTGAAGCGGCGGGCGGACGATCCACCCAGCACCGCCGGGCGAGCAACGGAGTCGTGCGCGCATGATCGGCGTCATCTACCGCCCTGTGAGGAGCGCTCGAGCCACTCGGGGCGTCAGGGGCGTTTGCGGCTCAAGCTCATCTTCTGCGTCGGTCGGAGGGGTTTCCTTACTCCCCCACGGCGACCAGGGCCAGCACCGCCTCGGCGCGCTCGGGCAAAGACTCCCAGTGCTCTCCGGCGTCATCGGAGCGCAGCACACGCCCGTCGCCCAGCCCCGCGAACAGCGTGCCGCCGGCTGTGGCCAGCGCGTAGGGCATCGCGTCGAGGGGCTCGCCCAGACGCTGCCAGGGACGGTCGCCGTCGCGGCGGAACAGTCCGGCCGCCGCGGGACCTGGGCCGTGGGCCTGGCGGGGGCCGGCAGCAGCGGAGACGTACCAGCGGTCGGGGTCGTCGGGGTCGGGCAGCACCGCCCACACGTAGCGTTCGCCGCGCCCCTCGTCGGCGGCCTGCCAGCTGTGGCCGCCGTCCACGCTGAAGGTGGCGCCACCGCCGGCGGCCTCGTAGGCGCGCCCGGCCGCGTGCGGGTGCCAGGCCAGGCCGTGCACGTCGCGCTGGGCGCCCGGGCGGTGGTCGCTGAAGGTGGCCCCGCCGTCGTCCGAGTACATGAGCCCGCCCAGCTCGATGCCCACCAGCAGGCGCTCCGCGCGGTGGGGGTGGAGGGCGATCCAGCGCACGTGCGAGGTCCACGGGCGCGGTGGGAAGCTCCAGGACGGGCGTGAGGGGATGGCCTGCAGGGCTTCCAGCTCCTCCCATGTCCCTGCGCCGTCGCGGCTGCGAAACAGCCGCGACGGCTCGGTGCCTGCATAGACTGCGCCGTCGGCGGGCGAGATCGCGAGCGAGAAGACGTCGGGCTCGGGCAGGGCGCAGTCCGACCAGGTCTCGCCGCCGTCGTCGCTGCGCTTCACCCCGCCTCCGCGACAGCCGGCGTAGACCGTGGCCGGATCCGCGGGGTCGACGGCCAGGCAGCGTGCGCCGCTGTCCTCCAGGGCGAAGTCTGCCTCCCAGGCGCCCTCCGCTCCTGCAGGCGGGCGAAGCCCCGCCCGGTGGCCAGGTACAGGATCACCGCGCGCCCGGGGGCTACTGCGAGCAGCAGCTGGAGCCGGTGCCCGCCCCCGGCGTCCAGCCCGCCTTGGCCAGGCGCGCCTCGCGCGCCTCCTTCTCGGCCTCGAGCTTGGCGAGCCGCTCCTTGTTGTGCGCGCGCAGCTGCTCGGCGCGCTCGTGGTCGGAGAGCGTGTCGTACAGGTCGGTCACCTGGGGTGTCATGACACGCACACTAGGGGCTCGGTCAGGCGGACGCCAGCCGCCCCGGAGCCTACGACGCGGACCTACTCCCCGGCGGCGTGGCCGGGACTGACCAGCCCCGACTCGTAGGCCATGACCACGGCCTGCACGCGATCGCGCACGTCGAGCTTGGCGAACACCCGGGCGACGTGCGTCTTGACGGTGGTCTCGGAGACCACGAGGCGCTGGGCGATCTCGCCGTTGGACAGGCCGCGCGCGATCAGGCCGAAGACCTCGCGCTCGCGCGGGGTGAGCTCGGAGAGCTCCGGTGGCTCCTCACGACCCACGCGCGGCGAACGCGAGAACTCCTCGATCAGGCGCCGGGTCACCGATGGGGCGAGCAGCGAGTCGCCGCGCGCGACGAGGCGGACGCCCTCGACGAGCTGGTCGGCCGGCACGTCCTTGAGCAGAAAGCCGCTGGCCCCGGCGCGCAGGGCCTCGTAGACGTACTCGTCCGCGTCGAAGGTGGTGAGGATGAGCACCCGCGGCACCGGATCGCCGCCCTGGGCGACGATCCGCCCGGTGGCCTCGATGCCGTCCATCTCGGGCATGCGGATGTCCATCAGCACCACGTGCGGAGCCAGCCGGCGGACGCTGTCCAGCGCCTGGGCGCCGTGGGCGCACTCCCCCACGACATCCAGGTCCGCCTCGGCATCGAGGATCATGCGAAAGCCCGCCCGGATCAGGGACTGGTCGTCGACGATGAGCACCCGGACGCGCACGGGCGCAACGGTAGACCGCGAGCGGTGGGGCCGTCGTCGTCGTTCCCGCGCAGGGCGCCGGGGTCATCCTGCGGGAGGAGACGGGCGACCGCAGGATCATCCCCGGCGAGGAGGGAGGATGGCCTTGGCGGCCGACGCCCGATGGGAGGCGCCTTGGGACCCTGCACGGGCGACCCACGGCCGGGTCGCCGCGACCAGGGAGGGAGCCCAGGATGACCAGCTGGACCACGCACGCGACCACCGACGCCACGCCCGAGCAGGTGCTCGAGGTGCTCACCGATCCTCAGGCCATCCGCATGTGGTCGCCGATACCCTTCGAGCTCGACACGCTCGCGGGCGAGCGCCTCGAGGCCGGCACCGAGGCGCGGGTGAGCGGCAGCCTGGCCGGCCTGCGCGTGGGGTTCGGCGTGGCGGTCCACGCCGCCGACGCCGGCGGCCTGGAGCTCACCGCCAAGGGGCCCATCGCCCTCGACGTGCGCTACGACCTGGCTCCCCGCGAACAGGGCAGCGACATCACCGCATCGGTGCGCGTGCGCCCGACGGGCGGGATCACCGGACGGATGATCGGCGGGGCGACCACGGCCCTGCTCGCCGCGGGCGCGCTCGAAGGCGCGGCGGCGCGCATCGCGTGCGCCGCGGAGACGAGCCGCCCGCACGCACTCGCCGCCTGATCGTCGCCAGGCCGTTGCCCTAGGACTATGGAAGACACCGGACACAGCCGATACAGGGTGCATGCCCCGCCTGCCCACCGTCCCCGCTCTCGCCGCGGCGAGCCTCGCCCTGGTCCTCGTCGCACTCGGCCCCGCGCCGCAGGCCTCCGCGGGCGCCTACCTGCCCCCGTCGGGGAAGGTGTGGCACGGCGTGGCCTCGGGTCACGACATCGCCGACTTCCAGGCGCGCACCGGCAGGCACCCGGCGGTGTGGCAGCACTGGATCGCGTGGGGCGACAAGATCGGGTTCGCCATCGACCGCTCGAGGGCGGCGCGCACGCGCCTCATGCTGCACCTCAGCACCGCCGCGGGCCAGAACATGGCGGGGCGCATCAGCCCGGGCGAGATCGCGCGCGGGGCAGGCGACGCCTACCTGCTGTCTCTCAACCGGCGCCTGGCCGAGCACGGCCAGCCGGCGTACCTGCGCCTGATGGGCGAGATGAACAACTGCGACCTGGCCTACGCCTCCCACCACTGCAGCGGGCGCCCCCGCAACGCCGACCACTCGGCCCGGCGCTTCAAGCAGGCCTGGAAGCGCAGCGTGCTCATCCTGCGCGGCGGCGCCGTCGCGACCATCGACGCGCGGCTGCGCGGGCTCGGCCTGGCGCCGGTGCGCACCGACGCCGACCAGCTCGCCCGGCCGCGGCTGGCGGTGCTGTGGTCGCCGATGACCGGCGGCTCGCCGATGATCCGCGCCCTGCGCCCCCAGGCCTTCTGGCCCGGTGCACGCTACGTGGACTGGGTGTCCACCAGCTTCTACTCGAGGTTCCCCAACTTCCACTTCCTCGAGCCCTTCTACCGGACCTTCGCCGTGGGCCACCGCCGGCCCTTCGCCTTCGGCGAGTGGGCGATGTGGGGCTCGGATGACGCGCGCTTTGCCCGCCGGCTGTTCGCCTGGGTGCGCGAGCACCCCCGCACGCGCATGATGGTCTACAACCAGGGCCAGCGCGCGTCGGGGCCCTTCCGGCTGGGCCGGTTCCCCCGCGCCCAGCGCACCATCCGCGGCGCCCTGGGCTCCTCGCGCTTCGCCGACCTGGCCCCCGAGTTCCGGTAGCAATTCCCAGCACCGGGCCCTCGCCGTAGGGTCTGCGCGTATGGAGACCTCGATCCGCATCGCGGTGCGCTGGCGCGACCTGGACATGCTCGGCCACCTCAACCAGGCCGTCTACCACGAGTATCTCGAGGAGGGCCGCGGCGCGCTGTTCGAGCGCAGCAGCGGCCTCGACCACTTCCCCTTCGTGCTCGCGCGGGTGGAGCTCGACCACCGCCACGAGATCCGCCGCGACCACGGGCACGTCGACGTGGTCGCGCGGGTGGGACGGATCGGCACCAAGAGCGTGACGGTCGAGCAGGAGCTCGTGCTGCCCGACGGCACGATCGCCGCCGAGGCCAGCTCCGTCCTCGTGGCCTGGGACGCCGACAGCCGGGGTCCCCGCCCCCTGTCCGAGCACGAGCGCGCCGCGCTGGGGGCGGATTAGGCCACAACCCAGCGGGCAGACACCGCGGCATGCACGCCACCGCCAGCGACTCGACGTTCACCGTCGCCGACCCGGCGACCGGCCAGGCGCTCACCGAGGTGAGCGCCCTGGACCGCGACGGGGTCCTCGCCCTGGTCGAGCGCGCGCGCCGAGCCCAACCCGGCTGGGAGGCGCTGGGCTTCGAGGGCCGGGGCGCGGTGCTGCGCGACCTGCGCAGGTGGCTGGTCGACCACCGCGACCGGGTACTGCGCACGCTGATCTCCGAGAGCGGCAAGTCCTGGGTGGACGCCCAGCTCGAGCTCGTCTACGTCGCCGATGCCCTGGGCTTCTGGGCCAGGAGGGCTCCGAAGTACCTGGCCGACGAGCGCCCGCGTCCCCACTCACCCTTCCTGGCCGGGCGCAAGCTGGTCAACCGCTTTCGCCCCTACGGCGTGGTCGGGGTCATCGGACCGTGGAACTACCCGCTGATCAACAACTTCGGGGACGCCGTGCCGGCGCTCATGGCCGGCAACGCGGTCGTGCTCAAGCCGGCCCGGCTCACCCCGCTGAGCTCGATGCTCATGGCGCAGGGACTGCGCCAGGTCGGGGCCCCCGAGGGCGTGTTCCTGGTGGCCAACGGCAGCGGCGCGACCGTGGGCGGGGCGCTCGTGGAGAGCGTCGACATGCTGCACTTCACCGGCTCCACCGAGGTGGGCCGACAGCTTGGCGTCCAGGCCGCCGAGCGCCTGCTGCCGATCACCCTGGAGCTCGGGGGCAAGGATCCGATGATCGTGCTCGAGGACGCCAACCTCGAGCGCGCCGCCAACGCCGCGGTGTGGGGCGCCATGGAGAACGCGGGCCAGACCTGCATCTCCGTCGAGCGCGTCTACGTCGAGGGCGGCGCCTACGAGCCCTTCGTGGCCCGGGTGGTGGACAAGGTCCGCAAGTTGCGCCAGGGCGGCCCCGGCGGCCCGGGGCGTGCCGACATCGGCGCTATGACGTCCTCCGAGCAGCTCGAGACGCTCGAGGAGCACGTGCGCGACGCGGTGGAGAAGGGCGCCAGGCTCGAGGCGGGCGGGCGGCGGCGCGACGGACCGGGCGACTTCTTCGAGCCGACGGTGCTCAGCGGCGTCGACCACTCGATGAAGGTCATGACCGAGGAGACCTTCGGACCGGTCCTGCCCGTCATGCGCGTGGACGACGTCGAGCAGGCGGTGGCGCTGGCCAACGACTCGCGCTACGGGCTGGACTCGAGCGTCTTCGCCGGCGACCACCGACGCGGCGAGCAGATCGTCCGCCGCCTCGAAGCCGGCGCGGCGGTGGTCAACGACGTCATCACCAACTACTTCGCGACCGAGCTCCCCATCGGCGGAGTCAAGGAGTCCGGCCTGGGCGCCCGCCACGGGGCGGTGGGCATCCAGAAGTTCTGCCAGCGCCAGAACATCGTGGTCACCCGCTTCGGCCTCAACCGCGAGCTGTACTACTTTCCCTACTCCCGGACCACGGCCAAGCTCGTCGAGTGGGCGATCATCGCCCTGTTCGGCCGCGGAGGCCGCCGGCGCCGGCGCCGTCGCGGCTGAGGCCCCCCGGTCCGCACCGCGCGGCGACCAGCTCGTGCCAGTCGGCGTCGTCCAGGGCGGCGGGCTCGGTGGTCTCGATGAACTCGCGCAGCACGGCGGCCAGGGCGGCGGGGTCCTCGAGGTGGGGGAAGTGCGCGACGCCCGGGAGGATGACGAGGCGGCTGTGGGGGATCGCGGCATGGGCCTCGCGCCCGTGGGCGGGCGGGATGGTGCGGTCGCGCTCGCCCCAGGCGATCAGGGTCGGCATGCCGCGCAGGAGGTGCAGGCGGTCGCGGGCGTCGACGCGCTGGCCGCGCACGTCGATCACCGAGCGTAGGGTGTGTAGGAAGGCCTCGCGAGCCCCGGCCCGCTCGAGGGGGGCCAGCGCGCGGGCGATGGCCTGCAGATGCACGCCGGCCCCCCAACCGCGCCGGCGCAGCCGGCGACCGCCGGTCGACAGGCCGGCGAGCAGGCGCCGGTGGGCGGCCAGCGCGAGCAGCAGCGAGGCGCCCGGCAGCGCCGCGCTGCGCAGCAGCGGGCTGACCTCCCGGCCCAGGCCACCGCTGGAGATCAGCGCCAGACGCTGCGTGCGGTGGGGGAACTGGTAGAAGAACTGCATCGCCACGCCGCCGCCGAGCGAGTGGCCGACGATCGTCGCGCGGTCCACCCCCACGGCCGACAGGAGATCGCGGATGCTCGCGGCGTGCGCGCCCAGCGAGTAGTCGCCGCGCGGGGTCGCAGAGTCGCCGTGGCCGATCAGGTCGGGGGCGATGACGGTGTGGGCGTCGGCCAGCGCCAGGGCCACCCCCTCCCAGTGGCGCGAGGAGTTGACCATCCCGTGAATGAGCACCACCGGCGGGCCCTCACCGGCGACCCGATAGATCGACCGGTGGCCGTGCAGCTCGACCTGGCCCTCGTCGAAGGTCGCCACTTCGGGGACGCTACCTGTCGGGCGCAGAATCCCCGGCGCGGGGCTCACCGCGCCGGGACAGACCTGATGCCCACCGCGCCTCGACCGGCGACGCGACCCGCCCCCGCGCGCCGACCCGCCCGTTCAGCCCTCGTTGACCTCCCGCTCGACCCGCGGCCCGGGCACGCCCGCGCGCACCGCCTCGAGCTGCGCGGCCAGCGCCAGGCCCCCGAAGAGGGCGATCGAGGTCAGGAAGGCCCACAGCAGCACGCCGATGGTGCCGGCGATCGGCCCGTAGGTCGCGCCGAAGGCGCCGGTGGCCTCCAGGTACAGCGCCAGGATGCCCATGAAGGCCACCCACAGCCCGGCGGCGGCGGCCGCGCCGAAGGCCAGCCACGAGGCCTCGGGCTGGCGCCGGCGCGGGGCGACCTCGAACAGCAGCGCGATGGAGGTGACCGTGAAGGCCAGGCCCAGCGGCCAGCGCGCCACCGACCACACCGCGTCGACCCCCGCTCCCCAGCCGATGGCGTCGGCGATGGCCGCGCCGCCCACCAGCACGGCGACGGAGGCCAGCGCGAGCACGCCGGCGGTGAGCGCCAGGGCCAGCGCGACGAGGTAACGGCGCACGAACGGACGGTCGCGCTCGACGCCGTAGATGCGGTTGGCCCCGCGCTCGATCGCGGTCATGGTCGCCATGCCCGACGCCACGGCGGCCAGGAAGCCTCCCACCAGCGCCGTCTCCCCACTCTCGCGCGTGGCGGCGTTCGAGCCCTGGCGCAGCGCGGCGGTGAGGATGTCCCCCGCGGCCCCCGGCGCCAGGGCGCCGATGGTGACCCGCACCGTGTTGCTGAAGCCCTCCTGGTCCAGCGTGGCGGCCAGCCCGACCACGGCGATGATGGCGGGCAGCAGCGTGAGCACGGCCTGGAAGGCAAGCGCGCGGGCGTGGCTGAAGCCGTCGGCCGCCCGGAAGCGGGTGATCGCATCCCACACCAGGCGTCGCCGCCCGCAGCGGCGCAGGGTGTCGAGCGCCTCGTCGCCCTCGAGCTCGCCGTGGGTGGGCGGGACTGCTTGCGCGGTGGACACGCCGACCGGGTACCCGTCCGGCGTGCTTCACGCGCTCCTGTTCGGGCTCGCCGCGTCCAGCGCGCTGGTCGTGGGCGCGGCCGTGGGCTCGGTGTGGGATCCGCCCAAGATGCTCACCGGCGTGCTGCTGGCCTTCGCCAGCGGGGCGCTCATCTCCGCCCTCGCCTTTGAGCTGTTCACCGACGCGTTCGAGCTGGGCGGTCTGGCGCGCGCGGCAGCGGGGCGGATCGCCGGCGCGGCGACCTTCGTGGCCACCGACTCGGCCCTGGACCGCTACGTGACCGGCACCGCGGGTGCCGGCCAGCGACAGGTGGCGGCCGGCGGCGCGCGGGGCGGCGTGGGCTGGGCGCTGCTGGCCGCGGTGACGCTGGACGGCGTGCCCGAGAATCGCGCTCGGCGTCTCGCTGGTCGGCGGCGCCTCGCTGACGCTCCTGGTGGCCATCTTCTTCTCCAACCTGCCCGAAGCGCTGGTGGGTGCGGTGGCGATGCGCGCCGAGGGCCGCCCGGCACGGGCGGTGATGGCCATCTGGCTGGGCTGCGCGGTGTTGCTCGTCGCCGCCGTCGTGGCGGGGCGCGCGCTGGCGGGCGGACTGAGCGACCAGGTCCTCGCCGTGGCGCTGGCCTTCGCCGACGGCGCGGTGCTGGCGTCCCTGGCCGACACGCTGATGCCCGAGGCCTACGAGCATGGCCGACCTGTCAACGCGTTCGCCACCGCGGCCGGCTTCCTGCTCTCGTTCTCCCTCGCCAGCTGAGCCGGGATGATACCGGCGGGGGCGAGGAGCCGCCGGCCGGGTAGGCACAGGCCCCATGGAGGTCGGTGATCCCCGCGCTCCCGAGCCCTCGCGCCGGCTCGAACCCGGCGCCCGCGGGATGTGGGCCGTGGAGGCACTGGGCTGGGCCGGCCCGCTGGTGCTCTTCGCGGTGATCGGCGGCAGCTCGGTCAGCAGTGCCGGCGCGCCCGGCTTCGTCGGTCCCGGGCTGCTGGCGGTGGCCGTGGTGATGGCCGCGGTGGGCGTCGTCGTGGTGCCGGTGCTGCGCTGGCGGCACTGGCGCTACGAGGTGCGCGACGAGGAGATCGACCTGCGCCGCGGCGCCTTCACCGTGACGCGCACGCTGATCCCGCTACCGCGCGTGCAGCACGTGGACACCCGGCGCACGGTGGTCTCGCAGATGTTCGGACTGGCCGTCGTGGTCATCCACACCGCCGCGGGGCGCAACACCATCCCCGGCCTGGCCGAGCGCGACGCGGCGGCGATCCGCGACCGCATCGCCGAGCTGGCCCGCACGCCCGATGAGCCCTGAGCCGCGCCGGCTGCACCCGGCGGGCGTCGTCCTGGAGATCCTCAAGGCCGCTCGCGAGGTGCTGCTGCCGCTGGTGGTGGTCATCGTCATCGGCTCGTCGGGCGGCGGCTTCCCTGCCGGCCTCGCGGTGGTGGGCGTCCTGGTCGCGGCGGGCGGGGGCTGGCTGCGCTGGCGGGGCACGACCTACCGCCTGCACGACCAGACGCTCATCCTGCGCACCGGGATCTTCTCGCCCGACGAGACCTCCGTGCCCCTGTCTCGCATCTCCAGCGTGGACACCGGGCAGGGCCCGATCCAGCGCCTGTTCGGGGTGCTCGAGGTGCTCGTGCAGACGGCGGGCGGCGGCGCCGAGCCGGAGATCGCCCTGAGCGCGGTGGCGCGCGAGGACGTCGAGGCGCTGCGCGCGGCGCTGGGCCATCCCGAGGCGGCCCACGACGAGCCGCCCGCCGCCCACCGGCGCCTGAGCGGGGGGCAGCTGGTGGTGGCCGCGCTCACGGGGCCACAGCTCGGCGTGCTGGTGCCTTTGCTCGCGGGCGTGGGGGCAGTGGCCGACGACCTGGTCGGCGAGCGCGTGGACGGTGACCTGCTGGACCTCCTGCCGCGGGCTCCCGGCGCTCTGGCCCTCGTGGCGCTGGCAGTGGTCGCGGCCGTGCTCGCCGTCTCGGTGCTGGGCGCCGTGATCGCCTTCAGCGGCTTCACCGTGGAGCGCGACGGCGAGCGCCTGCGCATCCGCCGCGGCCTGCTCCAGCGCCGCGCGGCCAGCATTCCGCTGGCGCGGGTGCACGCGGTGCGCGTGGTCGAGGGCGTGCTGCGCCGGCCCTTCGGGCTGGCCTCCCTGCGGGTGGAGACGGTCGGCTACCGCCAGGAGTCCGCCGCCGTGCGGACCCTGTTCCCCCTGCTGCGTGCCGGTGAGGCCGCGAGCCTCATCGCCGAGCTGGTACCCGAGCTGACCGCGCAACTGGCTCCGCTCGAGCCGCCGCCCCGGCGAGCCCTGCGCCGCTACCTGGCCCCACCGCTGGCCCTGGGCGCGGTGGTGGGGGCGGCGCCGGCGGCCGTCGGCATCTGGTGGGCGCTGCCCGTCCTGCTGGCCCTGGGGGCACTCGAGGGCGTGGGGCGCTTTCGCGCGGCGGGCTGGCGGCTGGGCGACGGGCGCCTGGTGCTGCGCTCCCGGCTGCTCGCGCGCCACACGCTGGTGGCCCGCGCCACACGACTGCAGGAGCACGCGCTCAGCCAGTCGCCCTTCCAGCGCCGCGCGCGGCTGGCCGACCTCGCGGTCGCGGTGGGCTCGGGCCGTCGCCAGCGCGTGGCCCACCTCGAGCAGTCCACCGCCCGCGGGCTCTTCGAGCGCCTGCGCGCCGCGCAGTCGTCCAGCCGGGCGGCCGGGGCGTCGTCGCCTGCGCCACCCGGCGGCTGACCAGGCCGTGCCCGCGCGCCGTGGGTCGGCGGGCCTGAGGCGAGAGAGCGACGGACTGCCCTCGCGCGCTCTCAGCCCAGGCCGCCCCGATCTCGGGCCGTGGCCCTGGATCAGGCCGCCGTCGAGGCCACTTCCCTCGGCCTCGCGGAAAATGGGGGATACGGCAGCTCAGCCTTGTATCCGCGGCGTTGGGCCAGCCACGCGAGGGGCGACATGAGGCACCCGCAGGTGGGGCAGCTCGTCGTGAAAGACGGCGCCATCGAACTTCACGGCAAGCATAGTTCTCGCGATCTCGAGCGCTACTGGATGTCCAGCCCGCCCCTCAGCGATCAGGGAGGCGGTGATGACCAGCGACGGTGGCACGGCGGGGGCCCTTCCGCCGTGAGCGGTTTGGCGGCGCGAGCACCCGGGGCAGCACCGCAGCGATGAAGGCCACCCGCCACGGCGAGCACCTCGTCCAGCTCAGCCGCCTGGGCGTCAGCAACGCCTACCTGGTGCGCGAGGACGACGGGCTGACCCTCGTGGACACCTCGCTGACCGGCTCGGCCAAGGGCATCCTGGCCGCCGCGCGCGACCAGGGAGCGCCGATCCGGCGCATCGCCATCACCCACGCCCACGCCGACCACACCGGCTCGCTGGACGCGCTGCACGACGCCGTCCCCGACGCGGAGGTGCTCGTCGGCGAGCGCGACGCACGCTTCCTGGCCGGCGATCGCAGCCTCGACCCCGGCGAGCCCCAGGGCCGCATCTTCGGTCCCTTCTACGAGCGGGTGAGAACGCGCCCGACGCGCACCCTGCGCCCCGGCGACCGCGCCGGCTCGCTCGAGGCCATCGCCGCGCCCGGCCACACCCCGGGCCAGCTGGCCTTCCTGGACAACCGCGACGGCACCCTGCTCTGCGGCGACGCCTACCTCGCCCTGGGCGGCGTGTTCGTCACCACACAGCCGGTCGCGCGCTTTCCCTTTCCCGCCCTGCTGGGCACCTGGCACAAGCCCACCGCCCACGAGACCGCCCTGCGTCTGCGCGCGCTGGATCCCACCCGCCTGGCCACCGGCCACGGCCGCGTGGTCGACGCCCCCGGCCCGGCCATGGACGCCGCGCTGGCCGCCGCCCCGCGCTCCTAGTAGTGGTCCTGAAGCGACCACGAGCGTGAGCACCGCCACGCCCAGGCGCCGGCGGCTGCGTCTTGTCCCGCCCGAGCACGCGCTCGTGCCCGGCGGCGCGACGGGCCGCAAAGCCAGCGCGGTGGCGGCCCTGGGCTTCGTCGCGGCGCTGGCCTCCTCCCCCGGCCAGTCGTACTGGCTCTCCCTGTTCGTCGACGACATGATCGCGGGCACCGGGATGGGCCGGACGGGCTTCTCGGCCGTCTACGCCGGCGCGACGGTCTTCTCCGCCGCCATGGTCCTCGTCGTCGGCGGCGCCTTTGACCGGCGCGGGCCGGCGACGACCTGGCTCGCCATCGCCCTCGGGCTGGCGGCGGGCTCGCTGCTGATGAGCGTGGCCGCCGGCGCGCTGGTGGCACTCGTCGCGCTGGGCATGCTGCGCGCCTTCGGGCAGGGCTCGTTCCCGCTGGTCGGAACGCTGCTGGTGGCCCGGACCTTCGCCAGCTGGCGCGGGCGGGCGCTGGCCGTCTCGCACCTGGGCTCCACGCTGGCCGCCGCAGCGCTGCCGCCGGTCGCCGCCGGCCTGCTCGCGGCCTTCGGCTGGCGCGCCAGCCTGCAGGTCACCGCGGTCGCCGTCCTGGTCGCGATCCTCCCCATCGCGCTCGTGGTGCGCTGGGCGACCGCCGGCACCGCCGGGCCACGGACTCCCGTGGCGCGCACGCAGCGGCCCCGATTCGCCGCGCGCGTCGCCGCCCGGGCGCGCCGCTTCCCCTGGCGTGGCGGCGGAGGAACCCTGCTGGTCGTGCTGTGCGCCGCGCCGCTGATCAGCACCGCCGCGGTCTTCCACGCCGTCTCGCTACTGGACGGCAGCGGCGTCACGCGAGCTGGCGCCGCCGGGGCGTTGAGCCTGCTGGCGGTCAGCGGCGCCCTGGGTGCCGTGTTCGGTGGCACGCTGGTCGACCGGGCCGGCGTGCGCGCGAGTCTGGTGACCATGAGCGCGCTGCTCACCGTGTCGATGGGGCTCCTGCTGGTCTCCGTGCCCGTCACCGCCCTGGCCGCCTTCGCCGTCCTGGGCCTGGCCAGCGGCGTGAACGCCACGGGCAGTGGGGCCGCGTGGGCGAGGACCTTCGGCCTCGAGCGACTCGGAGAGCTGCAGGGGGTGGGCGACGCGGCGCGCATCGCCGCGGCCGCGGTCGGTCCGCTCCCGCTGGCCATCGCCCTCGGGGCCACCGGCGCCTACGCGGCCGGACTGGCGGGGCTGGGCGTGCTCGCGCTGTTCTGCGCCGTTCTGAGCGTGCGCTGGCATCCGGTGCGCTGACCCCCTGACGGTTACGCTCAGGCCGATGCGGATCACCTGTCCCGCATGCGGCTCAGGCAAGCTCAGGGGCCGGCGCGACGAGGCGGCCGAGGTCGTCCAGGTCGTCTGCCTCGAGTGTGACCACGCCTGGACGCACGATCCCTGGGCCTGCCCGAGTTGCGGGAGGCAGATGCACGCCGCGCGCCGCCCCCTGCTCGAGAAGGCCCGAGGAACCCAGCAGTCGATCATCGGCTATCGCACCGTGAAGCTCTGCCCCTCCTGTGACGAGCCCGAGGATCGCAGCGAGGGCTGGCTGTCGGCGAGCTGACCCACGGGCGCGGGGGGACGGGCGGGCGGAGATGACATGGCAGGACCGGGCCACGGGCGCGCTGCTGGGGACGTTCGCGGGCGACGCCCTGGGCATGCCCTGGGAGGGCGCGCCGCCCGACGCGATCCCCGCCGTGCTCGACATGGAGCCCGCCCGGCTGGGCGCCGGGACCTACACCGACGACACGGAGATGGCCATCGCGCTGGCCGAGTCGCTGGTGCGCCGCGACGGCGTCGACGCCGAGGATCTGGCGCGCGCGTTCCTGGCCGCCTACGACCCCCGGCGCGGCTACGGCGGGGGCACCACGCAGGTCTTGAGCCTGTGGCGGGAGGGCGTCGCGGTCACCCAGGCGGCACAGCGCGTCTTCGACGGCCAGGGCTCCCTCGGAAACGGCGCCGCCATGCGCGTCGCGCCGGTGGCCGTGCGCTTTCACGCCGACGCGGGCGTCGTGAGCGCCCAGGCCCGGCGCAGCGCCCAGGTCACCCATGCCCACCCGGTGGGCATCGACGGCGCGGCGGCGCAGGCCGCCGCCATCGCCGCCGCGCTGTACGGCGACGACCCGCTCGCCGCGGCCCTCGTCGCGGCGCGCACGCAGGAGGTGCGCGACGCGCTGGGCGAACTCGCCACCCGCACCGAGGGCGCGCTCGAACCCCACCTGCTCGGCGACGGGGGCGGCGTCCCCTCGCGCGCCGACCGCTCGGTGGCCGCCGCCGTCGTGGCCGGCGCGCGCGCGGGCTCGTTCGAGGCGGCGGTCACCGTGGCGGTGCGCGCCGGCGGCGACGCCGACACCACCGGGGCCATGGCCGGCGCGATCGCCGGTGCGCGCTTCGGCGCCGCCTCCATCCCGGCGCGGTGGCTGGCGGTCCTCGAGGACGGCGAGCGCGGGCGCAGCCACGTCGAGACGCTCGCGGTGCGCCTGGCCGAGCGCGCCCGGTAACGGCGACGGTCCAAGGGGAAGATGACGTTGGTGCCTATGCGGCGTTGGCCTGCCGCAGGGTGACCGAGAAGATCAGCCTGGTCGGTGATCGCCTATCGGCGCAGGGCAGAGTGAGCAGTCGCGCGGAGGGCGTCGTGCGCTTGCGGTACTCCTACCTGGATGAGGCGGGTAGGCCGCAGGTTCATCTCGGGCGGGCCAGGATCCAGGACGACGGTGATTGGGTGCTGGGCGCCGGCGAGACGGTCCCGCCCCAGCTGGCGCGCTGTGGTGGCTATCTGTCGATCCTGTTCACGGGCTACTTCGAACGGCGTATCCGCGGTGAGATGCTGGCCTACGAGCTCAACGCGGGTCAGACGCGACGGCCGTGACAGCGACGTGACGGTTCGGGCCGGCGGTCCGGCCCTCGCGATGATGGTGGCGGCCGTGGCGGACGGGCCGGTGAGCAGCCCCTAGCCTCCGGGGACGGAGATGTTCCCCGCCGCCCCGACGAACTGATCGCTTCCGTGACCCACGCTCCCGCTGCACCGGCGGGGGTGGGACCGATCGCGCAGGAGGCGGCCCGGCGGCGGACCTTCGCGATCATCTCCCACCCCGACGCCGGCAAGACGACGCTGACCGAGAAGCTGCTGCTCTACGGGGGCCAACTCGCCGAGGCCGGCGCGGTCCAGGCCAGGCGCAGCCGCCGTGCGGCGGCGTCGGACTGGATGGAGATCGAGCGCAACCGCGGCATCTCCGTCTCCTCGACGGTGCTGCGCTTCGAGCACGGCGGAGTGGTCTTCAACCTGCTCGACACGCCGGGCCACCGCGACTTCTCCGAGGACACGCTGCGGGTGCTGGCCGCCGCCGACGCCGCGGTGATGGTGCTCGACGCGGCCCGCGGCGTGGAGCCCCAGACGCTGCGCCTGTTCGAGGTCGCCCGCGCGCGCGGGATCCCGCTGCTGACCTTCGTCAACAAGTACGACCGCCCGGGCATGGAGCCGCTGGCCATGCTCGACCAGATCGAGTCGGTGCTGGCCATCACCCCGACGGCCGCGACGTGGCCGGTGCGGATCCCCGGGGACTACCGCGGCGTGGTCGATCGCTCGACCGGGGCCTTCCACCGCTTCACACGCACGGCGGGCGGGGCCACCGAGGCCCCCGAGGAGGTGCTCGACGCCGAGCAGGCCCGCGCACGCGAGGGCGAGGCCTGGGAGGTCGCCGAGGAGGAGCTCGACCTGCTCGCCGCCGCCGGCGCGGCGTTCGATGCCAACGCCTTCGCCACCGGCGCCTGCACGCCCGTCTTCTTCGGGTCGGCCGTCTCGAACTTCGGTGTCGCGCTGCTGCTCGAGGCTCTCGAGCGCATCGCTCCCTCCCCCCGCGAACGCCCGACGACCGACGGGCGGCCCCGGCGCCTCGACGAGCCGTTCTCCGCGCTGACCTTCAAGGTCCAGGCCAACATGGACCCGCGCCACCGCGACCGCGTCGCCTTCCTACGCATCTGCTCGGGGCGCTTCGAGCGCGGCATGCGGGTGCTCAACGCCCGCACGGGCAGGCCGTTTGCGATGACTCACGTCCACGAGGTCTTCGGCGAGGAGCGCGCCGTGCTCGAGCAGGCCTTCCCCGGCGACGTGGTCGGGGTGGTCAACGCGGGCGACCTGCGCGTGGGCGACACCCTCTACGTCGACGAGCCGCTCGAGTTCCCACCCATCCCGACGCTGGCCCCCGAGCACTTCGTCACGGTGCGCAACCGCGACACCGCGCGCTACAAGCAATTCCACCGCGGCATCGAGCAGCTCGGCGAAGAGGGCGTGGTGCACGTGCTGCGCCGCGACCCGGCCGCCGACCCCAACCCCGTCCTGGCCGGGGTCGGTCCGCTGCAGTTCGATGTCGCCGTCGACCGCCTGGAGCGCGAGTTCGGCGCCACCGTGGGCCTGGATCCGACGCCTTGGAAGCTCGCTCGGCGCACCGACGCGGCCGGCGGCGAGATCCTGCGCGCCACCAACCGCGGCGACGTGCTCTTTCGCCCCGACGGCACGCCGCTGGCACTGTTCACCAGCCAGTGGCTGCTCGACCGCTTCGCCCAGGAGCACCCCGAGGTGGCGCTGGACCGGATGCTGACGCGCTGACGGGGTTGGGTCCCGGGCCGGCCCGGGTAGCGCGCGGGGACCCGTCTGTGAAGGAGCGATTCGCTTGGCCCTGAACGTCAGCGAGCGCGAGGCCCGGGAGGTCGCCGAGGCCGCGCGCGAGACCGAATGGAAGCTGCCCAGCTTCGGCCGGGAGCTGTACCTGGGCAGCTTCCGGCTGGACCTCATCGATCCCCAACCACGGCTGGACGCCGAGGCGACCGAGAAGGGCGAGCGCTTCCTGAGCGTGCTGCGCTGCTTCCTGGTCGACCGCGTCGATCCGGTCCGGATCGAGCGTGACGCGCGCATCCCCGACGAGGTCCTCGAAGGGCTCAAGGAGCTGGGCGCGATGGGCATGAAGGTGCCCGAGCACTACGGCGGCCTGGGTCTCTCGCAGGTCTACTACAACCGCGCGCTGGTGCTGACCGGCTCTTGGCACTCCTCGCTCTCGACCCTCCTGTCGGCCCACCAGTCCATCGGTGTGGCCGAGCCGCTGGCGCTGTTCGGCACCGAGGAGCAAAAGCGCCACTGGCTGCCGCTGGTCAGCCGCACGCACGTGTCGGCCTTTCTGCTCACCGAGCCCGACGTCGGCTCGGACCCCGCGCGCCTGGCCACGCTGGCCATCCCCACCGAGGACGGCAGCGGCTACCGCGTCAGCGGACGCAAGCTGTGGGCCACCAACGGTGCTATCGCCGACGTCGTCGTGGTCATGGCCAAGGTCCCCAGGTCCGAGGGTCACCGCGGTGGGGTGAGCGCCTTCGTGGTGCCCTACCACGACGACGGAATCACCGTCGAGCACCGCAACGCGTTCATGGGCCTGCGGGGCATCGAGAACTCCGTCACGCGCTTCGACGACGTGTTCGTCCCCGCCGAGAACCGCATCGGGCGCGAGGGCGAGGGCCTCAAGGTGGCGCTGAGCACCCTGAACACCGGCCGCCTGGCGCTGCCCGCCATCTGCGTGGGCGTGGCCAAGTGGTCGACCAAGGTCGCGCGCGAGTTCGCCTCCGAGCGCGTCCAGTGGGGCCAGGCCGTGGGCAAGCACGACGCGGTGGCCCAGAAGATCGCCTACATGGCCGCCGGCGCCTTCGGCCTGGAGGCGATGCTCGACGTCTCCTCACGCCTGGCCGACGACAAGAAGCGCGACATCCGCATCGAGGCCGCCCTGGCCAAGCTCTACGCCTCGGAGATGGGCTGGAGGATCATCGACGAGCTGATGCAGGTGCGCGCCGGGCGCGGCTACGAGACCGCCGAGTCGCTGCGAGCCCGCGGGGAGAAGCCGGTGCCCGTCGAGCAGGTCATGCGCGACATGCGCATCAACCGCATCTTCGAGGGCTCCACGGAGATCATGCATCTGCTCATCGCCCGCGAGGCGGTCGACCAGCACCTGCAGGTGGCCGGCGACATCCTCGAGCCCGAGGTGCAGCTCAAGGACAAGGCCAAGGCCGTCCTGGAGGCCGGGAGGTTCTACTCGCGCTGGCTGCCCCAGCTGACCTTCGGCGAGGGCCAGAAGCCCGGCTCCTACGATCAGCACGGCCCGCTGGCCGGGCACCTGCGCTACGCCGAGCGCCGCGCGCGCAAGCTCGCGCGCTCGACCTTCTATGCGATCTCGCGTTACCAGGCCCGGCTCGAGAAGAAGCAGGCCGTGCTGGGGCGCATCGTGGACATCGGCGCCGAGCTGTTCGCGATCGCCTCCGCGGTGGTCTACGCGGGCACCATCGCCACCGAGCAGCCCGAGCGCGCCGACGAGGCCGCCGAGCTGGCCGACCTCTTCGCCAAGCAGGCCCGCCGGCGCGTCGACGCGCTCTTCCACGACCTGTGGGCCAACGACGACGACGACAGCTACCAGCTCGCCCAGCGCGTCCTGGACGGCCGCTACCTCTGGCTGGAGGAGGGGATCCTCGATCCCTCGGGCGACGGGCCGATGGTCGCCGACCAGCCCGCCGAGGTCGAGGCCGCGCAGGCCTAGCTCGCGGGAGGTCCGGCCCTGTCCAGCCTGGGCGGCTTCTCGTCGCATAGCGAGCAGAACTCGCCCAGCGCGCGATTCGCCCGACCGACAGGCGGCCGACGCCGGCGACGGCCGCTACCGGACCGTGCCGGTGCCAGCCTGCACCTGGTCATGGCGCCCGGCCGCGGCCAGGTGGCGGCCCAGGAAGTCCAGCTGGTCGGCGAGCACGCGCTCGCGGGCCTCACCCACGTAGACGTCGAAGTGGCCGACCGGGTAGGTGCGCAGCTCGGCATGCGGGGCCCTGTCCGCGGCCTTCCGCGCGCTGGCCACGGGCGCGATCAGATCGTGCTCGGCGACCTGCACGAGCAGCGGGCAGCGCACGGCGCCGGCCTGGGTGATCGGGCGGTTGCGGCCCACCAGCAGCGCGCTGCGCGCGCAGAAGGCGTTGACGAAGCTCGGACCGGCGATGGCCCGAAAGCCGGGCTCGGCGTCGGGCGTGGTCATGGCGGCCAGCGTGCCCGGGGCGCCGGCGATCGGCAGGCGCACGGGCGGGCGGGCGGTCAGGGCGCCCAGCGCGTCGATCAGGGCGATCGCGGTGGTGCGCGCCAGCGCGACCGCCCCGGCCTGGCGCGCCATGTTGGCCAGCGCGACGAGGCCGTCGGTGGCCGGTACCGGCGCGACGACCGCGGCGATCGCCGGGTCGTCGGCGGCCACGCTGACGACGTGCCCGCCGGCGTAGGAGATACCCCACAGCACGATGCGCCGGGAGTCGACGCCCTCCAGGCCTCGGGCGAAGGCCACCGCGGCGTGATAGTCCTCGCGGTGGCGGCGCCAGTCCACGTGCCCGCGCGGCTCGCCGGTGGAGTCGGCGAACGTGCGGTAGTCGAAGAGCAGCACGTCGAGGCCCGCCGCGGCAAAGCGCTCGGCGAAGGGCTCCAGGCCGCTGTCGCGGGTGTTACCGAAGCCAGGGGCCATGACCACGCACGGCCGTCCACGCTCGGCGGCGAAGGCGTCGCCCTCGCCGGTGAGGTGCCAGCCCGCGCAGCGCTCGGCGCCGCTGGCGAAGGTCACGTCCTCGCGCATCGCCGCGACCGTACCAGCGCACCGCCAGCCGCGACTGCACCCGGGAGCGCTCCTCCCGCCGCGTGCGCCACGATGGCCCGCTGACCCAGTGCGAGACCGAAGGCCAGCTGGCCCGGAATGGTGCGGGGGTCGGTGGTGCACCCCGATCGCGGGTAGGGCGCGCGTGTGCGCGTGCTGGTCACCGGCTGGTTCGGAACCGAGGACGGCGAGATCACCGCGGGCGACGCGCTCGCCGGCGACACCGTGTGCGCCTGGCTGGCCGAGGCGGGCGTGGCCCACGACGTGGCCATGGCCGCGGGCTTTCGCCGCGACGGGCAGCTCGCCCCCGCGGCGGTCGATCCGACCGCCTACACCCACGTCCTGTGGGTGTGCGGGCCGACGGCCTCCCCCCGGGTGGCGGAGACCCTCGAGCCCTTCGCCCACTGCACGCGGATCGCCGTGGGAACGTCGACGCAGGAAGGGCCCTTCGACCTGGTGCTCGCCCGCGACGGCAGCACCGCGCCGGCCTCTCCGCGGCCCGACCTCAGCCTCGGCGCACCCGACGCCCGCGTACCGGTGGTCGCGGTGGTGCTCGCGCATCCGCAGCCCGAGTACGGCGGGCGCCAGGCGCACGAGGCCGCGGAAGCGCTCGTGCGGGGCGTGGTCGCTGACGCCGACGTCGCTTCGCTGGTGGTCGACACGCGGCTGGATGGCGAGGAGCCTCTCGCTTGCTCGACTGGCGCGCAGCTGCAGTCCCTGCTGGCCCGCGCCGACGCGGCGCTGACCACGCGGCTGCACGGGCTGGTGCTGGCGCTGCGCGCGGGCGTGCCCGCCGTCGCCCTCGATCCCATCGCCGGTGGTGCGAAGGTCACCGCGCAGGCGGTGGCGCTGGGCTGGCCCGCGGCGCGCACCGTCGATGCCACCGACGTGGCCGAGCTGTCCGAGCTGCTGGTCTGGTGCCTGACCGCAGAGGCCCGCGAGCAGGCGCACGCCGCGGCAGCCCGCGGGCGGGCGGGCCTCGCCACCGTGCGCGAGGAGCTGCTCGGCGCCATCGGCGCACGACGATGAGCCCCCGCCAGCGGATCGAGCGAGCCGTGCACCGGGCGGGCGCGCCGGTGCGCACGCCGCTGGCGCTGCGCCGCCATCTGCGCGGCGGGGGCAACCCCCGCCTGAACCTCGGCTGCGGTGGCGCATTGCCGGCCGGGTGGCTGAACACCGACCGCCACCCGGCGCAGGGCGCCGCCCACCTCGACGTCACCCGCCGCTTCCCCCTTCCCGGCGGCCGTCTCAGCCACGTGCTCTGTGAGCACGTGATCGAGCACGTCACGCTCGAGCAGGGCCGCGCCATGCTGCGCGAGTGCGCGCGGGTGCTGCGCCCCGGCGGGCGCGTGCGCGTCTCCACGCCCGACCTCGCGCGTGTGGTCGCACTGGTCAGCAGCGGCGACGATGCGACCGCAGCGCGCTACCGCGATTGGGCGGCGCGGGCCTTCTGTGCGGGCTCGGTGGGCTCGCCCTCCGCCCTGGTGGTCAACCATGCCTTCCGCGGCTGGGGCCACCGCTTCCTCTACGACGAGGAGACCCTGGCCCGCGCGCTGCGCGACGCGGGGTTCGCGGACGTCCGCCGCCACCCCTACCGCCACAGCGACGATGCCGCCTTCCAGGGCATCGAAGGTCAGGGCATCGATCCCGTCGGCCACGAGATGCGCGGCTTCGAGACCCTCGCGCTCGAGGCGACGCGGTCCTGGTGAGGGACCACTAGGAGCGTGTGTCGCTATCGCGACCTGGGGGCCCGCCTCCGGCGGCCACCTGGCCGCCTCCGGCACCCCTACACGTAGCGCCGCGCCTCGGAGCCCAGCTGCTGGTCCTCGAGCATGCGCAGCATCTCCTCGACGTGGGGCGGGGACACCGCCCGCTCGCGCAGGATCCACGGCACGCCGGCCAGCGCACGCCCCAGGCCGCGGGCGGTGGTGCGGTCGCGCGGGAAGCGACGCACGTCGCGCAGCGTGCGGGTGACCGCCGGGCGCACCGGGCGGCGCAGCCAGGTGGTCCACAGGGTGTTGCGGATGCCGATCTCGCGCCGGCCGGGGCGGCCGTCGTTGGGCGGCGGATGGTGGTGGGCGAGGACCTCGGGCACGTAGGACAGCTGCCAGCCGCGGGCCACGAGGTCCCAGCCCATCAGCTCCTCTTCTCCGCCGATGTGCAACCGGGTGGAGAAGCCGCCCACCGACAGCGCCGCCTCACGGCGCAGCACCACCGCGCAGGCCACGAAGGACAGCAGCGGATGGCCGGGCTGGCCGTCGGCGCGCGGCAACGGGCTCTGGGCCATCTCCAGGCAGACGGGGTCGTCGCGCTGCTGCGGGCCCACCAGCACGTGTCCCTGCAGGACGGCGAGACCCGGGTGGGCGTCCATGATCTCCACCGCGCGGCCCAGCGCGCCCGGCCGCCACCAGGAGTCGTCGTCGCACAGCGCGACATAGGGCGTGTCAAGCGCGTGCAGTCCGTGGTTGCGTGCCGCGGCGCCCTCGTTGCGCGCCAGCGAGATGACCTGCACCTCGGGATGACGCACGCGCACCGCGCCCGCCGTGCCGTCGCTCGACGCGTCGTCGACGAGCACGACCGGCGGGCGCTCGGGCAGCGCCAGGTGGCGGGGAAGCGTGCGCAGCACCTCCTCCTTGCGATCGCGCGAGGCGATGACGATCCCGACGCGGCTCATGCGCCGGCCTCTTCCCCACCGGCGCCGCCCCTACACCGGTCTGGAGTGCCGCACGGGTTCGAGGCGACGCGGCCGGGTACTGGCGTACTGCAGTGACGATACCGACCCTCACGAAGGTCATCGGCACGCTGACCGCGATCGTCATCGCCATCCTGGCCATCGCGGTGATCTTCTTCGTGGCCGGTGCCAACCCGCTCAACGGCATCGTGCAGACGATCAACGACGTCGGGCGCTTCCTCGCCGACCCCTTCCGGTTCATCTTTCGCATCGAGGGCGAGCCCAAGGGCACCTTCGCTCTCAACTACGCCATCGCGGCGGCCGTCTACCTGGTCATCGGCGTCCTGCTCTCGAAGCTGGTCGTGGCGGTCGGCGGTCTGGTGGACCGCCGCAGGCGGCCAGGTGCCCGCCGGAGGTGGGCCCCCAGGTCGCGATAGCGACACGTGCTCCTAGCCCCTGCGCACTGCCAGAGCATCCGCAATGCAGAAGGGCCCCGGCGAACCGGGGCCCTTCACGCTCACTGCTCGGTCTGGCGTCCTGAGGGCTAGGCCGCCTCGCGCAGGCCCTCGAGCCCGGGCATGTCGGCCAGGCGGGCCAGCGCGCGCTCCTGCACCGCGTCGGCCTCCTGACGGCTGAGGCCCAGCGGGCGGGTGTCGTTGCCCGTGCCGAAGCGGGCCTCGATGACGCGGCGCTCGCGCTCGGGCAGCCTCTCCAGCGCCTCACGCAGGCGGGCGGTCACCTCGGCGGTGGCCACCTCCTCGTCCGGACCGGCGCCGTCGACGGGCAGCAGCGCACCGAGGGTGGCGGCGTCGTCGTCGTCACCGACCCGACGGTCGAGGCTCGGCGGCTCGTAGTCCAGCGTGCGCAGCTCGCCGACCTCGTCCAGCTCCAGCTCCGCGTGCTCGGCCAGCTCGGCGTCCGTGGGGTCGCGCTCCAGCTTCACCGTGAGCTCGCGCTCGACGCGGCGCAGCTTGCGCACCTTCTGGGCCACGTGGGCCGGCAGGCGGATCTGACGGGCCGTGTTGTCCAGCCCGCGCTGGATCGCCTGGCGGATCCAGAACGTCGCGTAGGTCGAGAACTTGTAGCCCTTGCGCCAGTCGAACTTCTCGACGGCGCGGATGAGGCCCAGCATGCCCTCCTGAATGGTGTCGCCCAGCGAGAGGCCCTGACCCTGGTAGCGGCGAGCGAGCGACACGACCAGGCGGACGTTGGCGTTGACCATGCGCGCCTTGGCCTCCAGGTCGCCACGCTCCACGCGCTGCGCCAGCTCGACCTCCTGCTCCTTGGTGAGGAGCGGGTAACGAGAGGCCTCCCGCAGTAGCAGGTCGACGCTGTCCAGGCCCTCGAGGACGACGTCCTCTCGACGAATCAAGTTGATCCCTTCCTTCTTCATATTCCTACTCACCGAGTAGGAATTCTAGCGCGGATTGATTGCCCGTGCAACCTTCCCCTGGGGACCGAGACGGCCTCCCGGGAGGACGCGGGCTCAGTGGTATACGCTGCGTGCCTAAAGCTCGGTTCAGTGGCTCACCGGTCTTTACGCTCTCCTAACAGAGCGACACGTGATCTTGCCCCGCCGGAGTGCCGCTCAGGCCTCCCCCGGGCGGGGTTCGAGGGTCACGTCGACCTCCTGCCGCTGGCCGCCGCGCACCACCGTGAGGCTCACCTCCTCGCCGATCTCCTGGTCGGCCAGGGCCGCGGCGAGGTCGCCGGCGCCGCGCACCTCCTCGCCCTCCACGGCCAGGACGACGTCGCCGCCGCCCAGCAGCGCACCCTGCGCCGCACCGCGGTCCCCCTGCAGGCCTGCCTCGTCGGCGGGGCTGCCCTCCGCGATGGAGGCGATGTACGCACCCCCGGGCTCCTCGAGGCCCAGTGCTCGAGCCAGGCTCGGGGAGACGTCGACCGGGGTGACCCCCAGGAACGGGCGGGTCACCTCCCCGTCGTCGAGGAGGTCGGGCACGATCTCGCGCACCGTGTTCACCGGGATGGCGAAGGCGATGCCGGCGAACTGCTGTGCCTGGCCGCCGGTGGCGATCTGGGAGTTGACGCCGATCACGCGGCCCTCCAGGTTGATGAGGGGCCCGCCGGAGTTTCCGGGGTTGACCGCGGCATCGGTCTGGATGACGTCCTCGATCGTGAAGCCGTCGGGCGCGCTGATGCGCCGCTGCTTGGCCGAGACGATGCCCGCCGTGATGGTGTCGTTCAGCCCGAAGGGGTTGCCCATGGCCACCACCGGGTCGCCGACCGCCACGCCCCCCGCGTCGCCCAGCGGCAGCGGCCGGGCGTCCAGCGCCTGGGGATCGACACGCAGCACAGCCAGATCGGTCGAGATGTCCAGCCCCACCACCTCGGCGGGGATGATCCGGTCGTCGTCGGCGCGCAGGGATACCTCGGTGGCGTTCTCCACCACATGGGCGTTGGTGACGATGAGGCCGTCGTCGTCGATGAGGAAGCCCGTCCCGGTGGCCGCGCCCTGGGGCTGGGGGTTGCCGAACGGTGAGCGTTGCTCGGCGCCGATCCTGGCCTGGATGAAGACCACCCCGGCGTTGAAGCGCTCGTAGATCTGCTGGATGCGCTCGCCGTCCTCCTGGGCCATCGCGAAGGGTACGCTCGCGCCCCCGCTCACGCCCCGGCCTCCGTCCCCCTCGAAGACGCCCACGAGCGCCAGCACGGCGACGATGGCCAGGGCGCCGAGCGCTCCGGTCGCCACGCGCGGATCGAGGAGGCGGCGCATCTGCAGCTTCGGCTACCGCGGCGTGGTCAGGGTCAAACGCTCAGACGGCGGGGTAGGTCGCCTGCATGCCCACCGAACCCCAACCCGTCACGCTCTCCCAGGTGGTGCGACGGGCGGTCGAGGTCGTCGACCCCACCAGCGAGGACGCGCAGCTGGGCGACCTGGAGGCTCAGTTCGAGGACGCCGACGAGCCGATCACCGCGATCGACACCCTGGACCGGCGCCTGGCCACCGCGGCCGAGGCCATCGACCCCGACGTGGAGGACCCGGCCGTGTCGATGGCCGTCGCGACGATCCTCTACCTCGCCCACCGCCGCGATCACCTGGACAGCCACCCCGACGACCTGCTGCGCCTGGCCGCGCGCTCGGAGTGGAAGGACCGGCCGCCCGCCGTGGTGGCGGACTGGCTGGCCGAGCGGGGCATCGGCTAGTGGTCATCCGGTAGGAGCCTGCTCAGGCGCGCCACTTGACCGAGCAGCCGCGGGCGCGCGTCTCATCCTCGGTCACCGGCCGGCCGGCCAGCACGTCGTCCAGCGCCGCGCGCAGCCAGGCGGCACGCTGGGCCTCGTCGCGATGGTCGGCGTCGGGCGCCCCGCGGTAGCGCAGGCGGTGCTCGCCGTCGAGCACGAAGACGTGGGGCGTGACCTCCGCGCCCAGCGCCCGGGCCACGGACTGGTCGGCGTCATGCAGGTAGGGGATCGGCCAATCCTGGTCGCGCACGAAGGCCACCATGCGCTCGAACGAGTCGGCCGGGTAGCGCTCGGGGTCGTTTGCGTTGATCGCCACCAGGCGCACGCCGCGCGGCGCATAGTCCTCGGCCACCGCGCGCATGCGCGGATTCCAGGCGATGACGTAGGGGCAGTGGTTGCAGGTGACGGTGACCACGGTGGCCGGCGGCGGGGGGTCGGTGGGCACCTCGTGGGTGCGCCCCTCGGTGTCGGACAGGCTGAACGCGGGGACGTGGTCGCCCAGGGCGAAGGTCATGAGAGCTCCTGTTCGGGGATCGCCGATCGTTGCTCGAACCCGGCGCATGCGAGCACCGGGATACGCGGATAGCGCGGGTAGGACGGGTCCGTGCGCGAGCGCCGGCACAGCGAGAAGCGCGACCCGCGGGTGGTGGTCACCACCTGCTGGTGGGCGCAGCGGTCGCACAGGCCGGCGGGCGGTTGCACGTCGGCGAGGCTACCCGAGAGAGTGATTGCATGAGCAACTAGGATGCTCCCCCGTGGCCACGTTCGCGCGTCTGCTGACCTTCCTGGGCCCCTATCGGGGCAAGGTCGCGCTGCTCAGCGCGCTGGCCGCCCTGGCCACCGCCATGACCGTGCTCATACCGTGGCTGACCGGCCGCGCGGTGGACGCGGTGCAGGACGGCGCGTGGGGCACGCTGCGACTCGTGGCCCTGGCCGTCGCCGGGGCGGGCCTGGCGCGCCTGGTGCTGACAGTCGCGCGGCGGCTGATCGCGGGCCGGGTCTCGCTCGCGGTCGAGGTCGACCTGCGCGAGCGCGTCCACGACCACGTGCTCGGCCTCGAACTGGGCTTCTTCGACCGCCAGCAGACGGGCCAGCTCATGTCGAGGGGGACGGTCGACGTGCAGTCGGTGCGCTTCTTCCTGGGCTACGGGTTGGTGTTCATGCTCCAGTCGACGCTGACCATCGTGCTCGCCGCGGTGACCATGGTGGTCATCCAGCCGAGCCTGGCCCTGGTGGCGCTGGCGCCCGTGCCCGTCGTGGCCCTGGTCGCCCGGCGCTACGGGACACGGGGGCGACCGGCCGTCCAGGAGGTCCAGCAGCGCATCGCGGAGCTGACCGCCGACGCGGAGGAGAACGTCTCCGGCGTGCGCGTGGTCAAGGCCTTCGCACGGGAGGCGCGTCAGTTCGCACGCTTCGAGGGCTCGGTGGGGCGCGTGTTCGCCCAGTCCATGGTCTCCACCCGGCTTCGCGCCTTCTACAACCCCTTTCTGGCCTTCCTCCCCCAGCTCGGCCTGGCCGCGCTGCTGGTGGTCGGCGGGCGGCGCGTGGCCGCGGGCACCCTCTCCCTGGGCGACTTCACGACCTTCTACACGCTGATGCTCATGCTCACCGGCCCCATGCGCATGTTCGGCATCTCCCTGGGCATGGCTCAGCGGGCCACCGCCTCGGGCGCGCGCCTGTTCGAGCTGCTCGACCGCGCCCCGCGCATCACGGCGCCGGTGGCGGCGCGGGCTCTTCCCGAGGGAGGCGGTCACGTGGAGCTGCGCGGCGTGCAGCTGTCCTACGGGGACGCCTCCGCGCCCGCCCTGCGCGGCTTGGACCTCGACGTCCCGGCGGGCACCACCCTCGCCCTGGTGGGCGCCACCGGCGCGGGCAAGACCTCGCTGGTCGGCCTGCTCTCGCGCCTGTACGACCCGCAGGCCGGAGCCGTGCTGATCGACGGCGTCGACGTGCGCGAGCTGGAGCCCGAGGCGCTGCGCCGCGCGATCGCCGTGGTCGACGACGCCCCGTTCCTCTTCTCGGCCACGGTGCACGACAACATCGCCTACGCGCGGCCCGACGCTTCGCGCGAGGAGGTCGAGGACGCCGCGCGGCGCGCGCAGGCCGACGGGTTCATCCGCGAGCTGCCCCAGGGCTACGACACGCGCGTGGGCGAGCGCGGCCTGACCCTGTCGGGCGGCCAGCGCCAGCGCGTGGCCATCGCCCGCGCGCTGCTGGTCGACCCGCGCGTGCTGGTGCTCGATGACGCGACCTCGAGCGTGGACGCCTCCACCGAGCAGCAGATCAAGGCCGCGCTCGCCGAGGCGGGCACCGACGGGCGAAGCCCCTCGGTGGGCGCGGGGCGCACGACCTTCGTGATCGCCCACCGCATGTCGACCATCGCGCTGGCCGACGAGGTCGCGGTGCTCGAGGGCGGGCGCGTGGCCGCGCGCGGCGCGCACGAGGAGCTGCTCGAGCTCTCGCCGCTGTACCGCGAGATCGTCGAGCAGGAGCTGAGCGAGGCCCCGGCAGCGGTGGAGGTCGCGACCTGATGGCCGCCGTCGACGATCGCCGGGAGCGGGCCCGGCAGCGCAAGGAGGACCTGCGCCGGCGCCTGCGCGCCACGAGCGGACGCGGTCGCAAGGTGCGCGGCGTGCTCGTGCTGCTGCGCCCCTACCGCGGGCGGGTCGCGCTGATGTTCCTGGCGCTGATCGCCGCGACCGGGGCCGCGCTGGCGCCGGCGCCGCTGGCCAAGCTGGCGATCGACGAGGGGATCGTGCCCGGCGACCTGGCCACGCTGGACCTGGTGGTGGTGGGCTTCCTGGCCGCCGCGCTCGTGTACTGGGCCGCCTCCTACGTCCAGACCTACCTTGTCGGCTGGGTGGGCCAGCGCGCGCTGGCCGACCTGCGCCTGCGCCTGTTCGGCCACCTGCAGGAGCTGCCGATCGGCTTCTACGAGCGCCGGCGAGCCGGCGCGCTCATCTCGCGCATGACCAACGACGTGCAGGCGCTCGACCAGCTGGTCACCGACAGCGTGACCACCCTGTTCCAGGCGTCGCTGACCCTGCTGGGAACGATCGGGATCCTGCTCTTCCTCGACGTGCAGCTGGCCCTGGTGACCTTCCTGGTCATCCCGGTCATGGCGCTGGGCTCACTGGCCTTCCGGGTCGCCTCGGCCGACGCCTACGCGCGCACCCGCGAGACCATCGGGGCGATCACCGCCTCGCTGCAGGAGACCCTGTCGGGCATCCGCGTGGTGCGGGTCTTCGGCCAGGAGGGCCGCCACCGCCGGCGCTTCGCGGAGCTCAACGACGATCACCGCGCGGCCAACATGAAGACCGTCCACCTCAACGCGGCCTACTTCCCGGGCGTGGAGCTGCTCAGCGCGGTGGTCACCGCGGGCCTCCTGCTCTTCGGCGGCCTGCAGGCCATCCAGGGCGACATCACCCTCGGCGTCCTCGTGGCCTTCGTGGCCGCGCTCAACGGCTTCTTCGACCCCATCCAGCAGCTCTCCCAGCTCTACACCACCTACCAGTCGGGCATGGCAGCGCTGGACAAGATCTTCGAGCTGCTGGACACCGAGCCCGAGCTGGTCGACGCCCCCGGCGCCTATGAGCTGCCACGGCCGCTGCGCGGGGAGCTGCGCTTCGAGGAGGTCGCCTTCGAGTACCCGGGCGGCGAGGAGGGCCAGCAGGTGCGCGCACTCGAGGGCATCTCGCTCGACGTGCCGCCCGGCCAGACCGTCGCCCTGGTCGGGGAGACGGGCGCCGGCAAGTCCACCCTCGTCAAGCTCGCGGCGCGCTTCTACGACCCCACATCGGGACGCGTGCTGGTCGACGGCCACGACCTGCGCGACGTGCGCGCGAACTCGCTGCGCTCCCAGCTGGGCATCGTGCCCCAGGAGGGCTTCCTGTTCAGCGGGACGCTGCGCGACAACGTCTCGTTCGCCCGCGACGACGCCGGCGACGAGGAGATCTGGAGCGCCCTGCGCGACGCCGGCGCCGAGGACTTCGTCCGCGCGCTGCCCGACGGCCTGGACACCGAGATCGGCGAGCGCGGCATCCAGCTGTCGGCCGGCCAGCGCCAGCTCGTGGCCTTCGCCCGCGCGCTGCTGGCCGACCCGCGGCTGCTCATCCTCGACGAGGCGACCTCCAACGTGGACCTGCGCACCGAGAAGCGCATCGAGGCCGGCCTGCGCCGCCTGCTGGCGGGGCGCACGGCGATCGTCATCGCCCACCGGCTGTCGACCATCCGCGGGGCCGCGCGCGTCGTGGTCCTCGACCAGGGGCGCATCGTCGAGATCGGAACCCAGGAGGAGCTGCTGGCCGCCCGCGGTCACTACTGGCGCCTGCACCGCGACTGGCAGGAGCAGGCGGCCGCGTAGCGCCCGGGGCCTGGTGGAACTGCGGGGCAGGGATTCGAACCCCGATAGCCGGCACCAGAAGCCGGAGTCTTGCCGTTAGACGACCCCGCAAGGCACGGTTGTCAGGGTAGCCGAGCAGCGACCAGGAGCGCGCCCGATCCGTCCGCCGCCTGCCGGATCGCTCAGCGGCCGGCGCCGTTGGGATTGAACTGCGAGGTGATGCTCTCCTCCAGTCCCGGGTCGAGGACGACCAGCACCTCGTCGCCGGCGTTGACCACCGTGTCGGCCTTGGGCACGAACCCGCGCTCGCCCGGCGGGAGGACGGAGATGATCAGCGATCCCTCGGGCAGGTTCAGGTCGGCGACCTGCGCCCCGGCGGCCGGGGCTCCCTCGGCCACCTCGACCTCGATGATCTCCAGCTGCTCGTCGGGCAGATCGAGCAGGTGGACCATTCCGTGGCCGGGGATGTCGTGCTCGATCAGGTTGAGGATCAGGTCGGTGGCCGAAACCGCGGGCGCCACCTCGAGCAGCTGGAAGTGCTGCAGGTTGCGCGGGTTGTTGACCCGCGCGACGATGCGCGAGCACAGGTACTTCTCCTTGGCCACCTGGCAGATGAGCATGTTGTCCTCGTCGTCGCCGGTGACCGCGACGACCAGGTCGGCCCTTTGGATGCCCGCCCGCTCGAGCACCCACAGCTCGGTGGCATCGCCGTACTGCACGGCGTGCTCGAGCTCCTGCTCGATGCGCAGGTAGCGCGGGCGCCAGCCTTCGACGAGCGTGACCTCGTGCCCCTCGCCGAGCAGCTCGCGCGCCAGGTTGAGCCCGACCTTGCCCCCGCCGGCGATGACGACGTACATGGCTAGACCCCCGCCGCCTCGCTGAGGGCCGCCTCGAACATCTCGATGGCGTGCTTGGTCGGGCAGATCGTGCGCAGCTGGTGCCGCTCGGCGTACCAGTCCGAGCGGGCCGGGTCGAGCACGCGCACGATCACGTGCTCGATGCCGTAGCGCTTGCGCGCGATCTGGGCGATGGTGAGGTTGGTGTTGTCGCCGTCGGTGGAGGCGATGAACACGTCGGCCTCCTCCACCCCCGCGGCGCGCAGCGCCTCCATCTCGATGCCGGTGCCGACGGTGAAGCGACCGCCGCAGTCCTCCCAGCTGGCCTCCAGCCCGACCTCGAGGCGCTCGTGGGAGAGAGGGTCCTCGTCCACCACGGAGACGTCGTGCCCCGCGGCGAGCGCCGAGCGCGCCACGGAGGAGCCCACGCGTCCGGCACCGACGACCAGGACGAACATGGCGCAGATGCTAGATGATCGATTCCTGGATTTCGCCGGCCGCCAGATCCTCGCCGGCCGGCGGGGCGGTGAGGATGACCCGGCACGGCGCGCGGGTCACGACGTACTTGGTGGCGTCCCCCACGAAGTCGTCCAGGGAGCCCCGCCCGCCCAGCATCGCGCCGCGGCGAATCTTCGAGGGCTCCTCCGCGCCGAGCACGATCAGCTCGACGCCGCGCCGGCGCGCCTCCTCCACGATGGCCTGGCCGGCCCGCCGCCCGCGCACGGTGGCCGTCTGCACGGTCACGCCCTCGTACTCCTCCCCCACCGCCTTGGCGCGCGCCAGCGCGGCGCGGGCGGTCTCGAGCTGACTCGCGGGCAGGCGCGCGTCCAGCGGCAGGGCCATGGGCACCTGGAAGACCCAGATCGCCTCGATGGTCGAGCCCTCGACGCCCTCGTCCTCGTCGGCGGCGTCCTCGGCGGCCAGCCGGCCCGCGGTCTGCACCAGGTCGTCGTCCAGCCTGGTGCCCAGGATCGGCACGAGGATGGAGCCGAACTCGCTCGCTTGGGGCTCGTGGCGCAGCACCTCCTCGGCGACGACCACGCGCGCCGTCAGCGACTTGCCGCCCGTGCGCCGATAGATCACGTAGAGGGCAAGGCCAGCCAGCGTCCACCCCAGCCCCACATAACGGGCGCCCGCGTGAAAGACGAGCAGTGTGCCCAGCAGCGCAGCGGCGACGAGCGCGCCCGCCACCGCGGGCAGCGGCAGCTCCCCACCGCCGACGCGCACATTGAAGGGGATGCGGTAGGGCCGCGGGCGGTCGGGCTCGCGAAAGCGCAGGCGCACGATGGCCAGGTGCGCGAGCAGGAAGGCCAGCAGCGCCCCGAAGGCATAGATGCCCACGAGGGTCTCCAGGTCCCCGGGCACCAGCAGCGCCGCGGACAGCGCGGCGGCGATGGCGATGACGACCCACGGCGTGGAGCGGGTCGGGTGCAGCCGGCCGAGCTTGCTGGGGATCTGGCGGTTGGTGGCCAGCGAGTAGGCCAGGCGCGAGAGGCCCATCATGGCCGAGTTGGCCGCCGCCACCAGCGTGCAGGTGGCCAGGACGGCGACCGCGTACATCAGCGCCCCGGCCAGCCACGGCGGATCGAAGGCGGTTGCCACGCCGACGACCGGCGCCTCGCGGTAGGTGCTGCCAAGCGGCGTCCCCGCCCCGCTGACCGGCAGCGCGGTGACCGCCACGAGCGCGATGCCCACGTAGACGACGATCACCGTGAGGCTCGCGCTGCTCACCACCCGCTTGAGCCCGCGCCGGCTCACCCGCACCTCGCCGGCCAGCCCGGAGGCGGACTCGAGGCCGGTGAAGGCGACTGTGGCGATGGTCAGCGCGAAGATCACGTCCTCCCAGCGGGGCGCCGTGCCCAGGTCGATCGGATCGACGAGCGTGTCGAGGTCGAACAGCAGGACGAGGCCGACCACGATGATCAGCCCCTGCAGCAGCAGGTCGCCCGCGACCAGCCCCAGCACCCGGCGATAGCGCCTGGAGGAGAATCCCCGCACGTTGCGCAGCGCGACGTAGCCCACGATGGCCAGCGCGCCGACCAGCTCGAGCACGCCGTCGTCCAGAGGACCGACGAGCGTCGCCGCGTAGTTGACGGCCACCAGCGCCGTGACCGCCACGAGGATGAGGAAGTCCAGCAGCACCGCCCACCCGGCGACGAAGCTCCACAGCTCATTGAAGGCGTAGCGGGCGAAGACGGTGGCGCCGGCGCGGTCCTGGTGCAGCGAGGCGCCCTCCACATAGGTCATCGCGCACAGCACGAAGAATCCACCCGCCAGCAGGAAGACCAGCGGGGTGAGCCCCAGGGCGCGACCGGCGACCACCCCCAGGGCGAAGTAGATCGCACTGGCCAGCGCCGTCCACATCACCGAGAAGAGGACCGGCGAGCCCAGGGTGCGCCGCGCGGCGGCGGCGGGATCGACCGGGCGCTCCATCAACGACGCTCGAGGTACAGGCGCCCGGCCCCCGCCGCGACGAGCAGCGCACCCAGCAGGACGCCGACGGCGAGGAGACCGCCACCCGCCAGGAGCGTGCGCACGACGAGCAGCGCGCCGAGCACCACCATGGCCAGCGAGAGCAGCTGGGTGGCGCCGCGGTGGATGTCGCGCGGAGGAGGCACCCGAGCAACCTACCCCGCGGTCCTGACCGTCCTGGCCCTGTCGACCGTGGCGCCCTGGCCATCCGGCCGTGCCTCGAGGATCACCCGGCACGGGCGGTCGGCCAGCACGGTCTCCACCGACTTGGGGAACAGCGACGCCCCGCCTCCGCGGCGCTCCAGCGGCAAGATGATGGCCCGGGCGCGCATCTGGCGGGCCTCCTCCACGATGAGCCGCCCCGCCTGGCCGGCGCGCACCTTCTCCACGTGCCCGGTCACCCGCCGCCCGCCCTGCACGCGCGCCTGCTCGATGATCGACTGCGCGGCCAGCTCGGCCTCGGGCAGGCGCGCTTCCAGCGGCGAGCTGGAGGGCACGGTGATCAGCGCCAGCACGTGGATGCCCCGCCGCCGCCGCGCGGCCAGGCGGATGGCGGTGGCCATGGTCTCGGGCACGAAGTCACGCGCCTCGAAGGCCACCAGCACCGACTCGTACTCGGCCTCGTGCTCGGTCACCGGCTTGGGCACCGCGACCATGTGCGTGGTGGTCAGGTCGAGGCCCTGACGGCGGCGAAAGACGACATAGGCGCCCACGCCGATCGCCAGCCATAGCACTCCGGCCACCCCGACCGTGAGGTCGAGCACGCTGACGACGAGAAAGGACAGGCCGGTGCCGGCGATGCCCAGCAGCGCGAAGGGCGGCAGGTCGTGACCGCCGATCGGGACCCTTCCGGGGCTGCGATAGGGGCGCTCCTCCCCCGGCGCCTTGACCCGCAGGCGGATGACCGCCAGGTGGGCCATCGAGAAGGAGAGCATCGCCCCGAACGCGTAGATGGAGCCGAGGAACTCGGCCTGACCGGGCAGGATGGCCACACAGGCCACGGCGGCGAAGACCACGATTCCCACGTAGGGCGTGCCGAAGCGCGGGTGCAGCTTGCGCACCTGGTCGGGCAGCTGGCGGTACAGGCCCATCGAGTACACGAGCCGTGAGACGCCAAGCAAGCCCGCGTTGGTGGCGGCCACGAGGATGGTCACCGCCAGGATGCCCACGTAGATCTGGGCCGGGATCTGCAGGACGCCCAGGTCCATGGTTCGCACGACCCCGAGGATCGGATTGGTGGCGAAGCCTCCCTCGTCGGAGGGCACGCCCAGCAGCGTCCTGCACGTGCCCCCCTCGCAGGTGACCGGCAGGGCCGACAGCGCGATCACCGGCAGCGTGAAGTAGATGACGAACACGGCGATCATCACCCGCTTGATGGACGCGGGGATCGTGCGGCGCTCGTCGCGGGCCTCGCCCGCCATGTTGGAGATCGTCTCGATCCCGGTGTAGGCGACGGTGCCCACCGGGATGGCCAGCAGGAACTGCGACCAGGTGGGCGCCTCGCCGAGCAGACGGAAGTTGGCCACCACCAGGTCGGGGTCGAGCACCAGCACCGTACCCAGCGCGACGATCGCCACCTGGCTGAGGAAGTCGATCACCGCCAGGACGACGTTGATGTTGACCGCCTCGTTGACGCCGCGCACGTTGAGGGCGGCCAGCAGCGCGATCAGCACGATCGCGAAGATGATGTTCCCCGGCGAGCTGTCGAAGAAGGGGAACCCGACGCCGCCGAAGTAGCCCGCCGCGAAGAAGGCCGAGATCGCGATCGTGATCACGTAGTTGAGCATCTGGGCCCAGGCGGTGAAGAAGGACCAGAACTCGTTGAACGCCTTGCGCACGAACAGCGAGGCGCCCCCCGCCTCGGGGTACATCGCGGTCGCCTCGGCGTAGGTGGTGGCCGTGCAGTAGAACAGCGCGCCGGTCAGGATGAAGACCAGCGGCGTGAGCCCCAGCGCCAGCGCCGCCACCAGGCCCAGGGCGTAGTAGATCGACGACCCGACGTTGCCGTAGGCCGTCGAGACGAGGGCGTTGACGCCGAGGACGCGCTGCAGTCCATGAAGCCGCCGCTCCGCCACGCGGGGATTCTAGGTCCGTTCAGGGTCGACCCACCGCGACGCCGAGACGGGCCGGATGAGCCGCCCAGGCGCCGCGAGGGCGCGCTCAGGCGGCCCGGCTCAGATGATGAGGGGGATGATCAAGATGGCCACGATGTTGGCCACCTTGATCATCGGGTTGATGGCCGGGCCGGCGGTGTCCTTGAACGGGTCGCCGACGGTGTCCCCGGTCACCGAGGCGGCGTGGGCCTCGGAGCCCTTGCCCCCGTAGGCGCCGTCCTCGATCAGCTTCTTGGCGTTGTCCCAGGCCCCGCCGCCGGCGGTCATGAGCACGGCGAAGAAGAAGCCGACCACGATCACGCCGATGAGCAGGCCGCCCAGGGCCTCGATCGATACGAGCCCGACGATGAAGGGAATCACGATCGGGATCAGCGACGGGAGGATCATCTCGCGCTGCGCGGCCTTGGTGACGATGTCCACCGTGGTGGCGTAGTCGGGCGTGTCGGTGCCCTCCATGATCCCCGGCTTCTCGCGGAACTGGCGGCGGACCTCCTCCACCACCCCGCCGGCGGCGCGGCCGACGGCCGACATGGACAGCGCGCTGAACAGGCAGACCATGAGGCCACCGAGGATGAGCCCCATGAGCACCGCGGGGTCGTTGATGGCGAAGGTCACCGCGACGCCGTCGCGCGCCAGCTCGCCGGCGAAGGCGGCGAACAGCACCACGGCGGCCAGCACGGCGGAGCCGATCGCATAGCCCTTGGTGACCGCCTTGGTGGTGTTGCCCACCGCGTCGAGCGGATCGGTGACGTTGCGCACGTCCTCGGGCAGTTCGGCCATCTCGGCGATGCCCCCGGCGTTGTCGGTGATCGGCCCGAAGGCGTCCAGCGCCACGATCAGGCCCGTGAGCGAGAGCTGGCCGACGACGGCGATGCCGATGCCGTAGATGCCCACCGTGCCTCCGCCGGCGATCTGCCAGGCGACGAGGATGCCCAACACCAGGACCAGGGCGGGCAGCGCGGTGGCCTGCAGACCCTGCGCGAGGCCCTGGATGATGTTGGTCGCGTGGCCCGTCTGCGACGCGGCGGCGGTGCTCTTCACGGGCGAGAAGCGCGTGGAGGTGTAGTAGTCGGTGATCAGGAACAACAGCGCCGTGACCACCACGCCGACCACCGCGCAGAAGAACAGCTCGGTGGCCGACGGACCCGCGCCGCCCGCGCCCACGGCCAGCGTGAAGCCGTCGGCCATGAGGAGGGTGACGGGCAGGAAGCCGGCGATGGCCAGCGCGCCCGAGACCGCCAGGCCCTGGTACAGCGCGCGCTCGACGTTGCCCGCGCGGCTGCGGACCGCGAAGGTGCCGATGATCGAGGCGATGATGGCCACGCCGCCCAGCACGAGCGGGTAGACCGCGACCGTGGTGGACTCCGAGAAGGTCAGGACGCCGAGGAACATGACGGCCACCACGGTGACCGCGTAGGTCTCGAACAGATCGGCGGCCATGCCGGCGCAGTCGCCGACGTTGTCGCCCACGTTGTCGGCGATGACCGCCGGGTTGCGCGGATCGTCCTCCGGGATGCCGGCCTCCACCTTGCCGACCAGGTCGGCGCCCACGTCGGCGGCCTTGGTGAAGATGCCACCGCCCAGACGGGCGAACACCGAGATGAGCGACCCCCCGAAGCCCAGGCCGATGAGGGCGTCGACCGCCTGCTCGTCGCTGGCCCCCACGACCGTGGTCAGCACGAAGTAGTAGCCGGCCACGCCCAGCAGCGCGAGGCCCACGACGAGCAGGCCGGTGATCGCCCCGCCGCGGAAGGCGACGTTCAGAGCGGGCGAGATGCCCCCGCGTGCGGCCTCGGCCACGCGGGCGTTGGAGCGCACCGACACGTTCATGCCGATGAAGCCGGCCGCGCCCGAGAGGACGCCGCCGATGACGAACCCGACCGCCACCTGGACGTTCTGGATGAACAGGATGACCACGGCCAGGACCACGCCGACCAGGGCGATGATCTGGTACTGGCGGTTCAGGTAGGCACGGGCGCCCTCCTGCACCGCCCCGGAGATGCGCTGCATCTCGGCGTTGCCCGGCGAGAGTGCGAGGAGCGAGCGCGTGGTCAACACGCCGTAGGCCACCGCGAGCAGAGCGCACACGCCCGCGAGCCAGGCTCCGTTGTCGGTCAGGAACTCAGTCAAGGGGGGAAGCCTCCGGGGAAGTCTGGGTCGAGCGGGGACGGTGCCGCGCGTAGGCGACAGCGCACGTCGCCCCCGCTGTCCGCTGTTGCGAGGCGCGCGGACGCCGAGTGTATCCGCCCGGGCGGGAGGCCGTGCAAGCGGGCGCGGATGGCGTGCCTCCTACTGGCCGGGCACCCAGAGGCGTCCGCTGGACTGTCCCCGGCCGCCCTGGGGTGGCGAACCTGGCTGCTCCGCGCGCCGGGGACGCTCGACCGGCTGGTCGGGCGCGGGCCCGCCCTGGCGCGCGTAGGCGAGCTGCAGCTGGGACAGCGCTTCGCGCAACTGCCCGGCGTTCTCGCCCAGGGCGTCCTCGACCAGCGGCAGCAGCGCGCGCACTCCCTCGATGGCCTGGCCGAGCTGGTGCGGATCGCGCTCGGATTCCGCGTCGGGCACCAGGCCGGCTTTGCGCCCACCCAGGTTGATCAGCGAGACGACGGTCTGCACGAGCACGTCCTCGACCCGGATGCGCTTCATCTCCGCCTCGTAGGCGGCCTGGAGCTCCTCCTCGCTGGGCTGGCCTGCCTGCGGGTTCACGCGGCCTTCACCTCCTGGGGGTGGGGATAGGTCTGCGCGGTCTCGCGCACCGTGGCAGCGTAGACCGCCCGCGCGTCGAGGCCGGCGGCGATGAGCTCGCGCTGGCGCTGGGCGGAGTTGCGCCCGGGCAGGTCGGGGGTCCAGCCCAGTTCCGCGCGGGCGGGCGCCGTCCACGTCGCCAGGCGCTCCACGATGGTCGCGGCGGGGTAGCTGCGCCCGTCCGCACCCGCGTCGCCCGGGGCGCCGATCTCGAGCATGTGGCCGTCCAGCCCATAACGGATGGCGCGCCATAGGTTCTCTTCCACCAGCCGTCCGGGAGGATCGCTCCAGGGCACACCCTCGTCGACGTCGCGGGCGGCCTGGGCCACGCAGGCCACGATCAGCCCCGCGAGGCCGTCCGACTCGCGCGCGGTGGGCTGGGCGTCGCAGATGCGCACCTCGACGGTGCCGAAGGTGAGGTGGGGGCGCACCGACCACCACACCTGGGTGCCCTCCACGATCGAGCCCGCGCCGACGAGCAGCTCGAGGTAGGCCCGGTAGGTCTTCCAGGAGCCGTAGGCGTCGGGCACACCGCAGCGAGGGAACTGCTTGGTGAACGACTGGGTGCGCGCGGAGTGCAGTCCCGCGTCCACCCCGTCGAGGAAGGGCGAGCTGGCGCTGATGGCCAGCAGCAACGGCAGCACGGCGCGCAGGCGGTCCGAGACGCGCACGGCGCGGTCGATGTCGCGCACGCCGACGTGGACGTGCAGCGAGAACGTGTTGTTGCGCCGTGCCACGTACTGCAGCTCGCTGACCACCCGGCGGTAGTGGTGGGTGTCGATGTTGCGCTGCTGGCGGTAGTCGGCGAAGGGGTGGGTGCCGGTCGCGCCCAGCGCTGCGCCGTGGGCCTCGGCCAGCGCGAACAGGCGCCGGCGCGCGTCGCGCTGGCAGGCCAGGGCGTCGTGCAGGTCCTCGGCCCGGCCCGAGCGAATCTCGATCTCCGAGGCGATCAGCTCGCCCGAGATCGAGTCGTGCAGGACGGAATCCTCGTGCCGCGCGGCCGCCGTGAGTTCGTCGAAGCGCGGCACGAGGTCCAGCGTGACCGGGTCGAGGATCGCCAGCTCCTCCTCGATGCCCACGGTGAGGTCCGCCGCCTGGGCGAATCGTGCCTCGACAGCGGCGAGGTCCAGGGTCATGTCAGATAGAAGTACAGCGCGTACAGGAGGTCGACGGCGGGGCTCGAGGTGTGCACCGTGACCTCAGCGGGCACCGCGAGCAGCGCGTCGGAGTAGTTGAAGATGATGCGCACGCCCGCCTCCACGAGAACCTCGGCCAGGGACTGGGCGGCAGCGCTGGGCACGGCGAGCACGCCGACCACGATGTCCTCCTGCTCGACGATCTCGCGCAGCTCGTCCATGTGGCGCACGATGTGGTCCCCGACCCGCGAGCCCACCTTGCCCAGGTCGTTGTCGAAGACGGCCACCACGCGAAAGCCGTGGTCGGCGAAGATGTCACTGGAGGCGATGGCCTTCCCCAGGTGTCCGGCCCCGAACAGCGCGATGTTGTGCTGCTCGGTGGTGCCCAGGATCCTGCGGATCTGGGAGACCAGCGAGTCGACCTGGTAGCCCACGCCGCGCTTGCCGAACTTGCCGAAGCCCGACAGGTCGCGGCGGATCTGGGTGGAGTTCACGTGCGTCCAGGTGGACAGCTCCTGGGAGGAGATCGTGACCCTGCCCTCCTTCTGGGCCTGGCGCAGCACCTGCAGGTAGCGCGACAGCCGGGCGGCCACGCCGAGCGACAGGCGTTCGGCTCCGTCGGGGGCTTCGGTGACGTCCTCGGGGAAGGCCATGGCGGCGTCGGGCGATGCTAGTGGTCCGAGCTTGTGTCGCTATCGCGACCTGGGGGCCCGCCTCCGGCGGCCATCTGGCCGCCTCCGGCACCCCTGGTCGAGGCGTCGGCGCAGGTCGGGCTCGTCGACGAAGAAGTCGTAGAGCTCCTCGCCGTCCAGCGCGACCACCGGGATGCGCTCCAGGTAGCGACGGTGCAGGGCATCGTCGACGGTGATGTCGACCTCCTCGAAGGGGGCTCCGACGCGCTCCAGGACGGCCCGGGCGTCGTCGCACAGGTGGCAGCCCGGGCGGCCGTAGAGGACGAGGCGGCTCAGACCGGACCCCTCGGGGTTCTCTGTCCGCTGGCGTAGGCGTCGAGGCCCAGGTAAGCCGGGAAGGGCAGCGGCTCGGTGAAGCGCGCGGCGGCGGCGATCATCGCCGCGTTGTCGGTGCACAGCTCGCGCGGGGGCACCGTGACCTCGGCGTCGAGCGCGCCGATGCGCTCTCGCAGCGGCCCGTTGGCGGCCACGCCCCCGCCCATCGCCAGCCGGCGCAGCCCGGTCTGCTCCAGCGCGCGCTCGCAGCGGTGGGCCAGCGACTCCACGATCGCGTGCTGGTAGGAGGCGGCCAGGTCGGCGGCGACGTCACGCGCCAGGGGGGGCGCTGTCGCCCCGTGGGTCACCGCGGAGGGGGTTCCTTGGCCCGTGAGGTCGCGCACCCGGTACAGCAACGAGGTCTTCAGCCCCGCGAAGGAGAAATCCAGGCCCTCCACACCGCGGGCGGTGGGGAAGGCAAAGGCGCCAGGATCGCCCTCCCTGGCCAGGCGCTCGCGCGCCGGGCCGCCCGGGTAGGGCAGACCGAGCAGGCGCGCGCCCTTGTCGAAGGCCTCGCCCGCTGCGTCGTCGCGCGTGGCCCCCAGCACGGTGTGGGAGCGCTGGTCGTCCACGCGCACGAGCAGGGTGTGCCCGCCGCTGGCGAGCAGACACAGGAAGGGCGGCTGGAGTGCGCCGGGCTCCAGGAAGTTGGCGGCGACGTGGCCTTGCAGGTGGTCGACCGCGGCGAAGGGCAGCCCGCGGGCGGCCGCCAGCGCCTTGGCGTGGCTGAGGCCCACCAGCAGCGCCCCCACCAGCCCCGGACCGCGGGTGGCGGCCACGAGCGTGACGTCGCCGAGCCCGATTCCCGCGCGCGCGAGCGCGTCGTCCACCGCGGCGTCGAGCAGCTCGAGGTGATGGCGGGAGGCCACCTCGGGGACCACGCCGCCGTAACGGTCATGGATGCCCTGCGAGGAGATGACGTTGGCGCGCAGCTCGCCGGCGGGGGTGACGACGGCGGCGCAGGTGTCGTCGCAGCTGGTCTCCAGGGCGAGGATCACGCGGGCGAGGCGTTGGGCACGTCATCCATGCGCCCGGCCAGGGTGGCCGGGGTGCGCCACATGATGTCGGCGTCCTCCCCGTTGTCGTGGTAGTAGCGTCGACGCACCCCGACGTGGCGAAAGCCGAAGCGCTCATAGAGGGCGATCGCGGCCTGGTTGGAGCGGCGCACCTCCAGCGTCACGCGGGCGCGCGGGTCGTCGATGCGCTCCAGCAGCTCGCGCAGCAGCGTGGTCGCGATGCCCATGCGCCGTTGGTCGGGGTCCACGGAGACGTTCATGAGGTGCCACACGGTGTCGTAGCGAGAGCACACGAGGTAGCCCACCAGTTGCTCCTCGCGCAGGGCGGCCAGGCAGATGCCACCGGGCTTGGACAGCTCGAGAACGAACATGGCCAGCGACCACGGCGTGGGGAAGGCGCGGCGCTCGATCGCGATGACCTGGGGCAGGTCGCCGTAGGTCAGGCGGCGCAGCTGCAGCGGCGGGGTCATGCGCGGACCCGCCGGGTCAGCTCGGCATCGGGCAGGCGCAGGTAATCGGGCAGGACCGCCTCCGGTGGGCCCGCCGGGATGGTGCGCCCCAGGCGGCAGACCGCCGCGGCGTCGAGGTGGTGGTGGGTGGCGTCGTCAGGGGGCACCGTGGCCCCGGCCTCCTCCAGCCGCGCGCGGAAGCGCAGAGCGCCGTCGCCCACCGCCAGCCACGGCTCGCGGGCGGCGAGCCGGGCGAGCGCGTCGGGGTCGAGGGCGGTGGCGGGCAGCGTCCGCACGCCTTCGAGATACCCCGCGGCGAAGGCCTCTCCACGCCGTGCGTCCAGGATGGCGAGCACCGCGGGCCCCGGTACGGGCTCAGCCAGAGCGTCGAGCGTGGGCACGCCGGCCAGCGGCGTACGCGAGGCGTGGGCCAGCGCGCGGGCGGTGGCCACGGCGATGCGCAGGCCGGTGAACGTCCCCGGCCCGGTGCCCACGGCGATGCGCTCGAGGTCGGAGAAGCCCAACCCGGCGCGTCCGAGCAGCTCCGCGCAGAAGGTGAGCAGCCGGCTCGCATGTCCCGGCCGCTCCCCGGGCGCCGGCTCGTGGCGGGCGCGCAGCGGCTCGTCCTCTCCGCCCGGCAGGAGCGCGACCGCGGTGGCCGGGGTCGCACAGTCGAAGCCGAGGATCGCGCCGCTCATCGGTCCTCCCCGCCCGCGATCGTCACCTCACGCGCGTCGCCCCCCGCATGGCGCAGGTGCACCCGGGCACGCACGCGGCCCGCGAACGCGGGACGCCCGACCGCGGGCCACTCGACGAAGGCGACCGCGTGGGGGCCGAGCTCCTCCTCGACGCTGCCCAGGTCCTCCTCGTCCAGGCCGTCGAGGCGGAAGAGGTCGAGGTGGGCCACCGCTACCCGCCCCGCGTAGCGCTGAGCCAGCGTGAAGGTCGGGCTCGTGACGGGGTCGGTCACGCCCAGCGCGCGGGCCGCGCCGCGTACGAAGGTCGTCTTGCCCGCGCCCAGATCGCCGCCCACCAGCACCACGTCGCCCGCGCGCAGGCCGGCGGCCAGGCGTGCGGCCAGGGCCTCGGTCTGCGCCGCGGAGATGGTGCGGTGGGTGCCCTCAGCAGACGGACACATCGGACGTGCGCAGGCGCAGCCCGGTGCCGGCCAGCAGCAGCGCCGCGCCGGACAGGGCCACCAGCGCCGGCTCGGATCCGGTGTTGGGCAGCTGGCCATCCTGCGTGGGGGCGCCCTCCTCGGGGGGCTCGGTGGGCGCCGAGGAGCCCGGCTGGTCCCCGGAGGAGCCACCGTCCCCTGAGGGTCGCGAGCCATCTTCCCCGTCCGTCGGCTCGGCGGGCTGGACCTGCGGCGGCTCACCGTCCAGGCCGGGCAGGCTGCCTTCGGGCATCTGCGCCCACACGCACGCCGGCGCCGTGACGGTCAGGGCGAGGGCGATCAGCACGGGCGGGACGAGGCGGGGACACGACACGGGGCCGGGACCATAGTGCAGCCGTCGGCCGGTACGAGCAGGCGTTCTACCCTGAGGGTATGGACACCAAAGACGAGGTGAGCAAGACGGACGCGCAGTGGCGCGAGGAGCTGTCACCCGACCAGTACGCCGTGCTGCGCAAGGGCGCGACCGAGGCTCCCTTCACGGGCGAGTACGCCTTCACCAAGGACGCCGGGGTCTACCGCTGCGCGGGCTGTGGCGCGGAGCTGTTCGACTCCGACACCAAGTTCGAGTCGGGCACCGGCTGGCCCAGCTTCTACGAGCCCAAGGTGGCCGAGGCCGTCGAGCTGCGCCGCGACCGCAGCCTGGCCATGGTGCGCACCGAGGTCGTCTGCCGGCGTTGCAAGGGCCACCTGGGCCACGTGTTCGAGGACGGCCCGCGGCCCACCGGCGAGCGCTACTGCATCAACAGCTGCGCGCTGGACCTCGAGACGCGCTGATCGCAGGGCGTCTGGGGGCCCGCCTCCCTCTTCACTCGTACATCACCACGTCGACCCGGGGGCGCAGCGCGAGCACGTCCTCGGGCGACATGAGGTCGGTGTCCTCCTCGTAGAAGAGCTTGAAGCCCTCCTCGAGGCCCTCGTCCCGCTCGGTGAAGGCGTTGAACTTCTCGATCTTCGCGGCGGGGAGCCCGAAGCCGTCGACGCTCTCCACCATCGCGAGGCCCTCGCGGGGGCGCAGATCCTCCTCGCCGACGATCATGTCCTCGGTGAAGCGGTGCACCAGCAGCAGCTTCTGGGGCAGGTTGCCCCGGCGCACCACGTCGGACAGGTAGGCCGACACCTCGTTGATCTCACGGGCGGTCATCGAGCCGATCGTCTGCCCCGGCACCTCCCCCGGACCCATCCTCCACTCCGGATCGAGCGCGAGGCTCACGTCGGGCTCGCGCAGCCAGCGCTCGTAATGGCGCACCTCGTCGAGGACGTCGGCGCGGCCCGGCTGGATGTCGAGCATCAGGATCCCCCCGATCTCGCGGGTGGCCTCGAGGTAGCGCGCGATGTCCCGATCGGCCAGGCGCTTGCGATACAGGCCGTCCTCGCCGGGGCCCCCGAGCACGAGCGTGGCGATCAGCTCCATGGCCGGCAGGACCTCCGCGCGCCCCTCTCCCTCGTAGGCGCGGGCCTGCTCGAGCAGCCGCCGCCCGGCCTGGGCGGGCGAGCCGATGCCCAGCGCGCCCAGTGCCTCGGCGCCGGGTGCGCCGAAGAAGGCGACCACGCGCCGGCCGGGCAGGATCGTGCGCCCGCCGCCGGGCAGCTGGGCGCCGACCGGCTCGAAGGCCAGGTCGTCGGCGCGGACCATGTCGCAGCGCGGGTCGCAGGCGATGGCGTCGCGCTCCGGGGCGCGGGCGAAGACCGTCTGCCCGTCCGTGCGCGCCGCCGAGACGAGCCAGTCCGGCGCGGGGGCGACCGAGAGCTGGCGGTCCGCGAGGCGGAAGCGGTGCATGTGCCCGCCCAGCGAGACCGTCTCGCCGTCGCGGGGCTCCGTGCGCTCGGAGGCGAACCAGATGCTGCCCTCGGCACCGTGCGGGCTGAGCAGGCGGGCGATGCTGCTCGACCAGCTCGCCTCGGCGATCAGCGCGGCGTCCCCGGAGCCGACGGTGGACAGGCGCACCTCCGAGCGGCCCTGGGCACCCTCCCCCCACACCCAGGCGAAGACGAGGCGGTCCCCGTAGAGGTCCAGCGACGTCGGGCCGGGCAACCCGCTGCGCCCGCGCGGCCCGCCCGCCTGGCGCAGCGAGGGCCCCCCGGCGCCCAGCTCGCGCACGTAGAGGTGGGGCGCGGTCCCGGCCAGGCCCGGGCGCCGCTCGAAGACCCGCGCGAAGGCGATGCGCCCCCGCCAGATGGAGGGCAGGAACTCCGACGTGCCGGAGGTGCTGGCACCCTCCACCGGGCGCTCGGTCCGCGTGGCGAAGCTATAGGCGAACAGGTCGCAGCCGCGCCCGGTCGCGGGGGCGACCGCCGGCCACGTGGCGGGCAGCGTCCGCGGCTCGCCGCGCGCAGCGCGAGTACACCGCCACCGGGCGCCCGTCGGGGCCGGGCCCCACGTCGACGTCGAAGGGCACCGCGCGCTCGCCGACCGGCAGCGCAGCGGGCTCGCCGTCCCGTCCTCGCTGGGCCATCAGGCGGAAGGCGCCGCCGTCCGAGGTGCGCTCGCTCCACACGACCGCGTCGCCGTAGGCGGCGAGCTTGGTCGCGCCCGGCGGCGCGTCGGCCGGCCCGCCGCGGCTGGTGAGCGCCACCAAAGCCATCACCGCGGCGGCGGCCGCCAGCGCGGCGCCGAAGACGGGAACGAGGCCGGAGACCTCCCGACGGCCCTGGGGGCGGCGGCGTGCTCGGCGGCGGCGGATGCGCACAGTTTCTCACGCACACCGGCCGTCGTGCTGTGGATGACCTCCTTCGGTGGTGGTCTCGGGCGGCTACCCGGGTAGCCCGCGTGAAAGCCCGCAAGGAGTTGCCACATGCCCGACTACTGGTTTGCCGCATCCACCGAGGAGTTCCCACCCTCCGACATACTCGAGCAGGGCAAGGCCGCCGAGCGTGCCGGCTTCGACGGACTGGGCACCTCGGACCACTTCGCGCCGTGGTGGCCGGAGGGAGAGGCCGCCAACGCGTGGGTGGTGCTGGGCGCGCTGGGCCAGGTGACGACCAAGCCGATCGGCACCGGGGTCACACCGGTGATCCACCATTACCACCCGGGCGTGATCGCCCAGGCCTTCATGTCCCTGGAGGACATGTTCCCCGGGCGGGTGTTCCTGGGCGTGGGCTCGGGCGAGGCGCTCAACGAAAAGCCGTTGGGCATCGACTGGCCCGAGCCGGGCGAGAAGCTCGAGCGCTTCTCCGCGGGCCTGGAGGCCATCACGCGCCTGTGGGACGGCGACACCGTGAGCATGGACGCGGGCTGGTTTCGCCTCAAGGAGGCCAAGCTCTACACGCGGGCGCGCACGCGGCCCAAGCTCTACGTATCCGCCTTCGGGCCCCAGGCGGCGCAGATCGCCGGACGCTTCGGCGATGGGCTGTGGACGCTCGCCGATCCCGACCAGGCGCCCGAGATCATCGACGCCTATCGCTCCGGGTGCTCGAAGCACGGCCGCGAGGCCGGGCCCGTGATCCTGCACAGCGGCTTCGCGTGGGCGGCGGCCGACTCGGAGGTCATCGACGGCGCGCGCAAGTGGAAGCCCACCCAGCTGCCCGAGGCCTACCGCGAGGACCTCTCCGACCCGGCCGAGATGGTGCGCCTGGCCGACGAGCGCATGACCGACGAGCAGTTCGCCAAGGAGGGCTTCATCGTCTCGGCCGACACCGACGAGCACGTGGAGCGCATCCGCGAGATCGAGGCCATCGGCGCCGATGTCGTCTCGCTGCAGCTCATCGGGGGCGCCGACCCCCTCGGCTCCATACGCACCTACGGCGAGAGCGTGCTGCCCGCGCTGCGCGGCGCGCGGGTGTAGAGCAGGAACTCAGATCCGTGGGCACCAGTGCCGACGAGACCCGCTCGAGGCGCAGCGCGGTGTGCCCCGGCGTGCGTCAGGTGCAGCGGAAGGCCTCCAGGGCCGCGGCCCGGTCGCGTCCGGGGTCGTTGAGCGTCGCGCGCATCACCGCGACGACCGTGACGAGCGGCAGCGGGGTCGAAGCGACCTGCATGCCCGGGTCGGCGATGCCGACGGGATGCCACCAGGCGCCGTCGGCCGTGAGCGTCGGCTCGGGCCACAGCGTGTCGAGCGTGAGCTGCACGCCCCAGTCGGCGAAGCCTGTCCGTGCGACACGCCGGATGAGGCGGTCCTCGGCCGGAATGCCGTCGCCGTCGAGCAGCGCGTGGAGGCTGCGCTCCTCCGAGGCATCGGCCTCGTCCACCGTTGCCGCGACGCGGACGCGGAAGCCGAGCGAGCGCAGGAGCTCGATCCCGGCTCGAGCTCGGTCGAACGATCCCTCGCCACGGTGGCGGTCGTGCAGGGCAGAACTCCCCGAGTCGAGCGAGACCTGCATCGTCACGCGCCCCGGATCGAGACTGTCGAGCGTTCGCCGGCGTGAGCCACGCGCCAAGAGCATCGCGTTCGTGAGGATGGTCACTGGGACCCAGCGGGCGGCGGCGTCGACGACCTCGCCGAGGTCGGGCGCGAGGAACGGCTCGCCGCCCGTCAGCAGGATCTCCCGCCCGCCGAGGCCCGCGAACTCCTCGCACGCGCGGCGGGCCACCTCGGCGGGCAGCCGCCGCGCCGGCGCGCGAGGCGAGGACTGCGAGCAGCAGTAGTCGCAGGCCAGGTTGCAGTCGAAGTTGGTGTAGAGCCACAGCCGGCTGCCCAGGGGGGACGCCCCGAGCGGCGCCCCAGCGCCGGTCGTCGAGGGCGCGTCAGCGCTCACTCGGTCCTCGTGGTTCGTTCGTGAGGGCGTGTCCGCGCTTACCGATCCTCGTGATGGCGTGTCAGCGCTCACTTCGTCCTCGTGAATCGTTCATGGTACGCGTAGGCTCCTCGGGAGAGAGGTGACCGTACCGGTTCACCGCCGACCACCCCCGAGGAGAACAGCACCATATGCAGATCGACGTGGGTGCGACCTTACCGCTCGAGGCGATTGCGGCCGACGCCGGGGCCGTGGACGCCGAGGGCCGATTTCCACGCGAGGCGATCGACCAGCTGACCCGCGCGGGACTGCTGGGTCTCGGCCTGCCGGAGTCGCTCGGCGGCGCGGGTGGCGGCCCGGTGGAGTTCGTCGGGGTCGTCGAGCAGGTGGCCGGGGCGTGCGCCTCGACGGGCATGGTCTACGTCATGCACGTCGTCGGCGCTCAGACGGTGCTGGCCGGGGTCGGGAACCAGGGTGCGGCGGGCCCCAAGCAAGAGGCGCTCGAGGCGATGGCCGCAGGTCGCCACCTCACGACGCTGGCCTACTCCGATCGCGGTTCACGCGGCCATTTCTGGGCGCAGGTCAGCCATGCCGTCGAGGATGGCGAGGGCCTCGTCGTGGATGCCGACAAGACGTGGGCGACGTCGGCCGGCCACGCGAACTCCTACGTGCTCGCCGTCGGCGCCCCGAACACCGACGACCCGCTCTCCACGGAGCTGTACCTCGTGCCGTCGGACCAGGAGGGCGTGGCGATCCCCGCTCACTTCGACGGCCTGGGCATGCGCGGCAACGCGTCGGCGCCGCTGCGCGTGCGCGGGTTGCGCCTCAGCGCACAGCAGCGGCTGGGAGACGAGCGCTCCGGCTTTGCGCTGATGATGACCGCCACCCTGCCCTGGTTCACGCTCGGGTCGGCCGCGTGCAGCGTCGGGATCGCCGCCGCCGCGCTGGATGCCGCCATCGCCCACGCGACCCGGGCCCGCCTCGATCACGAGGAGGCCTCCCTGGCGCAGGTCCCCGGTGTGCGCGCGCGACTGGCGTACGCGCGGGTCCGTCTGCGCGAGTCACGAGCGCTGCTGCGTGAGGTGGCCGCCGCGGTGGCCAGCGACGACCCGTCCGCGCAGGAGGGCGTGCTCGCCGTCAAGGCATCCGCCGCCGAGATGGCCATCGAGGTCACCGACCTGGCGATGCGCGTCGGCGGCGGAGCGGCCTACTCGAAGCACGGTCCGCTGGAGCGCCACCTTCGCGACGCCCGCGCCGCCGCGGTCATGGCGCCGACGACCGAGCTGCTGCACGACTTCCTGGGCAAGGCCATCACCGGCCAGGAGCTGTTCTGATGGCGGGCTACCAGCTGGGCGCCGTGGTCTACCACCCGAAGGTCGAGCAGATCTGGCACGAGTTCTCCGGCTGGTTCGCCGAGCAGGGCCTCGACCTCCACGCGCGCTACTACGACCGCTACGAGGACCAGATCGAAGATCTCCTCGACGGTGCCCTCGACACTGCGTGGAACACCAACCTCGCGCACGTCCGGGTGCTTCAGCGCACCGACGGAGAGGCGAAGGCGCTGGCCATGCGCGACACCGACCGCGGGTGGCGCTCACATCTGGTGGCGCGCTCTGACAGCGACGTTCGTGAGCTGCGTGACCTGCTCGGCCGGCCGGTGGGCTTCGGCGACGCCGACTCGCCCCAGGCGCACATCATGCCGGTGCACGCGCTGCGCGCCGAGGGGGTCGATCCCGACCGCGACTTCCGTGCCCACCGCCTGGACCGCGATCTGGGCAAGCATGGCGACACCGGCGGCGCGGAGCTCGCCCAGCTTGCGCGCGTCCGCGCCGGCGAGCTCGACGCGTGCGTCGTCTCCAGCGTGACCCTCGACGCCGTGGGTCGACTCGGCGACGCGGCCGGGCTGACGACGGTCTGGACGTCACCGCCCTTCCATCACTGCTGCTTCAGTGTGCTCGACGACAGCGGCGAAGCCCACCAGGAGTTCCGCCGCTTGCTCTTCGGCATGGACGCCAGCGATCCCCGCCTCTGCGAGCCCATGGAACTCGAGTACGTCAATCGCTGGGTGCCGTTCGATCGCGCCGGCTACGCAGAGCTCGAGGCCGCCGTCGCGGCCGGACCCATCACCGTCGGCGAAGGAACACCGGCATGAGCACGCAAGAGTGACCTCCCCTCCGCACCGCCTCAGCCGGCCGCGACCCCGCCGACCAGCCTCCAGGACGAACCAGCGGTGGCTCCAGGAACTCAGCCGTCGAACCCGCGCGGGGCCCCGCCGCACTCAGATCAGAACAGGCCCAGCTGCTCGTCCGGGGACGCGCCGGGAGCCTGTCGCGCCCCCTCACCTTCCTCGCCGCCCGAGGGCACCGCCCGCGATGTTTCGGGCTCCTCGGATATCGGCGGCCGGGGCGGATCGTCGGGCTCTGGCTGCTCGGGCACCGGCAGCGCCAGGAGCTCGGGCACCTTGGCCATGTCGGCGCGCAGGGTGTCGAGCATGGAGCGCGTGTAGAGCGCGGCGGCCGGGTGGAAGATCGGCAGCAGGCGCACCGCGCGGCGGCCGATCACCCGCACCTCGGCCTGGCCGTGGACCTTGGTGATGCCGGTGTTGTCGCCGCGCAGGAGCTTCGTGGCGAAGTTGCCCAGCGTGCAGATCACCTTGGGCTCCACAAGCTCGATCTTGCGCATGAGGTAGTCCTGGCAGTTCTCGATCTCCACCGGGTGCGGGTCGCGGTTGCCGGGAGGGCGGCAATTCAGCGTGTTGTTGACGAACACGTCAGCGCGCTCGAGGCCCACCTCCTCGAGGAGCTGGTCGAGCAGCTTGCCGGCCTGTCCGACGAAGGGATGGCCCTTGAGGTCCTCGTTCTTGCCGGGGGCCTCGCCGACGAACATGAGGTCGGCATCGGCGTTGCCCGAGCCGAAGACCACGGTGGTGCGTGCCTCGGCGAGCTGGGGGCACTTGACGCATCCGCGGGCCTGCTCCCAGACGGCCTTCAGCTCCTCGCGGCGCTCCTGCGGGGTCGGCACGCCGCCGGATGGTAGACGCCGATGCGGTGGGGTATCCTGTCCGGGACGAGGCCGTCACCTCATTGGGACGGACCCTGAAGGACCGGAGCAAGCCATCGAGTCGCGACCGGCATCCCCCGAGAGGGAGCTGGACCGAGAGAGACAGTGAGCATTCCCGCCCATCCCCCTGGAGGGTGCCGACCGTGGTCAGGCGAGGACCGTCGGCGGGCTTATGGATCTCTTCCCTGCGCGGTCGTCGCCCGCACCCGCGACCTGGCCGCCACGCCGGCCCGGGTGGCCGCGTGACCATCCTGCGCACCATCGCCGATGTCCGCGCCGCCCTCACGGGTCCGCGCGACCAGCGCCAGACCGTCGGCCTGGTGCCCACCATGGGTGCCCTGCACCAGGGCCACCGCGCCCTCGTCGGGCGCGCCCGCGCCGAGTGCGACCATGTCGTGGTCTCCCTGTTCGTCAACCCGCGCCAGTTCGACGACGCCGGCGATCTGGCCGCCTACCCGCGCGACGAGGCGCGCGACGCCGCCCTGGCCGTCGAGGCGGGCGCCGACCTCCTCTTCGCCCCCGCCGCGCAGGAGCTGTATCCGCCGGGATTCGCCACCACGGTCTGCGTCCGCGGCCCGGCCGAGGGTCTGGAGGGCGCCCACCGCGGCGCCGCCCACTTCGACGGCGTGGCCACCGTGGTGCTCAAGCTGCTCACCATCGTGGGCCCGGACGCGGCCTACTTCGGCCAGAAGGACGCCCAGCAGCTCGCGGTGGTCCGCCGCCTGGTCGAGGACCTCGCGCTGCCCGTGCGCATCGAGGCAGTGCCCACCGTGCGCGAGCCCGACGGCCTCGCCCTCTCCAGCCGCAACGTGCGCCTGAGGCCCGACGACCGCCCCCGCGCGCTGGCCCTGGCCCGCGCGCTGGAGGCCGCGCAGGCCGCCGTGGCGACGGGCGAGCGTGACCCCGGCGCGGTCGCCGCCGCCGGCCGCCAGGCGATGGCGGCCGTACAGGTCGAGCCCGAGTACCTCGAGCTCGTGGACCCTGAGACCTTCGCCCCGCTGGCGGCGATCGAGGGCCAGGCCCTCGTCGCGGTGGCGGCCCGGGTCGGCGGGGTCCGCCTGATCGACAACCAGATCCTCACGTCCGACGGGAGGCCTTCCTGATGCAGCGAACGATGCTCAAGAGCAAGATCCACCGCGCGACGGTGACCGACTGCGACCTGCACTACGTCGGGTCGATCACCATCGACCCCCAGCTGCTGGAGGCGGCGGACATCCTGCCTCACGAGCAGGTGGCCGTGGTCGACATCGACAACGGCGCGCGCTTCGAGACCTACACGATCCCCGGCCGGCCCGGCTCGGGCGACATGAAGGTCAATGGCGCCGCCGCGCGCCTCGTCCACCGCGGCGACACCATCATCGTCATCTCCTACGGTCAGTACGACAAGGCCGACATGGAGCACTACGAGCCCCGCGTGGTCCACGTCGAGGCCGCCACGAACCGGATCCTCGAGGTCGACAGCGCCGTGGCGACGCTGCTGGAGGCCTGACGCCATGTCCACCGCCCCGATCCGCCTGCGCGTCCCCGACGACGCGTCGCGCCTGCCCATGACCCTCCCGCGGCTGGCCGAGAAGAAGCGCCTCGGCGAGCCGATCGTGATGGTCACCGCCTACGACTATCCGGGTGCGCTGGCCGTCGAGCGCGCGGGGGTCGACCTCGTCCTGGTCGGCGACAGCGCGGCGATGACCGTGCTGGGTCACCCCTCCACGGTGCCGGTCACCGTCGACGAGATGCTCATGCTCAGCGCCGCGGTGCGTCGCGGGCTGCGCACGCCCTTCCTGATCGGCGACCTGCCCTTCGGCTCCTACGAGGCCTCCGACGAGCAGGCCGTGGCCACCGCGCAGCGCTTCGTCAAGGAGGCGGGCTGCGACGCGGTCAAGCTCGAGGGCGGCGGCTCCAGCGTGTGGCGAGCCGCGGCGATCGTGGCGGCGGGCATCCCGGTGATGGGCCACGTCGGCCTCACCCCGCAGACGGCGACAGCGCTGGGCGGCTACCGCGCGCAAGGGCGCAGCGCGCAGCAGGCCGCGCGCGTGGCCCGCGAGGCGCTGGCCCTCCAGGAGGCCGGCTGCTTCAGCGTCGTCTTCGAGGCGATCCCCAGCGCGGTGGCCGCCGAGGTCATGCCCCACATGGTCATCCCGGTGATCGGCATCGGCGCCGGCCCGGCCACCGACGGGCAGGTGCTGGTCTTCCACGACCTGCTGGGCATCCGCGAGGGGATGGGCGCGAAGTTCGTGCGCCGCTACGCCTCCCTGCTGGACGAGATGGCCGGCGGCGTGGCCGAGTACGCCGCCGACGTGCGCGCGCGCCGCTACCCGGCGCCCGAGCACGGCTACTCCATCGCGCCCGGGGAGCTGGCCGCCTTCCACGCAACCCTGGAGAACGAGCGTACGTCCGGGAGGGACCACTAGAGTCGGGGCGGATGGCGCGCCTGTCTCAGGTCTTCACGTCGAAGGAGCGCGAGTTCTTCGATCTCTTGGACGAGGCCGCCGCCAACAACGCTCGGGCCGCCCGCCTCCTCGCGCGGGTGCTCGACGAGGTGCCCGAGCACGCCGAGCTGGCCCGCGACGTGCTCGACTGCGAGCACGAGGGCGACCGCATCACCCACGCCATCCTCCAGCGGCTCAACCAGGGTGCCGCCACCCCACTGGAGCGCGACGACGTCCTCGAGCTGGCCTCCACGCTGGACGACGTGGTCGACCTGACCGAGGAGACCGCCGACTACCTCGTGCTCTACAGGATCGAGGCGCCGATGGCGCAGGCCCAGCGCCAGGCGATGATCCTGGTGCGCTCCTGCGACGCGGTGGCTCAGGCGCTGGCCGCGCTTCGCCACGGCCACGACCTGTCGGCGCTGATCATGGAGATGCACCGCCTGGAGAACGAGGGCGACCGCGAGGTACGCGAGGCCATCGCCTCGCTGTTCGAGGGAGGCATCGACCCCATGGTGATCATCCGCTGGAAGGACATCTTCGAGCGCCTCGAGGAGGCCATCGACGCCACAGAGAGCGTGGCCAACGTCCTCGAGGGGATCGTGATCAAGCGCCGCTAGACGACCGGGCGCTGAGATCCGCCGTGTAGTCGATCGTCCTGAGCACCCGCGCCGGAGAGCCCGCCGCGATCGACCGGGGCGGGAGGTTGGTGGTCACCACGCTGTTGGCCCCGATCACGCAGCGCTCCCCGACGGTCACGCCGCTGGTGATGACCACGTTGGCTCCGCACCAGACGTTGTCCCCGATGCGGGTGGGGCCCTTGGTGGTGAAGCCCTGCCAGCTGACCGGTCGGGACGGGTCGTCGAAGCGGTGGTTTCCGTCGGTCACGAAGCAGCCGTTGGCGAACATGCAGTGGTCGCCGATCTCCACCAGCCCCGTCGCGGCGATCATCACACCGAGGTTGAGAAAGCAACCCTCGCCGATGCGCACGCGCGCGGGTGCGGGCGCCGTGATCCACACCCCGGGCTCCAACAGCGTGTGGGCGCCCACGTGCAGGCGCCCCTCGTCGAAGGCCTCGAGCAGGTTGCCGTGCACCGGCCAGCGCGCGAACGCCTCCCGGCGCAGGAAGTGCCAGTGGATGCGCGCCCGGTTCCAGGGCAGCGCGTTGCGCTCATACCAGCGCCACTTCTGCGCCCACAGCTTGGCCTGGAGGGCAAGGTCGCGGTGGGCCACCACCCGATCAGGGTAGCCACGTGCCGGTCAGCGAACGAGAGGAGCGCAGGCCATGGCCCTGGACGTCACGGAGGTGCAGAAGGCCCTGAAGGGCGTCGACTACCCCGCCAGCCGCGAAGACCTGGTGGAGCACGCCCGCGGCAACCACGCGCCCGACGAGGTGATCAGCGCCCTGGAGAACGCCGACCAGGAGGAGTTCGAGGGGCCCAGCGGCGTGATGGCCGCGGTGCAGGAGGACCTGAACCGCTAGCGGGGCCTCGAGATGTCCTCCGTGCGGTGTGTGACCTTGTCCATGGCGGGAGGTGACGCCACCGCAGGGCAGCGCGGGAGAGGGAGGTGGTGGGCAGCGCCGTGGGGGGAGGTCCCTGGGGAGGGTCGGCGCCTCCGCTCGTCTTCCGCCCGGGAGTCGGGTCGTCTTGTCCGCGCATACCGCGGCGAACGGGACCAGCGCCTGAAGAGCACGCTTTTTCGACCTTTCTCGGCCGATGGCGCAGATCGTACGACCGCCACGTTGGCCTTGAGCAGACCGGGCCGTGCTCAGCCACCGCACCCGCCTTCGCCCTCCCGGTCACCATCTGCCGCGCACACCCTGCTCGACCGGCCAGATGACCTCACGGGCGCGCTCGAACGCGGCGACCGGCCGGGGCCAAGCGTTCGCCATCAATCCTCTCGACGAGGGCGAACCTTTTCTCGTGCGGGCTTGCGTTGGGCTCAAGGACGGAGCCGCACAGGAGTGGCCGAGCGTCGTGGGCGCTGGCCGGCGCAGATGGGTAGACGCTGAGCGGTCCGGCCTAGATGATCGATTCCGAATTGCGTGAGGGCCAGCGGGGTGGGCGGCTGGAGGTGTCGAAGACAGACGGTGTTCTCACACCGTCGACCTTGGAGGCCCAGTGCCCGCCTGCCTCGACACGCTCCTCATCGGACTCTATGTCCTGGCTGATGACTTCTTCGCACCCCGCCGTGGGCCTGGTCGCCCGCCCCAGATCACCGACGCTGAACTGCTCTGTCTGGCTGTCGCGCAGATGCTGTTGGACTGCCCCGGCGACCGGCGGTTTTTGGCCATCGCGCGCTACCGCCTCGGGCACCTGTTTCCCTACCTTCCCAAGCAGCCCGCCTACAACAAGCGCGTCCGCGCCCTGGCCCCCCAGATCGTGCGCCTGCTCAACCTCATCGTGTTCGAGTCGCCCTCGTTTTGCGACGAGTTGTGGCTGGTGGACGGCACCCCGGTCCCCTGCGGGCAGTCGCGCGAGACCGCCCGGCGCTCGGAGCTGGCCGGCTATGCCGCCTACGGATGGAGCCGCTCGCACTCCCGTCATTTCTGGGGATTTCGCCTCGTGCTGGTCTGCGCGCCCGACGGGATGCCTGTGGGCTTCGAACTGGCCCCAGCCAACGTCAGCGAGCGCAAGGTCGCCGCGGAGATCCTCGAACGCCTGCCCGTGGCCGCACGCACCATCCTGGCCGACAAGGGCTTCGCGGGCCGCGACTTCGAAGCCATGGTCGAGCAGATGGGCGCACGACTCATCCGGCCCGACCGCAAGGACGAACCACGACGCCACGGCCAGCTGGGCGCGGCCCGCCAGTGGATCGAATCGATCATCGACACCCTCAAAGGCCAACTCTCCCTCGAGCGCCACGGCGCACGCACCATGCCCGGCCTCATGGCCCGCATCGCCGCCCGCATCCTCGCTCTGGCCGCCGCCATCCGCCACAACCAACTCGCCGGCAGCTGGGACCGCAGCCTCATCGCCTACGACCACTGATTCCATCGATATGGAATCGATCATCTAGTCGGTGACGAGTTCGGCGCTGGTGGCTTTGCCATCGGCGTCGAAGCGGATGAAGAGGTGCTCGTTGTCGATGTTGACGTAGTTGCGCTCGATGCCGGTCGCCCAGCTCGCTGCCTCTTCGCCACGACCTGGGCGACGTAGTCGTCGGGCCCACCCAGCATGTCGGTCAGCTGCGCTTCCCGCTTGCCGACGAGGGTCCCGCACTCGACGAGCCCATCGGCGAGGCGTTGGCGAACGGTTGGCTCTTCGCGTTCGCTGGCTCGCACCCACTCGTGCCCGTCTGTGCCGTTGGCCCAAGCGGTCGCGTCGAAGCGGAACTCCGAGCAGTCGATGTCATTGCCGCCCGCGTCGGGGACTGGTACGCAGCGAGTGAGAACACCACCAGCAAGCCGGCGACGACGGCACGGCGCCGCGACCACCGGCGGCGCCGAGAGCGCTTCTGCTCTGAGGTCACGTCGTCCATGCTGCATCCAGCCCCGACCGCGGCCAGCCGCCATCACGGTACACGCGGTGGACCCTCACGGCCGCAGTCCGGCGCCGTCATGCAGTCGTCGCGGTGGCGGCTTGCCGTGGTGGCGTTCGTGGTTCTCCCGCAGCAGGCGGGCCTAGGTGGCTTTCGGCGCGATCATCTGGAGCCGCATCGGGGTGAGGAGGTGGTTGAGCCGCGGCAGGTTGAAGAACTTCCGGGCGCGGTCGCCGAGCCTTCGACTAGACCGCGGCGGGGACCTTCTCGCGGCGGCGTGTACGCCGCGCTGTGGGCGCGGCGGGCGTGAGGATCTCGGCCAGAAAGCGCCCGGTGTGCGAGCCGGGCGTGCCGGCCACCTCCTCGGGCGTGCCGGTGGCCACGACCAGGCCGCCCTCCTCCCCGCCCTCGGGGCCGAGGTCGACGAGGCGATCGGCGGCCTTGACGACATCGAGGTCGTGCTCGATGACCAGCACGGAGTTGCCCGCCTCCACGAGGCGGTGCAGCACCTCGAGCAGGCGCTGGACGTCGGCGAAGTGCAGGCCGGTGGTGGGCTCGTCGAGGATGTACAGGGTGCGCCCGGTGGCGATCTTGGACAGCTCGGTGGCCAGCTTGACCCGCTGGGCCTCCCCACCCGACAGGGTCGTGGCGGGCTGGCCCAGGCGCATGTAGCCCAGCCCGACATCGTCGAGGGTCTCCAGCCGCCGGCGCACCTTGGGGATGTGCGTGAAGACCTCGAGGGCCTCCTCCACGGGGAGATCGAGCACGTCGGCGATCGTGCGCCCCTTGAAACGCACGTCGAGCGTCTCCTTGTTGTAGCGCTTGCCGTGGCACTGCTCGCAGGGGACGTAGACGTCGGGGAGGAAATGCATCTCGATCTTGATCTGCCCGTCGCCCTTGCACACCTCGCAGCGCCCGCCCTTGACGTTGAAGGAGAAGCGCCCGGGCCGGTAGCCGCGCGCGCGGGCCTCTGGCGTCTTGGCGAACAGGTCGCGGATGACGTCGAACAGACCGGTGTAGGTGGCCGCGTTGGAGCGCGGCGTGCGCCCGATGGGCGACTGGTTGACGGAGATGATCTTGTCGAGCTGGTCGAGGCCCTTCACGCCACGGTGCCTCCCGGGGCGTCCGCGGGCGCGGTGCAGCTTGTTGGCCACCGCCTTGTGGAGTACCTCGTTGACCAGCGTCGACTTCCCCGAACCCGACACCCCGGTCACGCAGGTCAGCACCCCGAGGGGAATCTTCACGTCGACGCCCTTGAGATTGTGCTGGGTGGCGCCGCGGACCTCGAGGTGACCACTGGGCGTGCGCCGGCGCGGGGGGATCGCGATCGTGCGGGTGCCCGCCAGGTACTGGCCGGTGAGCGACTCGGGCACCGCCTCGACCTGAGCCGCGGTGCCCTGGGCCACCACACGGCCACCGTGCTCGCCGGCGCCCGGGCCGAGGTCGACCAGGTGGTCCGCGCTGCGCATGGTCTGCTCGTCGTGCTCGACGACCAGCACGGTGTTGCCCAGGTCACGCAGGCGCTCGAGCGTGCCGATCAGCTTGGCGTTGTCGCGCTGGTGCAGGCCGATGGAGGGCTCGTCGAGCACGTACAGGACGCCCATCAGCGCTGAGCCGATCTGGGTGGCCAGGCGGATGCGCTGACCCTCCCCGCCCGACAGGGTGGCCGCCGCGCGGTCCATCGACAGGTAGCCGATGCCCACGTCCTCCAGGAAGCGCAGGCGCTCCTCGATCTCACGGACGATCAGGCGGGCGATGTGGCGCTCGGTGTCGGTCAGCGCCATCCCGTCCAGCCAGGCCATCGCCCCTCGCACCGACAGCGCCGAGAAGTCGTGGATAGCCATGCCCGAGACCAGCACCGAGCGCGACTCGGGGCGCAGGCGCGAGCCGTGGCACTCCGGGCAGGGGCGCACGGCCATGAACTCCTGGATGCGCTCGCGCGAGTGGTCGGATTCCGTCTCGCGGTGGCGGCGCTCCAGGTTGGGCACGATGCCCTCGAAGGCCGTGGCGTAGGAGCGCCGGCGCCCGTAGCGGTTGCGGTAGGTGATGGTGACCGCCTCGCCGCCCGTGCCGTAGAAGAAGATGTCGCGGTCCTCCTCGTCGAGCTCCTCCCACGGCGTGCGCAGGTCGATCTCGTACTCGCGGGCCAGCGCGAGCGTGAGCTGCTCGTAGTAGTCCGCGGAGCTGGTCGCCCACGGGGCCAGGGCCCCCTGATGAAGGGACAGCGACGGGTCGGGGACGATCAGGTCCGGGTCGATCTCCATCTGCGAGCCCAGCCCCGTACAGCGCGGGCACGCCCCGTGAGGGTTGTTGAAGGAGAAGATGCGCGGCTCGAGCTCGGGCATCGAGGTGCCGCAGCGCAGGCACGCGAAGCGCTCCGAGTAGGTCTGGACGACCGGGTCGCCCTCCCCATCCCGGGGCACCGTCTCGATCTCGATGATGCCGTCGGCCAGCGCCACCGCGGTCTCCACCGAGTCGGCCAGCCGCTTGCGCACGTCGGGACGCATGACCAGGCGATCGACCACGACGGAGACGTCGTGCTTGAACTTCTTGTCGAGCTCGATGCCCTCCTCGAGCAGGCGCAGCTCGCCGTCGACCTTCACGCGGGTGAAGCCCTCGGCGCGCAGCTCCTCGAAGACCTTGCCGTACTCGCCCTTGCGCCCGCGCACGATGGGCGACAGCACCATGAAGCGCGCCCCCTCCCCCAGATCCATGACCTGGTCGATGATCTGCTCGGCGCTCTGGCCGGTGATCGAGGCCCCGCACACGTGGCAGTGCGGGTGGCCGATGCGCGACCACAGCAGGCGCAGGTAGTCGTAGATCTCGGTGACCGTGCCGACCGTCGAGCGCGGGTTGCGCGACGTCGTCTTCTGGTCGATCGAGATCGCCGGCGAGAGGCCCTCGATCGAGTCGACGTCCGGCTTGTCCATCTGGCCGAGGAACTGGCGCGCGTAGGCGCTCAGCGACTCGACGTAGCGGCGCTGGCCCTCAGCGTAGATCGTGTCGAAGGCCAGCGACGACTTGCCCGATCCCGACAGGCCGGTGATGACCACCAGCGCGTCGCGCGGAAGGGTGACGTCGACATCTCTGAGGTTGTGCTCCCGGGCGCCGGAGACGACGATCTGGTCCTGGGGCTTCACCACGGGACCAGTCTAGGAGAGCGAACGCACGTTCCCCTCGTCCGGTGGGCGGCTCAGCCCTCGACGGAGGCGTAGACCTCGTCGAGCAGGGCGTCGCGGTCGCTCAGGTCGAAGTTCTCCTCCAGATAGCGGTCGGTCTCGCGGCGCGACTGGCCGTTGAGGGCCATGTTCAGCGCGATGAGCCGGGCGCCCTCGACGTCCTCGTCCGCGCCGGCGCCGGCGCCGGCGTCGGGGCTCGTCGGTTGCGCCGGCTCGGGCTCGGGCTCTTCGGCCGTGCCCCGGCCGCCCACGCGCTCGAGGCCGGCCTCTGGCTCGTCGGGATCCTCGAGATCGCCGGGATCGTCGGCCATGACCGGCGCCGGCTGGGCCCCCGCGCGCGACGGCGCGGGCTCTTGGACCGGTTCGTCCCGCGGCTGGCCGACGGCCTCGTAGAGCTCGCCCATGTTGCCCTCGAGCAGCGAGAGGTCGGCAGTCAGGCGGTTGGCGCCCGTGCGCAGCCCGTCCACCAGCGCACTCAGCTCGCTCTCCATGGCCTCGACGCGCTGGAGCATCGCGCTCGTGGCCTGGTTGACCTCGCCCACGTGGCGCTGGGAGCGGTCGAGGGCCTCCTGGCGGGCGCGGTCGGCGCTGCTCTGGGCCTCGCGGCGAATCGCCGCCGCCTCCTCCTCGGCCGCCCGCTCGATCTCCTCGGCACTGGCCTCGGCGGCCTCGATGATCGCCTGCACCCGGCTGCTGGCCGCAGAGGCCAGCGTGTCCCCCCCGCGACGCTGGATCTGACGGCGCAGTGACTCGACCTCGTCGGCGATCACCGCGAGGTGGCCATCGACCGCGTCGGGGTCGTAGCCGCGGCGGCCGATGGGAAAGTCCTTCTTCTCGATGGTCTGTCGGTCGAGGGCCAACTCGGCGATTCCTCCCTAGGGCTCGGAAAGCGGCCCCAATCTAGCGACCGGCCGGGCCAGCGCGCTCTGCCGGGCCTCGATAGGCGCTCAGGGCAGCCGCCAGCCCGTGCGGCCGCGCACCACCAGCCCGTCGCGCGCCAGGCCCGCCAGGGCGCGGTCCAGGCGCTCCGGGGCGACCGCGGGCAGCGCGTCGCCGACGGCCAGGGCGGCGACCACGCGCCCGCGCACCCAGCGGTCGGTGTCCTCGAAGCGGGGGCGCGGCCGGCGCGCGCGGCCGGGCAGGGCCGCCACGGCGCCCGCTGACGGACACCAGGCACGCACCGGGCACCCGTCGCAGCGGGGCCGGCGGGCCGTGCACACCGTCGCGCCGAGGTCCATGGCCGCGTGGTTGAAGGCGGCAGCGCGGCCCGGCGGCGGGGAGAGCACGACCGGACCGCCGGTGCGCTCGAGCACACGGCGCACGTTGGTGTCCAGGGCCACCCTGTGGCGCCCGAAGGCGAAGGCGCCCACCGCCGCAGCGGTGTAGGCGCCCACGCCCGGCAGCGCGGTGAGGTCGTCAGGCCAGCCCTCGCGCGTCACCACCGCGCAGGCCTCGCGCAGGCGCAGCGCCCGGCGGTTGTAGCCCAAGCCCACCCAGGCGCGCAGGACGTCGGCGACCGACGCGGCGGCGAGCGCCGCCGCGGTGGGCCAGCGCACGAGCCACGCCTCATAGCGGGGGACCACCCGCGCCACCTGGGTCTGCTGGAGCATGACCTCGGAGACCAGCACGGCGTAGGGATCGGTGGTCGCCCGCCAGGGCAGGTCGCGTCCGCGGCGGTCGTACCAGGCCAGCAGCGCGGCGGTGGGGCCTTGGCTCACCCGGCGTGCGCGTCGGCGTCGGTCGCCACGCCGACGTCCGGGGTGCGCTCGCCGGCGTGGGCGCTGGCCGCGTCCAGCTCGCGCTTGAGTTCGCGCACCTCGTCACGCAGCCGCGCGGCGTACTCGAAGCGCAGCTCGTCGGCGGCGGCGAGCATCTCCTCCTCGAGCTCGGCGATCGCCTTCTGCATCTGCTCGAGGCTCATGGTCTCGGCCTGCACCGAGCGCCGCCGGCGCTTGCCCGGCGTCTTGGACTCCGACTGCAGGAACTCGGCGATGTCCGAGATGCCCTTGACGATCGAGGCCGGCGTGATCCCGTGCTCCTCGTTGTACGCGACCTGGATCGCGCGGCGGCGGTCGGTCTCGCCCAGCGCTGCGCGCATGGCCGCGGTCTGCTTGTCGGCGTACATCACGACGGTGCCGTCGACGTTGCGCGCCGCGCGGCCGATCGTCTGGATCAGCGAGGTCTCCCCACGCAGGAAGCCTTCCTTGTCGGCATCGAGGATGGCCACCAGGGACACCTCGGGCAGGTCCAGGCCCTCGCGCAGCAGGTTGACGCCCACGAGGACGTCGTACTCGCCCAGGCGCAGGTCGCGGATGACCTGGATGCGCTCCAGCGTGTCGATCTCCGAGTGCAGGTAGCGCACGCGGAAGCCCATCTCCAGCAGGTAGTCCGTGAGATCCTCGCTCATCTTCTTGGTGAGCGTGGTGACCAGCGTGCGCTCCTCGCGGTCCA
>JAUJOF010000038.1 GCA_030447785.1 Solirubrobacteraceae bacterium
TGTCGGCGAGCTTGAACTGGATGGCCTGGTGCTCGGCGATCGGCTTGCCGAAGGTCTTGCGCTGCTGGGAGTAGCGAAGCGCCAGCTCCAGCGCGCGCTGGGCGATGCCCACCCCGCGGGCGGCGACGTTGGCCCGGCCGACCTCCAGGGCGTCCATCATCTGGGCGAAGCCCTTGCCCAGGCCGGCCTCCTCGCCGCCGAGGATGTTCTCGGCGGGGCAGCGATAGCCGTCGAAGACCAGCTCGGTGGACTCCACGCCCTTGTAGCCCAGCTTCTTGATCTTGGGCGGCACGGTGAACCCGGCGTACTCGCCGGTGTTCTCGCCCACGCCGGGCTCCTTCTCGGCGATGAAGCAGGTCATGCCCCGGTGGCGCGGCTGGGCGTCGGGGTCGGTCTTGACCAGCACGAAGACCAGGCCGGACATGAGGCCGTTGGTGACCCACATCTTCTGGCCGTTGATCTCGTACATCGCCCGCTCGCCGTCGTCGACCTTCCTGGCCGAGGTCTTGATGGCCTGCACGTCGGAGCCCAGCTCGGGCTCGGACAGGCTGAACGCGGCGCGGATCTCGCCTGTGGCCATGCGCGGCAGCCAGCGCTGCTTCTGCTCCTCGGTACCGAACTTCATCAGCAGGTAGGAGCCGATGAAGTGGGTGTTGACGATCCCGCTGATGGAGATCCATCCGCGCGACAGCTCCTCGACGATCATCACGTACGTCGTGAGGTCGAGGCCCATCCCGCCGTACTCCTCGGGGATGGTCACGCCGAACAGCCCCAGCTCCTTCATCTGGTCGACGATCGGCTCGGGGAACTCGTCGGCGGCGTCGTAGTGCTCGGCGTTGGGGAGGATCTGCTCGTCGGCGAACTGACGGACCATGTCGGTGATGGCCTTCTGCTCGTCGGTCTTCTCGGTGTAGGCGCTGGCGCCGGCTACGGCCATGGGGAACACGGCTCCCTGTCGGTTCGCTGCATCGGTGTGGGGCGGGGCGAGGATATCTGCGCAGCGCCCGCGGGAAGGGGCGCTATGCCCGGGGAGCTCGCACCTGACCGTAGTTGAAGAGGGCCACGATGACCACCCCGCCGAGCGCGTTGCCCAGGACCGTGGTGCCCAGCCACCCCAGCCAGTCGCCCACGCCGATCTCGCCCTGCAGGAGGGCGGCCTCGACCTGGATCGCCGTCGAGACGGTGTGGTCCAGCGCCGCCACCCCCACGACGAACGCGAGCGTCCAGATGACGAGCACCTGTCCCACCGCGGTGGCCGTGGCCTCGACCAGCCACGCGACGGTGGCGAGCAGCCAACCCCCCAGCACGGCGCTCCAGAAGTTGCGCCAGAAGGACCCGAAGACGGCCTCGTCTCCAAGCTGGACCATTTGGCTGACCACGTCGTTGGGCAGCGCGCCCGTCTTCACGGCCGCCACCGCGAAGACGAAGGCGCCGACCGTGTTGGCCAGGAGGACCGTCGCCCACAGCCTCGCCGTGGCCGGCACCCGTCGCGGGTCGTCGAACGAGGCGACCACGGGGTAGAGCGTGTTCTCGGTGAACAGCTGGGAGCGCCCGAGGATGACGGCCACGAAGCCCACCGGGTAGAACAGGGAGGCCACGAAGGTGGCCTTGTCGCCGCCGCCCAGCAGCACGGTGACGAAGGCCACGGCCAGCGGGGTGGCGCCCAGGGTGAAGCCCGCGAACAGACCCGAGATGGCCAGCGCCTGGGGCGGACGCGACAGCTCGTCCCTGCCGTTGCTCATCACGCGCTCGTTGATCTCGTCGGCGCTCGGGCGCGTGGACTCCGCCTGCGTGGTCACGGCGCGGTCCTTCCCATTCGCCGTGCTTTGCGCACACTGCTGCGAGACTGAGCCTCGTGGCCGCCCTCTGGTCCAGCCCCTGGGCGCAGCGGTGAACTTCGCGCGCGAGGTGGTCGACGCCGCGCCCGGCGGTGGGCTCGCGCTGGTCGAGCTTGCGCGCGACGGCGGGCGGCGGGAGTGGCGCTTCGGCGAGGTGGCCGACCGCTCCGCGCGGCTGGCCGGGACGCTGGTGGAGCGCGGCGTGGGGTCGGGCGACACGGTCATGACGCTGATCGGCAACCGGCCCGAGTGGGTGCTGGCGATGGTGGCGTGCTTTCGCATCGGGGCGGTGGCGCTGCCCTGCACCGAGCAGCTGCGCGCGAGGGATCTGGCGCTGCGCATCCAGACGGCCCGGCCCAGGGTGATCCTGGCCGACGAGCGCAACCTCGGCGCGCTGGAGGCGGCTGCACCGGAGGGCGTGGTCCTGACCGTCCCCGACGAGGGCCTGTTCGCCGGGGACCCTCCCCCCGCCGTCGACCTGGAGCCCGACGAGCCGTGCCTGATCACCTTCACGTCGGGCACCGCCGGGGAGGCCAAGGCGGTGGTGCACGGCCAGCGCTACCTCGAGGGCCAGCGCGTGCAGGCCGAGCACTGGCTCGGCGCGCGCGAAGGCGACCTCGTGTGGTGCACGGCGGCCTCGGGGTGGTCGAAGTCGGCGCGCAACGTCTTCGTCGCGCCGTGGCTGCGGGGCGCCGCGGCGCTCCTGCACG
>JAUJOF010000022.1 GCA_030447785.1 Solirubrobacteraceae bacterium
TCCTCCTCGAGCACGGCGCGGCGCGAGAGCACGACGTTGTTGCGCGAGCGGTTGAGCTCGATGACCTTGCACTCGATCATCGTGTCCCTGTACTCGTCGAGGTTGGCCACGCGGCGGATGTCGACGAGCGAGGCGGGCAGGAAGCCCCGCACCCCGAGGTCGACGATCAGGCCGCCCTTGACGACCTCGATGACGTGGCCCTCGACGGGCTCGCCGGACTCGGCGGCGGCCTCGATGCGCCGCCACGCCTTCTCGAAGCGGGCACGCTTCTTGGAGACGATGAGGCGGCCGTCCTGGTCCTCCTTGGTGAGGACGAGCGCGTCGACCTCCTCGCCGAGCTCGACCTCGTCGTTGGGGTCGACGGACTTGCGGATGGACAGCTCGTTGGAGGGGATGACCCCCTCGCTCTTGTAGCCGACGTCGACGAGCACCTCGTCGTTGTCGATGCGCACGACGCGGCCGGTGACCACCTCGCCCTCGTCGAAGGGGGCGAGCGTGGCGTCGTAGTTGGGGACGATCTGCCCGTCGATCTCGAGCAGCAGGCCGTCGGAGCCCTCGACGACCTTGGCGTCCTGGGTCGGGATGGTGGTAGCGGTCATGTGTGGTCCCAGGTTAGCCACGTGCTCGCCCGTCGTGCGTGGCGAGCCGGGCCGGACCGGCCGTCTCGACCCTTCGAGGTGGCCGTGAACGACAACGGAGGGGCCCTGAGGCCCCTCCGCGTCGCCCCTGACCTTCGAAACTGGGGTGCTTGCCGTCCTCGCTAGTTCTCGTCGGGCGGCGGCAGGAAGACGCAGGCGCCGAGGACATCGGGCACGACCGGCCCAAGCGCGATCAGGGCGTCCTTGCAGTCCTCCTGCTTCGTGGCGAACTCGGCGTTCTCCCCGAGGAAGACGCAAACCAGCTTGGCGTCCTCGAGGACCACCAGGTCGACCCGCTGGCAGTTGCCCTCGGGAGGCTGGACGCCCCCGCCGTTGCCGCCACCGCCGTTGCCGTCACCGCCGTTGCCGCCGTTCCCGCAAGGCGGGGTGCCTCCGGCGTTCGGCGAGGCCGGCGGGCATGCGTTGCCTCGGTCGCCGGGGTCCTCCCCGTTGCCCTGGTTGCCGCGCTCTCCCTGCCCGCACGGCGGCGCGCCTTGGCCCTTGGGCGAGCTGGGCGGACAGGCCGCATCGTTGTCCGTGTGGTTCGCGAGCGCGGTGCCCGAACCGATGATCGAGAAAAGGGCGCACGCGAACGTGATCGCCAGAGCCTTGCGCATGTGACTATCCCCCATAGTCGGTGTACCTGACAGGCGCCGGATTACCGCCCTTGTGCCGGCGCCAAACCGGTGGTTCGCCTCTCACCCCGGGTGGTTGTGGTCTCCCCCGGGTGGTCGCCGCCGGGGACGTCCAGACTGCTCCTCGCCACGTATCCTCCACCGCTGCATGCCGGTGCGCGCGACCAAGCGGGGAGCCGAGCGGACCCCGCTCGAGGGAGACTGGGACGTCGTCGTCTGCGGCGCGAGCTTCGCGGGGCTGGCCGTCGCGCGGGAACTGGGGGGCAGCGGCGCGCGGGTGCTGATGGTCGACCGCTACGAGATCGGCGAGCGGCAGACCAGCGCGTGCGCCGCACCCACCGAGTGGCTGGTCAACCTGGGCCTCGAGCGCTCGATCCGTCAGACCTTCCGCGACCTCGTCGTGCACGCCCCGGCACGCACCTTTCGCTGGACGCTGCCCTGGACCTTCTCGACCTTCGACTACCGCGAGCTGTGCACCCTGCTGGGCGCGCAGGGTGACTTCCGCTTCGAGACCGCAACGGTTTCCGGGAAGTCGAGTTTCGCCGGCCGCAACGCCTCCGGCGCCGCTCCCGGCGACGTCACACCACGCAACGCCTCCGGCGCCGCTCCCGGCGACGTCACCATTCACACCGACCGCGGGGACCTCTCCGCGCCTCTGGTGGTCGACGCGCTGGGCTGGCGGCGGGTGCTGGGCGGCGGCGCCAACGTGCAGCCGCCCGAGGCCTTCCTGTCGCGCGGCCTCGAGGTGCACCCCGACGCCGCCGGACGCGACCTGGAGCTGTGGCTCGATCCGAAGTACGTGCGCGCGGGGTACGCGTGGAGCTTTCCGGCCGACGGTGAGCTGCGCGTCGGCGTAGGCTCCTTCGACCCGCGCGACCACGTCAAGCAGCCCACCGTGGAACTGGCTCGCGACGTGGACGTCCCCGCGGTCCGCTTCCAGGGCAACTGGATCCCCCACCGCATCCGCGCGGCCACCGACGGCGACGTGTTCTTCGCCGGCGACAGCGCCGGACACTGCCTGCCGACCACCGCGGAGGGCATCCGCACCGCGCTGTACTTCGGGTTGGCCTGCGGGCGCGAGCTGCGCGCCGTGGTCGCCGGCGAGCGCACGCGGGAGGAGGCGCTCGCCCGCTACGCAGCCTTCTCCCGCTCACATGCATGGAAGTTCGGGGCGTTGCTGCGCACGCAGGACGCGGTGGGCCGGGTGAACCCCACGCCGCTGATGACGCCGCTGCTGCGCGCGATGAGCAGCCCGCGCCTCATCCGCTGGGCCTTCGGCGCCTACCTGGCCATCGCGCCGCCGTCCTTCGCGCTCGAAGGCCGGGACCCGCTGGCCTCTCCCCCGGTCGGTGCACCCGTCCCTGCGCCGGTGGGGACAGCCACGCCATAGCCTGCGCGCATGCCCTTCGGCGTGCGCGACATAGCGATCGACCTGGGTACCGCCAACACCCTCGTCTACGTGCGCGGGGAGGGCGTGGTGCTCTCCGAGCCCTCCGTGGTGGCTACCGACCAGCGCACCGGCGAGGTCCACGCGGTGGGCATCGAGGCCAAGCGGATGATCGGGCGCACCCCGGCGACCATCGCGGCGATCCGCCCGCTGCGCCACGGCGTGATCGCCGACTTCGAGGTCACCGAGGCGATGCTGCGCTACTTCATCGGGCGTGTGCACCGCCGCCGCTTCTCGCACCCGCGCGTGGTGATGTGCGCGCCCTCGGGCGTGACCGACGTGGAGCGCCGCGCGGTGGAGGAGGCCTGCCTGGCCGCGGGCGCGCGCCAGATGCACCTGAGCGAGGAGCCGAGCGCCGCGGTGGCCGACGCGGGGCTGGACATCGCCGAGCCGACCGGACGCCTGGTCGTCGACGTCGGCGGCGGCACCAGCGAGGTGGCGGTCATCTCGCTGGGCGGAATCGTGGTCTCCGAGTCCCTGCGCGTGGGCGGCTATGAGCTCACCGAGGCGATCGCCACCCATGTGCGCCGCGCGCACAACATCGCCATCGGCGAGACCACGGCCGAGGCCGTGAAGTTCCAGATCGGTTCGGCGGGGCCCGGGGAGGAGGAGGATGTCGCCGAGGTGCGCGGGCGTCACCTGATCTCCGGCCTGCCCAGCACGGTGGTGCTGAGCGCCGAAGAGGTCCGTGGGGCGCTGGACGACTCGGTGCAGGCGATGGTCGATGCGGTCAAGACCACCCTGGAGGCCACGCCACCCGAGCTGGCCGGGGACGTCACCAACCACGGCATCGTGCTCGCGGGCGGCGGCTCGCTGCTGCAGGGCTTCGCCGAGCGGGTGAGTGAGGAGACCGGCATCCACGCCGGGCTGGCCGAGTCGCCGCTCACGTGCGTCGTGGTCGGCTCCGGCCGCGCGCTCGAGGAGTTCGACACCCTCGAGCGCACGAGCGCCAGTGCCACGCGGCGCCGCTCGAGGTGGCGGCGTTAGGGGGCTGTAGCGCCGGGAACGCGATCAGTCGCGCACGATCAGGAACACCCCGGCGGCGAGCAGGAGCACGCCCGCCACGCGCGCGAGCGTGACCGGCTGGCGCTCGACTCCGAGCACGCCGAAGTGGTCGACGACGACGGAGGCAGCGAGCTGGCCGGCGATCGTCGCGGCGACGATCCCGCCCGCGCCCAGGGCGCGCACCGCGACCAGGGAGTTGGTGACGTAGGCGGCTCCCAGCACTCCCCCCGCCAGGTAATACCAGGGCACGTCGCGCAGGCCGGCGAGCCGGCCCAGGCCGCCCCCGGCCAGGGAGGCGATCAGGCACAGCAGCACGGTGCCGACCAGGAAGGAGAGCAAGGCGGCCTGGAAGGCGCCCACGCCCCGGCCCACCGTGGAGTTCATCGGCGCCTGCAGCGCGAGGAAGCCGCCCACCACGGCGGTCAGCACGAGGGCGACGCCGCGGTCCACGCCTACTTGGCCTCCAGCCACGTGCGCCCGACGCCCACGTCGACGGCCAGCGGCGGGTCGCGGTCCCACACCCCCACCATCTCGGCCGCGATGGTCTCACGTGCGGCCTCCACGGCGTCGGGCTCACCCTCGAAGAGCAGCTCGTCGTGGACGGTCAGGACCATGCGCACGGCGCTGCCGCGCAGGGCCTGCGCGCAGCGCACCAGGGCCAGCTTCATGATGTCGGCCGCCGTGCCCTGGATGACGGTGTTGACGGCCAGGCGCTCGCCCAGCTTGCGCACCTGCCAGTTGCGCGCGCGCAGCTCGGGGATCTGACGACGCCGGCCCCACAGGGTGGTGACGAAGCCCTCCTCCGAGGCCTTCTCGATCGTGGCGTCCATGAACGTCTTCACCGCGCCGAAGCGCTCGAGATAGGCGTCGATGAAGCCCTTGGCCTCCTCGCGGTCGATGTTCAGCCGGTCGGCCAGGCCGTAGTCGCTGAGGCCGTAGACGATCCCGTAGTTGACCATCTTGGCCTTCGATCGGTCTATGGGCGTGAGGTCGTCGGGGGCCTTGTCGAACACCGTGGAGGCGGTGGCGGTGTGGACGTCCTCCCCGCGTTCGAAGACGTCCTTGAGCACGGGCTCGTCGGCCACGTGGGCGAGGATGCGCAGCTCGACCTGGGAGTAGTCGGCGCTGAGCAGCACGCAGCCGGGCGCGGCCTCGAAGCAGCCGCGGATCTCCTGTCCCAGCTCGGTGCGGATCGGGACGTTCTGCATGTTGGGGTCGGTGGAGGCCAGGCGCCCGGTGGTGGCCACCGCCTGCAGGAAGGTGGTGTGGATGCGCCCCTGTGCGTCGCACAGCTGGGGCAGGACGTCGAAGTAGGTCTTGATGAGCTGGTTGAGCTCACGCCAGCGCTCGATCTTCGGGACGATCGGATGCTCGTCGCGGATGGCCTGCAGCACGCGCGCGTCGGTGGAGAAGCCGGTCTTGCCCCGGCGCTTCTTGGACAGGGCGAGCTTGTTGAACAGGATCTCCCCCAGCTGTTGGGGCGAGCCGATCACGAACTGGTCGCCGGCCAGCTCCCAGATCTCCTGCTCGAGGCCGTGGATCTCCCCGCGCACACGGTCGGCGATGCGCCGCAGGCGCTCGGTATCCAGGCGCACCCCGGCGCGCTCCATCTCGCGCAGGACGGGCACCAGCGGCAGCTCGACGCCGTGCAGCAGCCCGGTCAGCCCGCGCTCGTCCAGCTGCTCGCGCTGCCACTCGGTCAGGGCCCGGACGGCCAGCGCGTCGGCCGCCGCGCGGTCGTCCACCGCGGCGGCCAGGCCGCGCTCCTCGGCCAGCTCGCGCAGCGGGTAGCCGCGGCGGGCGGGATCGAGCAGGTAGGCGGCCAGGAGCGTGTCGTGCTCGACGTGGGGCGGTATGTCGTCGAGGGCCTTGGCGTCGTGGGCGACGACCGGTCGGTCGCCCAGCGCGGCGCCGAGCTGCGCGGGGGCCTCGCAGACTCCGGTGAGGACCTCACCGTCGCCGGCCACCGCAAAGCGCCAGGGCGCCCCGGCGGCGAACAGGGCCCCCTCCTCGGCCTCGGGGGCGGCCAGGGCCACCGAGAGCTCGTCCTCGCCGTCCAGCCTCGGCACCTCCGCGAGGGCGCCCTCGCGCACGCGCGCGGACAGGGTGGTCTGGGCGCTGGGCGCGGGCGCGGCCTGGTCCTCGCCCAGCAGCTCCTCCAGGCGGCGCAGCGGGTCGCGCAGCTCGAACTCGCGGAAGGCGTCGCGCAGCCGCGAGCGGTCGGGCGCGCGCGCGGCCTCGGCCTGGGGATCGATGTCCACGGGGACCGCGCGATCGATGGTGGCCAGCCGCTTGGAGATGCGGGCATCCTCGGCGTGGTGGGACAGGTTCTCCTTGCGCTTGGCGCCGCTGATCTCGTCCACCGCCCCCAGCACCCCCTCCAGAGTGCCGAAGCGCTGCAAGAGCTGGGAGGCCGTCTTGTCCCCGATCCCCGGGACGCCGGGGATGTTGTCCGACGTGTCGCCCTTCAGCCCGTAGAAGTCGGGGATCAGCTCGGGCGGGATCCCGTAGCGCTCGCACACCGCCTCGTGGTCGTAGAGCTTGGTCTCGGTGATGCCCCGCGCGGTGGCCATGACCGTGACCGTGCCCTCGGGATCGATGAGTTGGAACGCGTCGCGGTCGCCGGTGACGATCACCGTGCGGGTGGGCGGGTCCGTATTTCGGGCGCGCTCGGCGATCGAGGCGATGACGTCGTCGGCCTCGTAGCCGTCGACCTTCACGTTGCGATAGCCGAAGGCGTCGACCAGCGGCTCGAGGTGCGGCCACTGCTCCTTGAGCAGATCGGGCCGCGTCGTGCGCTGGGCCTTGTACTCCGAGTAGACCTCCTTGCGCCCGCTCATCCCCGCGTCCCACACCACGATCGTCGGCCGCTGCCCGTGCTCGGTGAGGATCTTCACCAGCATCGACGCGAAGCCGAAGATCGCGTTGGTGGGAAAGCCCGTCGACGTCGCGATCGACTCGGGCAGCGCGAAGAAGGCCCGGTAGGCCAGGGAGTTGCCGTCGATGAGGTAGAGCTCCTCGGGAGCGTCGGCCATCGCCCGCCGGACCCTACTCGCGCGCGTAGCCAGAACGCGGCAAGCGGCCCGAGCGTCGCCTGAATCGGCTCCGTACAGCCCTCCCCTACCGGACAGGTCATCGGGCGGGTCTTGCGGGACACTCGAGGCCATGCGCCGGTGAAGCGTGGATGGCCGCAGGGGACGGCCGCCAAGGCCTTCCTCCTGCGGAACACATCACATGACCCGTGCCCGTCCCGACGTGATCCAGCCGTGCCAGCCTGGCCAGACCAGCTCGGCGAGTTCCTCATAGCCCGCCGACGCCGGGTGCGCACCATCTCCCTCGGCGACCTGCCGAATCCATATCGGGCTCCCGAGGAGATGCTCGAGAACGCTGAGGTAGCCGACGTTAGCGTCGGCGCAGACCTGAGCAAGTGCGTCGTCGAGTTGGGCAGTGCGGTCGTTCTGCGACCGGTCGCCAACCGGCGGCGGGCCGATCACCAGAGCGGGCCAGCCGGCCGCCCTCGCCTCCTCGAGAAGCTTGGCCAGATGGCCAGCCGACTCCGCAGGCGCCACTCGCACCGCCCCGTCCTCGTAGGTGGTGTCGTTGACGCCGAAGGAGGTCATGACCCGGCCATCACAGCCAGCGGGAAGCCGCAGGGAGCACTCGCCTGCCAGCGGCGCAGTGTGTCGCGGCTGGTCTCACGTCGCACTCTCAGGTTGTAGGCGATCACCGGCCGCCCCGCCTGATGGCTGCGGGCTGCGATCCGTCCAACCCAGCCCAAGTGCTCGGGGTCAGCCACACCGGCAACGAAGGAATCGCCCACGAAGCACGCACGCAGATCACGCATCACGCGGGCCCCCATTCGCCGGCTGGATGTCGATCAGAGATCCGCCGCCACGAGCGGCGAGCGCGCTGAGTTGTTCGAGGACGCGCCGGGCCTCATCGGCCCGGTCGATGGCGGCCAGGAGGTGATCGTGGAAGTAGCGGGCCAGCAGGTTGCAACTGATGCCGTGGGAGGCGAGCGCGGTACTGACTGCGGCGGTGAGCCCGACCGCGTCCAGGGCGGAGTGCATCCGCACTACGACTAGGACGTAGGCGTCGACGCGCAACTCCGGCCGCATCGACGACAGCAACAGCTGCGTCGATGTCGGCGCCGAAACGATCCAGGCGCGAAGTGCCGTAGACGGTCTCCGGGAAGCGCATGCCGGCGAGCTTGGGAGCGTAGGTTTCGTGGGCGTCGGGAGCAAAGGTCTCGCCGGAGTCGCCGATGGCGACCCAGCCGATCGGCACCATCGAGTTCGGTCCAAGCGTGGTGTTGACATGCACGACGTGAATGCGCACCTCCGACTGTTGCCCGACCCGCGCACCGTCGAAGACCGCCACGCCGGTCGCCAAGAAACACTCGTCGGCGATGGTGCATCCGCGCAGCATCGCGTGGGGACCGACGAGGACGTGCTCGCCAATCGCGACCGGCCCCTGGGCCGTGGCGCGAATGACCGCTTGCTCGCGCACGATGACCCGCTCTCCAAGGGTCACTGGACCACCCTCGGCGGCGATCACCGCGCCAAAAGGCGATCTGACAGCGTGCCCCGACAGTGACCTCGCCGCACAGGACGGCCGTCGGCGCAACATAGGCCGATGAGTGAACGGTCGGGCGCTTGCCCTGGTGCTCGATCAACATCGTCGCTCCTTCGGTCGAGAGAGTTGACCCAGGCGCTACCCGCTGAGCCCTTCGGACGTACGAGCGCCCGGCCACGGAGCGCCACGGCGCCGCGCCGGGGAGGGATCCGGCTTGCGGGAAGGTTGCCGTCCGAAGCCCGGGATCCACTCCGGCCGACGGACACACCGTGCGCGCGCCGGAGGCGACCTCGCGGGCGGGCGGCGTGGCGTCGCTCTGCCGATAGGCTCGGCGCGATGCCCAGCGTGTTTGAGCCGGTGTGGGACGCCGAGCAGGACAAGCCGCCGTTTCGCTGGCGCTCGCTCGCGTCTCGGCCGCCAGGTTGGATCGGAGAAGCTCGGTGCGTCGCTGTACGAGGTCCCGCCCGGTGCGTCAACCTGGCCGCTGCATATCCACCACGCCAACGAGGAATTGCTCGTGGTGCTTGCCGGCCGGCCCACCCTGCGCTCGCTCGACACAGAGCGCGTGCTCAGCCCAGGCGAGGTCGTGGGGTGCCCGGCGGGCCCGACCGGTGCGCACCGCGTCGACAACCGCACCAACGAAAAGGTGCGCCTGCTCGTCATCAGCACGATGATCGCGCCCGAGCTCAACGAGTACCCCGACAGCGGCAAGCTGTGGGGTTTGAGCTTCGCTCCCGGAGGCCCGCGCGAAGCCGACGCGCCGGAGATCCTCGGTCGCCCGGAGGACAACCTCGACTATCTCGACGGCGAGAGCTGACCTCCAGCGTCGCGCTACGAGCCGTCCGTCGAGCTGGGCACGATGCGGACCAACCGTGCCCACAATCAGCCGCTTCTTCGGGATCACGATCGCCATGTTCTTCGACGACCACGGCCATCCTCACTTCCACGCGCGCCACGCCGACGGTCAGGCGAAGGTGCGCATCGACGAGCTCGAGGTGATCGAGAGCACGCTGGGCCGGCGGCAGCTTCGCTTCGTACTGGCATGGGCGGAGCTGCACCAGGACGAGCTCAACGAGAACTGGCTGCGCGCTCGCGCCGGTGAGACACTGCAGGAGATCGAGCCGCTGCGATGACCGGACTGACGCCCGACATAACCGACGTAACGATCGTGCGCCACGGCACTCTGCGTCTGACCTTCGCCGACGGATTGCGCGGTGAGGTCGAAGTTCTGGACCGGATGCGAGGACCCGTCTTCGCTATAGCGCGCACCGGCGAAGGATTCGCAAAGGCCACCGTCGACAGGGAAACCGGCACGGTCGTATGGCCGGGCGGTGCGGACCTAGCGCCTGACACGCTCTACGAGCGCGTTCGCACCGGCGCCTGGCCCGAAGCAAGTCTCAGAACCCGAAGCTGACCCGGCGCATGCACAGTCGTCCTCATGACCGGATGGCAGCCCGGAGTCCCGCTGAGGGATCCTGTGACGGAGCTCAGGAAGGGCTCAACTCGCGTGGCGGGCTACGTACTCGTCGAGGGCGTCGCGGCTGACGTCGGCTAAGCGCCGGCCGTGGGCTTCGGCGATGGCCTCGAGGGCGGTTCGGGTGCGGGTGGCGTGGTGCGCTTTCCCGCTAGCGGATCGCTCACCGGACACCTCGGGGTGGCGCTCTCTTCCAGCGTCACGTGAGCCAGGACGCTGGAGCACAAGCACGGCTCCGGCTCCGGCTCCGGCTCCGGGTCTCGCGTGAGAGTGGGGCACGCAGCGAGCGCTGCCGTTCTGACGCGAAGGCCTGGCATCCTCGGACCGAGCATGCCCGACCAGACCCTGATAGCCCTTGTCCTGATCGTCCTCGCGGCGATCTACTTCTATTTCGCGGCGTCTCGGTTCGCTTATGGTCGGGACGAGGACTGGGTATACGACCCGCTGTCGTGGAGACGCCTGCTGCGGCGTCTGCCTCTCCCGATAGCCAGAGCCTTTCTTGCGTCCTGGGGCGTGTTGGCATTGGCCGGAAGCATCGTTCTGCTCTTGACGCCAGCGGACTAGCTTGAGCCCTGCGCCGCTGCGCAGCGTTGGCAACGGCGCGATGGAGAAGCGCGCCATGCGCGGCGATGACCGCCTAAGGCGACCAAGGGCGATCATCGTCGGGGGAACGAAGTGGGAATCCAGTGGGCGATTTGCACGAGCGGAGCGTCCGTTTGGGGCATCGCCTTACGCGACTCGCGACGGAGCGGCTAGCGCGACGGGATTGCCCTCGGGGTCGGCCACGTAGGCGACGCGCTCACCCCAGAACATGTCCTCGGGCTGTCGCAGGACGGCCGCCCGGCTGAGCTGGTCGACGCATCGGTCTACGTCATCGACATAGATGAACAGCTCGAAGCGTGGGTGCTCGCCGACTTCAACTCCGATCAGGTCTCGCGGTGAGTCGGCGGTGACGACGCCGAGCTCCGCGTCGCCGCGGCGCAGCCCCACGTAGCCGGCTTCGCCTTCGGGAGGCAGGCGGAAGTGCTCCTGGAACCCCAACTGTTGGTAGAAGCCGACGGTCGCCTCGACGTCGCGCGCGTAGACGACCGGGAACGCGCGGTCGGGCACGGCGTCCACCGTAGCACCGGCGCGCCCAGACTCGGCATGGTGCCAGCAAGCTGTGCCGGCAGCGATCATCAAGTCGATGTCCTCGCAGCGACGCAGCCGGCGGAGGTGGAGCCACGGCGTCCCGGTGGGCGACCCAGGTCCGGGCGAGTCCTACCGCTCCGACGACATCCCGCCCTCCGTGCTCCGAGAGGGCCCCGCCGCGAGGCAGAAGCCCAGAAGGAGCCGTTGCGCTACACGCGGGACCAGGATGAGCCGTCTGTAGGGTGCGCCGTCCATGGCCACCCCCCAGCGTCCAGTACTCGATCGCCTTGCGGTGTCCAGGCCCGTAGCCCCACCATGAAGGTCACCGTCACCGGCGCCACCGGGCACATCGGATCGACGCTGGTCGCCCGCCTGCGCGAGCGCGGCTACGAGGTCACGGTGCTCTCGCGCGACCCGGCCAGGGCCACAGAGCGCCTCGGGGTCCCCGCCGCGGCCTGGGATCTCGAGGCGGGCCCGGCGCCCGCCGAGGCGCTTTCCGGGCGCGACGCGGTCGTGCACCTGGCCGGCGAGGACATCGGCCAGCGCTGGAGCGAGGAGGTCAAGCGCGAGATCCGCGCCAGCCGCGAACAGGGCACCCGTCACCTGGTGGATGGCCTGCGTGCGGCCGAGCTCCGGCCCACACTGCTCGTCTCCGCCTCGGGGTCCGGGTACTACGGCGCGCGCGGGGACGAGCCGGTGGACGAGGGTGAGCCGCCCGGCGACGACTTCGTGGCCCGGATCTGCGTGGCCTGGGAGCGCGAGGCCCAGCGCGCCGAGGAGCTCGGCCTGCGCGTCATCCGTGTGCGCACCGGCCCGGTGCTCGACAAGCACAGCGGCGCGCTGGCCAAGATGTTGCCTCCCTTCCGCCTCGGCGTGGGCGGGCCCGTGGCCGGCGGCGACCAGTACCTGCCCTGGATCCACCTCGACGACGTCGTGGGCCTGTACCTGGCCGCCCTGGACTCGCAGGGCTTCTCGGGCGCGGTGAACGCCTCGGCACCCGAGCCCGCCACCAACAAGACCTTCTCCAAGGCGCTGGGACGGGCGCTGCACCGCCCTGCCTTCGCGCCCGTACCCACCCTCGCGCTGCGCATCCTCTACGGCGAGATGGCCCAGATCGTCACCGAGGGGGTGCGCATGGTCCCCGGCCGCGCCGGGGAGCTGGGCTACGCCTTCGCCCACCCGGATCTGGACGAAGCGCTGAGGTCGGCCCTGAGCTGACTCCTCATGCCTCGTTTGTGCGTAGGCTGCGCGCACGATGGAGGCGGAGGCCAGCCCGGCGCAGCCCGGCGCCCTCGGGCGTCGGGAGGGTCGCGCGTCGCTGCGCACCACCATGAGCGCCAACCCCGGCCTCGTCGCCGCGGGCATCGTCCTCGCCATCGCGGTCGCGCTGATCGCCACCCAGGGCCTGCAGCCGGTCGCCCAGACTGGGCTCAACGGGCTGATCTCCGGCTCCTACTTCGCCCTGGGCGCCGTCGGGCTGACGCTCGTCTACGGGACGCTGAAGCTCGTCAACTTCGCCCACGGTGACCTGCTGACCTTCGGCGCCTACACCGCCTTCGTGGCCAACATCACGCTCGGGCTGCCGATCCTCCTCGCCGTGCTGGCGGCGATCGTGGTGACCGCCGCGCTGGGGGTGTTCACCGAACGGGTGATGTGGCGACCGATGCGCGCCAAGGGCGCCGGGTTGCTGCAGCTGCTGCTGATGACGCTGGGCCTGGCTTTCGTCATCCGCTACGCGATCCAGTTCGTGGCCGGTACCGCGCCGCGCACGCTCGATGTCGACGTGACGTCCTCCGTGGGCTTCCTGGGACTGCGCATCGGTCAGACACAGCTCGTCGTGATGCTCGCCGGGTTCGCGGTTCTGATCGGCGTGGGGGTCATGCTGCGCTCGACCTCGTTGGGCAGGCAGATGCGCGCCCTGTCGGACAACTTCGACCTGGCCGAGGTGAGCGGGATCGACACCGACCGCGTGGTGATGGCCACCTGGATCTTCGCCGCCGGCCTGGCCGGCCTGGCCGGCGTGCTCTACACCTCCTCGATCGGCACCATGACGCCCAACCTCGGCTTCTTCCTGCTGCTCACCCTGTTCGCCGCGGTGATCCTGGGCGGCATCGGCAACGCGTACGGGGCCCTGGCCGGTGGGGTGCTGCTAGGCCTGGCGCAAGAGTGGTCGACGCTGCTCGTCGACGCTCGATGGAAGCTGGCGGTCGGCTTCCTGGTGCTCATCCTGGTCCTCATCGTCCGCCCGCAGGGCCTGTTCGGGCGCAAAGAGCGGCTGTGACCTGGGCACCCTTCCTGGCCCTCTCCTTCGAGGCGTTCGGCTCGCTGGATTTCTGGATCGGCGCGATGACGCTGGCCGGCATCTACGCCATCTTCACCCTGGGCCTGCAGCTCAACGTGGGCTTCACCGGCGTGATCAACTTCGGCCAGGCCGGCTTCATGGCCATAGGCGCCTACACCATGGGCATCCTGGTGGCCGACGTGGGCCTGTCGCTGTGGCTGGCCTTGCCCATTGCCACCTTGGTCACCATGGCGGCCGGGCTGCTCATCGGCCTGCCCTCGCTGCGCCTGCGCGCCGACTACTTCGCGATCGTCACGATCGCCTTCTCGGAGATCATTCGCTACGTCGCCCAGAACGCGCGCGGGCTGACGGGAGGAAACCAGGGCCTGCTCGGGTTCGACAGCCAGTGGATCGACGTCTCCAACGCCGTCCAGGACGGCCTCGCGCCCGTCGGGCTCGAGGACCAGTTCCTGGCTCCGCTGCTCATCGTCACCTGGCTCACCCTCCTCGTGCTCGCCACTGCGCTGCGCTACCTGCAGGGCACCCCGTGGGGCCGCGTGCTGCGCGCCGTGCGCGAGGACGAGGACGCGGTTCGCGCCCTGGGCAAGAACGCCTTCGCCTACAAGCTCCAGTCGATCGCCATCGCCGCCGCGCTGGGCGCAGTGGCCGGCTACTTCCTGGCCCTCAACCTCGCCTTTCTCAATCCCAACTCCTTCGAGCCGCTGTACACCTTCATCGGCTACGCCATCCTGATCCTGGGCGGGCTGGCCAGCTTCTTCGGGGTGATCGTGGGGTCGGTGGTCGTCTACACGCTGTTGGAGGCCACACGCTTTCTGGAGCTGCCGCTGTCCGCCTCGCAGGTCGCCGCATTGCGCTTCGTGGTCGTCGGCCTCGTGCTCATCCTGCTTGTCGCCTTCCGCCCCCAGGGCATCTTCGGGAAGCGCCAGGAGATGGTGCTGGGTGACTGAGCCCCTGCTCGAGGTGAGCGACGTGGCCAAGCAGTTCGGTGGCATCCGGGCGGTCGACGGGGCCTCCTTCGATGTCGAGCGCGGTTCGATCACCGCCCTCATCGGCCCCAATGGCGCGGGCAAGACCACCCTGTTCAACATCGTCACCGGCTTCGAGCGCGGGGACCGCGGCACGATCGTCCTCGACGGCGAGCGCATAGACAGACGCCCGCCCCACACCATCGCCCGGCGGCGCATGGTGCGCACCTTCCAGATCACCAAGGCCCTGTCGGCCATGCCGGTCATCGACAACATGGCTCTGGCGGCCCCCGACCAGCCCGGCGAGCACCTCACCGGCCTGCTTCTGCGTGCCCCCGTCGCGCGCAGGCGCGAGAAGGAGGTGCGCGAGCGCGCCCACGAGCTGCTCGAGGTCTTCGGCCTGAGCGACAAGGCCGAGGAGTACGCCGGGACGCTGTCGGGCGGCCAGCGCAAACTGCTCGAGCTGGCTCGCGCGCTCATGGTGGAGCCACGTCTGGTCCTCCTGGACGAGCCGATGGCCGGGGTCAACCCGAGCCTGGGCCGCCGGCTGCTGGACCACATGCACGAGCTGTGCGAGCGCGACGGCGTGACGTTCCTGTTCATCGAGCACGACATGGACGTCGTCATGGCCCACTCCGACAAGGTGGTGGTCATGGCCCAAGGTGCCACGATCGCCTCCGGCCCGCCCGCGCAGGTACGCAGCGACCAGGCGGTCATCGACGCCTACCTGGGTGCGCAGGTCAAGGCGTGAGCCAGCCCGCCGGCAACGGCGACGGCGCCGCCGCCCTGCTGCGCACGGAGGGACTGGTCGCCGGCTACGTGCCCGAGGTGAACATCCTCGACGGCGTGGACATCGTCCTGCACGACGCGGAGATCGTCACCATCGTCGGTCCCAACGGGGCGGGCAAGTCCACGCTCATCAAGACCGTCTTCGGCTTGCTCCGCGCTCGCGAGGGGCGGGTGCTGCTGCGCGGCGAGGACATCTCGCAGCGCAAGCCCCACACGATCTCGCGCTCGGGGCTGAGCTACGTGCCTCAGCTGGACAACGTCTTCCCGAGCCTGACCGTGCAGGAGAACCTGGAGCTCGGGGCCCTGGCGCGCCGGGGCACGAAGGCCTCCGAGCGCTTCGAGCGCATGTACGAGCTGTTCCCGCGCCTGGCCGAGCGCCGCCGCCAGAGCGCGGGCACGATGTCCGGCGGCGAGCGCCAGATGGTGGCCATGGCCCGTGCGCTGATGCCCGATCCCGAGGTGCTGCTGCTCGACGAGCCCTCGGCCGGCCTGGCCCCCGCCTTCGTCGAGGCCATCTTCGAGAAGGTCGCCGAGGTCAACCAGGCCGGTGTCACGATCCTCATGGTCGAGCAGAACGCCCGCCGCGCCCTGGGCTTCTCCACCCGCGGCTACGTCTTGGATCTGGGCCGAAATCGCTTCGAGGGTCCGGGGCACGAGTTGCTGGACGACCCCAAGGTCGCCGAGCTCTACCTCGGCGGCGGCTCGCGCATCGACGAGCAGTGAGCCGGGGACGGGCTCGGGCGCGTGATGCCGCCCGAGCCCGTCAACTCAGCCGATCCGATCAACCTCCCTGCCGAGAGGCCTCGAACTGGCGCAGGACCTCGAGCTCCCCGTCGTCGCCGTAGCGGTAGACCTCGTAGGTGGCCGTCGTGGGGTCGCCGTTCTCATCGAAGTCGATGGGGCCGGTGACCCCCTGGAAGTCGATGTCCTCACCTGCGGCCAGGGCCCGGACGGCCTGCGGTAGCTGGGTGAAGTCGTACTGCTTGCCCGGCGGAGCGCTGACGGCCTGCAGGTTCTCCGAGATGGCCTGGCCGTCGGCTTGCCCGGCCGCGACCGCCCCGAGATAGCAGAGCATCACGGCGTCGAAGTTCTGCGCGTCGAACGTGCCGCGCTCCTCACCGGTCTGCTCGAACGCCTGGTTGAACGCCTCGACCACGCGACCTCCCTCCGGAGTGCCCGGCCGCGTGCCACGAGCACCGACCAGCGCATCGCGCGGAACGCCCTCGGGGATCGAGTCAGAGGCCAATCCGTCGGTCGTGAACAGGCGGCTCGCGTCGAACCTCCCCGTGCGCACCAGGGCCGGTCCCATACGGACGTAGGTCTCGGGAAAGTCGGCGATCACGAAGGCGTCGGGGTTGCCGGACACGATCTCCTGCGCCTCGGAGTTGTAGTTGGGCTGCTCGGGGTCGTAGAGCACCGGCCCGGTGACCTGGCCGCCCTTCTCCTGCCAGGCTCGCCCGAATCGCTCGATGAGGCCTTGGCCGTAGGCGTCGTTGCGCGCCGCGAGCGAGAGCGTGAAGTCGGTGCCACCGAGCTCCTGCTCGACGGTGTCCGCCAGCGCTCGCGCCTGCAGGATGTCCGACGGCGCAGTACGCCAGATGAATCCGTTGTCGTCGAGGGTGCTGATCTGGGCGCTGGTGGACGCCGGGGAGATGGCCGGCGTGCGCTGGCGTGCGGCCACCGACTCGGCGACCGCGATGGTGCTCGTCGACGCCCATGCCCCGGCCAGGCAGCTCGCGCCACCACCGATGAGCTGTCGCGCGGCCTGGACGGCGGCCTGAGCCTGGCTCTCGGTGTTGGCGTGCTCCACGCGGACGTTGGTGCGCACGCCCCCCTGCTGGGCGGCCTGGTTGATCTGCTCGACCGCGAGGTCCGCCGCGGCACGGCCCGGGGGGCCGAAGGGCGACAGATCGCCGCTGAGGGGGATCAGGTCCCCGATCGTCATGTCGAACTGGACGTTCTGGGGCTGGCCGCCCCCGCCCTGGGCGCCGCCGCCTCCACCACCGCCTTGCTCTCCGCCACAGGCCGCGACTCCCAGCGCGAGGGTGAGTGCGCCGGTCGCGAGGCCGCGGCCCAACAGCTGGCTGCTGTGCATCTGGCTCCTCCTATCTGACGTTCCGCAGGCGAACCTAGCGCACGGACCGCAGGATGGGCGCGGGTCAGCCCTCGGGGACCGCGAGGCGGCGGAACGCGAGCCGTCCGCCCTCCACGCCGTAGACCCCGTAGGTGTCCAGGGTGCTGTCGCCGCTGTCCTGCACTGCATAGGTGCCCAGCACGGAGCGGCGCTCGTCGGTCTCGAACAGGGCCTCGAGCACGTCGGGCGGGCGTCCGGTGCGCGAGCGGGCGATGGCGTCCAGGGCCAGGCGCATCGTCTCGTAGCCGTACAGCGCGTAGAGGTCGCCGGGCGTGCGCGGCTCGGCCCCCAGCTCGTCCACCAGCGCCTGGCGGGTGGGCGAGGGGCTGGATTCCCCCCGGGTGGGCAGGGTGGCCGTCACCCGCGGGGCCAGCGCCACGGGCAGGCCGGTGGGCGGGGCGAACAGGCCCGGCTCGGCCACGCCCTTGGTCACGTACAGCGACGCGTCGGAATCGAGCTGCTGGCCGGCGCGGGTGAGCAGCGCGAGGGCTCCGCGGGCGTCCTCGCCCGTGTAGGCCAGGCAGTCGGCCTCGCGGACGGACGCCTGCATGGCGAGCTGCGGCGCGCGCCTGACCAGGTCATCGCCGACCAGCACCTCGTAGGCCGGCTCCAGCCCGCGCTCGGCCGCCGCGGCAGCCAGCGCCGCCGCCAGCGCGGCGCCCTCGGTCTCGGTGCCGCCCACCAGCGCGAGGCGCTCGCAGCCGTCGGCGGCCATGAGCGCCGCCAGCACCCCCGCCTGCGCGCCGTCGCCGGGCATCAGGCGTACGAAATGGCGCTCGCCGGTGGGGTAATAGCGCTCGGGCTCGCCCTCCTCGGCGCCGGGGCCGCCCTCGACCAGGCCGATCGCGGTGGCGGCCGGGGAGATCTGGGGGATGCCCGCCTCGTTGAGGATCGGCATGGACAGCGTCGAGGCCGCCGAGCGCAGCTCGCCCAGATACAGCGCGGTGCTGTCGTCCTGCACCGCCCGGCGCGCGTTCTGGGAGACGCGCTCGGGCGTCCAGCCGTCCGGGGCGCCGGCGTTGTCCAGCTCGCGGTGGATCACCCGGATGCCGCCGGCGCGCATGCCGGCCTCGGCCAGAGCCAGGGCCATGCCCCGGCGCACGGCCGCCGTCTCGTCGGCGTCGGGGCCCTGCTCGGGCAGGCTCGAGTAGATCGTCACCTGCGACAGGGGGCTCGCGGGGACCGGCTCGGGCTCGGGCTCGGCGTCCGAGGAACCGCAGCCGGTCAGCGCGACCACGAGCAGGGCCACGGCGCCCGCCGTCCGGCGCCTCACGTCGCGACCTCCAGCAGGGTGTCGAAGACGAGCCGATCGCCGCGCACGCGGTAGCCGCCGTAGTCGCTGGTCGAGATGTCGCCGTTGCGATCGATCGTGTAGTCGCCCAGCACGGTGCCGCGCCGAGCGATGCCCAGGAACTGGTCGACCACCGCCTGGCGGTCGTTGCCGCGCAGGCCGGCGCGCTCCACGGCCGCGAGCACGGCCTTCATGGCCTCGTAGGCGAAGATGGCCTGCGGCTCGGGCGCCTTGCCGAAGGTCGCGCGAAAGCGCTCGGCGAAGCGCCGGGCGGCGGGCGGCAGCACGCCGGGCCCGAGGTTCGGGCTGGTGACGAAGGTGCGCTGGGCCGCGGCGTCGGACAGCCGGCGCGTGAAGGCGGTGGTGGCCACGCCGTCGGGGGCGAAGAGATCCGCCCCGGGCGACGCGTCGTGCACCGCGTCGAGGATGTCCGCCGCATCGGCATCGGAGGACGTCCGCCGCATCGGCATCGGCCGCACCGGCGAACAGCACGGCGTCGGGCGCGAGCGCCGCGACCTCCTCGGCTGCGGCGGCGGCCTCGTCGTCTCCGCGGCCGACCTGGGAGAGGCCCGCCACATCGATGCCCTCGCCCTCGGCGACCGTGCGGACCTGCTCGGCCAGGCTGCGCCCGTAGAGACTCCCGTCGTGCAGCAACACCAGGCGCTGCACGTCGCGCGCGCCCATGTAGCCCACCTGGGCCGCGGCCTGGATGTGGTCGGCGGGGACCATGCGCGCAAAGGTGCGCCGGCCCGACGGATAGAAGCGCTGGGGCTCGTTGGGGCCCCCGCCCTCCCGGGTGAGGCCCACGTAGGTGCTCGCCGGGCTGACCTGGAGGATCCCCACCTCGTTGAGGGCCGGTAGGGCCAGGGCCGTGGCGCCAGACTGCAGATCGCCGATGTAGGCGATGGCGCTGGGGTCCTCCATCGCCTTGCGGGCGCCGGCGAGGACCTTGTCCTCGGTCCAGGTCTGCGCCTGCGCAGTGGCGTCGTCCAGCGACACGTAGTTGATCTCGAAGGGGCCCGCGGTGCCCCCGGCCTCCTCGAGGGCCAGCTTGATGGCGTTGACCGAGTCGCGCCCGACCGAGCGCGCCGGGCCGTGGAGGGGCATGGCCGAGTAGACGGTCAGCGTGCGGGTCCCCTCCACCCCGTCGTCGGGCTGGTCCCCGGCGCCCGAACCCGCGCACGACGCGACGGCCACCAGACAGACCAGGAGGGCGGCGGCGATCGCGGCCGTGGGCGAAGGACCGCCGGCCGGCGGCTGGGCACGGCGGCGCACCGCCGTGCCTACTCCTGGCGGCCCGGCAGGTAGCCCGAGAGGACCCGCCCGCCCACGCCCAGCACCATGAACAGCAGCGTCAGCCAGAACGCGTCGAGGCTCTTGGCGCCCAGCGACCACAGGACGATCCAGACGATGACGCCGGCCGTGGTGGCGAGGACGAGGCCCATGGAGGCGCGCAGCCTAGCGGAGGGCGGCGCGAAAGCCGGCCACCAGCGCGCCCACCGCCGCGCCGGGGTCCTCCGCCTGTCCGGCCTCGCGCATGAGCCGGCTGGCCACGATCACGCCCTCGGCGCCGGCCGCGGCGGCCGCCGTGGCCTGCTCGGGGGTGGAGATGCCAAAGCCCAGGGCGACGGGGACGGGGCTGCACCCCTTGACGCGCTCCAGCAGCGGGCCGACGTGCGCGGCCAGCGCGGTGCGCTCCCCGGTGATGCCGACCACCGAGACCGCGTAGACGAACCCGCGTGCGCGCTGGACGATGGCCCGCAGGCGCTCGGGGGAGCTGGTGGGGGCCACGAGCCCGACCAGGGCCAGGCCGGCCGCGTCGCAGGCGCCCAGCACCTCGTCGGACTCCTCGAGGGGCAGGTCGGGGACGATCAGCCCGCTGGCGCCGGCCTCCACGAGCGTGGCCGCGAAGGCCTCGGCCCCGCGGGCGAGGACCAGGTTGAGGTAGCCCATGACCACGACGGGCATGCGGGCGGCCAGCTCCTCGCACAGCGCGAGCGCGTCGGCCACGGTGGTGCCGTTGGCCAGCGCGCGCGTGCCCGCCTCGTGGATGACCGGGCCGTCGGCCAGTGGGTCGGAGAAGGGCAGGCCCAGCTCCACCAGGTCCGCGCCCTGCTCGGCGTAGGCGCGCCCGATGGCTCGCGCCCCCTCCCGGGTGGGAAAGCCGGCCATGAGGTAGGGCATGAGGGCCGCCCGCCCGGGGGCGGCGGCGAAGGCGGCCGCGATGCGCTCATGGCCGGCGCCGGACGCGGCGCCGGCCCGGCGCCCAGCGGCCTGGGCCGGCTCTTCACCCGCGGCCGGCCCTGCGTCCGCGGCCGTCTCACGCATCGCGCGCCAGCACCTCGGCCAGGTCCTTGTCCCCCCGGCCCGACAGGCACACCAGGTCGCGGGTGGAGCTCCCGGGGTCGGGGGCCAGGGCGTGGTGCAGCGCGTGGGCGGTCTCCAGTGCCGGGACGATGCCCTCCAGCACGGTCACCCTGCGAAAGGCGGCGACCGCGTCGTCGTCGTGCACCGCGCAGTAGACGGCCCGCCCGCTGTCGCGCAGCCAGGCGTGCTCGGGCCCCGAGCCGGGATAGTCGAGGCCGGCCGAGATCGAGTGGGCGTCGGTGATCTGGCCTTCGTCGTCCTGCATCACCGCCGACAGCGAGCCATGCAGGATCCCGGCCCGCCCGCCCGCGGTCAGCGGTGCGCCGTGGCGCCCGCCGTCCAGTCCCTCCCCCGCGCCCTCCACGCCGATCAGGCGCACGCCGGGGTCGCCTACGAAGGCGGTGAAGGTGCCGATGGAGTTCGAGCCCCCGCCCACGCAGGCGATGACCCGGTCGGGCAGCGCGCCCGCGCGCTCCAGCAGCTGGGCGCGGGCCTCGTCGCCGATCACCCGCTGCAGGTCGCGCACCATGGCCGGGTAGGGCGCGGGGCCGACGGCGGAGCCGATCACGTAGTGGGTGTCGGCCACGTTGGCCACCCAGTCGCGGATGGCCTCGCTGACGGCCTCCTTGAGGGTGCGCGCGCCCACCGTGACCGGGCGCACCTCGGCGCCCAGCAGGCGCATGCGCTCCACGTTGGGGCGCTGGCGGCGGGTGTCCTCCTCGCCCATGTAGACGACGCACTCCAGCCCCAGCAGCGCGCAGGCGGTGGCGGTGGCCACGCCGTGCTGGCCCGCGCCGGTCTCGGCGATGATGCGCTCCTTGCCCATGCGCCGGCCCAGCAGCGCCTGGCCGAGGGCGTTGTTGAGCTTGTGCGAGCCGGTGTGCATGAGGTCCTCGCGCTTGAGCCACACCTCGCGCCCCGCGGCCTCGGAGAGGCGCTCGGCCAGGTACAGCGGCGTGGGGCGCCCCGCGTAGTCGCGCAGCAGCAGCGCCAGCTCGGCCTGGAAGCCGGGGTCCTCTCCCACGGCCACCCAGGCCGCCTCGAGCTCGCCCAGCGCGGGCATGAGCGTCTCAGGGACGTACTGGCCTCCGTAGGGGCCGAAGCGGTGGGCGACGCCGGCCTCGACGGTCACGCCGCGCGCTCCGGGGCCGGCGCCGTCCCGGGGCCGTGCGCGGCCCGTGGCCCGGCCTCTCCGTCCGCGGCCGCGCCACGGGCGGCGGCCACGAAGGCCTCCACGCGGGCGGGGTCCTTCACCCCCGGCGCGCGCTCGGTGCCCGACGCGCTGTCCACCGCGTAGGGGCCCACGGCGGGTTCAGGCCGCCGGCGAGGACGAGCGGCGGGCCGGGGCGCCGGCCGGTCAGCAGCCGCCAGTCCATCGTCTGGCCGGTCCCTCCGCGCAGGCCGGGCACGTGCGCGTCGACCAGATGCAGGTCGGTGTGAAAGGCCTCGAGCGCCGGGAGGTCCGCGCGGGTGCGCTCCCTCATCGCTTTCATCTCCTGGCCCCCGGTGCGCCGCGCGACCTGCGGGGGGTAGGACGGCCCCTCTGCGCGGTGCAGGTGCACTATCGACAGCGCGGCGCGCTCGGGCGTGTTCGTCACCACCCCCAGGGGGGCGTTGACGAACACCCCCACCAGCTCCAGCCGGCGGCGCAGCGCAGCGCCGATCTCCTCGGCGCTGGCCACCGTGCAGCGCCGCGGCGAGTCGGGCGAGAAGATCATGCCCAGCGCCCAGGCGCCCGCGTCGGCGCACAGGTGGGCGTCCTCGAGGGAGGTGACGCCGCAGAGCTTGATGCGGGGCGCGTCCATGCCCGACAGGGTAGGCCGGTCTGTCGTGGTCGGCTCTACAGCCCGCCCTCGACGTCGAGCGGGCGGCCGGCCAGGTCGCGCAGCGCCCCCTCGATGTCCCCGGCGCGCATGAGGCTCTCGCCGATGAGCACGGCGTCGACGCCGACGCGCTCGAGCTCGTCGAGCTCCTCGCGGCCGTGGATGCCCGACTCGGACACCACGGTCTTGCCCGCGGGAACCTCGGCCAGCAGCTCGAAGGTGCGCTCCAGGTTCACCGAGAAGTCGCTGAGGTCGCGGTTGTTGATGCCGATGACGTCGGCGTCGATCTGCTCGAGCGCGCTGGTCAGCTCCTCGCGGTCGTGGACCTCGACCAGCACGTCCAGGTCCAGCTCGCGGGCGCGGACGTACAGCTCGCGCAACTCGCGCCGGCGCAGGGCGGCGACGATCAGCAGGATCGCGTCGGCACCCGCCACCGCGGACTCGACCACCTGGTAGGAGTCGACGACGAAGTCCTTGCGCAGCAGGGGCAGCGAGGTGGCGGTGCGCGCGGCGCGCAGGTCCTCCAGCGAGCCTGCGAAGTGCGGTCCCTCGGTGAGCACGGAGACCGCCGCGGCGCCGCCGCGCTCGTAGGCGCCCACCACGTCGGTGACCTCGACGCCCTCCCGGATCCGCCCGGCCGAGGGCGACGCGCGCTTGTGCTCGGCCACCACGGAGACCCCCGGGCGGGTGAGGGCCTCGGAGAACGGCCGGTCCTCGCCCCGCGCGGCCAGGGCGCGCTCCAGCTCGCCCAGCGGCACGGCGTCGCGGCGGCGGCGCACCTCCTCGCGGGTGGCCTCGACGATCTCCTCGAGCACGCTCATGACGTGGCCCCCGCCAGCTCGCCGGTGCGGGCCACCAGCGCATCCAGGGTGCGCATCGCCGCGCCGGAGTCCACGGCCGTCCTGGCCGCCTCGACCCCCTCGGCCAGGTTCCCCGCGGCGCCGGCGGCGTAGATCGCGGCGCCCGCGTTGAGCAGCGCCACGTCGCGCGCGGGTCCGTCCTGGCCGGCGAAGATCGCTCGGGTGGTGGCGGCGTTCTGCGCCGGGGTCCCGCCCCGCAGCGCGCCGGTCTCCGTGCGCTGCAGCCCACCGTCCTCGGGCGTGAGGGTGTAGGCACGGACGTCCTCGCCGGCCACCTCGACAACCCGGGTGGGCGCGGCCGTGCTCATCTCGTCCAGACCATCCTCGCTGGACACTAGCAACGCCCGCTCCACCCCCAACCGGGCCAGCGCGCGGGCCATCGTCTCGAGCATCCCGGGATCGGAGACCCCCACGAGCTGGCGCCGCGCGCCGGCCGGGTTGGTCAGCGGACCGAGGAAGTTGAAGATGGTGCGCACCCCCAGCGCCTTGCGCACCGGGACCACGAAGCGGGTCGCCGGGTGGTGGGCGGGAGCGAACATGAAGCCAAAGCCCACCTGGTCCACGCAGCGGCCCACGGCGTGGGGATCGAGGTCGATGCGCACCCCCAGCGCCTCGAGCACGTCGGCCGAGCCCGACAGCCCGGTGGCCGAGCGGTTGCCGTGCTTGGCCACCGTGCAGCCCGCGCCCGCGGCGATCAGCGCCGCGGTGGTGGAGACGTTGAAGGTCGGGCGCCCGCCGCCCGTGCCCGCCGTGTCCAGCAGGTCGGCGCGGGCGGTGGTCACCGGCGTAGCCAGCGAGCGCATGGCCTGCGCCAGGCCGGCCAGCTCGGCCTCCGTCTCCCCCTTGGTGCGCAGCGCGATGAGGAAGGCCGCGATCTGGGCCTCCGTGGCCTCGCCGGCCATGATCTCGGCCAGCACGCCGGCGGCCTGCTCCTGGCCGAGGTCGCGCCGGGAGGCCAGTGCGTCGATGGCGGCGGTGAGGATGCCCTCAGCCAAGGAAGGCCGCCAGCATCCGCTTGCCGTCGGGCGTGAGCACGGACTCGGGGTGGAACTGCACGCCCTCCACCGGCAGCTCGCGGTGGCGCAGGGCCATGATGCACCCACCGCCCCGGGCCGAGACCTCCAGCGCGCCGGGCACGTGGTCGGGGTCGACGACCAGGGAGTGGTAGCGCCCCACGGTCACGGTCGGTTCGAGGTCCGCAAACAGGGTCCTGCCGTCGTGGTCCATCTGCGCGGTCTTGCCGTGCACGGCCTCGCCGCGGACCACCCGCCCCCCGAAGGCCTGGGCCAGGGACTGGTGGCCCAGGCACACCCCCAGCGTGCGAACCCCCGCCTCGGGCGCGCGGCGGATGGCCTCCAGGGAGATGCCCGCCTGGTCGGGCGTGCACGGCCCCGGCGAGACCACCAGGCGGTCGGGCGCGCGTTCCAGCAGCTCGTCGACCGTCGCGCGGTCGTTGCGCACCACCTCGAGCTCGGCCCCCAGCTCGCCCAGGTACTGGACGAGGTTGTAGGTGAACGAGTCGTAGTTGTCGACGACGAGGCATTTGATCAACCGTTTGCCAAACTCGCCGGAGCCTTGTTTTCCAGTATCCATCGGGCGCACCACCGCGAGGATACGGCGTCCGAGCCCGCGGACGAGCGCGACTGCACGCAGGTGCCGGATCGTCGGCGAACGACTCGATTAGCAGGGCCTTTTTCGAGTCGTTCGCGAACTCGAACGCCGAATCACACTGGGGTGTACGGGCCACCGCGGACGAGGAGCGCTGCATGAACACTCCAACCCGCGTTAGATTGTTCCGTATGGACTCCTGCGACCTGCTCTGTCTCGACCTCGACGCCGCCGAGGCTATCCGAGACGGTCTCGATCGCGACGCTACCGCCACGCTCGCGCGCACGCTCAAGCTGTTCGGCGATCCGACGCGGCTGCTCATCGCGCAGGCGCTCGCGACGCAGGAGTTGTGTGGCTGCGACCTCGCGTGGATCACGGGCGCGAGCGAGAAGGTCGTCAGTCACCACCTCGGCAGGCTGCGCGCCGCCGGCCTCGTGGCAAGCCGCCGCGAGGGCAAGGTCGTCTTTGCCTCGCTCACCTCGTCCGGGCGCGCCCTGCTCGCATCGCTTTCGTGGGTGGCCGCATGAGCGCGACCGAGGTGCCGATGGTCGCCCCTCCCGCGCCGACGCGCAGTGCCCCGGTCCGGGGCGAGGGATGGGTGCGCGCGGCCAAGCGCGCGCGTCAGCTCTCGTGGGCCTCGCTCGCGTGGATGAGCATCGAGGGCATCATCGGCCTCGTCGCCGGGTTCGAGGCCAACTCGCTCTCGCTCATCATCTGGGCCGCGTCGTCGTTCGTGGAGGGCCTTGCCTCGATGACGATCATCTGGCGCTTCACAGGCTCTCGTGTTCACTCGGCGACGAGCGAGCGCACGGCTCAGCGCTGGGTGGCCGGGTCGTTCTTGCTCCTCGTCCCCTACTTCCTCTACGAGTCGTTCGAGCGACTGCTCAACGGCAGCGACACGCAGTTCAGCGGTCTCGGCGCGGCGGTGACGGTTTCGGCGATCGTCCTCATGCCGCTGCTCGGCTGGGCGAAGCTGCGGCTGTCGCGTCGGCTCGAGTCCAACGCGACCGCGGGCGAGGGCATCCAGAACATCTTGTGCGCCGCGCAAGCCGCGGCGGCGCTCGTGGCCCTCATCGGCGCCGGGGTGGGGCTTGCGATCCTCGACCCTATCGCCGCCCTGGTCATCAGCGGCATCGCGATCAAGGAGTGCGTCGAGCTGTGGCGCGGCGAGGGCGACGACTGCTGCGCGCCGGTTGGCTTCGGCGATCCCGCCGAGACCGACGACTGCTGCTCCACGAGCGCCGCTTCACCTCTTACCCACTCGTAAAGCCTTCAGGGCCACTCGGGCTGCTCGTAGGCCAGCTCCAGCGCGCGCAGCACGGCGCGGGCCTTGGCCTCCGACTCGGCGAACTCGTAGGCGGGCCGGGCGTCGGCGACGGTCCCTCCGCCCGCCTGGACGTGGGCGTGGCCGTCCTTGATGACCACGGTGCGGATGTGGATCGCGGTGTCCAGGTCGCCGGTGTAGGCCAGGTAGCCCACCGCTCCGCCATAGCCCCCGCGCTTGACGGGCTCGAGCTCGTCGATGATCTGCATCGCACGCACCTTGGGCGCGCCGCTCAGCGTGCCCGCCGGGAGGATGGAGCGCAGCGCCGCCATGGCGCCGACCTCGGGTCGCAGCGTCCCCGAGACGCTCGAGACGATGTGCATGACGTGCGAGTAGGTCTCGACGGCCATCAGCCGGTCGACGTGCACCGAGCCGTACTCGCACACCCGTCCCAGGTCGTTGCGTCCCAGGTCGACGAGCATGAGGTGCTCGGCGCGCTCCTTGGCGTCGGCCAGCAGCTCCTCGGCGATGCGCGCGTCCTCCTGCACGCTGCCCCCCCGCG
>JAUJOF010000039.1 GCA_030447785.1 Solirubrobacteraceae bacterium
GGGCGATTGGGGCGACGAGGAGATCGCGCGCCGTCGTGCGCGAGGATAGAGGGGGTGGCCATGGGGCACGACTACCGAGATCTGAAGCGCCGCGTCGAGGCCGCCGGGCTGCTGGAACGCCGGCCGCGCGCCTACCTGGCCAGGTTGCTCGTCGCCGGCCTGCTCCTCGCGCTCGGCGTCCTGCTGCTGGCGCGCTTCCGCGACCCCCGCCTCCAGGCGCTCATCGCCTTCTTCCTCGGCCTGGTCACGGTGCAGCTCGCCTTCCTCGTCCACGACGCCGGGCACCGGCAAGCCTTCACCCACCGCTGGCAGAATGCCCTGGCCGGCATCCTCGTCGGCGATCTGCTGGTCGGCGTCAGCTACGGCTGGTGGGTCAAAAAACACAACGAGCACCACGCCAACCCGAACCACGCCGACCTCGACCCCGACATCGATCTGCCCCTGATCGCCTTCTCGCCGGAGCAGGTGGCCGCGAAGCGGGGGGTGGCGCGCTCCATCACCAAGTATCAGGCCTGGTGGGCCGTCCCGCTGCTGACGCTCGTCGCCTACGGGCAGCACATTTCGAGCGCCCACTTCCTCCTCACCGCACGCTCGCGCTACCGCCGCTGGGAGGCCGTCGCCCTGCTCGCGCACACCGCGCTCTACCTCGGTGTGCCGCTCGTCACCCTGGGGCCGTGGTCGACGCTGCTGCTGGTCGCGATCCACCAGGCCTGCACCGGCCTCTACCTCGGCCTCGTCTTCGCGCCCAACCACAAGGGCATGGCGCTCGTCGACGATGACGCGCCGCTCGACCCCCTGCGCGCGCAGGTGCTGACCGCGCGCAACGTCCGGGGTGGGGCGCTGGTCGATTGGTGGTACGGCGGGCTGAATTACCAGATCGAGCACCACCTCTTCCCGGCGCTGCCCCGCGACCGGCTGCGCGCGGCGCGGCCCATCGTCCGAGGTTTCTGCCGGGAGCGTGGGGTCCCCTACCACGAGACCTCGCTGCCCGGCTCGTACCGGGAGATCGTGCAGCATCTCCACGCGTTGGGCGCGCCCCTGCGCGCGCGCCCCGCGCGCGACTATTCGCCCCGGGCGGGGTGGGGCGCGCCGTCGGGCCGGCCGGCCGATGGACCCGGGGAGGGGCGGTGATGCGCCGCCTGCGCGAGCCGGCCAACGGCCTCACCCATCTGGCCGGGGCGCTCCTCTCGGTCGGGGCGCTGGTCGCGCTGGTGCGCCTGGCGCTCGACGCCGGCACGACCCGGCACCTGGTCGCCTTCGCCATCTTCGGCCTCAGCCTGGTCGCGCTGTACACCGCCAGCACCCTGCACCACGCACTGCCCCTCGGGCCGGTCGGCGTCGCCCGCACGCTGCGCCTCGACCACATGATGATCTTCGTCCTGATCGCCGGGACCTACACCCCCTTCTGCCTCGTCGCCCTGCGGGGCGGCTGGCGCTGGGGGCTGCTCGGCCTCGTCTGGGCGCTGGCGGCGGGCGGGATCGCGCTCAAGCTCGGCTGGATGCACGCCCCGCGCTGGCTCTCGACGGGCCTCTACGTGGCCATGGGCTGGCTGGCCGCCCTCGCCGCGCCGGCCGCCCTCGCGGCCGTGCCGCGCGCGGGCCTGGCCTGGGTCCTCGCGGGCGGGGTGGTCTACACCCTGGGGGCGCTCGTCTACGCGCTGGAGCGGCCCCGGCTGTGGCCCGGCGTCTTCGGCGCGCACGCGCTCTGGCACCTCTGCGTCCTGGCGGGCAGCGCCTGCCACGTCTGGGCCGTCGCCCGCTACCTCACCCCGCTCGCCTGACCCGCGGCGCCCCCCTCGGACGTGTCGCCGACCTAAGGGACGTTATGTCGCGCGACACCTCGCCACGACCTCGGGGGTCTCCCGATCATCTGATGATTCGGGTGGAATAGCCGCAGAATGTGGGGCGCAACAAACCCCTGTGCTGGCTACGTGCGCCGTTTCACCCGGTCATCGATCCCCCGCGCAGCGGGGAGAAGTTCGGAGGATGAAGGCTTCTGGGTCGCCCACCCTACCTTAAGGCGAAAGCCAAGGGGGACAGCAGCATGGTGGGAAAGCGGGAGTAATCAGAAGGCGTTTATGGTGGTGTCCCGCGAGACCCGCGCGATACGGTGAAGGCCGGATTGCTTCAACCCCAGTCTCCAGCGGTGCAAGCACACGCTCCCCGCGACAGCGCCTGCTGCGGGGCCATGCCGATAGCGCGTCAAAGTAGCCGGCGCGCGAACCCTCCGCGGCATGGGCGGTGGGCACTGAGCCCACTCAAGGGGACGGACAGGGGCACCTGCGTCGCGCTCGCACGTCGATGGTCGAGGGAAGGCGGGATGGCCTACCGGGCGCGAGCCCCAGGGCCACGGAGGTGCCGT
>JAUJOF010000023.1 GCA_030447785.1 Solirubrobacteraceae bacterium
ATCGGGGCGCCCGGATTCGAACCGGGGACCTCACCGACCCGAACGGTGCGCGCTACCAGGCTGCGCCACGCCCCGAATGACCCACAGAGCCTAGTACAGCTGCCCTAGCTCACCGGCTGCCGGCGACGGCCTTGAAGTAGCGCACCGCGAGGCCGGTGACGAGCGTCTGGAAGGCGCTCTCCAGCGAGACGTCCTCGGTCTGGGCGTACTGCGTGAGCCCGGTGTCCTCGATGGCCTTGGCCTGGGCGATCACGTCCTCTACGAGGTCGGGGTGGCGGTCGGCGAAGTACGCGCCGAGGGTGTAGAGGCTCGTGTCGGTGAAGGGCTCGAGCGGCGAGCCCCGATCCTCGGGTGGGTCGGCCACTAGAGGACGGGGGTCGAGGGCCCGGCGGCGGGCGAAGTCGCCAGGCGTCGCGGGGGGGACGCGGCCGTGGACCCGGTGGCGAGGCGTCCTGTTGCGGGCACGGACATTGGCGGGGCGGTCGGGCCACCCGTCTCGTGCTCCACCGTGTTCACCGTGCCGTCCACGTCGGGCTCGGGCGCCGCCGGCGCCGGTGCGCCGATCGGGACCTGGTCGGGCACCCTACCCGCACGCCGTGGGAAAGGCTCCTCAAGAGCGGGTTCCCCAGCGCAGCCGCCACAATCGGTGCCCATGACCCGCCTCGACGACCTCATCGACGACCTCGACGCGCTGCTGCGCCCCGGCGCCTTCGAGGACTACGGCCCCAACGGCGTCCAGGTGCCCGGCCGCGAAGAGGTGGCGACCGTGGTGACGGGGGTCAGCGCGAGCCTCGAGTTGTTCGAGCGCGCACTCCAGCACGGCGCCGACCTGGTGCTCGTCCACCACGGGGTCTTCTGGCGCGGCGCCCCGCTGGCGCTCGACCGCGCGGCGGCCGCACGCCTGCGACTGCTGCTGGCCAACGACCTCACGCTCGCCGCCTACCACCTCCCCCTGGACGCTCACACCGAGCTGGGCAACAACGCGCTGCTGGCCCGCGCGCTGGGCGCCGAGTCCTGGGAGCCCTTCGCCTCTCATCGCGGCCAGCCCATCGGCGTGGCCGCGTACTTCCCCGGCGAGGGCCTGGACCCCCGCGAGCTCACCGCCCGCGTCACCGAGGCGTGCGGCGGGCGCGAGCCGCTCGCCTTCCTCGACGGCCCACCGCGCGTGCGCGCCCTGGGTCTCGTCTCAGGCGCCGGCGCGGACTACCTCCCACACGCCATCGCGGCCGGCCACGACGCCTTCCTCACCGGCGAGCCCGCCGAGCGGGTGATGACCGCGGCCCGGGAGGCGGGCGTGCACTTCCTGGCCGCGGGCCACTACGCGACGGAGACCTTCGGGGTGCGGGCGCTGGGGGATCGCCTGGCGGCTCGGTTCGGGATCCAACACCGCTTCGTCGACGTGCCCAACCCGATCTGACCGGCTCCCGAGCATTTCGTCTTGAGCCCGTCCGAGCGGAGGGGTATAAGTGACCCACGCCGCAAACTCCCCAAGGAGGCCGCACCCGATGGCCAACCATCTCACCCCGACGGAGCTCGCGCACGAGACCGGCATGGAGCGCCGGGAGGTGATCGCCAAGTGCATGGAGCTGGGGGTGCCGATCTTCCAGGGCAGGATCGACAAGACGCTCTTCCACTCGAGCGTCGAGGCCGAGGAGGCGGCTGAGCCGGTCAAGGTGTAGAACCCACCACCGCCGGGCTGATCGCCGGGCGCGCGCGCACGCGCCGGCCGCAGAGTGCGGGCGCTGGCCCGGCGCTCAGTCCGCGGACGACTCGCGCAGCAGTGCGCCGGTGCCGCGCTCGAGGATGTCGCGCCACGCGCTGGTGGACTCGCGCTCGGTCGCGAAGTGCTCGACGACCTTGCGCACGCGGGTGGCGGAGATCTCGATGCCATGGCGGGCGCAGACCTCGGCGTGGCGCTCGTAGTCCTCGGCCAGCTTGAGCGTGACCGAGCGGAACCCGTGGCGGGCGATCTGGGTGCGCGAGGTGAAGTTCATGATCGAGGTCTGGAACATCAGCTCGTCGTTGAGTTCGGGCTCGATGAGGATGATGTCCACGCCCGGGTAGCGCTCCTCCCACAGGCGCGCCGTCTCGTGCAGGCTGCGGTGGGCCATCAGCTTGAAGGCCTGGTAGCCGATCTGGGCGAAGCCCATGTCGCTGACGTGGCGCCGGCGGCGGCCGCGCAGCGTGGACACCGAACTCGTGAAGTCGTTGACGTAGGGCACCAGTGGGTTGATCACCACGACGAAGGTCGCGCCCCGCTCCACCGCGATGTCCAGGTTCGTGGTGGACATCAGGCCTCCGTCGACCAGCTCGTGCCCGTCCACCCGCACCGGCTCGAAGAGCATGGGCAGCGCCGTGGAGGCGCGCACGGCGGTGGAGATCGGCACGTCGCGCCAGCCGTCGCCGCCGAAGATCACGCGCTCGCAGGTGTCGAGGTCGGTCGCGGCCAGGTACAGCTCGCGGGCCAGGCGACGGAAGTCGTCGCTACGCCCCGGCTCGCTGAGCACCTCGCGCAGGTGGGCCTCCAGCCCTGCACCGGTGTAGAAGCCCGAAGGCAGCCCCTCGGCCAGGCCCAGCGCGACGTCCATGGCCGACACCCCGCGGCCCAGTTGGCCGGCCAGGTCGCGCACCACGTTGGCCAGGCGCAGCGGCGCGACGACGCCCTTGCGCAGCCACTCGCCCACGTTGGGGCGCAGCAGGGTGCCCACGTCGACGTCACGAAAGGGCGCGGGCGCCTGGTGGTTGACCGAGCGCATCAGCTCCTCGGGGGTCACGCCGTTGGCGGTCAGCGCGGCCACGAAGGAGCCGGCGCTGGTGCCCACGTAGACGTCGAACTCGTTGACCGTGCTGTTGACCGACAGGAGGTCGATGGCCCGCAGCGCGCCGATCTCGTAGACCCCGCCGGTGAAGCCCCCGCCGCCCAGCACCAGCGCGCTGCGCGAGGGCCGGGACCGGCTCGAACGCCGGCCACCGGGCCCACCGGCGGGATTGAAGCGCACCACGTCCCCCATGGGGCGATCGTATGGGATGGGGGGGTTCGCGCCGCGCGTTGGCACGTCGAGCGGCCGCGATTGCGCCCCATACCCGGATACGGCGCATCGAAGGGCGATCTGCGGTGTCCTGTACGACCGCATGCGCCGCCTCCTCCTCTCCCTGTGCGCCGCCGCTTCGGTGTGCGCCGCCGGGCCCGCCCCCGCCCTGGCCTACGACGCCGACGACCTCGAGCGCAAGCTGGCGGCCGAGATGCGTCTCGCCGGCCCCTCCTCGGGAGCCGTGGTCCGCGATCTCGACACGGGTGACACCCTGTACGCCCGCCGGCCCGACTCGCGCCGGGTCCCCGCCTCGGTGGAGAAGCTCTTCACCACCTCGACGGCCCTGCTGCGCTACGGCACCGGGGGGAGGCTGACCACGCGTGTGGCCATGGACGGCGTGGTGGTCGGTGGTGTGCTGCGCGGCGACCTCTACCTGATCGGCGGCGGCGACCCCACGCTGGGCGCCGGCGCGCTGCGCGCTCTGGCCGAGCAGGTCCGTGACCGGGGCATCACCCGCATCGAGGGTCGCGTGTACGGCGACGAGTCACTGTTCGACAGCCGCCGCGGCGGGCCCAGCTCGGGCTATCGCTACAGCCGCTACATGGGCGGCGTGCTCAGTGCCCTGGCCTACATCCGCGGCTTCGACGATCGCCTCTCCCCGCCGGCCGACGCCGCCGACCGCTTCGCGGCCTGGCTGCGCCTACGCGACGTGGCCGCGCCCGCGGGCGGGTTCGCGCGCCGCGCCCCGGGGCAAGCCGTCGATATCGCGCGTATCAGTTCGCCCACCATGGAGGGTCTCAGCGCGTACATCAACGGTCCGTCGGACAACTTCGCCTCCGAGATGGTGCTCAAGGCGCTGGGCGCCCAGCACGGGCGCGGGGGCACCACACCGGCGGGCGCCGACGTGGTCGATACCACCATGCGGGAGCTGGGGGTGAGGCCGCTCGTCGCCGACGGCTCCGGTCTCTCGCGGGCCAACCGCACCACCCCGCGCCAGGTCGTGCGCCTCATCCAGGAGATGGCCAAGCGGCCCGAGGGCGCGGCCTTCCGGGCCTCCATGCCCGTGACCGGTCGCTCGGGGACCGTGGCCCAGCGCATGCGGGGCACCGCCGCCGCGCGTCGCTGCCGCGTCAAGACGGGGACCCTCATCGGCGTCAGCGCCCTGGCCGGCGTGTGCGAGACGCGCGCGGGCGACGAGGTCGCCTTCGCCTTCCTGCTCAACGGCGTGAACACCTTCGCGGCCAAGCGCATCGAGGATCGCATGGCGGCGGCCATCGCGCGCGTGGACGAGGCGATCGACTAGCCGCGGGCGGCGAGGAGGTCGAGCAGCCCCGCCTCGTCGAGCACCTCGACGCCCAGGCGCTCGGCCTTTTCGAGTTTTGAGCCCGGCGAGGCGCCGGCGACCAGGTAGTCGGTCTTCTTCGAGACGCTCGAGGTCACCCGCCCGCCGGCGGCCAGCACGCGCTCGGTGGCCTCCTCGCGGGTCAGCGTCGGCAGGCTGCCGGTGAGCACCAGCGTGCGGTCCGCCAGGGCGCCCTCGCCGGGCGGGGGGCCCTCGAGCTCCAGCTGCACGCCCTCGGCGCGCAGGTCGGCCAGCAGCGCGCGCATCGGCTGCTCGGCCAGCTGCTCGGCGATGCGCTCGGCCATCTTGGGGCCCACGCCCGGAGTCCGCTCGATCTCCTCGGGCGTGGCCTCCAGCAGCCGGTCGATCGAGCGGAACTGCGCGGCCAGGTTGCGCCCGGTGACCTCGCCGACCTCCTCGAGGCCCACGGCGAACAGCACGCGGCCGAAGGGCCGCTCCCTCGAGGCCGCGATGGCCTGCAGGGTGTTGCGCGCCGAGACCTCCCCGTAGCCCTCGAGATCGGTGAGCTGCTCCTCGGTGAGGCGGTAGAAGTCTCCCGCGGTGCGCACCAGCCCGCGCGACTGCAGCTGGGCGACCTGCTTCTCGCCCAGCCCGTCGACGTCCATGGCCCCGCGCGAGACGAAGTGCTTGAGCAGCTGCCACTGGCGCTCGGGGCACAGCCGGTTCGGGCAGCGGGTGAAGACGGAGTCCCCGGGCTTGATCGTCGGGGTGTCGCAGAAGGGGCAGAGCTTCGGCGGGCGCGGCGGGTCGGGGCGGCCGGGGCGCTCCACGGCGTGAGGCGCGGGGGAGAGGATCTGGGGGATCACGTCGCCGGCGCGCAGCACGATCACCTCGTCGCCCACGCGCAGGTCCTTGCGCGCGAGGTCTTCCTCGTTGTGCAGCGTGGCCAGCTTCACCGTCACGCCGCCCACGTGGACGGGCTCGAGCGATGCGAAGGGGTGCAGGTCGCCGAACTTGCCCACGTTCCACATCACGTCGCGCAGCGTGGTGACCTTGGTGGTGGGGGGGAACTTCCACGCGATGGCCCAGCGCGGGTCGCGGCCGACGACCCCCAGTCGGCGCTGCAGCTCGCGATCGTCGACCTTGACCACGACGCCGTCGATCTCGAAGTCCAGCGCGCCCCGACGCTCCTGCCAGGCCAGGCACTGCGCCACGACCTCTTCCTCGTCGTCGAGCACCACCACGTCACCGTTGACGCGGAAGCCGTGGTCGCGCAGCCAGGCCAGCGACTCCCAGTGGCCCGCGAAGGTCAGACCCTCGGTGACGCCCACGCCATAGCACCACATCGACAGGGGACGCTCGGCGGCCAGGCGCGGGTCGAGTTGGCGCACCGTCCCCGCTGCGGCGTTGCGCGGGTTCATGAAGGTCGACAGCCCCGCCTCGGCGCGGCGCTCGTTCAGCGCGGCGAAGTCGGTCAGCGACATGTAGATCTCGCCGCGCACCTCGAGCACCGGCGGGGCGCCTCCCACGCGCAGAGGGATGGTCGGCACCGTGCGCAGGTTGTGGGTGACGTCCTCGCCGACGTCGCCGTTGCCGCGCGTGGCGCCATAGGCCAGCACGCCCTCCTCGTAGCGCAGGGAGATGGCCAGCCCGTCGATCTTGGGCTCGCACACGAAGCGAAAGGCGGGGGCCTCGATCCCCTCGCGGGCCAGGTGCGAGCGCATGCGCTCCACCCAGCCACGCAGCTCCTCGGCGCTGCGCGCGTTTCCCAGCGAGAGCATGGGCTGGGCGTGGGCGACCTTGGTGAGGGCCGAGACCGGCTCGCCGCCGACGCGCTGGGTGGGCGAGTCGGGCCTGACCAGCTCGGGGTGGACGGCCTCCAGGCCGCGCAGCTCGTCCAGCAACGCGTCGTACTGCTCGTCGCCGATGACCGGGTCGTCGAGGACGTAGTAGCGGTGGCCGTGCTCGCGCAGCTCCTCGCGCAGCTGCGCCGCGCGCGCCTCAGCCGCGGATGAGGGAGTCATCGGCGGCGAGGGCCCCTCGTCACTCCTGCGTCCTCGCTTCGCTGCGCCTGCACAAGGGGTCACCGAAGCGTTCGCTTCGCTCACTCCACTTCGCGCGCCGCCGGGCTCAGCAGGCGCGCCAGGTCGCGGCGCTCGAGCGCGTCCATCCCGCTGGTGTCGGTCAGGTCGAAGTGCAGCGGGGTGACCGCGATGCGCCCCGCCGCCACCGCGGCCATGTCGGTGCCCTTCTCGTCCTCGAAGCCCGGGTCGGCACCGTAGATCCAATAGCGGCGGCGGTCGTCCTCCTGGTCGGTCAGCTCGAGCTGGTCGCGGTAGATGCGCTTGCCCAGCCGCGTGACCTCAACACCACGGGCGTCGCCCGCCGGGCAGTTGACGTTGAGCAGCGTGCCCGCCGGCATGGGGACCTCCGCGATCTCCTCCACCACTCGCGCGACGAAGCGCGCGCCCTCCTCGAAGTCGAAGCGGTCGCCCAGGCGGAAGTCCATCTCGCGCGCCGCCGACTGCTGCGAGGCGGCGATGGCCGGGAGCCCGAGTACCACGCCCTCGAGCGCCGCGGCCACCGTGCCCGAGTAGGTGATGTCGTCGCCCAGGTTGGCGCCGTGGTTGATGCCCGAGACGATCACGTCGGCGGTGAAGCCGTCGATCAGCCCCAGGCGCGCCAGGCGCACGCAGTCCACCGGCGTGCCGTCGGTGGCATAGCCGCTCGTGCCATCGCCGAAGTCCACCTCCGCCACCCACAGCGGCCGGCGCGTGGTGATCGAGCGCGCCATGGCCGAGCGGTTGCCGTCCGGAGCGATGACCGCCAGTTCCACCGCGGGGATCTCCAGCAAGGCGCGGCGCAGGGTCTGCAAGCCCTCCGCCTCGATCCCGTCGTCGTTGGTCAGCAGCACGCGCACCACCGCGAATTCTAGGGTTGGCATACTCCGCGCGGTGACCGTGGAGGACATCGACCCCGCCGAGACGCGCGAGTGGCTGGACGCGCTCGAGGCGGTCGTGCGCGAGGACGGGCCCGACCGCGCGCGCGAGCTGCTGGAGGCGCTGCAGGCCTCGGCGAGCGCGGCCGGCGTGACCGACGGTGCCGCGCTGACCACCCCCTACGTCAACACGATCTCCGTCGAGGACCAGCCCGAGCCGCCGGGCGACGAGGAGCTCGAGAGCCGTCTGCGCTCGCTCATCCGCTGGAACGCGATCGCGATCATCCTGCAGGCCAACCAGCGGGCCAACGTGGGCGGGCACATCGCCAGCTACCAGTCGGCGGCCACGCTGTACGAGGTCGGCTTCAACCACTTCTGGAAGGCGCCGACCGAGGAGGGGCGCGGGGACCTCGTCTACATCCAGGGCCACTCCTCGCCGGGCATCTACGCGCGGGCCTACCTGGAGGGGCGCCTGAGCGAGGACCATCTGCGGCGCTTTCGCCAGGAGATCGACGGCGAGGGGCTGTCGTCCTACCCGCACCCGTGGCTCATGCCGGACTTCTGGCAGTTCCCCACGGTGTCGATGGGTCTGGGCGCGCCCATGTCGATCTGCCAGGCACGCTTCATGAAGTACCTGCAAGGCCGGGGCATTCTCGACACGTCGGGTCGCACGGTGTGGACCTTCATGGGCGACGGCGAGATGGACGAACCCGAGTCGCTGGGCATGATCTCGCTGGCCGGTCGCGAGCGCCTGGACAACCTCACCTTCGTGATCAACTGCAACCTGCAGCGTCTGGACGGACCCGTGCGCGGCAACGGGAAGATCATCCAGGAGCTCGAGACCGTCTTCCGCGGCGCGGGGTGGAACGTCATCAAGCTCATCTGGGGCTCGCGGTGGGACCCGCTGCTGGCCGCCGACCACGACGGGCTGCTGCGCCGGCGCATGGGGGAGGCCCTCGACGGCGACTACCAGGCCTACAAGGCCCGCGACGGCGCCTACGTGCGCGAGCACTTCTTCGGCGCCTACCCCGAGCTGGCCAAGATGGTGGAGCACCTCTCCGACGAGGAGATCTGGGCGCTCAACCGCGGCGGGCACGACGCTCAGAAGATCTACGCGGCCTACGCGACGGCGGAGGCCCACACCGGCCAGCCGACGGTCATCCTGGCCAAGACCATCAAGGGCTATGGCATGGGCGAGGCGGTGGAGGGGCGCAACGTCAGCCACCAGGCCAAGAAGATGGCCGAGGACGCGCTGTTCGCCTTCCGCGAGCGCTTCGAGATCGACCTCAGCGACGAGGAGGTGCGCGCGTCGAGCTTCCACAAGCCGTCCGACGACGCGCCCGAGATGGTGCACCTCCATGAGCTTCGCAAGAAGCTGGGGGGGTACCTGCCCCAGCGGCGCACCGACGCCCAGCCGCTCGAGGTCCCCGGCCTGGAGGCCTTCCGGACCCAGCTGGACGGCACCGAGGGGCGCGAGGTGTCCAACACCATGGCCTTCGTGCGCATCCTGGCCACGATCCTGCGCGACAAGGCGCTGGGCGAACGCGTGGTGCCGATCGTGGCCGACGAGTCGCGCACCTTCGGCATGGAGGGCATGTTCCGCCAGCTGGGCATCTTCAGCCAGACGGGCCAGCTCTACGTGCCCGAGGACGCCGAGCAGATGATGTTCTACAAGGAGGATCGCAAGGGCCAGATCCTCCAGGAGGGCATCAGCGAGGCCGGCGCGATCTCCTCGTGGATCGCCGCCGGCACGTCCTACGCCAACCACGGCGTGGCCATGTTGCCCGTCTACGTGTTCTACTCGATGTTCGGCTTTCAGCGCGTCGGCGACCTGATCTGGGCGGCGGGCGACAGCCGGGCGCGGGGCTTTCTCATCGGCGGCACCTCGGGGCGCACGACGCTCAACGGCGAGGGCCTGCAGCACGAGGACGGCCACAGCCACCTGATGGCCTCCGCGCTTCCCAACTGCATCGCCTTCGACCCCACCTACGCCTACGAGGTCGCGGTGATCATGCAGGACGGGCTACGCCGGATGGTCGCCGAGGAGGAGGACGTCTTCTTCTACATCACGCTGACCAACGAGAACTACGCCCACCCCGCGATGCCCGAGGGCGCACGGGAGGGGATCCTGCGTGGGCTGCACCCCGTGCGCGAGGCCTCCGAGCCCGAGGTGCAGCTGCTCGGGGCGGGGGCGATCCTCAACGAGGTGGTGGCCGCGGCCGACCTGCTGCGCGAGGACTTCGGGGTGGAGGCGGGGGTGTGGAGCGTGACCTCATTCTCCGAGCTGGCCCGCGACGGCATGGCCGTCGAACGGCGCAACCGCCTGGCGCCCAGCGGGGAGCCGCAGACCTCGTGGGTGGAAGGGTGCCTGGGGGACCACGGCGGCCCGGTCGTCGCGGCGTCGGACTACGTGCGCGCGGTGGCCGAGCAGATCCGCCCCTACGTGCCGGGTCACCTCACCGTGCTGGGCACCGACGGCTTCGGGCGCAGCGACTCGCGTGCGGGGCTGCGCGGCTTCTTCGAGGTCGACCGCCACCACGTGGCGCAGGCCGCCCTGCATGCGCTGGGCCGCGAGGAGGACGCCGTCCAGGCCATCGACCGCTACGAGATTCATGCGGAGGCGGAGGCGCCGTGGCGGCGGTGAGCACCGAGGAGGTCAAGGTCCCCGACATCGGGGACTTCGAGGACGTGCCGGTGGTCGAGGTGCTGGTCTCTGCCGGCGACGAGATCGAGGCCGAGGCGCCGCTGATCGTGCTCGAGTCCGACAAGGCCTCCATGGAGGTCCCCTCCCCCCAGGCGGGGACGGTCGCCGATGTGAGGGTGTCGGTCGGGGACTCGGTCTCGGAGGGAACCGTGATCGCCACCCTGGAGCCCGCGGGCGAGCGTGGCGGCGGTGAGCAGGACGCCGGCGCGCGCAGCGACGCCGGGGCGGTGGTCGAGGAGGAGCGTGAGAGCGAGGGGGAGGTGCCCGGCGGGGAGGACGGGGCGCCGAGCGGCGGGGACGGGGTGGGCGGAGCACCGGCCGAGCCGGCCCCCGAGCGCGAGTCCGCGCCCGCGGGCACGACCGACCCCTCCTCCGACGGGGGCCGCGCCGGCGGCGACGGTCCCGTCTATGCGAGCCCCTCGGTGCGCCGCCTCGCGCGCGAGCGCGGCATCGATCTGATGACGATCACGGGGTCGGGGCGCAAGGGGCGCATCGTGCCCGAGGACCTCGACCGCCCCGCCCGGCAGGAGACCCCGCCGGCCGGCGAGGACGGCGCCGGCCTGGGGCTCGCACCGTGGCCGCAGGTGGACTTCGAGAAGTACGGCGAGGTGGAGCGCGTCGAGCGCTCGCGCATCCGCAAGCTCGCCGCGGCCAACCTCGCGCGCAACTGGGTGCGCATCCCCCACGTCACCCACCACGAGGACGCCGACATCACCGACCTGGAGGCGTTTCGCAAGCAGCTCAACGCCGAGCAGGCCGACGTGAAGGTGACGATGGTCGCACTCCTGCTCAAGGCCAGCGCCGCCACCCTGCGCGCGTTCGGGGAGTTCAACGCCTCGCTGGACGGCGACGAGCTCGTGCTCAAGCGCTCCTACCACCTGGGCTTCGCCGCCGACACGCCCAACGGCCTGGTGGTCCCGGTCATCCGCGACGTCGACCGCAAGGGCATCCTCGAGGTGGCCGGCGAGCTGACCGAGCTGTCGGGCCGCGCGCGGGAGGGCAAGCTGGGGCCCGGCGAGATGGCGGGCGCCTCCTTCACGATCTCCAGCCTGGGCGGCATCGGCGGCACCGCGTTCACGCCGATCATCAACGCGCCCGAGGTGGCCATCCTGGGTGTGACGCGCTCCGCGCAGAGGCCGGTGTGGGATGGCGAGGCCTTCGTGCCCCGCCTGATGCTCCCCCTCTCCCTGTCCTACGACCACCGTGTGATCGACGGCGCCGCCGCCGCGCGCTTCTGCGCGCACCTCGCCGGGGTCCTGGGCGACATGCGCCGCGTGCTGCTGTGAGCCCCGCAGGCGGGCCCCTCGACCTGAGGGTGCCGGAGGGGCTCAAGTGAGCCCCGCAGGCGGGCCCCTCGAGATTCCCGTCCCCGACATCGGGGACTTCACCGACGTGCCGGTGGTCGAGGTGCTCGTCAGCCCCGGCGACGAGGTCGAGGCTGAGGCGCCGCTGATCGTGCTCGAGTCCGACAAGGCCTCGATGGAGGTCCCATCCCCGCAGGCGGGCACCATCGCAGAGGTCCGGGTGTCGGTCGGCGACACGGTCTCCCAGGGCACGGTGATCGCCACGCTCGAGGCGGCCGGGGGAGAGGCCGAGGGCGACGAGGACGCCGAGACCGAGGGCGGCGAGGAGGCCGCGGGCGGGGAAGAGGCTGCGGGCGGCGAGGAGGCCGACGTGCACGCCGAGGTTCTGGTGCTCGGCTCGGGGCCCGGCGGCTACACCGCCGCCTTCCGCGCCGCCGACCTGGGCCTCGACGTCGTGCTCGTCGAGCGTTACCCCTCCCTGGGCGGCGTGTGCCTCAACGTCGGCTGCATCCCCTCCAAGGCGTTGCTGCACGTGGCCAAGGTCATCGCCGAGGCCGAGGGGACCTCCGAGCACGGCGTCTCCTTCGGCGCGCCCCAGATCGACCTCGACGCGCTGCGCGGCTGGAAGGACGGCGTGGTGGAGCGCCTCACCGGCGGCGTGGGCGGCCTGGCCAAGCAGCGCCGGGTCCAGGTCCTGGAGGGCGCGGGGCGCTTCACCGGCCCGCACAGCCTCGCGGTCGGCGAGACCACCGTCACCTTCGACCACGCGATCATCGCGGCGGGATCGCGCAACATCGAGCTGCCCGGGATCCCCTACGACGACGAGCGCGTGATGGACTCCACCGACGCACTGGAGCTGGCCGAGATACCCGAGCGGCTGCTGGTGATCGGCGGGGGCATCATCGGCCTGGAGATGGCCTGCGTGTACGACGCACTGGGCGCTCGGGTGACCGTGGTCGAGCTGGCCGACCAGCTCATCCCCGGCTGCGACGCCGACCTCGTCGAGCCGCTGCGCAAGCGCATCGCCGGGCGCTACGCGGCCATCCACCTCGCGACGCGCGTCGAGAGCGTCGAGGCGCGCGACGACGGCCTGCACGTCACCTTCACTGGCGACGTCGAGGACGCCGCGTTCGACCGCATCCTCGTCGCCGTGGGCCGCCGGCCCAACGGCGAGGACCTGGGGCTGGACGCCGCCGGGATCGAGGTCGACGAGCGCGGCTTCGTGCCCGTCGACGACCACCAGCGCACCGCCGTCGAGCACGTCTTTGCCATCGGCGATGTGGCCGGCGGGCCGATGCTCGCCCACAAGGCCACCCACGAAGCCAAGGTCGCCGCCGAGGTCATCGCCGGCCAGAACGTGGTCGCCGACGCGCGTGGGATTCCCGCCGTGGCCTACACCGACCCCGAGGTGGCGTGGGTCGGCCTCACCGAGCTGGAGGCACAGCAGCGCGGAACGCCCTACGAGACGGCGAGCTTCCCCTGGCAGGCCTCAGGGCGCGCGCTGTCCATGCAGGCCCCGGACGGCCTGACCAAGCTGCTGGTCGATCCCGAGACACGGCGGGTCATCGGTGCGGGCATCGTCGGGGTCAACGCCGGCGAGCTGATCGCCGAGGCCGGCCTGGCGCTGGAGATGGGCGCCGACGCCCAGGACGTGGGCCTCACCGTCCACGCCCATCCGACGCTGTCGGAGACCGTCGCGTTCGCCGCCGAGGTGGCCGAGGGCACGGTCACCGACCTGCCCGCGCGTCGGCGGGGCTAGGCCTGGGGTCCTCCGCAGCGCTCCGGCACGGCGCTGTCCGGGCGCTGCGGGCCCGCCGCCGAAAGGTGTGAAGAGCCGACACCAAGGTGCGCCCACGCGACTTTTCCGGCACGGGATGGTTGTTTCTTGACACGAACGGGGCCGCAGCCGGCCCTCCCCCGACCGGACAAGGAGCCGTCCACCATGCGAAGCAGGACCATCATCACCGCTCTGGTCGCCAGCGCCGCCTCCCTGGCCGTGGCCGGTCCGGCCACCGCCGAGACCGTGCTGGTCGAGCAGGCCCGTCCCTTCAGCGTCGATGCCGCGAAGGGCGTGTCGGTCTTCAGCCAGTACGACGAGTCGATCGGCGCCTACCGCCTCGTGGCCCGCCAGGATGGCCGGCTGAAGGTGCTGGACGTCGACCCGCTGCCCGTGCCCTTCGACGTGGACATCGGCACGAGTCGCACCGGGGCCCTGGTGGCGGTCTACTCGCGCAGCATCGACGACGAGAACACCGACCTGTTTGGCTACAGCTTCGCCTCGGATTCCGAGACACGGCTGGCCAGTCTGAGCAGCGCCTACGCCAGCGAGCACGACCCGTCCGTGTGGCGGGGCAACATCGCCTTCCTGCGCTCCACGAACGATGGCAGGCGACGCCTCATGGTCGGCAACACGACCGCCAACGGCGCGCCGCGCACGCTGGTCACCCGTCGATCCCCCCGGGGCATCGTCAACCCGGCGCTGTCCGCGCTGCGGGTCGCCTACGTGACGGCCAACCTCAACCAGGACGGCTTTGGTTACCACGCCCTGCACACCCGCACGCTGCGGGCGGGCAAGGACCGCACGATCCACGTCGCCCGCTCGGGCGGGCTCAACGCCGCCCGGGTGACCGGCCCGTCGTGGAGCGACACCGGCAGGGCGCTGTACTTCGCGCGCACCAACAGCACCTCGGGGACGGGCAACCGCTACCACCGCTACAGCCCGGCTACCGGCCAGGTCACGCAGGCCCGGGGGAACCGGCACGCCATCTCCACCGCCTTCATCGGCGGCCAGGAGGGCCTGCTGGTCACCACCAACACGATCGGCAGGCCGAACGGCGGCATGTGCAGTGACGACGGCGCGCCGACCACATGCCAGCTCATCGCCACGGGACCGCTGACCTACGCCCGCCCGTAGCACTCCGCGAGCTCACCGAGCCCGTCCTCCCCAGCCGAGCGCCCGCCTTGCGGCGGGTGCTCAGCCGTTCAGGGGTATTGCACCGAGGCGAGCGCGAGCCCGTGCGGCGGCGCGGTGGCGCCGGCGGCGGCGCGCGGTGCTCCTTCCAGCAGCGCGATGAAGGCCTCGACGGTGGACAGCCCCCGGGCGACCTCGAGCATGGTGCCCACCAGCACCCGGTTCATGTGGCGCATGAAGGTGTCGGCCTCGATCGAGAAGGTAAGCAGATCACCGTCCTGCTCCCAGCACGTGGCCAGCACGTCGCGGCTGAAGCGCACGTGCTGGCTGTCGGTCGGGGTGAAGGCGGTGAAGTCGCGTGTGCCCACCAGGGCGGCAGCGCAGGCTTCGAGTGCGTCGCGATCCAGCGCTCCCGCCACGTGCAGCGCGCGCCCCCGCTCCCACACCGAGCGCGCCCGGCGGCGCAGGATCCGGTAGCAGTAGGTGCGCGAGCGCGCGTCGCGCCGGGCATCGAAGCCCGGGTCGGCCGGGACCGACTCGAGCACCGCCATGTCCTCGGGCAGCAGCGCGTTGAGGCGCAAGGGGTCCAGCGCCTCGGCCGGGTAGGAGCAGACCTGTCCCCAGGCGTGCACGCCGCGGTCGGTGCGCCCGGCCACCGTGACCGGGATCTCCTCGCGCACCAGGGTGGCGATGGCCCGCTCCAGCTCGGCCTGCACGGTGCGCTGCCCCGGCTGGCGCGCCCAGCCGGCGAAGTGCGTCCCGTCGTACTCGAGTACTAACCGGCTGACCAGCGGAGCGGTCTCCGGGAAACGAGGAGCGCAGCTGGGAAGCCTGGAGGCCGCGAAGCGGCCGGTCTCCACCAGCGCAGCGGTCTCATCATCGGCGCAGCAGCCGGCGCACCGTCCACGACCCGCCGGCGTGGGTGGCCAGCAGGGCGGCGGCGGGGGCGACGAACCAGGCCGGCCAGTAGTCGCCCTGCCCGAAGGCCGCCCACAGGCCGGTGAGGCCGGTGCTCACCCCGCCGAAGACGGTCGCGTGAGCGCGCAGCGCGAGGCGGTCCAGCCGATCCAGCGCGCGGCCGGCCCGTGCGACGTGCTCGCGGGGTAGGTCGGCGACCAGGCCACGCAGCTCCCAGCGGGTGCGCGCCGCACGGGCGCGGTCCAGGCGCCCCTCCAACTCGCGCAGCTCCAGGCGGCCCTCGGCGAAGGCGTCGCGCAGCGCCGACGCGCAGCGCTCGCGCTCCGCGTCGGCGGCGAGCGCGTCGCGGACGGGGAACCCGGTGCCCGGCGCCGGCTGCATGCGTCCAGGATGCCACGCCCGGCCGGCGCGGCTCAAGGCCGCGGACCGGAGCGCCACCTGATCCTCACACCAGCTCGATGAAGACCATCTCGGTCGCGTCGGAGGGACGCGGGCCGAGCTTGAGGATGCGCGTGTAGCCGCCGGGGCGCTGCGCGTAGCGCGGCGCCACGTCCTCGAACAGCTTGTGCACGGCGAACTTGTCCTGGCCCAGTGCGCTGAGTGCCTGGCGGCGGGCGTGCAGGTCGCCCCGCTTGGCCAGCGTGATGAGCTGCTCGATCTCCGGGCGCAGCGCCTTGGCCTTGGCCTCGGTCGTCTTGATGCGCTCGTGCTCGATGACCGCCTTGCAGAGGTTGCGCATGAGCGCCTTGCGGTGCGAGGGACTGCGGCTGAGCTTGCCGCGCTGCTTGCGGTGACGCATGGCGGCCCGCCCTACTCCTCGCGCAGGCCCAGCCCGCGCGTGTGCAGCGTCTCGATGACCTCGTCGATGGACTTCTTGCCGAAGTTGGGGATCGCGTTGAGCTCGCCCTCGGACTTGGAGACCAGGTCGCCCACGGTCTGGATGCCCGCACGCTTGAGGCAGTTGTAGGAGCGCACCCCCAGCTCGAGCTCCTCGATCAGGATGTCGTCCATCGGGCCGCCGGCGCCGGCGCCGGGTGCCCCGGGGACCGTCGCACTGGCGCCGTTGGCACCCTCCAGGGCGCCGCCGGTCCCGGCCCGCAGCTCCTCGATGCGCTCGGCGTCGGTGAAGATGCCCAGCAGGGCGATCAGGCGCTCGGAGGCCTCGCGCAGCACCTCGCCGGGCTCCTTGGAGCCGTCGGTCTCGATGTCCAACACCAGCTTGTCGAAGTCGGTGCGCTGGCCGACGCGCGCCGGCTCCACGGCATAGGCCACACGGCGCACCGGCGAGAAGATCGAGTCGATGGGGATGACGCCGATCGGCTGGTCGGGCGACTTGTTCTCCTCCGCGGGGCGGTAGCCGCGTCCGCGGCCGATCGTCAGGTACAGCTCCAGCTTGGTGTCCCTCTCCAGCGTGGCGATGTGCACCGAGGAGGCGTCGAGGATCTCCACGCCGGCCGGCAGATCGATGTCGTCCGCGGTGATCTGGGCGGGCCCGGAGACCACCAGGGGCGCTTCGACCTCGGTCGCGTCGGAGTGCATGCGGCAGACGATGCCCTTGAGGTTGAGGACGATGTCGGTGACGTCCTCCTTGACACCCTCGATGGTGGAGAACTCGTGCGCCACCCCCTCGATGCGCACGCTGGTGACCGCGGCGCCCTCCAGCGAGGACAGCAGCACGCGGCGCAGGGAGTTGCCGAACGTGTAGCCGAACCCGGGGTCCAAGGGCTCGATGCTGAACGAGCCGCGGTTGGCTTCGGCGCTGTCGCTGGTGATGCGGGGAATCTGGAAGTCGAGCATCAGGGTCCTCAGTGTGGTCGTGTCTGGTTGGCACCCGACCGGCCGGCGAGCGGACGGAGGGTCCCGGCATCACGTTCGCGGCTTACTTCGAGTACAGCTCGACGATGAGCTGTTCCTGCACGGGCGCGGTGACCTCGCGGCGCTCCGGCCTGCGCAGGACCTTGGCGGTCAGCGCGTCGTGGTCGGCCTGCAGCCAGGCGGGAACCTGCGCGGTGAGCTCGGTGGCGTCGCGGATCGTCGCCTCGATCGGGGTGCCCGCCTTCACCGCGATGATCTCGCCCTCGCGTAGCCCGTAGCTGGGAATGTCCACCCGCCGGCCGTTGACCGTCCAGTGGCCGTGGCCGACCATCTGGCGCGCCTGGCGGCGGGAGCTGGCGAAGCCCAGGCGCACCAGCACGTTGTCGAGGCGGCACTCGAGCATGATCAGCAGGTTCTCGCCCGTGATCCCGGGCTGGCGCGAAGCCTTCTCGTAGTAGCGGCGGAACTGGCTCTCGAGCACGCCGTAGTAGCGGCGCGCCTTCTGCTTCTCGCGCAACTGCACGCGATACTCGCTCTGCTTCTGGCGCCCGCGGCCATGGTCGCCCGGCGGATAGGCGCGGCGCTCGACGCCGCACTTGTCGGTCAGGCAGCGTTCGCCTTTGAGAAACAGCTTCTGGCCCTCGCGGCGGCACTGCTTGCACTGCGCTTCGGTGTTCCTGGCCACTACACCCTCCGCCGCTTGCGCGGACGACACCCATTGTGCGCCTGGGGGGTCACATCGCGCACCGTCGAGACCTCCAGGCCGGCGGCCTGCAGGGAGCGGATGGCGGTCTCGCGACCCGAGCCGGGCCCTTTGACGAAGACGTCGACGCGCTGCAGGCCCTGCTCGATGCCCTTGCGCGCCGCGGCGTCGGCGGTGACCTGCGCGGCGAAGGGGGTGGACTTGCGCGAGCCCTTGAAGCCCGCGCCGCCGGCCGACTCCCAGGCGATCACGTTGCCGGTGGGATCGGTGAGCGACACGATGGTGTTGTTGAACGAGGTCTTGATGTGGGCCTGCCCGACGGGAATGTTCTTCCTGGGCTTGCGGCGGCCGCGCTGGGGTCGACGGGGAGCGGGCACTTACTTCTTCGTCGCCTTCTTCTTGCCCGCCACCTGCATGCGCTTGGGACCCTTGCGCCCGCGGGCGTTGGTCTTGGTGTTCTGACCGCGCACCGGCAGCCCGCGGCGGTGGCGCAGCCCGCGGTAGGAGCCGTTCTCCATGAGCCGCTTGACGTTCTGCGAGCGCTCGCGGCGCAGGTCGCCTTCCACGGCCATGTCGTCGACGGCCTGGCGCAGGCGTGCGACCTCGTCGTCGGTGAGGTCGCGCACGTAGGTGTCGGGGGAGACGCCGACCTCGGCCAGCAGCTCGTTGGAGGTGGAGCGCCCGATGCCATAGACGTAGGTCAGGCCGACCTCGGCGCGCTTGTTCAGGGGGATGTTGATGCCGGCGATGCGTGCCATCAGGTCACCCTTGCCGCTGCTTGTGCCGGGGGTTGGAGCAGATCACCAGCACCGCCCGATGGCGGCGGATGATCTTGCACTTCTCGCACATCGGCTTGACCGACGGTCGTACCTTCATGGGTCCTTTCGGAGAGGAGAGGCGGGTTCGCGCAGGCACTCAGGCCCGCTGCGCGCGCGACAAAACAGCCTAGCAGGGCGATCGGAAGGAGCCGGGTCAAGCGGCCTGGCGCGCGTGCTCGTGCCAGGGCGTGAGCACCCACGGGCCCTGCGCGGTGATGGCCACGGTGAACTCGAAGTGGGCGGCCAGGGAGCCGTCCTGGGAGTAGATCGACCAGCCGTCGGTGCCCATGCGCACGGCCGGACGGCCCGCGGTGACCATGGGCTCGACCGCGAGGACCATCCCCTCCTCCAGTCGGGGGCCACTGCCCGCCGGGCCGTGGTTGGGTACCTGGGGGTCCTCGTGCATATCGCGCCCGATACCGTGGCCCACCAGCGAGCGCACCACCGAGAGGCCCTCGTCCTCCACGCGGCGCTGCACGGCGTTGGACACGTCGCCGAGGTGGTTGCCCGGCCGGCACTGTTCCGTGGCGTCCAACAGCGACCGGCGGGTGACCTCCAGCAGCTTGTCGGCCACCACCGCGACGTCCCCGACGGGGTGGGTCCGCGCGGCGTCGGCCACCCAGCCGTTCTTGGTCACGCCGCAGTCCACGGAGAGCACGTCGCCCTCCTGGAGCGTGTAGGGACCGGGAATGCCGTGCACCACCATCGCGTTGGGCGACGTGCACAGGCTGGCGGGGAAGCCGCGATAGCCCTTGAACGTCGGCTTGGCGCGCCGGGAGCGGATGAGCTCCTCCGCGGCGCCGTCCAGCTCGGCCGTCGTCACGCCCGGGCGGATCATCGACGCCACGAGGTCGTGGACCTCCACGAGGATGGCCCCAGCGGCCGCCATCTTGTCCAGCTCCCGGGGCGACTTGCGGATGATGGCCACGGCTAGCTCAAAGCTCGTCTTCGAGGCGCAGCGTGGCGATCGTCGCACGGATGTGGTCGTGCACCTCGGTGGCCGAGCGGGCGCCGTCGAAGCGCCGCAGGATCCCCTTGTCCTCGTAGTGCTTGATCAGCGGCTCGGTCATGCGGTGGTAGACCTCGAGGCGGTGGCGCACGGTCTCGGGCTTGTCGTCTTCGCGCTGCACCAGGCGCGAGCCGTCCACGTCGCAGCGACCCTCGTGCTTGGGTGGATCGAACTCGACGTGGTAGACGCGCCCGCTCTTGACCGACACCCGCCGGCCGCTCAGGCGGCGTACGACCTCGTCGTCGGGCACGTCGATGAGCAGCGCGGCGGTCAGGCGCCGGCCGACGTCGACGAGCGCGCTGTCCAGCGCCCGGCCCTGCTCGGCGGTGCGCGGGAAGCCGTCGAGCAGGAATCCGTCGCGGGCCTCGTCGGAGGCGATGCGCTCGAGTACCACGCCGACGATGACCTCGTCGGGCATCAGCTCGCCCTTGTCCATGTACTCCTTGGCCTGCCTGCCCAGCTGCGTGCCTTCGCGTACGGCCGAGCGCAGGATGTCCCCCGTGGCGATGTAGGGCAGGTGGAAGTCATCCTGCAGACGCTCGGCCTGCGTGCCCTTGCCCGCCCCAGGAGGGCCCAGCAGGATGAGGTTCAGCTCCGACACAGTCTTCTTCGCGGTCGCCCCGCGCGCGGTCGCGGACACTACTTCAGGAAGCCACGCCGGGCTCGCAGAGCCCGTCGCCAGGTCGCCAGGTCCGGGCCCTCATTTCAGAAATCCTTCGTAATTGCGCATCATGAGCTGTGCCTCGAGCTGCTTGACCGTATCCAGCGCCACCCCGATCACGATGAGCAGCGACGTCCCGCCGAAGAAGAAGTTGGCCCCCGTCTGGGCGATGAGGATGGTCGGGAAGGCCGCCACCACGGCGAGGTAGAGCGCGCCCGGGAAGGTCAGGCGGGCCAGGATGCGGTCCAGGAACTCCGCCGTGGGCCGGCCCGGGCGCACGCCGGGCACGAAGCCCCCGTACTTCTTGAGGTTGTCGGCCTGATCCACCGGGTTGAAGGTCACCGCGGTGTAGAAGTAGGTGAAGAGGATGATGAACACGCTCTGGCCGATGAGATAGACCCAGCCGTCGGGCGCGAAGGTGTTGGCGATTCCGATGCCGGTCTCGCCGCCCACCAGCTGACCGACGGTGGGCGGGAAGGCCATGATCGACGCGGCGAAGATCACCGGGATCACGCCGGCCATGTTCACCCGCAGCGGCAGGTAGGTCTGCCCTCCCTGGGTCATGCGCCGCCCGATCACGCGCTTGGCGTACTGGACCGGGATGCGCCGCTGGCCCTCCTGGACGAAGACGATGGCGGCGATCGCGCCCAGGGCCAGGAAGGGCATCATCAGCACGAAGACCTGGTCGGGGCTGGTCCACCAGCCCTGGATGCCCTGGGGCAGCCCGGAGACGATCGAGGCGAAGATCATCAGCGAGATGCCGTTGCCGATGCCCCGCTGGGTGATCAGCTCGCCCATCCACATGATGAGCACGCAGCCCGCGGTGAGCACGGTGACGATGAGGAAGACCGTGCCCGCGTTGAAGTTCTCGATCAGCGGCGTGCCCGCCTGCGCGGTGAACGAGCGGAACAGGAAGACGTAGCCGATGGCCTGGGCGAAGGCCAGGCCCACGGTGAGGTAGCGCGTGTACTGCGTGATGCGCGCCTGGCCGACCTCACCCTCCTTCTGCAGCTTCTCCAGGGCGGGCACCACTACGGTGAGCAGCTGCAGGATGATCGAGGCGGTGATGTAGGGCATGATCCCCAGCGCGAAGATCGCCAGCTGGGACAGGCCGCCCCCCGAGAAGAGGTTGAGGAAGCCCAGGATCGAGCCGCCCTGGAACTGCTCCTGGACGGCCTCGATGGCCTCGGGGTTGACCCCCGGCGCGGGGATCTGCGAGCCCAGGCGGTACAGCGCCAGCATCGCCGCCGTGAACAGGAGCTTGCGGCGGATCTCCGCCACGGTGAAGGCGCTGAGGATGGTCGAAACCATGGGCCGGCGGCCCCCAGCCTAGGAGAGAGGCGTGGCCGCGGTGGCGGAGAGGGTCTGCGCGCTGCCCCCGGCCTGCTCGATGGCCGCGCGGGCCGACTTCGAGAAGCCGTGGGCGTGCACGGTGAGCGCCTTGCTCAACTCTCCGCGGCCCAGCACCTTGACCGGCACGTCCTTGCGCCTGGCCAGCCCACGGGCGGCCAGCGTCTGCGGCGTCACCTCGGCGCCGGCCTCGAAACGCGCCTCGAGGTCGGCCAGGTTGACCGGCTGGGTCTCGGTGCGGAAGCGCTCGAAGGGCATCGACTTCTTCATGTGCGGGCCGCGCAACTTGCGCATCCGCATGTGGACGGGCATCTGCCCGCCCTCGAAGGTGGGCCGGGTCTTGGAGCCCGAGCGCGAGCCCGCCCCCTTCTGACCGCGTCCCGACGTCTTGCCCGTGCCCGAGCCGTCGCCGCGCCCCACGCGCTTGCGCGCCTTGCGTGAGCCCGGCGCGGGCTGCAGGTTGTGCAGGCCGATGCGCTCCCGATCGTCGTCGCGCTCAGCCATCGGTCCTCACCAGGTGGCGCACCTTGTGCAGCATGCCCAGCGACTGTGGGGTCTCCTTGACCTCGACCGTGTGGCCGATGCGCCGCAAGCCGAGCGAGCGCATGGTCTCCAGCTGCTTGCGGTCGGCGCCGTTGGTGGACTTCACCTGAGTCACCTTCATGCCGAGGCCTCCTCGGAGGAGCGCCCCTCGCTCGCGGCGGGCGCCGCGGCGCCCTGGCCGTCGGCGGCCTCTCCGTCTGAGGCCTCTCCGCCGGCGGACTCTCCGTCGGCGGCCTCGCGACCGCCCAGCCCGAGCACGCGGTCGATGCTCAGCCCGCGCAGCTGGGCGACCTCCTCGGGGCGGCGCAGGCCCTGCAGGCCGGCCACCGTGGCCTTGACCAGGTTGATCGGGTTCTGCGAGCCCAGCGACTTGGACAGGATGTCGTGGATGCCGGCCAGCTCGAGCACGGCGCGCACCCCGCCGCCGGCGATGACGCCCGTTCCCTCGGAAGCCGGCTTGAGCAGCACGCGCCCCGAGCCGAACACGCCCAGCGACTGGTGGGTGATCGTGGAGCCGTGCTTGGGCACGCGGAAGAGGCTCTTCTTGGCCTGCTCGACGCCCTTCTGGATGGCCAGGGGCACCTCGTTGGCCTTGCCGTAGCCCACGCCGACCACGTCGCGCTCGTCGCCGACCACCACGAGGGCGGTGAACGAGAAGCGACGGCCGCCCTTGACGACCTTGGCCACGCGGTTGATCTCCACGACGCGCTCCTGCAGGTCGAGCCCGGCGGGGCTGACGGAACGGTCGACGAGGGCGTCGATGCTCATACGGCGAGGCCTCCTTCGCGCGTGCCCTCGGCGAGGGCCTTGACGCGGCCGTGGTAGCGGTAGCCGCCCCGGTCGAACACCGCGCGCTGCACGCCGGCGGCCTGCGCGCGCTGGGCCAGGAGCTTCCCGGCCTCGCTGGCCTGCTCGGTCGGCCCGAGGTCGCGCAGCGACGCCTCGGTCCACGACACGGAGGCCACGGTGTGACCCGCCACGTCGTCGACGAGCTGGGCGAAGATGCCCCGGTTGGAGCGAAAGACGGAGATGCGCGGGCGCTCGGGCGTCCCGTGCACCTTGGCGCGCACGCGCCGACGACGGCGCAGGCGCTGTGCGGGCTTGGTCGACAGGGTCACCCCTTGCCTCCCTCCGGTCGGCGCTCTCGAGCCGGTCGACGGGCATCCAGCCCGCCTTGATCGCTTCGCTTGGGTCCGCTCACGCGCGCTTGCCCACCTTGCGGGCGACGTACTCGCCCTCGTAACGGATCCCCTTGCCCTTGTAGGGCTCGGGCGGGCGCTGCTCGCGGATGTTGGCCGCGATCTGACCGACCTGTTGCTTGGAGCTGCCCTTGACGACGATGCGCGTGGGCTGGGGCACCTCGAACTCGATCCCCTCGGGCGCCTTGACCTGCACGGGGTGGGAGTAGCCCAGCGCGAGCTCCAGGTCGGCGCCGCGCAGCTGCGCGCGGTAGCCGACGCCCTGGAGCTCCAGCACGCGGGTGAAGCCGGCGGTGACGCCCTCGACCATGTTGGCCACCAGCGAGCGCGTCAGCCCGTGCAGCGCCCGATGCTCGCCGCGTTCGGTGGGGCGGGTGACGACGAGCTGACCGTCCTCCTGGGTGACGGTGATGGCCCGGGAGATGGCCTCCGAGAGCTCGCCGCGCGGACCGTTGACCCGGACCACGCCGGGGTCGATGGAGACGGTCACGCCGTCGGGGACGGGGATGGGCTTGCGGCCGATACGGCTCATCGCGCTACCAGACCTCCGCCACGACCTCGCCGCCCACGCCCGCCGTGCGAGCGTCGTGGCCGGTCATCACGCCGCTGGAGGTGGACATGATCACGGTACCCATGCCGCCCTGCACCTTGGGCAGATCGCCCGCGCCCGCGTAGTGACGGCGGCCGGGACGCGACGCGCGGCGCAGGCCGGAGATGGCCGACGTGCGGTCCGCCGTGTACTTCAGGCGGATGCGGATGAGCTCGCCGGGATGCTCGGCGTTGGGCGCCTCGACGACGAAGCCGTCGATGTAGCCCTGCTCGACGAGGATCCGCGCGCACTCGCGCTTGAGCTTCGAGGCGGGGACGTCCACGGTCTCGTGGGCGGCCTGGATCGCGTTGCGAATCCGGGTCAGGAAGTCGGCGATGGGGTCGGTGGTGGCGCTCACGGGCTGGCTCGGGGTCTTGCGGTAACTACCAGGAGGACTTGGTCATGCCGGGGATGAAGCCCTCGTGGGCAAGCTCCCGCAGGCAGATGCGACACACTCCGAACTTGCGGAAGACGGCGCGCGACCGGCCGCACCGGCGACACCGGGTGTACTCCCGGGTCTTGAACTTCGCGGGGCGCGCCTGGCGCACCCGCTGGGACGTCTTGGCCATCCTAGGGCTTTCCTCTCCGACGGGTCATGACTGCTGGGTCTCCCCACGGGCGACGAAAGGCATGCCGAAGGCCTCCAGCAGCGCCTCGGCCTCCTCGTCGCGCTTGGCGGTGGTGGCGATCGTGATGTCCAGGCCCCGGACCTGGTCGATCGCGTCATAGTCGATCTCGGGGAAGATGATCTGCTCGCGCACGCCCATCGAGTAGTTGCCCCGCCCGTCGAAGGACGTGCGCCGCAGGCCGCGGAAGTCGCGGACGCGAGGGATGGCGATGGACATCAGGCGGTCGAGGAACTCGTAGGCGCGGTCGCCGCGCAGGGTGACCGACACGCCCACGGGCATGCCCTCGCGCAGCTTGAAGGCGGCGATGGACTTGCGCGCGCGGCGCACGTTGGGCCTCTGGCCGGAGATGATGGCGAGCTGCTCCGCGGCATTGTCGAGCAGCTTGGAGTCCGTCTTGGCCTCGCCTACGCCCATGTTGAGCACGATCTTCTCGATCCGCGGGGCTTGCATCGGCGTGGTGTAGCCGAAGCGCTCGACGAGGGAGCCCTTGATCTCCGTCTCGTAGCGCTCCTTGAGACGAGCAGCCATCAGACGCGCTCCCCGCTGCGGCGGCTGACGCGTACGCGCCGGCCGTCCTGGACCTCGGTGCCCACTCGGGTGGAGCGGTTGTCGGTCGGGTCGATCAGCGCGACGTTGGACAGGTGGATGGAGCCCTCGGATTCGATGATGCCTCCCGTCTCGCTGGTGCCCGGGCGCGGACGCTGGTGGCGCTTGCGCATGTTGGCGCCCTCGACGACCACGCGCTCGCGCGCCGTGTCGACCCTCAGGACCCGGCCCGTGCGGCCCTTGTCCTTGCCAGCCAGGACCACGACCTCGTCGTCGCGGCGGATGCGGGCGGGCACTACAGCACCTCCGGAGCGAGCGAGACGATGCGCATGAAGTTGCGCTCGCGCAGCTCGCGGGCGACGGGCCCGAAGATGCGCGTGCCGCGCGGGGAGTTCTGGGCGTCGATGATCACCGCGGCGTTCTCGTCGAAGGCGATGTAGGTGCCGTCCTCGCGCC
>JAUJOF010000040.1 GCA_030447785.1 Solirubrobacteraceae bacterium
CGCGCCTGGCTGAACAGGCTCTGGGCGAGGTCGTAGCCGAGCGCCTCCTGCAGTGGCAGCAGCGCCCCGGGGTCGTCGGCGATGACCTGAGTGTGGACCTTCGTCCCCGCCGTGCGGCTGACCATTTCCACGACGCGGACGACGTCCAGCTCGTCTGGGCCGACCAGGAAGGGGGAGTGCGTCGTGTAGACGGTCTGGTTGTGCTCCGCCAGGCGAGTGAGCGTGCTTCGGAACTCGCGCTGCTTGAGCCCGTGCAGGTGGAGCCCGGGCTCGTCGAGGAGCAGGATGGCGTTCGCGTGCTTGCCCGCCGCCTCGGCGAAGAACACCACGAAGAACGACACCAGCCACTGGAACCCCTCTGAGCGCTGGTCGAGCTCGATCTCGACGCCGAGGTCGTCGACGACGACGACCTTGAGGTACTGCGCGTCGGCGCTGACCCGGAGCTGATCGGCCTCCCCGCGCTTTTCGTCCGGGACCCACACGGCGCGGATCTCGTTCGTCAGGCGCACACTCGCCGCGTTCAGCTGATACGAGCGCCGGTCGAGCTGGTCGCGGTACGCCTTGAGCGCGGCCGCGTTGTTCTGCGGCGGCTCGGCCACCTTGCCGAGGTCCGCGAGCTGCCGGGGCGTGAACCCGAGCAGCTTCAGCAGACACAGGTTCCCGTAGTCGTACGCCTCGTCGTCGAGGATGTTCTGTTCCGTGCGCTGTGCGAGGTGCTCAAGGTGGATGCGCGGCTTGACGCGGAAGTAGTTGCTGAAGAGCACGAAGAGCGGCAGCCGCGTGAACAGCGTGTGTAATACTTCCGCCCGGCGCTCTCCTACCTTGGTCGCCGCGAGGAGGCGGTCGTATCGGCTCTCCTCCTGCTCGTTGGTTTCATCGACAAGTGGGTAAACCTCGGCTAGTACTACAGCCGGAGTTCATCCAGCTTGGTGCGGCGCCGCCAGTGGCAGCGGCGGGCGCGCTGCTGGTGGCGCCGCCGCCAGGTCGACCACGCGAGCACAGCGGCGGGATCGGGCGCCCGCGCCCACACCAGGCGCCAGAGCAGGCGGCGCACCTCGGGCACGGTGTGCGGGAGGAGGTCTGCGTGCAGGTCGACTCGCGTGGCGCTCTCGGTGCCGGTTTTCCCCCCCGCCCGCCGTGGCGCGGAGCGCGGCGAGGTAGGCATGGGCCAGCATCGCGAGCGTGACGTGCCGGTGCCACCCCGTCCAGCCGCGCACCTCGTACTCGTCGAGCCCGACCTCGCCTTTGGCGGCCTCGAAGGCCGCCTCGATCGTCCAGCGCGTGCCCGCCACCCGCACCAGGGCGGCGAGCGGGGTGGCCTCCGGGGCATGCGTGAGATAGAAGGCGAGGTCGTCGGGCCTGGCGATGGACCGCCGCACGAGGAGCCCCGCGCGCCAGCCGGCGGCGGCCCCGCGATCCGGCACGTACGCCCAGTCGAACCGGCGCGGCCCCTTGGCCCCGTCGCCCGCACTCAGCCGCTGCCACGCCCCCGCGGGGAGCTCCGCGGCCCACGCGTCGACGCGCCGCCGCCCCCAGCGCTGCCCGCTGGTCACGGCCAGCACGTAGCCGAGCGCCTGCGCCTGGAGCCAGCGCCGGAGCGTGGAGTCGGCGCCGTAGACCGAGTCGGCCGCCACCCAGGCGCACGGCACCCCCGCGGCGAGCGCCCGGTCCAGCATCGCGCGGCCCAGCTTGGGCTTGGTCGTGAAGGCCACGGCCTCGGGCACCCCGGCCGCGGCCCGGCGCGCCGGGTCCGCGGCCCAGCCCGCCGGCAGGTAGAGCGCGCGGTCAATGAGCGCGTGGCCGTGCCGACTGGCGTAGCCCAGGAACACGGCGACCTGGCAGTTCTCGATCCGCCCCGCGGTGCCCGAGTACTGGCGCTGCACGCCCACCGACCGCGTGCCCTTCTTCAGGAAGCCCGTCTCGTCGAGCACGAGCACCGCGCCCGGGTCGCCCAAGCGCTCCACGACGTAGGCCCGCAGGTCGTCGCGCACCGCCTCGGCGTCCCACCGCGCACGCGCCAGGAAGTCCTGCACGCCGTCGGGCGTGGCGTCGCCGGCCGCCTCGGCTAACTGCCACCCGTTCTTCCGCTCCAGCGGCGCCAACAGCCCACGCACATAGGCCAGCGCGCGCCGGCGCGGCTCCGCCCGCCCGAAGCGCCCCGCGAGCCGGCCCAGCACCGCGTCCAGCTCCGCCGCCCACCCCACCGCATCGCGATCAGCCGCCATCACTCACCCCTCCGTCACCGCGAACCTAACATCAACTCCGGCTGTAGTACTAG
>JAUJOF010000006.1:0-142500 GCA_030447785.1 Solirubrobacteraceae bacterium
GGTGCTTGGTGCTACGTCGTGCGTGATTGCGCGACGATCCAGTGATGGGGCGAGATCCTGATTCGTGGTGGCTTGACGAGAGAAGACATGCCGGCCGTGAGCATTTCGATGAGCAGCACGCGCGGCGCTATGACGCCAAGATGGACGCCGAGGCCGCCGAGGAGGTCCGCCTCCTCCAAGACGCGGGCGTCCTCGGTCCGGGGTGCTCGGTCGTCGACATCGGCGCCGGGAGCGGTCAGTTCGCGCTGGCCGCCGCGCAGGTCTGCGAGAGGGTGGTCGCGGTGGACGTATCGCCGGTGATGCTGGCACGGCTCGTCGAGAAGCTCGATCGTGGCGCTGCGAGCAACGTGGAAGCGATCGGCACCGGGTTCTTGACCTACCGCCACGCGGGCGAACCAGCCGACGTCGTCTACAGCCGCTATGCGCTGCATCACCTTCCGGACTTCTGGAAGGCGATGGCGCTGTGTCGGATCGCCGGGATGCTGCGACCGGGAGGCGTGTTGCGGCTGTGGGACGTGGTGTACGGCTTCGAGCCGGCTGATGCGGAGCGGCGCATCGAGGCGTGGATCACGGAGACGATGACGGCCGACGTCGAGCGTGGCTGGACGCGGTCCGAGCTTGCAGAGCATGTGCGCGACGAGCACTCGACGTTCACGTGGCTGCTGGAGCCGATGATCGAGCGGGTGGGGTTCGAGATCGTCGACGCGAGCTACAGCGCGTCGGGCGTGTTCGCCCGGTACCTGTGCAGCAAGCGGTAGGCACCCGCCGCGCGGGCGGCCAGGCGTGCGGCATCGCAAACTTGGCAGCGATCGGCGGACCCGTCACCCCGCACGACGCGCGCGGGTTCGACGACTACTCCGACGCCGACGCCGACGCGCGTCGCGCTAAGGCCGGCAGCCGAGCAGCTTGCGGATGGAGGGGCACTCGTCGGCAGGCGGCGGCGTTGTGGGGGGCGTGGCCGAGGGCTGCGTCGTCGTCGGGGGCGCCGGCTCGGGGTTGGTCGGCCCGCTCCTTCTTCGCCGAGGGCGCGGCGAGGGTTTCGGCCGCTCATTCTTCGCCGAGGGCCGCCTCGCCGGGCGCCGGGCGCGCGACCGATGCCGGGCGCGGTCGTCCGAGCCGCCGTCGCCCTTGCGGCGACCGTGGCGGTCGCGACGGTCACCCTTGCGGTCGCCCTCCTGCTTGCGCTTCTTCTGCTTGCGCCGACGCTCGGCGTCGAGCAGCTGCCGGCGGACCGGCTCGCCGTAGGCGTCGTCGAACTCGGCCACGAGGCCCTCGTCCAGCCCGCAGTTCGGGCAGAAGCCGTCGAGCTGCCACGCTTCCGCGCGCGCGAGGACCTGACTGGCGTAGGTGACGCCGAAGAGGTCGTGCCCGTAGTAGGCGTAGGCCGCCGACCACGCGCCAGAATCCAGCGAGCGGCCGGCGCCCGAGTCGCTGAGCAGCGAGCCGGCGGCCATGATCGCGTCGAAGTCGTCGTAGACGGAGGGGTGAGAGCGTGTGCGGTGGGGGTAGCGCTCGGGCCGACGCCCGGCGCGGAACGCCTGGCGGTAGCTGTCCCAGGTGCTCACGGGCCCGTTGGTGACGTTGAACTGCATGGGGCCGGCGCAGCAGCCGAAGGCGTTGAGCCCGCGGTAGGTGCTCGGGTCTGTCGAGAATGCCGTTTCCTGGCGGTGGATGGAGGCGATCAGCCGCCAGTTGACGCCGAAGCGCCGTTCCGCCTCGCGGTAGAGCGGCAGAAAGCCCGCCGCGGCCTTCGCCGGGACGTGCTTGCGGGCGGTGCGGCGGTAGTGCGCCGCCCCGCCGCGACCTGGCCGGCGCCCGCGGTGCTCGGCGACCCGCTTGCGGGCGTCCATCCCCGACACGAACGGACGCGCGCCAGCCGCCGGGGCCGGCACGGCGGGCCGGGAGGGCCCCGCCGCGGCCGGTTGCGACGACGAGCCCGACCCCATCCCCACGGCCGCCGCGGCGCCCGCGAGCGCGACGACGACGACCAGCAGCGCGCGGCGGGGCCGCCGCCCGACAGGAAGCCGAAGACGAGCCGGCAGCCGCATCGTCGGCAGTCTGCCAGAGTCGCCCGGCGGTCGGCGCGGTTGTCAGTGCGGCGTGGCGGCGCGTCGCTGCGCCCGGAGAGGACCCGGGGCCCCGGCGTGACAGCGAAACCAGGCGCTGCTGGGCGTCACCCGGGCGGCGCGCGCCGACTTCACGGTTGTCGTCCAGGGGGGCTTTGCCCTACGAAGTGGCCACCTGACGGGCGAGGGTGGTGTGGCGCTGCGCGGCATCCACGCGGGGAAGGGCCGCGGCCAGTGCGCCGGGCTCGGCGAGCAGCACGCACAGGCGCTCCGCGCGGGTCGTGGCCGTGTACAGCAGGTTGCGCGTGAGCATGTGGCGGTGGGCGCGCGCGAGCACCACGACCACCGCCGGGCTGCTGCTGCCCTGCAGCTTGTGCACCGAGGCGGCGTAGGCGGGACGCAGGCTGCCCAGGGCCGAGAAGGGAAGGGCGACCGTGCGCCCGTCGGTGAGGCGCAGCAGCGTCCGCTCGCGCTCGTTGTCGGCGCTGACCAGCACGCCGACCTCGCCGTTCATGACCTCCCGCTCGTGGTCGTTGACGGTCTGCAGGACCTTGTCGTGCACGCGCAGCGACGTCCCGGGAAGCGGTGGGCCCTCGGGGTTCAGGCGCGCGCGCAGGCGCTCGTTGAGCGCGTCGATCCCCGCGGGGCCGCGGTGCATGGGCGCGAGCACCTGGATCCCCGCCGCGGGATCGACGTCGAGGTGGCCGGGCAGGCGCTCGACGGCCAGCGAGACCGCCTCGTCCACCAGCGCGGCCGCGCCCTCGCGCTCGATGACGAAGAAGTCGCGCTCGCCGTCGGGGTCGGGATGGCGCAGCGGGGGCTCGTGGCCCGCGTTGATGGCGTGGGCGGCCTGCACGATGAGCGAACGCGCCGCCTGGCGAAAGACCTCCTCCAGGCGCGTGGCGGGCACCGAGCCCGAAGCGATGAGATCGCCCAGCACCCGGCCGGGCCCCACCGGCGCGAGCTGGTCCACGTCGCCGACCAGCAGCACGTGCGTGCGCGGACCGACCGCGGCCAGCAGCGCCTCGGCCAGGCGCACGGAGAGCATCGAGGCCTCGTCGACGATGAGCACGTCGCAGCCCTCGATCGGCGCGCTGGCATCACGCGCGGGCCCCTCGCCGGGCACCCACTCCAGCAGGCGGTGGATGGTGGACGCCGGCGCCCCGGTCAGCTCGGTCAGCCGCCGCGCGGCCTTCCCCGTCGGAGCGCACAGGCGCGCGGTGCGCCCGCGCGAGCGCACCGCGTCGACCAGCGCCCTCATGGTGGCGCTCTTGCCCGTGCCCGGCCCGCCGGTGAGGATGGACAGGCGGTGGGCGAGCGCCTGCTCGACCGCGCCCCACTGCGCGTCGGTGGGCACGAAGGCGCCGGTGGTCGGCCGCTCGGGCGGGCGTCGCAGCTTCAGCGCCGGGCTGCCGGAGAGGAGGCGCTGCACGTGGCCGGCCAGTCGCCGCTCGACGGCGTGCAGCCCGGCCGCGGCGACCCGGTCGTCCTCCACCACCACCTCGCCGCGTGCCGCCAGCTCGTCGATCACATCGCTCGCATCGGCGCCGAGCAGCCGCGCGGCCCGGGCCTCGAGCTCCGCGCGGGGCAGGTGGCAGTGGCCGTCGTCCTCGGCGAGGGCGAGCGCGTGCAGGACGCCGGCGCGCAGGCGCCCGGGGGCGTCGGGCGGCGTGCCCAGGGAGCGGGCCAGGGCATCGGCGGTGGCAAAGCCCACCCCGGGCAGGGCCGTCGCCGCGTAGGGATCCTCGCGCAGGCGCTCGACCGAGCGCGGGCCCCAGGCGCGCACGATGCGCCCGGCCGCCGCGGCCTCCACCCCGTGCTCGGCCAGCAGCAGGCGCACGCGGCGCAGCGCGGCCTGGTCCTCCCACGAGCGCACCGCGGGCCCGATCCTGGCCCTCCCGATGCCCGGCACCTCGCCCAGCGCGGCGCGCGGGTCGCGGTCGACGACAGCCAGCACGTCGGTGCCGTGGCGGTCGAGCAGCCACGCCGCACCGCGCCGCCCGACCCCTTTGACCTGCTCGAGCACCGCCAGCAGGGCGGGCTCGGACGCGGGTTCCAGCACGGCCGCCCGGCGCACCTCGAGCTGGCGGCCGTGCTTGGGATGGCTGCGCCACTCGCCCGCGGCCCGCACGCGCTCGCCCTCGCGCACGTGGGCCAGCGGGCCCACCAGCACGGCCTCCTCGCCCTCGTCGGTCACGCCGACCAGCACCGCGAAGTCCCCGTCGGGCGCGGCGAACTTCACGCCCACGACCTCGGCGGTGAGCTCGGCTGACTCCATGCGCGCCACGGTACCCGCGGCTCCGGCGAGCGCAGACAAGCGTCACACCCTCGTGTGGGACACTGCGCGGAGATGAGCCTGGGCGCCATCCTCACGGCGATCGTCACCCCCTTCGACGCCGACCTGAACGTCGACGAGGACGCGTTCACCGCCCTGCAGCGGCACCTGTGCGAGCACGGCTCGGACGGCGTGGTGGCCGCAGGCACCACCGGCGAGGCCTCCACGCTGAGCACCGAGGAGCACCTGCGCGTGATCGAGCTGGCCGTGCAGACGCGCCCGCCGGGCACCGCCGTCGTGGCCGGCACCGGCTCCAACGACACGCGCCACGCCGTGGAGATGACCGAGCGCGCCACGGAGCTGGGCGTCGACGGGACCCTGTCGGTGACCCCCTACTACAACAAGCCCAACCGCCGCGGCATCGTCGCCCACTTCCGGGCGGTCGCGCAGGCCACCGACAAGCCGATCGTCCTCTACAACATCCCCAGCCGCACGGCGGTCGACATGCCCAACGACCTGCTGGCCGAGCTGGCCCAGATTCCCAACGTCGACTACGTCAAGCAGGCCAACAACGCCAATCTCGCGCCCGTCGACGGCCTCGGCCTCTACGCGGGCAACGACGACATCCTGGCCCGCACCCTCGATCTGGACGGCGAGGGCGGCATCTGCGTCGCCAGCCACGTGGTGGGCGACGAGATGCGCCGCATGATCGACGAGCCCGAGCGTCGCGCGGAGATCGACGCGAGCCTGCGCCCGGTGTTCGAGGCCCTGGCGGTGACCACCAACCCGATCCCCGTCAAGGCCGCCCTCAACCTGATCGGCCACCGCGTGGGCGGGCTGCGCCTGCCGCTCGTCGAGGCCGACGAGAGCGAGCTCGCCACGATCCGCGCGGCGCTGACCCGGGTCCCAGTTTGAGCGCCACGCTGCGCGTCCTCCCTCTGGGCGGCCTGGGGGAGATCGGCAAGAACATGACGGTCCTGGAGCTGGAGGACCGCCTGATCGTGGTCGACGTCGGGCTTCGCTTCCCCACCGCGGACATGATGGGCATCGACCTCGTGCTGCCGGACTTCTCCTACCTGCGCGAGCGCGCCGACGACATCGAGGCCATCGTGGTCACCCACGGCCACGAGGACCACCTCGGGGCGCTGCCCTGGGTGCTGCGCGAGCTGGGCACGGGCGAGATCCCCGTGTTCGGGCGCAAGCTGACCATGGCCATGGCGCGCTCCAAGCTGGACGAGCACCGCCTGCGCGACGTGCGCGTCGAGGAGGTCGAGCCCGGCGAGCGCATCGACGCCGGTCCCTTCGAGCTCGAGCTGGTGCACATGACCCACTCGATCCCCGACGCGGCCGCGGTAGCCGCCCACACCGAGCTTGGCACCGTGCTGGTCACCGGGGACTACCGCTTCGACCAGACCCCGGTCGACGGACGCCCCGCCGACATCGCCCGGCTGGCGGAGCTGGGCCGGGAGGGCCTGCTGCTGTTGTACGGCGACTCCACCAACGCCGACCGACCCGGCGTGGCCACCTCGGAGTCCGACGTCGGCCCCCACATCGAGCAGGTCTTCGCTCGCGCGCCCGGGCGTATCGTGGTCACGAGCTTCGCCTCCAACATCCACCGCGTCCAACAGGTCGTCCACGCGGCCGCGGCGCTGGATCGCAAGGTCTGCCTGGTGGGGCGATCCATGCGCAAGAACGTGAACATCGGACGCTCGCTGGGCCACATCGACCTGCCCGAGGGGATGCTCGTGCAACCACGCGAGCTGGACGACTTCCCCGACGAGCGCGTCGTGGTGATCTCCACCGGCTCGCAGGGGGAGCCGCTCAGCGCCCTGCGGCGCATGGCCTACCGCGACCACCCCCAGGTGGCGCTGCACGAGGGCGACACCGTGGTGTTCAGCGCGACGCCGATCCCCGGCAACGAGCGTGCCGTCAACGACACCATCGACCGCCTCTACCACATCGGCTGCGACGTGGTGACCACCCGCGATGCGCCCGTGCACACCTCCGGGCACGGCCACCGCGAGGAGCTCAAGCTGATGCTCAACCTCCTGCGCCCGCGCTATGTCATGCCGGCCCACGGTGACTTCAAGCGCATCCACCTGCACGCGCAGCTGGCCGAGCGGGTCGGCGTGCCCGCGGGGCACGTCTTCCGCGGCGAGAACGGCCTGCCCCTGGAGATCGGGGGCAACGGAGCGCGCTTCGCCGACCGCCGCGAGCAGTCGGGCATGATCTTCGTCGACGGGGTGGACATCGGGGACCCCACCGACGTCGCGCTGCGCGACCGGCGCATGCTCAGCGCCGACGGCATCTTCGTGGTGGTGGCCACGATCTCCGAGCAGGATGGTTCCTCGGTGGCCGAGCCGGAGGTCATCTTCCGCGGCGTGCCCTTCACCAAGGAGGCCAACGAGCTGCTGGGCGACCTGCGCGCCACCGTCGAGGCCTCCCTGGCCCGTGCCGCCTCGGAGGAGATCCGCGCGATCGATCTCCTCCAGCAGATACTCCACGACGACCTCGGCGCTTTCGTCTACGAGCGCCTGCGCCGGCGGCCCATGGTGCTGCCGGTGGTGGTCGAGGTGTGAGGCTGGCGGCCCGCTGCGGCCGCGGCCTCAGGCACCTTGGCTAGCGGCCGCGCAGCGACAGGCGCGTGAGCCGGTTGCTCGTATTGCCCGCCGGGTCCGTGGCCCGCACGCGCACGTGCAGGCGCACCGACCGCGCCCGGCTCAGCCGCCGCCGCTCGGTGGCACTGAGACGCAGGTTGCGCGCGAACGTCCCGGCGCGCGACCTGGTCGCCGACGTGCGCGCGAGCACCACCGGCCGGGTGACCCGGCCGAAGCCCAGGCGCCGCGCCGCTTCGGCGGGGAGGGTCAGCTCCGCGACCGTCCGGCAGGCCTCCGAGCAGCTCACCTCGGTACGTACCGCGCGGCGGCGCAGGAGGTCACGCAGGCTGCTGGTGGGCCTCGCGGTGACCCGCAGCAGCGGGGCGTTGCGGTCGGCGATGGGGCTGGGAGCAGTCGAGGGCGTGGGCGCCGGCGAGGAGCCGGTGTCCCCACCCGGTGGCGGCGCCGGCTCGGCGCCTTGCGGGGGTGGTGAGGGCTGGGGCGCCGGCGCGGGCTGGGGCTGGGGCTGGGGCGCCGGTGCAGGTACCACCTGCTGGTCGCCGGTCGTCCCGCCCAGCACGCCGAGCGCCCCGCGCGCGTTGAGCCGCCCGCCGGTCACGGTGCGCCCACTGAGGTCCCTCAGGGGGTCCACGCCGGTGAGCAGCGCCCGGCGAAGCGCCGCGGCACCGGCCTCGGGCGCGCGGGCGAGCAGCAAGGCGGCGGCGCCGGCGACGTGCGGGGCGGCCATCGAGGTGCCGGACAGGTAGGCGTAGCCACCGCCGCTACGCGGGTACGTGCTGGCGATGTCGACGCCTGGGGCGGCCAGGTCCACGGTGACGGCGCCCCTGTTCGAGAAGCTCGCCAGCCGGTCGTAGGAGTCGGTGGCCGCCACGCATACGACGTTGGGCAGGTCGTAGTTGCAGGGGTAGGAGCCCGTCGTGTCGTTGTCGGCGCCCTCGTTGCCGGCGGCCACCACGAACAGCACTTCGGGCAGGGCGGCGATGGCGTCGCGCTCGGCGCGCACGAACTGCGAGCCGCCGAGCGAGAGGTTGACCACGCGCGCGCCTGCGCGAGCGGCGTAGGCGTAGGCGCGCATGGTGTCGCTCGTCGAGCCGCTGCCGTCGGCGCCCAGGGTTCGCAGCGGGAGGAGGGCGGCGTCCCAGGCCACGCCGGTGACGCCCGCGCCGTCGTTGCCCTGCGCGGCGACGGTCCCGGCGACGTGCGTGCCGTGGCCGTTGGCATCGTCGGGCACGCCGTCCCCGTCGACGAAGTCGGCGCCCCGCACGTCGTCCACGAAGCCGTTGGCGTCGTCGTCCCTGCCGTTGGCGGGCGTCTCTGCGGGGTTGGTCCACAGGTTCGGAGCGAGGTCGGGGTGCCCGAGGTCGGCCCCGGTGTCGATCACCGCCACCCGCACGCCGCTCGCGCCGGTGGCGGTGTCCCAGGCCTCCGGGGCGTCGATGTCGGCGTCGTTCGCGCCCGGCACCTGCCCGGTGTTGTTCAGTCCCCACTGGTAGGGGAAGTAGCGGTCGTTGGGGACCGCAGCGGTCTGGCGGATGGCATCGGGCTCGGCATAGAGCACCTCGTCGGAGCGCTCGAGGTCGGCGAGGGCGCCGGCGACCGACACGCCCTCCTCGGGCTCGACGACCTCCGTGCGCGCCAGCGGGAGGCCCTGCTCGCGCCGCACGTCGGCGTCCTGACGGACGTCCCTGCGCTGCGCGCCCTCGACACCCGGCCGGTAGCGGACGATGATGTCGTCCGCCGGCGCGGGAGCCGGAGCCGGAGCGACCGTGTCGGCGAGCGTGGAGCCTCCCGGCAGGCTGGCGAGGGTGGCGGCCAAGACGGCCACGAGCGAAGGATCCATGTGATGAGGCTACCCCGCCGCGCCGGGTGAGCCGACAAGACTGGCGCGCTCGCATAGCCGCCGTAGAACGTTCGTTTAGGGAACCGGGTGATGGTCCCCCCGCCCACTGCGCCGCCGCGATGATCTCGCCCACCTCTGCCAAAGCGCGACTCGAGCGCCGAACTCCTACTCGCTGCGCCGCCGGGCGGCCTCGATCGCCTCATGCAGGGCGCCGACGTCGATGTCGGTCTCGGCCAGGGCCGAGGCGATCAGACCATCGGGCTGCTCGAGCAGGGCGAGGAGGAGATCGCCGGCGTCGAGGGGGCGGGCACCGGCTGCGACGGCCGCCTGCTCGAGGGCGCGCGCCAGGGCCTGCGCAAAGGAGGGGGGCGTTGTTGGCGCCGCCGACCGTGCGACTCCCGCCCGCCGCGCGCGCCGCACGGCTTCCGCTCGCGCCAGGGCATCCGCGGGTTGGCGGACCTCGCGCTTTTTCTCGTTGTTGGGGCGAGGCAGGCTCTGCAGCACTGTCTCGCGGATCTTCTGCGCATCGGCGCCGAGGTCGAGCAGGACGCGCGAGGCGACGCCCTGGTTCTCGCGGACGAGCCCGAGCAGGATGTGCTCGGTGCCGAGGTGCGTGTGCCGCAGGATGAGTGCCTCCTGCAGCGCGAGCTCGAGAAGCTTCTTGGCACGCGGCGTGAAGGGAATCTGGTCTGCCGTGACATCTTCGCCACAACCGACTATCGCGACGACGTCGGCGCGGACACGCTCAAGGGCGACTCCCAGGCTCTCGAGTACGCTGGCGGCAAGCCCCTCCTCTTCGCGCAGTAGCCCGAGCAGGATGTGCTCGGTGCCGATCCAGTTGTGCTTCAGGGTGCGGGCCTCTTCTTGGGCGAGGACGACGACCTGGCGAGCCCGTTCGGTGAAGCGCTCGAACACTTGCCAGGGATCCTGGCAGAGCCGAGAAGTCCCGTGCGGCCGATTTTCGCGGGCGGTAGCGCTCGCCGTGCTCAGGCCTCGGTGCCCACGAGCGCGCGCTGCTCGGCCAGCGCGGGCAGGATGGCGGTGAAGCGGGTGCCGTGGCCGTCCACGGTCGGGGAGGTCAGCGCGACCGTCCCGCCGTGGGCGTCGACCACCGCGCGCACGATGGACAGCCCCAGGCCGAAGGAGCCCCCGCCGCGGTCGCCGGCGCCGCGCACGAAGCGCTCGAAGACGCGGTCGCGCACCTCGGGCGGGATGCCGGGGCCGTCGTCCTCGACCACGAGCGTGACAGTGTCCTCCTCGCGCTGGACCGCCGCGCGCACATGGGTGCCCTCGGGGGTGTGGCGCAGCGCGTTCTCCATCAGGTTGAGCGCGAGGCGATGCAGCTCGTCGCGCGCGCCCTCCACCGGTGCGCGCTCGGCCTCCACCGTCAGCTCATGGCCGCCGGCCACCGGCTCCAGCTCGGAGGCCGCCTCCACCAGCACCTGGCCGACGTCGGTGGGCGCGCGCGGCGCAGCCCGCCCCACGTCGGCGCGGGCCAGCAGCAGAAGATCGGCGACCAGGCGGCGCATGCGCTGGGTGGAGCGCAGCGCCGAGCGTGCGGTCTCCTCGCGTTCACCGTCCAGCGTGTCAGCAAGCAGCTCGAGGTTGGCCAGCACGCTGGTCAGCGGCGTGCGCAGCTCGTGCGAGGCGTCGGCGACGAACTCGCGCTGGCGGCGCAGCATGACCTCGGTCTCCTCGCGCGAGGCGGCCAGCGCCTGGAGCATCTCGTCCAGCGTGCCGGCCAGCTCGGAGACCTCGTCGCGCGCGGCGGGCTGGGGCACGCGGCGCGCGGGATCGCGGGTGGTGGCGATCTCCCGCGTGGTCGACGTCAGCGCGGCGATGGGGGCCATGGCCCGGCGCGCGATGAACAGCCCGGCGCCCAGCGAGATGACCGTGCCCACCAGCACGCCGAAGACCAGCGCCGCCTGCACGCCGCCGACCGTGGCCTCCAGGCGCGCAAGCGGCCGGGCGACCTGCAGGTAGGCGACGAAGCTCGGATCCTCCGCGCTGGTCAGCGCGCGGGTCTCGATGAGATAGCCCGCGGTCTCCACGCTGCGCTGCCGACGGGGAGGGCCGAGTTCCCGGTCGGGCGGCGTCTGGAGCACGACGCGCCCGCGCGGATCGACGATCCGGATGACCACGTCCTTGCTGAGCGCGACCATGTCGAGGGGAGGGTCGAGCTCGGTCACCTGGAAGGTCAGCGGGTCGAAGAAGAACTGGAGCCGGTCGGCGAGGTCGTCGGCGACCTGCTCGGTCTCCAGGGCGAACTCCTCGCGGATGCGGTCGGTGGTGAGGATCCCCACGAAGACCGCGAAGCAGCACAGGATGGCCAGGGTGAGCAGCGCCGAGCCGCCGGCCAGGCGCCAGCGGATCGGGAGGTGCCTAGGCGCGGAGAACGTAGCCCGCACCGCGGATCGTATGGAGGAGCCGAGCTTCACCACCGCTCTCCAGCTTGCGCCGGAGGTTGGAGACGAACACCTCGATGGTGTTCGTCGTCGCGAAGGGATCGTAGCCCCACACTTCCTCGAGCAGGCGTTGGCGCGCCACCACCAGGCGCTCGTTGCGCATGAGGTACTCGAGCAGCTCGAACTCGCGCTGGGTGAGCTCGATCGGGCGCGCACCGCGCGCCACCTCGTGGGTGTCGGGGTTGAGCGTGAGGTCGCTGACCACCAGCGAGGCCGCCCCGCGCGGAGGCCGGCGGCGCAGGAGCGCGCGCAGGCGCGCGAGCAGCTCCTGGCGGTCGAAGGGCTTGACCAGGTAGTCGTCGGCGCCCGCGTCCAAGCCCTCCACGCGCGACTCGACGGCGTCGCGGGCGGTGAGGATGAGGATGGGCACGTCGCCGTCGTCGCGCAACTGCCGTGCGACGTCCACGCCGTCGATCTCGGGTAGGCCGAGGTCGAGGACGACCAGGTCGGGCGTGAAGGCGGCGGCGTCGCGCAGGGCCGCCTCGCCGTCGGCGCTTGCGCGCACCTCGTAGCCCTCCATGCGCAGCGAGCGCACGAGCACCTGGGCGATGTCCTCGTCGTCCTCGACCACGAGCACGCGGGCCGGTCGTTCGAGAGTCATTGCGACAAGCGAGTGTAGGTCGGGCGGGTGAACGGGGGGTAAGGAGCTCACCCGCGCGGCGGGGGCACGAACAGGCGCACATTGCGATCCTCGCTGCCGCCGCGGGCGCCGTCGGGGCGCCCGCCCTGGGCGTCGAGGTGGGCCAACTCGCGGGCGTCGCCGGCCAGGCGCTCGCCGTCGTGGTCGACCACCCACGTCTCGATGGCCGCGCCGCCCCCGCGGGTGGCCACCACGCGCAGCATGCGCCCCTGCATCGGCCAGTCGGCCAGCGAGGCGGTGCCGATGAGCCAGAAGTCCTCGCGGCGGGTGATCTCGTGCTCGTGGGTGTGACCGTTGAGCACCGCCAGCGTGCGCGGGTGCTCCTCGAGCAGGGCGAGGGCCTCCTCGCCTCCGGCGGCCTCCGCGAGCGGTTGGTGGGTGGCCACGAGCACCCAGCGCTCGCCCGCCGCGCGCAGCTGCTCGGCCAGCCAGGCCCGCTGCCCGGCGGTGACGGTGCCGCCCGCGCCGCCCTCGCGCTGGACGATGTCGAGCACGATCAGACGCACCCGCCCGCCCAGGTCGGCGCTGTAGTCCAGACGCCCGGGTGCGGCCTCGCGCGCGCGCATGCGCGCCCCCGAGCGCTTCGCCGCCGAGCGCAGGAGGTCGGTGGTTTCCCGCTCGCCAACGAGCGCGCGGTCGGGGTCGGCGGGCACCGTCGTGGTCTCCCCGGGCAGGCCGCCGGCGAGCACCCGGGCGACCGTCTCAGGAGCGAGCGCCGGGTCGTCGGAGACGTCGAGGGCCTCGGCGTCCTCACGGTCGAGGCGTGTCACCACCTCGTTACCCGTGGCCACGGCCTGGAGCTGCGGGGTGGGCGGGACCTCGCCCTGCACGAGGAGGTCGTGGTTGCCCATGACCGGGAACCAGGGGACGTCCAGGCCCGAGGCATCGAAGGGGCGCTGGGCGTCGGTGAGCAGGTCGGGGCGGCGTGGCGGATCGACCCCGGGGCGGTAGACGAAGGGGTCGGGGTTGGAGGCCAGCTGCACACCGTCGTAGCCACGCGCGCCCGAATCGAGTCCTGCCCGCCCCGCCCGCCCGCCGTTCAGCAGCCGGCCGGCCAGGCGCAGCTCGTTGCGCTGGGCGTTGTCGGCGCTGTCGCCCAGGACGAGCGCGGCTTGGGGCTCCTGGGCGTTGAGGGCGCGCACCGCGGCGTCGGCCACCTGTGCGCTGAGGGCCTCGTGGGGGCGGAAGGCCTCGGTGAGCGTGCCGCCCAGGCGGTCGAGGAAGGTCGCGCGGGCGGGTGACTCCTCGTCGCGCGCATGCAGGTCGGCGAGCACCCCCACCCGGGCCAGCTCCTGGCCGGTCGGCGCCGCCGGGGCCGCGGCGGTGCGGTCGACCAGGGGCTCGCCGGGGCCCGGCTCGGGCAGGCCGTCGCGATCGCGATCGACCAGCGTGGTCTCGCGGGTGGCGTCCTCGGGAAGGCCGGTGGTGGAGCTTGACCCTCCGCCGCACGCGCTGGACAGCGCGGCGACGAGGACCGCGGCGAGGGCGACGGCATGTCGCGGTCCGCGCGGTGAGGGGCGCGGGTTCATTCCTCGCGCAGCCCCGCCACGACGGGCTCGGCGGTGGCGCGCCGCGCCACCCACCAGGCGGCCGCCGCGGCCAACATTGCCACGCCGAGCGCGACCGCGAGGGCCTGCACGGTCGCGGCGCTCAACTCGAGGTCGGCGTAGCCCGCGGCCAGGTCGGCGGTGAGCGGCCCGAGGACCCAGCGCTCGAGGGCGAGCCCCGCCACGACCGCGGGCAGCGTCGCGGCGGCCACCACGCCGCCCAGCAGCAGGGCGACATGGCCGCGCCCGGCGCCCGTCGCGCGCAGGACCGCGATGGTGCCCCGCCGCTCGCGGGCGGTCAACGCCAGGGTCTGCACCAGCGTGTAGAGGCACACCAGGCCGTTGACCGCGGCGACGGCGCGCAGGAGCGCGGCGAGCACGGCGAGGAAGGAGGCCTCGTCGGGCGCCGCGCCGCCGACTTCCAGCGGCTCCGCCCCGAGCTCGAGCAGCGCGGCCTGCACCGCGCCGGGGGCGGCGCCCTCGGCCACCTTCACGGCCACCTGCGGCTCGTCGGCGCTGCCCTCGAGCGGACCAGGGTCGACGTAGGCCACCCGTCCGCTGTTCTCCAGCGCGCGGACCACGCCGACCACCCGGAAGCGCGCCTCGTCGCCATCGGGCAGTTGGGCGGCCAGGACCCCGCCCACCGAGAGCCCCAGCGCGTCGGCGGTGCCCACGCCGATCTCCGCCTCGGGCAGACCGCCGGCATCCGTGCGCAGGCGCCGGCCCTCGGCCAGCGGTGGGGCCTCGAAGGCCACGTGGTCGCCGGCGAAGCCGATGAGGCGGAAGGTCGCGCCGAGCTGGAAGGAGTTGGCCGCCTCGACCTCGTAGCGCGCGGCGGCGTCGGCCACGCCGGGCAGGTCGCGCACCTCGTCCACGCGGTCGGGATCGAGGACCGCGGCGACCTCGTAGCGCTTGCCCAGCGCCGCGGGGTCGTCGCGTAGCTCGACCAGCAGGGAGGCCAGCGCGAGCATGAGCGCCACCACGCCGGTGGACACGGCGAGCACCAGCGCGGTGCCGCCCAGGCGGGCGGGCCGGCTGAAGGCCAGGCGTACGCCGAGGCCGACGAGGCCGGCGCTGGTGGCGCGGGCGCCGCGCCGACGGCGCTCGCCGCCGCCACCGGAGGCCCCGTGGGCGCGTGACCTCGGCGCCGCGCAGCAGGCCGACGATGGGCCGTCCGGTGGCGCGCCACGCAGGCCAGGCGGTGGCCAGCGCGACGAGCGCGACGATGGCCAGCCACGCGAGGCCCAGCGGGAGCACCAGCGCCCAGCCGGGGCCGAGCTGGTTGAGCGCCTGCAGGAGGCGCTCGCCCGGCACGGCGGCGACCAGGCCGCCCGCGGCCAGCCCCACCGCGGCGGCGGGCGCGGCCACCAGCGCCCCGCCCAGCGCGAAGCCGCCAGTCACCGCGCGGCGGGACACCCCGACCGCGCGCTGGATGCCGATTGTGTCCAGACGGCGCTGCACGTCGGCGTGCGCAGCGGTGGCCAGCATGGCCGCCGCCGCGGCCAGCGCCACGAGCGAGAAGGCCACCAGCAGGGCGATCACGATCCCCGCGGCCTCGGCGACCGCCACGCGCACGCCCGCGCGCGTGACGAAGCGCAGATCCTCCAGCCCGTAGCTGGTGGCGCGCGCCTCGCGCAGCGTGACGTCGGTGCGCTGCGGATCGGTGGTCCACAGCAGGGCCATGTTCACGCCCAGCTGCTCGGGGCCCGGGATCTCCTCCTCCAGGGCGCGGCCCGACACATAGACGCGCGGCCCGGCGGCCAGCGGATAGGCGACGTTGTCGGGCGAGACGCCGATGCCCACCACCTCCAGCGCGACCCCGTCGTAGATGGTCAGCTCGTCGCCGACCTCCAGGCCCCAGTCGTCGGCCAGCCCCCGCTCGATCACCGTCTCGTAGGCGCTGTCGCCGACGTCGCGGCCCTCCACCACGGCATAGCCGCGACGCTCGCCGCGCACGGCCTGGATCACGCCGTCGCCGGTGGCCTCGCCACCGCCGTCGAAGGGCACGCCCGTGTACTCCGTGCGGTAGCTGTAGCCCTCGACGTTGGGCAGCGCGGCGAGGCGCTCGCCGACCTCCTCGCGCTCCTCCTCGGCAAAGCGCGCCAGTACGTCGGGCAGATCGGCGGCCTGCGCGGCGCGCTCGAAGCCCGTGGTCAGCCCGTAGGAGACGGTCAGCCCGGCGCCGAGCATGGCCGCCGCGGCGGCGATTCCCAGGGCGGCCAGCAGCGTGCGGGAACCTGCGGCGCGCAGGCGCCGCACGGCGTCCAGCGCCGCGGCCCTCATGCCTGCAGGCGCTCCACCGGCGCGGTGCCCAGCGACACCTCGGCCAGGCGCCCGTCCTCCACGCGCAGCACGCGGTCGGCGATGGCGGTGGCCGCTGCCTCGTGGGTGACCAGCAGCACCGCGCGGCCCTCGTCGGCCGCCGCGCGCAGCAGTCCCAGCACGGTGCGCGCCGCCTCGGGATCGAGGTTGCCGGTGGGCTCGTCGGCCAGCACCAGCGGCGGATCGTGCACGAGCGCGCGAGCGACCGCGAAGCGCTGCTGCTCGCCGCCCGACAGCTCGTGGGGGAGGCGGTCGGCGACGTGGCCCAGCTCGAGCTGCTCGACCAGCGCGCGGGCGCGGCGCAGGGCGCCGGCGGGGGCGCCGGGCAGTCGCGCCGGCAACTCGACGTTCTCTGCGCCGGTGAGCTCGGGCACCAGATGGAAGAACTGAAAGACGAATCCGATCGCCCGCCCGCGCAGACGCGTGAGCTCGCGTTCGCGCAGACGGTCGATGCGCTGGCCGGCGACGGCGATCTGCCCCGCATCGGCCCGCTCCAGACCGCCCAGCAGGTGCAGGAGCGTCGACTTGCCCGACCCCGAGCGGCCGACCACGGCGACGACCTCGCCGCCCTGGATCTCCAGCGAGGCGTCCTCGAGCACGCGCCGCGCCGCCCGGCCCTTTCCGTGGGCCTTGACCAGCCCACGCGCGCACAGGACCTCCATCGCAGCGAGGGTAGCCCCGGCAGAAGGGCGACCGCCCGCGTCCGGCCAGTGCCAACGCGCCCGGTAGGCGCTGCGCTGGTGAGGGGCGAAGGCCAGCTCCCAGGGTCGCCGCCCCAGGGTCGCCGAGTCGCGCTTGTGCTGCGCGGACGCCCTGGCCGCAGCATGAGGTGACGCTTCTCAGATCAAGGGTGCCTATGCGCGCCCGCGGGGGCTTCGGCGAGCTCCCACGAGGTGATCGGCTACCGGGTCTCCCCAGGGTAGGTGCGTGTGGGGCAACCTCATGTCGTCGGTGATGGCAGCCGAGCGGCGGCTCCCGCGAGGCGGTGCTCGCATCAGCCTGCGCGTCGGGCGGCGACGACGGCGAAGTTGTGGTCTTTGAACAGGCAGTCGGCGTCGGCGAAGCCGGCCTCTCGCAGCCAGGCCAGGTGACGTTCGACTGAGGCTGTCCGGTCTTGCCGCATCCGCGTCTGCGATGCGCCCCACTGCGCATCGGTGGCACCGAGCTCTTGCGCGCGGCGCGCGTGCCATAGGGCGTATGCGTCGTCGAACAGGGCCGTGGGGCCTGCGACCTGTTCGGCATTGACGAAGATGCCACCGGGTGCGAGGGCGGCGTGGATCCGGCAGAACAGGTCGCTCTTGTCGCGGTCGTCGAGATGGTGGATGGCCAGTGCACTCACCACCGCGTCCCACGGGCCGTCAGGGAGCGGGCTCGTAAGGTTCGCCGTGATGTATTCGGCCCGCTCGCCGAGCAGGGCACGTGCCTCGGCCAGCATCGCCGGCGCGGCGTCTAACAGCGTCAGGTTGGCCTGGGGGTGCTCGTCGGCCACCATTTGGGCGACGAGGCCCGTCCCAGCGCCTAGGTCGAGGATTCGGTGCAGACGCCGGCCGGACAAACCGAGGGCGGCGATCGCCGTGCTGTAGAAGGCGTCGTACGGGGGGATGAGCCGCCTGCGTTCGGCTTCATAGCGGCTTGCGTGAGCATCGAAGAGGTCAGCTGCGTCTGTCATACTGTACAACTGTACGTTAACGCGCTGAGCGCGACGTTGAGGAGCCCTCCTCGGCATGCCGCACCTTCTGCCTCTACGACTGTCCCGAGCCGTTGGCTGACTGCCGGATTGCCGCTTCTCAGGCGCAGGGGCACCAGCAGGGGTGCCTCGCTGCGTGCAAGTCCCGGTCGACGTTCCGTAAGCCGATGGGCCGGTGCAGCGCCTCGTGACCGTGTCCTTGATCGTGGTCGTGCCCAGCTCAGCGCGGGCAGTGCCGGGCGTCCCCGTCGAGAGCGATCAGGGCTTGGCCACCGCTCAAGTGACGTGACCGTCGTATAGCCATCGATTTGTCCCGCAGGCCGATCCCCTGACGGGGCGCAATGGGTCAGCGGTCGTAGACGTCGCGGCGGTGCCCGAGCATGATGACAACGACGAGGAGCACGTCGTCCTGAACGGTGTAGATGACGCGATAGTCACCGACCCGAACGCGGAGTGCGGGTCGGCCTTTCGAGGCTCGGGCGGCCGGTGGACGCGGGTTCTGCGCCAAGAGTGCGATCGCGCCTTGGATCCGGCGACGAATCGGCGGGTCGAGCTTGCGCAGCGCTCGTACGGCCGCTGGTCGCAGCTCGATCCGGTATTCGCTCACTCCCAGCCCAGGTCTGCCTTCACCTGGTCCCAGGGGATGTTCGGGCCCTCCTCGTCCATCGCCGCGTCGAACGCCGCGACGTCCTCGGCGTCCTCGGCAGCGGCCATGAGCTGCTCGTAGCGCTCGTGACTCAGCAGCACGGCCGCACGCTGCCCGTAGCGCTCGAGGAAGACCGCCTCGGTCCGAGACAGCTCGACGGCGTCGGACAGGTTGTCGCGCGCGGCGCTGATGTTCATGGTGGCCATACGCGCATTGTACAACTCGATGCGCTTCTTGTACAACCCTTGTCTCGTAGGCCGATCCCCTTGCGGGCGACCTTGATGTCGCAGGTAGCAGGCGAGGTTGGTCGAACGAGCCGCCGCTCGCTATGCGGCCTCTTGGACCTCGAACGGCGCGACGAGGATCATTTCCTCCGCGTCTACGCCATCGCGGACGTAGAGACGCGGGCGTCCCGAGTCGTCGTCGAGCACGGCCGCTTGGGCCTTGGCCTGCTCGAATGCACGTGCAAGGGCAGTACCGGCAGCCAACGAGCCGTACAGCTGTCCGGCGAAAGTCTTGGCCGTCTCGTCGTTGATCGGCTCTTCCATTCCGATCGCCGCGTCGATGAAGTTCGTTGCCATCGCCGCCTGAGCTGCCGACAGGCACGAGTTGAAGACAACGAGTCGGACCGGCTTGCGTACAGCGGTCAGAAGAAGCGCAAGCTGCTCATTGGACAGCTCTTGGGGGCGGCCATCCGGACCCTCGAACAGCAGGGCGTCGCCGGCTCCGTGCCCGGAGAAGTGCACGATGTCTGGGTCGTAGCGGTTGAGCGCGTCAAGGATGTCCCTGATCTGGGTGGCCTGCACGGTCTCGAATCGGATCTGGTCGCGGTATTCGCTGGCCCGCACCTTCTGGTCGACCTCGTGAATCTCGCGATCCAGGCGCAGGGGCTTGTCATCGTCCTCGGATGCCTCCGGGGTGCCGGCCATGAACAGCGCCACGATCCGACACGGCGCGACCTGCCGGGCGGCCTGCAGCGCCTGCTCAAGTTCGTCGGTGCGCTGACGGAAACGCACGACCTCTCGCTGTGAGGCCAGCTCGCGCGCTCGTTGAGCTATGACCTCTCGCTCGCGTTCACGTTCCGCGTCGCGCTTGGCGCGGTCAGCCTTACGTTGCTCGCGCTCCTGGCTCTCTCTGGTCTTGCGCGCTTCCTTCGTGCGTGCGTCGGCAGCCTGACCTTCATGGCGGTGAACCTTGGCCTGGCAGTCAGCCATGTCCTTGGCGATCTTGGCTGCCTTCTCCCGGTGTTTCTGGGCATCGCTGCGCTTGCGAGCGGCCTCACTGATCTTGCTCCTGGCCTGACTCGACGACGAGGCTTTCGTGGCCGCGATATCCGCCTTCGAAGCCGCTTCTTCGGCACGGGCGGCAAGCTTGTCCTCGTCCGCTCGCCTTCGCATGAGGCCTTCGAGCTTCTTGCGCTCGGACGCCGCTTGGCGGTCGTAGTAGCTGGAGTCCATGAGACCCCTCCTCTTGTCGCGTGTCTGATAAAGCCGCTCGTGCGCGGGTGGTCATCCCGCACGGACTCGCGGCCAACCTGACATCTGCAGCAGACGGAAAAGTGGGCGCCGGGCGTGGCTGACGAGGCCCGCCCGGCACCCAGCTAACACGCGACGGGCGATTTGTATCCCAACGTGCCGACGGGACCCGGTGCGGGGTCCTACTGGGGGATCGGCTTGCGACACGGTTGCGCCTACAGCGAGCGTACCCTCCGGCAAGTCCTACGACTTCCCGGACGAACCACTGGCTCAGGGTCAAGCCTGCCCGCCGGGGAGCGTTCCCCGGGTGGAGGCGTCGAGCTTGCGGATAGCCAAGGCCACGCACCGGCAGAGCGCCTCCCGCGAGTAGCGCTCCCTCACCAGCTGCTGCGCCCGAGCCGCGATCCCGGCAGCCCGAGCGTGGTCGGTCCACAGCGCCACGAGGGCAGCGACGAACTCATCGGCGCTCTCGGCGACGACGAAGTGGGCGCCCTCTAACGCGTCAAGCCCCTCGACGGCCTTCCTGGTCGCGACGACGGGGGTGCCGGCGGCGAACGCCTCGAGCACCTTGATGCGCGTGCCTCCACCGTGGAAGAGGGGCACGACGACCGCAAAGGCGCGCGCGAGAAACCGCGTGACCTCCGGCACGGGTCCCGTGACCTCGATCCTAGGCTCCCTCGCAGCGGCCGCGCGGACCAACCCCGTCGGCGAGCTGCCTACGAAGGCGCGCGGACGGAAGGCGCTCCCACAGGCGCGGCAGGACTTCTTCGACGAGGAAACGGGCAGCGATCGCGTTTGGCGGGTAGTCGAACCTGGCGGTAAGGACGACGGTCGGTTCGGTCGTTCCAGGCCGCTGCTCGTCTGCGGCGGGCTGACCCGCGTAGGAATCGACGTCGAGCGCGTTGGGCACGACGTCGATCGGCGTCGTGGTCCCGTAACGATGCGCCGCAAGCTGCGCGTCGCGCTCGCTTGGGACCCAGACCTGATCGGCTCGCTCGAACGCGGCGATCTCGATCTCCACGAGGCGCTCGGCGAGTGTTGCCCGCCGCAGGCGCGCCTCACGCCCCCCGGCCGAGGCCGCCGCCAGATCGATGGCCAGCGGGCCCTCGACGTTGTGGGCATCAAGCGCTACCGGCATGCCCTGTTCTGCGAGCGCGTCGATGTAGTGGTGCGTGCAGAGCACCTCGAGGACGGCGAGGTCGGGCTCGAACGTCCGGACGATCTCCTCGAGCTCGCGGACCACCGCCGGCGAGTAGTACGCGTCCGACGGATGGCCCTCCGGCCACTGCGAGGACCCGATGGCAAGCTCGATACGGCGCCCCAGCGTTGGATCCCTGGAAAGTCGCCAGACATCGATGCCCGCGTCCGCCGGAGGCTCCTCCCTCCCGCCTGCCAGCCCGAATACCGCGACCGGGCCCAAGGAGAGGAGGCCCTTCACGTTCTCCCAGTTCCTGAGGTCGGCCCCTCCCCGCGGAGGTAGGGGCAGGCTCGGCACCACGACGAGCGTCCGCTTGAGAGCGCTCCGCTCGCCGTAGTCAGAAGGCCCAGGGTCCGGGCGATCCGCCTGACTACCAGTCGACGGCCCGGAGAAGGCAACCGCAGGCTGTCCCGGCGGCCCCGCGCCCCGGTAGGAACCGCGCTTACGCACCTCCAGGAACGCTACTCGCCCGTGCACGCGACTGCGCGTGTCAAGGGGATCCGTCACTGAGACGGCTTCGCAGCTTTCGTATCTCCGCCTCTACTCTCTCACGCCCTCACGGTGCGTATGCGCCGGCTCGGCCTTGACGATCGCCGGCTCCTTGAGGCCGCCGCGCAGGTCAATCTCGCCGGCCAGGACCTCGCGGGCGATCCAGTCGCGGTGAGCCAGCAGGTCGGCGTCGCCCTCGGGCAGCGTCAGAACGATGCGGTCGGTGAGCTCGATGCCGGCCGCTCTGCGCATCACGTTGACGGAATGGATGAGGTCGAACACACGGCCTTCGCGGCGCAGGTCGTCGTCGAGCTCGACGTCGAAGGCGACGCTGATGCCGTTGTCCTCGGCCGTCGCCCAGCCCGGCAGCTCGTGCCGCTCGCCCTGGATGACGTCGGAGGCCTCGAGCAGCTCGCCGGCGACGCGGAGACGGCCGTCCTCGAGCAGCTCGACCTCGCCGCGCTCGAGCGCGGCGCTGACGCCGCGCAGGCGCGGACCCAGGCGCGGGCCGAGCACGCGCAGGTTCGGCAGCATGCGCGTGGCGGTCACAGGGCCGGCGTCGAACTCGACGGTCTTCACGCGCAGCTCCTCGGCGATCTCCTCCGCGTGGGCGGCCGCCGCGGGCGCCCCGCGGACGTAGAGCCGCCGCAGCGGCTGGCGGAGCTTGATCCCGCGCTGGGCGCGCGCCCGGCGGCCGAGCTGCACGACCGTGCGCACCGCGGCGGTCTCGCGCACGAGCTCGTCGTCGCACAGTTCCGGGAGTGCCGCGGGCCAGCCCGCGAGGTGGACCGAGTCCGGCACGCCGTCGGTGACGTCGGTGACGAGGACCGTCCAGAGGTGATCAGTCAGGAACGGGATCAGCGGCGCGACCACCCGCAGCGACTGCACGAGCGCCGTCCACAGCGAACGGAAGGCGGCCTCGTCGAACGCGTAGAAGCGCCGGCGCGACCGGCGGATGTACCAGTTCGAGAGATCGTCGAGGAACGCCTCGAACGCCCGCAGGACGTCCACGCTCAGGTATGCGTCGTAGGCGGCCTGCGCATCGGCGATCAGCTGCTGGGTTCGTGCCTGCAGCCAGCGGTCCAGCGGGCGCAGCTCGACCTCCGTCACGCCCGTCTCCAGATCGCGCAGCTGCGGCTGGAAGCCCTCGATGCGCGCGTAGTCGGCGAAGAAGCGCACCGAGTTCCACAACGTGAGCAGCCGGCGCTTGACCTCGTCGGCTCCCGCGTAGCCGAAGCGGAGGTTCTGCGCCGGCGGCTGCCGGGAGTAGAGCCAGCGCATGACGTCGGCGCCCATGCGATCGAACGCCTCGTCGGCGGCGATCAGGTTGCCCCAGGAGCCGTGCATCTCGCGCCCCTCGGCGTCGAGCAGCTTCTCGTAGGTGAGCACCTTGCGGTAGGGCGCATGGCCGGTCAGCACCACCGACATGAAGAGCAGGGAGTAGAACCACAGCCGGATCTGCTCGCGCATCTCGGTCACCCAGTCGGCCGGGAACCACCGCTCCCAGGTCTCGTGGTCGGGCAGGTCGGCAAGGGTGAGGCCGGCGGCCGCGCCGGTCGCGTTGCCGGCCTCGACGAACGCCGGGTTCTGCCAGCCCAGGGTCGAGAAAGGCACGATGCCGGCGTCCAGCCAGACGTCGCCGACCTCCGGGATCCGGCGCACGTCGGAGTCGCAGCGCTCGCAGCGGATCACCACCGCGTCGATCCACGGCCGATGCAGCTCCTGCAGGGCGTTGAGCCCGGACACAGCGCGCGCCTCGAGCTCCGCGCGCGAGCCGATCACGTTCAAGCAGCCGCAGTCGCACGGGTAGAACGGCAGCGGCAGGCCGTAGAAGCGCCGCCGGGAGATGTTCCAGTCCCCCATGTTGCGCAGCCAGTCCTCCATGCGCTTGCCGTACTGCGGCGGCGTCCACTCGATGCGCCCATTCTCCTCGAGCATCCGCTGCCGCACGCCCTCCACGCCGATGTACCAGTCGTCGGCGACGCGGAAGATCAACGGCGTATCGCAGCGCCAGCAGTGCGGATACGCGTGCACCACCGTGCCCGCGTCGACCAGCGCGCCGCGCTCGCGCAGGGCGGCGACGATCGGCTCAGCGGCCTCCGCGGTGCTCATCCCCGCCAGCCACCCGTAGGCGGGATAGAAGCGCCCGCTCTCGTCGACCGGCGTGAGCACCGGCAGGCCGTGGACCTTCGCGAGCTCGAAGTCCTCGGGGCCGGCACCGGGCGCGATGTGGACGATCCCAGTGCCGGTGTCGAGCGCTACGTCGGCCCACGGGATCACGCGGTGCTCGACCTGCGCGCCGGGCTCGAGGTCGTCGAACGGCCCGCGGTAGCGGAGGCCGACGAGCTCGCTCCCCGTCGCCCGCGCCTCGTAGGTCGCATCCGGCTGCGACGCGACCGCCACCCAGTCGCCCGAAACCAGCCGCCCGTACTCGAGCTCGGGATCGACCGCGGCGGCCACGTTGGCCGGCAGCGTCCACGGCGTCGTCGTCCACACCACCAGCGCCTCGCCCGGGCGCCCGAGGAACGGGAGGCGGACGTAGAGCGAGGAATCCTCGCGCTGCTGGTGCACGCCCGCCTGCGAGAGCTCGTGCTGCGAGAGCGACGTGCCGCAGCGCGGGCACCACTCAGTGGACCGGTGCCCGCGAAACAGCCAGCCGCGGTCGTGCACCACGCGCAGGAAGCGCCAGATGTACTCGATGTTGGTGTCGCTGAACGTGTAGTAGTCGCGCTCCCAATCCATACACATCCCGAGCCGCTGCGACGCCCGGCGCAGCTCGTCCGAGGACCAGGCGACCACCTCGCGGCAGCGCGCGGCGAAGCGCTCGAGCCCGTACTCCTCGATCTCGCGCTTGGAGTTCAGGCCGAGCGACTTCTCCACCCCGACCTCGATCCACAGCCTTTGGCAGTCCCACCCGTTCTGGTAGCGCTGGTGGCGGCCGCGCAGCGCCTGATAGCGCTGGAACACGTCCTTGAGCGTGCGCCCCCACGCGGTGTGAACGCCCATCACCTTGTTGGCAGTGACCGGGCCGTCGATGAAGGAGAACGTCGGGCCGTCCGCGTTCTGCTCGCGCAGGCGCTCGAACACCCGGTCGCGGTCCCACCGCGCCAGCGTCTCGGCCTCGATGCGCCCGTGATCCGGCACGGGCTCCAGGCGAGCGAACCGGCGCGGCATGCCCGCGGATTCTAGGCGCCGGCGGCCGGGACCGGTAACACCCATGACACTTCGGGCAGCTCGCCAGCGATCGCGCGGATTGCCTACTCTCGGGCGCAGGTAAACCGCACGCGCGGCGCAGGCCAAGCGGCGCAACTCGGGGGACCGGGGGCGGTGCCGTAGGCGGAACCATCTGCGACATGGTCGCGACGTGAAGTTTCGATCGTCAATACGCTCGCGGGGGTGCCGCCGACCAATCACCTGCTCGCGCTCGCCGTGACGGCTTTCGTCCTGATTGTGGTCCCGGGTCCGAGTGTGTTGTTCACCGTCGGGCGGGCTCTGGCGGTGGGCCGGCGGGGTGCTCTGCTGACAGTGGTCGGCAACACCGGTGGCTTGTACGTGCAGGTCATTGCCGTGGCGCTGGGGGTGGGTGCGATCGTGGAAGCCTCGGTGGAGATCTATACCTTGCTCAAGCTCGCCGGCGCCGCCTACTTGATCTACCTAGGGTTGCAGGCGATCCGGCATCGTCGTTCGCTCACGGCGAACACGGCGGCCACGACGATGCCGACGCAGAACCGCAAGGTTCTGCGAGAGGGATTCGTCGTCGGGCTCACCAACCCGAAGATGATCATCTTTCTGGCGGCCGCGCTGCCGCAGTTCGTGGATCGCGGCGCGGGGCAACTGCCGCTGCAGATGCTGCTCCTGGGCCTGCTCGTGGCTGTCATCGCGCTTGCCTCGGACAGCCTGTGGGCGCTCGCCGCTGGCACGGCGCGCTCATGGTTTGCCGATTCGCCACGCCGAATCGAGTTGCTGGGCGCGACCGGTGGACTGGCCATGATCGGCATCGGCGCCAGCCTCGCAGCCACCGACCGCAAGGACTGACCTGCGCCATTGCAGCGTCCCGCCTGACCAAAGCTCACCGGGATGCTTCCGGTCGGCACCTCAGTGCTGGAACGCATGGAGGCTGTTGCACAAAGCCGCTCCGGATAACGCGGACCAACGCCCCCGAATCTCCGCGTTGAGCACCCTGCCGAAGCGCACGTCGCACTCGGCCAAAGCTGCCTGACAGACGACTTGGAGCTCGCTTCCAGGAAGGCGTAGAACGCGCTCAGCGACGTCGCCAGGGGTTTGTGCAACAGCCTCCATGGAATGGAGGAGTGCCCTGCGACTCGACCTGGCGCCTTCGGCCGCTGCCGATGCCACGCGGAAGGACTGCAGCTCAGGGCGCGTCGGTTGCCGCCGCGATCGACGCGGGCTGCTCCCGACGGCCGGCCAAGTTGGTTGGTGCTTAAGACTCCGCTCGGCGTGGCGGGCTGTGTGTTCTGTGAGATCGTGCGCGGAGAGGCGCCCTCGTGGCGGGTGCATGAGGACGAGTCGACCTACGCGTTCCTCAACATCTTCCCGGCGAGCGAGTGGCACACGTTGGTCGTCCCGAAAGCCCACCACGTCGACGTGTTCGACACCCCGGTGGAACAGCTTGTCGCGGTCACTCGCGCGGTGAAGCGCGTCGTGGATCTCTATCAGCGCGTGTTGGGGATCTCGAACGTGCAGATCATCAATAGCTCGGGGGTGGAGGCCCAGCAGGACGTCTTCCACATCCACTTTCACGTCCTCCCGCGCCGTCGCGGCGACGGTCAGGATGTCAGGTGGTGCATGCACCCCGAGTGGCGCGGCCGGTTCGATCGGATGGTGTCCCAGCTGCGCGTGGCCGGCGTCGCTGATGCAGGCGTGAACGGCAGCGACGCCGATTTGGCCGATCTTCGTCGAGGCGTCCCTTACTAGCCCGACACCCCGGGTCGGCGATCCTTCGGCTGGGTTCACGCGCAGACTGTGCGCTACGCGACCGCGGCGTGCCTATGCGCGGGCGGGGAGCTAGAACCGCCTTGCGCAGTGCGTGTTCCGATGAGAGATCGGCTTGTGGCGCCCGTGCGGGCGTTCTTGCAGGCGCGTGCTTGGCATGACCGCGCCCGCGATGGCTTTTCGAGCGAGGTAGACAGATGTGCCAGCGCGGGATCACACTGGATCGATGATCCGACGCCTCGCGAGCAGGACCGTCTACGAGAACCGTGGATGCGCGTGCGCGAGGACGACATCGAGCGGGCGGACGGCTCGCGGGGCGTTTTCGGCGTCGTTGAAGCCGGATTTCGCGCTGATCATCCCGAAGGACGATGGCGGGCTGTGGCTCGTCGAGCAGTTTCGCTACCCCGTCGGTCAGCGCCTGTGGGAGTTCCCACAGGGCTCTTGGGAGGACGATTCAAGCGTCGAGCCCGGGGAGCTCGCGCGGGCAGAGCTCGAGGAGGAGACGGGGTTGCGTGCCGGAGCACTGCGTCACCTCGGCCACCTCTACGAGGCCTACGGGTACTCGACCCAGGGCTTCGACGTGTGGTTGGCAACCGACCTCACGCTCGGCGAAGTGCGCCGTACGGCCGAGGAGCAGGACATGCGCACGCGGCGCGTGGCCGACGACGAGTGGGTAGCGATGGTCAGGGCAGGCGCCGTGAAAGATGCGCCGTCGCTCGCGGCCTATGGCCTGCTGCTACTTGAGCACTGAAGCGGGAGGGCGCCTCAGGCGATCGAAGAGGCAGCCGGCGGCGTACCGTTGCCCGATCCGCTCGCGGAACTGTCCAGCCGGGCGAGGCCTCCAAGAGGCGCGTCATCGCTGTTGTCCGTGCGGGCGCGCTAGCAGCGCTGGCGTCGGCGGAAGCGGCAGCGCGTCCGTGAATCAGGAGAGGGTCGCACGGGCGAGTCCGCCCACCTCCGGCCCGGTCCGGGCGATGGCGATCCCCTCAGCCGACCAGATGGCCGATGACCCGGCCGTCTCGGTGAACTCGTCGCCGGTCGAGCCGGCGAAGCTGGCGAACACGACAAATGCCCTGCAGGTCCGAGCGATCACCACTGCTCGGGCCTCCTGCTCGGGCAACTCCTCGGGTCGATGCACCAGGCCGGCGACGTAGGCGTCGACGCCGAGCGCCGCCGTGCCCGCGACGTGCTGAGCGGCGCCGGTGTCCTTGCAGATCCCGAGCCCGAGACGCCACCCATCGACGTCCAGAACCCTCGGTCCGTCACCGCACCCGAAGCGATCCGACTCGACGCCTCCAAGCCAGCACTTGCGGTAGGCTACCCGCACTCCAGCCGCATCGACTCTGAGCATCGCGATGAAGGCGTCGTCGCCCTCTTCGACGGGGGCACCGACGAGCGCCACAGACCCGGCCTCCGCGCACGCCTCGACGATTGGACTCAGCGCAGCGTCTTCGAGCGACACGGCGGCGGCGGCGAGCTCGTAGCCGGTCAGCGACAGCTCCGGGAAGACGACCACCCTCGCCTCGGCGGAACGGATGGCGGCGGCGTGCGACCGAGCATTGCGGACCACATCGCGAACGATGCACGCCGGCTGCACTGCCGCGACTCTCAACGCATCACGCACCGCTCCATTGTGCCGCAGGGCTCCGCGCCTTCGCCCAGCAGCCGTGCCGCAAAGCCGAACGCTGAGCGGCTCGCGTCGCCCATGCCGCAGGCGGATCGGTCCGCGGGCTTCCTCCCGATCAGGCGTCGGTTCTGACCAGGCGGATGTCGACCTCGCGATCAACGTAGGCCCAGTGCTCGATTCGCCGCAGTCGTCCGACGAGCTGCTCGAACGTTTCGGCGTCGCTTGGGGCATACTCGAACCAGGTGAGGAAGTCGAAGGGCTCGTCGAGGTCGTGGCTGTGGTGGAGGCGACGCGCGATCGCTGGCAGATACTCGAGGCCGATCGCGATGTGATGCGAGCGTTCCTCGAAGATCTCGCGCCGCTCATCCTGAGGCAGCGCCCACCACGCCGGTGACTTCGAGACTGGGATGAGCGCGGCCCGCGTCGCCTCCGGGCGACCGAGATCCGGCTGGCGCGCGGCGAGCTCGTCGTGCTCCGCGCGTCGGACATAGCGCTCGAAGCTGACCGCGCCGCGCAGCATCCATGTCGCCCCGGCGCTTGAGCCGTCGGTCAGCGGCCCTTCCACCACGTCAAGCCGCTCGACGCTCTGCAGCGGCGGGCCGATCACCGGGTCCGCACGCTCGATGCGCCAACGCCCCTCAGCACCACCCACGAAGGTGGTGGTCAGAGCGCCAGCCATACGCCGATGCTACCCACCGAGCCCTCAGTGCTCGAGTGCAGGACATCGCTCTCTCAGCAAGGCGACCTGCGGGGTCAGTCAGGCCGCCGACGAGGAAGAGCGGTCGGCGCACCAGCTGCCGAACGGCGTGCCGCGAGCCGAACCCCAACCGGGACACTTCGCCCGGGGCAGAACCGCCCCAGCGCTGTGACCCGCAGCGACAAGTGGCGCGATTCTGACAGCGTTATCTGGCGCCGCGGCTCGATCGCGGCGTCGACGTGCGGCCGCTGATCAAGCTCGAGGCGTGACCCTCGGGAGGCTGCGGCTACGACCGCAGCGCCGCCTATCGTCTGCCGGATGACCGTCCCAGAGGTCAGCCGGCAGCGCGAGCTGGAGATACCCGCCCGTTTCCGTCCTGCCGTTCGCGCTGTCGAGGCGCTGGCCGCAGAGGATCGCTACCTGGCCGCACTCATCTTCGGATCCGTCGCCGAAGGCTCCGCCACAACCCAAAGCGACCTTGACATTTGCGTGGTCGTCGACGAGGAGAACCCGTGCCGGAACATCAACCATCCCTGCATCGCCGGCGTAAAGCTCGACATCACGTTCCGTTCGCAGCGCCAGCTCGAACAGCAGACCGAGAACGAGACGCGGGACGGGGGGCGGGCGCCGAGGATCGCCGGCGGCCAGGTCCTCTTCGACAAGACCGGGAGCCTCGCCGACCTGAAGGCAGGCGCCGACGCCGCCCAGCCGCGCGCGTATGACCCGGCGGCCGCCCAATTTGACCAGTTCATGCTCTACCACGCCAACGACAAGGTCCAGCGCGCGGTGAGCACCGACCCCGAGTCGGCGCTGTACTCGATGCACGCGACGATCGGCAGCGTCGTCGAGATTTACTACCGCACAAACGCCTACCATCGCGTGAGCAGCAAGAAGCTCCTCGCGGACCTCGACCGATGGGGCCCCGATCTCGCTTCGCTACTGCGCCGCTTCGTGGCGGTCGGGGACGTGCAGCGAAAGTTCGAGCTGTGGACGCAGATCATCGACCACGTCGCAGCGTCCCTCGGAGGCCGTCAGCCGATAGAGGAGAACCTCTGCAACTGCCCCGTCTGCCTGGCAGACCTCGCCTCGCTTCGAGCTGGGCTCGGCACCTTGGCCAACTGCTCGCCAGCTGACGGCGTGGCTAGCCCCATCTGTCGCTGAAAGATCACATCTGCATGCAGCGACGGCCACGTCTGACAAACGACGGTCTGTGAGACACGCTGGCCGCGCCCAGCCGCGTCCCGCGCGCGTGGATCGTGAGGATCAGAGAACCCCGTTACGCTCCTCTCTTGCGCTCGGCGACGCCGATCGTCCTCGTGACCGGGCCGCCGGCGAGCGGAAAGTCCTTCGTTGCCGCCCTCGTCGCCGACCGACTCGGCCTTCCGCTCATCGCGAAGGACGCGATCAAGGAGACGCTCTTTGAGACCCTCGGCACAGGCGACGTCGCGTGGTCGCAGAGGCTCGGACGCGCGACGTTCGCGCTGATGCTGTGGGCGCTGGAGGGACAGCTGAAGGCCCGCCGCCCCGTCGTCGTCGAGGCGAACGTCGCCCCCGAGGACGCGCGTCCCGCGTTTCGGGCCCTCCACGAGCGCCTGCCGCTGAGGCCGCTCAGCTGCATTGCACGGCGGCCGAGGACATGCTGCTGGCGCGGTACGCCGCAAGGGCCGGCTCCCGCCATCCGGGGCACCTCGACGAGCAGCGGATCGCGGACATCGCGTCCGCTGTGTCCGCCGGGCGCTATCGACCGCTGGGCCTCGGCGAGGATCTCGTCGTCGTCGACACGACGTCCTTCGATGACGTTGACGCCGACGCGCTGTCGCAGGCGGCCGCGGAGCACCTGCGAGCCGGCCTGCGCGAACGCAGCGGCGCTTGACAGTTGCTTTACAGCCCGCGAGGGCGCTCGCGGAGCAGCTTGCGCGTCCTGGTCGTAGAAGATGAGGCGGGCCTCGCGGGAGGTCATCGAGCGTCGGCTGCGCCGCGAAAGGTTGGCCGTCGATCTCGCCCACGCCGGCCGCGCCGCCGTGCTGAAGGCGGTCGTCGTCGACTACGACGCGGTCGTCCTCGCACGAGCGGATCGCGCTCGACGGACCGCGCGACGAGCTCAAGGCGCTGGCCGACACCTTCGACTCCATGCTCGCCCGCCTCGACACGACCCTTCGCCAGCCACCGCCGGTTCGTCGCCAGTGCCTCCCATGAGCTGTGCACGCCGCTTGCGATCATCCGCGCCGAGCTCGAGAAGCTCGAGGAGAGCGGCCCGCTTCGCTTCCTCAAGGCCCATCTGTGGTGGGCTTCGCGTGCCGGCGCCGAGCGCGATCGCTATGCACGACCCGACCACCACCACCGGCCTCGAGGGGCTGCGCATCTACAAGGGCGACGAGCTCGTCTTCGATCGATTGGATCGCTTCAGGCACCCGGCCGTTGGCGTGAGGCGGGCTCCCGGCCCGCGACGGTCACTCTACGCGCGGACGTTGGGCTAACAGCACTTCTCACGGCTGTCGTGAGGATCATTACCGTGGGCACATGCAGTCACAGGAGCGCCCCATCGCCGTCGTGTTCGACCTCCTGTACACCTGGTACACCCGGGCACATACCCCGGCGGTGTCGGTCGGATGGAGTGGCTCGCGCAAGTCCTCGGGGTCGGTGTCGAGTCGCTCAAACAGCGCTGGCGTTCGTTCGAGCCGGTTCTAGAGGCCGGTCGGGCACCGGGCGGAGCCACCGAAGACGGGCCGGAGTTGGCATGGGTCCGGCAAGTCGCCGCTGAACTTCGCGTCACCGTCTCCGACGACGTCTTGGCGTTTATCGAGCACGACTGGGACCTGACACAAAGAGCCGCGCTGCTCAACCCGCCAGCATCCTCGCTTGACACGCTCCGCGTGCTTCGCGAGCGCGGGTTCCGACTTGGGTTGTTGAGCAACACGCACGCGCTGGAGTTGCGTGCCTGGGACCACTCGCCGCTGGCTTCCCATTTCGACGCCGTCGTCCTGTCGCACGAAGTGGATGCCTGCAATCCGGACCCCGTGGCGTACGCAAGCGTCCTCGCACAACTTGACGCTCCAGGCGAGCAGCCAGCAAAGGGGGATCAAGAGGAGCCCCCAAGGCCAGTCCGCGAGAACCGCGAAGAGTGGCCCCAGAGGAACCAAGACGAGCGCGAACTTCTTCTTCGACCTCGCCCGGTCCCGCACCAAATCCTGTTTCAGCCCACAGTCGACTCTGTATTAAAGGCTTCAGGGAGCACGAAAGGCCGAGCAGTCGACCTCGCGGATGCGGGGCGCGCCCGCGTCGCACCGCGCGTCGCGCAGGCTGGTGACCACCCAACCGCCGTCCGAACGACGGCTCAGCGGGACACCAAGGCCCACAGCACCGTTCTCACACCGCGCGCGGATGTCCGCCAGCACCTTGCGGTTGCCGGCCTCGTCGCGCCAACGCTCGACCTTGACGTCGACCGCCGGGCACCCGCCCCACGGAGCTGGCTTGGGGATGTTCTGATACTGCCCGCGCAAGTCCGCGGCGACGGCTGGCGCGGTGACATCCTGCAGACGCGCCCAATCTCCTGGACGAAGCTGCCCGACCTGATGCTCACCGAAGTACAGCTGCGCGAAGGTGCTTGCGGCCGAACGCGCCCGTTTCGGGGGATCCCCCTGGTTTGAAGGAGTACTCCCTGCGCCGCATCCGGCGATGGACCCCAGAAGCAGGGCAAGCGCCCAGGAAGCTGACAATCTCATCGGATACCCATCAGCCTGTTGTAGCCGAAGAGAAGGCGAACGGCGCTGATCGGCGTACTGACTTGCGGTCGGCGCCGGGCAACCCCCGAGGCTGCACGACCAAGCGTCCGTAAGCGCAAACCCCCCTGGAAAGGGCGCTGGCGCCGACCGCCTTGAGCGTCGGGCCGCGGGGTGTCCGTAAGCCCCGCCCGGTGAAATGCCCGGTGAGGGGGCCCTATCCGTACGCTGGGCCGGAGACCAGGCAGAGCCGACATCGGTCAAGCTCTTGGAGCAAGGCGTGATCCTGGGATGAACCGGCTCCGGGCGTCAGCGCGGTGCGGTGACCGGCCTCGGTTCCCCGCGCAGACGATGCGCCGGGATAGGCAGCCACCCACCGGCCACGTGCCGGATGCGCGAGGCAGGACAACCCTCGCCCCCGTCGAACGGCGCAGGCAGCGAGATGCCCCCTGCCCGCGCCAAGGCCGCCAAGCGCAAGCCCCCCGCCCGGGCCCGGCGCGCCGGCCTGCGCGCGCACCTGCCGGTGCTCGAGCAGCGCCACCTCGACGTGATCGGGCTGGGCCTGGTGTGCATCGGGGTCTTCCTGGCCTTCCCCCTCTATCTCGGGTGGGACGGGGGTGCCTTGGGCGAAGCGGTGGTCGACGGCCTGGCGTCCCTGGCGGGAGTGGTCGGCCATGCGGCGCCCGTCGCGCTGGTGCTGGCGGGTGCCCTGATCGTGCTGCGCCCCGTGCTGCCCAGCGCCCGCCCGGTGCGAGCTGGAGCGCTGTGCCTGTTCGCGGCGGCCACGCTCGCCCTGGCCGCGGGCACGCTCGGGCTCGGGCCGGACGGCCAGCGCCCGGGCTTCTTCGTGCCCGGCTTCTTCGAGCAGCGCGGCGGGGCGGTGGGAGAGGCCCTCTTCTGGACCTCGAGCACCCTGCTGTCGACCGTCGGCGCGCACATCCTCGCGCTCTTCCTCTTCTGCGCCGCGACGCTGCTGCTCACGGGAGCCACGATCGCCGGCGTGATGCGCAGCACGGGCAGCGGCCTGGCCGACACCACCCGCGCGCTGCGCGCACCGCTGGTTGAGCGTCGCGCGCGAGGCGAGCCGGAGCGAACCGGCGGGGAGGAGCATGCCGCGCAGCAGGAGGCGGTCGCGCCGCTCGCCCCACGACCCTTGGTGCCGCCTGAGCCCGAAGACCAGGAGCCCATCGTGCGCGCGACCCACGTCGAGGCACCCTCCCTCGACGGCGCGGTGCGCTACCCCGACCTGTTCGGGGAGGATCGGAGCATCGCCCCCGCTGAGCGCGGGGAATCGTCCGATCACCCGCCCGCACCCGAGGAGGAGCTCCCCCCGGACGCGGAGGAGGAGGCGCCGGCGGACCGCGCCGAGCCCGAGCCCGACCCCGCCGAAGAGCCCACCGCCGTGGTGCGCGCCGAGGACCTCACCCCGCAGGGGCGCCTGCGCGCCTCGGTCACCGACGACCCGACCTTCCAGTGGAGGCTGCCCGCGCCGCGGCGGGTGCTCACCCGCTCCACCGCCGAGCAGGCGCGCCCGGACACCCACGGCCAGCAGCAGACCGCCGCCGCGCTGGTCGAGGCGCTGGGTCACTTCGGAGTGGAGGCCAAGGTGGTGGGCACCGTCGCGGGCCCCCACATCACGCGCTACGAGCTGCGCCTCGCGCCCGGGATCAAGATGAGCAAGGTCGCCCAGCTCAAGGACGACCTGGCCTACGCCCTGGCGGCGGTCGACATCCGCATCCTCGCGCCGATCCCCGGCAAGACCGCGGTGGGCATCGAGGTGCCCAATCAGCGCCGGCGCATCGTCCACCTCGGCGACGTCTTCCAGGATCCCCCCGAGGGCTGGTCGCCGCTGACCGTCTGGCTGGGCAAGGACGTGGCCGGCAAGGCCATCGGCGCCGACCTGGCCAAGATGCCCCACCTGCTGGTGGCAGGCACCACGGGCGCGGGCAAGTCGGGGGCGGTCAACGCGATGCTCTCCAGCCTCCTGCTGCGCGCCACCCCCCACGATGTGCGCCTCGTGCTGGTCGACCCCAAGCAGGTCGAGCTCAACCACTACGAGGCCATCCCCCACCTGCTCACCCCGGTCATCACCTCCCCGCGCAAGGCGGCCAACGCGCTGGCCAACCTCGTCAGGGAGATGGAGGACCGCTACGGCGCGATGGCGCTGGCCAAGACACGCTCCCTGCCCGAGCTCAACCGCGCGCGCGGCGAGCGCGGCCAGGCCCCACTGCCCTACGTGCTGTGCATCATCGACGAGCTGGCCGACCTGATGATGGTCGCGCCCGCCGACGTGGAGGACTCGATCATCCGCCTGGCCCAGAAGGCACGGGCGGTGGGCATCCACCTCGTGCTGGCCACCCAGTCCCCGCGCGTGGATGTCATCACGGGCATGATCAAGGCCAACGTCCCCTCGCGGATCGCCTTCGCGGTGTCCTCCCAGACCGATTCGCGCGTGATCCTCGACCAGAACGGTGCGGAGAGCCTGCTGGGCCAGGGGGACATGCTCTTCGCACCCGTGGGCTCCAGCCGCCTGCAGCGCATCCAGGGCGCCTTCATCGACGAGGGGCAGATCGCCCAGCTCACGGACTTCTGGCGCCGCCAGGGCGAGCCGGAGCTGCGCGAGGAACTGCTCGACGAGGTCGAGGAGGAAGAGGCGAGCTCCTCCGAGGGCGGCGACGACGGCTTCGATCCCGACGAGGACCCGCTGCTGCCCGACGCGATCCGCCTGGTGGCCGAGATGCAGACCGCCTCCACCTCCATGCTCCAGCGCCGCCTGCGCCTGGGCTACACGCGGGCGGGCCGGCTGATCGACATGCTCGAGCGCCGCGGGGTCATCTCCGGCTACGAGGGCTCCAAGCCCCGCCAGGTCCTGGTGACCGAGGGCGACGTGGAGCACGTCGTGGCCGCGCTGGGCGCCCGCGAGGAACCCGTGGGCGCCGCACCGGACGGGCCCGCCCCGCCGCCCATGGACGACGACGAGGAGGCCGTCGCCATCGAGGCGGAGCCCCGCTGACGAGCACTAACCTCCCCGCTCATGGCCGACATCGGGCCCACTCTGCGGGAGGCGCGCATGCGCGCGCGGATGGACATCAGCGAACTGGAGGCCCAGACGAAGATCCGCGCCAAGTACCTGCGCGCGCTGGAGAACGAGGAGTGGGACCTCCTACCGGGGCCGACCTATGTCAAGACCTTCCTGCGCACTTACGCCGAGGCCCTGGGGCTGGACGCCAAGATGCTCGTCGAGCAGTACAAGCTGCGCTTCGAGCGCCTGTCGGACCTCGAGCGCCAGCCCATCGCTCCCAGCACCGCCCGCACCCAGCCCCGGCGCCGGGCGCCGGTTCCTCCCCGGGGGCTGGTGATAGGCGCGGTCGTGGTGGCGCTGATCGCGGCGCTGTGGGCGCTGGGCCAGAGCACGGGCGACAACGCGGACACCACGGCGGAGACCGCCCCCCCGCCGACGGCCACCGAGGAGGGCTCGGGCGAAAGCTCGGAGGAGTCCCGGGGCTCTGATGACGAGGACGGCGGCGGCTCCTCCGGCGGCGGCGAGGAGGCCGACGACCGCCCCGAGAAGCTTCGCCTGCGCATCGAGGCCACCGGGCCCACGCCCGTGTACGTGTGCCTGGCCGACGACGACGGCATCCTCGTGCGCGGCGAGCAGCTGGCACCCGGCGACCGGACCGACACCTTCAGGGCCGAACGCTTTCGCCTCGACCTGGGCAACAACCTCGCGGAGCTGATCATCAACGGGAAGCGCCGCGCGGTGTCGCCGGGCACCTCGCTGGAGATCACCCGGGGCTCGGGCCGCCAGCGGCTGGCGGAGGGCTCCGTGCCCGACTGCTCGTGAGGGTGCGACGGCCCGGCGAGGGCGTGGACTGATGGCGGCGCGCGCAGGGATCGTCGTCACCGGCACCGAGGTCCTGGCCGGGCGGGTGAGCGACCGCAACGGCCCGTGGCTGGCCGACCGCCTGCTCGAGCTGGGCATGGACCTCGCCCACCTGGGGATCGTCGGCGACCGTCCTGAGGACCTGCTCGCGCTGCTGCGCTTCCAGGCCGCCGAAGGGGTGGACCTGATCGTCACGAGCGGCGGACTGGGGCCCACCGCCGACGACGTGACCGCGGCGCTGGTCGCGCGCTTCCAGGGGCGCGAGCTGGTCCTCGACGAGGCGCTGGAGGAGCGCATCGCCCAGATCCTGCGCTCGCTGACCTCGCGGTTCCCCGGCCTCGACATGGACGCGGTGCGTGCGGGCAATCGCAAGCAGGCCATGGTTCCCGAGGGGGCCACGGTGCTGGAGCCGGTGGGCACGGCACCGGGACTGGTGGTGCCCCCCGGCGACGGGAGGGTCGGGCCGACCGTGGTGGTGCTGCCGGGACCGCCGCGCGAGCTGCAGCCCATGTGGCGCGATGCGCTGGGCCAGGAGGCCTTTCGCGCCGCCGTGGCCGGCGCCGACGAGCTGCGCGAGCGGATGCTGCGCCTGTTCGGGATCCCCGAATCGGAGATCGCCGAGACGCTGCGTCGTGCCCAAACGGCCGGCGTCGAGCTCGACCGCCTCGAGGTCACCACTTGCCTGCGCCGCGGGGAGGTGGAGGTGGTCACCCGCTATCCGGCCTCGGAGCAGGCGGTCTACGACGCGTTCGCGGACGTGGTGCGCGACCGTCACGCCGACACGCTGTTCTCCCAGGACGGCAGCTCGCTCGACGACCAGGTGCTGGGCGCGCTGCGCGGCCCGCCACGGCGCACGGTCGCCGTGGCCGAGTCGTGCACGGGCGGCCTGGTCGCCGCCCGGCTGACCGAGCAGCCGGGCTCCTCGGACGTGGTGGTCGGCGGCGTGGTCGTCTACGCCGACGAGGCCAAGACTGCGCTGGTGGGCGTGGACCCGGAGGTGATCGCCCGCTGCGGCGCGGTCTCCGGGGAGGTCGCGCTCGCCCTGGCCCGGGGCGCGATCGCGCGCTTCGATGCCGGCGCGGGGATCGGCGTGACCGGCGTGGCCGGGCCGGGCGGGGGCAGCGAGGACAAGCCCGTGGGCACCGTCTGGCTGTGCGCCGCCCTGCGCGCCGGCGGGGCGCTGACCCGCCGCGTGCAGCTCCCGGGCGAGCGGGCCGACGTCCGCGACCGCTCGACGACCGTCGCGCTGCATCTGCTGCGCCGGGTGCTGGCCGGGGAGAGCGACAGGGCGTGACGGGCGGGCCGGGCCCGTCCGGAGAGCGTGCCTCGCGCGGCGAGGGAATCCATCCTCCCCGCGCGCGCCTCTTCGCCGCCGTCGACCTGCCCGCCGACGTGCGCGCCTCGCTGGCGGCGTGGGGACGGTCGGCGGTCGGCGCGGCCGGCGACACGCTGCGAGCGGTGTCCGAGGCCAACCTGCACCTCACGCTCGCCTTCCTGGGCGCCCGCGAGGAGGAGCAGGCCGAGGCCATCGGCGCGCTCGTCACCGCCTGCGCGACGCCGGCCGGCCCGCTCTCGCTGGGGGACGCGCTGTGGCTCCCGCCGCGCCGGCCGGGTGTGCTCACCGTCGCCGTGAACGAGGAGGAGGGCGGCGCGCTGGGATGGTTGCAGCGGGCGGTGGTGGAGGCGCTGGTGGCCGGAGCGGCCTTCGAGCCCGAGACGCGCCCCTTCCGCGCGCACGTGACAGTCGCCCGCGTGCGCGCGCGTCAGCGACCCCGGGAGGTCGCGCTCCCCGCCCCGCCGAAGGCGACCTTCCGCCCACCCTCGCTCACCCTCTACCGCTCGCGCACCGGCCCGGGCGGCGCGCGCTACGAGCCGCTGGCGCGGGTCTCGCTCGCGGACCGTCCGTCTGTTCGCCGGTCAGATGGGTAACATCGCGCCATCTTTGGTCCTCGGGAGGGATGCTTCATGCGGCAAGGCGGGATCCGACGGAACGTGCTGGGACTCGCGGCCGCGGGAGCGGCGGCGATCGGCCTTGGTGCCTGCGGCGGCGGCGGCTCGGCCATGCAGATGCCGCCCCCGCCGGATCCGGTGATGATGGCCCTGCAGGCGCCCGGCGTGCGCACCGTGGTGGTCCCACGTCAGTCCGACGACCTCACCGTCGTCGTCCCACCGTGCGGCCTCTCCCAGCTCGACCAGGAGACCACCGAGACCCCGCCGGGCTCCAACAAGGTCGTCGTTCCCAAGAGCTCGCTCGACCAGACCATCGCCGTGCAGCCCTGCATGCAGGGCGTTCAGAACGTCGGGCAGGCCAGCACCGTGCTGCTTAGCCCGGGCAGCTCGCAGTCACCGGGAGGCCAGCAGAGCGGTCAGACCCAGAACCAGCTCCTGCTGCCCGAGGACAGCAACATCGAGCGGCTCATCGTGCCGCCGTGCCTGGTCATCATGGCCAGCTCGAGCAGCTCGAGCAGCTCGGGCGGTCAACCGGGGGCTACCGACCAGGCCCTTCCCAGCTCCGGCGACGGGGGCACGGTCGTGGCGCCGCCCTGCCAGGTGTCGATGACCAGCAGCAGCAGCGGCGGCTAGGGCGCGCCCCGTGGTGACCAACCGGGTGCCCTGGGTCGTCGGGGGAAGCCTCATCGTGCTCTTCGTGCTCGGCGCCCTCGTGTTCGGGAGCGGAAGCGGAGAGGAGATGGCGATGCCCGACCCGGCCTCCCTGCCCGAGAGCGCCCGCGCGGTGAAGCTGCCCGGGGAGCGGGCGTACACGGTGGTCGTGCCGCCGTGCGGCACGCAGGCCGAGGCGACGGTCCAGGACGCCGAGCGCGACCAGGCCACTCCGGGAGCGACCCGGCTCACCGCGCCCGCCGGCGAGGGGGTCACCACCGTGCTGGTGCCCCACTGCCAACCCGGGACGGGAGCCACCAACGCCGGGGGCGACCTTCCCTCCGCCGCCTTCGTGCTGGCCGGGGACGAGCGCGCCGGAGAGGCGCAGGGCACCCTCAGCACGGACGGCGCCATCGCCCGCTCCCAGGTGCTCCTGCCCGCCGGCTCCGAGGTGGAGACGGTCGTGGTACCACCCTGCCAACGGTCCACCGCCGGCGGCGACGTGGTGCTCGACGCCGAGGAGGGCTCCGACACCGCCGTGGCACCCTCCTGCTAGGCCGGGGCCACCAGCGACCTCCTAGGCCCCCAGATCCAGAGGCTGAGGGGAGCGCGTGAGCGCCGGGCTGCGACGCCGGGCGCGGACGGCGGCGACCAGCCCGCACAGACCCAGCGCGGCGGCGGCGCCGAGCGGACCGAAGCCCGGCACCGCGGTGCGCGCGCTGAACTCCACCGTGGCCACGGGGATGACCAGAAGCGTCCCGGCCACCAGCACGAAGACGATCGAGGCATGGCGGAGCAGGCCGCGGGTCAGCAGGGGCGCCCCGGCAGCGAGCGCAGCCAGGGCGAGGAACAGCGCTCCCTGCACGCGGGTGACGGACTCCCAGCCGCGCAGCGCGCTCAGGAGGGTGCGGTCGGCCGTGAAGCGCCCCGCGTCGGTGTAGTACTCGGCGGCCACCTCGCGCCCCAGGGTTTGGAAGGTGCGGTGAAACAGGATCTCCCGGTGGACGAGGCCGCGGTAGCTGGGTCCCCCGCCATAGCCGCGAAAGCTCTCGGGGGCGATGTAGCGCAGCAGGCCTGCCCCGACCTCCTCGGCATAGTCGAGTGGCTGGTTGAGGATCACCGCGCGCGCGAAGGCGGTGACCTGGGCGGTCTGCTGCCGCGTGGCCGAATGCGGGTCGCCGAAGGAGCGGATGGCCGGCGAGTAGTACCAGTTGAAGGTGTAGTGGGCGGTCAGCGGACGCCGCGAGCGCGGCGTCGTCTCGCACAGACGCTCGGTTCCGGGCGGCGGGGTGAACGTCGCACAGTCGGCGAAGGGCGCGACCCGGCCGTAGATGTTCCAGGCGCCGTTGCGACTGAGACCGCTCTTGCCCACCGAAAGCTCCGCGGCGACCTGGTAGGGGACGAGCACCGCCAGGGCGCCCGCGGCCACCGCGGCGCCGGTCGCCAGGCGATGGCGCAGCGGCGCCGCGGTCACGGCCACGAGGGCGACGGCCAGGAGGAACACCAGCGGCAGGGCGACCACCCGCACGCTCGCCGCGGTGGCCAGGATCAGTCCCAGCAGCATCGGCCAGGCCAGGCCCCGGTCCCCCAGCGAGCGCGCCGCGGCGTACAGCGCCGCCGCCACCAGGAAGGTGAACACCGCCTCGCTGATGGGCGCGTGCTCGAGGAAGATCCCGTCGCCGCCCAACGCCACGATGGCGGCGGGGATCAGGCCCAGCGCGCGCGGCGCCCCCGTGCGTCCCACCGCCAGGTAGAGCAGCGCCGCCGTGGCCAGGCCGAGCAGGTGCTGGACCACCACCACGAGGGTGATGCTCGGCGTGATGGCGTGCAGGATGAGCAGGACGAGCGGATAGCCGGCGGGGCGCAGCTCGTTGGAGAACAGCTCTCCCTGGGAGACGTTGATGTAGCTGGCCGCGTCGGGCCAGCCGAAGAGGCCGGGCTGCCAGGCGAGGACCATGAGCAGACGGAGCACCGCGCCCACGGCGAGCACCGCGCCGAGCGCGACCGCGGGTGACCTCCACCCCTCCCTCATCGGGGGCAAAGAGTAAAGCGTCGGCAGCGTGGATGGCCTCTCGCAATCCCATCGCGCCACAGCGGCCGATCGTCACGCTTTCGCCACAGGGCGTCGCACCTGCGCAACGCCGGCGGACCTAGGTTCTCGTTCCGTCCGGTGGTCCCCTCACCATGGGGCCTCCTTCCGAAGCCAGCGAGGTTCTCCGCCATGTCCGTCACCGATGCCGAGAAGGCCGCCAAGGCCCGCGACACGGCCCTGCAAGGCGCGTTGACGCAGATCGAGCGCCAGTTCGGCAAGGGCTCGGTCATGCGCATGGGCGACGAGGGCGCCCAGGTCAAGGTCAACGCGATTCCCACCGGCGCACTGTCGCTCGATCTCGGCCTGGGGATCGGCGGCATGCCGCGCGGGCGCATCGTCGAGGTCTTCGGTCCGGAGTCCTCGGGCAAGACCACGCTCGTCTACCACGTGCTGGCCGAGGCCCAGAAGCTGGGCGGCGTGTGCGCGTTCATCGACGCCGAGCACGCCATGGACCCGCTGTACGCCCAGAACATCGGCGTGGACATCGACGAGTTGCTGGTCTCCCAACCCGACTACGGCGAGCAGGCGCTGGAGATCGCCGACATGCTCGTGCGCTCGGGCGCCGTCGACGTCGTCGCCATCGACTCCGTGGCCGCGCTGACCCCGCGCGCCGAGCTCGAGGGCCAGATGGGCGACACCACCGTCGGCCTGCAGGCGCGGATGATGTCCCAGGCCATGCGCAAGCTGGCCGGCACCCTCAACCGCGCTGGCACGCTCTGCCTGTTCACCAACCAGATCCGCGAGAAGGTGGGCGTAATGTTCGGTTCGCCCGAGACGCAACCCGGCGGTCGCGCGCTGAAGTTCTACTCCTCCCAGCGCCTGGACATCCGGCGCATCGAGACGCTCAAGGACGGGACGGAGGCGGTGGGCAACCGCGTCCGCGTGAAGGTCGTCAAGAACAAGGTCGCCGCGCCCTTCCGCCAGGCCGAGTTCGACATCGAGTTCGGCAAGGGGATCTCCACCGCGGGATGTCTGATCGACCTGGGCATCGAGCACGACGTGGTGACCAAGTCGGGCTCCTTCTTCTCCTACGGCGACGAGCGGCTGGGCCAGGGGCGCAACAACGCCAAGGCGTTCCTGGTCGAGCATCCCGAGGTAGCCAAGGAGATCGAGGACCGCATCTACCGGGCACTGGGCATCGACCGCGACCTGGTGGCGCCCATCGACCGCGACGACGAGACGGCGCTGGCGGCCGGGGCCGAGACGAACGGCGCCGCCGCCGCGGCCTGAGCCGTGGCGGACTCCGCCCGGCGCGCTGCGGACCCGCAGGCGCGCCTCCAGCATGCGCTCGACCTGGCCTACCGCCACCTCGGGCGCCGGGACCGCACGGTGGCCGAGGTGCGCCGCCATCTGGAGACCAAGCGGATCGACCCGGCGGAGATCGACGCCGCCGTGGGCGAACTCTCCCGCCAGGGCTACCTCGACGACGCTCGCTACGCCCAGCGCTTCGCGGAGGACCGGCGCACCCTGGACGGGTGGGGCGTCGAGCGCATCGAGCGCCGGCTGGTGGACGCCGGGGTCGACCCCGCCACGGCGGCGCAGGTGCTGGACGACCGCGCGGCCGGCGACGAGCTCGAGGCGGCGGTCGAGGTCCTGCGCCGGCGCCTGGTCGCCCCGCCCGGAGATGACCCGGCGCGGGAGCGCGCGCTCGCTCAGCTCGTGCGTCGGGGCTATGCACTCGAGGTCGCCTACGACGCTGTGCGCGCCTTCGAGCGCGAAGCGGCCACCGCATAGGAGGGTGACTCCCCGGTCGCGTGGGTCCCGACGTGGGCGGCAGCGACCCACCGCCCGGTTTGCGCGCTCACCGCGACCGGTACTACGATGGGCACTTACATCGGACCGGGCCCCTCACGGGTCTCTGAAAACCGCAGCAAACGAACAACTTCCACCCGAACTCGACTCTTTCTCGGTTGATCGCGATCCATACCGCACGACGATCTCGCTCCGAACCAGGCGGCGCAGGGCCAGCCCTGCGCTGAGCTGCGCGTTCCAGGGCCCGTGCCGGGTCCGCTCCGATCCCCCCGACACGATCAGCCGTGAGGGTCTGGGCTGCCCGCCCGCCCCTCGCGCGGAGAGGACGAGGCAATGGAGATCATCGGCGCGGCAGCCCTGGTGGCCGGGGCGCTGGTGTGCGTGGCGATCGTGCTCACGCGCAATGGTCGTCTGGCTGCCGAGGCCGCCTCCAACGGCTCGTCGGCCGGCGACGAGCAGGCCATCGAGCTGGCCGAGCGTCAGGCCGACCTGGCCCGCCGCGAGGAGCGCCTGGAGATGCGCATCGACGAGCTCGAGCGCCGCGCCCGCGCGCTCGACGAGCGCGAGCAGGGTCTGGCGGAGCGCCACGAGCAGCTCGGCCGCCGCGAGGCAGAGGTCGCCGACGCGCTCGAGCGCGCGTGTGGAATGAGCGCCGCGCAGGCGCGTCGCTCCCTGCTGGATGAGGTCGAGGAGCAGGCCCGCCAGGACCGCTCGCGCCTGCTGCGCCAGATCGAGGAGGAGACCAAGCGCGACGCCGAGCGCCGCGTGCGCAACATCCTCTCGGTCGCCATGCAGCGCCTGGCCGCCAGTCACGCCGCGCAGACCACCGTCTCGGTCGTGCAGCTGCCCGCCGACGACATGAAGGGGCGCATCATCGGCCGCGAGGGGCGCAACATCCGTGCCCTGGAGAACCTGACCGGCGTGGACTTCATCATCGACGACACGCCCAATGCCGTCGTCCTCTCCGGCTTCGACGGCGTCCGTCGGGAGCTGGCGCGCATGACCCTCGAGCGTCTCCTGGCCGACGGGCGCATCCATCCGGCCCGCATCGAGGAGACCTTCTACCAGGCCAAATCCGACCTGGAGGCCCACATGATCGAGGCCGGCGAGAAGGCCGCCTTGGACGCTCAGGTCCCGGGACTGGATCCCGAGCTGATCAAGGTGCTGGGGCGCCTGCGCTTTCGCACCTCCTACGGCCAGAACGTGCTCGCCCACTCCGTCGAATGCGCCCAGCTGGCCGCGATCATGGCCCACGAGCTCGGGGCCAGCCCGCGCACCGCCCGGCGTGCGGCGCTGCTGCACGACATGGGCAAGGCCGTCACCCACGAGATCGAGGGACCGCACGCGCTGGTGGGCGGCGACCTCGCGCGCCGCCATGGCGAGGCGGAGGCGGTCGCTCACGCCATGGAGGCCCACCACAACGAGGTGGAGCCCCAGACCGTCGAGGCGGTGATCGTGCAGAGCGCCGACGCGCTCTCGGGTGCGCGCCCCGGCGCGCGCGGGGAGTCCCTGGAGCACTACGTCAAGCGCCTGCGCGAGCTGGAGAGCCTGGCCATGCGCCACACGGGCGTGGACAAGGTCTACGCCATGCAGGCCGGCCGCGAGATCCGCGTGATGGTCGCCCCCACCGAACTCGACGACGACGCCGCGCTGGGCCTTTCGCGTGAGATCGCCCGCCAGATCGAGCAGGAGCTCGAGTACCCGGGCCAGATCAAGGTGACCGTGATCCGCGAGTCGCGGTCGGTCGAGTACGCGAAGTAGCCTCGGGCACGCGATGAAGCGCTACCACGTCACCACGTTCGGGTGCCAGATGAACGAGCACGACTCGGAGCGCATGAAGGGCATGCTCGAGTCGCTGGGCTACATGGAGGCCAGCGAGCCGGCGGACGCCGACCTCATCCTCTTCAACACCTGCTCCATCCGCGAGAAGGCCGACGAGCGCTTCGTGGCCCATCTGCGCCAGGCATCGGGGCTGAAGCGCCGCGATCCCGAACGGATCATCGGCGTGGGCGGATGCTGGGCCCAGTCGGTCAAGGACGACGTCTTCCGCCAGTTCCCCTTCGTGGACGTCGCCTTCGGCCCCGGCCAGGTGCACAAGCTGGCCGAGTTCTTGACCGCGGACTCGCTGACCGCCCAGGGCTTCTTCGAGTTCGAGGGCGTGACCGGTCGCCTGCCGGCCAAGCGCGCCCGACCGTTTCAGGCCTGGGTGCAGATCAGTCAGGGCTGCAACATGAACTGCGCGTACTGCATCGTGCCCTCGACGCGCGGGCGCGAGGTCAGCCGCCCGCTGGCCGAGCTGGTCGCCGAGGTCGAGCGTCTGGCCGCCGACGGCGTGCGCGAGGTCACGCTGCTGGGCCAGAACGTCAACGCCTACGGGCGCGACCTGCGCCCGCAGCGCGCGTCGTTCTCCCAGCTGATGCGCGCGCTGGACGGCGTCCCGGGGCTCGAGCGCGTGCGGTACACGAGCCCTCACCCCAAGGACATGCGCGAGGACGTGGTGCGCGCCCACGCCCAGCTGCGCACGGTCTGCGAGCACGTCCACCTCCCGCTGCAGGCGGGCTCCTCGCGCATCCTCGAGGCCATGCGTCGCACCTACACGCGCGAGCGCTTCCTCGACCGCGTCGCGCTGATCCGCGAGCACGTGCCCGACATCGCTCTGACCACGGACGTCATCGTCGGCTTCCCGGGGGAGACCGAGGAGGACTTCGCCCACACGCTCGAGGTCTGCGAGGAGGTCGGCTTCGACGGCGCCTTCACGTTCGTCTTCTCGCCGCGCCGCGGGACCGAGGCGGCGTCGATCACCGAGGGCCTGGTGGCCCACGAGGTCGCCGTGGAGCGCATGCAGCGCCTCGTCGAGGTCGTCCAGCGCCGCGCCCGCGAGCGCGCCCAGCGCTTCGTGGGGCGCACCCTCGACGTGCTCGTCGAGGGCCCCTCGCGCACCGATCCCTCGAAGCTGCGCGGCCGCTCGCGCCACAACAAGGCCGTCAACTTCACCGGCCTGGCCAGCCCCGGCGAGATCGTCCCGGTGCAGATCGCCTCGGCCACCAGCCAGACCCTCGCCGGCGAGCTGTCGCTGCTGGCCGCCGCGGACGCGCGCTGAGCCGCGACGTCCGTCCGCGCCGAGTGCGAACATGTGTTCGTGCGCTGGGACAACCTGAGTGCCCGCGACGCCGACCAGGCGACGCTGCCCGGCTACCGCGACGCGGTCGTGCGGCGCTTCGACGCGCCCGAGGCGATGGACACCCGCTTCTACGAGGTCCACGCCAAGTCCGCGCTCAACCGGGTCCCCGAGCGCTCACAGGTCCCGTTCCGCTGGACGATCAACCCGTATCGGGGCTGCGCGCATGCGTGCCATTTCTGCAGCTCTCCGGAGACGCCGACCCTCCTGGCCGACGGCCGCACCAAGCCCATCGCCGACCTGCGTGTGGGCGAGGCGATCATCGGAACCGAGGTCCGCGGGCGCTACCGCCGCTACGTCGAGACGGAAGTACTCGACCACTGGCTGGTGTGGAAGCACGCCTACGCAGTCCATCTCGAGGACGGAACGCGCCTGGTCACCAGCGGCGACCACCGATTCCTGACCGAGCGAGGATGGAAGCACGTCGCGGACGCCTCAGGCCACGCCCAGCGCCCTCATCTGACGACGAACAACGCCCTGCTCGGCACCGGCCGCTTCGAGACGCCGCCCAGGCCCTGTGCCGACTACCGCCGCGGGTATCTCTGCGGCCTGGTGCGCGGTGACGGGCATCTGAGTTCTCGGCCCTATCCCCCGAAACGGCGAAGGACGACGGTCAACCACACCTTCCGGCTGGCGCTCACCGACTTCGAGGCGCTGCGCCGCGCGAAGGACTACCTCTGCTCGGCGGGCGCCGAGACGCACGACTACGAGTTCAAGGTCGCGGGTGCGTCGTGCCGGCCGATGCGCTCCATCGCGAGCGGGGCAGGCGCCACGGTGAGACGGATCCAAGAGCTCGTCGAGTGGCCCAGGCAGCCCAACAACCAGTGGCGCAAGGGCTTTCTGGCCGGCATCTTCGACGCTGAGGGGTCGTGCGCCAGCGGCAGTGCCCTGCGCATCGCCAACCAGGACGGCTTCATCATCCACTGGACCCGCAGCTGCCTCGAGCACTTCGGCTTCGACACCGTCGTGGAGGGACCGCGGCCCAACGGCTGTCCCTACGTCCGCATCCGCGGAGGCCTGAGGGAGCGCCTGCGGTTCTTCCACCTCACCGATCCCGCGATCACCCGCAAGCGCACCGTGCAGGGGCTCGCGCTGAAGTCCGATGCCCAGACACGAGTGGTGGGCATCGAGCCGATCGGCATGGAGCTACCCCTCTTCGACATCACCACCGGCACCGGCGACTTCATCGCCGATGGCGTGGTCAGCCACAACTGCTTCGCGCGCCCGACGCACACCTACCTGGGCTTCGACGCGGGGCGCGACTTCGAGAAGGAGATCGTCGTCAAGGTCAACGTGCCCGAGGTGCTGCGCGCGGAGCTGCGCCGCCCCTCGTGGAAGGGCGAGCACGTGGCCATGGGCACCAACACGGACCCCTACCAGTGGGTGGAGGGCCGCTACCGGCTGATGCCCGGGATCTGGGAGGCGCTGCGCGACGCGCGCAATCCCGCGTCGGTGCTGACCAAGTCGCCCCTTCTGTTGCGCGACCTCGGGCTCATGCGCGAGCTGGGCGAGGTGGCTGACTTCAGCGCCAACCTGTCGGTGCCCACGCTGGACGAGAAGGCCTGGCGGGCGACCGAGCCCCACACCCCCAACCCGCGGGCGCGGCTGGAGGCGGTGGCCGAGCTCAATCGCGCGGGGATTCCGACCGGCGTGCTCGTGGCGCCGCTGATGCCGGGAATCAACGACGCGCCCGAGCAGGTTGAGGCGCTGCTGACGGCGGCGGAGGCGGCCGGCGCGGTGGGCATCGGCGGCATCGCGCTGCACCTGCGCGGCGAGACGCGCGGCGTGTTCCTCGACTGGCTGCGCAGCGCGCGGCCCGACCTGGTGAACCGCTACGAGCGCCTGTACGCCCGCGGGGCCTACGCGCCGCCGGCCGAGCGCGAGCGGCTGGGCGCGCTGGTGCGCGGCCGCGGGGCGCCCGCTCCGTCGCGGTTCGGGGCGGGGCGGCGGGAGGTCGACCGAGCCGCGGAGGTCGGCCGGGGAGAGGTGCGCCCGGCCCACCGCCAAGAGGCGCTGTTCTGATGGCCGAGCGTCTCATCGGGCGGACGCCGGCGGCGTTCGCGCGACTTGACGGCCCACCGGGCGCCGATATATCGTTACATATCGACAGTAGCGATACGGATACGAAGGAGCACACGATGCACACGCATCACGCATGGGGGCTCGACCCCCGACTCGCGGGCTGGCTCTCCATGGGCGGTCCCCATCGCGGTGGCCACGGGCGCGGCCGGCACCGGCACCACCGAGGCGGCGGCCCGTTCGGCTTCGGACCGCCCGGCATGCACCGCGGCCCGCGGGCGCGGCGGGGCAACGTCCGCGCCGCCCTGCTCGCCCTGCTGGCCGAGGAGCCGCGCAACGGCTACCAGCTGATGCAGGAGATCGAGGACCGCAGCGGCGGCGCCTGGCGTCCGAGCCCCGGCTCGGTCTACCCGGCGCTCCAGCAGCTCGAGGATGAGGGACTCATTCGCGCGGAGGCCTCCGGCACCCGCAAGCTGTTCCACCTCACGGACGAGGGCCGCACCGCCGCCCAGGCCGGGGACGCCGCCCCCTGGGAGGCGGCCGGCGAGGCCGTTGACACCGAAGCCTGGGAACTCCTGGGCGGCATGAAGCAGGTCGGCCTCGCAGCCTCGCAGATCGCTCAGATCGGGACCCCCGAGCAGGTCGCCGCGGCGCAAGAGATCCTCACCAACGCCCGCAAGTCGCTCTACGGGATCCTCGCCGAGGACGAGCCCGAGCCGCCGCGGGAGGCCTGAAAACCGGCCAACGCCTTGCCGCCGCGTGCGCTAGGTCTCCTTCGGCGGACGCGGCGCGCCCGCCGGCACTTCGTGGGGAGCCGGCGTCACGACGCCGTCGGGCAGCGCGTCGACGTCCCGAGCCGCCGAGGATCGGCCGGCAAGCGCCAATGCTAGGCGCCCGTCCGGTCAGCCGCGCTTGTGCGCCTGGCCGGCGGCGATGTCCTCGGCCACGCGGTCGGCGCCCAGCCGGCGGTTGACCGCGTCGGCGGTCTCGGGGGCCAGGCCGGCGAAGGTCGCGCCCAGGCGCAGGCCCAGCGGTGCGACGTCGACCTCGGCGAGGTCGCGCTCGATCGCGCGGGCGACGGCCCGTCCGACGTCCTCGGGTGTCTTGGTGCCGGCGAACCACGGCAGGACCGTGCCCGATTCGTGGAACATCCCGGCACCGCGGATGAAGCCGGGGAACACGCAGGAGACGCCGACGCCGGTGCCGGCCAGCTCGCTGCGAAGCGCCAGCGAGAAGCCCCGCAGGGCGAACTTGGTCGCGCTGTAGACCGAGCTGCCCGTGGTCGCGGCCTTGCCCGACAGGGAGGAGACGAAGACCAGCTGGCCGCGCCCGCGCTCGACCATGGCGGGGGAGAGGGCGCGGGCCAGCTGCATGGGGGCGCGCAGGTTCACGTCGAGGGCCGCGTCGATCTGGGCCGGTTCGAAGCTGGCCAGCCGCCCGGACCCCGGCAGCGCCGCGTTGGCCACCAGCACGTCGACCTGCCCGGCCTCGGCCGCGAGGTGCTCGACGTCGCCGGGCCGGCCGAGATCGACGGCCAGCCCACGGGCGCCGCGACCCAACTCGTCCGCGAGGTCGTCGAGCGCCACGGATCGCCGGCCGGTGAGCAGCAACCGCGCCCCGTGCGAGGCGAGCTCGCGCGCGATCGCCCGGCCCAGCCCCCCGGTGGCGCCGGTGAGCAGGACGTGGCGGCCGCCGAGCTGCATGGTCCTAGACCCTATCCGCTGGGGCGGAGGCCGGCGGCCGCGCGGCGGACGGCGCGCTACCCGCTCGGAAACACCGCGACCGTCGCGGTGAAGCCGTGCACGAAGGGGCGCCCGCCCACCGGACCGATCTCGCCGGCGGCGAAGAAGCCGGCGGCCGGGGCTCCCAGCTGCTCGTCGAGTACGCGGGTGTCGTGGTCCGAGGCGCCGAACATCGCCGCACCGCGACCGTTGCAGGTGCACAGCAGCGCGCCCGCGGGGCGTGCCCCGCCCAGTGCCTCCCGGCGCAGGGCCAGCGCCTCGCGCAGTTCACGATCGGCCGAGTCCGCGTCGCGCACGTGCAGGCGGACGACCGTGCCCGGCTCGATGGTCGCACCGACGGTGATGGCACCGGATCCGGGGTCGGCGCCCGCGAGCCCGCTGACGAGGAAGTCGTCGGGCCCGTACTCGGCCTTGGGCCCGCCGATCACCACGCCCATGAGCAGGCCGCGCCCGACCAGCGCCTTCTGCGCGCCCTCCAGCCCATCGACGACCTCACGCAGCTTCTCGATCGCCGGTCGGCCGGCCAGCTCGCGGATCATGTGGCCGTCGCCGGCGGTCACCGTCAGCTCGGGTCCCAGCGGCGCGGCGCCCTGGGAGACGCACGGGAGGATCTCCACGTCGGTGAAGCGCAGACCCACCGCACCGTTGTGGTGCACCTCGTCGTCGCACAACAGTGTGGCCCGACCGTCGACGTGCGCGCTGGAAAGCCCGCCCAGCACGGGCACGCCGGGCGCGTAGTCGTGCAGCCGGCGCAGCACGCCGTCGGTGGGAAAGCTGAGGGGATCGGGCAGGAGCACGGCGGCCGTGGCGCCCTCGAGGTCGGGCAGTCCGCTGATCGCCATGCCCTCGGATACGCGCAGCACGTCGGCGTGGAAGGCCTGCGCGCCCCCGCCGTCCAGCGCCGCGGCCCAGACGGCCACCGCCGTGCCGTTCTCGACCTCGCGCCCGTCGCCGAGCACGCCCCCCGCGCCGCACCCGGCCAGGGCGGCGGGGGAGAGGACGTCGTGCACGCCCTCGAGGGTCTCCTTGGGCGCGGAGAGGTGCCCGCCCGAGGGGAAGACCAGGGCGACGTCGACCGGACGACCGTCGAGCCCGCGCGCGGCCAGCCCGGCGGCCTGCACCGCCGCGACTCGCGCGTCGGGTTCCACCGAGAGCCCGCAACCGATCCGTACAGCCACCCCGGCGACGATACTCCGCCCGGGCCCACACGGCGAGGAGCCTCGCGGGCTCGGCCCCAACGAGCGGGCGCCGGCTGCCGGCGAGGTCGCCCGCGCTCCATCGCCATCCTCTGTCCGTGCGCAGCGTCCTGGCCCTCTTCGGCCCCACCGCCGTGGGCAAGACCGCGTTCGCCATCGCGCTGGCCGACCGTCTGCGCGCGCGCGGCGACGACCCCGTGGCCGTCTCGGCCGACGCACTGCAGGTCTACGCGGGCCTGGAGATCCTCACGGGGGTCGCCTCGCGCGCCGAGCGCGCGCGCCTCGAGCACCGCCTCGTGGCCTTCGTCGGGGTCGGAGAGCGCTTCAGCGTGGCCGAGTACCAGCCGCTGGCCCACCGCGAGATCGACGGCCTGCTCGCCGCCGGGCGCAGGCCGATCGTGGTGGGCGGCACCGGCCTCTACCTGCGCGCGGCGCTGGCCGGACTCGAGCTGCGCCCTGCGCCGCGGCCCGGCGTGCGCGAGCGCCTGGAGGAGGAGGCCGGCGTGCGCGGCCCGGCCTTCCTGCACGCGCGCCTGACCGATCTCGCCCCCTGGGCCGCGCAACGCATCGCCCCCACCGATCGCAGCCGCGTCATCCGCGCCCTGGAGCTACACGAGCAGGGCGCGCTGCACCCCCCGGAGGCACAGAGCGAGCTGTGGACCGCCCGCACGCGCCACCCCACCCGCCTGATCGGCCTGGTCATGCAGCGCGACGCCCTGCGCGCGCGCATCGACGAGCGCGTGGACGCGATGGTCGCGGCGGGTGCCGCCCAGGAGGTTCGCGCCGCCGACGCGCGGCGAGCCAGCGCCACCGCGCGCGCCGCCGTCGGCTTTCGCGAGCTGCTCGATGAAGGCGACGTGGAGGCCATGAAGCGCCGCACCCGCCGCTACGCGCGCCGCCAGGTGACCTGGTTGCGCAAGCTGCCCGGCGCCGAGGTGATCGACGTCACCGCCCGTGCGCCCGAGGACGTCGCCGCCCAGGTGCTCCCGTAGGGTCTTGGCCGTGCGCCTCGAGAAGTGGCAGGCCCTGGGCAACGACTATCTCATCGCCGAGCGCGACACCCTCGGGCTGACGCTCACCCCGCCCCGGGTTCGCCGGCTGTGCGACCGCCACACCGGCCCCGGCGCCGACGGCGTCCTGCTCCTCCAGCCCGCCGACGAGCCCGGTTTCGTGGCGCGGCTGCGCATCTTCAACCCCGACGGCTCCGAGGCCGAGCTGTCGGGCAACGGCGCCCGCGAGGCGATCCTCTACCTGCACCGCCGCGGCTGGACGCCCGGGCGTACCTTCTCCATCCAGACCGTCGCCGGCGAGCTGCGCGCCACGATCGCCGACGAGCGCTCGGCCCGGGTGGACATGGGCCGCGCCCGGCTGCGTAGCGCCGACTTCCCCGGCGGCCCAGACAGCGGCGCGGGTGAGCTGCCCGACGGGACCGCCTTCCAGCACGTCTCGATCGGCAACCCACAATGCGCCATCCACGTGGGCGACACGCAGACGCTCGCCGCGCTCGACCTCCCGGCCCTCGGCCCGCCCATCGAGCACGCGTCCCTGTTTCCCAACCGCACCAACGTCTCGTGGTGGACGGCGCTCGACGCGCGCACGGTGGGCGCGCGGATCTTCGAGCGCGGGGTGGGCGAGACGCGCTCCAGCGGCACCGGCGCCACCGGCGCCGCGGTCGCCCACATGCTGCGCGGCGGCGACTCGCCGGTGACCGTGGTCCTCGACGGCGGCGAGCTGGAGGTCGACGTGGGCGAGGACTTCCATGTCGACCTCACGGGCTGGGCCGAGCCGGTCTACGCCGCCGAGCTGAGCGGGGAGCTGGTGGCCGCGCTCAGGGATCTCGCCTGAAGGGCCTCAGACGCTCACCGCGTGCTCGCGCAGCGCCTCGTTGAGCGAGGTCTTGCGATCGGTGCCCGCGGAGCGCTCGCCGACGATCAGGGCGCAGGGGATGCGGTACTTGCCCGCCTCGAACTTCCGCTTGCGGGTGCCCGGGATCACGATGGCCCGCGGCGGCACGTGGCCGCGCAGCTCCACCGGCTTCTTGGCGCGCACGTCGATGATGGGGGTGGAGGCGGTGAGCACCACGCTGGCGCCCAACACCGCCTCGCGGCCCACGCGCACGCCCTCCACGACGACGCAGCGCGAGCCCACGAAGGCGCCGTCCTCGACGATGACCGGCGTGGCCTGCAGCGGCTCGAGCACGCCACCGATGCCCACGCCCCCGCTGAGGTGCACGTCGGCGCCGATCTGCGCGCACGAGCCCACGGTGGCCCACGTGTCGACCATCGTGCCCGCGCCGACGTAGGCGCCGATGTTCACGTAGGACGGCATGAGCACAACGCCGGGCGCCAGGTAGCTGCCGTAGCGCACGGTGGCCGGGGGCACGACACGCACGTTGCGCCGGGCGTAGTCCCCCTTGAGCGCGAGCTTGTCGTGGTAGGAGTAGGGGCCGACCTCGATGATCTCCATCTGCCGGGTGCGAAAGGCCAGCAGGATCGCCTTCTTGGCCCACTCGTTGATGGTCCAGTCCGCACCGCTCACCGTGGTGGCGTCCTGTCCGTGCGCCCCGGGCGAGGCGACGCGGACGTGGCCTTCGTCCAGGAGCGCGAGGACCTGGTCGACGGTCGCCGCCGCGTCGCCGTCCAACTCGGACCTGGGCTTCTCGTACAGCTCCTCGATGCGCGCGGCCAGCGCGACGAGGTCGACGTCGGGGGTGCTCGTGGTCATGGCCCCATGGTCGCTCATGCGCCGCCGGCGAGGCGCTGTGCCGCGGCGGCGCAGGCCTCCAGCGTGGGTACGAGCGCCACGCGCACGTGTCCGGCGCCGGCCGCGCCCAGGAACGAGCCGGGGGCGACCACGACCCCGTGCTCGTCCAGCAGCCACGTCGCGAAGGTCGCATCGTCGCCCCCGCCGGGGACCGCGAGCCACAGGAAGAAGGTGCCCCGCCCGCCCACCGGCTCGAGCCCGACGGCCCGCAGCGCGGGCAGCAGGATGTCGCGCTTGGCGCGATAGAGCGCGCGCACGTCCTCGACGTGGGCCTCGTCGCCCCACGCGGCGGCCGAGGCGCGCTGCACGAACTCCTGGGGGGTGGTCCCCGTGGTGGGACGCAGGCGCCGGACGGCCTCGATCAGCCGCGCGTCGCCGGCCAGGAAGCCCGAGCGGTAGCCGGGCATGGACGAGCGCTTGGACAGCGTGTTGAACACCGCCACGTTGGCCCGGTCGGTGAGCTGCAGAGCAGAGGAGGGCGGGTCGCCCTCCAGCCACAGCTCGCTGTAGGCCTCGTCGCTGGCCAGCACCGCGCCGGCCGCGCGGCAGCGCCCGGCCAGCTCGCCCAGCAACTCCAGGCCGGCCACCGCGCCGGTGGGGTTGTTGGGTGTGTTGATCCACAACAGCGCCAGGCGGGCCCACTCGGCGGCAGCGAGATCGTCGGGGTCGGGCACGAACCCGCGCTCGGCGCGCAGAGGGAGCTCGACCACGTCGGCGCCCGCGAACTGGGCGCCGCGGGCGGGTACCGGATAGCCCGGTGTGGTGACCGCCACGAGGTCGCGCCCCGGGCCGACGACCACCTGGGCGAGCTGGAAGATCGCCTCCTTGGAGCCCAGCGTGGGCACCACCTCGCCGTCGGGGTCCAGGCCGGCGCCGAAGCGCCGGCCCACCCACGCGGCCACCGCGGCGCGCAGTTCGGGCAGCCCGACAGCCAGGGGATAGGTGGAGACGGGCGTGATCGCCTCGGCCAGGGCGGCGCGGATGAAGGCGGGGGTCTCCTCGCGCGGCTCGCCCACGCCGAAGTCGATGAGGGCGAGCCCCCGCGCGGCCGCGGCCTCGGCCGCCTCGCGCAGGCGGGTGAAGGGATAGGTGCCCTGCGCGGCGAGGAGAGGGTTGACCGGCAGCGATGGGGCGCCGCCGCTCACGCCGCCGCTCCGGCGAACGCCGCCAGGGTCTCGTAGGCGCGCACGAGGGCGGCCTCCTCGACGCGCTCGTCGCGGCGGTGGGCCATCGCCGGGTCGCCGGGGCCGAAGTTCACCGCCGACAGCCCGTGGGCGGCGAACTCGGCGATCGGGGTCCACGCCTGCTTGGGCTCCACCGCCAGGCCCCCGACCTCCGCGAGCGCGCGGACGAGCGGGTCGTTCGCGGTCACAGGCGCCGAGGGGGCGTTGGAATCGATCGTCAACGCTCCGAACGGCGAGCACCAGCCGTGCAGGCGCGCCTCCGCCTCGGCGCCCGCCAGCCCCGGCGGATAGCGGTAGTTGACGTGCGCCCTGGCCTCGTCGGGCACGACGTTCCCGGCGATGCCGCCCGCCACCCGCGTGATCGAGACCACCTCGGTGAACGTCAGCCCTTCGAAGGCGTGCTCCACCGGCTCGCGCGCGGCCAGCGCGGCGATCCCCGCGCCCGCCCGGTGCACCGCGTTGTCGGCCAGCCATGGACGCGCGGAGTGCCCGCTGCGCCCGTGGAAGGTCCACGTCGCGTTGATGTTGCCCAGGCAGCCGGCCTGGACGGCGTTGGCGGTGGGCTCCATCATCACGACCAGGTCAGCCTCGAGCAGGCCGGGTTCGCGGGCCAGGAGCGGGGTGAGGGCCGACTCGGCGACCGCCAGCTCCTCGCGGCCGAAGAACACGTAGCCCAGATCGACGGCGTCGCCGCCCGCGCCCGCCAGGGCGAGCTCCACCATCACCGCCACCGCACCCTTCATGTCGCTCGCGCCCAGCCCGTGCACCGCGCCGGCCTCGCGGCGGCCGGGCCGGTTGCCCTGGGCGGGCACCGTGTCGAGGTGCCCGGCCAGCAGGACGAGCGGCCTCGGACCGCGCTCCAGCGTCCCGGCCAGGACGCAGGTGTCGCCGGAGTCGGTCACCGCCACCCCGCCGTCGCGTAGCACCTGCTGGATGCGTTCGGCCAGCGCCGCCTCGTCGCGCGACTCGGAGGGCACGTCGACCAGCGCGAGGGTACGATCGGCCAGGCGCTGCGCAAGAAGGGCGGGCGGCACGGGTAGGCCATCCTCCCAGGCATGCGCTACTGCGGCATCGACGTCTCCGCACGGGCTGAGGCCCAGCAGCTGTGCACGCTGCACGAGCGCCGCGGGGCCGAGGGTCCCGAGCTCGTAGCGACCTTCTACGAGCCCGGCGACGTGGCCGCGGTCGCGCGTACGGTGCTGGGCTTCGGCGGCGAGGCCGTCGTCGCGCTCGACGCCCCCACCGGCCACCGCCTCGACCTGCTCGCCCCCGGAGAGCCGCTGCGCGAGACCCTGGGGCTGCCCAGCGGGCGCTTCGAGCGCCACCGGGTCTGCGACGCGCTGCTCTTCCGCCGGCGCATGCCGCTGTACCCCGTGCCCGCCTCGCTGGGCGCGCAGCGCACGTGGGAGACGTGGATCGCCACCGCCTTCGCGCTGGCGGAGGCGCTGGCACCGCTCGGGCGCTTCACGCCCCCGCCCCCGCGCGAGGTGCCCGCGAACGGCGATCAGGCCCCCGACGCCGAACTGCGCGGGAGCGTCGAGCCGGGCGCCCTGCGCTTCGGGCGGCTGTGCGAGACCTATCCCGAGGCGGTCTTCTGCGCGCTGCTGGGTCACCGCCCGTCCTCCAAGCGCACGCCCTCGGGCCTGCAGCAGCGGATCGCTGCGCTGCGCCTGCGCGGGGTCGCTGACGACGACGGCGGGCTGTGGCACCGCAGCCTGCCCGAGCTGGACGCCTGCGCGGTCGCCTACGCCGCCCATGCGCTGGCCACCGCGCAGGGCATCTGGGTGGGAGCGCCCGGCGAAGGGGTGATCGTGCTTCCCACCGACGAGCTGCGCGACGCCTACGGGCGCCTCCCGCCGCCCGCCCGCACCCCGCTGGCGGTCGCGCCCCGTTAGTCCTCGCCGGCCCCCGGGTAGCGCCCGGCCGAACGCTCCCCAGCGCAAAGGAGGTGAGCATCGCATGCTCACCCTCACCCCGACGGCCTCAGAGGCGATCCGCCAGCTCACCGAGCAGATCCCGACCGAGGAGGACACCGCCGGCATGCGGATCGCCCCGGGCGACGCGCCCGGCGGCGAAGACACGGCCCTCGAGCTCTCCCTCGTCGAAGCCCCCGAGGACGCCGACGAGACCGTGGAGGAAGCCGGCGCCACCGTGTATCTCGAGCCCGGCGCGGCCCAGCTCCTGGACGACAAGGTGCTGGACGCCGAGGTCGGCGACGACGGCGTCGCCTTCCAGATTTTCGATCAGGTCCTCGGCGACCCGGGCATGGACGGCCAGGCGCCGATCGGCTGAAAGCCCGAACCACTGGATCACTGCGCACGGCCCCGCCTGGGGCGGCCATCTCCGGCCGCCTCAGGCACCCGGACCCCCCTACACTGAGGGGTGCATGCAACGAAGCCGCAACGGGCGCACCGGCCGGTCGCGTCCCTCGCACGCAGAGCGCGCGACCCGGGCGCGCCAACGGGCGTTCGCCATCGCGGCGCTGCGCGAGGGCGACGATCTGGGCGAGCTGCGCGAGCTGCTGCGCACCGCCGGGGTGGCCACGGTCGGCCAGGCGGTGCAGCACCGCGAGCGTCCCCACCCCAACAGCTACCTGGGACCCGGCAAGCTCGAGGAGGTCAAGGCCCATGTGGCCACGACCGACGCGAACCTGGTCGCCTGCGACGACGAGCTGAGCCCCCGCCAGGAGCGTAACCTGGAGGCCGCGCTGGGCGTACCGGTCATCGACCGCACGGCGATCATCCTCGACATCTTCGCCGGGCACGCCAACAGCGCCGAGGGCAAGCTCCAGGTCGAGCTCGCCCAGCTCGAGTACAACCTCGCACGCATGCGGGGCCTGTGGACGCACCTCGAGCGCCTGGGCGCAAGCGCTTCCTCGCCGGGCATCGGCACCCGCGGCCCCGGCGAGACCCAGATCGAGACCGACCGCCGCCTGGCGCGCGACCGCATCTCCGCGCTGCGCCGGCGCCTCGACGAGGTCAAGGGCTCGCGCGCGACCATGCGCGCCGAGCGCGAGCGCGCACATCTGCCCAAGCTCGCGCTGGCCGGCTACACCAACGCCGGCAAGTCCACGCTGCTCAACCGCCTCACCGACGCAGAGGTCGGCGTGCGCGACCGCCTCTTCCACACGCTGGATCCCGCCACGCGCGTCCTGCGCCTCAACGGGCGCCCCTACCTGCTGACCGACACCGTCGGCTTCATCCAGAAGCTGCCCCACCAGCTCGTCGACGCCTTCTCGGCCACGCTGGAGGAGACCGTCGACGCCGACCTGATCCTTCACGTGGTCGACGCCTCCACGCACGAGGAGGAGACCGGCGAGATGCTGCAGGCCGTCGACGACGTGCTGGCGGGCATCGGGGCCGAGGAGACGCCGCGCCTGCTCATCCTCAACAAGGCCGACGCGATCGACGACGAGCGCCGCGAGGAGCTGCGCTTCGCCCACCCCGACGGCGTCGCGGTCTCCGCCCTCACCGGCGAGGGCATCGAGGAGCTGGGCGAGCGCATCGAGCGCGCCTTCCGCGCCACGCTGCGCGGCGTCGACCTGCTGGTGCCCTACGCCGAGGGCGCCCGGCTGGCCGAGCTGCACGAGATCGCCGGCGACCTCGAGCGCAGCGACACGCCCGACGGCGTGCGCGTGCACGCCCGTCTCCCGGCCGCGGTCGCCCAGCGCTACGAGCGCTTCGCGGTCAACGGCTCCGCCGCCCCCGCCTGAGCGCTCAGGCGCCCGACGAGCCGAAGCCCTGCTCGCCGCGGTCGTCTGCCGCGGGCGGCAGCTCGGCCACGACCTCCAGCTGGGGCGCCCAGTAGGGAACGAGCAGAAGCTGGGCGATGCGCTCGCCGGAGCGGGCGGCGAAGGGCTCCTCGCCGAGGTTGACGAGCACGACGCGGATCTCGCCGCGGTAGTTGGGGTCGATGAGCCCCGGGGCATTGACCACCCCCAGCCCGCAGCGGGCCGCCAGGCCCGAGCGGGGGACCACCAGTCCCGCGGTGCCGTCGGGCAGCGCGAGGGCCACCCCGGTGGGCACGACCGCGCGCTGGCCCCGCGCGAGCGTCACGGCGTCCAGGCAGCGCAGGTCGTAGCCCGCGTCCCCCGGCCGCCCGCGCGCGGGAGGCCGCGCGCGGGGGTCGAGGAGACGGACTCGGAGCGCGTCGCCTATTCCCGGATGAACCCGAACTGGGTCAGGTACTCGCGGGCGACGGCCTCGGGCTCCTGCGCGTCGACGGCGACGCGGGAGTTGAGCTCCTGCATGACCTCGTCGGTCAAGGGCGCCTGGATGCGCTTGATGACCTCCATGCCCTGCGGGCCGATCATCCGGGCCGCCTCGTCGCGCATGGTGAACGAGATGTTGTACGGCGGGAAGAAGTTGCGATCGTCGTCGAGCACCTGGTACTTGCCGGTGGCCAGGTCGCCGTCGGTGGTGAACACGAACGCGACGTCGGCCTCCTTGGAGTCGAGCACCTGGTAGGGCGACTCGGAGGAGACGAACTCCCCGAACTCGATGCCGTAGGTGCGCTCCACGCCGATCAGGCAGTCCGTGCGCTGCTCGCACTCCGGGAAGCCGGTGACCGACAGGTTCTGCGCCTTGCCCTGGAGGTCTGAGATCACCTTCGGACCGCCCAGTCGCTGCGCCGTCTCGCGCAGCATGCCCAGGCGGTAGGAGTTCTCGAACGGGGTGGGGGGGAGGGCGACGATCTCCTCCTTGGCGTAGGCGGCACGCGCCTCCTCGTAGGCCTCCGTGGGCTCCTTAGGCACCTCGTCGAGCTTGCGATCGAAGAACGAGGTCAGCGCCGTCCCGGTGTACTCGGGGTAGGCGTCGATCTCGCCCTGCTGCAGCGCCTCGAAGGCGACGACCTCCGAGCCGATGTCCAGCTCGGTCTTGACGTTGAAGCCCGCGGCCTCGAGCGCCTGGGCGTAGATCTCGCCCAGGATGTACTGCTCGTCGAAGTTCTTGGAGCCGACGGTGATCGTCTTCTGTGGGGCGTTGGCGACCGGCTCAATGAGAGTCTGCTGCTGGCCGGACTGGCCCCCGCCCTGCGCCGACCCGCCCTGCTGGCCGGAGCCCTGCTCCGCGCCGCCGCCGCAGGCGGCCAGCAGGACGCCGGCCGTCAGTACCGCGACCAGGCTGAGGAGGAAGCGAAATTGACCCTTCACGATGGTTGAACCTTCCTTCTGGGAGTGAACGGGAGGCGCGCCAGCAGCGACCTGCGGCCGCCGGCGGGCTGTGCGGCGAGCTTGAGCCCCTTGGGCGTCACCAGCCGCTGGACGCCGCCCAGGCCCGCATCCACGGCGAGCGTGATGGTGGCGACGACGATGGCGGCGGCCAGCTGGCCCGTCCCGCCGTAGACGTTGAAGTTGATGATGGGCTGCCCGAGCGTCTCCACGTTGGCGTAGGGCGCGATGGTGGCGGTGGCCACCACGTTCACCGCCGAGGTGCGGATGCCCCCGAAGATGGTGGGCAGCGCCAGGGGCAACTCGATCCGCGTGAGCCGCTGGCGCTCGGTGAGGCCCATCCCGCGCGCGCTGTCGACCGTGTCGCGGTCGGCCTGGGCGGTGCCCACGTAGGCGTTGGTGAGGATGGGCGGGATGGCCAGCAGCACCAGCACGAGCGCCACGTTGGTGAAGCCCACGCCGACGAAGGCGATGAAGAAGGCGATGAGCGCGAGCACGGGTACGGCGCGGCCCACGTTGGAGATGCTGACCGCCAGAAACTGGAAGCGCCCGATGTGACCAAGGTAGGCGCCGATGGGCACGGCGATGGCCACGGCCACCGCCACGGCGATGCCCGAGAGCAGCAGGTGGTTGCCCGTGAGGAAGGCGAACTCCTCCAGACCGCCGACCTGCACCGTTCCCGCGCGCGACTCGCGCGCCTGGAAGATGAACTCGAACGCGGCGAGGAAGTCCTGGACGATCGCGAAGGTCACGCCGGCGCCGCCCGCCGCCAGGGCATGAGCGCCCGCTGCATGCCCAGCACGAGGAGGTCCAGCGCGGCGGCCAGCACCACGGCCAGGCCGCCCGCCACCACCACGTTGGACTTGAAGTTGATCTGCGCGTCGATCTGGGCGCCCAGCCCGCCGGCTCCCGCGAAGAAGGCCAGCGTGGCCAGCCCCACGGTGGTGGAGGCCGCGATGCGCAGGCCGGCCAGGATCTCGGGCAGGGCCATGGGCACCTCGACGCGCAACAGGGTCTGCGTCGGCGTGAGCCCCATGCCGGCGGCCGCGTCCACGGCGTCGGCCGGGACGTTGCGCAGCCCGTTGACCATGTTGCGAAAGATGATCAACTGGGTGTAGGCGACCAGGGCGATGATCGCCGTGGTGTTCCCGCGCCCGGTGATCGGCAGCAGCAATAGGAACAGCGCGATGCTGGGGATCGTGTACAGCGCGGCGGTGGCCCCGATCAGTGGCCCGGTCAGCCAGCGCTGGCGGTGGGCCAGCAGGCCCAGGCAGAAGGCGATCGCGAAGCCGATCGCCACGGACACGGCGACCAGGTAGACGTGCTCGAAGAACGGATCGACGTAGCGCTCGAAGTTCTCGACGATCCAGCCGGGGCAGAAGCCGTTCTCGGCCACGCACGAGAGGTCGTCGGGATCGCGCTGGGTGAAGAAGCCCTCGGGGACCTGCGGGGCCTGGGCGAAGAGGGATGCGACGATCACTGGGTGAGCGCGCCGGAGGCCAGCTCCGCGCTGCTTGGCACTTCCTCGGGCGCGATGTTCAGCGCGTTGGCGATCGCCCGCAGGGAGAGCACGCCACGGACCGTGCCCTCGGCGTCCACCACCGGGCCGTACATGGTCTCGGTGGACAGCAGGTCCGACAGCGCGTCGCGCAGGATGTCGTCGAGGTCGAGCACCGGCTCGGCGCGCGAGCGGATGTCCTCGCGCACGCGCTCGCCTGACAGGCCGCGCTCGCTGAGCCAGCCCTTGGGCCGCCCCTGGCCGTCGACCAGCAGGGGGAACTCGAGGTCGGCCTCGGCCAGGCGCGCGCGCACCGCGGAGGTCTCCTCGCCGACGCGGCACAGCGCGCCGTTCCACAGCTCGATGTCGCGCACGCGCTGCAGCGCCAGGCGCTTGAGCGCGCGGTCGGCGCCCACGAAGTCCTCGACGAACGGGTCGGCGGGGAACATGAGCAGCTCGGCGGGGGAGGCGTACTGCGCGAGCCTGCCGCCCTTGCGCAGCACCGCTATGCGGTCGCCCATCTTGATCGCCTCGTCGATGTCGTGGGTGACGAAGACGATCGTCTTGCGCAGCTCGGCCTGCAGGCGCAGGAACTCGTTCTGGAGACGCTCGCGGTTGATCGGGTCGATGGCGCCGAAGGGCTCGTCCATGAGCATGAGCGGGGGGTCGGCGGCCAGGGCGCGGGCCACGCCGACGCGCTGTCGCTGGCCGCCCGACAGCTGCGCGGGGTAGCGGTCGCGCATCTCGGAGCCCAGGCCGATGAGGTCCAGCAGCTCGTCGATGCGCTCGCTGACGCGCTGCTTGTCCCAGCCCAGCAGCCGCGGAACCGTGGCGATGTTGTCGGCGATGGTGCGGTGGGGGAAGAGGCCGATCTGCTGGATGACGTAGCCGATGTCGCGGCGCAGGTCGGCCGCCTTGCGCTCGGTCACGCTGCGTCCGTCGAGCAGGATGTCGCCCGTCGTGATGTCGATCATGCGATTGACCATCCGCATGGCCGTGGTCTTGCCGCAGCCGGAGGGGCCCACGAGGACGCAGATCTCCCCAGCGGGAAGCTCGAGCGAGAGCTCGTCGACCGCGTTCTCGTCAGCGCCGGGATAGCGCTTGACGACGTCGCGGAACTCGAGTGAGGCCGCGTCCGTGCTCACTGCATCCTCATCTTATTCACATCGCAGCCCGGATGCGGTGGGTCAGATCCCGGCAGCGCGCCGGGCCGCCGCGTGGGCCGCGTGCTCGAGGTCGTCGGGCAGCGCCGGCAGGTCAGCGTGCGGACCAATGGCCCGGGCGATGAGCCAGTCGGCGAACCAGGCGTTCTTGGGCAGCAACGGTCCGTGCAGGTAGGTGCCGACCACGTTGCCCCGGCGTACCCCCTCGACGTCCCCGGCGCCCGTGTTGCCGTGCCCGCGCAGCACGCGGCCCAGCGCCCGCTCGCCCGGGCCGAGGTGGGTGCGCCCCCCGTGGTTCTCGAAGCCGGCCAGCACGCGGGGGCCCTCCAGGCCGGGCAGCCGCACCTCGATGGCGATGTTGCCGATCAGCCGCTCGCCCTCGCCGCGCACGGTGTGCAGGTCGACCAGGCCGATGCCGGGCACCTCCTCGGCGCCCAGGCGGTAGGTGTGGCCCAGCAGCTGGAAGCCCCCGCACACGGCGAGGATCACCGCATCGCGGGCGGCCGCGGCGTGCAGGGCCTCGCGCTTGACCTCCGCCAGGTCGCGGGCGCACAGCACCTGGTCGCGGTCCTGGCCGCCGCCCAGGTAGAAGAGGTCGTGCGCCTCGGGGTCGATCGTGTCGCCCAGCCCGGCGGGGGTGACCTCGAAGCCGATGGAGCGCCAGGCACAGCGGCGCTCGAGCAGGAGCAGGTTGCCCCGGTCGGCGTAGATGTTCATCAGATCGGGGTACAGCGCGCACACCCGCAGCCTGTGCCCGAAGCGCGAAGCGTGTGGGTAGACCGGGTCAGGCATCGCCGGCCTCCCGGCGCAACAGCGCGACCTCGCTGGCCACGTGATCCTGGGTCTCGGCGATCACGCGGGGGGGGAGGGCTTCGAAGCCGTCAGCGACCGCCGCGCCGTACAGGTCCGCCAGCCTCACGGCCTCCAGGCGCACGCGGTCGAGCTCGCAGGTGCGCGCGCCGAAGGGGTCGACGGCCTCGCGGCGGCGCTCCAGCCACGCGGCGCCGCTGCCGTCGAGGTCGGGACGCACGGCGACGGGCAGGCTCGCGTACGCCCAGCCGTCGGCCTCGTGCACGTCGGGCGCCGGAGGCTCCACCGTCGGCAGCGATCCGGCTGTGCGGCCATCGACCAGCGGCTTCGCCGCCGGTGCCCCTCGCTGCGCCAGCGGCGTGTCGAACGGGATCGCCTCGGCCAGCGCGGCGGCCAGCACGCCGCCGGGGCGCAGGTGCTCGCGGGTGCTGCGCAACAGGCCGCGCACGCCCTCCGCGCCGCCCAGCAACTGCGCGGTCTGCATGGGCGCGAGCACCAGCGCGAAGGCACGTCCCAAGGTGAAGGCACGCGCGTCGCCGTGCACCGCCTCCACCGCCAGCCCGCGGGCGCGCTCGCGCAGGGCACCCAGAAGGGTCTCGTCGAGGTCCAGGGCGACGACCTCGTGGCCACGGCGAGCCAGGTCGAGCGCCACCCGGCCGGTGCCGGCGCCCAGGTCGAGCACCGGACCGCCCAGGCAGCCCGGGTCGCCGGCCAGCTCGCGCCACAGCGCCAGGTCCGCCGTGTAGCCGCCGCACTCGAGGTCGTGCCACAGGACGGCGTCGGGCGGGCCGCCACGCCGGCCCCGAGAGATCGTCATCCGAATGCGCTTGCGGCCAGCCCGCGGTCGACCAGCTCGTGTCGCAGCTCGAGCAGGGCGGTGTAGGTGGGCAGGGCATAGAGCGGTCCGCTGCCGCCGGCCACCGCGGCGTCCAGCGCGCGCGGGAGGTCGTCGACGACGTGGAGGCGCTCGGTGGGCACGCCGGCGTACTTCAGGCGCAGGGCCAGTTCCGCGGCGCGGGTGCCGGCGCAGGTCACCCGGCGCAGGCCGCCGGCCACCAGCTCGAAGTCCGCGTCCCACACCCACGAGACGTCGCGTCCGTCGGCCACCCCGTCGTTGAGGACGGCGAGCAGGTCGTGCTCGCCCTCCTCCAGGGCCAGCGTGCGCAGGACCTCGTTGGCTCCGGCGGGGTTCTTGACCAGCAGGATGCGCAGCGGGCGCCCGCCGACCTGGACCGTCTCGGCGCGCCCGAACGCGGGGGCGGTGGCCTCCAGGCCGGCGCGCACGTCCTCCAGGCCGGCGCCGAGCGTGAGGGCCAGGGCCGTGGCCCCCAGCGCGTTGTAGACGTTGTAGAGGCCGGGGAGGGGGAGGGCGACCTGAGCGCTGCCGGCGGGGGTGCGCAGCGTGAAGCGTGCGGCGCGGGCGCCGTCGAGGGCGATGTCCTCCGCGGCGACCTGGGGCCGGGGGCGGCGATTGTCGCCGGTGGGGCAGTGATAGCGGCCCAGGTGGCCCATGTAGATCGCGTCGTAGACGTAGGGCGAGCCGCAGCGCCGGCAGTGCTTGGAGTCGGCGGCATGCTGCATGCCCGCCAGGGCCACACGGTCGTCCTCCACGCCGAAGAAGAGGACCCGGTCTCCGTCGACCCGGTCCTTGCCCAGGTCGGCGACCAGGGGGTCGTCGGCGTTGAGCACCAGGGCACTCCCGTGCGCCCGGGCGACGACCTCGGCCCAGCGGTCGGCGATGGTCTCGAGCTCTCCGTAGCGGTCGAGCTGGTCGCGGAAGAGGTTGGCCAGCAGCAGCGCGCGCGGGCGCAGCTGCTCGGTGACCCGCGCCAGCCAGAACTCATCGACCTCGAACAGCCCGAGGTCGCCATCCGTCGGCGGGGAACGGACCCACCCGCCCCCGGCGGCGCTCAGCAGCGCGGTGGCGACCCCGCCGGCCATGTTGGCCCCCGCACGGTTGTGCACCAGTCGGGCGCCGGTGCGCTGCATGATTCCCACGACCATCGCCGCGGTTGTGGTCTTGCCGTTGGTGGCCGAGATCACCGCGCTGCCTCGACCCAGGCGCAGGGCCAGGGCGGCGATCGCGTCGGGCTCCAGGCGCATGAGCAGCTTGCCGGGCAGGCTGGTGCCCCCGCGCCCGGCGCGGCGCGACAGCGCGCCGGCCGCCCGGGCGGCCGCGACCTTGGCCTGCAGCGCCGCCCCGCTCATCCGCTGGGCACCAGCACGGTGAGGGCGTGGGGCACGGCGCGCAGGGTCACCGGAGTGCGGGCGATCGGATCGCCGTCGGCGTAGACCACGAACGGGCGGTCGGCGTCCACGTGGACCTGCCCGACGCGCAGGACGTGGACGTTGGGCTGGTGCACGTGCGTGCCTCTGAACACGGAGGGGAGGTTGCGCAGAGCGCGCAGGCGCGGGACGTCCTCCACCACCACCACGTCGAGCAGGCCGTCGTCCAGGCGGGCATCGGGGGCCAGGCGCATCCCGCCCCCGTACGCGCCCGAGTTGGCGGCGGCGACCGAGTAGCCCACGGCGAAGGAGCGCTCGCCCTCGACCTCGAGCTCGAACCGGGCCGGGCTCCAGGCGGCCAGGGCGCGAAGGGCGCCGTAGACGTAGACCAGGTTGCCCAGGCCGGAGGGCGCGTCGTTGGCGAGCCGGTTGGCCTCCGAGTCCAAGCCGAGGCTGGCGATCCCCATGAAGGTCCTGTGCGCCTGCCCGTCCTCCTGGGCCTCGCCCACGTCGAGCGGGCGCTCGACGCCGTGGACGATCACGGCGCAGGCCTCGTCGAGGTCGCGGGGGATGTTCAAGACGCGGGCGAGGTCGTTGCCGCGCCCGCCGGGCAGGATGCCAAGCACGCTGCCCGGTCGCCCGCGCAGCTCGCCGGCCACGCGGCCCTCCAGCCCGTCGCCCCCCCGGGTGACCACCGCGTCCCCCGCCTGCGCGGCCCGCCCGGCCAGCGAGCAGGCGTGGTCGATGTCCCGGGTGAGAAAGGTGCCGACCTGCAGCCCGTGGGCGCGCAGGGCCGCCTCCGCGCGCGGCAGGAGGGCCGCCGCACGCCCGCCGCCGGCGGACGGGTTGACCAGGAGGGCGACCGAGCGCACTGGCGGTGGAGCCTAGGGGTGGCGAGGCGGCCATGTGGGGCGCAGTCAGGTCCTAAGCTGGCGCGCCATGCCGCGACCCTTCCGCCTGGTCAGCCTGCTGGCCGCCGGTGCCCTGGGGCTGGGCGCCTGCGGCGGCGAGGAGAAGCAGACGGCCACGAACGCCGGCGCCCCGCAGCGGTCCGAGGGCGCGCAGCCCAGGCCCCCGGCGGCGACGCAGACCGGCGCCCGCGGCTGTCAGGACGCCGAGGCGCCGCCCCCCAAGGGCGGAGCCACCCTTCCCGAGCCGACGCTCCAGCTCGAGCGCGACACCGTGTACACGGCGGTCATGAAGACCAGCTGCGGACCGATCGAGATCCGCCTGGCCAACCGCGAGTCGCCCGAGACGGCCGCGTCGTTCGTCTCCCTGGTCCGTAAGGGCTTCTACGACGGGCTGACCTTCCACCGCATCGGCAAGGACGCCACCGGAGGAGACTTCGTCATCCAGGGCGGCGACCCCCTGGGCTCCGGCCAGGGCGACCCGGGCTACTCCGTGGTCGAGGCCCCCCCCGAGGGCGTGGTCTACGATCGCGGCACCGTGGCGATGGCCAAGACCGAGATCGAGGAGCCCGGTACGTCGGGCAGCCAGTTCTTCATCGTCACCGCCGACAACGCCGAGCTCCCGCCCGACTACGCGCTGCTGGGCGAGGTCGTCGAGGGCCAGCCGACGGTGGCCGACATCGCGAGCGTCGAGGTCGATCAGACCACCGAGAAGCCAAAGCAGCCGGTGGTCATCAGCGACGTCGAGATCGAGGAGAGCGAGCGGGAATAGCCCTGCTCGCCGGTCGCGCGGCGCGCGACTCAGCCGCTCGCGCGGGCTCTGGTCTGCGCGACGGCCTTGCGCTGGCGTCGGCGACCGACCACCGACAGCACGGCCAGGGCGGCGATCACCACCAGCAGGCCGACCACCAGCCCGCCCCAGAAGTCGATCCCCCCCAAGGGCAGGGCCACCAGCTCGACCACGCCGTAGCCGATGGCCAGGAGGACGAGGATCAGCATCAGGATCAGGAGGACGCCCCGGGCGCGCACGAGCGACCCGGCACCCTGGGGCGGCGCGAGCAGCCCCATCACCCGCAGCGCGAACAGCTGGCGGCCGCTGGGCGCCTGCTGGCCGAGCTTCTCCATCGAGGTCTTGAGGTCACCGGCGCGCCGCTCGGCCAGGGCGAGCGACGCCTCGGCCATGCGGCGCAGCTGCATGCGCTCCTGGGGCCGCGCGGCGGAGATGGCCTTGCGGAAGTGCTCGCGCGCGGTCTGGGCGTCGTAGCGCTCGGCCGCCCGCGCACCGAGGATGGCCTGCGCGGCCGCCCGGTGACGCGTCTCGCCCGCCAGCTCCTCGTCGGAGCGCGACTCCAGCTGCTGCATGGACGCCAGGGTGGATTTCTGCTCGATGCGGACCTGGCGTTGCTTGGGCGGCATGGGCCGGATGAGTCTAGAGGAGGCCCTCGGCAGGGCAGGGAACGCGACTGACTGGATGCGGCGCCGGAGGGGCGCTCTGCGTAGGGTGCGAGGGATGCCACGCCCCGGTGCCGTGCTCGTCGCGCTCGTCCTGGCCCTCACCGCGCCTGCCGGGGCGTGGGCACAGACCGACAGCCCCTTCAACCCGCTGCCCCAGGCGCCCCAGCAGCCGGGGCCGGCGCCCACCCCCGTCCCTGTCCAGCCGGAGGCCGACGAGGGGCTGACGGGCTGGCAGCAGCTGGCGCTCCTGGGTGGCGCGGTGCTGCTGCTCGCGGCCATCGCGGCGTTCATCGTGCGCGACGCGCGCCGCTCCGCGCCCGTCGCGAACGCCGAAAAGCAATCCGAGGAGGCCGCCGGGAAGCGTGCCCAGCGCAGCCGCAAGCGGGGCACGGCGCGGAGCAAGGGCCGGGCCGCCCGCGCGGCGCGCAGGCGCAACCGCTGAGGCCCCCAGAGTCCCGGTAGGCCCGACGTCCCGGGCGGATCGCGCAGCGATCTGTCCGGGACTCGCCGCCGGAACGGCGAAGCGATCCTCTCTCGAAGGATCGACATGGATGTCGATCCCGTCTACCTCCTGAGACAGCCTGTCAGAAATCCTCGGGGAGGATCGCGCCGGCATGCAGCGCCGCGACGAAGGCCTCGACCTCTTCACGCTCGTTTTCGCGACCCAGCCTCTCGCATGCCGCGCACACCTGGGCGTAGCCGCGCTCGAGCTCGTCGTCGAGGGCCTCGAGCGCGGCGTCGTCGTGGGCGCCCATGACGCAGAGGCGGCAGTTGGCGCAGGTCAGCTCGACGAGGCGACGGCCGTCGGCGAGGACGTCGAGGAGCTGGGTGGCCGTCACGAACCCGAGGCCGCAGCCGCGGCAAACGTGCAGGTCGGCGGCACCGGCACGGCGGCGGGTCCGGGCAGGGCGCGCCATCAGTGGATCGGCACCCAGGTGGGCTCGGGGACCTCGAGATCGAAGACGTGGAAGTCGCGGCCCAGGACGGGCACGGAGACGTTGTGCACGGGCACCGAGCCGATCGCGCCCGCGAACGTGCCCGCGTGCGCATGGCCGTGCAGGACGAGGTCGGGCTCGTGCTCGGCGATCGGCGCGGCCAGGCGATCGGTGCCCAGCATGGTGAAGATCCCCTCGGGCTCTCCGGCCAGCGTGCCCGCCGTCGGGGCGTAGTGCAGCAGGACGATGCGCAGCGGGCAGTGCGCGATGGCCTTCAAACCCTGGTCCAGCGCGACGACCTCGGCGCCGGCCTCGGCGTATACCGCGCGCAGGGAGGGCTCACCGAAGTCGGGCAGGTGCGAGCCCGCGAAGCCGCCGACGTGCCCCTTGGTGCCCGCCACGCCGACCTCGACGCCGCCGATCTGCACGATGGCGTGGCCGCGGTCCAGCAGCGTGATGTCGGCGCGCTCGAGGACGCCGCGCAGCTCGCCGGCGCGGTCGACGTGCCAGTCGTGGTTGCCCAGCACGGCGAGAACGGGGACGTCCGCGAGCTCCGCGCGCGCGGCGGCCAGGACCTCGGCCTGCTCGGGCTCGCCGTGGGTGGTCAGGTCGCCGGCCAGCAGCACCACGTCCGCCTCCCCGCGCAGGGCGGCGAAGGCGTCGCGCATGTGATCGCGCAGCGCCTCGCGGCAGTGCACGTCGCCGGCGGTGGCGACCCGGATGCGCTCGGAAGCCATCGGTGAACGGCCTACCCGCTCGAACGGGTCGGATGCGCCACGGCGTGCGGCGGGTATGGCCGATGGCATGCGCACCGACGCCCAGGAGTTCGAGTCGATCATCGAGACGATGCGCCGGACGGCCGCGGCACTGCGCGACGCCGACATCCCCTTTGCGCTGGGCGGCAGCGTGGCCGCGTGGGCGCGCGGCGGCCCGGAGACCTGCAACGACGTGGACTTCCTGGTCGGCCCGCCCGACGCCGAGCGCGCCCAGGCCGCGCTGTCAGCGGCGGGGATGGACCCCGAGCGCCCGCCCGAGGGCTGGCTGCTCAAGGTCTACGACGAGGGCACGCTCGTCGACCTCGTCTTCGAGATGGCCAGCGGCGACCCGGTGCCCGGCGTGATCGAGCGCGCGGAGGAGATGCGCGTGGCCTCGCTCGACGTACGCGTCGCGCGCCTGGAGGACGTGCTGGTGGCCAAGTTGTGCAGCTTCGACGAGCACACGCTGGACTTCGCCGCCACGCTGCAGATCGCCCGCTCGCTGCGCGAGCAGATCGACTGGGACGCCGTGCGCGCGCGCACGCAGGACTCGCCCTACGCGCGGGCGTTCCTCTCCCTGGTCGACGGCCTGGGGCTGACGTCGGGGGGAGAGGTCAGCGCACCCGCGGGCTCGCCGTCCGCGCAGGCCCGGCGCTAGCGCCCGCCGAGCGCCCGGCCGACGGGCCACCGCCCACGCGCCCTCCGCCGCCGCGCTGCAGGCGGTCCTGCAGCTCGCCGAGATCCAGCTCGCCCTCCACGATGGCGGACACCCCCGCGAACAGCGCGGCGCCCACCAGGCACAGCAGCGCGGCGCCGAAGCCGGCACCCACCCACACGGCGACGAACAGGAAGCCCACCAGGGCGAAGAATTGTCGAGTGGTCATCGGATCTCCCTTCGGGGTTCAAAATCCAGGCCGGTGAGCGTCACGTCGACGCGCAGGACCGGGAGTTCGTGGCGCTCGAGCTGGCTGCGCACCCGACGCTGCACGTCGGGCAGCAGCTCCGCCAGCTCGCCGGGGCGGTGCACCCCCACGCCCACCGTCACCGCATCGGTGGCGAAGCGCCCGCTGGCCGAGGAGACGCCCGGATGCTCCCGGGCGGCATGCTCGGCCAGGCGCTCGATGGCCCGCGCGGTGACGCGCACGTCGCCGTGGCCGTCTGCCTCGGTCAACTCCAGGGGCCGGCGGGTGCGGTAGGGCCTGGGCAGCGCGCGGTAGGCCACCACGCCGAAGACGATCAGGCACAGCACGCCCGCGCCGGCGATGATCGCGCGCACGGTCGGCGTGATGTCCCGGGCGGTCAGCCCGGCCAGGAAGTCAAAGGCGGTGCGATAGCCGCTGATCGCGTCGATGGGCCCGGGTCTGAACTTGAGCGCGAGCAGGACCACCATGACGCCGTACCAGACCAGTGCGAGCGCGAAGACGACAGCGAGCAGGCGACCGATCGCCACCGCCGGACGGGAGCGCCCCGAGCGCAGACCGGGGCCCTTCACTGCACCCGCGCTCCGCGCTGGCCCTGGCGGGTGCGCACCCGCGCCCGCAGCGGGAGCGGGCCGGTCAGGGGGGCCAGCGCCTCCTCGGCGGCGCGGCGCACGTCGGCGGGCTCCCCGGTGCGGGTGCGCTGCGCGCTGACGCTGAGGGTTCCTCCACGCGGGCGCCTGGGCCTGGCCCGCCCCCGCGCGCGAGTCACCGCCTCGGCCTGCTCGGCTAGCCGCGCCGCGGCGTCGCCCAGCGCACGCCGGCGCGCGCGCACGCTGCCCTCCTCGCCGCGCTGCAGGGTCACGAGGCGCTCGCGGCGCCGGAGGAACACGCCGGCCAGCAGCAACAGCCCGACCAGGACGGCGCCCGCGCCGGCCAGGGCGGCGATCGCCGCGACGGGGCCGGGGCGCTCGAGCATGGTCAGCCAGGCGCCGAGGGTCTGCTCGAAGGCGGGCAGGCCGATGAGCTCGGCGAGCCCCGGCAGGCTGAGGTCGCCGGTGGCGCTGATGGAGAAGACGGCCACGGCCAGACCGGCGATGGCCAGGGCCGCGGGCAGGAGCACGGCCACCACCGCGGTCAGGGCGCGCAGCACCACGATCACGCCGGTTCCTCCACCGTTTCGAAGCGCACGTCGATGCTGCCCAGGTCCCCGGTCAAGCCCTCCCGGCGCGCCGCGCGCGCGACCGCGTCGCGCACCGCGTCGGCGAGGGGGAACAGGGCACCAGGCGCGCGGCCAGGCTGAGGCGCACGCCGTAACGGTCGCCCGGCTCGGCGGCCGCCGCGGCGTCACGGGCCGCGCCGGCGACGCCCTCCACGCCCAGCGCCGCCTCGAGCGCGAGCCGCTCGAGGCGTGCGCGCGCGCCCTCCACGGTCCCCGGCCCGTCCACCGGGGCGTCTACTGCAACCGGGTGGGAGCGGGCTCCTCCTCGGTGTCGTCACCGGGGAAGTAGAGGTCGTTGACCGCGATGTTGATCTCGGTGATCTGCAGGCCGGTCATGCCCTCGATGCGCTTCTGGACGTTCTCGCGGACGTTGTTGGCCACGCGCGGGATGGACTCGCCGTATTCGACGACGATGACCAGGTCCAGCGCGGCCTCGCGCTCACCGACCTCTACGCTGACGCCCGAATCGCCGCCGATGCCCACGCGCTGGGTCATGGCGCCCAAGGCACGGCCCACGTTGCCGCCCAGGGCGTGCACCCCGGCGACCTCGCGGGCCGCGATGCCGGCGACCTTGGAGACGACGGCGTCGGCGATGGTGGTGACGCCGCGCTCGCTCTCCAGCGGGCCCGCGCTCGAGTCGCCCGTCCGCGCCGGGGTGTTGCTCGACGACGTCTGCGGGCTGCTGGCGCTCGTTTCCGCCATGGCCGCTCCTCTCCTCGGAGATCGATCAGAAGTACGGTGTCACGCGTACCCGGACTGACCGGGTATGAAGCCGGGATCCACGAGTAGGCGCCGCGGCGCGCGGCGCTCTCCAGGTTCGGGGCGCGGGTCGGGGCGGCCTGAGGCCGACGCGACCACCCTGCCAGACTGGAGGCGATGGACCCCATGGCGGACGAGTTCGACGTTCGCGTCGAGGCGCACGACAGCGAGGTGTGGGTCGTGCCCGTCGGCGAGCTCGACCTCGGCGTTGCGCCTGAGCTGCGCGAGAGCCTCGACCTGGCGCTGCGCACCGACGCGCGAGAGGTCGTCATCGATCTGCGCGAGCTCGAGCTGATCGACTCCACCGGGCTGGGCGTGATCGTCGACGCGTGCACCACACAGGAGGGCCGCCCGCCGGTCTCCCTGGTGCGCGGCTCCGAGCACGTGCAGGGTGTCTTCAACATCACGGGGCTGGCCTCGCGACTGCCCTTCCGCTCGGGCTGACGCAGGCGCGCGCCCGGCGGCTCACCGGCGCGGGCGTCGACGAGGGGACGAGGCGGATGCGATGGTGGTCATCGCGTGCGACCATCTTCGTCCCCGCCAGGCCAGGAGGCACCGGCCCGCGGGCCGACTCTCGAACGGAAGGACAGACCATGAACCTGCGCAGAGCGCTCGCCATCGCCCTTGCCGGCGTCGTGGCCGTGTTCCTCGCCGCCTGTGGACGGGGCGAGGGGGAGGGCGGCCAGCCCAGCGCGCCGTCGGCCCAGGAGCCGGCGCCGCAGTCCTCGCCGGCCGAGCCGGTGGCCGAGGTCTCCGATCTCTCGGATGGGCGCACCACGCGCCTCACGCTGGACTCGGGCTTCCTGGAGGCGCTCGAGAGGCTGGAGCTGACTCCCGCCCCCGTCGGGGATGCGACGATCAGCGAGGACGGCGTGGCGACGTTCCCGATCACCGGCGGCAACCTGACCTACTACAAGCCGGGTACCGTCTCGCCCTACGTGCAGGGCGAGATCCTGCACGAGGGTTCCGGGCTGTCGCTGACCGGCGGCGGGACCGAGGTCGAGCTGACCGACTTCGTGGTCGATCCGGGCGCCTCGGTGCTCACGGGCAATATCTCGGTCGACGGCGATGTCGTCGCCGAGGACGCGCCGCTGTTCTTCTTGGACGGCGGCACGCTCGAGCCGCTGCGTACCAACGACGACGGCACCCTGGCGGTGCTCGAGGGCACCTCGGTGGAGCTCAAGGACGAGGCCGCGGACGTGCTCAACGACATCTTCGGGATCAACGCCCTCGGGGAGGGCCTGGAGGTGGGGACCGTCAAGATCACCATCGACACCGGAAGCGCGGGGTAGCGAGAGCCCCGGGCCGATCGACCGCGCGACGTCGCGGGCCGCCGCGGCCGGCGCACCTCAGCCCGCCGGCAGCAGCTTGCCGGGGTTCATGATCCCGGCGGGGTCGAGGCGCTCCTTGACCGCGCGCAGCGCCGCCAGGCCGGTCGCGCCGATCTCGCGCTCCAGCCAGGGCGCGTGGGCCCGGCCCACGGCGTGGTGATGGGTGATGGTGGCCCGCCGCGCGACGATGGCCTCGGTGGCGGCCTCCTTGGCCGCACGCCACTGCTCGAGCTCGGCTCCGGGTTCCTGGCGGGCGATCGCCGTGAAGTACAGGGAGGCACCCGTCGCATAGAGGTGGGAGACGTGGCAGGCCACCAGCGGCGGCGTGCCACGGTCGCTCAGCGCGCCGCGCAGGGCGTCGCCCACCGCGGCGTGCAGCGCGGGCAGATCGCTCCAGGTGGTGGCCGTCTCCAGCGTCTCGACGAGCACCCCGCGAGCCAGCAGCGCGTCGCGCAGGTACGGTCCCTGAAAGCGCCCGGCGCGCCACCTGGTGCCCGCTTCGCTGCCCAGGGGCACGGCGCCGTGGGTGCGCAGGGTGCGCAGCGCCGCCCACGCGCGCAGGCGCACGGCGCGCGGATCGCCCTCCCAGGCCAGGATGGCCAGGCACGGCGCGCGCCCGGCGGCCGCGCGCAGAAGCAGGCGCCCGGCGTGGCGGCCCGGGGAGTCCGAGGCCGCCATCCCGAAGGTCATGCGTGTCTCGTGCTCGTCGGACAGGCGGGCGATGGTCGGCGCGCGGCCGGCCTGCACGAGCTCGCGGAAGGCCTCCGCGCCGGCAGCGAAGGAGGGGAAGGCCCACGCCTGCGTGCGCGTGGCCGAGGGGGCGCGGCGAACGCGCAGTGTCGCCCGCGTGATGACGCCCAGGGCGCCCTCGGAGCCCACGAGCAGCTCGCGCAGCGCGGGGCCGGCGGCGCTGGCGGGCACGGGCGCGACGTCGATCTCGCCGGCGGGCGCCACGAGGTGCAGGCCGCGCACGAGCTCGTCCACGCGGCCGTAGCCGGTCGAGTTCTGGCCGGCCGAGCGCGTGGCCACGAAGCCGCCGACCGTGGCGTGCTCGTAGGACTGGGGGAAGTGGCCGAGTGTGAGCCCGTGCGCGCGGAGCGCGCCCTCGGCGGCCGGGCCGTCCAGGCCGGCGGGCAGGGTCGCCAGCAGGGAGGCGCGGTCGATCCCGACAGGGGCGGTCAGGCGGCGCGTGTCGAGGGTGATGGCGCCCGCCACCTCGTCGCGCACCGTCTCCACGCCGCCCACCACGCTGGTGCCCCCGCCGAAGGGGACGACCGCGATGCGCTCCCCGGCGCAGGCGGCCAGGACCGCCGCGACCTGAGGGCCGTCGGCGGGGGCGACGACCGCGTCGGGCGCGGTGGACCCGTCGCCGGAGCGGATGCGCAGCAGGTCGGTGTAGCTGCGCCCGACCGCGTGGCTCACCCGCGCGAGGCGATCATCGCGCACGTGCTCGTCGCCGACCGCATCGCAGAGCCGCTCGCGGGCGCGCGCGGAAAGCCCCTGAGTGGGAAGCGCCACATCGTCGAGCGCCACCGGAGGCGTCGCGCGGGGGCTCCAGGCGATCTCGTCGCGCAGCAGACGTTCGGCGGCAGGGGGCCATCGCGTGGCGTGCGCGTCGCTGCCCCAGCCCCACCAACGCATGCCCGGCTCAGCGCTCACGCGGCGACCTCGGCGCGCTCGTCGAGCAGCGCCTGCGCAGCCGCGGTCGCGGCCTCTCGCCACTCGGGCACGAGGCCGAGACGGGTCCGGCGCTCGAGGATGTCATCGAGGTCCAGCGCGCCCTCGCGCTGATGGGCGACCAGTACCTCCACGCCCAGCACGGGGACCCCGGGCGCGAGCGGACACAGCAGCTCGGGTCGTCCGTCGGCCAGCGCCGCCACCTCGGCCGCCTCCGTGCCGAAGCGCCGCAGCAGGCGGGAGGGCGGCCCGGCGGGCAGCGCACGCGGGTGAGGCGGCGCGCCGACGAGCGGGAGGCTCGCAGTGTGGCACGGACGGGCCTGCACGCCCGCGCGCGCGGCCACGACGTCGACGGCGTCCTGGGCCATGCGCCGGTAGGTGGTCAGCTTGCCGCCGACCACGGTGACCACGCCGGTGGCGGGATCCTCGTGGACGGCGTGCTCCCTCGAGAGGTCCGCCGTGCTGTGCGCATCGCCCTCGACGAGCGGGCGCAGCCCGGCGAAGCGCCCGACGACGTCGCCGGGGTCCAGCGGGCGCTCGAGCGCTGTGGAGAGCGTCTCGAGCAGGTGAGCCTCCTCCTGATCGCTCACCTCGGGCGCGTCGGGTGGCCGACCCGCGAAGGGCTCGTCGGTGAGACCGATCATGACCAGGCCGTCGGAGCGGGGCACCGCGAAGACGAAGCGTCCGAAGGACCCGGGGACCGGCACGTTGAGCGCGGCCCGGGGACCGCCCAGTCGCTCGGCGCGCACGAGGAGATGAGAGCCCTTGCTGGGGCGCAGGCGCAGCGCCGGGCTCAGACCGCCCGCCCAGACCCCAGTGGCGTTAATCACGTGGCGGGCGCGCACGTCGAAGGCCCGGCCGGTGCGCGTGTCGCGCGCGCGGGCGCCGCGGGCGTGCAGCTCGAGCGCTTCGGCGTAGGTGACCACGCGCGCGCCGTGGGCCGCGGCGGTGCGCGCGAGCGCGACGACCAACCGCGCGTCGTCCTCGAGCTGGCCGTCCCAGTGCAGCAGCGCGCTGCGCAGGGCGCTCTGGGAGAGCGCCGGCGCCCACATGCCCGCCTCGGCCGCGCTGACGCGCCGCATGCCGGGCAGGCGCCGGCGGCTGGTGCCCGACAGGGCGCGCATGGTGTCGCCCAGGCGCACACCGACCTCCATGGCGATCGAGGGCGGCGGCGGGATGCGTCCGCGCACCGGCGTGAGCATCGGCAGCGCGCGCACCAGGTGCGGCGCGGTGACCTTGGCCAGCGTGGCGCGCTCACGCGCGGACTCCCAGGCCACGCCCACCTGCCCGCGAGCCAGATAGCGCAGCCCACCGTGCGCGAGCTTGGAGCTCCAGCGGCTCGTGCCCGTGGCCAGGTCGCGGCGCTCGAGCAGCGCGACCGACAGGCCGCGCGTGGCCGCGTCCAGCGCGGCGCCCGCACCGGTGACCCCGCCGCCGACCACCAGCACGTCGACCTCCATTCCGTCCGCGAGCGCTTCGAGGTCCCCATCGCGCCGGGCGGCGGTGAGGAAGGTGGCCGCGCCGGCCGGCGCTCTGGCGCCGGTCATACGGGACACCGCAGGTATCCCTCCAGCATCCTGCGCAGCTCCGCCACCCCGGCGCTGCGCTGGTCGTCGTCCAGGCTCCCGGCGGCGAGCACCAGACCCCGGCCGGCCGTCTCGACCGTCGCGGCCAGGAGCACAGGGTCGCCGGCGCGCACCGAGCCGTCGACCTGCCCGGCGGCGATGGCCGCGCGCAGGGTGGCGCGGGCGTTGTGCTGGAAGCGCCCGGGGCTGCCGGTGACATAGGGGAGCAGGAGCTCGGGGTCGACGGCCAGCAGGCGCAGCAGCAGCGGGTGCTCGATCAGCAGCTCGAGCATGCGGGTGACGGCCTCCACGAGCCGCTCGCCCGCCGAGGCGCACTCGCCCACTTCGTCCAGTGCGCGCGTCAGCACAGCCCCGAACTCGCGTGCCATCAGCGCGCGGATGAGCGCCGCGCCGTCGGGATAGCGGCGGTAGACGGTCATGCGGCTCACGCCCGCGCGGCGGGCGACCTCGCTCACCGTGGTGCGCCGCAGGCCGAAGTCGATCACCGTGCCGTGCGCCGCCTCCAGGATGGGATCGGCGAGCCTCTGTGACATCTTCTGTCAAACTGTAACAGTGCGGGGATGCCTTGCACGGCGACGGGATCGTCGGTGCGCCCGCGGCCCATCGCGACGAGGGCCGGCTCTCGGGATGGGGGCGGTGGTTCTAGGGGTGGCGGAGGCGGCCCGCGGGTGGCGGAGCGGCCACATGGCCGGCGGAGCCGGGTCCCGCCCGAGGTCACCGCCGGAGGTGAGCCCCCAGGTCGCGATAGCGACACATGCTCCTAGGACTCCTCGGCGCGGTGGCGCGAGGGAGCGAAGCGCTGCGTGTGATGGGCGAGCTGCAGGTGCGGCAGCGCGCGCGTGGTCTCGAGGTTCTCGTGATCGCCCAGGCGCTGGACGTCGGGCTCGTCGGATTCGTCCTCCCAGGGCTCACCCAGCCCGAACGCCTCGTCGAAGGCGTCGTCGTCGACCTCGTCGCCGTCGGCGAGGTTCTCGTGGACGACATGGCGCCCGGGGGGCTCCTCGTCGCCCAGCCCGGCGGCGGCCAGGTCGTCGCGCGCGCGGTCGTGACCGGCGGTCTGCGGCTGCTCCTCGGGCTCACCGGCCACGGCCGGCATCGCCTGGGTGACCCCGGAGCTGTGGGCCGCGGCCGCGGGCGCCGAGCCCCGGGTGACCGGCGGATGGTCGTCAGGGAAGCGCCGGGTGGCGGCCTCGGCGAGCTGCACGAGCTGCTCGGCGATGCGACGCATGTCCGCCAGCAGACGGGCACGCTCCCCCCACAGGGTCCGGATCTCGCCGTCGAGCTCGCGCGCCTGGGTCTCGGCGGCGGCGACGATCGCGCGTGCCTCGGTGTCGGCCTCGCGCAGGCGCGAGTCGGCCTCGGCCTGGGAGCGGGCGGTGATGTCGCGCCCGACCTCGTTGGCGCGCTGGAGCACGGCGCTGGTCTCCTCGCCGACGCGCTCGAGGGCCTCCTGCACCGCGCCCTCGGGCGTGTGCTGGGTCTCGTTGGCGGCGACGTGCTCGCGCACGCGCTCCACGTACGCGTCGACCTGGAGGCGGTCGTAGCCCATGAGGACGGTGGAGAACGCGACCTCCCGCAGGGACGCGTCGTCTGGAGTCGGCTGGTGGTGCATGGCCCCGGTATTCGCCATAGGACGTCGAAGGCTGAAAGATCGCGCCCAGGTCACGCCGCCGGCTTCCCTTCGGGCCAGGGGCGCAGCACCGGCCGGTCGGCGGGATCGCGGCCATGTGCTCCCCCATCGTCGGAGCCGTGGGGCAGGAGCGGGCGGCGTGGCGGCGAACCGTGCTGGCGTGCTTGCCCTCCTGTTCGTCACCTCGATCCTCTTCGCCCTCGGCGCGTGGACCGTGGTGCGCCTCTCCACCCGCGCGCTGCATCGCCTGGGGATCGATCCGACGGGGGCGGCGCTCTGGCTGGGACTGGCCGAGTTCGCGCCGGAGGAGGTGGCCGCGCCGCGTCCGCGTCCTGGGGCGCGACGCCACGCGCCGACGCGACCTCCGCGCGCGTCGGCTCCCTCGCCCGCGCCGCGCCGCCCGCGAGCGATCGTCGAGTGGGGGGAGGGCGCTGACTTCGCCTTCGCCACGCAGGCGCCTGCCCGCGCGCGGCGCTAGGAGCTTGTAGAACACCCCGTTCCCGGCGCGTTTGGCGACGCGCGCGGGCGGAAACGCCGAAGCGTCATGGCCTATCGAGACGAGCCCTACCGAGACGACCCGCGCGATCGCGACCGGGGGCGCTACGTCGAGGAGTACGAGACCTACCGCTCCGAGCCTCCGCGCGGGGGCACGGGCCTGGCCACCGCCTCTGCAGTGGTCGGCGTGATCTCGCTGCTGGTCGTGATCCTCACGCTCGGCACGCTGTTCTTCCTCGCGCTGCCCGGGGGCATCGCGGCCATGGTGATGGGGGTGGCGGGCCGGGGGCGGGCGCGGGAGGGCCGCGGTCGCGCGCTGCTCGGCCTGATCACCGGCCTCATCGCGGTGGTGCTCTCGGTCCTGGTCATCGTCCTCATCGCCCTCCTGGCCACCGTGCTGGACAGCGTCAACCTCGACGGCCTGCCCGACTCGATCCGCGATCTGGCGCCTGACGACCTGCTACAAGACCTCGAGCAACGAGTGCCCGAGCTGCCCGACATCCCGGAGGTGCCCGAGGGAGCCCCCGAGCAATGACCCTGCTGATCCTCACCGTGCTCTTCGTCGCGGCCCTGACCGCCGCGGTCTGGCTGGCGGGTCGTCGGGCGCTGCGCCGGGTGGGCATCGACCCGATGGCCGCGCTCGTGTGGCTCGGTCTGGCCGAGACGCCGGTGGACGAGGAGCAGCACATGCCCTCGGCCGAGGAACGCGCCGCGCGGCGCGCCGAGGAGCGGCGCGCGCGGGCCGCGAGCGCCGCCTGAGCGCAAGGCCGGTGGCCCGTCGGCGGGCCCGTTCACCGCTGCGCCCCGGCGGGTAGCGCGCTGCCATGACCGAAGACCCCTCACGCGTGCACGGCGGCGAGGCCTCGCTGGGCGACGCCCAGGCCGACAACCCGCCCGACGATCCCGAGATGCTGTACGACGACGCCGACGAGCGCGACACCGCCGTCGAGTTCGAGGGCGACGACCCGCCTGCGCCCGAGGAGCGCGACAACGAGGACCCCGCGCCCAACGCGCCGTAGCCCACGTTCAGGGCGAGCGCCCGTAGCCTGTCGCGTCGCTGGGGGGCGGTCGGCCTCTCGGCGCTCACGGTCGCCGAGCCGCCCCGAGCTTGACGACCATCACCACCTCGAGGCCCCCGGGCACGCCGTAGCGCTCCAGGCGGCGCACGAACGCGGCGTGGATGCGCTCGCGGACCGCGGGGGTCTGGCGCTCGATCACCGTGGCGATGCGGGCGCTGCCACCGAGAAGCCCGTCCCAGAGCTCCTCGACATCCTCGGAGCGATGGATCACCTCCAGGGTGCCCAGCTCCACGTCGACCAGCCCAGCCGCGCCCAGGAGGCCGCGCATCTCACCTTCGTCGGCGTAGCGGTAGGGGTCCGGACCGGGCGGAAGCGTGGCGTGGACGTCGATGCCCGTGTCGGCCACGGCCGCGGTCAGCTCCCCGAACAGCGGGGCGCGCTCGGGGCGGTCCCACACCGCCACCGCCGCGCGCCCGCCGGGCGCGAGCACCCGCGCGAACTCCGCCACCGCGCGCTCGGGCGTGGGGAGGTGATTGACGACCAGGCTCGCTACCACCGCCTCGAAGGCACCGGCGGCAAAGGGCAGGGCCTCGGCGTCGGCGACGACGAACTCCAGACGGGGATGGCGCTCCCGCGCGACCGCGAGCATCCCCTCGGCCACGTCCGCCCCCGTCGCCCGCGCGCCCCGCGCGGCGGCCGCCGCGGTGACGATCCCGGTCCCGCAGCCGACGTCGAGCACCCGCATTGCGCCAGCGACCCCGGCGGCGTCGAGCAGCGGCCCGGCCACCTCCGCGGTGACCTGGCCCGTGACCCGATCGTACGTCGCGGCCCGCTCGCTCCACGCGCTCTCCTCGAAGCGCTTGAACGCGCCCCCGGAGGGATCGTCCTCGCGCGGAGGCCCGGTCATCGTGCGCCGAGCATAGGCGCGATCTCCGCCGCCGACGCTCCAGGGCGCCGGGAGATCGTCGCGCTCGCAGTCACGACACGGCGTCCGATGCCGACTTGGCCTGTCCGGGGCGCTCGCCCTCGGGCGCTGGGCGGCTTCTGGGCGATAGCCGAGCGAAACCCGCCCAGCAGTCGGTCGAGGGCAAGCGAGATCGGGATGGTGGGCGCCTTGTCGGTCATATACGGGAAGACCCGCCCAGCCCGCGTGGACGGGCGCTGCCAAGCGCCCCACCGGTCCTCGATCCATTCAGGGCGCGGCGAGCGTCTCCGCGTACACGCGGGCCTCGGCGTACAGTCGCGCGAAGTCGGCCGGCTTGTAGTGGGCGTTGAGGCCGCTGGGGTTCGGCAGCACCCAGGCCGGGCGGCCGCCGACGTCGTCGGGCTGCAGCCCCATGAGTGCGCGCGGATGCCCGAAGGCGATGCGGTAGGCGGTCAGCCCGACCACGGCCACGAGCCGCGGCTGGTGCCGGCGGACGGTCCGCTCGAGCTCGGCGGCGCCCTCGCGCAGCTCCTCCCGGGTGAGCTCCGCCGCCTCTCGCGTCGGGCGAAAGGCGATGTTCGTCACGCCGACGCCGTACGCGGGGAGCTCGGCGTCCTCCTCCGGCCAGAGCCGGCGGTGGGTGTACCCGGCCGCGTGCAGCGTCGGCCAGAACCGGTTTCCCGGTCGCGCGAAGTGGTGGCCCACCTCCGCCGAGCGCAGGGACGGGTTGATACCCACGAAGAGAACCCGCAGCCCGGGACCGAGGATGGGACCCAGCACGTGCGGGAAGTGTTGCTCGGGTTCGGCCATGGGGCTTGTGGGTGCCTGCTTGGAGACCCGCCTCTGGCAGCGTAGGCCGCGCAGCGACGAGGGGAGTCGTCACCCCATATCGTCGTCCGGCCTATGCCACGACTGCTGATCTGGACGGGGATCGATGCCTGGCGCGCCGAAGCCGCCACGGTCGAACTCGAGACCGGCTCTCTGTCGGCAGAGGGCACCCAGCTCGGCGACGAGCCCGTGCCCTACCGCCTCGATTACCAGCTCGAGGTGGACGGGGACTGGATCACCCGTCGCCTGCGTGCCCAGGCCCGCGGCGCGGACTGGACGCGCGAGCTCGACCTGCGCCACGACGGCGAGGGACACTGGACGGCACAGGCCGCGCAGGAGGGCGACGTGCAGCTGCCTTCGCCGGGTGGCGGCGTCGCGGGCGTCGACGGCGCGCTGGATTGCGACCTTGGCCTCTGTCCTCTGACGAACGTGATGCCCGTCCGGCGACACGCGCTTCACCTTCGCCCCGGCGAGGCCGACTTCCTCATGGCCTGGGTCTCGGTGCCCGGCCTCTCGCTACACCCTTCGCGCCAGCGCTACGAGCACGTCGCCCGGCGCGACGATCGCTGCGTCGTACGCTACGTCGGCGAGCACCGAAGCTTCGTGGAAGAGCTCGAGGTCGACCACGACGGGTTCGTGCTGCTGTATCCACAGCTTGCCCGACGCCTCCTCTGACCTCTGGCGCCCCCGAGCGGCGTGACCGGATGGTCCGGTCTCGGTGAAGGGGCCGACATCACGTCGTGCCCTTGCCTGCCCAGTCGGCCAGCGCCGTGGCCAGCTCAACGGGGCGGTCTTCCATCGAGAAGTGCCCGGCCTCGGGGAGGAGGACTCGCAACATGCGCCGGCCACAGCGCCTGGCCCCTGCTCGCCTTCCCACTGGCCGAACAGCGCCGTGAAGACCTCCTCGTCCATCGGACGGTAGGTCGCAGTGCGCAGGTGCGCCGCGACGACCTCCCGAAAGAGATGCACGGGATGGTCCGATAGGCCTTCAGGTGGGCCTGGATGTGCCGGCTCGCCGGCGTGACCCAGGGACGCAGGACCACGGCGTCGACGAGGGCCGGTCGCCGAGCCGCCACCCCCTCGAGCAGGTGAGCACGCAGGACGATGGCGCCGCCGATGTCGTGGCCGACAAGGGCGGGGCGATCGAGTCCCCAGCTGCCAACGAGCTCGCGGAGCAGACGGCCCTGGACGGCGATCGAGACGTCCTGATCCTCGCGGCGCTCGGACTCGCCGTAGCCAAGCAGGTCATAGAGGTAGACGCAGCAGCGCTCGGCCAGCACCGGGGCCACCTTTCGCCACAGCACCGAGCGGCTCGGCGTGCCGTGCACCAGGACGACCGGCGGACCGTCGCCCATGCGGTCCCAGGCGATCTCGCCCACAGACGTCTGGGTCTTGTGACGCAGGCTCCAGGCGATCCCCTCCGAGGTCACCACCGACTCGTACCCCTCGATGAGAGCTGGAAGCCTCCGCCCCGAAATCCATCGCGTACGGCTGCCGTGGGCGACCGTTGCCCTCGCGCTCGCCGCCACGATGATCCAAGGGGTCCGCCGTCTCGTAGCATTGGTGCGTGGATCTGCGACTCCCCCCAACGCCTCCCGGGTAGGTCCTGCGAGGGTGCCGGCAGACGATGCATCGGGCGGTCGTGGTGGTAGCGTGCTGAATGGCCTGCTCGCGCCTCTGCGCATCCCCGAGCGTGTCATCGAGTCGCTCGAGTCGCTGGCCGAGGCGGCCCGCGAGCTGGCACCGATGCGTGCCGAGCTCGTGCGCGTGCGCAAGCAGACCGAACCACTGGCCGAGCTGATGCCCGCCATCGAGCGAGTCCTCGACTACACCGAACCGGTTCCAGAGCTGCTCGCCGTGGTCGAGCGCATCACCAGGCAGGCCGAGCCGCTTGCGGACCTGCTCTCCTCGCTGGAAAGCGTCGAGAGGGGCCTCGGGGAGCGGGTCGACTCCCTCAACGAGAAGGTCGGGATGCTCAACGACCACGAGGCTCAGCTCACTCATACGGTGGGCGAGCTGGTAGACGAGCTGAAGTCCATGCACCAGACCATCGGCGGGCTCAAGGGCGACGTCGAGCGCATCACCGACCGCCTGCCCGACCCGACGCGCGGACCGCTCGAGAGGGCCCGCGACGTCTTCACCAGCAGCAACGAGTGACGCTCGCGAGACCGAGGCTTGGTGGCGTTCGCAGCCTGCGGCGCTGAGCCGCGCGTCGAAGCGTTCGCTGCGGTCGTGCGCCGGGGGCGCAAGCGTCGTCGCGCTGCAGCGCGGCCGCAATGCCTTCTAACCCCCCTTATGTCTACCGAGACGGGGAGCGCCACGACGACGCGACGAGCACGAGGACGCGCGGGAGCGTCACGGCGTACGCCCGCAGGATCGAGCGCATCGCCGGCGCCGCGTCCTCGACGCCGGCCGCGCGCAGGGAGGCCGGGTCGGCGACGACCTCCCACGGCAGGTCCGCGGCGGCCGCCGCGGCCGCATCGTGCAGCGCGCCCGCGCGCGCTCGGGTCGGCGCCGCCTGGGGCTCGAGCTGGTCCCAGAGCGCCTCGAGGCGTCCCTCCTCGGCTGCGCGGCGCCAGACGGAGTTGACGATCGGCGTGTCGAGCGCGGCACGGATGCGGCCCAGGACGTCGGCGTGCGCGGCGAGAGCGCCGGTGGGCGCGACGCCCGGGCGCAGCGGCTCCGACGGCGGCGGGGGGCGGCGCCGCGCGCGGACGGGCGGCCCGGCAGCGCGCCCTCGAGCGCGGCCAGCAGCCCGCAGGAGAGCAGCAGCATCCGGCCCAGTGGCTCGACGAACCCGGCCAGGAGCCGGCGATCGCGCGGATCGGCGGGAGGCGCCGCGGCGTCCGTGACGCTCGCCGCGAGCCGCTCGACGGTCTCGGCGGCGTCCGCGCTTGCCAGGACGGCCGCTCCCTGCTCCCACGCGAGCACCGCGTAGGGCGGGCAGACGGCGAGCGACTTCAGCAGGCTGGGGACGAACGGGGCCTGCTCGAGCGCCGCCGCGTAGACGGCGGCAACGCGGCCAGTGGCCTCGTCCTCCTCGACCATCGGGTAGGCGACGATCATGGCCGCCAGACGCTCTCGTCAGCACGCCGGGACCGGAAGTCTCCGATCTCGTCGTCACCGCCCGGACGATCGAGAAGCTCGCCTCCGTCCCCAAAGTGGCCGGTCACAGGATCGCCGGCGAACCCGGTCTCGGTGCGGAGAACCATGCTACGGCCAGCCCCTCTCTTTGTCCTGCGCAGATCGACAACGGCCAAGCGTATCGGCGTGCGCTACTGCTCACCCTCGAAGTAGTCGAGGTTCTTTTCGGGTCGGGAGATGATGAGGGTCTCCTCTGTCCCCGGCTCGGCTCCCGGAGCATAGCTGCGGGCCCAGACCTTGCCGCTATCGGGATACTCGCTCACCTCTGGGGCCAGCATGGTGCTCACGAAGAGGATGCGGACCGCTGGTCGGGTCCTCCGCGCTCGGTCGCGAGGACCAATGGTCGGACATCGACCTTGCTCTGTGCGTCGACGCGGACGCCGAGCGCGCGGCGGTGATCGCCGAATGGACCGACTGGATGTACGCCGAACATGGTGCCGTCCATCACATGGACATAACCCGGGGCGGGGCGCTCTACCGGGTCTTGCTCCTCGCTAGCACACTGCAGCTCGACCTCTCCTTCTGGCCGGCGACGGAGTTCGGCGCAACCGGTCCGGGCTTCCGCCTGCTGTTCGGAGCCGTCGCGAAGGAGGCCCCGGCTCCGGTGCCCACCACCGCCGCGAAGGAGACCGCCGCCGCCGAGCTGATCGGATGGGCCTGGCTGTACGCGCTCCATGCCCGTTCGAGCGTCGCCCGCGAGCGGGTGCGGCAGGCCGAGTACATGGTCAGCGGAATGCGAGACCAGGTCCTCGCCCTGGCGTGTTTGCGCCACGACCTACCCACAGTCCACGGTCGAGGATTCGACCGCCTCCCGCCCGAGGCGACCGCAGCCATCGAGCCGGCAATAGTGCGCTCGCTCGATATCCCCGAGCTCAAACGAGCCTTCGCCGCGGCCACCGAGGCACATTGCTCGGCGAGGCCGAACTGTCCGACCCCGCGCTGGCGAACCGTCTGGCCGGTCCCCTCAGAGTCCTCGCAAGCTGAGATTCCCCGGCTCCCACGGCAAGCCGCCATCGCCATCCCCGGAGGGGGACCCTCGGCTTCGCGCTCCTGCCCCAGTCCGACCGTCTCGATAGGCCATCGCTCTGCGCGGCAGCCTCGCCGCTTACTCTCCTCGTTGGGATGCTTTCGTCGCCGGAGCCGAGCCGCGTCGCCGAGCCAGCGGACGCCGAAGAGGTCGCGGAGCTGATCGATCGCTTCCAGGCGGAGTTCGAGGAGTACACGCCCGGCGCCGCGATCCTCGTCCCTCGCGTCCGCGAGCACCTCGCGGGAGATCTGAGCGTGTTCCTGCTGGCCGGACCGCCCCGCGTCGGCGTGGCTCAACTGCGCTTTCGCGAGTACCTGCTCACTGGGGCGCCGACGTGCTACTTGGAGGAGCTCTACGTGGTGCCTGACCGCCGGGGCGAGGGGCACGGGCGGATGCTCATGGAGACGGCGTTGGACGTGGCGCGCGAGCACGGGGCGACCACGATGGAGCTGGGCACCGCCGTCGACGACACCGCGGCGCGAGGGCTCTACGAGAGCCTCGGGTTCACGAACCTCGAGAAGGAGGGGCGGCCCGAGACGCAGATGCTCTACTACGAACGCGAGTTGTAGGCAGCCCGCGCGAGACGCGCGTCCGGCATCGCACACGGCGATCGCCCTACGGGACGCTGCCATGGCGTCGTCGCCCGGTAGTGCGGCGTGACCGATGAGATTCGGCCGGCGCGGCAGTCATGTAGGACGTCAGGCGATCGCCTGATCCGGTCACGAGAGGGCCGGTTAGATCAACGAAGGAGGCTGGCATGGCTTACGTCGACGGATTTGTGATGGTGGTCCCGAAGGACCGGATCGACGACTACGAGAAGGTTGCCCAAGAGGCGGGCGCGGTGTGGAAGGAGCACGGCGCCCAGAGCGTCATGGAGTGCATCGGCGACGACGTGCCCTATGGCGAGCTGACGTCCTTTCCGCGCGCCGTCCAGGCCGGCGAGGACGAGGTCGTGTTCTTCTCGTGGATCGTCTACGAGTCGCGCGAGGCGCGCGACTCGGTCAACGAGCGGGTGATGGCCGACGAGCGGATGAAGGGTGACATGGCGCAGATGCCGTTCGACGGCAAGCGGATGATCTACGGGGGCTTCCGGCCGCTCGTCCATTTGTAGCCAGCCGGTTGCGTGGACCACGGGACGACCTCGTCACGGGTCAGGCCGTCGCGCCGACCGCGCGGAAAAGGTTGCCGACCAGGCGGTCGGCAACGCCCTCGTCGAGGTAGGACGGAGCGTGGGCGCGACGATGGGTTCGAGGCCGTGTGATGCCACCTCCGCGGCCTCGCCGACATTCACTCGCGCGCCCGGGCTTGACGTCGAGCAGGGCCATTCGCTTGCGGCCACTCGGTCATGATCGCTCTACTGCACGTCCGTGATGGAACCGCGGCGGGGCCACCGTGCGCCGCAGAAGGATCCTCAGCGAGGCATCATTTGCGGTGGGTCGGCCGCCAGATCACCGGCGGGCCGTGGGCGCCGCAGTCGGCGAGGGTGACCGTCGTCTCGTGGGGCCATGAGCGGCAGGTGGCGGTGAAGTTCGAGAGGTGGTCGTCGCCCGGCTCGAGCGTCACCCAGGCCAGCGGGCTTTCGTCGGTGGCCTGGCTGCCGGCTTGCTCCATGCGCGCTTCGAGCATGTGTCGCTCGGTTTCATCGAGGTACTGGCGCATGACCGACTGCCAGACGACGGTGAGGCGCCCGGGGTGAGGCTCGGCGAGACATCGCTCGACCCAGGCGACGGCGCCTGCTGTGTCGACGACGGCGGGGTGTGACCGTGCTATCTCGATTGCACCCGTGACGCGCGCGAGCCGGTCGGGCTCGTCGGGCCAGATGTAGGACAGCAAGGTCAGCGTGCCCTCCTGCGTCGACAGGTCGATGGGTGCGGGGTCGCAACCGCGTCGCTCGCTCAGGCACAACAGGCCCTGTGCCACCGTGGGATCGCGGACGGGGAGCCCCTCCCACGGCTCCTCGAACGACAGGCGCGACGCCAGGTCGCCCAGTGGACGCCCTGCGACCACGTAGCGGCGGCGGTCGAGGATCCCCGACCGGGCGCGTCACCGGGCGGAGCGCGGTCGGGGCCGCGTGGCCGCAAGGCGGCTGGCCAGCACACAGCCGGCCGAGCCTGGCGCCCACGATGCATGGTGCAGGATCAGCAGCCCACCCGGCCAAAGGTGATGGAGTGGCGCTCAGCGCTCACCTGGTATTCGTGGCCCATCGCGCCGTCTCGGTAGACGGCGCGCATGGCGAGCCCTTCCGCGCGTTCGAGGCTGACAAGCTCCAACCGCCGCTCGGATACGCCCAGCAAGTCGGCGAGCTCACCGCGCATCGCTTCGGCCAGGCCGGTCAAGTCGCGCTGGTTGAAGTCTGGTGGAGCGTCTGCGTGCTCGGAGCCGGTTTCCGGCCGGTGCTTCCGGGGGCGCGGGGACAACCAGGGCCGCGAAGAGGACGGCATGAGCAAGCGCTTGCGCGAGAGCGTTGACATGGCGCGGCACGCTAGGCCGACCGTGACATAGCGCTGTTACGGGGCGGCCACTCGCGCGTTACGAAGCGGTGAAGACCCCGGCGCCCGCCCCGTGTGACCAACCGCAGGGCCAGTGACCGCACGCCGGGTAGCTATCGGCCACATGGCCGTGAACGAGCAGCCGGTGCCCGAGGTCACCAGCTGAGCGGCTCAGTCCTCCTTGGCGGGCTGGCGCGGGGGCAGGAAGGGCTCCTGGTCTGGCGGCACGCCCTTGGCGATCTGCCGGCTGCGCTCGAGCTCGGCGTTGAGCTCGGCGCCGAACAGGAGCACGATGTTGGTCAGCCACAGCCACAGCAGGAAGACCACCACCCCGCCCAGAGAGCCGTAGGTGGCGTCGTAGGAGCCGAAGTTGGCGACATACAGCCCGAACAGGCCCGAGACCACGATCCAGCCGATCACCGCGGCGGCACCACCGGGGCTCAGCCAGCGAAAGCGCGGATGGCGCACGTTGGGCGACACGTGGTAGAGGCCGGCGACGATGCCCATGACGATGAGCAGCAGCACCGGCCACTTGGCGATGCCCCACACCGTGACCGCGGTGCCGCCCAGGCCGATGACGCTGCCGATCGCCTCGGCCACCGGGCCTGTGACCACCATGGCCATGAGCACCACGGCCAGAGCGAGGACCGCCAGCACGGTCACGCCCACGCGCAGCGGCACCAGCTTCCACACCGAGCGGCCCTCCTCGACGTCCCAGACCGCGTCCGAGGCACGGAAGAAGGCGCCGATGTAGCCCGAGGCCGACCAGATGGCGCCCAGCAGGCCGAGCCCCAGCAGCGTTCCCGCCGCGCCCTGGTTGCGGACGATGCCCTCGATGGGGCCGCGGAACGTGTCGACCGCCGAGCCGGGCGCCACCTGCTCGATGACCTGCAGCATGGTCTGGGTCGTGGTCTGCGCCTGACCGACCAGACCGAGGATCGAGACCAGCACGATCAGGCCGGGGAAGATGGCGAGAACGGCGTAGTAGGTCAGCGCCGCCGCCCAGTCGGTCAGGTTGTCCTCCTGGAACTCCTTGACCGTGCGCTTGAGCGTCGCCTTCCAGCCGCCGGCCGACAGATCGGTCGGACCCTCGGGAACGTCGCCGGCGGGGGGGCTTCCTGCCGGAGTGGCGGTCCGGGTCTCGGCCATGGCGGCGGGCCTACCCGCCGTGCGCGCCAGCCCACCGTTCCAGGCGCGCGCGGACCACGTAGTCCCCATGCCGCCGGGCCGCTCGCTAGCGTTAGCGCGCTCTGTCATCCAGATCCGGGAGTCGTCCATGACCAAGCAGGACCTCGCGAAGGAGGTCGCCGACAAGGCCGATCTCGACCAGTCGGACGCCAAGCGGGCCGTCGATGCGGCGTTCGAGGCCATCACCCAGGAACTCGCCAAGGGCGGCGAGGTCTCCGTCTCCGGCTTCGGCAAGTTCAGCGTCAGCGAGCGCTCCGCGCGCGAGGGGCGCAACCCCGCCACGGGCGAGACGATCCAGATCGCCGCGAGCAAGGGCGCGAAGTTCTCGGCCGCCTCGGCGCTCAAGAAGGAGCTGAACTAGGGCGGCAGAGAGGGCCGTCCGTTCGCCGGAGGCGCGCCCCGAGGTCTACTGCACCATCACGTCTGACAGGGCGGCCAGCTCCGCGATCACCCGCGAGAGCCGGCCACCCTGCCAGGCCAGCGGCGAGCTGCCCTCGTCCTCGACGACCAGCCGGGCGCCGGGCAGCAGCTCGGCGTAGAGGCGCGCGGTGGCCAGTGGGTGGGTCGGGTCCGCCTCGTCGCGGCTGCCCACCACCACCGCCGGCTGCGCGAGCCCGGTGAGGGCCTGCAGGTCGGGGATGGCCCGCGAGCGCGGCACCGCCTCCAGCGCGTCGGCCACCGCGTCCGGGTGCTCGTGGCGGCTCAGGCGCTGGCGGATGACGCGCGTCACGGTCTCGCGCCACTCCTCGGGCATCGACGAGAAGTCACCGGCGGCCAGGAAGCCGTCGACGCCGCCCTCGCGCAGTCCCGCGGCCAGGCGATCCCACATGGCCAGGCGCTGGGGGTCGGTGGTCGCCTCGGGCACGTATGCCGGGGTGATCACCACCAGGCCGGCCACCCGTTCGGGGTGGTCCAGGGCCAGGCGCAGGAGCGTGTGCGCCCCCATGGAGGCGCCGGCCAGCACCGCACGCTCCAGGCCGCGATCGTCCAGAACGGCCAGCAGGTCGCCGGCCAGCGCGTCGTAGCTGTAGTCACCGGACGGGGGCGGCGCGGAGGCGCCGTGGCCGCGCGCGTCGTAGGCCATGACGCGATGGCCGGCGCGCTCCAGCCTGCGCGAGCCCATCACGACGTAGCGCCGCGTCGCGGTGAGGGCGTGCGCCAGCACGACGGGGGGACCCTCCCCCGCCTCCTCGACGGCCAGCGCGGTGCCGTCGGGCGCGGCGACGGTCAGCTCGGGCCCAGCCCTATCCAAACCCCCGCGCTGTCCCTGATGGACGTCACCGAGGCGGACTTCCAGGCGGAGGTCCTGGACCGCTCCCACCAGCTTCCGGTGGTCGTCGACTTCTGGGCGGCCTGGTGCGGTCCCTGTCGCCAACTCACCCCGTGCTCGAGCAGGCCGCCGCCCAGCGCGACGGCCAGGTCGTGCTGGCCAAGGTCGACACCGACGCCAACCAGCGCCTGGCCGCCGCCCACCGCATCCAGGGCATCCCCGCCGTGAAGGCCTTCCGCGAGGGGCGCGTGGTCGACGAGTTCACCGGCGCCCGGCCGCCCGCCGAAGTGACGCGCTTCTTCGACGCGCTCGTGCCCTCGGAGGCCGACGCCCTCGTGGCCGCCGGCGACGAGGACTCGCTGCGCCGTGCGCTCGAGCTGGAGCCCAACCGCAGCGACGCCGCCGTGGCGCTGGCCGGGCTGCTGCACCGCCGCGGGGAGCGCGAGGAGGCCGCGGGGCTGCTGACCAACGCGACAGGCTTCGCCGCCGAGGGCCTGGCCGCGCGCCTGCGTCTGGAGGACTCCCGTGACCCATCACTCGCCGACGCCTTTGCCGCGCTGGACGCCGGGGACACCGAGCGGGGCATCGACCTGCTGCTCGCCGCCCTGCCCACAACGGATGGCCGTCAGGACGACGTTCGACGCGTGGTGGTCGGGGTGCTGGATGGGCTAGGAGTCGACCACCCGCTTGCGCGCGACGCCCGCCGCCGGCTGGCCGCCGCGCTCTACTGAGCGCTCGCCCGGTCGCCCATGGCGTGCTCGCGCACGAGTGCGGCCGCGCGCTCGGGCTCCTCCCAGAAGAACAGGTGGCCGGCGCCCTGGAAGGTCTCCAGCCGCGCCCCGGGCACCACCTCGGCGATCATCTCGCCGTTGCGCACGTCGAGCATACGGTCCTCCGTGCCGTGGAGCACCAGCGTGGGCACCTCCAGCGACGTCAGCCGATCGGCCGCCTGGAAGTCGCCGATGGCCTGCAGCTGGAGGAGGGTCACCGCCAACGCCACCGGGCGCTGGGCGGCGCTGGCCTGCCACTCCTCCCAGCGCCCCTCGCCGGCGCGGAAGCTCTCCGAGAGGTTGACCTCGAAGCCGTTGCGAAGCGCCCGCTCGCGATCTCCGGACATCACGGCCTCGCTGATCTCTTGCTGGACCGCGGGCGCGGTGAAGATCGAGCGCGGCCCGCCGAACATCGTGCAGCCCAACGACAGCGTGAGCACCACCTCGGGGTGGCCGAGCGCGAGCTCCTGGGCGACCATGCCGCCCATGGAGATGCCCAGGACGTGGGCGCCCTGGAGCCCGAGTGCACGCACGAGCCCGGCGGCGTCGTCGGCCAGCTGGGCGAGCGTGAAGGGCCCCTCGACACGGCTCGAGCGTCCCGTCCCGCGGTGGTCGTAGGCGATCACGTCGAAGTCGCGCGCGAGCGCCTCCAGGAAGGGCTCGCCCCAGTGGCCGCTGTGGCCGCTGAGACCCTGGATGAGCAGTAGCGGCTCGCCGACGCCGCGGCGCTCTACGTGCAGGCTGCGCCCGTCGACCTCGATCATGGCCGCCGGACCCTACAGGGCCCGGGGACCGGGGTCAGCAGCCTAGTGGTCCCTAGAGCGGCAGCGCGAGCTGGTCGACGGCCGGCGCCGCGTCCGCAGCGCCCGCGAAGGCGGCCACCCGAACGCCCAGCAGGCGCACGGGGCGCGCCGGTGCGTAGGCGCGCAGCAGGGCGGCGGCGACGTCGGCCACCACCCGGGGCTCGTTCGTGGCCGTGGGCAGCGTGCGCGCGCGGGTGACCGTCGTGAAGTCACCGAGGCGCACCTTGATGGCCACGGTGCGCCCGCGGCGCTGCTGGCGGGCCAGGCGCTCGCACAACTCGCCGGCCAGGCGGCGCAGGATCGCCTCCTGCTCGCTCCCGTCGGCCACGTCGACGTCGAAGGTGCGCTCGCGCGACTCGGAGACCGCGATGCGCACCGCGCTGACCGTGGCCGAGCCGCGTAGCTGCCCGCGGGCGCGCAGGTCTCGCCCGTGGTTGGCGCCGAAACGCGCGCACAGCACCTCCTCGTCGGCATCCCCCAGCGCAGCCAGCGTGGCGATGCCCATGGCGGCCAGCCGCGCGACGGTCTTTGGCCCCACGCCCGGCACCAGCCCCGGCGAGGCCGCGGCGAAGCGCGCGCAGGCCTCCTCGCGGCTGAGCACGACGAAGCCACGTGGCTTCTCGGCGTCGGAGGCGATCTTGGCCACCAGCCGGTTGGGGCCGATGCCCACCGACGCGGTCAGGCCCGTACGCGCGTGGATCTGCGCCACCAGGCGGCGCATCGCCGCGCGCGGGGCCACGAGCCCGTCGAGGTCGAGGTAGGCCTCGTCCAGGCCCACCACCTCGACGGCGTCGACCTGGCCGCGAACCAGCTGCATGACCTGCGCAGAGGCGGCGCGGTAGGCGGCGAAGTCGGGCGGGACGAGCACGGCCTGGGGGCACAGGCGCCGGGCCCGCGAGGTGGGCATGGCCGAGCCGACGCCGAAGGCCCGCGCCTCGTAGGAGGCGGTGGTGACCACCGCCCGCGGCCCGCTGCCCGAGACGATGACCGGCAGGCCGCGCAACTCGGGCCGGCGGCCCACTTCCACGCTGGCGTAGAAGGCGTCGACGTCGAGGTGGGCGATGCAGGGCATGCGGGCGGGGCTCCACCCAGCAGGATGACGCCCGCCCCGGCGGTGCGCCCTACACGCTCCTATTCCTCGACCGCGGCGACCCAGACGCGACCGGTGGAGCCGAAGCCCAGGTCGCGCTTGGTGCGATAGGCCAGATCGAACTCGCGGTTGCCCGAGTAGGGCCCGCGATCGATGACCGGAACGGTGACGGTCTCGTCGCCGTGGCGCAGGGTCACCCGGGTGCCGCAAGGCAGCCACCGGTGGGCCACGCCCTCGATGCTGGCGCTCATGGTCTTCCCGCAGGCGGTGCGCCGGCCGTAGAAGCCGGGGCCGTACCAGGAGGCTCGAGCGGGGCGCTGGAAAGCCATGAAGCCGGCGTCGTTGGCTGCCGGGCTGTTGGCCTCGTCCCCGGTGAAGACCACCCGCACGCGCACGGCGCTGGGGCTCGGGCTGGGGCGCTGGTAGCGCAGCGTGTAGCGCCCGCCCGCGCGCGTGGCGGCGGTGTCCACGGTGTCCCAGCCCCCGCCGTCGTGGCGCTGCAGCTCGACCTTGCGGCCCTCCCAACCCGGGCGCAGCTCGCCGCGGATGGAGGCGGCGCGCCCCGCACGCACGGCCAGGCCGTCGGCGGAGGCGCGCAGCTGAGGCAGGATGCGCACGAGCGCGGCCTCGCTGGAGCGCTCGGCGGCGATGCCCTCGCCCGCCGCGGCCGTGCGAGCGGCCTCGCGCCCCAGGACGACGCGCGCCTCGCCGGTGCGCCGCAGCGGGTCCGCGCTGAGGCGGAAGCGGCCGTCCTCGTCGGTGGTGTCCGTGTCCACCACGCGCCACTCGCCGGTCTGGACCGGGCGGTAGAGCAGGCTCACGGTTGCCTCGTCGCCGCCGGCCACGCGGCCGCGCATCGCGACCGGGTCGCCGTAGCGGATGTGGGTGTCCTCCAGCGCGGCCCTCACGCGGCCGTCGCCTTGCGAGCCGGACTGTGCTGCGGCGGGTGCGCCCGCGGCCAGGGCGCTGGTGGTGGCCAGCGCGCCCAGCGTCACGCCGGCGCGCAGCGGACGCGTCATCTGCGACCTCACAGGAGGGTCCTCCTCGGTTTGCGGTCCGCCTACGGGGTGAGCTGACGGGCTCGCGCCGGGATGGCGCTACCGCGGCAGCAGCCGCGGATTCGCCCCGTACCGGCCGGATGGCCGGTGAGTGGGTCCCCCGCTCGCCGGCGCATCGGGGCACCGGCGACTCGGCAAGTCGAACGACCGCTGGCACAGTAGGCGCGGCGGCCTGTGCCCTGCGTGACGTTGCTCACAGCCGTGGCTATGGGACAGAGGCCGGGCCGGCTTCAGGGCACGCCGATGCGCGGCGTCCCGGCCACCAGCTGGGCCGCCAGGAGCGCGTACACCCCCGGCCAGCGCGAGGCGCCCGCGCCGGCGTCGGGCACGTCCTCGTCGCGCGCCTCGCGGGCGCGGGCCAGCAGCTCGTCCACCGCGTCGAGCACCGGGTCCTCGCCGAGGTGCTGGCAGGCCAGGCGGGCCAGCGCGATGGCCTCGTCGGGGTCGCCGGTGCGGAAGGTCTGCTGCACCGCCGCCGCGGTGTAGGCCACTGCGCGCTGAGCCTCCAAGCGCGGGGCGGGGGGCGGACCCGGCGGCGGCCCGAGGTCCAGCGGCTCCTGGCCGGCCACCAGGCGCGCGAGCTGGCCGCCCGCCATGGCCCGCAAAGCCTCGGCGCCCAGACCGACCTCCGCGGCGGGGCGCACGGTGGCGATGGCCGCGAAGCGCGCGCTGCCGTAGGGCATGTCGCTGGCGTGCAGGATGCGTGCCGGGGGGATGGTGGCGCAGAGCTGCAGCAGGTCCCCGACCTGCCACCACGCGGTGTCGAAGTAGAGGTTGGACAGCTCAGCCGCCGGACCGGCCAGCAGCCCGAGGTCGCTGATCCCCGCGTGCGCGAGGATGATCGCCGCGCGCGGGTGTTTGCGGGCCAGGTCGACGGCCGCCTCGCCCAGGCGTGGGATGCCCCGGCCGGCGTGGAAGAGCACGATGGCGCCGGCCTCATGGGCCAGGGCGACAAGGTCGGCGACCACCGGATGGGGCAGCCCGAAGGCGTCGCTGCGCGGGTGCAGCTTGATGCCGGCCGCCCCGGCCTCCAGGCCGCGGCGGGCCTCCTCCAGCGCGCCCGGCGTGTCGGGCTTGACGCGCACGAGCGCCACGAGCCGCCCGCCCGACTCACGCGCGGCGGCCAGCGCGGCATCGTTGGCCGCGCCGTAGCCTTCGGGCTCGTGCATCGGAAAGGCCAGGGCGCGCTGATGGCCGGCGCGGTCCAGGCCGGCGAGCAGCTCGCCGGGCGTGGCGGTCAGCCCGTCGGGGTCGTTGAACCCGATGTGGGTGTGGGCGTCAAACCACGCGATCTCCCCCGGTATGACCTCCAGCACGTGCTCGTAGAGGGCGCGGACGAGCTCGTCGTGAGGATCACCGGGGACGGGCAAGGGCGAGACGCTAGCTCGCCTGCGCCGCCGGCGGGCCCCACCCAGTGTTTTTGTTACACGTCGGATCGACGGCGATCCTCCGGTTGGGCCGGATGCCCCGACGGGGCAGAAGGACCGGAAGGGAAGGGGCGCCGGGTACGCTCGCGGGCGTGAAGCGCACCCTGTCCGCCCTCCTGCTGATCGTGGTCGTCGCGGCCGGGGTGGTCGCGGGACTGGCCTTCTTCACCGCCCGCGACCAGTCGACCGTGGCGACCCCGCAGGCCGGGCCCGGCCGCCCGGCCGGCGAGCTGCCGACGGGCGTGGAGCAGCCCGCGCCTGGCAACGTGCTGCTGGTGGCCTCCGATCCGGCCGAGCTCGAGGCGCTGCGCGACCTGGGCGACCGCGTGGCCGGGGAGCCCACCGAGGCGCTGCGGGCCGCGGGTCAGGCCGTGCTGGTCGAGGAGGCCACCGGCGTGGAGGGAGTGCGGGCCTTCGCGGCCGGGCGCACCGTGAGGGCCTCCGGCGCCGATGACCCGGCGCTGCGCGAGTTCGTCGAGGCGTGGCTCGGGCGCGTGGAGGGCTGAGCCCTGGTCCGCCCGCTGCGACTGGCCCTCGCCCAGATGAACGCCGTCGTGGGCGACGTGTCCGGCAACGAGGCCCGCATCGCCGAGCTCATCACCCGCGCGCGGGAGGTGGGCGCCCAGGTCGTGTGCTTCCCCGAGCTGGCGGTGACCGGCTATCCGCCCGAGGACCTGCTGCTCAAGGAGCACTTCCTGGCCGACGCGCGAGCGGCCGTCGATCGCCTCGCCGCCGGCACCGAGGGGATCGTGGCGCTGGTGGGCTTTCCCGAGCGCGCCACCGACGTTTACAACGCCGCGGCCGTGCTCGCCGACGGTCGCGTGGCCGGGGTGTACCGCAAGCAGTCGCTGCCCAACTACGGCGTCTTCGACGAGGTGCGCTACTTCCAGGCCGGCACCCGCCCCGCGGTGATCGAGGTCGACGGGGTGACCGTCGGTCTGACCATCTGCGAGGACATCTGGCAGCCGGGTCCGCCGATGACCGAGGAGACGCTCGCGGGGGCCACCGTGGTCGTCAACCTCTCGGCCTCGCCCTTCCAGGCCGGCAAGGCGCTCGAGCGCGAGCACATGATCGCCCAGCGCGCCAGGGACAACGTGGCCTGCCTGGCCTTCTGCGGGTTGGTGGGAGGCCAGGACGAACTGGTCTTCGACGGCCACTCGGTGGTCTTCGACCACGAGGGACGAGTGGTGGCTCGTGCCGCCCAGTTCGCCGAGGACCTGCTCGTGGCCACGCTCGATCCCACCGCCGCGCGCGCCGCCCGCCTGCGCGACAGCCGCCGACGGCCGGCGGCACGCGGCGTCCAGCCGCAGGTCGACCACCTGGGCTCCTTCGCCGTGCTGGGCGACGGGCACGCTCCCTCCCCTCGCCCCGCGGGGAAGGTCGCCGACCTGCTCGACGACGAGGCCGAGGTCTACGCCGCCCTGGTCACCGGCCTGCGCGACTACGTGCACAAGAACGGCTTCGACCACGTGGTGCTGGGGGTGTCGGGCGGCATCGACTCGACGCTGGTCGCCCTGGTGGCCGTCGATGCCCTGGGCGCCGAGGGCGTCACCTGCGTGATCATGCCCTCCCCCCACTCCTCGTCGGACACGCAGTCCGACGCGCGGGCGCTGGGCGCCAACCTCGGGGTGCAGGTGCTCGAGCTGCGCATCGAGGAGCTCATGGACGGCTACGACGCGCTGCTGGCCGGCGTGTTCGCCGACGTGCAGCCCGACATCACGGAGGAGAACTTGCAGGCGCGCATCCGCGGCAACCTGCTGATGGCGCTGTCCAACAAGTTCGGCTGGCTCGTGGTCACCACCGCCAACAAGTCGGAGATCTCGGTCGGCTACTCGACCCTGTACGGCGACAGCGCCGGCGGCTATGCGGTGATCAAGGACGTTCCCAAGCAGCTCGTCTACCGCCTGGTCGACCAGCGCGCCAAGCGCGACCCCCAGTCGCCCGTCCCCGGGGAGATCGTCACCCGTCCGCCCTCCGCTGAGTTGCGCGCGGGCCAGCGCGACGAGGACTCGCTGCCGCCCTACGAGATCCTCGACGCCATCCTCGAGGGCTACGTCGAGGACGACCTGGGCCGCGAGCAGCTCGTGGCCCGGGGCCTGGACGCCGAGGTGGTCGACCGCGTGATCGGCCTCGTCGACGTGGCCGAGTACAAGCGCCGCCAGCAGCCACCGGGGCCGCGGGTGACCTCGAGAGCCTTCGGGCGCGACCGCCGCGTGCCGATCACCAACCGCTACGGCGGCTGAGGCCGATCAGGCGCCGGCCCCCGGCGCACCGCGACCGTCATCCGCACCGTCGCGCACAGGCGGCCGGCGTCGTCCGTGAGCTCCACATTCCACACCCACGTGGTGCGCCCGCGATGCAGGCGGCGGGCATGGGCGTGCACCGTCCCCTCGCTGATCGGGCGCAGGAAGGCCGTGCTGGTGCCCAGGCCGACCGCCGTGACGTCCTGGTCTGCGAGCGCGGTCTGCGTGGCCGCGGTGGCCAGCGACTCGGCCACGGCGGCGTACAGACCGCCGTGGACGAGGCCCATGGGCTGCTTGACCGTTTCGCGCACGGGCACGCGGGCGAGGACCTGCTCGTCGGAGCTGTCGAGGATCTCCAGGCCGAGGAGGTCCTCGAAGGTCACGGCGATGGGATATCAGATGGTCGGCGCGGCGGGGACCTTCGTCACACCGTCGCCACCACGCGGTAGGGTCTCCGCCTCGATGGCGAGCCTCGATCAGCTTCCGGCCGATCAGCGGGCGGTCCTGCAACTGCTGCTCAAGCAGGGGCGCACCTACGAGGGCCTCTCGTCGGTCCTGCGTGTCGACCCCGACGGGGTACGCGAGCGCGCCCACGCGGCCCTGGGCGCCCTGGGGCCCCAGGCGGCGGCCCTGAGCCCCGACCGCCAGGAGGAGCTGTCGGACTACCTGCTGGGCCAGCAGCCCGCCGCCGAGCAGGCGCGCACCCGCGACTTCCTGGCCGGCTCGGCCGCGGGGCGCGGGTGGGCGCGGGTGGTCGCCGACGGGCTGCGCCCGCTCAGCGGCGACCGCCTGCCCGAGATCCCCGAGGAGGGCGAGCGCGAGGACGGCGGGCGGCCCGACGACGCGATCGCCGCCGCCGCGGCGGCGCAGCCCACGCGCGAGGAGCGACGCACCCACAGCGCGGAGGGCGGTCGCGAGTCCGGGGACGAGCGCGACGAGGCACAGCGCTCGTCGCGCCTGGGGGGGATCCTCCTGCTGGCCGGCCTGGGCATCGCCCTGGCCGTGGTCGTGGTGCTGCTGATCACCGGCGGCGACGGCGGCGACGACGATCAGCAGCGCCAGACCATGCCCCAGCAGCAGGCGGAGGTCATCGCCCAGCCCGCCCTCTGTCCGCCCGAGGGCTCCGACAGCGAGGCGCTGGGCGCCGCCCAGCTCATCCGCCAGCAGAACCAGGTCGTACTGAAGGTGGCCGCCCAGGACCTGGAGCCCATCACCCAGGAGCGGGTGTACGCCATCTGGCTGACCAACGGTGAGGCCGAGGGCGCCCAGCTGCTGGGCTACCCCACGCAGCAGCCCACCGAGGAGCAGCCGCTGCTGGTCGGCCAGAAGGCGTTGCCCCCCCAGGCGCTGCAGTTCCAGCAGATCATCATCACCGCCGAGAGCGCGGAGGGGACCGCCCAGCAGCCCGGCGACATCGTGCTCCAGGCGCCCGTGATGGGCGACCCCCAGGGGCAGCCTCAGGGCTGCGGCGGGCAGCAGCCCGGCGGCTGAGCCGGCGGCCCGCGCCAGGACACATCCTCCTCCTAGACCAGCGCGGCCAGCCCGTCGAGCGCCTCGTCGAGCTGGCGCTTCGAGGCGCCGCGCAGCAGGAAGCCGCCCAGGCTGGAGATCCCCCGCAGGCGCTGGCTGACGCTCAGCGTGACCTCGCTGCCCTGGGGGTGTGGGCCCACGCGCGCCTCCCACTCGGCGGCGCGCAGGAAGCGCTCGAACGGCGTGCCCTCCACGACCTGCGCCCAGCGCAGCGCCGCACCCTCCTCCCGGGCCACCACTCGGTGGTCGGCGCGCACGGTGCGTCCCTTGGCGGTGGTGAACACCTGCGTGAAGGCCCCGGGATCCACGCCTTCCACCCGCGTGACCTTGGGCCACCAGCGCGGCAGGTGGTGGGGATCGCCCACCACCCGCCAGACCTCGTGGGGAGCGGCCTCCAGCGTGCGCGTGCGCCGCGTGGTGGGCAGCGATCAGCCCGCCTCGTAGCCCAGCAGCGCGCGCACGTCGAACCCCTCGAGCTTCGCGCGCCCCTCGAGGAACTCGAGCTCGATGAGGAAGCCGCAGCCCGCCACCGTGCCGCCCAGCTGCTCGACCAGGTCGCACAGCGCCTTGGCCGTGCCGCCCGTGGCCAGCAGATCGTCGTGCACGAGCACGCGTGCCCCGTGGGCCACCGCGTCGGAGTGCAGCTCCAGCGCGTCGGTCCCGTACTCGAGCAGGTACTCCGCGCGTACCGTGGTGTAGGGCAGCTTGCCCGGCTTGCGCGCCAGCACGAAGCCACAACCGGCGCCCAGCGCGATCGCCGGCCCCAGCAGGAAGCCCCGCGCCTCCGCGCCGATGATCACCTCGGCGCCCACCTCGCGCGCATAGTCGGCCAGCGCCGAGACCGAGGCCTGCAAAGCCTCGGGCGAGGACAACACCGGCGTGATGTCCTTGAAACCCACGCCCTCCTTGGGGAAGTCGGGGATCTCGCGGATGTAGGAGCGCAGCTCCACGCCGCCGAAGGCGCCCGGCGCGCTCACCCGGTGATCTTGCGCAGATCGCGGATAAGCAGCAGGTGCTTGAGGTGGGAGGCCACCGCGGTGAGGTTCTCCAGCGCGTCCAGAGCCTCCTTGCGCCGGTCGGGGTTGCGCGAGCGCAGCGCGGGGGCGAGGATCGTCTGCAGCAGCTGGGCCTCGCGGTCGGCGGAGGTGCGAAAGACGCGCAGGTTGCGCCCACCCACCCCGTAGCGCGCCAGCTCGGTGACCGCGCGCACGATCTCGCGGTCGGTCTCGTCGTACCAGCGCGTGCCCTCGCGCGCCTCGCCGCGCACGATCCCGTACTCCTCCAGCTCGCGCACCAGGCCCGGGTCGGCCCGCGTCTCCTCGAGCACGTCCTCCAACGAATGGAGCGTGCCGCGATGGCGCACGCTCATGTCGCGCCGTCGCGCACCGCCCGGCGACGGCGGGGGCGCGGGCACCTCGGCGTCGACGCGCCGCCCGACCGCCAGCTCCTGGCGGATGACGCGCAGGGGCAGGAACTCGTCGCGCTGCAGGCGCAGGATGGTGCGCAGGCGCCCCACGTCGCCGGACGAGTACAGCCGGTAGCCGCCGGGGGTGCGCCGCGGTGCCAGCAGCTTCTGGTCCTCCAGATAGCGGATCTTGGAGATCGAGATGTCGGGGAACTCGGGCGCCAGCGCCTTGCAGACGGCACCGATGGTCATCGCCTTGCCGGGGGGCGCGTCGTCGGGCTCGAGCTGTGCGAGATCGGTCTCGGAGGCCATCAGCGCTGGAGGAACGTGAGCTTGTACTTGCCGACCTGCAGCTCATCGCCGTCCTCGAGACGGTGCGACTCGATGCGATGGCGGTTGACGTAGGTGCCGTTGAGCGAACCCAGGTCGTCCAGGAAGTAGGCGTCCTGGCGGGCGACCAGCAGCGCGTGGTCGCGCGAGACGGTCACGTCGTCCAGGAACACGTCGGAGTCGGGGCGCCGACCGATGGTCAGGCGCTCGCCGGCCAGCGGGAAGCTCTCCCCCACCCGGCCGCCGCCCGAGCGGATGACCAGCGCGGCGCCCTCCGAGGCCACGACCTCGTCGAGCTCGACCGGGATCAGCTCACCGGTCTCGCCCACCCGGTAGGTGGCGGTGGTGGAGTCCTTGGGAAGCTCTTCGCTGCCCATGTAGGCACCGCACTTCGAGCAGTAGTTGGCGCCCTCGGCGTTGACGAAGCCGCACTCGGGGCAGTGGCGGGCCATCCTCCTGCGGGCCTTCGCTCACTCGTCGCGGGCGTCCGGATCGCCCGCGCGGCCGCTCAGGATGTCGGTCAGGCGCTCGACGTCGGCGCCCGAGATCACGTCCTCACCGGTCTCGTGCTTCTTGCGCAGGCGGTTGACCAGCTCCGCGCGCAGGATGTCGATCTTGCCGTGCAGGATGCGTCGACGGTAGGAGACCTCGACCTCCTCGTCGGTGAGCTGCTGGATGAGGTCCTTCAGCTCCTGGTCGGAGAGGGACCCGAGGTCGGGAAAGGTGTCCATCAAAGGCGTCTCCTGGGAGCGGGGGGCGCGACCATACTCCACCCGCGCCGCAGCTTCAACCTGAGCTTGAGGCTTTGCGCGCGCGCAGTTGCCGGGCGCCTCCGCGCACGTACAGGGCGGCGGCCGTCCACGACAGCGCGAGTCCCAGGTACAGGCAGATCTCGCCCAGCGTCAGCAGCCCCACCAGCGCGCTGAAGATGGCGGCCATGGTGGGCCACACGGCCAGCCGGCCGAACCAGTTGATCTTGATGTGCAGTCCGTGGCGCAGCCAGAAGCGCGCGCCCGCCAGCATGAGCAGTTCACGGGCCATCAGGGCCGCGATGGCCCAGCGGGGCAGCAGCTCGAAGTTCCAGCACACCACGAAGCCCGCCACGACCAGCAGGCGGTCGACCAGCGGGTCCAGCAGGGCGCCCAGGCGGCTGTACTGGCCGGTCAGGCGCGCGGCGATGCCGTCGAGATAGTCGCTCCAGGCGATGACCGCGAAGACGCCGGCGGGCGCCGCACCCACCCCTTCGTCGGCCGAGAAGGCCAGCCCGAGGAAGAGCGGGATGAGGGCCAGACGCACGAACCCGATCGCGTTGGGCAGCGTCCACGGGTTCCAGGGCTGGCCGGCGAGCGTCTGGGGCGGTGGGGGGCCTGAGCGGTCCAGCCCCGCCAGCCGGCGAAAGGTCAGCCGCGCGCGCTCGGCGCGCTCCTCCACCCGCTCGCGCGCGGTGGGGCGCCCGGAGGCGCCGGCGGGGCGCTCGGCGCGCAGGCCCGCGCGCTCGGCGTCGCGGCCCTTTAGGGAAGCGCGTCCCATCGCGCGCGCACCGCCTCCTCGGCGCCTTCGAGCGGCACCGGCTCCAGGTCGGCCAGGCCCCGGCGCGCCTGCGCCTCGGCGGCCCCTGCCTCGAGACTGCGCTTGCCCACGGTCAGGCGCAGAGGGCAGCCCAGCAGTTCGGCGTCGGCGAACTTCTCCCCTGGACCCGCGTCGCGGTCGTCGAGCAGCGCGGTCAGCCCGGCCGCGCGGACCTGGTGATAGAGGCGCTCGGCCGCCTCGCGCTCGCGCGAACCGGGGCGGCCCAGGCCGATCACCTCGACGTCGTAGGGCGCGATGGCCCGCGGCCAGGCGATGCCCTGCTCGTCGGCATGCTGCTCGACGGCGGCGGCGGCGATGCGCGCGGGCCCGATCCCGTAGGAGCCCATCCAGATGGCCTGCTCGCGCCCGGCCTCGTCGAGGTAGGTGGCGCCCAGCGGGTCGGAGTAGCGGGTGCCCAGCTTGAAGATCTGGCCCACCTCGATGCACGGTTCGATCGTGATGGGGTGCCCGTCGACGGTGTCTCCCGCATCGACCCGGCGCAGATCGCCGCGGCTGAAGGGGAAGTCGCGCCCGGGCTCGACGCCGCGCAGGTGGCGGTCGGGCTGGTTGGCGCCGCATACGTAGCCGCCGTCGCCCACCGCCTCGTCGAGCAGGACCGGCACGTTGGCGCCCGCAGGGCCGATGAAGCCCGGCGGGCCGAGGCGGTCGGCGATCTCGTGCTCGTGGGCGGGCCGGAAGGTCTCCCCCAGCGCGTGGGTCAGCTTGACGTCGTTCACGCGATGGTCACCGCGCAGGCAGACCATGACCAGGCCACGGCCCTCGGTGACCACCGGGTAGGCCTTGATGAGGCCGCCCGGGGGCACGCCCAGTGCGCGCGAGACCTCCTCCACGGTCGTGTGGCCGGGGGTGTCGACCAGCGCGGGCCCGTCGGGCAGCGGCCCGGGGAGGTCGACCGGGCGCGGTTGCGCGCTGGCCACCTCGACGTTGGCCGCGTACCCGGGCGCGAGGGCCACCTCGTCCTCGCCGGCCGGGCAGGGCGCCATGTACTCGTGCGCGCCGAAGCCACCCATCATCCCCACGTCGGACTCCACGCGGTACCAGCGCAGGCCGCAGCGGTCGAAGATGGCGTCGTAGGCATCGCGCTGGGCGGCGTAGCTGCGCTCGAGGCCCTCACGGTCGCGATCGAAGCTGTAGGCGTCCTTCATCACGAACTCCCGCGTGCGCAGGACCCCCGCGCGCGGGCGGGGCTCGTCGCGCTCCTTGGTCTGGAACTGGTACAGCACGAAGGGCAGCTCGCGGTAGGAGCGCACGACCTGGGCGACGTGGAAGGTCATCGCCTCCTCATGGGTCATGGCCAGCACCAGATCGGCCTGACGGCGGTCGCTGAGGCGAAACAGCTCCGCGCCCACACTGTCGTAGCGCCCCGTGCGCCGCCACGGGTCGGCGGGCTGCAGGACGGGCATGAGCACCTCCTGGGCGCCCACCCGCTCCATCTCCGCGCGCACGATGGCCACGATGCGCTCGTGGGTGCGCCACCCGGCGGGCAGCCACGACCACAGGCCCGCGCCCATCTGGCGGATCAGCCCAGCGCGGACCATGAGCTTGTGCGAGAGCGCCTCGGCGTCGGCCGGCGGCTCACGCTCGGTGGGCAGGAGGAGCTGGGACAGGCGCATCGGGACCGCACATCCTACGTTCGCCGCGGACGCGCTCTCGCTCGAGAAGCGACGATGATGGACCGATACATCTGGCAACCTCCCGTGTTGGCGTGAGCGGCAGGGAGGGGCGTACGGAAGCTCCCCCGCTCCCACATCATCCGAGCCACCATCTCCAGGAGTCGCGTTGCGCAGATCCGTCCGTTCCACCGTGCTCGCGCTGGGCCTGATCGCCGTCATGGCCCCGGCCGCGCTCGCCAGCCCGACCCAGCAGTCCGTGATGCAGGACGACGACCGCCTGCTCTACCAGGGCGCCGGGCGCATGCAGGAGACGCTGCGCACCATGAAGGGGGCGGGCGTGGACATGGTCCGCGTGACCGTCCTGTGGAAAGTCGTCGCCGACCGGGCCTACCCCAGCCCCTCGGAGATCCGCCGCCTGAACAGCGCGGGCGAGCGCCGCGCCGCCCGGCGCCAGCGCCGGCGCTTCGAGGCCGCCGACTCCCACACCTACCCCGCCGGCAACTGGGACAAGTTCGACGACCTGGTGCGCTTCGCGCGCGAGGTGGACATCGACGTGCTCTTCAACGTGACCGGCCCCGGCCCGGGCTGGGCCCACGCCAACCCGCCGCGCTCGCTGCGCAAGTACGCAGAGGCCTGGCGGCCCGACGCCGGGGACTACAGGGACTTCGTCCGCGCGGTGGCCGAGCGCTACACGGGGCGCCTGCGCGACGAGAACGCGGGGCGCTCCAAGCTGCCGCGCGTCTCGACGTGGACACTGTGGAACGAGCCCAACCAGGCGGGCTGGCTGGCGCCCCAGTGGGGCAACGACCCCGATACGGGGCTGCGCATCCCGGTGGCGGCCAAGCTGTACCGCACGCTGTACCACAAGGGCCGCTCCGCGCTGAGCGCAGCCGGCCACGGAGGCGACCGCATCCTGCTGGGCGAGCTCGCCCCGCAGGGCAACGACCGCAAGGCCGCCAACGAGCCGCTCACCCCCGGACGCTTCCTGCGCGAGATGTTCTGCGTGAACGCCAACCTGCGCGAGCTGCGCGGTCGCAGCGCGCGGGCGCGTGACTGCGACCGCTTCGGCGCCACGCGGGCGACGGGCTTCTCCCACCACCCCTACACCAAGAACGTCTCCCCCACGACGGGCAACCCCGACGAGGACTGGTTCACGATGGCCAACATCAACGAGCTGGGCGCGCTGCTGGACGGCATCAGCCAGGCCACCGAGGGCAAGGTGCCCGCCGGCCTGCCGCTGTGGATGACGGAGTTCGGCTTCGAGAGCAGCCCGCCCGATCCCCACCAGGGCGTCTCGCTGGACGACGGCGCGCTGTGGAGCAACCAGGGCGAGTTCCTGGCCTGGACCAACCCCCGCATCGCCAGCCAGGCGCAGTTCCTGCTCAACGACGCCGGTCCGGCCCCCCAGCACACCCCGGGCAGCAAGGCCTTCTGGAAGACCTACCAGTCGGGGCTGCTGTTCGCCAACGGCGACGCCAAGCCCGCCTACCAGGGCTACCTGTTCCCGTTCCTGGTCGGCCGCGCCGGCGACAGCGTGACGGTGTGGGGCCAGGTGCGCTACCGGCCCAACGGCGTGAAGACGGCCGTGCGCCTGGAGTGGCGCCCCAACGCCCAGGCCGGCTGGCAGCCGGTCGGCGACGTGGTCGCCGTCGACAGCCCCAAGGGCTACTTCACCGCTTCGCGTCCCTCCCCGGGCCCCGGCGAGTGGCGCGCCGTGGGGCTGGGGCCGGGCAACATCGGCGTCGAGGCCGCCTCCCTCAGCCGGCCGATGCCCTAGCTGTAGGTCCTAGCGGGTACGGTCGTCAGCGGACCAGCCCGCCCCGGCAGGAGGGCCCGGAGTCTCGGGTACCTGCCGGGGCCACGCCTTTGTGAGGGCCCGGACGGACCGGGCTGCAGACCAGCGGGCGGGGCTGACGTTCCCTACCTCGGATGGCGATCGGCCAGCGGATGCTCGACCGGGCACAGGCGGCGGGGCAGACTGTCGTAGGTGTCCGAGCCGGCGACGACCAGGGGGCGTGAGACCCGTGAGCGCATACTCCTCAGCGCCGCGCGCCTGTTTCACGCCCAAGGGGTGGCCGCGACGAGCGTCGACGAAGTGCTCGCCGCGGCCGGTGCCGGGAAGGGGCAGCTCTACCGGTATTTCGCAAGCAAGGAGGAGCTGACAGCTGCCGTTGTCGACCACCAGCTCGTGCGCTACCTCGGGCCGCAGCGCGAGCGGCTCGAGGGCCTCGAGCGGTGGGAGGATCTCGAGGCCTACTTCGACGATCTCCTCGCCGGCCACCGCGAGGCAGGGCTGGTCGGCGGCTGCCCGGTCGGCTCGCTCGCCCTGGAGCTGACCGGCCAGGACGAGGGGCTCCGACGCCGTCTCGCCGAGGAACTCCAAGGCTGGCGGGCGAGCCTCGCCACCGGCCTGCGCCGCCTCGTCGCTCGAGACGAGCTGCGAGGCGGCACGCCGCCCGAGCACCTGGCCGCCTCACTGCTCGCGAGCATCCAGGGCGCCTATCTGGTCTCCACCGTGGAGGGCGACCCGGAGGTGATGCACGACGCTCTGCAGGCGGCGCTGGCGCCCCTCCGCCCGCGCCGAGGGCCGGACGAGGCGACATCGACCCCGCGACGGTACTAGTTGGTACCGTTCGCCGTCCTGCTTTCCGACCGAAGGAGGCCGAGGTGGCGTTGAAGGAACCCAGCCGGGTGGCGACAACTGCGGGGCGCGGAGTGGCCGCCGGCCTGCTCGGAACCGTGGTGATGACGGCATTCCAGCGATTCGTGGAGATGCCGCTCACCGGCCGCGATGAGAGCGATGCGCCGATCAGCCTCGTGGAGAAGCTGACCGGGGCCCAGCCCAAGGGTACGCAGCGCCGCGTCCTCAACTATGTCGCCCACTTCGGGGTGGGCGCGACCTGGGGCACCGGCCACGCGCTCCTCGCGCGCCGGACCGGCCTGCGAGGCCAGCGGGCGGTCGGGCGCGCATTCGTGACCTTCTGGGTGGGCGACGTGGTGGCCAATACCGCGCTCGGACTGACCCGCCCATGGGACTGGTCCGCCCAGGACCTCGTCGTCGACGTCGTCGACAAGCTCGTGCTCGCCGAAGCAACCGGGCTCCTCTTCGATCGCCTGGAGAGCTGACGTGCTGGGTGCGATCTCGCCCGGTGCCCACCGGGAGCTCGGGCAGCGCCGCCAGCTGCTCAGGCTCGCGTGAAGCGCCGGCCGACCGTGGGCGAGGCGTCCTCGTCCACCGCCGGGCGCGGGCGCCCAGCCTCGGCGTCGCCGTCCGCGCCCTCGACGCCGGCGGCGTGCAGCAGACCCTCTCCGCCGCCGGCCTGCTCGGCCTGCGCCTTCTCCAGAGCGGCCAGACGTTCGGGGGTCATCTCGCCGGCGTTCTCGGCCTCGATCTCGGCCAGCCACTGCGCGCCCGCGGCCGCCGAGGCCGCGTCGTCGACGACGACCTTCCTGCGCGTGGCGTACTTGTCGATCTCCTCGAAGAGGACCTCCACGAGCTGCTCGGTGGGAACCTTGCGCAGCGGCTTGCCGCGACTGAAGACCAGGCCCTCGTCCTTGGCGCCGGTGATGCCGAAGTCGGCGTGGGAGGCCTCTCCGATGCCGTTGACCGCGCAGCCCAGCACCGCCACCTCGACGGGATCCTCGTAGGCGCGCAGGCGCTCCTCGATCTCGGCCACCACCGTGTCCATGTCGAACTGCAGGCGCCCGCACGTCGGGCACGCGATGAGCACGGGTCCGCGCTCTCGCAGCTTCAGCGCCTTGAGGATCTCCCAGGCTACCTTGACCTCCTCCTCGGCGTGGAAGGTCGACAGGCTGATGCGCATGGTGTCGCCGATGCCATCGGCCAGCAGGGCACCCAGCCCCACGGCGGACTTGAGCGAGCCCGACCACTTCGTGCCCGCCTCGGTGATGCCCAGGTGGAGCGGATGGTCGATGCGCTCGGACAGCAGCCGGTTGGAGGCGATGGTGTTGGGCACGCTGGTCGACTTGATCGAGACCTTGAAGTCGTGGAAGTCGAGGCGGTGCATCAGTTCCACGAACTCCTCGGCGGCGCGCACGAGGGCCTCCACGGGGTTCTCGCGCTCCAGCGCGTGCAGGTGCTTGGGCAGGGAGCCCGAGTTGACCCCGATGCGCATCGGGGTGCCGGCCACCCGCGCGGCGTCGACGACCTGACCGACCTTCTCGGAGCCGCCGATGTTGCCGGGATTGAGGCGGATGCAGTGCGCGCCCGCCGCGATCGACTTCAGCGCCAGCGTGTGGTTGAAGTGGATGTCGGCGATGATGGGGATCGGCGACTCACGCACGATGGTGCGCAGCGCGTCGACGTCCTTCTCGCGCGGCACCGCGACGCGCACGATGTCGGCGCCCGCGTCGGCCACCTTGCGGATCTGGTCCATGGTGGCCGCCAGGTTGGCCGTCTCGGTCTTGGTCATCGTCTGGACCGCCACGGGGGCGCCGCCCCCGATGGGCACGCCGCCGACCTGGATTTGTCGCGCTGAGGGCATGCCCCGAGGATAAGGAGTGGCGTGATCGTCCCTCTCCGGCGGTAGCGTGGGCACCGGATGGCCGAACGCATCGAGGCTGCCACCGCCGGGCCGATCAACCTCGCCGACTACGAGGCGCTGGCGGCCGAGCGCCTGGAGCCGGGCGTCCTGGACTACTACGCCGGGGGCGCGGGGGACGAGCGAACGCTGCGCGACAACGTGGACGCCTTCGCGCGCCGACACCTGCGCCCGCGGGTGCTGGTGGACGTCAGCGAGGTCTCGACGTCCACCACGGTGCTGGGGGCCGAGATCTCCCTGCCGGTCCTGGTGGCTCCCACCGCTCTGCAGCGCCTGGCCCACCCCGACGGCGAGCCCGGGATGGCGCGGGCGGCCGCCGCAGCCGGAACGATCTTCACCCTCTCCACGCTGGCCACCTCCCGCCCCGCGGAGGTGGCCTGGCACGCCCCGCCGGCCCCGCGCTGGTTCCAGCTCTACGCCTTCCGCGACACGGCGGTCACGCGCGCGCTGTGCGACGAGGCGGTCGAGCACGGCTTCGACGCCGTGGTGCTCACCGTGGACGCGCCCCGCGCCGGGCGGCGCGAGCGCGACCTGCGCAGCGGCTTCGCCGTGCCGCCGGAGGTCGACATGCCCGCGGTGCGCGCTGCGCTGGGGGCCGGTGCGTGCCCGACCCCGGCCGAGTTCTTCTCCCTGGTCGACACGTCGCTGAGCTGGCGCGCCCTCGAGGAACTCGCCGACGACCTGCCGCTGCCCGTGGTGGTCAAGGGCATCCAGACCGCGCAGGACGCCGCCCTGGCCTGCGACCACGGCGCCGCCGCGGTGGTGGTCTCCAACCACGGCGGGCGCCAGCTCGACGGCGTCGCGGCCTCGCTGGACGTGCTCCCCGAGGTCGTCGACGCCGTCGGCGGACGCGTCGAGGTGCTGATCGACGGTGGGGTGCGCCGCGGGACCGACGTCGCCGTCGCGCTTGCGCTGGGCGCCCGCGCCGTGCTGATCGGCCGGCCCCCGCTGTGGGGCCTGGCCGCCGCCGGCGAGGCCGGCGCCCGCCACGTGCTCGAGCTGCTGCGCGAGGAGCTGCGCCTCGCCCTGCTCCTCCTCGGCTGTCCCTCCCCCGCGCACGTGACGCGCGGGCACGTCTCCTAGCGATCGAGCTCCTTCACCCAACGCTTCGACTTGGTGGGCCAAGTCTCGGCGCTCAGCAGGTCGACCGCAGCCACACCCTCGCCGCGTGTAGGACCCCAAGACAAACTCCGACAGGCCGTTGAATCTGCGATGTCTAGCAACACACCGGCACCGCGGCCTCCCCGTGGCGTCGGAGGCATGGATTGAGGCGATTGGGGATCCGCCTGACGTCGGCCACGCCAGTGCCAGATGGGCGCGATACTACGTCGAGAGCGACGAAAGGCTTCCCTTGGCCGAGGGCAACGGATCGGAAGGCGTCGCGCGGCTTCGCCGTGTGCACATCCGCAACTACAAGAGCATCAGCCAGGCAACCGTCGACCTCGAGCCACTCACAATCTTCGTGGGCGCGAACGGCGCCGGCAAGAGCAACTTCATCGACGCGCTGGCCTTCGTGAGCGAGTGCCTTGGCGACTCGGTCGAGCTCGCCTTCAAGAGCCGCGGCGGGATCGGAGCGGTGAGGCGCAGATCGGGCGGTCACCCCACGCATATCGGCATCCGTCTCATCATCGACCTGGCCGGCGGCTCCGTCGCGGACTATGCCTTCGAGATCGCCGCCGAGAAAGGTGAGCGCTTCTCGGTCGCGCGCGAGCGCTGCCATCTCAAGCCGTTTATGGAGGACGCGCTCTCGTTCGAAGTCCGCAACGGCGAGTTCACCAAGGAGATCCCTGGGATCAGGTCGCGGGTCTCCTCCGATCGGCTCGCCCTGTTCGCCGCGTCGGCCACACCGGAGTTTCGACCGCTGTTCGACTTCCTGGTGGGAACGCGGTTCTACTCGATCGTTCCCAGTGAGATGCGCAAGCTCCAACCACCGGATGCCGGCGACATCCTCAAGGCCGACGGCAGCAACACCGCCGCTGTCCTCAAGCGGATCGAGGACGAGGACACGGACCGCTACGAGCGCATCTGCTCGCTGCTGTCGGCCGCGGTCGAGGGCATCCGAAGCGCCAGTCACCGATCGGTCGGCCAATTCGAGACGATCGAGTTCCGCCAGGACGTGGGGCAGAAGCATCCGTGGACCTTCGACTCCCTGAATGTCTCAGATGGCACGTTGCGGATGCTGGGCCTGCTGGTCGCCGCCTACCAGCGGGGCCCCGCCACGGTCCTGGGCATCGAGGAGCCCGAGGCGACGGTCCATCCGGGGGTGACCGAGCAGATCCTCGAGGTGCTGCGGGACTCGTCGCGGCTGCGACAGATCCTGGTGACCACCCACAGCCCAGATCTGCTCGACTTCCCGGAGATCGAGGATGATCAGCTTCGCGTGGTCACCAACCCACGTAACGCGACGGTGATCGCACCACTTGCCGACACTTCGCGCCGAGCGGTGCGCGAGCGTTTGTTCACGACGGGTGAACTGCTTCGCGCTGGAGAGTTGGAGGGCGACGCGACCGCCGCCGAGCAGTCAGCCGAGCAACTCCGGCTGTTCGGGCCGGTTCAGACGCCGCTCGCCGCCGGCTGAGCGTCATTCGTGGCCGTCCTTGTACCCGTGGTCGAGGGACAGTCGGAAGAGCGCGCGCTGGGCGTGCTCCTTCGACGCGTCGTGGACAGCTCTGTGACGGAGATCGCACGGCCCTTCAGGGTCAAGCGCAGCAAGGTCGTGCGCGAAGGGGAGCTCGAGCGTTCAGTCGGACAGGCGGTGCGCTCCAGGTCCGGGGCGACAGCGGTGCTGATCGTCTTGGACGCCGACGACGACTGCGCGGCAGAACTCGCACCGGCCCTCGTTGAGCGCGGCCACGCCGCAGCCGGACTCCGAGTGGGCGTCGTCTTGCCCACCATCGAGATCGAGGCTTGGATCCTCGCCGCCATCGAGTCCGTACGGGGGTGCGTGGGATCCGTTCGGATGCGCAGCCACCGCCCGACGTCGAATCGGTCCGGGACGCCAAGGGCGCTCTCACCGAATGCATGACCGGCGCACGTGGCTACGTGGCCACGGACGACATGCCAGCCTTGTTCGCCACCATTGACGTCGACGTGGCCGTGAGCAGATCACCATCGATGGCGAAGTTCATCCGTGAGGTCCGACGACTGTCCGCCGCATGACCCACAACCGGGATATCCCCTCCGAGAAGGTCCTCTTCGACGCCGCCAACGCGCTGCGCGGCAGCGTCGAGTCGGCCGAGTACAAGCACCTCGCACTCGGACTGGTCTTCCTCAAGTACGTCTCCGACGGTTTCGCGGCGCGTCACAAGCAGCTCGACCGCCTCACCCGCGACCCGGACTCGGCGTGGTTCACCGAGGACGCGGCCGAGCGCGAGGAGATCCTCGAGGACCGCGACGAGTACCGCTCCGAGAACGTCTTCTGGGGTGCCGCGTGAGGCGCGCTGGGACGCGCTGCTCGCGCTTGGCTCCCAGCCCGACCTGGGCGTCCAGCTCGACCGCGCGCTCGACCTCGTCGAGAAGGGGAACCCGTCGCTCAAGGGCGTTCTCCCGAAGGTTTACGCACGCGCCGCGATGAGCCCCGAGACGCTGGGCAAGCTCGTCTCGACGGTCGCCCGGATCGGCTTCGGCGAGGACCCCGACGTGGCGCGCGACGTGCTCGGCCGCGTCTAACCACCATCATGCGCATCGTCCCTTCGTTCGGTTTGCCCCGACGAACGGACCGCCGGCGGACACACCTCACCGAGGGCGATGCCACGCTCCTATCAAGTCACGACGGCGATCCTCGCAAGGGTGGCGGGCAACCGATGCAGGCCAGACCACTGGCCGACAACGAAGCTACGAGCCAACCCGCCGCCCAACCGGGGGACCTACCGGATCCGACGCCAACACGCCTTCCGGTCGATGCCGACGATGACAGTGACGGGAAGCTACGGACCCTGCGCGCCGGCTCATCGTGCTCGCGGCCGCGCACGCCGACACTTGACCAGGTCGCGCCCGACGAATGAGCTCCGGAGGGGACGCGAGACCGCGTGCCCGTTGCGCCGCGAGTGAGTACAGTCGCCCCGTGGGCAAGCTACACCTGGGATTCCGCGGAGTCGTGGGCTACGCCCTCATCATCCTCTTGTCTTTGCTCGTCGCGCTGGCCGCCCTCTACACGATGGTCTTCGCGACGAGCATCGACGGGCCAGCGGACCCGACGCCTCTGGTGCTGGGATCTGGCGCCCTCTTGGTGGTTGCCTGCGGCGGACTCCTCCTCGCCGTCCACCACCTGTGGCGGCGAAAGCGTCTGACGCGCGTGGTCGTAGGCCTCGCCGTCATGCTCGCGCTGAGCGCCGTGTGGCTCGCAGTATGGTTCTGAGGGTCTCATCCGTCGCCCTCTTCGTGGTTCCTGCGTGGGTACCCGTCCCGCTTCAAACGGGCGGGCGGGTGACGCGGGCAGGTAGGGCGAGACACGAGTCGAAGTGACTCCGAAGGGCCGTCTTCGGACGGACTCAGCCCAACTGACGGACGCCGCTGCGTGAGCTGAGTACGCTTCCGCCGTGGACTGGTGGTCCTCGTCTGAATGGGACCCGGATGACTTCGAGGCCCGTCTGGCCCGTGCGCGTCGGTCGAGCCGCCCAGTACCTGCGGTTAAAGGGTCTGTCCCTCGTGACCGCCGGCGATGCCGAGCGGCGGCACGCGGGCAGGGAGCTGCTGTTGCGGGTCGTGCGGGACTACGCCGATGACCCGCTGCAGGTGCCGATGGCCCATCACGACGTGGCTCGGTCGTATGAAGAAGGCGGCGAGGTGGACTTGGCCGCGACGCACTACGAGCTCGCGGTAAAGAGGGAGGATGAGCTCGGCAGCTTGGTCACAGGTGCTGACCTCGATGGCTCATCTCAGGCGGATTTCGCCCACTGGGAGAAGGGAGGAGTGCTGCAGCCCGACTCGAGTCCCCGGCAGAACGCTCCGCTCCTCAGCGCACCCCGAAGCCCTCGCCGGAGACGATCCGCTCCAGGTCGTTGGTGAGGCCCAGCACGAACAGCGGGATGATGAGCAGGATGCCCACGAAGCCAGCGCGTTCCATGACCCAGAAGGGGATGCGCCGGCCACGGACCTTCTCGGCCAGCGCCCAGAAGACGTGCCCGCCGTCCAGGGGCAGGAAGGGCGCGAGGTTGATGATGGCCAGCGAAAGGGAGATCAGGCCGAGGATGCGCACGGCGAGCTCGACGTCCAGCTCGAGCGCCTGCCGCGTCGCCTCGTAGCCTCCCACCACGCCACCCACCTCGTCACGCGCCTCGGCCGAATAGAAGAGGCCGACGAGCGTTTCCACGGTGGCGGTCGTCACCCGCCACATCGTCTGCAGGCTCTGTGAGGAGGCGACCAGTGGCCCGGCGGGCGCCTGGGCCGTCCCGAAGGAGAAGCCCAGCAGCATCCGGTCAAGCTCGGCGTCGTAGCGCGGGAGGATCTCGACGCGGCGCGCGGCCTCGCCGGGCTGACGAACGGTGAGGGTGACGGGCATGGCGGCGCGACAGCCGGCCTCTTGACCGCCCGGGCATCGGCGGCTGTCCACGACCCCGATGAGTCGTTGGACGCGCGCCTCGGCCTGCTCGACGGTGAGGTTGGGAGCGTCCAGGGCAATGCCCTCAGCGGACAAAAGGATGTCGTCGCGCTGCAACTGCGCGGCCGCGGGAGCACCCTGCTCCACGGCCCCGACGCTGACCGAAGGCCGCGGCACGCCGTTGGCCCAGAAGAGGACCGCCAGGATCAGGAAGGCGAGCACGAGGTTGACGGCGGGGCCGGCCAGGATGACCACGATGCGCTTCCACGGCGGCTGGCGGAAGTAGGCGCGGTGGGCGACCTCCGGCGGGATCTCCTCGTGGGGGTTCATGCCGGTGATCTTCACGTAGCCGCCCAGCGGGATCGGGCCGATCGCGTACTCGGTCTCGCCGCGGCGGAAGCTGACCAGGGGCTTGCCGAAGAACAGCGAGAAGCGCTCCGCGCGCATGCCCACCGCTCGGGCCGCGGCGAAGTGGCCGGCCTCGTGGAGGATGATCAGCGCCGCGAAGCCCAGGAAGGCCAGGACCCAGCTCACGGCGCGCCCACCCCGGCCAGCTCGCGGGCCAGCTCCCCGGCCACGTCGCGGGCCTCGCGATCGGCCTCGATGAGCGACTCGAAGGCGCGCACCGGCCCGGCGGGCAGGCGCTCGAGCGTGGCCTCGATGACCGCCGGGATGCCCAGGAAGCCCAGCCGCCCGCCCAGGAAGGCGTGCACGGCCACCTCGTTGGCCGCGTTGAGCACGCACGGAGCGGTGCCGCCCGCGACACCGGCCTCGCGGGCCAGTCGCAGGCAGGGAAAGGCGTCGTGGTCGGCCTCCTCGAAGGTCAGGCTCGCCACCTCGGCCAGCGACAGGGAGCGGGTGGGCACGTCGACGCTCTCGCCCTCGTGCAGGGCGTAGGAGATGGCCACCCGCATGTCGGGGTGGCCCAGGTGGGCCAGCGCCGCGCCGTCGGCCAGCACCGCCAGGCCGTGGACGATCGACTGCGGGTGCACGACGACGTCGATGCGCTCGTACGGCGTGCCGAAGAGGTGGTGGGCCTCCATGATCTCCAGGCCCTTGTTCATCAGCGTGGCGGAGTCGATGGTGATCTTGCCGCCCATCGCCCAGGTGGGATGGGCGAGGGCCTGGTCGACGGTCACGCCCTCCAGGTCGGCGCGCTTGTGCCCGCGGAAGGGGCCGCCCGAGGCGGTGATCGTCAGGCGGTCGACCTCGCCGGCGCGCCGGCCGGCCAGCAGCTGGTGCAGGGCGGCGTGCTCGGAGTCCACCGGGAGGATCTGCGCGCCGGTGGCCTGCGCGAGCTGGACGACCAGCTCGCCGCCCACCACCAGCGACTCCTTGTTGGCCAGCGCGAGGTCGATGCCCTCGCCCAGCGTGGCCACGGTCGGGCCCAGGCCGGCCGAGCCCACCAGCGCGTTGAGTACCAGGTCGGCGCCCGAGCCGACCACCAGCTCGACCAGGCCCTCGGGCCCGTCGAGCACCTCGCCCTCGGTCCACTTCTCGGCGGCGCGCCCGGCGGCGTCGGGGTCGGCCAGCGCGATGCGCCCGACGCCGAAGCGCCGCGCCTGCTCGACCAGCGGCTCCCAGGACGACTGCGCGCTGAGACCGACGAGCTCCAAGTCGTCCGAGCGGGTGAGGAGGTCCAGCGCCTGGGTCCCGATGGAGCCGGTCGACCCCAGGATGAGCAGGCGGCGGGGCACGGGCGCCAGCGTACCCCGCGCCCCCGATCGGGTATGGATGAGACATGGCCGATCACGGCGAGCCGATCTCCTACCTGATGCTTCCGACCGGCATCCCCACGTTCAGCTGCGACGGCGAGCAGGTGGGCACCGTCCAGCGCGTGCTGGCCGACGAGGGAGCCGACATCTTCGACGGGCTCATCCTCGACACCGAGGAGGGCGAGCGATTCGTGGACGCGCCCGCGGTGGGCGACCTCTACGAGAGGGCGGCCTTCCTGTCCCTGTCGGCTGCCCAGGCCCGCCACCTGCACGCGCCCGAGGGCAATCCGCCCGTCGTCGAGGTCGACGCGGACGACGCCGAGGAGGGCGTGCTGCGCCGGCGGCTGCGCGAGACGTGGGACCTCATCTCCGGCAAGTACTAGGTGAGCCGCGCCACGCTTCGCCTCGCGCGCGCTCGTGCTCGGCGGTGTCTTCGCGCTGGCGGCGACCGGCCTACCTTCGCCTGGCGGCGACGGGTCCTGCGCTCGAGGCGTCAGGGCCGGCCGGACGGCTCGCGCGCCGTCCCGGCCGTGGGGGACGAGGCGACCGGGGGCTCCACCTGGGCGCTGCGGATGGTCCCCCACTGGCGGTGGGCCCAGGCGACCAGCCACAGGCCGCCGGCCGCCGAGCCACCCGCGGTGGCGGTCATGTCGCCGACGGCGTCGGCGTAGCCCTTGGTCAGGTCCGTGCCCAGGACCGTGTCGGAGATGTACTCATAGACCTCCCACAGCGCCCCGCCGAAGGCCAGCACCACGCAGAAGGTGATCAGGACCACCTCACCGCGGCCCTACCACGACGTCGGCTGCATCGTCCACGTCCACTCGACGTTCTCCGACGGCGGGGCGGGCGTGCCCGAGCTCGCCGGCACCGCCGCGCGCAGCGGGGCGCAGGTCCTGTTGCTCACCGACCACGACACCCTGGAGGCCCGGCGCCAGGGCCACGAAGGGTGGCGCGACGGGGTGCTGGTGCTCGTCGGCCACGAGGTCTCCCCCGACGGGGGCCACCTGCTGGTGTTCGGCACCGAGCAGGAGGTCGGCCACCGTGGGCGCTCGGAGGCGGAGATCATCGCCGCGGCCCAGGCGGCGGGCGGGACGGTGTTCGCCGCCCATCCCTTCTCCAAGGGCTCGCGGATGTCGCGGCGCATCGGGCGCCCCCATCCGTGGCGCGAGCTCGAGACCGAGGCGGTGGGCGTCGAGCTGTGGTCGCTGCAGACCGACGAGGGGGAGCGCTGGCGCACCCCGCGCGAGGCGATCCGCTTCCTTGCGCGACCCCGCCCGGGCGATCACCGGCCCGCCGGGCGAGCACCTCGCCGCCTGGGACGCATTGTGCGCGCACCGGCGCGTCCCCGCACTCGGCGGCCTCGACGCCCACGACTACCGCCCCCGGGTGGCCGGACGCGTGGATCGTGTCCAACCCGCTGTACCTCACAGCATCGCCGACCACACGTAGTAGCCCACCACGAGGGTGAAGAACGCGGCGTCGAGGCGGTCCAGCGCGCCGCCGTGAGCGCCGAACAGCCGGCCGGTGTCCTTGGCGCCCAGGTCGCGCTTGACCCAGCTCTCGAAGAGGTCGCCCACGGGCGCGGCAGCCGCGACGGCGAGGCCCAGCAGCAGCGCCTGCGTGCCGCTCATCCAGTCCTGGTAGAGACCGGCCAGCCACACGAAGACGACCGCGGTGACCATGCCGACGACCAGGCCCTCACGGGTCTTGTTGGGCGAGATCGAGGGCGCGAGCAGGGTGCGCCCGAAGGTGCGACCGCCCAGGTAGGCGCCGGTGTCCCCGGCGAAGGTGCCCACGAGGATCGAGACGACGACACCGCCACCGTGCTCGAGCTCACGCAGCAGCACCGCGTGGGCGATGGCCAGCCCCACCCACGTGAGGCCCAGCAGGGTGACCGCGGTGCCGGCCATCCCGGGCGGGCGCGCCTGCACCAGGCCGACGGCGAACACGACGGGGATCGTGGCCACCAGAGCCAGCAGCACGAGCGTCCCGTCGCCGAAGAAGGCCGCGCAGCCCAGCCCGATGAGCCCGAGGAAGCCGCCCAGGCGCACGGGCTCGAGCTCGGCGGCCATCGTGTACAGCTCGTGCAGGCACACCAGGCCCAGTGCGACCACGCCGGCCAGGAAGACCCCGCCGCCCCACGCGACGATCACGATCGCGAAGATGATCGCCGGGATGGCCGCGAGGATCCGCGGCCCGAGGTCCGAGCGATCGCGGCGCGAACCCGGCCCACCCCCCCGGCGAGCGGGCGGCGGTCCGGAACGCGGGGGCGGGGGCGCGACGGCCATCAGCGCCCGCCGAAGCGCCGGCGGCGCGCCTCGAACTCGGCCAGGCTCTGCTCGAAGGCCTCGCGGCCGAAGTCGGGCCACAGCTCGTCGCGGAAGACCAGCTCGGAGTAGGCCGACTGCCACAGCAGGTAGTTGCTCAGCCGCCGCTCGCCGCTGGTGCGGATGATGATGTCCGGGTCGTGCATCTCGGGCGCGTAGAGCAGGCGCGCGAAGGCCTCCTCCCCCCCGCCCTCATAGCGCGCGGCCGCGTCGACGATCTCCGCCCGCCCGCCGTAGTTGAAGGCCACGAACAGGGTGATCTGCTCGTTGGCCGCGGTGTGCTCCTCGGCCCAGGTCATCTGCTCGACCAGCTCGGGACGCACGCCCTCGCGCCGGCCCACGAAGCGCATGCGCACCCCCTCCTCGTGCAGCTCGGGGGTCTCGCCCAGGATGCGTTCGGAGAACATGCCCATCAGGGCGGCCACCTCCTCGGGCGAGCGCGACCAGTTCTCGGTGGAGAAGGAGTAGACGGTCAGCTCGCGCACGCCCAGGTCCACCGCGTCGCGCAGCCGGGCCTTCACCGTGTCGGCGCCCGCTCGATGGCCTTCGGCCACCGACAGGCCGCGCGCCTGCGCCCACCGACCGTTGCCGTCGGTGATGATCGCGACGTGGCGTGCGCTCACACCTCGAGGATCTCTTCTTCCTTGCCCTTGAGCAGCCCGTCGAGCTGGGTGACCTTCTCGTCGGTCAGCCGCTGGAGCTCGGCCTCGGCGCGGTGCTCGTCGTCGGCCCCCGTCTCGCCGCTCTCCTTGAGCTCGCGCAGGTCGTGCATGCAGTCGCGGCGGATGTTGCGGATGGCCACGCGGCCCTCCTCGGCGATCCCGCGAGCGACCTTGACCATCTCGCGCCGGCGCTCCTCGGTCATCTCCGGGATGACCAGGCGGATGATCTGGCCGTCGTTGTTGGGCGTGAGGCCGAGCTGGGCCTCGATGATGCCCTTCTCGATGGCCTTCATCGAGGACCTGTCGTAGGGCTGGACGGTGAGCATGCGCGCCTCGGGGGCGTTGATCGTGGCCAGCTGGCGCAGCGGCGTCTGCGCTCCGTAGTAGTCCACGCTGACGCGGTCCAGCAGCTGGGGACTGGCCCGTCCGGTGCGCACGGAGCCGAACTCCTGCGCGGTGGAGTCCACCGACTTGCCCATGCGCTCGCGGGCGTCGTCGAGGAGGGCGTCGGTCATCTCGCTCATGTGGCCACCACGGTCCCCACCTTCTCGCCGCACACTAGCCGCTCGATGTTGCGCTCGTCGTCCATGTTGAAGACGTACAGCGGCAGCCCGTTCTCCATGCACAGGGTCAGCGCCGTGGAGTCCATCACCTTGAGCTGGCGCGAGAGCGCCTCCAGGTGGGTGATCTCCTCGATGAACTGCGCGTCGGGGTCCAGGCGCGGATCGGCCGAGAAGACGCCCTCCACACCGTTCTTGGCCATCAGGATGGCCTCGGCGTGCACCTCCACCGCGCGCAGCGCCGCCGCGGTGTCGGTGGTGAAGAACGGATTGCCGGTGCCGGCGGCGAAGATTACGATGCGCCCCTTCTCCAGGTGGCGCATGGCGCGCCGGCGGATGTAGGGCTCGGCCACCTCGGAGATGGTGATCGCGCTCTGCACACGCGTGTCGGCGCCCTGCTTCTCCAGCGCGTCCTGGAGGGCCAGCGCGTTGAGCACGGTGGCCAGCATCCCCATGTAGTCGGCGGTGGCGCGGTCCATTCCCGAGGCCGCGCCCTTGAGGCCGCGGTAGATGTTCCCCGCGCCGACCACCACGGCGATCTCGACCCCGCGTGCGCGCACTCCCGCCACCTGGGCGGCGATGGCCTGCACGCGCGCAGGGTCGGTCCCGTATTCCAAGTCGCCCATCAGCGCCTCCCCCGACAGCTTGAGGAGGACGCGACCGAAGACGGCGTCGGGCGAAGGGGTGTCGGAGGCGGCCATATGGCGGCGAGCGAAGCGAGCCGTGGGAGGCGGGCCCCCAGGTCGCGAAAGCGACACGTGCTCCTACGCCCCGACCTGGAAGCGCGCGAAGCGGCGGATCACGACGTTCTCGCCGGTCTTGGCCGACAGCTCCGCGCGCAGCGCCTCGATGGTCTTGCCCTCGTGCTTGTCGGCGTTGACGTGGGGCTGGTGGAGCAGCACGACGTCCTCCAGCCACTTGCCCAGCTTGCCCTCGGCGATGCGCGGGCGCACGTGCTCGGGCTTGTCGGCGGCTTGCTGCTCATAGACGCGCAGCTCGGCGTCGCGCTCCTCGCCGGGCACCTCCCCCTCGGTGACGTAGCGTGTCTGGGGCATGGCGGCCACGTGCAGCGCGACGTCGCGCGCAAAGGCCACGAAGTCGTCGTTGCGCGCGACGAAGTCCGTGTTGCAGTCGACCTCGACGAGCACCCCGATCTTGCCGTTGGCGTGGATGTAGGCCTGGACGGTGCCCTCGGTGGCCGCACGGCCCGCCAGCTTGGCCGCGCCGCTCAGCCCCTTGACACGCAGCCACTCGGCGGCGGCGTCCATGTCTCCGCCCGTCTCCTGCAGAGCCTTCTTGCAGTCCATCATGCCTGCGGCGGTGCGCTCGCGCAGGGCCTTGACGTCGTTGGCGGTGACGGTGCTCACGACTGCGTCTCCTCGCTGCTCTCGGGGTTCTCGGTGGTGCCGGCGGCAGGCGCCGAGACCTCCTCGGCCGGGGCCACGGGGTCGCCTGCGGGGGCGTCGTCGGGGTGGTCCTCCCCGCCGGGCGAGGCCTGGGGCGCCTCGGTCTCGGCGACGGGGGCGCGGCGCTTGGGGGAGGCCTGGGTCTCGGCCGCGGTCTCGCGACCCTCCACCGTGCCCGCGGCGGCCGGCTCGGTGATGGGCGCGGTCTCCACGGCAGAGGCGGGATCGGGGGTCTTGGACTCGGCTTCGGCCACCGGCGCGGCCTGGGGCGAGGGCGGGCCCTCCTCGCCCGACTTGCGGGTGCGCTGGGCCTCGGGCGCGTTGGCCTTGGGAGCGACGTGCGGGTCGGGGTGGGGGCGCCCGCCCTCCTGGACGGCCTGGGCGACCTCGGCCTCGGCTACCTGGCGATCCCCGCCGCCCTCGGCGGTGACCAGCGCGCGCTGCCGCGCGCGCTCCTCCTCGCGGGCCGCCTCCTCGCGGGCGGCCTCCTCCTCGGCCTCGCGGCGCGCGCGCTCCTCGGCCTCCCGACGGGCCTGCTCCTCGGCCTCACGGCGGGCGCGTTCCTCCTCCTCGCGAAAGAGGCGCTGGCCCTGGCCGACGACATCCCCGATCGCGGCGGTGATCACCGCGCAGGAGCGGATGGCGTCGTCGTTGCCGGGCACGACGTAGTCGATGCCATCGGGGTCACAGTTGGTGTCGACCAGCCCGATGATCGGAATGCGCAGGCGCTGGGCCTCGCGGACGGCGATGACCTCGGTCTTGAGGTCCACGACGAACATGGCGTCGGGGACGCGCTGCATGTTCTTCACGCCGCCCAGGTTCGCCTGCAGCTTGGCCAGGTCGGCCCGAGCGCTCAGGCGCTCGCGCGTGGGCAGCAGCCCGAGCTGGCCCTCGGTCTCGTAGCGCTCGAGGTCGTGCAGGCGCTTGATGCGCGCGCTCATGGTCTGGTAGTTGGTCAGCAGACCGCCCAGCCAGCGATGGTTGACGTAGGGCATGCCCGCGTCCTCGGCAACGTCCTTGACGGCGTCGCGCGCCTGCTTCTTGGTGCCCACGAACAGGACAGTGCCGCCCCGGTGGGCCAGGGCGGAGGCGAACTCGCGCGCCTCCTTGAGAAGGGCCTGCGTCTTGAGCAGGTCGATGAGGTAGATGCCGGCCGCCTCGCCGTGGATGAAGCGGCGCATCTTGGGGTTCCAGCGGCGCGTCTGGTGGCCGAAGTGGACGCCGGCCTCCAGCAGCTCCCTGATGCCGACCTCGGCCATGGTGCTGCTCCCTTGGTTGCTTGTGCGGTTGGGCCGTCCGGTGGTCGCGGGACCCGGCGGCCGTGGTGGCCGGCGGGCAGCGCCGCGCCCGGTGCTCCGGACGGGTCGGGGACTGATGAACCCTCAGTCTACGCGCCGCGCGCGCTCCAGCGCGGCCCGCAGGTCCTCGGGCAGCGAGGACTCCACCGCGACCGGGGCGCCGGTCACGGGGTGGGCGAAGGCCAGGCGGGCGGCGTGCAGGAACTGGCGCTCCAGGCCGAAGGCGCCCGCACGCCCGTACTCGAGGTCGCCGCACACGGGGTGGCCGATGGCCTGCAGGTGCACGCGGATCTGGTGGGTGCGTCCGGTCTCCAGACGTACGGCGAGGAGGCTCGTGGTGGGCAGGGCCTCCTCGAGCACGAAGTGGGTGACCGCGGCGCGCGGCTGGTCGGTATCGGTCGACATCCGGGTGCGGTGGCGGCGGTCGCGGCCGATCGGCGCGTCGACGGTGCCGGTGCGCGCGGGCGGGCGCCCGTCGACCAACGCCAGATAGCGGCGCTCGATGTTCCGGGCGCTCAGCTGGGTCTTCAGCGCGCGGTGGGCCTCCTCGGAGCGTGCAACGACCAGCAGCCCGGAGGTGTCGCGGTCCAGGCGATGCACGATGCCCGCGCGCCGCGCGTCGTCGCCCCCCGCGACGCCCCGCGGCACGAGCGCCTGGGCCAGGGTGCCGCTGGCGTGGCCGCGGGCCGGGTGGACGACCACGCCCGCGGGCTTGTCGACGACCAGCAGGTGCTCGTCCTCGTAGGCCAGGGCGAAGGAGGCGTCGGTCTGAGGGTCGGCACCCACGGGGTCGGCCGGCTCGTCGACGGTCACGCGCTCGCCGCCGGCCAGCGCATGGCGCTTGGGGCGAGCGGTGCCGTCCACGAGCACGTGGCCGGCGTCGATGAGCCGCTGCGCGCGCGAGCGCGAGCCCAGCGGGCCGGCCAGGAACGCGTCGAGGCGCTGCCCGGCGGCCTCAGGCGGAACCGGCAGCTCCACCGGCGGCCGCCTTCTCCTCCCGTGCGCGCCGGCGGTCGTGGCGTTCGACCACCACGAAGAGGGCCACGATGCCCACCGTGATGGCGCTGTCGGCCACGTTGAAGGCCGGCCAGGCCGGGAGCTTGAGGAAGTCGACCACGGCGCCGAGACGGATGCGGTCGATCACGTTGCCCAGCGCCCCGCCCAGCAGCATGCCCACCGGCAGCCACAGGCCGGGCGTGGCCTCGTGGCGCGCGAAGTAGGCCACCAGCGCGGCCACGGCCAGCGCGACGACCGCGCCGACGATCACCTCGCGCCCTTCCAGCAGGCCGAAGGCCACCCCGGTGTTGCGGGTGTTGACCAGGTCCACGAAGGGAAGCAGCGCGCGGCGCTCGCCGGGCGCGAGCGCGCCGGTGACCAGCGCCTTGACCACCTGGTCGAGCGCGACCACGCCCACCAGGACCACCCCGGCGCGGGCCCAGGCTGCCCGGAAAATCATCTAGGCCAGCGAGCGCAGGAGCCGGACCAGCAGGCCGCCGACGATCTGCAGCGTGAAGATCGCCACGATGGGGCTGAGGTCGAGCGGCCCCAGGGGCGGGATGAAGCGCCGGAAGAGGCGAAGGTAGGGCTCGCACACCTGGCGCAGGAAGGTGAGCACCGCGTCCGACACGCGCGAGTAGGGCACGCGCGCGCCGACGGCGAACACCAGCGAAGAGACGATGTAGGCGAAGATCAGGATCGTGTAGACGAGCACCAGCGCGGCGACGAAGTCGGCGATCGCGTTGAGGACCATCTAGGCCTGTTCCCCCAGCACGCCCGCCAGCGCGGCGTCGAAGGCGGTGCGAACCCCGTGGCGCTCCAGCGCGGCCAGCCCGCGGGCGGTCGACCCGCCCGGTGAGGTGACCTCGCGGCGCACGGCCAGAGTATCCATCCCGCGGCGGCGGATGAGCTCCGCGCTGCCGCCCATGGTGCCGACCACGAGCTCGGCGGCCAGGTCGGCGGGCAGGCCGCGGCGCACGCCCGCGTCGACCTGGGCCTCGGCCACCAGCGCGTAGTAGGCGGGCGCGTTGCTCATCAGGCCCATCGCGGTGTCGAGCTGCTCCTCGTCGAGGGTGACCACGGGCCCGAGACGGTCGAAGCGCTCGATCACCGCGCGCGTGAAGGCCTCGTCCTCCTCGCCGTCGCGCGCGTGCAGGCACACGCCGCGGTTGACCTCCACCGGCGTGCTGGGCAGCATCCGCACCGCGGGGATGTCGGGGTAGGCGTGCTTGACGGCCTCCAGCGGGACGCCGCCCAGGATGGAGACCACCCCCCGGGCGCGGCCGGCCACCTCCGCGGCCACCGCCTCGAGTTGCGCGGGCTTGTGGCACAGCACCACCGCTTCGGCCTGCTCGGCCAGTTGCCCGTTGGTCTCCACGGCCTCGCCGCCGACCTCGGCGGCCAGCGCCCGCGCGCGCGCGGGCAGCACGTCCGTGCACAGCACCGGGTCGCCCCAGCCGCGCGCCATGGCACGAGCCATGTTCCCTGAGCCGATCAGCCCCAGCCGCATCGGCAAGGAGTCTAGGAACCAGCCCTCAGGACTGGTTGAAGAAGCCCTTCTCGATGAGGCGGGCGCGCTCTTCGGCCGAGATCTCGACGTTGCGCGGGGTGAGCATGAAGACCTTGTCGGCGATGCGCTGCATCCCGCCGTCCAGGGCGTAGGTCAGGCCACTGGCGAAGTCGATGAGACGCTTGGACAGGTCGGTGTCGGCGCCCTGCAAGTTGAGGATCACGGGGACGGTGTCCTTGAAGCGGTCGGCGACCTGCTGGGCGTCGTTGAAGGACTTGGGAACCACCAGATGCACGCGCACGTCCCTTCCGTTGCGGCCCCCCTGCACCGGGCGCAGCTGCGCCGTACGCGAGGAGGGGGCGTCGTCGTCGGCGAAGATCTCATCGAAGTCGCTGCCGCGCCGGCGGTTGGGCATCCGCCGGACGTTGGGCCGTTCGCGGTAGCGATCCTCCAGCTCGGCCTCGGGCTGGTAGGCCTCCTCCTCGTCGGTGGACGGCTCACGGTCCTCGGCCAGGCCGAAGTAGACCAGGGCACGGTGCCAGTTGTCCTTGAGGGCCATCTCGAGGGGAGATTAGCCGCGGGGGGACAGAATCCTGCTCCCGATCCGCACGATCGTGGCGCCCTCCTGGGCGGCCACCTCGAAGTCCTGGCTGGTGCCCATCGAGAGGTGGGGGAGGTCACGCGCGGCGGCCAGCTCGCGCAGGGCGGCGAACCAGCGGCGGCTGTGCTCGGAATCGTCGGCCTGCGGGGGCATGGTCATGAGGCCCACGGGGGTGCAGCCGCCGCCGGCGCGCAGCCGATCCACGAAGGCGTCGAGCTCCTCGGGCGCGAGGCCGGACTTGCCCTCCTGGCCGGCGACGTTGACCTCGACGAGGACCTCGAGGTCGGGGCGGCCGTGGCGGGCGAGCTGTTCGGCAGCCGAGTCGGAGGCCAGCGAGTGGATGCGGCGCACCAGCGGGACGATCTGGCGGACCTTGCGGCTCTGCAGGTGGCCGATGAAGTCGAAGACGAAGCGCTCGCCGTGCGCGGCGTGCTTGACCTGGAGGTCCTGGGCGCGGTTCTCGCCGATCAGGGTGACGCCGGCCTCGTGCAGGGTCGCCAGGCCCTCGACGGGCAAGTACTTGGTGGCGATGAGGATCTCGACCCGATCGTCGGCGATGCGCTCGCGGACCTCGTCGAGCGCCTGAGAGATCAGGGGCGCCGACGCCATGCCACGCCCGCCTGCCGGCCGGTGACGCCGCCATCGCGGCGGTGGGAGAAGAACAGCCCGGTGTCGCACATCGTGCACAGGCCGGTGCGATGAACCTCCCGGACGCCCTGGGCGCGCAGGCGGCGCTCGGCGATGAGGGGCAGGTCCAGGTTGGCTCCCTCGTGGACGTCGGAATGCTCGCCGGCGAAGGCGGTGCGCACCTCGTCGCCGACCTCGTAGCAGCAGCGGTGCGCGCCCGGGCCGATGAGGGCGGTGATGTTGCCGTGCCCGCTCAGGGCGTCCACGCCGTTTTCGAGCACCCCGGCCGCGAGGCCGCGCCAGCCGGCGTGGAGCATCGCGACGCTGCCGGGGACGACGAGGGCGACGGGCAGGCAGTCGGCGGTGAGCACGGTGCAGCCGACGCGGGGAGCGGTGGTGGCCTGGCCATCGGCGTCGCCGCCGTGGCCGGGCCGGGTGGCACGGTGTACGCGCGCCTCGTGCACCTGGCGGCCGAACGCGAGGCCGGCGCCGACCGTCATCTCCAGCCTCGTGCGGTTCTCGGCGATGCGCCCGGGGTCGTCGTCGGTGTTCGTGCCGAGGTTGAGAGAGGCGTAGGGACCGCTGGAGACGCCGCCGTGGCGGGTGGTGAACAGGACGTGGCCGTCCTCGAGGTCGGCGGCGATGTGGCCGTCGTACCATCTGAACGGCCGCGGCAAGGTCGGCGCGGGCACCGAGGGAGGCATGGGCGGGAGCCTAGGCGCCGTCGCGGCCGGCAACTCGGAAGCCGCCGTTTCGCTCTCGCTCGAGCTGGGCGGCTTCTGGTCCGCATAGCGACCGAAACCCGCCCCGCTCTCACGCACTGAGGGCCGCAGCGAGCTCGGGCTCACGCCCGGGGGGGATCCTTGCGTCGAGGCGGGCGGCGAGCGCGGTGCGCAGGCGCCGGCCGACGTCGGGCCCGGAGGCGATGCCGGCGGCGAGCAGGTCGTCGCCGGTGATCGATAGGCGGACGTGGCGTAGCTCGTCGAGGTACAGGCGCGCCGGCTCTCCGGCGCCCAGCGCGCCGGCCAGCGCCACCGCCTCCACGGGCTCCCCGCCCAGCACGGCGTGCACCTGCGACGGACGGTCCGCGCCGAGCGCCGCGGCAGCGATCTCTGCGGCATCGACCAGCCGACCGAGCACCGCTCGCTCCGCCGCCGTGAACCCGAGCTGCTCGCCGTCCACCCCCCATCCGCCGAGCACCAGGAGACCGGGGCGGCCCTCCCGGCCCAGCAGCGAGCGCGCCGCACGGATGGCGTCGGGGGCGGAGGCCGGGGCGCGGAGCAGCCCGAGGCGCTCCATCCAGCCCAGCGCTGCGAGCGGCTCGGGCTCTCCCGCCGCGAGGCGAAGCTCGGCGCCGATGCGCGGGCCGCTGACGGTCGTCAGCGCGCCGCCGCGCACAGCGGCGGCCGCCAGCGCGGTGGTGTGCTCCTCCAGCTCGAAGCCCAGCCGGGCGGCGTAGCGCGCGACGCGGTGCAGCCTGGTCGGGTCGTCTGAGAACGACGCGTCGTGCAGCACGCGCAGGCGGCCCGCGGCCAGGTCCGCGAGGGCGCCCGGCGCCTGGCGCAGCCTGCCGTCGGACAGCCCGACGGCCAGCGCGTTGATGGCGACGTCGCGGCGCAGGAGGTCCTCCTCGAGGCTCGCGGGCTCGACCTCGGGCAGCGCGCCGGGCTCGGGGTAGCGTTCGCGCCTTGCGGTGGCCAGGTCGACGGCGTGGCCGTCCAGTCGGGCGCTCGCCGTGCCGAAGCGCTCGTGGACGACCGCTTCGGGGTCGACCTCGAGGGCCAGCGCGGTCGCGTCGCCCTCCACCACGACGTCCAGCTCGCGCGGCTCGCGGCCCAGCAGGAGGTCGCGTACCGCGCCGCCCACCAGGTGCACGCCGGGGTGGTCCCCCAGCGCGCGCAGGAGGGCCGCGCCGGCCGGTAGCACCTGCAGGCGCGCGGGGAGCTCCGAGGGGTCGGCCAGGGAGGACACCCGTCGCAGTGTGGCGAAGCCCGCCTCTACCATGGCTGCGATGTCCGGCCCCGACCGCCGTCGACCGCGGTGGCAGCGGTTGGCGCTCCTCGCCGTCGCGCTGCTGGCCCTCGTCGCCGGGGCGGCGACCGCGGCGCTGCGCAAGCCCGGGGACGCCTTCGATCCCAGCGTGGAGTTCACCGCCACGCAACCTCAGGAGACCGTCCCCGCCGCGCCGTCCGGAGAGGGCGAGCCCGGCCGTCATCCCGCCGACGACGCGTTCGAGTGGCCGTTGTACGGCTTCACCAAGGCGCGCACGCACGCGCTGGCGATCCGCGGCCAGATGCGCCCGCCCTTCAAGCGGGCGTGGTCGGTCAAGGCGCGCTCGCTACTGGAGTTCACCCCCGTGCTGTGCGGGCGCTCGCTCTTCCTGCTCGACAACAGCGGCGCGCTGTATGCCATCTCCCGCACCACCGGCGAGGTGCGCTGGAAGCGCAACCTGGGCTATCTGGCCGCCGCCTCACCGGCCTGCAGCCACGGCACCGTCTACGTGGTGCTGCTCTCGCGCGACAAGGGAGTGGAGGCGGGCCGCGTCGCCGCCGTGGACGCCGCCGACGGGCGCACCCGCTGGTCGCACAGGCTGCCCAGCCGCGCCGAGTCCTCCCCCCTCCTGGACGACGGCAGCCTGTTCTTCGGCACCGAGGACGGCACGGTCTACCGCCTGAGGGCCGGCGACGGCTCGACGGTCTGGCGCTACCGCGCCCCGGGCCCGGTGAAGGGCGCCCTGGCCCTCAGCGACGGCACGCTGTTCCTGGCGACCTACGGCGGGCAGGTGCACGCCATCAGCCGCGACCGCGGCCGGCGGGTGTGGAGCGTGGCCCCCGAGGGCGCGGCCAACTTCTACTCGAGCCCCGCGGTGGCCTACGGGCGGGTCTACCTCGGCGGCACCGACGGGGCGGTGTACTCCCTCTCGGCGCGCGACGGCAAGCTGGCGTGGCGCAGGCGCACCGGCGACTTCGTGTACGCCTCGCCGGCGGTCACCACCCCCGAGGGCGGCGCCCCCACCGTCTACGTCGGCTCCTACGACGGGCGCTTCTATGCGCTGGACGCCCGCTCGGGCGCCACGCGCTGGTCGCGCGCCCTGGGCGACCGCATCTCGGGCGCTGCCACGGTGATCGGCGATCTGGTCTTCGTCTCGGAGCTCGAGCAGACCAAGACCTGGGCGTTGGGGGTCAACACCGGCCAGACGGTGTGGACCAGCAACCGTGGCGCCTTCAACCCCGCCATCTCCGACGGGCGGCGGATCTACGTGGTGGGCTACTCGACGCTCACCGCGTTCGATCCCCAGGGCATGGACTTCAGCGGCGAGACCGCGCAGCGGCGCATCGACCGTCGCGCCGAGCGCGAGCGGGCCGCCGAACGCGCCCAGGGCAGGCGTCGCGAGAAGTACCGCACCGCGCCCCATGGCCACCGGCACTCCAACGACCGCGAGGGGCGCCACTGCCACGACCACCGCCACACCTACGACGTCCGCGGCGACATCGTGTCCTACGTACACGGGCACTGCCACGTGCACGTGGGGCGCGACTAGGAGGACGGTCGCTTTCGCGACCTGGGGGCCGCCTCCGGCGGTGACCTCGCGCGGCGGGACCCGGCTCCGCGCGCTCCGCCACCCGCTCCCCGCCTCTGCTAGCGGCGCACCGCGATCCCCGCCTCGGCCAGCGCCGCCTTGACCTCCGCCACCGAGTAGGTGCGGAAGTGGAAGATGGAGGCGGCCAGCGCGGCGTCGGCGCCCGCACGCAGCCCCTCGGCGAGGTGGTCGAGCGTGCCCGCACCGCCGGAGGCGATCACCGGCACGCCGACGGCCTCGCTGACCGCCGTGGTCAGCTCGAGGTCGTAGCCGTCGCTGGTGCCGTCGCGGTCCATGCTCGTCAGCATGATCTCGCCCGCGCCGCGCTCGACGCCCTCGCGCGCCCACGCCACCGCGTCCCGGCCGGTGGGCGTGCGCCCGCCGGCGACGTAGACCTCCCATGACGGAGGTGACGTCGCCGGGAGGTCGCCGGTTCCGGCGACCGGACGGCGAAACACCCTCTTCGCGTCGATGGCCAACACCACGCATTGGGCCCCGAACACGTCGCCCAGCTCGCTGATCAGCTCCGGGCGCGCGACGGCGGCCGAGTTGACCGCGACCTTGTCGGCCCCCGCGTCCAGGACGGCTTGGGCATCGGCCTCCGAGCGGATGCCTCCTCCGATGGTGAAGGGGATGAAGACCTCGTCGGCGGTGCGCCGGGCGAGGTCCACCATGGTGGCGCGCTTGTCCGACGTGGCCGTGATGTCCAGGAAGACCAGCTCGTCGGCACCCTCGGCGTCGTAGCGGGCGGCCAGTTCGACCGGATCGCCGGCGTCGCGCAGCCCGACGAAGTTGGTCCCCTTGACCACGCGTCCACCGGTGACGTCCAGGCAGGGGATGACGCGCTTGAGGTGCATACGTTGCGGAGGCGATGCGCTCTGCGATCGCCGACGACCCTAGCCGTTCGCCCTCGGTTCAGGCCGGCTGGGCCTCCGCGCGCTCCTCGAGGGCCTGCTGACCCTCGGCCACGCTGAAGCGCCGCTCGTAGAGGGCCTTTCCGACGATGACTCCCGCGAGGTTGACGCGACGCAGGCACGCCAGCGCCCGCAGGTGCTCGACCGTTCCGATGCCCCCGGAGTACACGAACCGCCCGCGTACCGCGTCGGCGACGCGACAGACGGAGTCGAGGTCCGGCCCGTCGAGCATGCCGTCGTGGTCCACGTCGGTGTAGACGAAGGAGCGAACGCCGCGCTGCTGGAGGCGTGCGATCACATCGGTGGCGCGCATCTGCGTCGTCTGCTGCCAGCCCGAGGTCGACAGGTTCCCGCCCCGGGTGTCCACCGAGACGATCAGACGCTCGCCGAAGCCGGTCAGGACATCGTCGAGGAAGTCGACGTCGGTGTAGGCGGCGGTGCCCAGCACCACGCGGTCCGCGCCCGAGCGCAGCGCGTCGCGCACGGCGGGCAGCGAGCGCAGCCCACCCCCGAACTGGACCGGGACCTTCAACTCGGCGGTGATCCGCTCGAGGTGGTGCAGGTTCTGCGGCGCGCCGGTGCGCGCACCGTCGAGGTCGACCACGTGCAGGAAGCGCGCGCCGTCCGCCACCCACGAGCGCGCCGCCTCGAACGGGTCGTCCTCGTAGACCGTCTTGACGTCGAAGTCGCCGCGCACCAGACGGACCGCCTGGCCCTCGGAGATGTCGATGGCGGGAAAGAGGATCACGTCATCCCTACGAAGTTCTTCAGCAGGGTGAGGCCCTCGTGCGAGGACTTCTCGGGATGGCACTGCGCACCGAACACGTTGTCGCGCTCCACCAGGGAGACGAAGCGCACCCCGTAGTTCCCGTGGCCGAGCGCGACCTCCTCGCCCGCGGGCACGTAGGTGTGCACGTGGTAGAAGGCGGCCTTGTCCCCCAGCCCGGCGACCAGCGGCGAGCGGCGCGTGAAGGCCACCTCGTTCCAGCCGATGTGGGGAAGCTTGAGCCTCCCGGCGGCCAGGCGCACCACCTCGCCGGGCAGCAGGCCGAGCCCGTCGGCGCCCTCGTGCTCGCTGGAGCGCTCGAAGAGCAGCTGCATGCCCAGGCACAGACCGAGCACGGGCACGCCGGCCAGGGCGCGCTCGCGCACGAGCTCGTCCAGTCCGGCGCGGCGCAGACGGCGCATGGCCTCGGGGAAGGCGCCCACGCCCGGGACCACCAGCCCGGCCGCCCTGCGCAGGGCGGCGGGGTCGTCGCTGAGCCGCGGCTCCCCGCCCACGCGCTCGAGGGCCTTGACCACCGAACGGCGGTTGCCCATCCCGTAGTCGACCACCCCGGTCACGTGAGCGTCCCCTTGGTGGACGGCACCCCTGGCTCGGTCGGATCGATGGCCACCGCGGCACGCAGCGCGCGGGCCAGCGCCTTGAAGGCCGCCTCGATCATGTGGTGGGCGTTCGTGCCCTCCTCCACGCCGAGGTGCAGCGTGAGCCTGGCCGTCGAGGCCAGCGCGCGCAGGAACTCCTCCAGGAGCTCGTGGTCGAAGCCTCCGGTGGCCCCGGGCGGCAGCGTGGCGGCGAAAGCGAGGTAGGGGCGACCGGAGAGGTCCAGCGCGCACGAGGCCCGCGCCTCGTCCATGGGCACCACCGCGTGGCCGTAGCGGACGATCCCGCCCCGGTCGCCCAGCGCCTGGTCCAGCGCCTGGCCCAGCGCGAGGCCGGTGTCCTCCACGGTGTGGTGCGCCCCGGTGCGCAGGTCGCCGCCGACGGCCAGCTCGAGGTCGAGGTGCGCGTGACGGGTCAGCAGGTCGAGCATGTGGTCCAGGAAGCCCACCCCGGTCTCCCGCGTCCCCGCGCCCCGGCCGTCCAGGCGCAGAGTAAGGCGCACGTCGGTCTCCGCGGTCCGGCGGTGGATCTCCGCGCTGCGGCTCATCGGCGCGGCCCATCCTCGCGCATCGGCGCCGCCGGGCTCATCCCGCGCCTGGTGCACCCGCCCCGCCGGACTCATCTCCCGCCTCCCCGCAGACGCGCCTCCATCGACTCGGCGTGGAACTCGAGCCCTTCCGCGCGGGCCACGACGGCCCCCGCGGGCGCCAGCGCGCCGGCGCCCTTCCCCACCCGGACCTCGCTGATGCGCCGCCGGAAGGCGCGCGGGCCCAGGCCGGAGGCGAAGCGCGCCGCGCCGCCCGTGGGCAGGGTGTGGTTGGAGCCGGCCACGTAGTCGCTGAAGGCGGTGCCGCTGTCGGCGCCCACCAGCACGCACCCGGCGGCGCGCACCAGGTGGGCGAGCGCCTCCGCCTCGGGGCCCACGAGCTGCAGGTGCTCGGGCGCCAGGTGCTCGGCGAAGGCCAGCGCCTCGCGCAGGGAGGCGGCCTCGGCCAGCAGCACCGGGGCCAGCTCGACCTCCGGCCGCCTGGCCGCGGCGGCCTCCACCTCGACCTCCAGGAGGTCCAGCAGGGCGGCGTCGTCGGAGACCGCGGCGGCCAGGGAGGCCGCTCCGTGCTCGGCCTGGGCGAGCAGGTCGAGGGCCAGCGCGTGTACGTCGGCCTCGCCGTCGCAGAGCACGAGCAGGTCGCTGGGACCAGCGAAGAGATCGATGCCCACCTCGCCGCCCAGCTGGCGCTTGGCCTCCTGCACGAAGAGGCTCCCGGGGCCCGCTATCACGTCCACGCGCGGGATGCTCTGCGTGCCCAGCGCGAGCGCGGCCACGGCCTGGGCGCCCCCCATCCGGTAGACCTCGGTGGCGCCCACCAGGGCGCAGGCGCCCAGCACGACGGGATGGGCGTCGCCCACCGCTCCCTCCGGTCGCGTGGCCGGCGGCGTGCACACGCACACCTCCTCCACCCCGGCCGCCCGCGCGGTGACCACGCCCATGACCACCGTCGAGGGGTAGGGGGAGCGCCCGCCGGGAACGTAGATCGCCGCGCGGCGTACCGGCACCTCGCGCAGGGTCACGGTGTGGCCCTGGGGCAGGCGGACCTCACGGTCCTCGCCGCCGGCCGCGTCGGCCACCAGGGCGACGTTGGTCACCGCCACGTCGAGCGCCGCGCGCACGGGGGGATCGAGCCCGACCAGCGCCGCCTCGAGCTCCTCGGGCGTCACGCGCAGCGGGGGCGGACCCGCGCCGCCCGTGTCGAAGCGGGCAGTGAGCTCGCGCACCGCCTCGTCGCCGCCCGCGCGCACGGCGGCGACCACGTCGCGGACCACCTCCTCCACGGAGTCCGGCGCGGGCTGGAGGGCACGCGTGCGCGCCGCCGTGCCGACGGGGTCCCCGTCGATCGCGACTCGCTCGAGCCTCATCGCAGCGCCGCCACCACCGCGTCCACCTCTTCTGCGCGCAGCTTGTGGGCCACGGGGTTGGCGATCAGGCGCGCGGTCGAGGAGAACAGCTCCTCGCGGATGGTCAGCCCGTTCTCGCGCAGGGTGGTGCCGGTCGCGGTGAGGTCGACGATCGCGTCGGCCAGGCCGGTCAGCGGGGCGAGCTCCACCGAGCCCTTGACCTCCACGATCTCCGCCTGGCGGCCGGTGACCTCGAAGAAGGCCGTCGCCGTCCTGGGGTACTTCGTGGCCACCCGCATCACGCCCAGGCGACGCAGCGCCTCGGTGGAGGGGTCGGGTCCCTCGATGGTGGCCAGCACCATCCGGCAGTCCCCGTAGGCGAGGTCGAGCAGCTCGTAGACGTCGCGTTCGGCCTGCTCGGTCAGCACGTCCTTGCCCGTGATGCCCAGGTCGGCCGCCCCGGCCTCCACGTAGGTGGGCACGTCCGAGGGGCGCATGGTGACCACGCCGACCTCGGCGAACAGCAGCCGGCGGTCGTTGGAGCGCACCTCGCCGGTGTCGATGCCCAGGCGGTCGAGGAGGTCGAGGGTCTCGCCGAACAGTGCCCCGCGGGGCACCGCGATCCGCAGGGGGCGGCTCACGTCCGCTCCTCCTCGCCGGTCAGCGCGATGTGCAACTTGTCGACGCCCAGCGCGAAGCCCACCGCGGGCAGCGGGCGCCCGAAGCGACCGAGGAGGTCGTCGTACCTGCCGCCCCCGCCCAGCGGCTCGCCCAGCGCGGGGTCGTAGACCTCGAAGACAGCGCCGGTGTAGTAGCTCAGGTCGCGCGTGAGGCCGAGATCCAGAAGGACGCGGTCGGCCACCTGGGGGGTCAGCAACGCGTGCACGGCGCGCAGTCCCTCGGTGGCGGGGAGGAGGTCGAGCACCTCGAGGCCGCCCCGGGCCGAGGGCGCCGTGATGAGCGCCGCGCGCGCCTCGGAGGACAGGTCCAGGGCGCGCAACTCGCGCTCGAGGCCCACGAAGTCGCGGGCCACCAGCGCACCCAGAAGGACCGCTCGGGCCTCGAGGGGGACGCCGTGGGTCTCCAGCAGCGCCGGGTAGAGCGCGGCGCTGCCCAGCCCGACCCGGTAGTCGCGCAGCCCCGTGGCGTCCAGCGCCGCGCAGAGCACGCGCAGCACCTCGGCGGTCCCCTCCGGGGACGGGGCACCGACCAGCTCGACCCCGGCCTGGAGGAACTCGCGCATCTGACCGCGGTGGGGGCGCACGCCCCGGTAGACGTGGGCCAGGTAGCAGAAGCGCAGCGGCGGATCGATGTCCGCATAGCGCGTGGCGGCCAGGCGCGCGATGGGCACGGTCATGTCCGGGCGCAACGCGAGCACCTGGCCGTGCTCGTCCATCACCCGGTAGGCCGGCTGGGCCCCTCCTGCCCGCTCGAGCACCTCCTGGTGCTCCAGTGCCGGGGTGGAGACCTCGCCGTAGCCCTCCCGCTCGAAGGTGCCAAGCAGCGCGGCCGTGACCGAGCGCAGCTCGCGCATCTCGTCGGGCAGGACGTCGCGCGTCCCCGAGGGAAGGGGGTGGATGGTGGTCACGGGTAACGTCGCCGAAGGTCGCCGGTCCCGGCGACCGTAGGCGAAAGACGTTCCAAGGTCGCCGGTCCCGGCGACCGTAGGCGAAAGACGTCCTAGACGCCGACAGGCTCCACGGCCACCCGCTCGATCCGCGCGCCGAGCTCGCGCAGGCGCTCGTCGATGCGCTCGTAGCCGCGGTCGATCTGGCTGATGTTGCCGATCTCCGAGCGGCCGCTGGCGCCCAGCGCGGCGATCAACATGCTCATCCCCGCGCGGATGTCGGGGGACTCCACGCGCGAGCCGCGCAGGCGGCTGGGGCCCGTGACGATGGCCCGGTGAGGATCGCACAGCGTGATGTCGGCGCCCATCCCCACGAGCTTGTCGGTGAAGATCAGGCGGTTCTCGAACATCCACTCGTGGATGAGCACCAGCGCCGGCGCACTGGGTGGCCAGCGCCACGGCGATCGACGTCAGGTCGGCCGGGAAGGCAGGCCACGGCCCGTCCTGAACCTTGATCTTGTACTCGCCCACGTCCCGGGCGACCACGAGCTGCTGGTCACCGGGCACGAGCACGTCGTCGCCGTCCAGCTCCGAGTGCAGACCGAGGCGGTCGAAGACGAGGCGGATCATGCGCAGGTCAGCGGGCATCGTTTCCTTGATCCGCAGCTCGCCGCCGGTGACGCCGGCCAGGACCATGAAGGAGCCGATCTCGATGTGATCGGGCCCGATGGCATGGTCGCAGCCGCGCAGGTCCGCGCGGCCGGAGACGGTGAGCACGTTGGAACCGATGCCCTGGACGTCGGCGCCCATCTTGACCAGCATCCGCGCCAGGTCCTGCACATGGGGCTCGCAGGCGGCGTTGCCGATCACGGTCACCCCCGGCGTGCGCGCGGCGGCCAGCAGCGCGTTCTCGGTGGCCATCACCGAGGGCTCGTCCATGAACACGTCCCCGGCGCACAGCCCGCGCGGGGCCCGCAGTTCGATGTCCTGCGAGTGGACGAACTCGGCCCCCAGGGCCCGGAAGGCGTCGAGGTGGGGATCCAGGCGCCGGCGGCCGATGACGTCGCCGCCCGGCGGGGCATCACGACGCGGCCGAAGCGAGCCAGCAGGGGCCCGGCCAGCAGGAAGGAGGCGCGGATGCGCTCGGCCAGCTCTTGGGGGATCTCGACGTGCTCGGCGCTCAGGTCAGCCGAGCACAGCGAAAGCTCGTTCTCGTTCAGCCAGCTCACGCGCACGCCCAGTGCCTCGAGGATCGAGACCATGGCCTCGACGTCCTTGATGCGCGGCACGTTGCGCACCACGACCTCGTCCTCGGTCAGCAGCGAGGCGGCGAGGATGGGCAGGGCGCCGTTCTTGTTGCCGGCCGGTGTGACGGTGCCGGACAGGGGGCGCCGCCATCGATGACGAACTTCTCCACGAGTCGAGGGCGGTGAGGAGGGGGAGGGTGAGTCCCGGCGAGGGCCGAGGGCTCGGCTAGGGTAACAGCCATGGCGCGTCGGATTTCGCGTGACGAGGCCTGGTCCCTGCTCACCGAATGGGTGGAATCTCCGGGCCTGCGCCGCCACTGCCTGGCCGTCGAGGCGGCCATGGAGGCCTACGCGCGCCGCGAGGACGGCGCCGACGTTGAGCTGTGGCGCGTCACCGGCCTGCTGCACGACGCCGACTGGGAGCGCTTTCCGGACATGGACACCGGCCATCCGCGGCGGATCATGGAGGAGCTGCGCGGCCGCCAGGCCCCGAGGAGATGGTCCGTGCCGTCGGCTCGCACGCCCCCTACCTGGGCATCTCGCGCGACAGCGCCATGGAGAAGACCCTGTTCGCCGTCGACGAGCTGAGCGGATTCCTGCTGGCCTGCGCCTACGTTCGTCCGGAGGGCATCTGCGGTCTCACACCCAAGTCGGTCAGGAAGAAGCTCAAGCAGCCGAGCTTCGCCGCCGCGGTCGATCGGGACGACCTGCGCAGCGGCGCCGAGGAGCTGGGCGTCGACTTCGACGAGCACGTTCGCTTCCTGGTGGCCGCGCTGGAGGAGCGCGCCGACGAGCTGGGCATCGCTTCGGGAGGCGGTGACGGTGGCGGCGAGGCGGCGCAGGCCGGCGGCGGCGGCGGTCCCCCGGCGGCGGCCGGACAGGCCGGCGGCAGCGGCGGTCCTTCTGCGGCGGGCGCGGCCTGAGCGCCGGCGCCCCTTCCCTGACCGCCTCCGTCCTCTCGCCCTACGCCCGCGTCCTGCGGGTGGGTCACGTGCCCGCCCTGGTGGCCGGCTCGCTGGCCGGGCGCATGCCCTACGGCATGAGCGCGCTCGCGCTCGTGCTCTTCGTGCAGGGCCAGAAGGGCTCCTACGTGGCCGCCGGGATGGTGGCCGCGGCGGGCGCGCTGGCGGCGGGCCTGGCCCTGCCGCTGCTGGGCCGCATCGTGGACCGCATCGGCCAGACGCCGGTGCTGCTGGGCTCGGTCGCGCTGCAGGTGGTGGCGGCGATCGCTCTGGTGGGCGCCGGGCTGACGGGCGCGCCCGTGGGCGTGCTCGCGGGGCTGGCCGCGCTGACCGGCGCGGGTACGCCACCCCTCTCCCCCTGCCTGCGCGGCCTGTGGCCGATGCTGCTGGACGACCGCAACGCGGTGCGCACCGCGCTGGCGCTGGACGCGCTGCTCATCGAGGCCGTGTTCATCGGCGGGCCGCTGCTGGTGGCCGGCCTGGTGGCGGTGGCCTCCCCGCAGGTCGCGCTGCTGGCGGCCGCGGGGCTCTCGCTGGGCGGGACGCTGATGTTCGCCGTCCAGCCGCCCTCCCGGACGTGGCGCGGGGAAGGCACGGGTGGGCGCGGACTGGGCGCCCTGGCCTCTCCCGGTCTGCGCACGCTGCTGGTGGCGGCGCTGGGCATGGGCGTCTTCTTCGGGACGCTCGAGGTGGCGCTCCCCGCCTTCGCCGACGAGCGGGCCTCCTCGGGGCTGGCCGGGGTCGCTCTGGCCGCCCTGGCCTGCGGCAGCGCGGCGGGCGGGCTCCTGTACGGCGCGCGCAGCGGCGGGCGGTCGGTCGGGCGGCTCTTCCTGGCGCTCGCGGCCGCGCTTCCGCTGGCCGCGGCGCCGCTGGCGCTGGTGGACTCGGTCGCGGCCCTGCTGGCGCTCGCACCGCTGGCCGGGGTGGTGGTCGCGCCCCTGACCGCCGCGCAGAACGAGCTGGCCGGCAGTGTGGCCCCGGCCGGCACGGCCACCGAGGCCTACGCCTGGGTCCTGACCGCCCTAGTGGGCGGCGTGGCGGCCGGCAACGCCGTGGCCGGCGCGGTCGTGGAGGCCGCGGGGTGGCGCGCGGCGCTGGTGGTGGGGTGCGGTTGCACCGCGGTGAGCGCGCTGGCCGTGCTCGCCCGCCGGCGGACGGTGAGCTGAGGCCATATCTCAGGGGACGGGATCGACATCCATGTCGATCCTTCGAGAAAAGATCGCTTCGCCGTTCCGGCGGCGAGTCCCGGGCACGATCGCTACGCGATCCACCCGGGACGGCCGGCCTACCGAGAGACGCCCTCAGGGCCCGCGCCAGCGACCGCCCTGCTTGGCCCACGCGAGCAGATGCTCGGGGCCGCAGAAGGCGTCGCCGATGCGGTGCTCGCCGCGGTGGCGCACCAGGAGCACGACGTCCTCGCCGACGGCCCGGGCGCACTGCGCGCAGCGCCCCAGGCCGTTGCCGTCGGGGTCACCGATCGTCCCCGGATCCCAATGGGCGCCCTGGATGATCCACGGCACGACGTGCTCGAGGCGGCAGAAGACCGCCCGACGCTCGCCAGCCGGCTCCGCTGCCCGGAAGCCGGACCCCGCCTCGACCTCGACGCCGCACCAGTTGCAGTGCTCGCCCATCAGCCCAGAGGGTACTGTGGACGGTGGATGGCAGGCTCCCCCCGCTCAGAGGAGAGGCGGGCCTCACGGCCCGCCTCGCGGCCTCTTCGCATAGCGGTGCTCGAGGGCGACGAGACCGGCCAGGAGCTGCTCGACCAGGCGCTGCGCGTGCTCGCGCCAGACGTGCTCGGGATCGACATCGAGCTCGAGCACTTCGACCTCTCACTCGAGCACCGTCGCGCCACCCACAACGCCAGCGTGCATGAGGCCGCGCAGGCCATGCGCACGTGCGGACTGGGCATCAAGGCGGCGACGGTGACGCCCGAGGGGCGCGACGACGTCGGCTCGCCCAACCGCATCTTGCGCGAGGAGGTCGACGGCAAGGTGATCATCCGCACGGGGCGGCGCATCCCCGGGGTCGCGCCGCTGGCCGGCGTCCACCACCCGATCTCCGTCGTGCGCATGGCCGTGGAGGACGCCTACGGTGCCCGGCAATGGCGCGAGGGTGAGGACGGTGCCCCCGACGAGATGGCCTTTCGCACCGAGCGCATCACCCGCTCGACCTGCCGCGCGGTGAGCGAGTATGCCTTCCGCACCGCCGCGCGCATGCGCGGGCAGGTGTACGGCGGCCCCAAGTGGACGGTCTCACCCGTCTACGAGGGAATGCTCAAGGAGGAGATGGACGCGGCCGCCGCACGCCACCCCGAGGTCGATTACGAGCCGGTGCTCATCGACGCCACCTACGCGGGGCTGATCGGCGGCGCAGACTCACCGCTGGTGATCCCCGCGCTGAACCGCGACGGGGACTGCCTGAGCGATCTGGTGCTGCCCATGTTCGGCTCCATCGCCGGCGCCGAATCGGTCCTCCTGGGCTTCGACGAGCAGCTGGAGACCGACGTGACCATGGCGGAGGCCCCCCACGGCACGGCCCCGGCGCTGCTGGGCAAGGATCTGGCCAACCCCATGGCGATGCTGCTCAGCTGCGGGGCCGTCCTGCACTACGCCGCCCAGCGCGGGCAGGAGGGGGCAGAGGACGCCTCGCGGGCGATCTACGAGGGCACGCTCGAGGCCGTCGCGACGGGCGTGCGCACGCCCGACCTGGGCGGTCACGCGACCACCAGCGAGTACGTGGAGACCGTCCTGGGCCGGGTGCGTACCAAGCGCGAGATCTGGAGCTCGCTGGGCGCATCGCGCTGAGCGCACGCGCCGGCGCTGCACGGGGCCTTGCACTGGCGGCGCTTCCGTCCGGGCCCCCGCGTAGCGTCGGAACGAGTGTTCCCCCTGAGCGACAGCAGCTGGCGCGGGCGCGCCGCGCGCACCGCCGCGCTGGTGCGCGCCTTCGTGCTGCTCGAGGATCCCGAGCTCGAGGGGAGTCTCGCTCGCCAGGCGGGCGCGGACCTCGATGGACCGCCGCGCCAGCCGCCCTGCCCGCGGGCCGGGCGGCGCAGGCGAGCGAGCCGCCCGGCAGGACGGCTCGTGGCCTCGTCAGAAGAACCGGCGGCGTCCTACTCTCCCAGGCCCTTGCGGGCCAAGTACCATCGGCGCTGAGGGGCTTAACTGCTCTGTTCGGAATGGAAAGAGGTGTTTCCCCCTCGCCATGGCCACCGGAAAAGGGCGAGAGCCTCCGCGGCCCCTGAGAACTGCACAGCAGGTCACACCGGCGGGGCACGAGGTCCCGCGCACAAAGAGTTCTCACAAAGCTATCCGTCAAGCCCTCGACCCATTAGTACCGGTCTCCTTCGCACGTTGCCGCACTTCCAGATCCGGCCTATCAACCTGGTGGTCTTCCAGGGGTCTTACTCCCTCATGGGGATGGGAGAGCTCATCTCGAGGTCGGCTTCCCGCTTAGATGCCTTCAGCGGTTATCCGCTCCGGACGTAGCTAACCTGCGATGCCCTTGGCAGGACAACAGATACACCAGAGGTCCGTTCACCCCGGTCCTCTCGTACTAGGGGCAACTCCTCTCAACTCTCCAACGCCCACGGCAGATAGGGACCGAACTGTCTCACGACGTTCTGAACCCAGCTCGCGTACCGCTTTAATGGGCGAACAGCCCAACCCTTGGGACCGACTTCAGCCCCAGGATGCGACGAGCCGACATCGAGTGCCAAACCGGGCCGTCGATGTGGACTCTTGGGCCCGATAAGCCTGTTATCCCCGGAGTACCTTTATCCGTTGAGCGACGGCACTTCCACTTGCTACCGCCGGATCACTAAGGCCTGCTTTCGCACCTGCTCGACCTGTCGGTCTCGCAGTCAAGCTCCCTTGCTGCCTTTGCACTCTACGCACGATTTCCAACCGTGCTGAGGGAACCTTTGCGCGCCTCCGTTACATTTTGGGAGGCGACCGCCCCAGTCAAACTACCCGCCTGGCACTGTTCACCGCCCGGATTCACGGAACGGTGTTAGAGATCCAATACACCAAGGGTGGTATCTCAAGGGCGGCTCCACACCAGCCGCAGCCGGTGCTTCTCAGCCTCCCACCTATCCTGAGCGAAGTGCATCGAACCCCAATACCAAGTTGTAGTAAAGGTTCACGGGGTCTTTCCGTCTAGCCGCGGGTACTCGGCATCTTCACCGA
>JAUJOF010000006.1:147500-168644 GCA_030447785.1 Solirubrobacteraceae bacterium
CTGCTCGATCAACGCGGGCAGGTGCACGGCCCCGTCGGCCGGCTCGAAGACGGCCTCCTCGGGCTGCTCGGGCGCATCGCCGCGCACCACGGTGCGCTCGAAATGCGCGGCGGCGCGCGCGGCGGCCTCCTCGCCGTGCAGGCGTGCCACGAGCGCGCGCGCGAGGGCGTGCTTGGCGTCGCGCGCGGTCAGGCCCGCGGGCATCTGCTCACCCAGCACCAGTCCGAACCACGCGCCCATCGCGTGGTCGGGGATCGACAGCGTGCGCCCGTAGGCCTCCTCGGGCGCCTCGGTCACGCCGATGTGGTTGCCCAGCGACTTGGACATCTTGCGCTCGCCGTCCAGCCCCGGCAGGATCGGCATGGTCAGCACGCACTGCTCGGACACGCCGTAGGCGCGCTGCACGTCGCGGGCCAGCAGCAGGTTGAACTTCTGATCGGTGCCGCCCAGCTCCACGTCGGCGCGCACGACCACCGAGTCGTAGCCCTGCAGGAGCGGATAGAGCAGCTCGAGGACGGAGATCGGCTCGCGGGCGGCGTGGCGCCTGGCGAAGTCGTCGCGCTCGAGCAGTTGGGCGACGGTGGTGGTGCGCGCCAGCGCGAACAGCTCGTCCATGGCCATGTCCAGCCACTCGGAGTTGCGGCGCAGCTCGACGGCGTCGGGGTCGAGGACCCTGGCCGCCTGGGCGACGTAGGTGTGCGCGTTGGCCTCGATCTGGTCGGCCGAGAGCTGGGGACGGGTGGAGGAGCGCCCGCTGGGGTCGCCCACGCGCGCGGTGAAGTCACCCACGATGAGCACCACCACGTGCCCGCGGTCCTGAAACTCGCGCAGCTTGCGCAACACCACCGTGTGGCCGAGGTGGATGTCGGGCGCCGTGGGGTCGAGGCCCAGCTTGACGCGCAGTGGGCGGCCCTCGGCGAGCTTGCGCTCCAGCCCGCCCGCGGGCAGCGCGTCGACGGCGTCGCGGGCCAGGAAGGCGGCGTCGCGTGAGGACGGCTCGGGCACGCGCGCAACATAACGACGCCGGTCCGCGCCGCGCCCGCTGCTAGCCTCGCCCGTCGGCGTCCGCTGCGATGCCTCGTTCCCATGGACGCCTCAGGGTCCGACATCGCCCGGCTGCCCGATCGACAGCCGCGCCTCAAGAAGCTCCGCCTCGCGCTCGTGCTGGGTGGCCTGTCGCTGCTCGCGCTGGTGTCGACCTGCTTCGGGATGCTCATGGCGGTGGCCGGGGACCTCCCGGCCCTCGACCAGAGCGCCGCCTACAGGCAGGACGCGCGCAACTCGGTCCTCGTCGACGCGCGCGGTGAGCGCCTGGCCGTGCTGGCCGACCAGGGCCGCATCCTCTTGGGCAGCGACGAGGTCGCCCCGGTGATGCAGCAGGCGGTCATCGCCATCGAGGACCAGCGCTTCTACGAGAACTCGGGCGTGGACATGCGCGGCACCCTGCGCGCCCTGTGGCAGGACCTCCGGGCCGGTGACAGCGTGCAGGGCGGATCGACCATCACCCAGCAGTTCGTCAAGAACGCCACCGAGGCCCAGGGCACGCGCACGATCACCCAGAAGATCCGCGAGGCGGCGCTGGCCTTCCACCTCACGCGCAAGTGGTCCAAGGACAAGGTCCTCATCAACTACCTCAACTCGATCTACTTCGGCAACGGCGCCTACGGGATCGAGTCGGCCGCGCGCACCTACTTCGCCGCCGACGTCAACCACCGGGGCTGTGGCAGCGACGCGCGCCCCTGCGCCGCCGAGCTGAAGGTCCACGAGGCGGCACTCCTCGCGGGCCTGGTGGCCTCGCCCACCGAGTACGAGCCCGTCTCCAACCCGCGGGCGGCGCGCGAACGGCGCGACCTGGTGCTCAAGGCCATGCTCGACGAGGGCAAGCTGGGCGAGGCCGAGTACGAGGAGGCGATCGCCCAGCCCCTGCCCTCCCGCGAGCAGATCGAGCCGCCGACGGTCCCCTCGGTCACCGAGGGCTCGGCCTACTTCACCACCTGGGTGCGCCAGCAGGTGGTGGACCGCTTCGGCGCCGCCCAGGCCTTCCGCGGCGGCCTCGAGGTGCAGACCACACTGGACCTCGAGCTCCAGCGCTCGGCCGAGGCGGCCGTGGGCCAGTGGCTGGGCAATCCCGACGGACCCGCGGCGGCGCTGGTGGCCATCGACAACGACACGGGAGAGGTGCGCGCGATGATCGGCGGCCAGGATCCCCGCCGCGAGCCGTTCAACCTGGCCACCGACGGGCGGCGCCAGCCCGGCTCGGCCTTCAAGCCCTTCGTGCTGGCCGGCGCGCTACGCTCGGGCATCGCTCCCGGCTCGACCTGGACCTCGCAGCAGAAGGACATCGAGGTAGCCGACGGCCAGATCTTCGAGGTCAGCAACTACGAGGACGCCTACGCCGGGGTGACCACCCTCGCAGGAGCGACCACCACCTCCGACAACTCGGTCTACGCCGAGGTCGGCCTCGAGGTGGGCACCGCGAAGATCGCCGAGCTGGCCGAGCGCATGGGCATCCGCACCGAGGTCTCCGAGAATCCCGCGATGATCCTCGGCGGCCTGGAGGTTGGCGTGACGCCGCTGGACATGGCCCACGCCTACCAGACCTTCGCCGCCGGCGGGCGGCGCATCAGCGGCACGCTGGGCACTCCCCAGGACGGGCCCGTGGCCATCCGCTCGGTGAGCGAGCGCGAGGATCGCTCCGCGGAGCTCGACCGCAACCGCCGCCGGGCCGAGCGGGTGCTGCCCGCCGAGGTCGCCGAGACGTCGCGCAGCATCCTGAGCACGGTGGTGGAGTCGGGTACCGCGACCGCCGCGCAGATCGGGCCCGACGCGGAGACATGGGGCAAGACCGGGACGACCGAGAACTACGGCGACGCGTGGTTCGTGGGCGCCACCGACCAGCTCACCGTGGCCGTGTGGGTGGGCTACCCCGACGCCATCCGGCCCATGGAGACCGAGTTCCAGGGCGGTCCGGTCGCGGGCGGCACCTACCCGGCGATGATCTGGCGCGAGTTCATGCTCGACTTCGTGGAGATCAACCGAGCACGCCTCCAGGACGAGTGCCAGGTCGCGCTGGCCGAGGCCCAGGCGGAGACCGCGCCCGGGGCGATCCCCGAGACACCCGAGCGCTGCATCGAGGCTGGCCTGACCCCCGACCCCAACGCGCCGCCGGCGCCGGTGGAGCCCGCGCCCGGGCCGGCCCCCGCTCCGGTCGAACCCGCCCCGGCGCCGGTCGAGCCCACCCCGCAGGCGCCGGTCGAGCCGGTCGCCCCCGATCCCGCCACCGAGGCGCCCGCGCCCGAGCCCGCGCCGGTGGAGCCGGCGCCCGACACCGCGGGGGCCGGCGCGGTCGAATAGGCCGCGGGCCGCGGCGGCTCAGCCGCGCGGGCGGGGAGTCGAGACGTGCCGGTTGCCCGCGGCGCAGAAGCGCCAGGGAAGGTCGGCCGCCTTGGTGATGCCGATGCGCGGTCCCACGGCGAGGCGCGGCGCCGGGGTGTCGGGCGGGCGCAGGCGGATCGGCCCGGTGCGCAGGTCGCTGCCGTTGAGCTCCAGGTCGATCCCCAGGGCCTGGGTGAGCTTGCCCGGACCCGAGCACAGCTGCTCGGGAGCATCGAGCGCGCGGCGGGCGCGCATGGTGTCCAGTCCGCTGAGCGGCTCGAGCGCGCGGACGAGCACCGCTGCGCCGACCCCCTCGGGCTCGACGACCACGTTGAACAGCGCGTGGATGCCATAGGAGCGGTAGACGTAGGCCGCGCCGGGAGCCTCGAAGAGCACGTGGGTGCGCCCCGTGCGCCCCACGTGGGCGTGGCAGGCGGGCTCCGTCTCGTGGTAGGCCTCGGTCTCCACGATGCGCCCGCTCGCGCCGCCGTGCTCGAGCGTCCAGCCCACGAGCGCGCGCGAGGCCTGGACGACCCCGAGGGCCAGGAGCGCGTCGAGGGCGGCCGGCTCCGTCGTGGTGCGCCCGGTCGGGTGCGCACCCGCGCGCGTGCGCGTGGCGGCCTTCCTCATGCCGCGAGCGCCGCGCGGGCGCGCTCGAGCTGCTCGCGCACGCGGGGCAGGGCGGTGCCGCCCTCGCTGACCTTGGCGTCCAGCCAGCTCTGCGGGCGCAGGACCTCGGCGACCTCCCCGAGCTCGAGCGGGGCGGGCAGCTCGTCGGGGCGCAGGTCGCCCAGGGCGCGGCCCGAGCCGACCGCGGCGCGCACCAGGCCGGCCACCACGCCATGGGCCTCGCGGAAGGGCACGCCCTTGCCCACCAGCAGATCGGCGAGGTCGGTGGCGGCGGTGAGGTCGTCGGAGGCGGCCGCGGCCATGCGCTCGCGGTCGAAGACGGCGCCCTCCACCATCCCCCGCGCGGCGACCAGGCACAGTGCCAATGCGTCCACGGCGTCGAAGAGGTGCTCCTTGTCCTCCTGCAGGTCCTTGTTGTAGGTCAGCGGCAGGGCGTGCAGCACGCCGTGCAGCGCACCGAGGTGGGCGACGATGCGCGGCGCCTTGGCGCGCAGGAGCTCGGCGGCGTCAGGGTTCTTCTTCTGGGGCATCAGCGAGGAGCCTGAGGTCCACGCGTCGGGCAGCTCGCAGAAGCCGAACTCGGCGCTGGACCACAGCACGAGCTCCGAGCCCAGGCGGGACAGATGGGTGGCGCACGTCGAGGCCGCGTGCAGCAGGTCGAGCACGAAGTCGCGGTTGGAGACCGCGTCGATCGAGTTTGGGGCGGGATGGGCGAAGCCCAACTCGCCGGCCACCGCGGCGCGATCGGTGGCGAAGTTCACGCCGGCCAGCGCGCCGGCGCCCAGGGGCAGCGCGCCGGTCTGCGCGGCAGCGAAGCGCAGGCGCTCGCGATCGCGCAGGAGCATCCACACGTAGGCCAGCAGGTGGTGGGAGAGCAGGACGGGCTGCCCGCGCTGGAGGTGGGTGTAGCCGGGCAGCGCCCAGTCCAGGTGGCGCTCGGCGGCGCCGATGAGGGCGCCGGCGAGGCCCTCCACCAATGCGGCGGTTTCGTGCGCGGCGGCTCGGGTGAACAGCGCGACATCGGTGGCCACCTGGTCGTTGCGCGAGCGCGCGGTGTGCAGCCGTCCGCCGGCCGGGCCGGCCAGCTCGGTCACCCGACGCTCGATGGCCATGTGGATGTCCTCGTCGCCGGGCGCGAAGGCGAAGCGCTCCTCGCGCAGCTCGAGCTCCACCGTGTCCAGTGCGGCGAGGATCGCGTCGCGGTCGGCATCGGCGACGATCCCCTGGGCGCCCAGCATCCGCGCGTGGGCGCGCGACTGCGCCACGTCGTGGGGCCACAGGCGCCGGTCGAAGGCCAGCGAGTCGTTGAGCGCCTGGAAGGCCGCGTCGGGATCGCCGGCGGTGCGCGCGGCGGACAGGCGGCTGGGACCCTGGGTACTCACCGCCCGAGCACCTCGCGCAGGGCGACCGCGACCTGTTCGACCTGGCCCTCGGTCATGCGCGGGAAGAAGGGCAGTGCGACCGAGCGCGCGGCCACGTCCTCGCACACCGGGAACTCGCCCTCGTGGTGGCCGAAGGCCTCGCGGTAGAAGCTCATCAGGTGGATGGCCGGCAGGTAAGGCTTGGAGGCCACGCCGCGCTCGCGCAGCGAGCGGATGACGGCGTCGCGGTCGCGGTCGGCCGGCACCTGCACCACGAACACGAACCAGCCGCGGCGGTCGCCGCCGGCATCGGGGCAGGGCAGCCCGAGGCCGTCCAGGCCGGCGAGCGCATCGCGGTACCACCCGGCCACCCGCGCGCGGTCGGCCAGCATCCCGTCCAGGCGCTCGAGCTGGGCGAGACCCAGCGCGCAGGCCAGGTCGTTGAGGCGGTAGTTGAAGCCCAAGCGGTCGTGGTCCAGCCATCCCATGTCGGGCGCGCGGCCCTGGTTGCGCTCCGAGTCGAGCTGGGCCTTGACCGCCGCGTCGGCGGTCGTGACCATGCCGCCCTCTCCGGTCGTCAGCTGTTTGTTGGCGTAGAAGCCGAAGACGGCCGGGTGTCCGCGCGCTCCCACCGCCACACCGTCGCCGTGCACGGCGCCCAGCGCCTGGCAGGCGTCCTCCACGATGGGCAGGCCCAGGCGCTCGAAGCCGGGCAGGTCGGCGGGATAGCCGAAGATGTGCACGGGCAGCAGCGCCGCGGTGCGCGGCGTGACCGCCGCGGCCGCGGCCTGCGGATCGAGGTTCAGCGTGACCGGGTCGATGTCGGCGAACACAGGCCGGGCGCGCTCGAACAGGCAGGCATTGGCGCTGGCCACGAAGGAGAAGGGCGTGGTCACCACCTCGTCGCCGTCGTGCACGCCGACGGCGCGCAGCGCCAGGTGCAGGCCGGCGGTCCCGCTGGAGACCGCGCTGGCGTGCGCGACGCCCAGGCGGCCGGCGAAGGCCCGTTCGAAGGCGGGCACCCGCGGGCCCAGCGAGAGCTGCCCCGAGCGCAGAACCTCGAGCACGCCGGCCTCCTCCTCGGGCCCCAGGACGGGCCCGGCGAGGGGGATGGCCTCGGACGCGGCGGCGCTCACCGACCGCTCTCGCGCTCGTTCCACGCTGGGCGGGATGCGCCCTTCACGCCGTCAGCGGCGGCGAGGTGGGCGACGGCCGCCGGCCCGCCTGCATGCGCGCTTCCAGCGAGTCCACCAGCGCCTCCCAGGAGGCCTCGATGAGGTTGGTGGACACGCCGATGGAGCCCCACACCTCGTCGCCGTCGGAGGCGTCGATGAGCACGCGGGTCACCGCGTCCGAGCCCTTGCTCTCGTCGAGTATGCGCACCTTGAAGTTGACCAGGTCGATGTCCGCCAGGTGCGGGTGGATCGCGGTGATGGCGCCGCGCAGCGCGGCGTCCAGCGCGTGGACCGGGCCGTTGCCCTCCGCGGTGTGCACGTACCGTTCGCCGCCCGCCCACAGCTTGATGGTGGCCTCGGTCTCCGCGCGCCCGTCGGCGCGTTTCTCGACCAGCACCCGCCAGGACTCCAGGCGAAACAGCGGCTCATAGTCGCCGGCCTCGCGGCGCAGGAGCAGCTCGAAGGAGCCGTCGGCGGCCTCGTACTGGTAGCCGGCGTGCTCGAGTGCCTTGACACGCTCGACCACCCGCGACGCGGCGGCGTCGTCGAGGGCCACGCCGGCCTCCTCGGCCTTGCCCAGCACCGTTCCCCGGCCCGCCAGCTCGCTGACCAGCGCGTCGCGGTGGTTGCCCACCCGCGCGGGGTCGAGGTGCTCGAAGGCGGCGGCCTCGTGGCGCACGCCGGCGGCGTGCATGCCCGCCTTGTGGGCGAAGGCGTGCTTGCCCACGTAGGGCTGATCGGGGTCCGGCGTGCGGTTGAGCAGCTCGTCCATGAAGTGGGCGGTCTCGGTCAGGCGCGCGAGCTGCTCGTCGGAGACCAGGCGGCACCCCAGCTTGAGCTGCAGATTGGCCAGAAGCGAGATGAGGTTGGCGTTGCCGGTGCGCTCCCCGATGCCGTTCATGGTGCCCTGCACGTGGGTGGCGCCGGCCTCCACCGCGACGAGCGAGTTGGCCACGGCGCACTCGATGTCGTTGTGGCAGTGGATGCCCACCCCGACGCCGTCCGGTGCTCCCACCTCGACCACCGCGTCGGCCACCGCAGCGGCGACCTGGCCGGGCAGCGAGCCGCCGTTGGTGTCGCACAGCACCACGCGCTCGGCCCCGGCACCGACGGCGGCGCGCAGGCAGGCCAACGCGTAGTCGCGGTCGATGCGTGCGCCGTCGAAGAAGTGCTCGGCGTCGAAGATCACGCGTTTGCCCTGCGCGACCAGGAAGGCGACGGACTCGCCGATCATGGCCAGGTTCTCCTCGCGCGAGACGCGCACGACCCGGTCGACGTGCAGCGTCGAGGCCTTGCCCACCAGCGTGCAGACGGGCGCGAAGCAGCTGGCCAGCACGCGCAGGCCCTCGTCCTGCCCGGCGGCCACGCCGGCGCGGCGGGTCATGCCGAAGGCGGCGATCTCGGCGTGGGCGAGCCTCTCGCCGGCCAGCCGCTCGAACAGCTCGCGTTCTTTGGGGTTGGAGGAGGGAAAGCCAGCCTCGATGAGGTGCACGCCCAGCTCATCCAGGCGGTGCGCCACGCGCAGCTTCTCGTCGGCGGTCAGGGTCATGCCCCCGCCGCCCATGCCATCGCGCAGGGTCGCGTCGTAGAGCTCGACGGCGGGCGGGGTCACGAGGGGGCGCGCTCGGGCACCGGGACGGGATCCAGCCACTCTCGGTAGCGCTCCGAGCGCCCGTGCAGGGCGTCCTCGAAGGCGGTCTGCACGCTGCGGGTGATGATCCCCGGCTCGCCGGTGGCGATGGTGTGGTCGTCGACCTCGCGCACGGGCACCAGCTCGGCCGCGGTACCGGTCATGAACACCTCGTCGGCCAGGTACAGCTCGGCCCGCGCGATGGCGCGCTCCTCGATCTCGAAGCCCAGGTCACGGGCGATCTGCATGACCGCGCGGCGGGTGATGCCGTCGAGGATGGAGGCCGTCTGCGGTGGGGTGACGATGCGCCCCTCGCGCACGACGTAGACGTTCTCCCCCGTGCCCTCGCAGACCTGGCCGTGGTCGTCGAGCAGGATCGCCTCCTCGTAGCCGCTCTTGAGCGACTCGATCTTGGCCAGCACCGAGTTGAGGTACTGCCCCGAGGCCTTGGCGTGGGGAATCAGGCTGTCGGGGCTGATGCGCCGCCAGCTGGAGACCTTGGCGCGGATTCCCCGGCGCTTGCTCTCCTCGCCCAGGTAGGCGCCCCACTCCCACGTCGCGATGACCACCTCGACGGGCGCCTCCAGGGGATTGAGGCCCATCTGGCCGTAGCCGCGAAAGACCAGCGGACGGATATAGCAGGAGCGCAGCCCGTTGGCGGCGATGAGCTCGAGCGTGCCCCGGCGCAGCTCCTCGAGCTCGTAGGGCACCGGCATGTAGTAGAGCTCGGCGGACTTGAGCAGGCGGTCGAGGTGGTCGCGGTGGCGGAAGACCGCGGGGCCGATCTGCGTGTCGTAGCAGCGCACGCCCTCGAAGACGCCCGTGCCGTAGTGCAGGCCGTGGGTGAGCACGTGGACCTTGGCGTCCTCCCACGGGATGAGCTCGCCGTTCATCCAGATGAGGTCCGCCTGCTTCATGCCGTGCTCCTCGTGAGGTGGTCCAGGACGCCCCGGGTCGCCTCCGCCGTGGTGGCGCTGCCGCCCAGGTCGCGGGTGCGCAGGCCGGCCTCGAGCGCCCGATCCACGGCCGATTCTAGGGCCGCCGCCTCTTGCGGCAATCCCAGGCCGTGGTGGAGCATCAGCGCGGTGGACAGCAGCATGGCCAGCGGGTTGGCCGCGCCGGTGCCGGCGATGTCGGGCGCCGAGCCGTGAACAGGCTCGAACAGCCCGGGGTCGTCGGGCGCCCCCAGCGAGGCGCTGGGCAGCATGCCGAGCGAGCCGGTGAGCATCGCGGCCTCGTCGCTGAGGATGTCGCCGAAGAGGTTCTCGGTGACGATCACGTCGAAGTCCGACGGACGGGAGACCAGTTGCATGGCGGCGTTGTCGACCAGGACGTCCTGCAGTTCGACGTCGGAGAAGTCGTCTCGGTGGACGCGGTGCACGACCTGGCGCCACTGGCGCGAGGTCTCCAGCACGTTGGCCTTGTCGACGCTGGCCACGGCTCCGCGCCGCGTGCGCGCGGCGTCGAAGGCGACGCGCGCGATGCGCTCCACCTCGGCCACGGTGTAGTGGCACAGGTCGCTGGCCTCGGTGTCGGTCCGGGTCTTCTCGCCGAAGTAGATACCGCCGGTCAGCTCGCGCACGACGAGCAGGTCGGTGCCCTCGATGCGCTCGCGGCGCAGCGGGCTCGCGTCGTACAGCGCGGGCAGCGGACGGACGGGGCGCAGGTTGGCGAACAGGCCAAGACCCTTGCGCAGGTCCAGCAGCCCCTGCTCGGGTCGCGGCGCGTGAGGGTCGGTGGTGTCCCACCGCGGCCCGCCCACCGCGGCGAGCAGCACCGCGTCCGCGGCCTGACAGGCGGCCAGGGTCTCGTCGGTCAGCGCGGTCCCGTGGGCGTCGATGGCCGCGCCGCCGAAGACGTGCTCCTCGGTCTCGACGTCAACGCCCAGCGCGTCGAGCACGTCCAGGGCGGCGGCCAGGATCTCCGGGCCGATCCCGTCGCCGGGCAGGGTGACGATGCGGTGGCTCAGGGCTCGGCTCCTTCCAGCTCGAAGCCCTCGCGGGCGAAGTGGTCGTCGAAGGCGTAGGCGCGGCGGATGTTGCGCCGGCGCATGAGCTCGAAGCTGGTCTGGTCGACGAGGGAGACGGTCCGCGAGCCGGCGAGCGTGGCGTCGAGCGCGACACGGTGCAGCTCGGCGTCGACCCAGGTGATGGTGAGGAGGGGAAGGATCTCGTCGCGCAGCCGGCGCACCGGCTCAAGGCCGATGCGGGCCTGCAGCAGCGCCACCGTCTCGACCAGCACGTGGTCGTGCGTGAACAGCCACTCTTCCGCGCGCTGCAGCCGAGCGAAGATCCGCCGGGCGCGCCCGTGGTTGCGATCCTCGTCGTTGAGCAGCGCGTGCAGCGCCGACGTGTCGATGAAGACCGCTATGAGCCGTAGATCTCGGCCAGGTACTCGTCGTGGCGCTCGGCCACGTCGGCGTTGTCCTCGATGACGCCCACGGCGTTCCAGGCTCGCTCGTAGCGCTCGGCCAGCGTCGGCCCGTTGATGCGGATCATCTCGTCGGCGCCGCGGCGCATGATCTCCGACACCGAGACGCCCTTCTCACGCGCCAGCGACTTGAGGTCGCGGACCTGCTCATCGGTGAGCTGCACCTGGATACGCCGCATGACGTCATCCTATCGCTTCTGGCGGCACCCGAGCGATGATGTTGAGGCGCACATAGTCCAGCTCCCCGCCGACCCGCTCGGCGACGGCGGCCGCGAAGGCGGCGTGCTCGCCCTCGGGCAGGCGCTCCAGGTAGGGACCCAGGCAGATCGTGAGCAGGTAGGTGACGGGGTCCTCGGGGCGAACGGGCCACGGCTCCAGCCAGGCGTTCGCCTCGACGAAGCCCGCGGCGCGCAGGCGGTCCTGCGTCTCACGCGTGCCGGCGAAGTTCCATGGCCGCCCCCAGCCGGCGAAGTGGCGCTGTAGGACCGGGTCGGCGGCCACGAGTGCGTCCGCCGCCGCCTGGACGCCGGCGACGTTGCCCTGGCCTCCGCACTGCGCGCTCAGGCGCCCGCCGGGGCGCAGCGCCCCGGCCAGCGCGGCGAACAGGGCGTCATGGTCGGGGATCCAGTGGAAGACGGCGTTGGAGAAGACCGCGTCCACGGGCTCGGGGAGCGAGAGCGCGGTGAGGTCCTGGTGGTGGACCTCCACGCAGTCCTCCCCCAGCGTGGCGCGGGCATGCTCGACCATGCCCGCGTCGGCGTCCACGGCGACGACCCGGCCGTGAGGCAGGCGCTCGACCAGCTGGGCCGTGACCCGCCCGCTGCCACAGCCGGCGTCGAGCACGGTCTCGTCGCCGCTCAGCGCGAGGCGGTCGAGCACCGCCTCGGCCATCTCCGCCTGCGGGCCGGAGAGCGTGTGGTAAGTGCTCGCGTCCCAGGAGCGAGCCGTCCTCACAGCGTGGTGGTCACCGGGGTGGGTGGACCGTGCTCATCGCGGTCGCGCTCGTAGGCCTCGATCGCGTCGGCCTGGCCGAGCGTGACGCCGATGTCGTCCAGTCCGTTGAGCAGGCGGTGCCTGGTCTCGGGATGGATGTCGAACGCGGCGCTTCCGCCGGGCCAGCGCACCTCCTGGGCCTCGAGGTCGACCTCGGCCTCTCCGGCCTGCGCGATCGCCTGCACGTCGGCCTCGGGCAACTCCACGGGCAGCAGTCCTATCTTGGTGCAGTTGGAGCGGAAGATGTCGGCGAAGCTCGGCGCGATGAGCACCTTGAAGCCGTAGTCCTCCAGCCCCCACGGCGCGTGCTCGCGGCTCGATCCGCAGCCGAAGTTGCGCCCGGTGACGAGGATCGGATTGGCGGGCAGGTGCCAGTCGGGCTCCTGGGCCCAGTCGTGGAACAGGAACTCGCCGAAGCCCGTGCGCTCCACCCGCTTGAGGAACTGCTTGGGCATGATCTGGTCGGTGTCCACGTCGTCGCGCATGAGCGTGGAGACGGGACCCGCGACGGTGAGGACGGCTTGCACGGGCATCAGGCCTCCCAATCCCGGATGTCGACGAAGCGCCCCTCGACGGCCGCTGCTGCGGCCATTTGGGGGGACACGAGGTGGGTGCGCGCCCCCTTGCCCTGACGCCCCTCGAAGTTGCGATTCGAGGTGGAGGCCACCCGCTCCCCGGGCGCGGCGGTGTCGGGGTTCATGCCCAGGCACATCGAGCAGCCCGCGCCGCGCCAGTCGAAGCCCGCCGCGCGGAAGACCTCGTCGAGGCCCTCGCGCTCGGCCTGCGCCTTTACCTGCGCCGAGCCGGGCACGACCATGGCGTCCACCGAGGAGGCCACCTTGCGTCCCTTGACCACCTCCGCGGCCGCGCGCAGGTCGCCGATGCGGCTGTTGGTGCACGAGCCGATGAAGACGCGGTCCAGGCGGATCTCCTGCATCGGCGTGCCGGGCCTCAGGTCCATGTACCTCAGCGCGCGCTCGTCGCCCTCGCCCCGTGGCTCGGGCACGCTGTCGGCCACGCCCACCACCATGCCCGGCGTGGTGCCCCAGGTGATCTGGGGGCTCAATGCGGGGACGTCGACCCACAGCTCGCGGTCGAAGGAGGCGCCCTCGTCGGTGTGCAGCTCGCGCCACTGATCGGGGATCGCGATCCCCGCGTGCTCCTCGACCCACGCGAACGTGGTCTGGTCGGGCGCGACCATGCCCGCGCGCCCGCCGCCCTCGATGGTCATGTTGCACAGGGTCATGCGCCCCTCCATGGACAGCGCCTCGATCGCCGGCCCGGCGTACTCGACGACGTGCCCGGCCGCACCGGCCACGCCCATCTGGCCGATGGTGCCCAGGATGAGATCCTTGGCGGTGACGCCGAAGCCCGGCTCGCCCTCATAGCGGATGCCCATGGCCCGGGGCTTGTCCTGGACCAGGCACTGGGTGGCCAGCACGTGCTCGACCTCACTGGTGCCGATGCCGAAGGCCAGCGCCCCGAAGGCGCCGTGGGTGGCGGTGTGACTGTCGCCGCAGACGATGGTCATGCCCGGCTGGGTGAGGCCCATCTCCGGGCCGATCACGTGGACGATCCCCTGGCGCTCCGACCCCAGGCTGTAGACGGGGACGCCGAACTCGGCGGCATTGCGCTCGAGCGTCTCCACCTGCGTGCGGCTCAGGGCGTCGGCGATCCGCGCGGCCACCGGCGTGCCGTCGGTGGGCACGTTGTGGTCGGCGGTGGCCAGCGTGCGGTCGGGCCGGCGCACCGTGCGCCCGGCCAGGCGCAGGCCGTCGAAGGCCTGTGGGCTCGTCACCTCGTGCACCAGATGCAGGTCGATGTACAGGAGATTGGAGCTCACCCCCCCGACCTCGTGGCGCGCCCAGATCTTGTCGAACAGCGTCTCGGCCATCAGTGCCACCAGTCAGCTCCTCCTCAGGCCCGCGGACACGACGGCCAGGAAGGTCGTCTCGCCCGGGTCGGGGTTGTCGAAGTGATGCGGGAGGTCCGCGTCGAAGGTCACGCAGTCGCCCGCGCGCAGCTCGTGGCGCTCGCCGTCGACGTGCAGGGTCAGGGTGCCCCGCTCGACCAGGGCGACCTCGCGACTGCCCGGCTCGTGGATCGGCGGGTCGCCGGGCCCGCCGGTGGCCGCGCCGGGCTGCAGGCTGTGGCGGCTCACCTCGGCGCGCTGGCCGGGCAGCGGCGCGGTGAGCACCTCGTAGCGGTGCCCGCGCGCGCCCCCGCGCGCAGAGCGCCGCTCGTGGGCGCGCGTCACCGTGACCGCGCCGCCCTCGTCCAGGCGCAGCAGCTGGGACAGACGCAGGTCCAGTCCGCCGGCGATCCGCGCGGCAACCTGCACGGTGGGGCTCGTCTCCCCTCGCTCGACCTGGCTGAGCATGGGCGCGGAAACCGCGCAACGTTCGGCCAGGTCGCGCAGGCTCAGCCCCATCGCCTCGCGCAGCGCGCGCACGCGCGGCCCGATGGTCGCGGTGGCCTGCAGCTCCTCGGTGGCGACTGCCATACGGACGTACGCTATCGCATACAGCCATCACGGGCGTCCGCGCACGCGGAGCCCCCCAGCGCACGGGCGTGGCCCTCGCAGGCAGGACAGCGTCAATCCGGCCCGATGCCCTCACACTCGAAGAGGCCGTACTCGGAGGCCGCTCGCTGGGCCTCCTCGACCGCGTCAGCGAGCTCTACGGCGGCCTCCTCGGCGCCCTGCCGATCGCCCGCCGCCGCCGCCTCCAGGACCTCCTCGCGCAGGTCGGCGCTCAGGTCCACGGCCTCCACGAAGCGATCGAAGCTCGGGTCCCGCTCCACGGGCGGAACGAGCGCGGCGAGCGTGTCGGCCAGGTCGCGCTGGAGCGTCAGACGGCGCTCGCCGAACCTGCCCTCCCCTGCCGGGTCTTCCCGATCCGACTCGTCCACCAGCTCGTCGATCTCCCTCGCCGCCTGGGCGCACGCCTCGTTCGCGCGCGCGACCGTCTCCTCTCGCGTCGGGCCGGCCCGCGCGGGCGCCGTGGCAGGCTGCCCCCCAGCCGAGGACTCGACCTCGGGCTGCTCCTCTCTCCCGCCGGCGCAGGCTCCGCTGACGAGCGCTGCGCCGAGCGCCAGCACGGCCAGCGCGCGCCTCATGGCGTTCGCTCCTCGCCCGGGAGCCAGGTCTCTCCTCGGCCGTCGCGCAACCAGGTCATGGCGCCGTGACCGGCTCGGCCGGGCTCTGACTCAGGGCGTCGAGGCCCGCCTTGCGCACGGCCAGCGAGAGCGCACGCATCCAGGCCCGGCCCGCCGCCTCGATGATGTCGGTGGACACACCCTGGCCCGAGGCGGTGTGACCGTTCAGCTCCAGGACCACGCTGACCTCGCCCAGCGCGTCCTCACCGCCGGTCACGGCGTCGACGCGGAACTCGCGCAGGCGCGCGTCCATCCCCGTGGCCGCCCCAATGGCGCGAAAGACCGCGTCGACCGGGCCGTCGCCGGTGAAGTCGCCCTCCACGCTGTGGCCCTCCGGGGTGGTGACCCCCACGGTGGCGTGCGGCGGGCGCCGCGAGGAGGCCTCCACCTCGAACCACTCGAGCTCGTAGGCGGCCACCTCGTCGCGCAGCTCGTCGGTGACCAGCGCCTCGAGGTCCATCGCGGTGACCTGCTTCTTCTTGTCGGCGATGTCCTTGAAGCGCTCGAAGGCGTGCTTGAGCGCTTCGCCGTCTACACGGTAGCCCAGCTCCTCCAGGGCCTGGCGCAAAGCGTGGCGCCCGGAGTGCTTGCCCAGCACGATCTGGTTGGCCTCCAGGCCCACCGTGGTGGCGTCCATGATCTCGTAGGTCGAGCGCTCCTTGAGCACGCCGTCCTGGTGGATGCCCGACTCGTGCGCGAAGGCGTTGCGCCCGACCACGGCCTTGTTGGGCTGCACGGCATAGCCGGTCAGGCGCGACACCAGGCGCGAGGTGCGCGAGATCTCCTGGGTGACCGCCCCGGTGTGCAGCCCGACGGCGTCGCCGCGGGTGTGCAGCAGCATGATGATCTCCTCCAGCGAGGCGTTGCCGGCACGCTCGCCGATGCCGTTGACCGCGCACTCCACCTGACGCGCGCCGGCCAGCACGCCCGCGAAGGAGTTGGCCACCGCCAGTCCCAGGTCGTCGTGGCAGTGCACCGAGAGGGTCACCTCGCGCAGCGCGGGCACCAGCTCGTACAGCCGGCGCAGATAGGCGTCGAACTCGTGGGGCATGGTGTAGCCGACGGTGTCGGGGATGTTGATCGTCGTGGCGCCCTCGTCCACCGCGATGGCCACCACCTCGGCGGTGAACTCCAGGTCGGCGCGCGTGGCGTCCATGGGCGAGAACTCCACGTCGTCCACCAGCGAGCGGGCGTGGGCCACCGCGGCGCGAGCCTGGCCCTTGACGTCCTCGCGCGTGGTGCGCAGCTGATGGGTGATGTGGATGTCCGAGGTGGAGATGAAGGTGTGGATGCGCGGACGGGCGGCGTGGCGCACCGCCGCGGCGGCGGACTCGACGTCGGCGGTCTGGGTGCGGGCCAGGCCCGCCACGATCGGGGCGGGTTCGAGATCCGCGCGGCGATGGCCTGCACGGCCTGGAAGTCGCCCGGCGAGGTGATGGGAAAGCCGGCCTCGATGACGTCGACGCCGAGCCGCGCGAGCTGGTGGGCGATCTCGAGCTTCTCGGTCATGTTGAGCGAGATGCCCGGCGACTGCTCGCCGTCGCGCAGCGTGGTGTCGAACAGGACGACGCGGTCGTCGGGTGGTGTGGGCATGGCGTAGCGTTCCTCCTTCGTCTCGGTCCTCCGGTCTCCTCTGGCTGGTTCGCGGCTTCTGGCGGCCGCCACGCGCGGATGCTCCCCCTAGCGGGGGAGGAGCAGAAGGAGGCGGAGGTCGAGCGGGCGCGACATACCTGCAGCGAGCCTAGCGCAGGTGCGACCATGGCGCCATGTCCTCGACGGGCTCCTCCAGGGCCGACGCCACCGACGACTTCCTGCGTGCGCGCCGCCGCCAGGCCGTCTCGCGCCTGGGGCGCTGGGTGGGCCGCGGGCCGGGCGACGTCGACCTCATCCTGCCCTTCGACGAGGTGGTCGCCGCGCTGGGGCGCCTGGACGAGCGCGACCTGGGCCAGCAGGTCATCGACCTGGACACCGTGGTGGGCACGGTGGACCGCCCGCGCGGCTTCGATCGCGCCTTCCGTCCCACCTCGGTCCAGGTGCGCTCGCGCTGGGAGCGCATCGCTGGCGCCCTGCGCCGCGGGGACGCGCTGCCCCCGATCGAGGTCTACCGCGTCGGGGAGGTGCACTTCGTGCGCGACGGCCACCACCGCGTGTCGGTGGCCCGCGCGCTGGGTCACCGCGACATCAACGCGCACGTGGTCGAGGTGCGCACCCGGGTGGGTGCTCAGCGCACGCTGCACCTGGCCGAGCTCCCGCGCAAGTCCCACGAGCGGCTGCTGCGCGAGCGGGTGCCCCTCCCCCCCGACGCGTGGTCGCGCATCGCCCTGCACGATTCCGACGACTTCGGCGAGCTGGCCGAGGCCGTGGAGGCCTGGGGCTTTCGCGTCATGCAGGACCGCGGTGAGTTCATGGATCGCGAGATGACCGCGCGCGCGTGGTTCGAGGAGGAGTACGTGCCCGTCTGCGACCTGGTGCGCGAGGCCGGCCTGATCGGCGCGCGCGAGAGCGAGACCGAGGCCTACCTGCGCCTGTCGTGCGCGCGCTACCGCCTCCTGCACACCCACGAGTGGACCGAGGAGGCTCTCGGGCGCCTGCGCGACACGAGGCGGCGGCCCGGGCGCTGAGGGAAGGCTCGACTTCTAGCCGGCCACCGCCGCCTTGCCCGCCGCCTGGGTGCGCAGGCTGCGCCCCGACTCGGCGTCGAAGAGGTGCAGGTGGTCGGTGTCGATCCACAGGCGCGCCCGCTGGCCCTCCGCCACCCCGCTGGCCGGGTCGAGGCGGGCGACGGCGCGGCCCTGGGCGTCGGAGGGCAGCTCAGAGGCGCCGGCGTCGGCGGCCAGCTCCTGGAGCTCCTCGCTCTGGGCCTGCTCGCCCTCGTGGGTGAAGTAGGCGTAGATCTCCGAGCCCATCGACTCGATCTGGTCGATCGTGGTCTCGAAGGTGAAGCCCCGGCCCTGGTGGTCGCCGACCAACTCGGCGTCCTCGAAGTCCTCGGGGCGAACGCCCGCCACCACCTGGCCGCCGGCGTCGCGCAGCGCGTCGGGCAGCGGCACCTCGCCCATCGGCAGGCGGACCTTGCCCTCGCTCACCGTCGCGGCGAAGAAGTTCATGGACGGCGAGCCGATGAAGCCGGCCACGAACAGGTTGACCGGGTTCTCGTACAGCTCCCTGGGTGAGGCGACCTGCTGGATGGCCCCGGCGCGCATCACCGCGACCCGGTCGCCCAGGGTCATGGCCTCCGTCTGGTCGTGGGTGACGTAGACCGTGGTGGTGTCCAGGCGCTGCTGGATGCGCGCGATCTCGGTGCGCATCTGCACGCGCAGCTTGGCGTCGAGGTTGGACAGCGGCTCGTCCATGAGGAAGGCCGCGGGCTCGCGCACGATGGCGCGGCCCATGGCCACCCGCTGGCGCTGGCCGCCCGACAGGTTGGCCGGCTTGCGGTCCAGATGCTGGGTGAGGTCCAGCGTCTCGGCCGCCGCCTCCACTTTGCTGTCGATCTCCTCCCGGTCGACCTTGGCCAGCTTGAGCGCGAAGCCCATGTTCTCGCGCACCGTCATGTGGGGATACAGGGCGTAGTTCTGGAAGACCATGGCGATGTCGCGGTCCTTGGGCGCACGGTCGTTGACCACCGTGTCGCCGATGCGAAGCTCGCCCTCGGAGATGTCCTCCAGCCCGGCGATCATCCGCAGGGCCGTCGACTTCCCACAGCCCGACGGGCCGACGAGGATCATGAACTCGCCGTCCTCGACCGTCAGGTCGATCGCCTTGACGGCCTCGGTGCCGTCGGGGTAGCGCTTGGTCACGCCGTCGAACTGGATGCCGGCCATGGGAAGCTCCTTCCGGTTCAGCCCTTCACGGCGCCGGACGTCAGGCCCGCGACGATCCGGCGCTGGAAGATCAGGACGAAGATGATGATGGGGATGGTGACGAGTACCGCCGCCGCGGCGATGTTGCCCGTCGGCTCGGTGAACTGCGACTCGCCCGTGAAGAAGGCGATGGCCGCCGGGACCGTCCGCGAGGCATCCGACGAGGTCAGCGAGATCGCGAACACGAAGTCGTTCCACGCGAAGATGAAGACCAGGATCGCCGCGGTGAACACGCCCGGAGCGGCCAGGGGCAGGATCACCTTGCGAAAGGCCTGCAGGGGCGTGGCGCCGTCGACCTGCGCGGCCTGCTCGAGGTCCCAGGGAATCTCGCGGAAGAAGGCGACCAGCGTGTAGATGGCCAGGGGCAGGCTGAAGGTGAGGTAGGGGATGATCAGCCCGAGGTAGGTGTCGTAGATGCCCAAGGCGCGCCACATGTCGAACAGGGGCCCGACGGTGGAGATGGGCGGGAACATCGCGATGGCCAGCGCCCCGCCGAGGATGGCGATCTTGCCCGGGAAGTCCAGCCGTGCGATGGCGTAGGCGGTGAACGAGGCGAGCGCGATGGCGATGGCCGTGGCGATCAGCGCGATCAGGATCGAGTTGATCAGCGGGCGCAGCAACGGACTGTCGAAGCCACCCGCGAACAGTCCCGTGTAGTTCTCCAGCGACCACGACGCGGGGATCAGGCGCCCGTCGGCCACCGTGTCCGGGCTCTTGAGCGACAGCATCGCCAACCAGAAGACGGGGAACAGCGCGAAGAGCAGGACGATCACCATCCCCACCGACCACACCGTGTACTCCTTGGTGCCGCGCTGCACTACTTGGCCTCCTCCCGGCCGGGCACCGCGGTGCCAAAGCCCTTGACGAACACGAAGGCGATGACCAGCACCATGAGGAAGATGATCACCGACACGGCGGAGCCCAGCCCGAGGTTCAGCCGAGAGATGAGCTGGAAGTAGCCCAGGATGGAGACCGACTCGGTGTCCTGGCCCCCGCCGGTCATGATGAAGATCGAGTCGAAGACCCGGAAGGCGTCCAGCGTGCGGAACAGCAGCGCGACCAGGATGGCCGGCTTCATGAGCGGCAGCGTGATGCGAAAGAAGCGCTGCACGGCGTTGGCGCCGTCCATCTTGGCCGCCTCGTAGAGGCCCTCGTCGATGGTGGTCAGGCCGGCGAGCAGCAACAGGGCCATGAACGGCGTGGTCTTCCACACCTCGGCGGCGATGATGACCGCGAACGAGCTGAAGCGGTCACCGAACCAGGCGAAGTCCTCGGCGATGAAGGGCAGGCCGTTGACGAAGCCGCTGGCGGGGTCGAAGGCGAAGAACCACGCGAAGGCCGCGACCACGGTGACGATGCCGTAGGGGATCAGCACGGAGGTGCGCACCAGCCCGCGCGCGAACAGCGCGCGGTGCATGACCAGCGCCAGCGCCATGCCCAGCACCAGCTCGATGGCCACCGACACCACGGTGATGAACGCGGTGTTGAACACGGTCTGCCACCACAGGCCCGAGGTGAAGACCGTGATGTAGTTGTCCAGGCCCGCGAAGCCCCCCTGGTCAGGGAAGCGCAGGTCGACCTCCTGCAGGGACAGGACGACCGCGTAGGCGATCGGGTACGCAGTCACCAGCAGCATGGCGATCACCGCCGGTGCGCAGAGCATGAGCCCCAGGCGGCGCTCGGAGCGGGTGCGCTCGCTGGTCTCCTCGGTCTTGACCCCGCGCTGGGCGATCGTGCTCACAGCAGCCCCCGGCGCTCGATGGCCTGCTCCACCCGCTCGCGCAGGCGCTCGTAGGTGGGGGTGGGGTCGCGCGGGTTGATCTGCGTGGTCGGGTGCAGCGCGCGCTGGACGGCCAGCGAGAGGTCCTGGTAGGCGGGGGAGCCCGGCCGCGGTGCCGCGTCCTGGATCGACTCGCGGATCAGGTCGGCGAAGCCGGGATAGACCTCCTCGATCTCCGGGCGGTCGTAGAGGCGGCTGAGCACCGGGGGCAGGCCGCCCTGCTCGGCGACGTCGAGCTGGTTGGCCGGCTGCACGAGACACCTGATGGCCTCGAAGGCCAGCTCCGGGTTCTGCGAGTACGACGAGACCCCGAGGTTGATGCCGCCCAGCGGCGGAGCGCTGGGGATCGACGGGTCGACCCGGGGGAACTTCGCGGCGGCGATGTTCTCGGCGACCTCGGGGGCGTTCTCCTCGGCCGAGGGGAAGACGAACGGGTAGTTGATCATGAACGTGGAGTCACCCGACTCGAAGCCCAGCCGGGCCGTGTCCTCGGTGGAGGTGCTGAGGTCGGCGGCCGCGGCCGGGGAACGGGAGAGGCGGCCCATGAGGGCCAGGGCGCGCTCGGTGGGCGGCTGCTCCAGGGCGATCTGCTGGTCCTGCGGACCGGTGACGATCGAGGTGCCGGCCGACTCGATCATCGCGTTGGCCCACACCGTCAGGCCCTCGTAGCGGTCGGCCTGCACCTGGATGGTGCCCTGGGGGCCGATCTGCTCGGCGCGGTCGATCATCTCGTCCCAGGTCTGCGGCGCCC
>JAUJOF010000024.1 GCA_030447785.1 Solirubrobacteraceae bacterium
CACCGCGGCCTTCACCCCTTGCGCGAGTTGCGGCGCCGAGAGAGCGCCGATCACGTGGCCCACGATGTCGCCGTCGGCGCTGATGAAGAAGGTCTCGGGCAGCCCGCTCACGCCGAAGTCGGTCAGGATCTGACCGCCGGGGTCGCGCACATTGGGGTAGGTGAGTGCGAACTCCTCGATGAAGGCGCGGGCGTCGCGGCTCGCGTCTCGCACGTCGGCTCCGAGGAACAGCACCCCCTGCCCGTCCGCCCGCGACCAGGCGCCCTGCAGCAGCGGCGCCTCCTCGCGGCAGGGCTTGCACCAGGAGGCCCAGAAATTCAGGACGACCGGCCGGCCGCGCAGCTCCTCCAGGGCGACCCGCCCGTCCCGGGCCGCCGCGGCGAAGGCGGCCGCCGCCTGGCCCTCTGCGCCCGCCCCCGGCCCGCTCAGCACGTCGAGCTCGAACGCCGGCGCCGGGATCGCCTCGCCGCGAGAGAGCGCATCATCGATCGTGGTGTCCGCGGGCTGGGTCAGGACGCCATAGGTCAGCAGCGCGAGCAGCGCCGCGGCGGCGACCACGACGAGGACGCGCGCCGGGACGCGCGAGCGCTGGGGGCTGTCGGCCGGTCCTGACAAGCCGCCGACGAGTCTAGGAAGCATGTGTCGCTATCGCGACCTGGGGGCCCGCCTCCGGCGGTGACCTCGCGCGGGACCCGGCTCCGCGGCCATCTGGCCGCTCCGCCACCCGCGGGCCGCCTCCGGCACCCCTAGCCTCTACCCTCACCGCTGTGAACCCGCAGCGCAAGCGCACGATCTTCGCTGCCGCGGTCGGCCTGCTGGCGGCGTGGGCGATCCTGTTGGCCGTGGTGGCGGTGCAGCGCAGCGAGCGGACGTCGGGGACCGCCGGCGCGGGCGCCCCGGTGGCCGAAGTCGTGTCCGCCGAGGGGCCTTTTCGGGCAGGCCCGCTGCCCGAGGGGCTGGCCGGTAAGCCGGCCCACGACTTCGCGCTGACCGACGCGCGCGGAGAGAGGGTGGACACGCGCAAGCTGCGCGGCCGGCCCTACGTCGTGACCTTCCTGTACACGGATTGCCCCGACGTGTGCCCGCTGATCGCCTCGGAGCTGGACGCGGCGCTAGAGCGCCTCGGCCCGCGCGGCGAGGAGGTCGAGGTCGTCGCGGTCAGCGCGGACCCCAAGGGCGACACCCGGATGGACGTGCTGCGCTGGCTCAGGGAGCGCGAGCTGCCCGACAACTTCCGCTACGTGATCGGCAGCGAACAGCAGCTGCGTCCGGTATGGGACGGCTTCTTCGCGGCGCCCCAGGAACGCGACCGCGAGGAGAGCGCCCATTCGGCCAGCATCTGGCTGGTCGACGCGGAGGGGCGCCTGCGGGCCAAGTTCTCCGGTGGCCTCCCGGTCCCGCCCCCCGACATCGCTCACGACCTCGGCGTGCTGCTCGAGGAGGCTTCCTGAGCGTGGTCGACGCGCCGGGCATCGCGCTGGCCTTCGCCGCCGGGGTGGTGTCCTTCCTCTCGCCCTGCTGCCTGCCGCTGGTGCCCGGCTACCTGGCCACCGTGACCGGCGTGGCGCCGGGGGAGCGGGCCGAGCGCTTCGACCGGCGGGTGATGGGCCGGGCCCTGGCCTTCGTCGCCACGTTCTCGCTCATCTTCATCCTCCTCGGCTTGACCGCGACGGCCATCGGCGCCGCGCTGTTCGACAGCCGCAGCACGCTGAGCACGGTCGCCGGGGTCCTCATCGTCGTCATGGGGCTGCTGTTCGTCGCGGCGCTGCCGATCGCGCGGCTGAACCGCGAATGGCGCCCCCACTGGCTTACCGAGCGAGCCGGCCGGGGCGGCCCCGTGCTCGTGGGCGCGGCGTTCGCGGTGGCCTGGACGCCGTGCATCGGGCCCACGCTGGGGGCGATCCTCGGCCTCGCCGCGACCCAGACGGGACTCGCGCAGGGCGGGCTGCTGCTGGCCGTCTACTCCGCCGGCCTGGGCGTACCCTTCCTGCTCACCGCCCTGGCCGTCGACGCCGGCACCGAGCGCTTCGGATGGCTGCGCCGCCATCGCCTCCAGGTCCAGGCCGCGGCGGGGATCCTGCTCGTCGTGATGGGCATCCTCGTGCTCACCGGCGAGCTCTTCCGGCTGAACGTCGAGATCCAGCAGGCGCTGGACCGCCTCGGGCTGAACTTCTTCCAGTCGGTCTGAGCAGCCCGGGCCGGGCGGTGTGGGTGGGGCGGCGAGCGGTCCGCCGATCACCGGTGGCAGACCTTCCTCGGCTGAGATGATCGATTGCGAATTTTCGCGGCCGCGGGACGACGCGCCGGATCACCGCAGGATCGCCACCCGTGTCCTTGGCAATGCCTCGGCAGTGGCTGCGGCCACGTGCGGCGCCCTGCGGCGCCCGGCACGCCGCCGCGACCACGCCTATTCGCAATCAACCATCTCAGCGGCGCGCTAGCGTGACGCAGGCCATGGGGACTGCTTCGGAGCGCGGGCACTCGAGTGCCGTCGAGGACTACGCGAAGGCGATCTACGCGCTGCAGCTGCGCTCGCCCACCGACACGGTGACGACCAACGCGCTGGCCGAGCGCCTGGAGGTCACGCCCGCCTCGGCGTCGGCGATGGTCAAGCGCCTGGCCGACGCGGGGCTGGTCGAGCACGTGCCCTACCGCGGGGTCACGCTGACCGACCCCGGCCGGCGCGTGGCGCTCGAGGTCATACGCCACCACCGCCTGCTGGAGCTCTACCTGGCCGAGCACCTCGGCGTGCCGTGGGATCGCGTGCACGAGGAGGCCGAGGCGCTCGAGCACGTGCTCTCCGAGGACCTCGAGCGGCGCATCGCGGCCAAGCTGTGCGAGCCCACCCACGATCCGCACGGCGATCCGATCCCGTCCAGCGACCTGCGCATCGACGAGGGGGACACGGCGGCGCTGGGCGACCTGCAGCCGGGGAGCACCGGGCGCTTCGTGCGAGTGTCCGACGAGGACCCCGAGATGCTGCGCTACCTCGACGGCCGCGGCATCCACCTGGGCGACCGCCTCGAGGTGGTCGAGCGCCAGCCGTTCGAGGGCCCACTCGTCGTGCGCTTCGCCGACCGGTTGGAGACGCTCGGGGGCCGCCTGGCCGAGGCGATGCGCATCGAGTTGGGTTGAGCGACGGCGGTCCGGCCGTGCATCGGTCAGCCCTCGTTGGCCTGGCTGAGCAGCCAGAGCGCGAACGTGGTGTAGCCGATCATCACGGCCAGCATCCAGTACTGGGAGCGCAGGGCCCGCTTGACGTTGCCATAGAGCACCAGCGCCCGGTCGTGGGCCAGCGTCAGCGCGGCCACGTGCCCGGCGATCACCAGCGCCACCTGGATGTACCAGAAGGTCTGCGCACCGACCAGCGTGTAGTCGACGCTCCACGTCGCGGTGCCCAGCAGGTTCCAGCCCTCTCCCAGGGGATCGGAGACCAGGGGCGCGATGACCTGGCTTTGCAAGATCAGGAGGCTGACGTAGTGCGCGGCCGCGTAGGCGAAGGCGATGGGCACCAGCGAGTGCACGAAGGCCCGGGCGACGTCCATGGTGCCCAGCCCGCCGCCGGCGGCGCCCCTGGCGCCCAGCAGGTAGAAGCCGCCGACCCCGACGAGGACCGCGACGAGCCCCAGGACATAGGCGCCCTGCAGGGCCAGCGCCGGGTTGGGGGTCAGCACGCCGAAGGCGTCGGTGAGCGAGGGCAGCAGGGCGTTCCAGGCCGGCCCGCCGCTTCCGCCGTCGAAGGAGACGGTGCCGATGAGCACCACCAGCACGCCGATCGTGCCCGGATCGGCCTGCAGGCGGCTCAGCCCGGCCAGCGGCGGTCGCAGGCCGAGGGTCCGCCCGCGCCGCTCGAGCGGCGCCATCCGCGCGAGCAGGCCGAAGTAGACCGAGAAGGCCTCGGCGCGACGGGTCCACGTCTCGGCGCCGAACAGCGTCATGCCCACCAGCGTGACGGCGGTGTAGATCATGGTGGCCAGCGCGATGGTCCGCGGCTGGTCCCCGCTGGTGGCGATGACCTCCAGCCACACGAAGGCCAGGATGCCGGCGGCCGCGGGCCAGCGGCCCAGGCGGTGTGGGTAGGCGATCGCCTCGCCCGCGCCGCGGGCGACGACCCGCTCGAGGACGCGCCCCATGGCCCGCCAGGGATTGAACGCCCGGAACACGTCGCCGAACAGGAGGCTCAGCGGCACCAGCCCGAGCCAGAAGATGACGTAGACGAAGGTCGGAGCGAAGTTCTCCTGCGGGCTTTGCACGCCGACCAGCCCCGTCCACACCACGAGGACGAGCAGGGCGACGCCGACCGCGCCGCAGAGCACGTCGACCGCCTGGCTGGTCAGCACGCGACCCACCATCTCGGGCAGCGGCCGGAAGCGCTCGTCGCCTTCCAGGCGCGGCTCGCGCCACAGCGCACCGAGCGCCACGAAGGAGACCACGATCACCGCGGCCGCCCCCCAGACGAACAGCCACGTGGGAATCGGGAGGTCCGCCCGCGCGGCGAGGCCGTGCGCCGCCGCCCCGGCCGGAGCGGTCAGAGCGGCGGCGGCCAACGCGGCGAGGGAGAGTGCGACGCGGCGGGTCATGGATCCACCCGCAGCTGGCCCAGCGCCATCCCGGACTGCTCGAGCTCGATCTCGAAGATGCCCTCGATGTCGGCGGGGAAGCGCATCGTCACCGTCTCGCCGCCGGGCACCTCCTTGGTGAGGTCGTAGCCGTGGACGTGGATCTCGTCGTCCTGGGGCGAGCGGACGCGGAAGCGGACCGTCTCTCCCCTGCCCACGCGGATCTCCTGGGTGCCGTCGGGCTCGAGCAGGGGAGCGGCGGGTTCGGGCTCGGGTGCGGGTTCGGTCGTCTCGGTTGTCGTCTCAGGGCTCGGTGCGGGGCTCGTGGCGACGGGGGCGTCGCTGGGGCGCGGGGTGGTGGCCCCCTCGTCGTCGCCGGGGCGCAGGGCCACGAAGGCGACGGCGAGGACGGCGACGGCCGCCACCACCAACCCGGCGATTCGGTATCGGCGCATGGTTCCTCCTCTGGTCGTTTGCCTGTGCGCAGGCGCCCGGCAGGGCGCCGTGGATCACGCAGGCAGCGGAGGACCGCGGGCGCTGGCCCGCGAGCGGACGGCGGTCAGGAGGGGGCTGGCCGGCAGGGGCCAGACGAGCCACTCGCCGGCGGGCATCACGACCGGATCAGGCGCCCGCGGCGGGTCGGAGGCCACCCGCCCGGCCAGTCCCACGACCAGCGCGAGCACGTGCCCGATCGCCGCGGCCGCCGCGAAGGCGATCAATCCCCCGCCGGCGCTGACCGCGCCGACGCCGGAGGGATGCCCGGAAGCCACCACACCCTCCAGGAGCTCCTGGACCGAGAAGATCGCCCCGAGAGCCAGCGCGAGCACTGGCCACAGCGAGGTGAGCCGCCAGCGGCCTTCCACGGTGGTCGGCCGTCCGCTGGCCCACCGCGCGATCCCGCGGCCCAGCACGAGCCCGGCGAGGACGACGACGAGGGGACCGACCACGGTGAGGTATGCGTGACCGTGCGCGCGCAGCGCCTCCTGCGCGCCCTCGCCGTGTCCCAGGCGGTAGCCAAGCTCGTGGACGGCGAGCGAGCCCAGCATCAGCAGGGCGCCGAGGCGCGAGGGCGACAAGGGGACGCTGGAGGGCGACAGGGGGACCATCAGCACGCTGGGATCAGCGCGGCGTCGTCGTCGCCGGGTCGTCGGAGGTGGTGCGCGGGGCCTCGCGCTGCTCGGCCAGCTCGAGCTCTACGAGTTCGCCGGCCGTCTCGTGGTCGACCTGCAGCGTGGTGTGGTGGATCTGGAACTCCTCGTGCAGCAGGCGTTCGAGCTGTCGGCGGACGCCGTGGCAGTCGTCCCGGTCGCCGACCAGGACGTGGGCGGCCAGGGCGGGGAAGCCCGAGGTGATCGTCCAGACGTGAAGGTCGTGGACCTCCCGCACTCCCGACGTGGCGGCCATCCGCCGGCCGACCTGCCCGGCGTCGAGCCCCGGAGGCGCCGCCTCGAGGAGAATGCGTCCGGCGTCACGCAGGATGCTCCACGAGCTGGCGAGCACCAGGAGGCCGATGAGGACGCTGATGAGCGGGTCGGCATAACGCCAGCCCGTCAGCAGGATGATCAGCGCCGCGACGATCACCCCGACGGAGCCCGCGAGATCGGCCAGAACGTGGCGAAAGGCGGCCGACACGTTGAGGCTCTCGCCCTGGGATCTCCTGAGAATGCCCGCGGCGGCGAGGTTGACCATCAACCCGATGATCGCCACGGCGAGCACCCAGCCGCCCAGGATCTGCGGCGGATCCTGGAGGCGCTGGTAGGCCTCGTAGAAGATCCAGACCGAGACGACCACCAGGGTCACGCCGTTGAACAGGGCCGCGAGGATCTCCGCGCGCTTGAACCCGAACGTCCGCTGAGCGGTGGCCGGGCGCCCGGCCAGCCACAGCGCGACGAGCGCGATGCCCAGCGACACGGAGTCGGAGAACATGTGGGCGGCGTCCGCAAGCAGAGCGAGGCTGCCCGTCACCAGTCCGCCGACGACCTCGGCGACGGTGAAGAGGCTCGTCAGGCCGACGGCGATCCCCAGCGCGCGCTGGTCGGCGTTCCGCGTGCCCCCGCCCCCGTGCGGGTGGTCGTGTCCCATACGCTGTAGTAAAGGAGCCACCCGCTCTGCGGTCGCTCGACAGGTGATCCGCGGGGAAGCCGAACGCGTAGTCCCGACGCACAGTTAGGCTGTCACTGCGCCCGAAGGTTGTCAGCGCAGCCGACCGACCACGCCGACAGGAGCATCGTCATGCAGCGCATCACCCATCCGGTCCGCTCGTTCGCACTGGCCGCCGCGCTGGTCCTGTCGATCGGCGCCCTGGTCGCCTGCGGCGGCGAGGACACGAAGGCCAACGGCATCGACCGCGCCTTCGCCGAGCAGATGATCCCCCACCATCAGTCGGCGGTGGACATGGGCAAGGTCGGGCTCGAGCGTGCCCAGCGACCCGAGCTGCGCTCGCTGGCCGAGAACATCATCGCCTCGCAGAACAGCGAGATCGCCACCATGCGTTCAGCCGTGGAGGGCCCGCTGGCCGGGGTCGAGCCCGAGAGCATGGGCATGTCCATGGAGATGATGGGCATGGGCATGGACCACAACATGCTGCGCGGGGCCAACCCGTTCGACCTGGCCTTCATCGACATGATGATCCCCCACCACGAGGGCGCCATCCGGATGGCGAGGATCGAGCTGGAGCGGGGCGAGAACCCCGAGATGCAGGCCCTCGCCCGCTCGATCATGGCCGCCCAGGAGCGCGAGATCGCGCAGATGCGCGAGTGGCGGGCGGCCTGGGCGCGGCAGGGCTAGTAGTCAGGCCGCCTGTTCCCGGCGGTCGGCGATCGCCACCGCGACCGCGCCCAGCAGCGGTAGCTGGAGAAGCGGTACGAGCCCGACGCCGCCCACCGTCGGCATGGCCGGAGCGTAAAATCGTCGTCCACGCCGGAGGGCCTGCAGCTCGATGGCCCACGCGGTCAGCGCCAGCCCGGTCACCAGCGTGGGCAGGAAGCCGCGCCCATGGCGACGGCTGACGATCTCCGCCGCCTCCGCGGCGCCCATGGTCACAACGCTGTCCACACCGGCGGCCTGCGCCAGCACCAGCGGACTCCACGCACACGAGTACAGCGGCCACTGGCCGAGCTCCCACGCCGCGTTCAGCGCGAACGCCGCCCCCGCGATCTGCCCGCGGCGGCTCACGCGGCGTGCCTCCGCCTCGTGGTGCGCGCCGGGCTCCGGGGGCGGGCAGCGGTGCGTCGCCGATGGTCCTCGGCGACCATCCGCCACAACCGCCGCCACATGGTCACGGCGTAGACGAGTTCCTTGAAGATGTCCATCGCCTTCGGCGCGGCCACGGTGACCGTACCGCGTCGACGACGTTAGACCCGCCACCCGGTGCCAGGTCAAGCGTGGAGGGCGGCGTGTGTTCGCGCTGCCTGGGCAGGAGCGGATCGCCCGGGGCTCAAGCGCCGGGCGGCTGCGTCTCCCGGTCGCCCTGCAGCACGGCGACCACCGCCTCGAGGTCGGCGTTGACGTCACGGAGCACGGGACCGATCGGCTCGGTCTGGGTCTCGATCGCCCGCACTCCGAAGGTGATCCTGCCCAGCGTCTGCGAGACCTTGCGAAGCGCGGCGGCGATGGCGAGCAGGTAGCCGGCCAGCACCCCGACGAGCAGGGCGACCTGACCCAGGGTGGCGCCGATGAGCACCTTCTTCATCCTCTCACCCCCTCTCTGGGCTCGCATGGCGTTCCAGCTCCTGGCGCAGCTGCGCGGTGCGCGTCCTGGTGGTCTGCAGGATGTGCGCGCTCTGCGTGTTCTGCGCCAGGCGCTTGCCGGCCGTCCACACGTCGGTGACGGCCCGGTCGACGTCGCGCACGGAGCGGCGCAGCCCCTCGAGCAGGCCCGCCACGGCACCGAGCACCACGACGCCCCCGGCGAGGGCCAGCCGCCAGCGTCGCTGGTCAGCCGTACGCCGCCTCACGATCCTCCGTCCGCCGCGCGGGGGCGCAGTCGTGAGCTCAGCTCCCGCAGCCGCCCCAGCTCCGCGACCACGTCGGTGTTGCGCACGGCGCGCTGCGTCGCGGCGGCCACATCGTCTGCATAGCGACGGATCTCGAGGGTGGGGACCAGGGTTCGCTGCAGGAGAGCGCCGGCCAGTCCCAGCACGCCCGCCCCGGCGGCCAGCCCCGTCCAGGCCAGCACCGTCGACCGTCCGCTCATCGGCCCTCCCGCATGGCGCGCAACGTCCGGGTGGCCTGGTCGATGGTGAGGTTGACCGCCGAAAGCTCGAACAGCGCGGTCGTGTTCTCCCGCGCGCCGTCGAGGGCGTCCTCGACCTCGCCGGCCTGGCGCACGATCCGCCGGGCGAGGCCGATGATCGCCAGCAGGAGCGTCGCGGCGACGGCCACCACCGTGCCACCCAGCGCCCATCCCAGGATCCAGCGATCGGAAGGCTCCATGGGGATCCCGCCCCTCAGGCGGATGCCGGCCTCGAAGGCATCGTGCTCGCGGTCTCCCGGATGACCTCGGCGTCGCGCCCGACGCCCGTATGACGGCACTCGAAGCTGATGGGCATCGCGCCCTCCGGTTCGTGACTCGACTGCGCTGGACTCGTGCTATGTGTACCACACACACAGCAGGTGGACACCACCCGGGAGAGACATGGCGACAGGCACCGGACAGACCGGAAGGGCAGCGCAGCGATCCGAGAAGACGCCGGCCCAGCGGCTGCTGGACATGCTCGGTCCGGTGGACACCTTCCGCGACCTCGACGAGGTGGGCGACTTCGGGCTGCCCGGGCGGATCGACATGGAGCACCTCCTCGAGCCGGTCGCCATGGCCGGGCCCATCAGTCGCCTCGGACCTCTCGAGAAGGTCCACGCCTTCTGGTTCTCGGGGATGAGCTGCGACGGGTGCTCGGTGGCCGTGACCGGCGCCGAGACGCCGTCGCTGGAGACGCTGCTGCTGGGCACCCACCCGGGCCTGCCCCGCGTGGTGCTCCACCATCCCGTGGTCAACTTCGAGTCCGGGCCCCACTACCTCGCCGCGGCCGAGCGGGCGGTGCGGGGCGAGCTCGACGCGCCCTACGTGATCATCCTCGAGGGATCGGCCACCGACGAGACGGTCCCCCACGAGTTCGGCGGCTGGTGGGCGGGCAACGGCGAGGAGCCCTGGGGTCCCGACGGCGAGGAGCGCTCGGTCACCTGCGAGGAGTGGATCGCCCGCCTGGCGCCCGGAGCGGCGGCCTCGATCGCCATCGGCACCTGCGCCACGTGGGGAGGCATCCCCTCGGCCCAGGGCAATCCCACCGGGGCGATGAGCCTCATGGACTTCCTGGGGCGCGACTACCGCAGCGCCTTGGGCGTGCCGGTGGTCAACGTGCCCGGTTGCGCGCCGATCGGCGACAACTTCATGGAGACGGTGGCCTCCCTCCTGTACTTCCTGCAGGGCTATGGCCCGCTGCCGGAGTTCGACGAGCTCGGGCGTCCCGCGTGGCTGTTCAACGAGACGGTGCACCGCCACTGCGTGCGCGGGGCCTACTACGAGGAGGGCGACTTCGCCCACGAGTTCGGCGAGCCCAACTGCCTGGTGGAGGTCGGCTGCTGGGGCCCGGTCGTCAACTGCAACATCACCTCGCGCGGGGCCGAGCGCCACGTCGGCGGATGCATGAACGCCGGTGGCCCGTGCATCGGCTGCACGATGCCGGGCTTCCCCGACAAGTTCACGCCGTTCTACACCGTGGCCCCCGGATCGAAGGCGTCGACCAGCGCGTCGCGCCTGCTGGGCAGCGTCATCAAGCCCCTGCGCATGTACACCAACGAGCATCTCAACCGCGAGCCGCGCTGGGACCTGCACAAGGAGGTCCCCAGCGGCTGGGCCCGGGAGAAGGCCGAGCCGGGGCGCGTGAAGGAGCTCGGCCACCGCTTCTACGACCGCATCCGCCGCTCCGACGACACCCCGCGCACCTACGAGGGCGTGCCCCGGGGCAAACGCGTGGAGTGGACCGAGCAGGAGGACCCCGCAGCGGAGCGCTCGCTGGGCGGCGGCGAGGACGGCAGCCGGCGGATCATGGAGGAGCGTTAGCCATGTGCTTCAAGAACCTGCCGATCGACTTCGACGAGGCGGGCAACGCCACGCTGCGCGGCGGCATCCCCGACCCCTACGACGTCACCATCACCAAGCCCGACGTCGACAAGAGCGAGGCCGAGCGCGAGGCGCAGATCCGCGAGCTGGTCGCGCGCAACGGGCACATCAAGGAGATGAACATGGACCCGGTGACGCGCATCGCCGGCGCCATGGCCCTCAGCGTGACGGCCGACCTCGAGGAGGGCCGCTACCTCGACGCCCGCTCGCAGGCGCCGCTGTTCCGCGGCTACGAGGTCATCGCCATGGGCCGCGACCCGCGCGACGCCATCTTCATCACCTCGCGCGCCTGCGGCGTGTGCGGCGGGGTGCACGCTCACTGCTCGGCCTACGCCATCGAGATGGCCATGGGGCTCGCCCCGCCGGCCATGGGCACGGTCGCGCGCAACCTCGGCGAGGCCGCCGAGATGGGCTATGACAACCCGCTGCACCTCTACCTGCTGGCGGGGCCCGACTACTCCGAGCCCGTGGTCAAGGCCACCACCCCGCACCTCTGGCAGAAGGCCCAGAGCTGGAGCTGCCCGGGCGTGAGCAACCACGGCTTTCGCACCATGAGCGAGCTGATGACGGCCCTCACCCCGCTGACCGGCGACCTCTACCGCGAGGGCCTGGACTTCACCAGGCTGGCGCGCGAGCAGTTCGTGCTGCTGCACGGCAAGTACCCCCACCCCCAGACCATCGTCCCGGGCGGGGTGTCGTCGACCATCACCCTGCAGACCCTCAACGAGTTCCACTCGCGCTTGAGCAAGATCTTCGACTACGCCCAGCGCATGGTGGCCATCTGGGACGACCTGACGGAGTTCTTCTACGAGGCCGACGAGCGCTACAAGCTGGTGGGCTCGCGACCGATGAACTTCATCGACACGGGGTTCTGGGACGATCCCTACGCCTACGATGCCACCTACGAGAACTGCAACGCGTGGGGCGAGCGGCGGTGGGCGACGCCGGGGGTGATGATCGACGGCGAGCTGGTCACCACGCGGCTGACCGACGTGAGCTGCGGCTTCGAGGAGTTCGTGGACCACTCCTTCTACGAGCAGTGGTCCGGCGGCCGTCACCAGACCGATCCGCTGGGCAATCCGATCAGTCCCTACCACCCCTGGAATAAGCAGACGCTGCCCAAGCCGGGCCCCAAGAGCTGGAAGGAGAAGTACACGTGGTCCACCGCGCCGCGGTGGGATCGCCAGGTGGTGGAGGCGGGCGCGTACGCGCGGCTGTTCATCACCGCCAGGGCCCGCAAGCAGCCGGCCAACGACTTCATCGAGGCCACCGGGCACAGCCTGCGGATGCGCGTGCCCAAGGGCCTGACCCCGGAGGCCGAGCTGGAGTGGCACGTGCCCGACACCTGGAATGCCTTCGAGCGCAACCGCGGGCGGGCCTACCACTACCTCTTCTCCCAGCTCGTCTCGCTGGCCAGCCTCATGGACGCCTACGACCTGATGCGCAAGGGGGAGAACCGCGTCGCCGCCGTGCCGGCCGACGAGCTGCCCAAGCGCATCCCCAAGGAGCCGACCCCGGGCGTGGGGTTCTGGGGCGCGGGGCGGGGCTTCCTCACCCACTTCCTCGAGCTCGACCAGGGCGTGATCGACAACTACCAGATCATCACGCCATCGACGATCAACGCCTCGCCGCGCGACCCGTGGGAGCAGCCGGGGCCCTACGACGAGAGCGTGCGCAACACCCCGATGCTCGAGGACATCTCCGACCCCTCGAAGTTCACGTCGATCGACATGCTCCGCGCGGTCCGCTGTTCGACCCGTGCATGCCGTGCACCACGCACGTGTCCACGGGGCGCGGGACGATCGTGCGCGAGGTGAACACCTGTGCCTGCGGGGCCGATCACTGAGGCGCCGCGCAGCGGCGTGGACGTCCTTGTCGGCGGCGTCGGCCAGCTCTACCAGGGCGACCTGGACCTGGGTCGTCACGCGATCGAGGCCCTCGCCGGGGAGGACCTCGGGCGCGGTGTTCGCGTCGAGGACCTGCACTACGGGGCCGTGGCCGTCGTCCAGCGCCTGCAGGAGCTGCGCCCGGCGGCCCTGATCCTCGTCGGCGCCGCACAGCGCGGACGGGCGCCGGGGTCCGTGCACCGCCGGTCGATCGAGGGCGTCGACCTGCCCCCCAGTGAGCTGCAGCGCGCCGTGGGCGAGGCGGTGACCGGATACGTGACCGTGGACCTCCTCATCGAGGTGGCCTTCGCGCTCGAGGCCCTCCCTCCCGCACCGTGACCATCGAGGCCGAGCCCGTGCTGCAGGGTCCGGGAGAGCATCTGTCGCCGCCGGTCGCCGCCGCGCTGGGCGAGGTGAGCGAGTTGGTCCTCGCCGAGGTGACCAGCCTCGAAGAGGAGCTTGCCGCCGGCGAGCGCCGGGTAGCCGGTTGACACGATGTCCTACGAGAGCCAGAGACTGGACGAGGAGCGCGACCAGGTGGCTCGGGAGCGCAAGGAGGAGCCCTCGGACATGCGTCGTTTCACCGAGCAGGGCGACGAGCTCACCGAGACCCACTCGCTGGCCCAGCGCGAGAACCGCCCGCAGAGCCCCTACAGGCCCCCCCGCCAGCCCGCCCAGGACCCGCCGGACTAGGCTTCCTCGAGGAGCCCCAGGCTCTGCGGCGGCACGGCGACGCGGCGGCCCTCGTCGGTCTCGATGAGCAGCGACCCGTCCTTCAGCCCCGCGACGGCCGTTCCTGTCACGCGCGTGCCGGTGGGGCCCATCGGCACCAGCCGCGCGACCACCCGTCGCCCGAGCGTCTCGCAGCGTCGCGTGTAGCCCTCCAGGACGTCGCTCACCCTCGCCGCGCCGGTGGCCTTGAGCTCCTCCACGATACGGGCCATGAGCTTCGCGCGTGGGGGCTCGGCCGTGGGGACGAGGAAGCTCACCACCGCCCACGTTAGCCCGGGCGGATCAGGCTGGACCTGCACCGCGACGGCGCCGGCGAGCCCTTCCTGCGTGCGCACCTCGTCCGGCCACTCGATGGTGGCGTCCTCCCCGCAGACGCCGGCCAGCGCCGCCGTGGCGAGGGTGTACAGCCACCCCTCGCGCCGGTCGGCCAGGCGGGGACGGAGCACCACCGAGAAGCCCAGCCCGGGCTGCTCGGGCGCCACCGGCCAGACGCGCCCGGCGCGACCTCGCGGCGCGGCCTGGTAGCCGGCGACCACGACGGCGCCCTCCGGTGCGTGCGCGCGCGCCCAGGCGAGCGCGTCGGCTTCGGTGGAGAGCATGGCCCGGTAGCAGCGCACGGCGCGCCCGGGCAGCGCCGCTTCCACGATCGGGGCCGACAGGTCGTCGCTCAGCTCCACGCGGGCTCCTCGCCCAGCTCGACGGCGATGGCGTTGAAGGCGTCGCGGACGCGCAGCAGCTGGGGGACGTGGAAGCGTGCCGTCGCCATCGCGACCTGCGAGCGAAAGCTGCGCTGCGCCGCCGCGTCGCGCTCGCTCAGTGCCTCCACGGTGCTGCGCATGACCGTCTCCATTCCGTCGGGGGGGAGCTCGAGCAGGCTGGCGACGAAGGCCTCGGCCAGGTCCGGCGCGACCGCGTCGCGGCCGAGCTGGCCGTCGATCCAGGCTCCGAGCTCCTCGCGGCGCTCGCCGGGGTCGGCGTCCACCCAGCGAACGATCTCCTCGCGCACGAGTGCGGGCCAGCGCTCGCGCTCCTCGGCGTCCAGCAGCGCGAGCACGTCGCCGGGCGCGCCGCCCAGGCGGTCCAGCACATCCTGCGCCTGGTCACGCACGGGCTCGGGCGCCGCGGGCACGCCGAGGGCCTGCCGGGCGGCCGCCCGGGCGTGCACCGCGTCGCCGGCCCGCTCGTGGGCCAGGGCGAGGTTGGCCTTGGCCATCGCGTGCTCGGCGGGGCGAACGCCGCGTGGGTGGGCGGCCAGCGCGGCGCGGAAGGCCTCCACCGCCTCGGGGACCCGATCGGCGGCCAGGTGCACCAGGCCCAGGACGTTGGCGGCGGCGCCCACGCCGGCCTGGTCGCCCGCGCGTCCGGCGAGTCCGGCGGCGTGCTCGAGCGCCTCCCGGGCCGCCTCGAGATCACCGGCGGCCAGACGAGCTGCGCCCAGCTCGCGCGCCGCGGCGGCGATCTGGCCGGGGGCCCGCGCTTCCTCGAACAGCGCGCGCGCCCGCTCGAAGGCCTCCGCGGCGGCGGTCAGGTCGCCGGCCTCGCGCCGGACGAGCCCCAGGTTGAAGCGCGCGGCGCCGTGCTCGGCCCCCAGCCCGGCGGCCTCGAGGGCGGCGGCGGCGCGCTCGAGCACCACGGCGCCCTCGCCGTGGCGGCCGGCCTGGCGCAGCACCGCGCCCAGCGCGTTCATGGCCTTCCCGTGCTCGGCCCCCAGCCGCCGCGGGTCAAAGAGCCGCGCCGCCGCGGCCAGCGCCTCCTCGGCGCCCGCCAGGTCGCCGGCGTGGGCCAGCGCCGCGCCGAGGTGGAAGCGCGCCGTGGCATGCTGGACGGGGTAGCGGTCGGCCGGATAGCGGCGCAGGCGCTCCTCGAGCTGTGCGATCGCCTCCCGGCCAGCCTCCATCCCCCTGCGCGCTGGCCCTAGCCGAGGTGGTTCTCGATGTGCAAAAGGCCGGGTCCGGGCGGCGGGTGGGCGGCGGCCTGGTCCTCCTGGGCCTCGAGCGCGACGAAGCCGGGCAGATTGTCGCGCAGCGCCCGCTCGACGCCCTGCTGCAAGGTGATCGCCGAGGCCGTGCAGCCCGCGCAGGCCCCCGACAGATGCACGCGCACCACGCCGCCACGGACGTCGAGGACCTCGATCGCCCCTCCGTGGGACTGCACGAACGGGCGCACCTCCTCCAGGGCCCGCTCGGCGGCCGCGCGCTCGTCGATGCCCACCGCGTAGGCCTCGAGCAGCCAGGCGAGGGCCGGGTCCGCGCCGCGCAGCCGCTGCACTCCCTCCTCGCCCAGCACGGCGGGCAGGCGCTCGAGCGCCATCCGGTGCACGGTGTCGATCCCGTCGAGCAGCTCGAGCACGCGCGCCCGGGTGGGCTCCTCGAGCCGCTCGACCTCGTCGAGGAGCTTCTCCATGCGCGTCAGGACGTCGTCGAGAGCGGCCATGCCTTGAGGGTAGAGGCGCCACGCCGGAGCCGTCCTCGCTGCTCAGCCCGCCGCGCGCGTCGAGGGCGCGACCCCCGCGCGAGCACCGGCTGGGGGGAGCGGCGCTGCCTCCCGCTCCGCCCTGAAGGTGCGCAGGCGCAGCGAGTTGGAGACCACGAAGACGCTCGAGAAGGCCATGGCCGCTCCCGCGAACAGCGGGTTGAGGAAGCCGAGCATGGCCACGGGGATGAGGGTCACGTTGTAGGCGAAGGCCCAGAACAGGTTGCCGCGGATGGTCCCCAGCGTCCGGCGCGAGAGGCGGATGGCGTCGCCCGCCGAGCGCAGGTCGCCCGAGATCAGCGTCAGATCGGAGGCCTCGATGGCCACGTCGGTGCCCGTGCCGATGGCCAGCCCGAGGTCGGCCTGGGCGAGCGCCGGGGCGTCGTTGACCCCGTCCCCGACCATGGCCACCGTGCGGGGATGGGCGGGATCGGACTGCAGGCGGCGCACGACGTCGGACTTCTCGGCGGGCAGCACCTCGGCGATCACCTCGTCGATGCCCAGCTGCTCGGCCACCGCGCGCGCCGTGGCCTCGTTGTCACCCGTCAGGAGCACCGTGCGCAGTCCGAGGGCGCGCAGGCGCGCGACCGCCTCGGGGCTGGAGTCCTTGACCGTGTCGGCGACCGTGAGGATGGCGCGGGCCTCCCCGTCCCACCCCGCGGCGATGGCCGTCCGGCCCTGCTCCTGCGCGGCCCGGCGCGCCGCCGCGAGCTCGGGACCCAGGTGCAGGCCTCGGTCCTCCAGGAGGGAGGGGCGTCCGGCGATCACCTCGCGGCCCCCGACCGTGCCCTGCACCCCGAGGCCCTCGCGGTTGGTGAAGCTCTCGACCCCCGGCAGGTCGCCCGCCTGCTCGCGCGCTGCGCGGGCGATGGCCTGGGCGATGGGGTGCTCCGAGGCGTCCTCCAGGCCGCCGACCACCCGCAGCGCCTCGTCGCGGTCGACCCCGTCGGCGACCGCCACGTCGACCAGGCGCATCTGTCCGGTGGTCACCGTGCCCGTCTTGTCGAGCACCACCGTGTCGATGCGCCGCGTGGACTCCAGCACCTCGGGACCCTTGATCAGGATGCCCAGCTGCGCGCCACGACCGGTGCCCACCAGCAGGGCGGTCGGCGTGGCCAGCCCCAGCGCGCACGGGCAGGCGATGATGAGCACGGCGACCGCGGCGGCGAAGGCGAAGGTCGCCGAGGCGCCCAGCGCCAGCCAGGCGACCAGGGTGGCGACCGCCAGCACGATCACGATCGGCACGAACACCCCGGAGATGCGGTCGGCCAGGCGCTGGACGGGCGCCTTGCCCGTCTGGGCGTCGGTGACCAGCCGCCCGATCTGGGCCAGCGCGGTGTCTGCGCCCACCTTCGTGGCGCGCACCACCAGGCGCCCGCCCGCGTTGACCGTGGCGCCGACGACCTCGTCGCCGGGCTGCTTCTCCACGGGCACGGACTCGCCGGTCAGCAGGGACTGGTCGACCGCCGAGGTGCCCTCCTCGACCACCCCGTCGGTGGCCACCTTCTCGCCGGGGCGCACCACGAAGCGGTCACCGGCCTGCAGGGCGTCGGCGGCCACGCGGCGCTCGCGCCCGTCGGCGTCGAGGAGCGCGACGTCCTTGGCGCCGAGCTCCAGCAGAGCCTCAAGCGCCGCGCCCGCGCGGCGCTTGGCCCGCGCCTCGAAGTAGCGGCCGGCCAGGATCAGCGTGATGATCACCCCGGCAGCCTCCAGGTAGATGTGGCTGGTACCCGCCGAGCGGTCGAGCACCAGGTCCAGGGACATGGTCATGCCGGGCTCGCCGGCGCCGAGGAGGAAGAGCGCGACGACCGACCAGCCCCAGGCCGCCAGCGTGCCGACGCTGACCAGCGTGTCCATCGTCGCGGTCCCGCGGCGGAGGTTGTGCCACGCGGCGCGGTGGAAGGGCCAGCCCGCCCACAGCACCACCGGTGTGGCCAGCTGCAGCGCCAGCCACTGCCAGTGGGTGAACTGCAGGGCGGGGATCATCGAGATGAGCAGCAGAGGGAACGACAGCGCGGCGGCGCCGATCAGGCGACGGCGCAGGGAGCCCAGGTGGCGCTCCTCGGGGTCCTCCTCGAGCTCGCCGCCAGTCGCGGTGGGCAGCGTGGCGTGGTAGCCCGCGGCCTCGACCGTTCCCACCAGCTCGTCGGGGCTGACCTGTGCGGGGTCGTATTCCACCGCGGCCCTCTCGGTGGCGTAGTTGACGCTGGCGCTCACGCCGTCGAGCCGGTTGAGCTTGCGTTCGATGCGGTTGGCGCACGAGGCGCACGTCATGCCCTGGACGGGCAGCTCGAGGCGCTCGCAGCGCGCGGACCTCGTGGCGCTCATGTCTCCACCTGGTACCCCGCCTCGAAGACGGCGGCACGGACGGCGGCGTCGTCCACCTCCTCGCCGCGGACGACGAGCCGGCCGGTGGCGTGGTCGGCCTGGGCGGAGCTCACGCCGGCCAGCCCCTCGACGTCCTCCTGGACCGACCGCTCGCAGCGACCGCAGGTCATCCCCTTCACGGTGTAGTGCTTCTCCACGGTGCTCATGCCCAGGCAGGCTAGCAAACCCATGGGGGGTAGTGGTAGGCTACGGCGCATGGCCACCACACGACCCGTTCGCGGATACACCGCCACCAAGGACCAGCTCAACGCCCGCCTCGCCCGCATCGAGGGCCAGGTTCGCGGCATCCAGCGCATGGTCGACGAGGATCGCTACTGCATCGACGTCCTGACCCAGATCTCCGCCGTGCAGGCGGCGCTGGACAAGGTCGCCCTCGGTCTGCTGGATGACCACGCGCGGTCGTGCGTGCTGGGAGCGGGCAGCGAGGAGCTCCAGGCCGACCGCACCGAGGAGCTGATGGCCGCCGTCGGGCGGCTCATGCGCCGCGGCTGAGCTCCGGTCGTCCCCGGCCATGGACGCGATCACCCTCTTCTTCGTCCTGCTGGCCCTGGTGGTCGGCCTCGTGGGCGCGCTGTACGCGGTCGCCCTGGCGCGCCGCCAGGTGCGCCGCGTGGCCCCGGGCGAGCAGCCGGCCTGGCCGCGCTACCACGTGCGCTTCTACACGTTCGCCCTGCTGTTCATCGCCTTCGACATGGAGATGGCCTACATGTATCCGTGGGCGGCCGTCTTCCGAGGACTGGGCTGGTTCGCCTTCGCCGAGATCGGGTTCTTCCTGACCGTCCTGGGGCTGGGCATCGTGTACGCCTGGCGCGAGGGTGCGCTCGAGTGGACCTAGGCACGCCGGCCCTCGTGGTGCCCGACGACCTGGCCTGGACGCTGTGGGGCGTCGACCCCTACGCCGCCGGGCTGCGCCCGGTGGGCGACGCGGGAACGGCCCGCCACCTGCTCGTGCCCGACCGGCTGCCCCAGCCACTGGGCCCGGCGCTCTGCCGGTTGCGTGCGGACCTGCCCGCCGACGGGCGGATCGAGGTCCGCGCGGCACCCGCGCTCGAGGGTCCACGCCTCGAGCGGGTGCTGGCCGGGGTGGACGACCGCAAGCGCTCGGACGGCGACGGCGGCGAGGACGATGACGGGCAGGGACACGGCGAGGACGGCCACGACCACGGGGACATGATGGCGATCACCGGCGCGCCCGGCTCGGACGGGCTGGTCATGGAGCCGATCGACACGGCGGTCGGTCCCCTGGGCGGTCCGCTGCCCGGCGGGCTGCGCGTCGACGTGCGCCTGGCCGGCGACGTGGTCGAGCGCTGCGACGTGGCCGCGCTGCTGCACACGAGCGCCATCGCCCCCCATCGCCCGCCCGATCCGCTGGCTCCCTCGGCGTGGGCAGCCGCCCTGCGCACGGCCATCGCGCCGGACGAGGGCGACCCGCGATGGGAGATGGTGGTTGGTGTCGAGGTCGAGCGCGCGGTGAGCCACGTGGCGTGGCTGCGCGCGTTCGCGCGCCTGCTCGGGTGGACCGTGCTCGTCGAGGCGTGCACCGCGGCGCTGGCCCCGCTCACCGCGGTCCGCCGCTTCCTCGCCGACGCGGCGCCCGTGGGGGGCGAGCTCGAGCGCGGCCTGGAGATCCTGGGGTCGCTGCGCCGGGTCGTGCGGGGGCGGCGCATGGCCGCACGAACCCGAGGCCGAGCGATGGTCGGCGCCGAGGTCGTGGCCCGCGACGGCCTGACGGGACCGGTGGCCCGGGCCGCCGGCGTGGCGTTGGACGCGCGGATCGACGACGCCGCCTACGCGTCCCTGGCCTTCGAGCCGGTCGTCGAGCGCGACGGCGACGCGCGCGCTCGCACGGTGGTCCGCCACGCCGAGGCGCTCGCCGCGCTGGAGATCGCCGTGGCCGCGCTCGCCCGCGCCGGTCATCGCCGCAAGCTCGCCGGTCCGCCCGCTCCCTTCGCCGACGGCGCCGGCGGCGCCATCGTCGAGGGCCCTCGAGGACCGCTGCGCGCCTGGAGCGACGAGGACGGCACGCCGCACTGCGCGGCGCCGGGTACCGAGGCGCTCCGCGGCGTCGCGGCACGCAGCGCGACCGGCGAGGAATGGGGCGCAGCGCTCGTGTGCCTGGCCTCCTTCGACCTCTCGCCGTGGCGGGTGCGCGGGTGAGGCCGGGCGGCGGATGAGCGCGGCGACCCCGTTTGCGATCCTCCTCGTCGCCCTGGCCGGGGCCGGCGCGATCGCGCTGCTCGAGCAGGCGGTGGCGGGCCTGCGCCCGGCTCCCGCCGCGATCGGCGCCTCCATCGCCCGGCGCCTGCGCGAGCCGCTCACGCTGCCCTCGTCCTACGACGCGTGGCTGTACCACGGCGCCCCGCTGCTGCTGGCCCTGGCCGCGGTCGCCGCGCTGGCCACCGTGCCGTGGGCGCCGGGCTTTCGGGGCATCGACCTGGCCTCGGGCACGATCCTCTTCGCCGCCGCCCTGGCCTACGTCACCCCCGCGGTGTTCATGGCCGGCTGGGGCGCGGGCCGCCCGCTCGCCGTGGTCGGCGGCTTTCGCTTCGTCGCCCTCATGCTGGGCTTCGCCATGCCGCTGGCCATGGTGATCACCGCGGTGGCCGCGCCGGCGGAGTCGCTGCGCCCGACCGACATCGTCGCCGTGCAGAGCAGCGTCCCGATGGCGCTGGTGCAGCCCTACTCGCTGGCGCTGTGGCTGCCCGCCGTGATGGCCGTCGCCCTGCTGCCGCCCTTCGACACCGCGACGGCTCCCGACGAGCTGGGCGGCGGCGCCTTCGCCCGCTACACCGGCCCGGAGGCGGCGATCGTCGCGCTGGCCCGGCGCATCCTCGTGCTCGCCGTCTCGGGCATGACGGCCGCCCTGTTCCTGGGCGGGTGGCACGGCCCTCTGCTGCCCGACGCGGTGTGGATGGCGGTCAAGACGCTCGCCGTGGCCGCCGGGCTGCTCTGGGTCGGACGTCGGCTGCCGCGCTTCGAGACCGACCGCCTGCTCATCTTGGCGTGGAAGGTCGCCATCCCCGGAGCCATCGCCGCGATCGTGCTGGCCGCCCTGACGACCCTGCTCTTCTACCGATGAGCCAGCTGGGCACCGCCCTGGTCTTCTGGCCCGCGGCGATCCTCATGCTGGTGTGGGGCCTGTACGTCTTTCGCACCGCCTCGATGGCGCGCGCCGGGCTGCTGCTGCTGGGTGCGCTGGGCCTCGAGGGTCTGCTCTTCCTGGCCCTGGCCAGCGAGTTCCTCGGCGTGCTGATGGTGCTGATGATGAGCGGCGAGATGATCATCATGGTCTTCTTCATGGTGATGTTCATGCCCGACCCCGGCGGGCTGATGGGCATGGACATGGTCCACGACAAGCGCCGCTCGGCCGCCCTGGCCGCCGGGCTGGGCGTCGCCCTGGCGGTGGTGGCGGTGATCACCGACTGGCCGGGAGCGGTCGTCTCCCCCGACGCCCCCGACGTGCGGGCCATCGGCTATGAGGTGATGGGTCGCTCGATGTTCTCCTTCCTCTTCGCGGCGATCACCATCCTCTTCGCGATGGTCGGCGGCATCCTGCTGGCCAAGGAGGGCGGGCGCCTGGGCCTGCCCGAGCCCACAGACGGCACCTCGCGGCGGGACGAGCGCACGTGATCTCGCTCCCCGTCGTGCTCGTCGTCGCCGCGCTGATGTTCGCCGTCGGCCTCTACGGCGTGCTGGGCCAGACCAACGCGATCATGGTGATCATGGGCGTCGAGCTGATGCTGGGCGCGGCCATGCTCAACGTGGTCGGCTTCCTGGCCTTCGCCCATCCCGACGCGACCAGCGGCTCGTTCCTGGTGCTCATCACCATGACGCTCATGGCCGTGGAGGCGGCGGTGGGCTTCGCGCTCGTGGTCGCGGCCTTCCGCCACAGCCGCACCGCGGAGATCGACGACCTCACGGAGCTCGAGGGCTGATGGCCGCGGCCGCGAGCACTGCCGCCGGGGACCGGGGGAGGGCGCAACGCTGATGGCCGCCTGGCTGTGGCTCGCGGTCGCACTGCCCGCCGCGGGCGCGGCGCTGGTCGCGCTGGCCCCGCGCGCGGCGGCGCGGCCGGTGGCCGGCGCCGCCGCGGCGGGCGCCGGGGTGCCCGCGGGACCGGGGCCTGCTCCCCGTCGGCTTCGGCCGGGCGGGGGGCGGGGCCCGCGGGGGGGGGGGCCCGCGGCCGGCGGGGGGGGCCCCGCGGGGGGGGGCCCGGGGGGGCGCCGGGGGCGGCGGGGGGGGGGGGCGGCCCGCGGGGGCGGGGGTCGCGC
>JAUJOF010000025.1 GCA_030447785.1 Solirubrobacteraceae bacterium
CGCCCCCTCCACCCCTCACCGCACCCCCACCCGCCCCCCCCGCCACCCCCAGGCCGCATGGTGCCGACCGCCCCAGCCCCGCCCACCCGCACACCCAGCATCAGGAAACCCAACACCGCACCACACATCGCAAGTGGGGTGCGGCCCTTCATTCTAGAATCCTCCCGCGAACCGCCCGTACAGTCGGCAGAGCCGAGGGCTGCCGCCCTGCGGGCCCGGCGGGTGATCTCTGAAAGTTCGGCGCTCGTCCTGAGCCCCGCGAGCGCCCCGGGCTCCGCGGTAGCGCCGACAGTGCCGTCCCTCGACAAGGGCGTGGGAGAATGGGGCGGTCAGCGTTGATCCGGGCAGTGCCGCGGAGAGCGCGGCACACCGCCCACCCGAACGACACCGCGAAGAAAGCAGCCCGTGCCCGCAATCCCGAGCCCAGCCGGCGACACCCCGCCCGCGCGCATCCGCAACTTCTCGATCATCGCCCACATCGACCACGGCAAGTCGACGCTGGCTGACCGCATCCTGGAGATGACCAAGACGGTCGAGGCGCGCTCCATGCGCGAGCAGGTACTCGACTCCATGGACCTCGAGCGCGAGCGCGGGATCACCATCAAGGCCCAGGCCGTGCGCGTCCTCTACGAGGCTCGCGACGGCCAGACCTACCAGCTGCATCTCATCGACACGCCCGGCCACGTGGACTTCACCTACGAGGTCAGCCGCTCCCTCGCCGCCTGCGAGGGCGCCCTGCTCGTGGTCGACGCCTCCCAGGGGGTGGAGGCCCAGACCGTGGCCAACACCTATTTGGCCGTGGACGGCGGGCTGGAGCTCATCCCCTGCCTGAACAAGATCGACCTGCCCGGAGCCGAGCCCGAGCGCGTGGGCGCGGAGGTCTCCGAGCTGCTGGGCGAGCCCGCCGAGAACATCCGGATCATCTCGGGCAAGACGGGGGAGGGCGTGGTCGACGTGCTCGAGGAGCTCGTCGAGAAGGTCCCGCCGCCACAGGGTGACCCCGATGCGCCACCGCGCGCGCTGATCTTCGACTCGGAGTTCGACCAGTACCGCGGGGTGATCGCCTACATCCGGGTGGTCGACGGGGTCTTTCGCAAGGGCGAGGCGATCCGCGCGATGGCCGCGGGCACCGAGGCCGACATCGACGACATCGGCTTCTTCACCCCCACGCCGCTGACCGCCCCCGAGCTGCGTGCCGGCGAGGTGGGCTTCGTCATCACCGGCCTCAAGGACGTCACCAGGCTGCGCGTGGGCGACACGCTGACCACCAGGGCCGGCGCGGCCCGCGAGCCGCTGCCCGGCTATCGCGACGTCAAGCCGATGGTCTTCTGCGGCCTGTTTCCCATCGACGCCGACCGGTACCCCGACCTGCGCGACGCGCTGGAGAAGCTCACCCTCAACGACGCCGCGCTGAGCTGGGAGCCCGAGACCTCCGACGCGCTGGGCTTCGGCTTTCGCTGCGGGTTCCTGGGCCTGTTGCACATGGACATCGTGCGCGAGCGCCTGGAGCGCGAGTACGACCTCGACCTGCTGGCCACCATGCCCTCCGTCCAGTTCGAGGTCACGCTGACCGACGGAGAGGTGATCGAGGTGCACAACCCCTCGGACATGCCCGAGCCCAGCACCATCGCCGAGATCCGCGAGCCCTACATCCGCGCGTCGATCCTCACGCCCAAGGAGCACATCGGCGCGGTCATGGAGCTCTGCCAGGAGCGCCGCGGCCAGCACGCCGGGATGCACTTCCTCTCCGAGGCGCGCGTGCAGCTGACCTACGACCTGCCCCTGGCGGAGATCGTGCTGGACTTCTTCGACCAGCTCAAGTCACGCACGCGCGGCTACGCCTCGCTGGACTACGAGATCACCGGCCTGCGCGCGTCCGACCTGGTCAAGCTCGACGTGCTGCTGGCCGGCGACCCGGTGGACGCGCTGTCCATGGTCGTCCACAAGGAGAAGTCCTACGCCACCGGGCGCACGCTGGCCGAGCGCCTGCGCGCGAAGATCCCCCGCCAGCAGTACGACGTGCCCATCCAGGCGGCGATCGGCTCGCACATCATCGCTCGAGAGACGGTCAAGGCCTACCGCAAGGACGTGACCGCCAAGTGCTACGGGGGCGACATCTCGCGCAAGCGCAAGCTGCTCGAGCGCCAAAAGGAGGGCAAGCGGCGCATGAAGCAGGTCGGCCGCGTCGAGGTGCCCCAGGAGGCCTTCCTGGCGGTGCTGGAGCTGGGCGAGGCGTAGCGGCGAACCCGGTCTCTGGCCGGCGTTAGGGTCGAGGCCAGGAGCATGACCCCGCCTCTGGCTCACGAGACCTGGTTCGAGTCCGGGCCGTACCCGACCGAGTGGGGCTTCGCCGGCCAGACCACCACGCTCCTGCTGCTCGTCGCCGCGATCGGGCTCACGGTCGCCGTACGTCTCCTCGCAGGCCTGCGCAACGGCGTGGACGTGCCCTTCCTCGCCCGCCTCGCGCCGTACGTGCCCTTCGCCATCCGGCTGCACCTGGCGGTCTCGCTGATCGGGCTGCTCTCGCTGGGGTTATAACTCTCCCCGGCCATGGACCTGCAGGCCGATGTGGCCGGGATCGTCCTCGGCGCCGTGATGGCCGTCGTGGCGATCGGCATGGCCGCTGGCTGGCAGACGCGCCGGGCGGCGTGGCTGCTCATCGCGGCGGGCCCGATCGGCATGCTGGAGTTCGGGCTTCGGCTGTCCTGCAGCGCATCGATCTCCTGGGCCTCGCCGTCTTCGTGCTGCTCATCGGCCCGGGCAAGTGGTCGGCCGACGCCGAGCGCGGCGTCGCCCCGGTCGCGCTCTCGCTACCCGCCGCCCGGCGGGCGATGTTCGCGCTGCGTGTGGCGGCCGGCCTGGCGCTCGTCATCGTCGCCTTCGCCGAGAAGCTCGCGAGCCCCGACCTCGCCCTGGCCTTCCTCGCCGACCGCCCGGAGTTGAACGTCGCCCAGCAGGTCGGCATCGCGATGAGCGATCTGGAGTTCATCCGCGTCGCCGGAGCCATCGAGGTCCTCTTCGGCCTGTTGCTCATCAGCGGTGCGCTCCCGCAGGCGATCGTCCTCGTGGCGGGGATCCCGTTCAACGCGACGCTGTGGTTCTTCGGCAACACCGAGCTCGTCGGCCACCTGCCGACCTACGGCGCGATGCTCGCCATCCTCGTCTGGGGCTCGCACCCGCAGCTGCGACCCTTGGTCTGCGCCTTTCCGTGGCGCTGGCCGTCCCGCCATGGGCAGCGCGCTGCGAACCGGCCGCTCGCAGAGCCCTCCGCGCTCGGGCCTGGAGTGTCGGGGAGCTAGCTGCCCCGCGTGGACCGCGCAGCGCCGCGACAGGCGCGGCGGCCCCGGGTCAGTGAGCCTCGGCCTTCTCGCGGTGGCGCTGGGCGTCGTCGCGAGGCGAGAAGCGCTCCTGGAGCGCCGCGACGATCTCGTCGGCTTCGCCGTTGAGGACCTCGCCGTCCTCCAGCACGACGGCAGGGATCTGGTCGGCGCCGACCGCCTGGCGCATCTCTTCCCGTCCGTCGCGGTCGGCCGGAACCTGGCGGGCGACGAAGTCGACGCCTGACTCGGTGAGCTGCTGGCGGACCTTGCGCGAGTGCGGGCACCACTCGGCTTGAAAGACCTCGATCATGGGGCTCGCTGTACCCCGTCTGTGACGAAAGCTCCCGTCGCGTGCCGAGCCCTGTGAGCGTGTGCGACGCTGGGGCCGTGGGATCGCCCGCCCGACGCCTCTCGCTCGCGGACGCCTCCCGGGCCGCCCGGGGTCACCGACAGGTGTAGAGGCGGATGCTCGTCCGGGACCTGTCCGACGGGAAGGCGCTGTGCATCGGCCAGGCCTCGCACGCCTGGCTCTCGGGCCAGCTGGCCCGTGCGTGGGCGCCGACCCCGGCCGAGGAGGTGTGCCTCGCCGCCGAGCAGCACGACGTCGGTATGGCGCAGTGGGACCTGACCCCGGCGCTGGACGAGGCCGGCGGCCGGCCGGTGGGGTTCATGCAGATGGCGCTGGGCGACCACCTCGCGCTGTGGAGCGCCGCGCCCGCACGCCTGTTCACCCAGAGCCGCCATGCCGCCCTGCTGGTCTCCCTGCACGGCACGCGGCTGTACGAGTTGCGCGACCTCGACGCCATGGCCGCCGCCGACGCCGACGCCGTGCGGGAGTACCTGGCCGCCCAACGCGCCCTGCAGCAGCGGCTGGCCGGCGAGGTCGGCGCCGCCCAGGCCGAGCTGCGCCGCGACCAGGCGCGCCTGTTCGCCTGGGACGGGCTGTCGCTGGCGCTTTGCCTGGGCTGGGCCCCCTACACGACGCCCGAGGTCGACGGGCGCACGCTGCACCTGCAGGCCGCGGGCCAGGAAGCGCACACGCTGAGCCCGTGGCCGTTCGCCCCGCCCGAGCTGGCGGTGCGTTGCGAGGGCCGCCTGCTCCGCGAGCGTTCGACCAGCGAGGCCGCCCTCCACGACGCCCTGGAGCGGGCCGAGCGGGTGGACCTGCGCTTCTTGCTGCGACCGGGCTGATACGGACGCTCCGCCGCCGCGCGCTGTCGCGCAGCTTGCGGGCTCCGAGCGGGCTGTGTCGGACAACGCGGCGCCAGGCCCCCGGTGTGTCACAAGAGACGTAGCGCATCGCCGATGCCCTCATCCCCCCAGGCGGCCCTGCAGCCGGGCGAGGCGCTCGTCCCAACGCGCGCCCGCGTCGACCATCCAGGCCATGGCGTCGGTCAAGGGGCCGGGGGTGAGGCGATAGCGGGTCTCGCGCCCGGCGCGCTCGCCGGCCACCAAGCCAGCCTCGCCCAGCGCGGCCAGGTGCTTGGCCACGGCCTGGCGGGTGACCGGCAGCTCTCCGGCCAGGGCGGAGGCGGTGACGGTCTCACGCTCGGCCAGCGCGCGCACGACCTGACGGCGGGTGGGATCGGCCAGGGCGGCGAAGACGGCGCCCGCGGCGTCGTCGCGGCCGCCCGGGCCGCGCTGGGGCTCTACGCGCACCCCGCCACCATCTCCGGGCCGCGGCGCTGGCCGCCCGCGGCGGGCGCGGCGCTGACCGCGTGGAGCGCGACGAGCGGGATCTCGAGCACCACCAGGCGGGTGGCGCCGTCGGGCGCGTCGTCGAGCGTGAGCTCCACGAGCGACGGCTCGCCGTCCTCCCCGGTCCAGGAGAAGGCCAGGCGGCGGCCGGCCTCGACCTCCTCGACCAGCGCGCGGCGCTCCTCTCCGTCCGCCCAGCGGAAGGTGCCCTCGCCGCCCGGCCACAGGTCGATCTCGACCTCGTCGGCCACCCAGCCCGCCAGGCCGACGACCTCCTCCCACGCCGTCTCGCGGTCCACGGGGAGGACCACCTCGCGTCGTACCGCCTCGTCCATGCCAACCTCCTCGGGCCATCGCGCAACCGTAAGGTTGCCTGTTTGCTACCTTCACGCGCAACCCGATGGTTGCACAATAGGAGGTCCTTCGCATGCCCCTCGTCCCCATGGTCGTCGAGCAGAGTCCGCGCGGCGAGCGCTCGTTTGACATCTACTCGCGGCTGCTCAACGACCGCGTCGTGTTCCTGGGCAGCGAGATCGACGATCAGGTCGCCAACCTGGTGGTCGCCCAGCTGCTGCACCTGGAGGCCGTGGACCCCGACAAGGACATCTCGCTCTACGTCAACTGCCCGGGCGGCGTCGTCTACTCGGGCCTGGCCATCTACGACGCGCTGCGCTACGTGCGCTGCGACGTGGCCACGATCTGCTGTGGCATCGCGATGTCCATGGGCTCGCTCATCCTCGCGGCGGGCACGCCGGGCAAGCGCCTGACTCTGCCCAACGCCCGCGTGCTCATCCACCAGCCCACGGGCGGGTTCCAGGGCCAGTCCACCGACATCGAGATCCATGCCCGCGAGGCGCTGGCGCTGCGCGAGCGCCTGGAGGAGATCTACGCGCGCCACACGGGCCAGGATCGCGCGCGCATCCACGCCGACATGGAGCGCGACCGGTTCTTCAGCGCCGAGGACGCCGTGGGCTACGGCCTGGTCGATCGGGTGATCGAGGAGCGCCCGCCGGTCAACGGCGACCGGCGCACCGGCGTGCGCTGATCGGCCACATCGTGCCCCGCTCAGCCCTGTTCACTCCCCGAGCACCTTGATGACCAGGCGCTTGGCGCGCTGCCCGTCGAACTCGCAGTAGAAGACCGCCTGCCAGGGGCCGAGGTCCAGGCGCCCCTCGGTGATGGGCAGCACCACCTGCTGGTGGACGAGCAGGTTCTTCCAGTGCGCGTCGCCGTTGTCCTCGCCCCCGCGGTGGTGGCGGAAGTCCCCCGGATCGGGCGACAGGGCGGCGGCGACGTCGTTGGCGGGCTCCTTCCACGAGGGCGGGGCGAGCTTGTCCAGCCACTCCAGGGTGTCCTCGAGGATGCCCGGCTCGTCGTCGTTGACCCAGACGCCCGCGGTGATGTGCATGGCCGAGACGAGCACCATCCCCTCGGCCACGCCGGCCTCGTCGACCGCGGCCTGGACGTCGTCGGTGATGCGCACGAAGGCGCGGCGCTCGGGGACCTCGAAGGTCTTGTACACGGTGTGGGATCGCATGAGACCCATCATGCCCGCCCGGCGTGCGAGGATCTGCTTGCGAGCATGAGGAGTCGACGGTGAGCACCCAGGCGGCGCCCCCGCCCGATCTGCGCCCTCGCGGCGTGGGGGAGATCCTCGACGCCGCCTTCCGCCTGACGCTGCGCCACTGGAAGACGCTGGTGCTCGCGACGGTCTGCGTGGTGGTGCCGGTGCAGATCCTGGCCACCGTCGTGTTGCTCTCGGCTTTCCCCGCCCAGTTCGCGGGCGGCGAGGACCTGCTCCAGCCCCAGACCGACCCCGGCGCGCTGCCCGACGACTTCGGGGTGCTCATCGCCGGCCAGCTCGTCGCCGGGTTGCTGACGGGGCTCATGGTGGTACTCACCATCGCCGCCTGCTTCAAGGCCGTGGCCGATGCGTTCCTGGGCGCCGAGCCCGACTGGCGGGCCTCCGTGCGCTTCGCGCTGTCGCGGTTGGGCTCGCTGCTGTGGGTCTCGATCCTCTACCTCCTGGGCGTGATGCTCGGCTCCGTCCTGCTGATCATCCCGGGCATCTGGCTGGCCATCGCCTGGACGCTCAGCTACCCCGCGCTCCTGGTGGAGGACGCGCGTGGGACCCAGGCGCTGCGCCGCTCCTTCCGCCTGGTGCGCGGACGCTGGTGGCCGACCTTCGCGGTGCTGCTGGTTGGGGCCATCCTCGTCGGCATCATCGCGGCCATCGTCCAGGCGCTGTTCCTGGCGCCGGTCTTCTTCACGGAGTCGGTCCTGGCGGTGGCTGTGCTGACCCTGCTGTCATCGATCGTCGGCTATGCGATCAGCACCCCTTTCCAGGCCGCGCTGGTGGCCGTGGTCTTCTTCGACCTGCGCGTGCGCAAGGAGGGCCTGGACCTCGAGCTGCTGGCCGACCGGCTGGGCAGCGCGGCACCGGCGACCGTGCCGGCGGATGCCGGTGCCCACGCGGGTGGTGGGTGGGCCCCGCCGCAGGCGCCGCCCGCCGAGGGCGGGTTGCAGGCGCCGCCGGGCTGGGTCCCGCCGGGGGCCTCGACGCCCCCACCCGAGCGGTGAGAACGCGGTGGGCGGGGCGGGCGGGCCTCGCCGCGCTGGCGCTGGCCCTGCCGCTTTTGCTGGCGGCGCCCGTCCACGCCCGCGAGGCCTCCCCGGCGGAGATCCGGGCCCTCGCCGAGCGGGCCGTCCGGGATCCGGCGGCGCTCGAGGTGCTGCGCGACGTCGACCGCGTCGGCGGGCGGCCGGTGGACATCGCCGGCGCGCTGGCTGCCGAATCGCCACGGGCGCTGCGTGCTCGCCTGGAGGCGCTGGCCGCCGGCGGCGCGCCGGCGCCCGAGCCTCCGTCGGCGGCCACGGCACGCGAGCGGGCCGCCGCCGAGCTGGCCGGGCGGGAATACGACGAGAGCAGCCTGCCGCGGCCGCTGCGCAGCCCGCTCGAGCAGCTGGCCGACCTGCTGGACGACGCCTTCGCCTGGCTGGTGGGGATCCTGCCGGGCGGGCGCGTGAGCGGGCTGAGCCTCATCGCGGCTCTCGTCCTGGTGGTGGCCCTCGTCCTCGCACAGCGGACCGTCCGCCGGGCGGCACGCGCCGAGCAGGGCGCGCACGCTGCGGTCCGCCGGACCCGCGAGGGCGATCCGCGCGCGCTCCTGCGCGCCGCTCAGGAGGCCGAGGCGCGCGGCGAGTTGGGCCTCGCGCTGCGCCTGCGCTTCCGCGCCGGGGTGGCCGACCTGGCCGCGCGCGATCTCGTGCCCGCCCGCGCGTCGGCGGGCACGGAAGAGCTCGAGCGCCGGCTGCGCTCGCCCACGTTCTCGGGTCTCGCCCGCCGCTTCGAGGAAGTCGCCTACGGCGGGCGCTCGGCGCTCGCCTCGGACCTCGACGCCGCCCGCGAGGGCTGGCCGCGGGTGCGCGCCGAGGCGGAGGGCGAGGGCGCGCGGTGAGGGCCGCGCGCTCGTGAGACGGCTCCTTCCGCGCCATCGCGGCGCGCGCTGGGCCCTGGCCCTGCTCGCCGCCGTGGTCGCGCTCAACGCGATCGGCTACGGCCTCACCGCGCTCGACCCGCCACCCACCGGCCCCGCGTCGTCGTCCTACGCCACCCAGCCTCGGGGACTGCGCGCGTGGGCGGAGCTGCTCGAGGACGCTGGCCATCCCGTGCGCCGGCTGCGCGAGCCGCCCGCCGATCGCGCGCCCGACCCGCGCCAGACCGTGGTGGTGCTCGATCCCGGACGGCTGTCGGGGCAGGACAGCGCCGCGCTGGTCCGCTTCGTCGAGCGGGGCGGGCGCCTGGTGGCCGGGGGAGAGGGCAGCGGGCGCCTGGCCGGCGCGCTGGCCGCAGCTCGGCGGGCCGGCGGCGATCGCCTGACCCGTGGCCCGGCCGGGGTGCTCGCGCCCGTGCCCGAGGTGGCGGGCGTCGAGCGCGTGGCCGTCGCCGGCCCAGGGGCCTGGGAGGACGCCGGGCGCGCCGTGCCGGCGCTGGGTCGCGGCGAGGGCGCGCTGCTGGTCGTCGGGGAGCGGGGAGCGGGGCGCGCGGCGCTGCTGGCCGATGCCTCGCCGCTGCACAACCGGCTGCTCTCGCGGGCCGACAACGCGGAGCTGGCGCTCGCGCTGGCCGGCGAGCCCGGGCGCCCGGTGGCCGTCGTGGAGTCCGTGCACGGCTTCGGCCCGGCCGGCGGCCTCGCGGCGCTGCCCGGGCGCTGGCAGGGCGCACTCCTGGGCCGCGGCCTGGCCGCGCTGGCGTGGCTGGCGGCCCACGCGCGGCGCCTGGGGCCCGCGGAGGAGGACGGCGCGCGCCCCGTGCCGGCGCGCGCCGCCTACGTCGCCGCGCTCGCGCGCACCCTGGGGCGCACGCGCGATCCCCACGCGGCCAGCGCGCCGGTGCGCGGCGCCGCGCGCGCGGCGGTGGCCCGGCGCGCCGCCCTGGCGCCCGACGCCGGCGATGGCGAGATCGAGGCCGCCGCCCGCCGGCTGGGCCTGGACGAGGAGGAGGCCGCCGCGGTGGCCGGCCGCGCAGCCGGCACGGAGGGCGCGCTGGCCGTCGGCCGTGCGCTCGCGCGGCTGAGGCAGACCGGAGCGGTCGGCGCCGGTGGCGGCCGGCACCCCGGGGCGGCGGCGAGCATGAGCGACGAGAGGAGCGCGGCGTGAAGGACCTGTACGAGCGCGTGGCCGAGCAGGTCGGGCGCGTGGTGGTCGGCCAGGAGGAGGTGCTGCGCGCCCTGCTGGGCGCTCTGGGGGTGGGCGGCCACGTGCTGCTGGAGGGCCCGCCGGGCGTGGCCAAGACGCTGCTGGCCCGGGCCACGGCCCGCGCGCTGGCGCTCGACTTCGGGCGCATCCAGTTCAGCCCCGACATGCTGCCCTCCGACGTCACCGGCTCGCAGACGCTGCGCGGGGGCGACCTGGCCTTCCGCGCCGGGCCGGTCTTCCACGCGCTCGTGCTGGCCGACGAGATCAACCGCACGCCCCCCAAGACGCAGGCCGCCCTGCTGGAGGCCATGCAGGAGCGCCAGGTCACCGTGGACGGCGTCTCCCACCCCTTGCCCGACCCGTTCCTGGTGGTCGCCACGCAGAACCCGGTCGAGTACGAGGGCACCTATCCGCTGCCCGAGGCCCAGCTGGATCGCTTCCTGGTCAAGGTGCGCGTCGACTACCCCGCCGAGGAGGAGGAGCGGGCCATGCTCGCCCTGGCTCGCGACGGGCTTGACCCGGCCGGGCTGGAGGACGTCGAGGCGGTGGCCGGGGCCGAGCAGCTCGTCGCGGCGCGCCGCGCCGTCGGCGCCATCTCGGTGACCGACGAGGTCGCCGCCTACGTGGTGGCCGTCACGCGCGCCACCCGCGAGCTGCCCAGCGTCGAGCTGGGAGCGAGCCCGCGGGCGGCCGTGCACCTCCTGGGCGCCGCGCGCGCCGCCGCCGCGCTGGCCGGCCGGGACTTCGTCACCCCCGACGACGTCGCCGGCGTAGCGCCCTCCGTCCTGCGCCACCGTCTCGTCCTGCGCCCCGAGGCCGAGCTCGAGCGCTACACCGCGGAGGATGCCGTCGGAACCGCGCTGGGCAGCGTGCCGGTGCCGCGGTGAGCCCGACGCCGCGCGCGGCCGGCGCCCTCGCGCTCGCCGCGCTGAGCGCCCTGCTGCTCGGGCCCTTCGTGGCCGCGGGCGGCGTCCTCGTGGTGCTCGGCGCGCTGGTGGTCGACGCGCGCGCGGCGCGCCGGCCCCCGCAGGCCCGGCGCGCTGCCCCCGTCGTGGTGGCCCGCGGGCGAACGGCCGCGCTACGGGTCACGTTGTCCGGCGCGGAGGCGACCCGCGCGCGCATCCGCCAGGCGGCGCCCCCGGGGCTGACGGTCAGCCCGCCGGTAACCGACGGCCCACTGGAGGCCCACCTGCTGGCCACCCGCCGCGGGCGCCACCTCCTGCCGCCCGCCGCGGTGCGCGTGCGCGGCCCGCTGGGCCTCGCGGCGTGGGATCACACCGCCGGGGAGGAGCAGGAGGTGCGCGTCTTCCCCGACGTCCCCGCCGCCCGGCGCCTGGCGCTGGCCGTGCGCCAGGGCCGCTTCCGCGAGCCCGGCACGCGCACGCGCGGTCCGCTGGGCCTGGGCACCGAGTTCGAGTCCATCCGCGACGGCCTGCCCGACGACGACGTGCGCTTCGTCAACTGGCGGGCCACCGCGCGGCTGGGGCGCCCGATGGTCAACAACCTGCGCGTCGAGCGCGAGCGCGAGGTGGTCTGCGTCCTGGACTGCGGGCGCCTCATGGCCGCCCCGGTCGCCGAGTCGGTCACCCGCCTGGACGCGGCGCTGGACGCGGCCACCGCGGTGGGCCTGGCCGCCGACGCGCTGGGCGACCGCTGCGGGGCCGTGGCTTTCTCCGACCGCGTGCTGCGCCGCCTCGCCCCGCGCCGCGACGGCGGCGAGGCCCTGGTACGCGCGTGCTACGACCTGGAGGCCGAGGGGGTGGACAGCGACCCCGAGCTGGCCTTCCGGGCGGTCGGGGGCCTCAAGCGCGCGCTGGTGCTGGTGCTCACCGACCTCGTCGACGCGGCGGCGGCGCGCGCGCTGACGGGTGCCGTGCCGGTGCTGGCCCGCCCCCACCAGGTGGTGGTCGCCGACGTGCCCGACCCGGCGCTGCGCGCGGCCATCGCCACGGCGCCCGGGGCCCTCGACGACGTGCTCGCCGCCGCCGTCGCCGTGGAGGTCGAGCGCGCCCGCACCGACGCCGGCCGCCGCGAGCGCGCCGCCGGAGCCGAGGTGCTCGACGCGCCCCCCGGCGGCCTCGCGGCCGCCTGCGTGGCCGCGTACGTCCGCGCCAAGGCGCGAGCGCGGCTGTAGGCCCCGTCCATCATGAGCCAGGCTGTTCGACGGAGACCTTGAAGCCAGGGTCGGCTCGAAAGTCACAGCGGACGACAGGATCTGACTCGTCACGCCAGCGGCACGCCCTTTGCGGCAAGAACCGCGCCCGACGAGCGCGCGAGGGACCGCGAAACCTCTCGCGAGTCGTCATAACCGGAGGACCCGTCGCTGTGCGCGTTCTCGGTGGGGGTCGTAGCCGAGGCGTGGACGTCATAGACAGAGACACGCGCGGCGTCTCGTTGGAGTAGCGCTGCGCAGCTTGCGGATGAACATGCGCCTGGGTGTTGGCGGTGCCGACCAGCAGCGCGGCAAGAGCCCCGAGCAGAAGGAGGGCGAGGCGCCGCGATGGGAACCAGATCGCGCGCCGTCCCACGGTTAGCCGTTCCGTAGCCGCCGTGGTCTGCGGTACCCGACCGAGTCGCGGGTCGCTTCCGCGAGCACCGGCCCCATAAACACGCGCGCGCGGGCGAGCAAATCGGGGTCGCTTTCGAGATGTTCCCCAACGGTCGTACGCACGACTTCGCCGTACTCGGGATCCGGATGGGCGAGCATCTCCTCGAGAAACCCGAAGACGCGGCGGAGCGTGGCGTCGTTGTCGCTGGTTCCCCGCGCCAGCAGGTGCGAGAGGTAAGGATTCAGGACATCGCCGTATACGACATGCGGTCCCATCTCCTCTCCCCAAGCGGCGGTTTCCGCTTCATATCGAGGAGCTAGCTCCGGCAGGGCACGAACAAGAGCGCCGTTGATCTCTGCGTACTTAAGGGCCTATCCCGCTAGGGATCGCACGCCAAGGCGGCCGATCCGCGGCGCCTGGCGCCACCCGCGGTGCTCGCCGGTGCTCTGCACCGACTGCGCCCGCGTGCGGCCCCAGGCATCCACGGTTCGACCACCTCGCCGCGCGTCCCTACCGAGATAGACCCTTAGCCGAATCGCTCATCGGACGTAGCCACCGGGCCGGCGGTAGTCGAAGTAGCGGATCGCATCTTGCAGATCTCGCTGGTTGCCAAGCGCCGTGTATCGATCGCGCGTAGTAAGCGGCCCACGCTGACCCGCGCGAACTTCTCCAGCGGGTTGACGTTCTGTTCCGCAGGAGCGCGGTGGTTCCTGCCCTTGACCATCATCCCGGTTCGCGCTTCCTCCCGAAGCGCGCCTGCGGTGCCGCCTCCGTACTTCGGGTTGGGCTTGTAGAGCCGGCTGAGGGTGTTCCGCAGCGCCTCGTTCTGAGCCGTGCGTACTGATAGGCCAATGGCGTCGTCTGCGCCCTTTGCGGCGTTGATCCCGCCGACGCGCGTTGGTGTGCGCGCGAAGGGTGTCGGAGCGACTCATAGACGACTGCCGTTCGTGCGCGCGAGCTGACGGGCGGGGTCGTAGACGAAAGGGCGGAGTGGTAGCCAAGCGCCGGAGTAGAGCTTTGGATAAAGGTCTCGGCAGCCGTGCTCCACGCGCTGCCGACCGCGCTGACCACGAAGACGACAAGCGCGGCGACGAGCGCGGAGATCGCAGACTTCATTCGTAATGCTTTGCACCTGGCCGACCGCTGGGGCCGACGAGAGCACGGCACCGTGGTCCTCTCCCTGCGCCTCACCCAAGGCCTCCTCGCCGAGCTTGTCAGCGCTCGGCGCACCTCGGTCAACACCGCCCTCAAACAACTCGTCGCCCACGGCACCCTCGAACGCCGCGGCACCGCCCGCTGGGCTCTGCGCGGAGACCCCCCAGACCACCTGCTCTCTGGGCGGTGAGGTTCTTGAGGTCTGCGCTGGCCAGGCCAGCTCACCTAGTCGTCGCTCAGGCCGTTGCTCGCGTGCCCGCGCCCGGCGCTGCCTCCGCGCGCCTCTCCGGCCGTCCGCGAAAAGCCACCAGTGCCCAGAACGCGCCGCCCGCGACCACGCCGACCACCAGCCCGCCGGCCAGGCCGAAGCCCGAGCGGGTGACGAAGCCCTCGATGAGGCCGGCGAGCACGAACCACGGCACGGTCCCCGCCGCGATCGCGATGGCCCTGCGCCCCTCGACCACCAGGGCCGCCGCCCGCGTGCGCGGGCCGGGGCTCACCAGCGCCCAGCCCAGACGCAGGCCGGCGGCCCCCGCGACGCAGATGAGGCTCAGCTCGAGGACGCCGTGGGCGAAGACGAACTCCAGGAACGCGGTGCCGTTGCCCGCCTCGATCGCGCCCCCGGCGACCACGCCGAGGATCAGCCCGTTGTAGGCGAGGATGACCGCGGTGCCCACCCCCGCGGTGACGCCCAGGGCGAAGGCCAGCAGCGCCACCTGGATGTTGTTGGTCAGCACCTGGCTCGAGAACACGGCGGTCTCCGCGCGCGACATGCCGGTATCGCCCACCGGCTCGACCGCCTGGCGGAAGTCGCCGGGTACCAGGGTCAGCGCCGCATCGGGATCGCTCAGGGCCCACACGGCGGCCAGCAGCGCGGGCAGCGCGAACAGCGCGGTGGCCAGCGCCAGCGTGCCGGGGCGCTCGGCCACCGCGCGCCAGAAGCCGCGCGCCAGGAAGGCCAGGGGCCGCGCGCGGCGGCGCTCGTCGGCGTAGACGGCCTGGCGCCCGCGGGCGACGAGGTCCTCCAACCGCCGGCGCGCCGGGTCGTGGGGCAGCGCCCGGCGGGCCACCGCCAGATCGGCGGCCGCGGCGCGGTACAGCTCGCCGACGCGCAGCACGCCCTCGGGCCCCAGGCGCTCGGGGCGGCCCTTGGCGCGACCCAGCAGCCCGTCGAGCTCGTCCCAGTCGGGCGTCCGCTCGGCCAGAAACGCGCCATCCTTCACCGGGTGCGCCCCTCCGACCTGAGCCTCGACGACCGGGTGGCCATCGCCACGCCCGAGGGCGTGGAGCTCGAGCTGACGCTGGCCGGGCTGGGCTCGCGCGCGATCGCGGGCGGGACCGACCTGGTGATCAAGGGTCTGGTCATCCTGCTGCTCATGATCTCGCTCAGCGCCCTGGAGGTGGTGGCGCTGGCCCTCATCATCCCCATCATCGCCCTCGTGCTGCTGGGCTACGACATCGCCTTCGAGATGCTCGCTCAGGGGCGCACGCCGGGCAAGCGGATGAGCGGCCTGCGGGTGGTGCGCGACAGCGGTGGGCCGGTCGATCTCGCCTCGAGCGCCGTGCGCAACGTGCTGCGCCTGGTCGACGGCCTCCCGCTCAGCTACGTCCCGACGATCGTCGGCGTGCTGCTGACCCGGCGCAACCAGCGCCCGGGCGACCTGGTCGCCGGCACGCTGGTCATCCGCGAGCGCATGGCGGGCGCGGCGGCCCCGGCGGTCGCCGCCCCCGCGTACGCGCCGCCGGTCGCGCCCGGCGCGGGCAGCTGGGACGTCAGCGCGCTGGACGGCGAGCAGCTGGCCATGGTGCGCTCCTTCCTGGCCCGTCGCGAGGGCCTCGAGGCGACTGCGCGCGCGCGGCTGGCCGGGCGCCTGGCCGCCGCGCTGCGCCCGCGCGTCGGAGGCGCCGACGAGCCCGACGCCGAACGCTTCCTGGAACGCCTCGAGCACGAGAAGGCGGCGCGCGGGAGCTGAGGCCGTCGGGCGGACACCGCGGCGGCGGGTGGGTCCACCATTCGAGGGCCTGGTCGCGAGGAGCGACGGAGCCATGGGACCTGCGCGAGGCCTACAGAACCGTCAGACGATCCTCGGAGGCACCGTGTACAGAGGACAGGACCAGCGAGCGATCGAAGGTGACGAAGCGCCCGTCGTGCGCTGTTGCCAGCGCAAGAAGGTACGCGTCTGTGACCTGACGCGGACCGTGCATGCGAGAGCTGTCCACGACCCTTGCGTCGAGCAGGCTGACGTCGCAGGGCCAGAACTCGTGATGATGACTGTCGCAGGCTCGGCTCAGCAGGTCGATCGCCTCGGCGGGTGAGATGGGGCTCGGGTAGCGGGGTTGGCTGATGACCCGCACGAAGCCGTTCTCCGTGATCGCGCATGACGCCCATCCTCCACCGATCTCGTCGTCGAGCCAGTCGTGGGCCCGGCGGTGATCGACGTGGTCGCTGTCGAGCAGCGCCAGGAGCACGTTGATGTCAAGCAGCGCCCGCGTCACTCGGGCTCGTCCTCCCTCAGCCGGTCGATCAGCGCATTGGAGATGGCGGCGCCTCGACGCGGGAGGGGCTGGAAGCCGTGATGATCATTGGCGTGGTCCTCGGGCTGGCGATGGTGCTGGGCTGTCAGAGCTTGACGAGCAAGATCCGACAGCACCTGGCCAGCCGTGCGCTTCTCGCGCCGTGCCCGCTCCTGGACCGCGAACAGAACATCGTCATCCAGGCTCAGAGTTGTGCGCATGCACGTGATGCTATTGCATCGCGGACTGGTCTCCACCTGGCGGGCAGGTGGCTTCCACCCGACGCTCATTCCGCCATCGTCTCTGAGCCACCCACACGAGGGAGCGGGGGACGGGGTCCGTTCCCGTGTCGTGCGGGCGAGCCGTTCGCCTGGGACCAGCACGTCTCCGTCGCGACGACGGGGGGGCCGACCTGGTCGCGGCCTACGCGCCATCATGGCGGGCATGGACCTCGGCTTCGACGGCCACGTGTGCGTGGTCACGGGCGCCTCGCGGGGCATCGGCCTGGCCACCGCGCGCCTGCTGGCCGCCGACGGCGCCCGCGTGCTGCTCGTCGGCCGCGACGAGGAGCGCATCGCGGAGGCCGCCCGGACGGTCGGCGGCGACGGGCTGGCCGCCGACGTGACCGATCCGGGCGCGGCGCAGGCGATCGTCGAGCGCGCCGAGGCGCTGGGCGGCCTGTACGCCCTGGTCAACAACGCGGGCACCTCGTTCGCCCGTCCGCTGGAGGAGCTGACCGACGCCGACTGGCAGGGCCAGTGGGAGCTGCACGTGATGGGGCCCATGCGCCTCATGCGCGCCGCCGCCCCGGCCATGGCCGCCCGCGGGGAGGGTCGCATCGTCAACGTCTGCTCGAGCGCGGGCAAGCGTCCCTCGCTGACCAACGCCGCCTACTCGGTCACCAAGGCCGCCCAGCTCAGCCTCAGCCGGGTGTTCGCCGACGCCCACGCCGCCGAGGGCGTGCTGGTCAACGCCGTCGCGCCGGGCGCGGTGGCCACCGCGCTGTGGACGGGCGAGGGCGGCCTGGCCGACCAGGCCGCCGCGGCCAAGGGCATCTCGCGCGAGGAGGCTCTCGAGGCGCAGGCCGCCAAGATCCCGGTGGGCCGTCTGGCCGACGAGGAGGAGATCGCCGCCGTCGTGGCCTTCCTGTGCTCCCCGCGCGCCTCGGCGGTCGCCGGCGCGGCCTGGAGCGCCGACGGCGGGACCGTGCCGAGCATCGTGTGAGCCTGCCGAGGAGGATCGCGGCCCCGGCCCCGTGGTCCGAGCCCGCTCCGCCCGGCCCGGGCGGCGGCGCCGGCGAGACCCCGACTAGGATCGCGACCCCATGCCCCTCAACACCCAAGCCATCGGCAAGAGCTTCCCGCCCGTGACCTACGCGGTCGGGCGCGAGAAGGTCCGTGAGTACGCGCAGGCGGTGGGCGAGACCCATCCGGTGTATCTCGACGTCGACGCTGCCCGCGAGGCCGGCTACGCCGACGTGGTCGCCCCGCCGATGTTCGCCGCCGTCTACAGCGCGCCGGCCATCGGTCCGGCCCTCTTCGACGAAGAGGTCGCGATCGACTTCGCGCGGATGGTCCACGGCGGCCAGGAGTTTCGCTGGGGACCGCTCGTGGTGGCCGGCGACGAGGTCACCACCACCGCGACGCTCAAGGACATCTCCGAGCGCGGCCCGATGGCCTTCTACGTGTTCGAGACCGTGTCCACCAACAGCCAGGACGAGACCGTCTGCGTCGGCACGTGGACGAACATCGTCCGGGGAGAGTGAGCACCATGCCCTTCACGGAGGGTCAGGAGCTGCCCGAGTTGACCACCACGCCCGACCGCTACCTCACGGTTCGCTACGCCGGCGCGTCGGGGGACTTCAACCCCATCCACATCGACGAGCAGTTCGCCCAGCAGGTGGGGCTGCCCGGGCGCATCCTGCACGGGCTGTGGACGATGGCCCAAGTCGCCCGGGCGCAGACCGAGGCGGCCGGGGGCCCGCAGGCGCTGCGCCGCCTGCAGGTGCAGTTTCGCGGCATGGGGGTGCCCGAGCAGGAGATCACGGTGCGCTCCACCGTGCGCGAGCTGCGCGACGGCAACGCGCTGGTGGACACCCGTGCCGAGCAGGGCGGCAAGGCGATCATCCGCAACGCCGAGGCCGAGCTCAGCCTCGATTGAGGGCAGCAGAAGCGGTGCCTAGACTCGCGGCGATGCTGTCTCCGCGCCGATCGCTCATCCTGCGCAAGGTCGTCGAGGGCTACCTCGAGGTCGGTATCCCGGTGGGTTCCAAGACGCTGGCCGGCGACCCCGATCTGGCGTGCGGGCCGTCCACCATCCGCAACGAGCTCGCGCACCTGGAGGAGGAGGGCCTGCTGGCCCACCCCCACACCTCGGCCGGTCGTGTGCCCACCGACGCGGGCTACCGCTTCTTCGTCGACCGCCTGCTCAGCGCGCCCCCGGCGCCGTCGCCGGCCCATCCGCTGCGCCTGTCGCTCATGCGCCGCGAGGTCGACGAGGCGATGCGCGCGACCAGCGAGCAGCTCTCCCAGGTCACCAACCTCCTGGCGCTGGTCACCGCGCCGCCCGTCGACACGGCGACGATCCGCCGCGTCGAGGTGCTCGCCCTGCAGCCCCAGGTGCTCATGGTGGTGATCATCACCTCCACCGGTGGGGTGACCAAGCGCATGTTCACCTTCGAGGACCCCGTCGACCCCGGCCTGGCCCAGTGGGCGGCCGAGTACCTCAACGAGCAGCTCGTGGGCATGGGCCTGGGCGCCCGGCTTTTGGCCAAGCGCATCGCCGACCCCACGCTTCCGGCCACCGAGCGCAGCTTCCTGGAGTGCCTCGCGCCGGCCTTCCTGGAGCTGGTGGACACCGCCGACGACACCCTCTACGTGGACGGCGCCGCACGCCTGCTGGGCGAGCACCGCGTCGAGGACCTCTCGCAGATCCACGAGCTGATGGGAGTCCTGGAGCGCCGCGTCACGCTGCTGGGGGTCCTGCGCGCCGCGCTGGGCGAGCGCGACGTGAGCGTGCGCATCGGCCGCGAGCTCGAGGTCCCCGCCCTGGAGCCCCTGGCCCTGGTGGCCGCCACCTATGGCCTGTCCCACCGCCCGCTGGGCACCGTCTCGGTGCTCGGCCCCGTGCGCATGGACTACGGGAAGGCCATCGCCACCGTGCGCGACGCGGCCACGCAGTTGTCGCGCTTCATCGACGACGTGTACGCCGAGGGCTAGCCCATGGCGCGTGCGACCCCCCGTGATCCCTACGAGGTGCTCGGCGTCAGCCGCGACGCCGAGGACGCGCAGGTCAAGAAGGCCTTCCGCCGCCTGGCGCGCGAGCTGCATCCCGACGTCAACGCGCACGACCCCGACGCCGAGGAGAAGTTCAAGGAGGCCGCGAGCGCCTACGAGATCCTCTCCGACCCCGAGCGCCGGGCCACCTTCGACCGCTATGGCCACGAGGGGCTGCGCACCGGGGGCCAGGAGCCCGACTTCGGCGCCTTCGGGTCGGTCTCCGACCTGTTCGACGCCTTCTTCGGCGGAGGCGGAGGCGGCGGTGGCGGGGGCATCTTCGGCTCGGCGTTCACCCGGGGGCCGGCGCAGGGGGCCGACGTGCAGGCGGCGGTCGAGCTGGATCTCGCCCAGGCGGCCGCCGGCGAGAGCGTCGAGGTCACCCACGAGGCCGTCGACCGCTGCGAGCGCTGCGCGGGCAACGGCGCCGAGCCGGGCACGCCGATCCGCACCTGCGAGCGCTGCGCCGGCGCGGGCGCGCTGCGGGCGATGACCCGCACGCCGTTCGGCCAGGTCGTGCGCCAGATGGAGTGTGACGTGTGCGCGGGCGAGGGCAAGGTCCCCGAGCAGCCCTGCGAGCGCTGCGCCGGCCGCGGACGCGAGGTGGCCCGGCGCACCGTACGCGTCGACATCCCCGCCGGCATCACCGACGGCCAGCGCATCCGTCTGGCCGGCCGTGGCCACGCCGGCGAGGCGGGCGCGCCGTCGGGCGACCTCTACGTGGTCGTGCAGGTGGCCGCCGACGAGCGCTTCGTGCGCGACGGCGACGACCTCGTCACCGTGCTCGACGTCCCCGCGCCGCTGGCCGCGCTGGGCACCTCGCTGCCGGCGCCCACGCTGGACGGCGAAGTCGACGTGGACATCGAGGCGGGCACCCAGCCCGGCGAGACGATCACCTTGCGCGGGCGGGGCATGCCCGTCCTGCGCCGTCCCGGCCGCCACGGCGACCTGCGCGTGGTGGTCAACGTCGTGGTCCCCCGCCGGCTCTCGCGCGAGCAGCGCGACCTCACCCAGCGCTTGGCCGACTCGATCACCGAGGACAACATGCGCACCGGCGAGTCGCTGCTGGGCAAGCTCAGGCGCGCCCTGCACGTGTGAGCGCACGCACGATGCCGGCCACCCAGCGGGCCTCGTGCGTCACCTGCCCGTAGGTGAAGCGCACCGTGTGCCAGCCGCGGACGAGGTTCTCGGCATCCCGCGCACGGTCGCGCGCGAAGTCGCGCCGGCGGGCGTGGTGCTCGCGGCCGTCGGTCTCCACGATGAGACGCTGCTCGGACCAGTGGAAGTCGGCCTCGTGAGGGCCGAGGCGGCGGTTGGTCACCGGCGTGAGCAGCCCGTGCTCGGCGCAGAGGGCGAGGAAGGCCCGCTCCAGCTCGCTGCGCATGATGGGGCCGGTGGCGTGGTCGCGGATCGCGGCAGTGAGCTTCTTCGCGCCGGGGCGGTGCGGACGGGCAGCGAGGACGGCCTGGACAGCGCGGAGATCGAAGAGGCGCAGGTGCTCGGCGCGGTCGACCGCGCTCTCGAGGTGGTGCGCGTCGATCGCGGCTGCGATGTCGAGGAGGGTACGCGCGACAGTGGTGATCGGGATGCCGCGCTCGCTGGTGATCTCTCGTTCGGTGAGCGCGCAGCGGTGGATCCGCAGGCCGGCGCGTTGGGCGCGACCGGCGCGCGTGGGGACCGTGACGTCCGTAGGACCGGTGGTCTGGCGGCGCAGGCCCCA
>JAUJOF010000007.1:0-25145 GCA_030447785.1 Solirubrobacteraceae bacterium
CGAACGCGCCCTCAGGGACGCGGTCATCGCCCGCAAGCTCTCACTGGGCAGCCAGTCCACCGGCGGCGAGCAGCGCACCGAGCGGCTGCTGTCCGCCCACATCACCTGCCGCCTTCAGCGCCGCTCCCTGCACGCCTACCTCGTCGACCTGCTCAGCGCCCACGCCCGCGGCGACCCCGCCCCGCTGCTGTCCTGACCAGACCAGCGCACCGGGGCACTGAACGCTTACCCATTCTTCATTCTTCCTTCAAGACCGGACGGAACCCCCCTACCGAAACGGTGGATCCAGGCTTAGACGTCCAGCGCAACGGCGACTCAGGATCGCCGCGCGTCACCGGATCGACGAGGCGCTCTAGGTCCTCGGCAAGCCCCGGCTCGCGCTCCAAGATCGGCACGCGCCCAGGATGGCGACGCACCTTCCCCGGTGCCGGCATCTCGCCAGACTCAAGATCAGCCAGCCCCCGCAGCACCGTGGACTGCGAGATGTCCGTGGCGCGCACCACCGCGGCAATCCCCCCACGCCCCGCCGAACGAGCCTCCGCCGCCGCCCACAACCGCCGGCCCCGCTCATCCAGCACACCCCGCGCGCTCAACAGCCGGTACCGCTCACCCGATAGCGCGCTCATCGACCACGACCCAACAGTTCTACATAACGCCTCCAACCTCTCCAAACGCTAGGTCGTGAGCCCTCAGGCGGCCGGGGATCGCCAGGAGCAATTGTCAAGAGTTGTGGATGAGGCGATGAAGGAGCATCAGGCGGCGACCCTCTCGTCCGTCATCTCATCGTCGTTGTTGTCATCCGTGACCCGTTCGCCGTCCTTGAATGTCACGCCTTGGAGCACGTCAGCGACGAGCTCGTGGCCGTTGAAGCGCCGCCAGCGCTCGCTCGCGGCGTCGAGGAGCTTGTAGGCCATCGCGAGCGCGGCCTTCTTGGAGCCGGCGCCCTTGGTGACGCGGGTGCGCAGCTTGACTGTGGCGAAGCTGCTCTCGATCGCGTTGGAGGTCCGCAGGTGGCGCCAGTGCTCGGCCGGGAAGTCATAGAACGCGGCCAGGTGCTCCCAGTCGCGATCGAGCTTTGCCACCGCCTTGGGGTACTTGGCGTCGAACTGCTCACGGAAGCGCTCGAGCGCCAGGCGCGCGTCAGCGCGAGAGGGCGCTTCCATCATCTCGTGCAGCAGCGTCTTCGCCGTCGGCTGCAGCCGCTTCGGCAGCGCGTCGAGCACGTTCGCGATCTTGTGCACCCAGCACGCCTGCCGGCGCGCGCCCGGGAACACGTCACGCAGGGCCGCCCACGTCCCCAGCGCGCCATCGCCGATCACCAGCCGGGGCTCGTTCAGTCCGCGGCCCTTCAGGTCGCGCATCACCGAAGCCCACGAGTCGGTGCTCTCGCGGTAGCCGTCCTCGACCGCGAGCAGCTCCTTGGTGCCGTCCTCGCGCACGCCGATCACGACCAGCAGGCACAGCCGATCGTCCTCGCCCAAGCGCACCGAGACGTGCACGCCATCAACGAACAGGTAGGCATAGCGATGAAAGCGCAGCGAGCGCTGCTTGAAGCGCTCGTGCTCGGCCTCCCAGTCCTTGCACAGCCGGCCGATCGTCGAAGGCGACAGGCCCGCGGCGTCCTCGCCGAGCAGACTGCTCGAGCGCCGGGCGGAAGTCGCCGCTCGACAGGCCGCGCAGGTAGAGCACCGGCAGCACGTCGTTGACCTTCGGCGAGCGACGCGCGTAGGCCGGCAGGATCTGCGAGCTGAACCGCCTGCGCTGGCCGGTCTGCTCGTCGACGCGCTTGTCGTTGACGCGCGCTGCGCGGAGCGCGACGGTGCCCGAGCCGACCGTCACGCGACGCTCCCGCGCGCGGCCGTTGCGAACCACCAGCCGCTTGCCATGCTCGTCGAGCTCATCGACGAACGACGCGACGTACTCCTCGACTTCGGCGTCAAGCGCCGCGGCGATCATCCTGCGAGCGCCCTCACGAGCGAGATCATCGAGCGTGATCTGATCCTCGTTGTCCTCCCCGACGGGGAGCCTGCGAACATCTGCCATGGCGTGCCTTCCTTCTCCGCCTTCCGGCGGTCGGTCTTGATCAACCGGGAAGGTACGCCGCCTTCTTCTTCATCGCCGTCCACAACTTCTGGGTATAGCTCGATCGCCAGCAGCCGGCGGCGCAGTGTGCGCGCGGTGCGCACGGCTGGGGCGCCCAGCCCGATGACTTCGGTCCAGCGCAGCAGGTTGTGGGCAAGCGCGGCGATCACCGTCCACGCGCTGTTGGCGTGAAACTGTCCGGAGGGAAAGTGCGTCAGCGCTTGGTCTTTGAGATCGCGGATGACCAGCTCGACGACGGCGTGCTGGCGGTGTTCGGCTTCGACGAGCTGGATCGGTTCGGTGCGGTTGGTGGCAAACGGGAAGTGCTCCCAGCTGGGCAGCAGCTCGCCCTGGGCGTTCAGCGTGCGGACGCGGCGCACGATCAGGCGGTAGTCGCCCAGGACGGGTCTCGGCGATCTGGGCGATCGAGGTGGGCGGGTAGTCATCCAGGGTCTGCCAGGCAGCCTCGTCGATCTGCTCGATCGCCGCGCGCACATGGGCTGCATGCGCACGCCGATCGAGAACTGCCAGCCCGCGCGGGCCAGCCTGGCGAAGACCTTGCCCGACCAGAACCCCGAGTCGGCCCGAAGCAGCACCGGTCCGGTCGCGGCCGGCCCGTTCGGCACGCGCGATCAGCTCATCGCAGAACCGCAGCATCCCGCGCGAGGTGTTCGCCGAGCCCTTCCAGAGGCGGATGTGCATCACCTCGCCGGTCTCCGCCCTGGAGGCGACGATCGGGTGATACCCGCGCTTGCGCGTGTAGCCGAACGCCGCGCCCTGCTTGGCATGACCGCAAACCTCGCCGATGAAGCTGTCCACATCGACGGTCAGGCGCCCGTCGCCGGGGCCGCCGCGCCCTTCCATGCGCGCGTGAGTGCCTCGCCGAGCACGCGATCAAGCTGGCGGACATGCCCGAACGTGAACGCGCGCAGAAACGTGCCCAGCGTCGATGAGGCCAGCAGCAGCCGCCCAGCAGCCGGCGGGTGCGCCCGCCCGCAGCACGTCGCAGTCATCGATGCTGTCGGCGTCCAGGGCCATCGCGTAGATCAGCGCCATCACCTTGCGCCCCGTGTTGCCCGCTCCGGGCCGGCAGGTCCGCAGGCGCACGCAGCGCGCCACCAGCGCCTCGAGGCCCAGCCGCTCCGCGATCGTCGCGACCAGCGCGATCCCCGCGTCAGAGACCACGCGCTCATCATCGAAGCGCACCTGCACACCGTCCAGTCCGACCGGCCCGTCATCGTGCACCATCAGGGTGACCTCCTGACGCAGGCCCCGGCTGCCCCACACAGCCGAAAAAACCATGCTAAGCAGGACGTTCATTCGCAGACCGGACGGAACCGGCCTACCGACGCGGAGGATTGAGGCTAAGCGCACCGCCCGGCCCGGACCCGCACGCCGGGTGGTGTGGTAGGGGCCGGGGAGAGCCCGGCCCCTACCCGATCGTCCTGCCCGGCGGAGCAGGGAGTTTGGAGTTTGCCGCTAGATGCTTATGCATTTTGTTCCGTTTCGGTCAGGCAGCGTGTTGGGTGATTTCGCGGTAGGTGCTGGGCTGGTGGCGGGTGCTGAGCCCCAGCAGGATCTGGAAGGCTGCGTGCGGGGTGACGCGCCGGTTGTGGCGGAAGACGAACTCCTGCAGGTAGACGGGCAGGTGCTCGTGGGAGGTCGTGCGGTGGGTGCCGTGCAGCCACGCCTTGAAGTTCGACACGGCGCGGTGGGCTCGGGGGAGTAGCTGCTCGCCGGGGCCGGCGGCGCGCTGGCTGCGCGCACGGTGGACGTACCCGAGCGCGCTGAGGGCGTTGTAGCCCGACCAGCCGTCGGTGTGCACGATCGCGCCGGGGGCGGTGGTGGCCTTCACGAAGGACCCCAGCGAGTCGGCCGAGTCGTCGGTGAGTACCTGCAGGCGCACGCGTCCCGAGCCGCGGCCGCGCACCTCGAGCGCGATGCCCACCAGCGCCTTCTTGCCGCGCGCGCGGCCCCCTGACAGCCCTTCTTCCAGGCCGCCTTGGAAGAACTCATCCACCTCGACCTCATCGCCCAGCGGCTCGCGCTCGGGGGCGACCATCGCGCGGCGCAGCTTGTGCAACATCAGCCACGCCGTGCGGTACTGGCCGATGCCCAGTTGGCGCTGCAACTGCACCGCGGAGATCCCCGGATGGTGAGTGGCCACCAGGTAGGCGCCCCAGAACCACACCCGCAGCGGAAGGTAACTGGCGTGCATGACCGTCCCCGCCGTCACCGATGTCTGCGCCCCGCAGTCCTTGCACTGCCACACCCGCCGGCGGCGATGCATCACGCCGACCTCCTCGCCGTCGCAGCGCCGACAGCGGAACCCTTCCGGCCAGCGACACGCGAACAGGTAGGCCCGACAAGCGGCCTCATCGGCGAAGCGCTCCTGGAACTGCATCATCGTCACCGGGAACCCGGGCCGCGGCACCCCACCAAGCTAAGAACTACCCCGGACGGAACGAAATGCATAAGCATCTGCCGCTAATGCGTATCCGGTTCGCTCCATCCGCTCGGTGACGTAGCTTGGTCGGGGTGGCGCGCCCGGCGTACCCTCGGACGATCTTGGAGTTCCAGGAGCGCTTCGCGACCGAGGAGGCGTGTCGCGAGTTCTTGTTCGCCTCGCGCTGGCCGGATGGGTTCGTCTGTCGGGGCTGTGGTGGCGATCGGGCCGGTGGCCTGACGCGCTGGCATCTGTGGGTGTACACGGCCTGTGGTCACCAGACGTCGGTGACGGCGGGCACGGTGATGCACGCCACGCGCACGCCGCTGCGCACGTGGTTCTGGGCCGCCTACCTGGTGGCCACCCATCATCCGGGGATCTCGGCCAAGCAGCTGCAGCGCCAGCTGGGCCTCAAGCGCTACGAGACCGCGTGGCTGATCCTCCAGAAGCTGCGCCGCGCGATGGTCGCTCCCCAACGCGAGGCGCTCAAGGAGGAGGTCGAGATCGACGAGTTCTTTGTCGGCGGCCACGAAGAAGGCCTGCGTGGCGGGCGCCAGCGGGGCAAGAAGGCGCTCGTCGGCGTGGCGATCGAGGTGTGCGGCGCCGGCTCGGGACGTCTGCGCCTGCACGTCCTCAAGGATGCCTCGGCGTCCTCCCCTGCTGGCCTTCACCCGCGCCACGACAGCGCCCGGCGCGGTGGTGCACACCGACGGGCTGCAGTCCTACCGCGTACTGGCCAAGCACGGCTACGACCACCGCCGCCGCTCACAGAGCAGCGCCGCGCCCGGCGAGCAGCTGCTCCCGCGCGCCCACCGCGCGGTCTCCAACCTCAAGGCGTGGATGGACGGCACCCACCGCGGCGTCAGCGACCAGCACCTGCAGGTCTACCTTGACGAGTACGTCTTCCGCCACAACCGCCGCCTGACGCCGATGGCCGCCTTCCAGACCCTGCTCGGACTGGGCGCCCTTCACCAGCCGACCACCTACAGCCAGATGACTCGCCGAGCCGCCGCCTGACCCCTACTTGGAGCGAACCGGATACGCATCTTGCCGCTTGTCGAAGGCCGGCTCAGGAGATAGTCGCGCTCATCGAGCGATCTCCAACGGCCTGCCTGCACGCACCCATCGCGGCGTCGGCGATGAGTTCAGACCTCGCCGTCTACCTCGATCGGTACGTCTTCCGCCACAACCGTCGGTCACTGTGCGCACCAGCGCGATGAGCGAGATCACCAGGGTGTAGCGACCGAAGCCGACAACGCCGAGGTGGCGGGTCAGCAGGGCGCCGACACGAGGGCGAGCGGCACGATCGCTCCAAAGCCCGTCGCGCGAATCGCGCTGCCGCAGATCGCCACGCCATCCGCCTCCGGTGAGACGAGCAGATTCCCGGGCGAAGTCCCGTCGGCAGCCGCCGTCGTCAAGACCCTGGCCCGGTCAGCCCGTCGCGCGTTGCCCGCAGCACGATCCGCAAGCTGTGCGGCGACAACCGATTGAGCCGCAGGTATCGCACGGTCTGCCGGAGGACGGTGAACACGTGCTGGGGCTTCTCCTCACGCCTCAGCGCGTTCCCACGCAGGATGTAGATGCCGTTGCGTACGGCGTAATAGAAGCGGTCGCCGCCCTCCCATGGCGGGTACGCCGTCGCGGTCTTGTGGTGGGCGATGCTGTCGCAGACGACGTACCCGACCTCATCGCGCAGGACCCGGGCGGTGAACTCGATGTCGTCGCTCCAGATCCAGAAATGCTTCAACGGCAACCCGTACCGCTCGAGCGCCTCGCGCTTGATCAACGTTGACGGAAAGGTGCTCCAGCGCAGCGGCAGCAGGCCCTGCACGCTGGCTCGCACCATCAGGTCCATATCTCGCAACAAGAGCCCGGGCGGGTTGAGCGGGTGGATCCGACCGTCGGTCCACACGATCCTGCTGGCCAGCAGCACGGGTTCGGGGAGCCCGTCGAGGCGCTCGGGCGCGGTGAGCAGCCGCTCGAGCGCCGCCGGCTCGGGGATCGTGTCGTCGTCCATGACCCACAGCCAACCGGATCCCCGCTCCAGCCCGCGGCGCATTCCCTCGTGAAAGCCACCGGCGCCGCCCTGGTTGTCGGGCAGGGCCAGCACCTCCACGTGGGGAAACTCGCGCGCGAGCATCTCCCCTGTCCCGTCGGTGCTTGCGTTGTCGACGACGAGCACGTCGTTGGGTCGGCGGGTCTGGCCCAGGACCGCCTGCAGGCACTCGTGCAGCAGCTGCCGGCGGTTGTGGGTGACCACGACGGCGCAGACCGCCGCCCGTTCTCGGTCAGCCAACGGCCTGTTCACGCGCGTGGGCGGCCACGATCTCCTCGCCGGCGCGTCGTCGTTCGGGATCGAACGCCCAACAGATCTCGGTGTCGCCCCAGCGTTCCAGCACCGCGTCCATGTCGGGATTCAGCGGGTCGAAGCCCCACTTCTCGCGCCAGTAGTCGTAGTGGTGTCGCAGCAGCGCCAGCCGCTCGGGGGGCATGCGGTCGAGCTTCCCAAGCTTGACGATCATGTCCTTGGCGGGCCGGGGGACGGCCTGGGCGAGGGCACGGCGCACGCGCGCGCGGCCGAACGCGATGCGGGAGCCCTCGGCGCGGGTGTTGCGCAGCCTCATCCGGTGCAGGACCCGGACCTCCGGGCAGAAGAACACCTTCTTGCCCAGCCTGCGCGCCGACAGCGCAAGGTCCATGTCGTCGAACCAGACCGGCGACCACGCGACGTCGTAGCCGCCGATCCGCTCGGCCAGCTCCGTGCTGTACATCATGCAGCAGCCGATCGCCGTGTCGACCTCGGCATACTGCTCCAGCTGGCGCGCCTGCGTCTCCAGCGGGCGCGTCACCGCGTTGTGAAACGTCCGGGCGCCGACCGGCTCGGTGATCCGCGTCCCACGGTCGTGCATCCCCTCGGGCCCGATGAGGTTCAGCCCGTACGCGTGCACGCGCCCGTTGTCGAGCACGATCCGCCCGCACAGCACCCCGATCCGCTCGTCGGACCGGTAGAAGCCGACCATGCGCTCGAGCCAACCCGGTGTCTCGATCGACGCGTCGGCATCGAGCTGCACGATGATCTCGCCGGTCGCATGCTCGAGCCCGGTGTTGAGCGTCGCCATGACGCCACGATGCTCGCACTCGAGCAGTGTGAACCGTGCGAAGCGGTCAGAGTCGCGCCAACGACGCAGGATTTCTCGGCTGGCGTCCGTCGACCCGTCATCGACCGCGACGACCTCGAAGTCCGGGTATGTCGTGTTCGCCGCGAGCCGCTCCAGCACGATGTCGAGCGCCGGCTCGTTGTTGCGGTTGGGCAGCAGCAGTGAGACGCGGGGGGGAGCCCGCCGCTGGCCTTGGGCTCGCGCATCGCTTCAGCGTAGCGTCGAGCCCGATCCACGGCGAGCGTTGGCCGGGGTGCCACCGATGGGCGGCGTCCCCGTCGCCAACGATGTGCTCCGCGGTGCCCTGATCCGCTCGAACGTCTCGGAGGAGGCGGCCGCGATCGCTCGTGCGTTCCCCCACCCAAAACTTCACCTGCAGCGAAGCCTGCGGCTGCCGACCACTGTAGACGCCCTTGCCAGCCGGTGACACGCCGGGGTCCTCGCCCGGCTCCTGATGTCGGCGAGGGTGACCGTCCCCCCGGCGTGGAGGTCGCCACGCCGCTACATTGGGGCGCCCTGCGGGTCTAGACTCGGACCGCCCTGCGGCCGTCGCTTGATGCTTCATCCCCACCCGGAGGCCTTCCAACATGTCGCGCGTGCTCATCGTCGGCGGTGGTCTGACCGCCTGCACCGTCGCCCACAGCCTGGCGGGGGAGGGGGTCTCCTCGGTGCTGCTCGAGCGCGAGGCGGTGGCGGGCGGGCTCATCCGCTCCGAGCAGATGGGCGGCGTCCTGTATGAGCCCCACGGCTCGCACATCTTCCACACCGAGGATCAGGAGGTGTGGGAGCTGGCCAACCGGATGACGCCGTTCAACGACTACCGCCATCGGGTCGACATCAACGTCGAGGGCAGGATCCTCAACTGGCCGATCCTGCTGTCGGACATCGACGCGCAGACGCGCAGCGACGAGATCCGCGAGCAGCTGCGCGAGCGCGAGGGGATCGACGCGGCGGCGCGTGCCCAGGCGGCCAACTTCGAGGAGTGGTGCCTGGAGCTCATGGGTCCGATCCTCTACGAGCGCTACATCAGGCCCTACACCGAGAAGCAGTGGGGCCGCCCGGCACGCGAGCTGTCCGCCCGGTGGGCCCCGCGGCGCGTCTCGGTGCGCTGGGACAACGACCCGTACCTGTTCCCGGACCCCTACCAGGGCTGGCCGGCGGGTCCCAACGGCTACACCGACCTGCTCGACGGCCTGCTCGACGACGAGCGCATCGAGGTGCGCACCGGCGTGGACGTGACGCTTGAGAGCCTCGACGGCCACGTGCGCGACGCCGAGGCCGACCTCGTCGTGCTCACCTGCCCCCTCGACGTCTTTGCCGGCCACCGCTTTGGAACGCTGGAGTGGCGGGGGATCATCGTGCGCAACGTGCACATCCCCCACGTCGACTACGCCCAGGGCGCGATGGTCGTCAACTACCCGGGCAAGGAGTACCCCTTCATCCGCATCCACGAGACCAAGCACGCCTCGCGCCAGCAGTGCGAGGGCACGGTGCTGGGCTTTGAGTTCACCAACGCGCCGACGCGCTACTACCCCATCGAGCTGCCCCACAACAGGCAGCTCAACGACCGCTACCAGGACTTCTTGCGCGCGGAGATCGGGCCCGACCGCACGTTCTTCGCCGGCCGCCTGGCCAACTACCTGTACATCGACATGGACGACTGCATGCGCCAGGCGCTCGACGCGTCGGTCGAGGTCCTCGACGCCCTGCGCGCAACCAGGCTGAAGGCCGGCTGAGCACCCGCCCTCGCTCGCGTCATGACGACCGACGCCACAGCTCGCCGTCGCTCGCGCGCGGCCCTGCAACGAGGGGCGTCGGCAAACTCTGCCGTCACTTCGCCCGCACGGCTCCCGACAAGCGGGTTTACGCCTTGGACACCTTCGACCCGGATTCGACGTCACCAGCTCCGACGCGGCAAGCCGATGGCCGACCCGTACCGGGACGGGCTGCGAGGCCGCGACCAGCGCTCCGTGTTCGACGAGGTGACGGCCGCCTGTCGCAACATCATGGTACTTGCCGAAGACTGCGCACGCGTCGAGCTGCCGGCACAGCGCCTCTGCTTCGCCTACGTGGACGGCAACCACGCCCCCGACTACGTTGCGCAATGACTTCGACCTGGCGTGGTCCCGGGCTGCCGCCGGGCGGCATTGTCGGGCTCGACGAGTACGGTCGCGACCTCCCTCACGTCACCGATACGATTCACCGACTCGTCAGCGAGCACGCTGGCGAGATCCATTACGTCTGGCCGGACGGAAACGGCCACATATTCGTCAAACGCAAGCGGCGCTGATAGACGTTCCTCTAGCTACTTCCCCCGGACAAACGGGGGTGCGTTAAATGGCGCGGGAGTGGGCCCCGGGCCGAGATGAACAACGGCCGCGCTCGGGTGGGAGGCGCGGCCGTGGTGGTGGTGGGCGCTCGGGTGGGGGCGCCCGGCGGGATGGTGTCAGCCGGCGCGGATGGCGAGGGTGTCGAGGTTGTAGGCCAGGATCCCCCACGCCATCCAGGTGCGGGCGCCGTAGTGGCCCTTGAGGCGGCTGCGTTTGGCGCCGTAGCGGCGTTTGAGGTGGCTGATGCGTCCTTCGGCGCCGACGCGGTACTTGGCCAGGCGCCGGTCGGTGCGCCGCGATCCCGCTGACTGGCGCCCGGCGATGAAGGTGCGTTCTCGGTCGGGCAGATGCGCTTCGACGGGCCCGGGCGCGAACCCGCCGTCCAGCGCGACCTCGCGCGGGGCTATGCCCAGCGCGTCGAGCTCGACGCCGGTGGTGGGCAGCAGGTCGGACTCGTTGGGCGAGCCGATCGTCGACGGGGCGGGGACGATCAGGCCGCGCGCGCCGCGCCGCGTGTTCTCGGTGATCTCGCAGATCTGAAAGACCGACCCGAACTCGGTGGGCTGACGCAGCTTGCCCTTGCGGATCGGCCGCGCGTCGGGATCGCTCATCGACACCAGGCGGTCGGTGATCTTCTCCTCGGCCACGCGCCTGGCGATCTGTCCGACCACCTTCTCCGCGCGGTCGGTGAGCTCTTCAAGGCGCTTCGCGGCGGCCAGCTTGGCCTGCGCGCCGCGGCCCCGCGCGCGCTGGCGCAGCCGCGCGATGCGCCGCCGCGTCTCGCCGACCGAGCGCGCGACCAGCCCGCCGGCCTCGCCGGTCAGGCGCAACGCCGCCTCCTTGCCCTGCCCGGTGCGCCGCGCCAGCGTGCGGTTCAGCGTGCGCAGCCGCCGGTCGGCCGCGCGCGAGCGGTCACGCACCCGCGGCGCGTCCGCTGCGGCCAGCGCGTCGGTCTTGGCGGCCTCGCGCGCCAGGATCCGCGTCGCGTCAGCGGCCAGCCCCAGGTCGGAGGGGTAGCGAACGTCAGACTCCACCACGGTGGAGTCGATCCGCGCTGCTCGCGGCGTGAACCGCCGCTCGCGCAGCGCCCCGGCGATCACCACGCGACAGATCTCCTCGATGACATCCGGTCCGAGGCGTCGACACAGCTTGCGGATCGTCGACTCGTCCGGCACACGCTCGGACAGCGCGACCAGGCAGAAGCGCCGCAGAGGCAGCGAGTCCGAGACCTCCCGCACCAGCGTCTCATAGCCCCAGCCGGTGCGCTGCTTGACCACCATCAAGCGCACGAAGCGCTCGATCGGGATCGTCGGGCGTCCGTGCCCGCGCGCCGCGACCTCCCACGCCGCCTCCACCGGCGCCAGGACCGCCGGATCGCTCAACAGCCGATCCAGACCCGCCAGGTCCTCCGGCAGCTCGCGCACCTCGATCGGCAGCGCCTCATCGAACAGCAACTCGACCTGCCCACCCGACAACCGCAACATGAAACGCCTCCAAACCACCCGATTAGCAGGCTAATCATGTCTCACGACTCGGACGGAACGGCCGTCATCGACGGCGACTATTTCCGGGGGAAGTAGCTAGCTTCCGAGCGCCCCGGCTCAAGGCCACCGCCCTGATCCCGTCCCAGCCCGGCGCTCGCCACCCGGCCGCCCAGGCGGCGCGACAACGGATGCGAACCCCGATCGGTCGCGACAGCGCGATCGACCGCCAGATCCACGCCGAAAGGCGCCATCGCAGAGCTCGAACACCACGGGATGGCCCCCCAAGATGCCGCGGGACCCGCAAGACGCAGCTGCAGCTGCTCGCCGCGGCCACCGCGATCACCTCAAGCGCCTCCTGAGCGCCTGAGCGCACGGCCAGACCGGCAACAACGCCAACGACCACGCCGCCATCACCAGCCTGCTTGAACCTCCTCACTTGCTGCCTCAGCGAACTCGACCGCCTCACCGCGGCCGAACGTTTGACGGGCTCCTAGCCGATTGTTGGCGCGGGCTTGGCGCCGTCGCGCAGCCCCCGGCCCACCGTCGTGAGGCTCTCGCGGCTGAAGTGGTTGTTGCGCAGGTAGGCGTTCGTCGTGGAGGCCAGGAACCAGATCACCGAGAGCTTCTCGCGCTTGGACAACGTCTGGCCGCGCAGCATGTAGAGGCTGTTGCGCACGTGGTAGTAGAAGCGCCCGCCGGTGTCGGTCACCGCGGTGTGGGCGGTCTTGGTCTTGTGCACCACGACGCTGTCGGGCACCAGGTAGCCGGCGCGGTGGCGGGTGACGCGCGCCGTGTACTCGATGTCGTCGCTCCACAGGAAGAAGTGCTTGTGGGGCAGGCCGTGCTCGTCGATGGCGCTGCGGTGCACCAGCAAGGAGACGAAGGTGCTGGCGCGGATGGGCAGGAACCCGTGCTCGCAGCTGACGATGAACCGCTCGGTGCGATCGCGCTCGAACCCCGGGTGGTTCATGGGGTGCAGCGATCCGTCCGTCCACACCACCTTGCTGGCCAGCAATGCGGGCGCGGGCAGTCCATTCATCGCGTCGGGCGCGCGCAGCAGGTGCGCCAGCGCGTCGGGGCTCGCGATGGTGTCGTCATCCATCAGCCAGATCCACTCGGCGCCCGCGGCGTGGGCGGCCTTCAACCCCTCGTGGAAGCCGCCCGCCCCGCCCTGGTTCTCGCTCAACGCCAGGAGCTCCACCTCGGGATGCTCGCGGCGGACGAGGTCGGCGGTACCGTCGGTGCTCGCGTTGTCGACGACGATGACCCGGTCGGGGCCCTGCGTCTGCGCGCCCAGCGCGCCCAGGCACTCCGCCAGCAGCGCCTTGCGGTTGTACGTCACGACGATTGCGAAGACGCGAGCCACGTCAGCGTGGGCCATTGACCTAGCCTATGCGGGGTGACGTCCTCGGCCGCTGCACCGAGCTCCTCAAGGGCGTGGCGACCGTGGCGCACGTGCTCCTGTATGGTGAGCGCCGGCTGCGACCTGCGACCGGTCCCGTGGTTTATTTGTTGGGCGCAGGTAGCGATGGCGCCAACTGCGCCGCCGATCACATCGCCGTCTTTGGTCACGCCCCGACCAACTGCCGTAGCATGCCGCTGATCGTGAATCCCGTCGTCGGGCAGCCCCCCCTGTGCGATGCGTCGCCTGCTGAGCGTGATCGGTGCCGACGCCGTCCGCAGCGTTCAGCGTTCGGCTGCGCCCCGCCGCACCTGCGCTGACGGCCCGCGTGACGTCGCCGCTGAATCGGCGCCAAGGGTCGTCCCTCGCGATGATCGACGCCCTCGTCGTGCCCGGCGACGCCAGGGTCGACATCGGCGCGAACTGGGGCTGTACACTGCACGGCTCGCGCACCTGACCGGTGCCGATGGCCAGGTCGACGCCCGAGCCCCATCCCCATCACATGCGCACGCTGCGGTCGCTGGCTCGCGGCCGCCCGCAGGTAGCGGTGCACTCCATGGCTCTCTACGACGCGCCGGGCAGCGCCGTGCTTCATGTGCCCCTCGTTCGAGGCAGGCGCGTCACCGCCCTCGCCAGTCCAGAGCCGCCGAAGACGGACGTCGAGCATGAGAGGGTCACCGTCCCCGTCGCCCGACTCGATGACGTTCTCGCGGGCCGGCGGGTGCCATCGGACCGATGGCGGACTTCTTGTTCGTCGGCCGGGGTCGAGATCAGCGCTCTGCGCTGATCGGACGACTCATCCCACCTTGCGCACGTCCGGCGGGCACCTCCGCCTGTCCAGCCTCGCCGGAGGCCAGTAGCCCTCGCCGGCCAGCTGTCGCAGCCCGTCCCCGGCCGGGGTGACGAGCAGCGCTCTGGCGCGGCGAACAAATGTCCACTCTCTGGCCCGCTTCTTGGGGCGGGAGCCCGTGACGGACGACGTAGAGCGTGACCGGTACTCGATCCCCCTTACGCCCATGCGCCTTCCTCTCGCTCTCCTCGCTTTTCTCTGTCTTTTCACCCTCAGCGGACTTCCGCCTATTGCCCCCTCACCAGCAGAGGCCCACACGATCACGTGCAAGGGCAAGCGCGGGCAGAGCAAGAGCAAGTGCGCAAAGCGGGCGGCGCGCCCCCGGCGGCCGCGCCGGGCGGCGCGGGCGGCGGGGTGCCGGGGGCAGCGCCAGCCCGGTCCGGCGGCTCCGTCGCCGGTGGCGATCACTGCGTTGCGAGCGCCGGGGGGTGGACCGGTGTGGGATGCTGAGGCCGCGAGTCGCGTTCGGCCGGTAGCCGAGGTTCGCCCCGACAATGCCGATGAGAACGCGTATCGGCCATCGGCCGCGGAGGTCGACAGCTTCCGCAACGGCCAGGTTGATCGCTACGGGCGCACCGCCTTGCAGTACAACCCCCTGACCGCGCACGTGACCGGCGGGTTTTATGGCACCACGGATGAGATCTTGCAATGGGTCGCCCACAAGTGGGGCATTCCTGAAGACACCGTCCGTGCGGTGGCTGTCAACGAGTCAAGCTGGCGGATGTCGCAGCTGGGTGATCGCTTTACGGTGAAGCGACCCCAGCCGCTACCCGGCTCAGTCACGGATCGCGGGGACAAGCGACGTGTACCAGTCGCTGGGGATCATGCAGGTCAAGTGGACCCCCGAGGGCCTTCACCCGGGCACCGAGCCGCTGCGCTGGAAGTCAACGGCCTTCAACGCCGACTACTGGGGTTCGGTGGTGCGCTACTACTACGACGGGCTCTGTTACTGGTGCTCACCGGACTACACGCCCGGGCAGGAGTGGGCATCGATCGGGGCGTGGTACAGCCCCCTCACCCTGGAGCACCAGCTCCCAGGCCTACGTCGAGTCAGCCAAGGCACACATCGCCCAACAGACCTGGACCCAGCCAGGGTTCTGACCAAACACGGCCCGGACCCTGAAGTTGAGCCGGACCGGGTCTGACGGAGACCGGGTTACTTGGTTGACAGGACAGTAGTTGGGGTGTCGAACGGCTAGTGGAGCGGGAGCGCGTAGGGCGACGGCGGGAGTGCCGGGCATGGCGTTGAGATCGGAGGTGTAGGTCCTGTACTGGGGCCCTGACAGGGGGAACCCCACACTGATGAGGCAAGGGCGCGGCCCGGAGGGTCACCGGGCGGCTTGCTGGCGGCTGGTCCTGCGTTCGGCGTCCCGGTCGGAACCCGTAGGAGCACGGCTGAAAGTCGACCTCGAAGATCGGTTCCAGCACGGTCTTCAGAGCGGCCTGCACGACGCGATCCGCGACCGTCGGGATCCCCAGGCGACGGCGTTTTCCGCCGCGCTGGAGGATCATCCGCTCACGGACGGCCACCGGCCGATAGGTCCCCAAGCGAAGCTGCTCGCGCAGCCCGTCGAGGAACCGCTCGACGCCCAGTAGGCCGTCTGGCCATCCACCCCGGCTGAGCGCGAGCCCCTGTTGCGGCGAACCCGCTGCCACGCAACGCGCAGCGTCGCGGAATCGCAGACGAGGTTGTGGAGGTCTGAAAACCTTCGGGCCTGATCATCACCGGCCCACTTGTGCAGCTTGCGCTGGATCCCGAGTAACCGCACCTCGGCCTCCTCGACCGATGGCCACGACGCGCCGGTATTCACCGACGACCTCCTCGCCTCCAGACGGCGCTGCAAGCCCGCTGCTTCCCTTCGCCATGTGCCGGGCTTTCCCCGGCTCGGACTACTACGGAAGCTCCGCCCCGCCCGGCGCCAGAAGCGGACGCTGCGCCTGACCGACCAGCCCGCAAGGGCCGGGGAGGTCGGCAACCGGACGGTTCCCACGTTCACCGTTGCTCGGTCGGCGGGGGCGGTGCCCAGCTCTTCCCCTGCGGGCCTGCCGTGACGATCACGCAGCGACTCGTCACAGACTCCCAACGGCACCGACTTGGTGCCATCGAGGGTCGGGAGCGCCCGGCTAATCTCGGGCGTCCCGCGCTCCGCGTGGCCCAGCCCACATCCATCGGCTTCCGGGCTGGGGGTCGTCGCTTGAGGGGGTTCGATCACTGGTTCACTCTCGTTTGCACCTATCCGCCTTGCTTGCCGGGCCCGCGCGATCCGATGTTCTCCCGCGTCCCGTCGTTGTCAGGGCTGCTCCCGCCCTCACCCGCAGCTCCGGGATCAGGCTGCCCTCAGCTTCACCAGCCCGCTGCGACAGACCGGCGGCAGCGTCTCTCACCCCGCCCGAACCAACAGCGCCTCGTGGCGCACCTTCCCGTCGACGAACACGTAGGGATAGCGCCCCTCCAGCGGGCGCCCTCGAAACGCCGCGACCTGCTCGTCCAGACCGGCCGAGATGCGACTCACCTCGCTGCGCGAGATCCGCACGCCCAGCGACTCAACGAGCTGGTCGACGCGGCGGGTCGAGACGCCGCACACGTAGGCCTGCTGGACGACCGACACCAGTGCCTGCTCAGAGCACTTGCGCGGGGCCAGGAAGCTCGGGAAGTAGCTGCCCTGGCGCAGCTTGGGGATCTGCAACTCGATCTCCCGGCGCGGGTGTCCCAGCGCCTTTGCCGGTAGCCATTGCGGTCCGTCGCACGGTCCGGCGTGCGCTCGCCGAGCTGGGCGCCGATCAGCTCGCCGACCTCGGCCTCCATCAACTGCTCGACCATCCAGCGCAGCGACTCTCTGAGGAAGTCGGCGTGCTCGTCGCTCATCAGCTTAGCGACGACCTCCTCGCCCGTCATCCTCTGACTCTCGGCCATCGTGGTGCCCTTCGTCGAACTACGCAGGTCCGACGATCTTGAGCGCCGCGGTGGCCGGAACGATCTCCTTCCTTCCGCCGCGGTCTTACACCACCTACGGGACGTGACCCTCCGGCTCTACGCGCTCGCGCGCCTAGCCTGTTTCGTGGCCAGCCGCCACGGAGAAAGCTGACGCTACGGCTGGTGGGCGGTCTGCCGCCAGTTGCCCGATGCGATGGGCGTGATCCGCCTCGCGTCGCGCCACGGCCCTACCGGCCGTGGCACAGGGTCACCGAATGCCGGCGGTGAAGAACGTCGGTGAGCCGTGTGCTGGAGAACCGCACGCACGGGCCGAGGCTTCGTGGTGGCGGCGGGAGGAGACCAGGACAGGCGGGCACCCTCTGTCGCGCGGCCCAGGCGCCTCCCACCGACTCGATCAGAACCGGGTGCTCAGCAGACCGAGGCCACCGTTGGGCGGCTTCGGCGAGTCGCGGTCTCGACTGCTCTAGTACCCGTCCACGAACGACTAATCGGACAGCACCTCCCTGTCAGTCTGCGCGCCGCGGATGCGCGCGGGCCGGTAGCCGGTGAACGCGATCGTCAGGTACCCGCCCTCGCGCAGCGCGGGCGGCAGCGTCGCTCGCAGCTGCCAGGTTCCGTTCGCGATTCGGGCGCGGGCAGTCCAGGCGTCACCTCCGCCGGTGCTCAGGCGCAGCCTGACCAGGCCGCGGGCCCGGCGATTGATCGTGCCGTGGGCGCGCAGGACGCCCCCGTGCAGGGACAGCACCTGCGGCTCGAGGCGCGCGCTGCGACGGGCCGCGCGCAAGCGCACCTCGGCCGGCCGGAGGCGCTCGTTACCTGCGTAGTGGATCTCCATCATCCCGGTGCTCACGGCGCGCTGACTCCTCGGAAGGCGCTGGCGGAAGCGCAGGCGTCCCTGCTCGATCCGCTCGGTGAACGAAAAGCGCCGGCCGTTGGCGATGAAGCTCACTCGCACCGCGTCGCCGTGGGCGCGCTCATCGACCGTGGCCAACGCGTCCAGCCGACCGCGGCGTACGCGGACGTGCACGACCTGGAGCTTGGCGGGGGAGAGGCCGGTTGCCTCGAAGGTGCCTCCCCCAGAGCCGCCGTTGCCTCCAGAGCCCAAGCCGCCCGGGGAGCCGCCTGTCCCCTCCGGGCTGGGCACGCCTCCCTCCCCGGAGCCGCCGTTGCCGCCACCCCCTTGGGCACCAGATGGGCTCCGCGCCCCAGAGCCGGCCGGGGCCTCAGAGGGGCCGCTGCCCCCGGGCGGCTCCGCCTGGCCAAGGGTCTGCGTCCAGTACTTGCCTCCCTGCGCGGTTCCGACGCCGCGATAAGCGGGCTCGAGGATGACCGCGCGGTGAGACGGGCTGTCGAGCCAGAGGGCCACCGCCTCCGCGGGGGTCACGGTGCCCTTGAGGAGGTTCTCTCCCGCGTCGCCGGGGTAGCCCGTGGCCCTCCTGCGGTCCGCCCCTGTGGAGCCCTCCGGGCTTGTGTGGGAGAAGTAGCCGCGGGCCTGCATGTCGTCGTTGTGGGCGTGGGCGGCCTGCTCCAGACGCGGATCCGGGCGAAGGGGCTTCAGACCGTGGGCGATGCGCTCGGCGTTGACCAGGCAGACGGTGGCTGCCTCGATCTGCTCACGGTTGGCCGCCGTGGGTGCCGCGTCCCTGTCGGGGCAGGACCCCGGCTCAGCCGCGCTGGATGTCCCCGCGCCCGCCAACACTCCGACGACCGCGACCGCGGCTACAAGCGGACGGACCCCGTGGTGGGGCCGAAACGAACTGATGGTCACCCGTGCACTCCCAGCTCTCGACATGGTGGCGCGGGGCCGAGGTACTCCCGGCCATGGCGCACGTTCCCCCCAAACGAGCGCGGCACCATAGCGCGGCGTCTGGACGGCAGCCCTGCGGTAAGGCATCGTCCCGCCGTCGCCGAGGTGTTCTCAGGACTCAGGCCAGCGCCCGCCGGAGCGCGTCGACCACTCTTTCTTGCTCCTCCTCGCGCATTCCGGGGAAGCAGGGCAGCGACAGCACGCGCGCCCCAGCCCGCTCGGTTGCCGGCAGATCACCCGGCCGAAGCCCGAGCCAGCGCCATCCTGGCTGCAGGTGTACGGGCGTCGGATAGTGCGCCCCGGCGAGCACGCCGTCCTTGCGCAGCGCGGCGCGCACGCGGTCGCGCTCGTCGACGTCGACGACGAACAGGTGATGCACCGCGCGCCCTTCCGGCTCATCGTCCGGTGGAAGCCCGAGCGGGAGGTCACCCAGCGCCTTGCGATAGCGGTCGGCGATCAATCGGCGGTGCTCGTTGTCGCTGTCGAGGTGGCGGAGCTTCAGGCGCAGGATCGCGGCCTGCAGGTTGTCCAGTCGCTCGGTCCCGCCCCAGCGCACGTGGCGGTTGGCGTCGTCGGGCGCCGCGCCGTGGTGGCGCAGTGAGCGCACGGCGGGCGCCAGGTCGTCGTCGTCGGTCACCACCGCGCCGCCGTCGCCCATCGCCCCGAGGTTCTTGGTGGGATAGAACGAGAAGCATCCCGCCGCGCCCAGGCTGCCCACACGCCGGCCGCCCAGCGTCGCGCCGTGGGCTTGGGCGGCGTCCTCGATGACGGGCACCCCTAGGGCGCTGAGCATGTCCATCGGCGCGGGGTGGCCGTAGAGGTGCACCGCCACCACGGCCGTGGTGCGGGGGCCCATCGCGGCGCGCGCGGCCGCGGGATCGATGCAGCGCGTGGCCGGGTCGATGTCCACGAGGACGGGCCGGGCGCCGGTGGCCGTGATCGCCTCCACGGTGGCCACGAAGGTGTGGGCGACGGTGATCACCTCGTCGCCCGGGCCGATCCCCAGCCCCCGCAGCGTCAGCTCGATCGCCGCCGTGCCGTTGGCCACACCCACCGCGTGGCGGGTTTCGCAGTAGGCCGCCCACTCGGCCTCGAACGCCTCGAGCTCCTCGCCCAGGCTGAACGCCCCGGCGGCGGCGATCCGCTCGAAGGCGGCCATCGTCTGCTCGCGCAGCATGGGCCACTGTCGCCGCAGGTCGAACAGCGGCAGCGGATCGTCCGCCACCGGTCAGTCCTGCGCGGGCCCGTGCCAGTCCAGGACGGGCATGCCGCCACGGCTGCGGCGGCGGTCGCCGCTGCGCCGGCGATCGCCGTCCGGCGTGTCGAGCGCGACGGGCGAGCCGTTGAACTCCAGCGACATCTCTGCGGCCTCGATCAGGCGCACGACGTCGAGGCCCATCTTCTTGCTCGAGACCGGCTCGCGGCCCTCGCCGATCGCGTCGACGAAGTCGGCCATCTCCAGGCGCAGGGGCTCGTCGGGGTCCAGCCGCGGGGTGAGGATGTCCCCCGTGCGGTAGGCGAGCTGGTGCTCGCCGAAGCTCTGGGGCTCCAGGATCTCGACGCCCCGGTCGTAGACGCGGATCTGCTCGCTGCTGGTGTCCTCGTAGACCACCATCTTCCCGCTGCCCACGAGGACCGTCCGGCGCAGCTTGGTCGGGGACAGCCAAGAGAGCTCCATGTGCACCAGCGCGCCGTTGGGCATGCCCATGTCGATGAAGGCGACATCGAGCTGGCCGGAGCCCACCGAGTCCCGTCCGATCGCACGCAGGAAGATGGGCTCGCCCAGCCAATGCAGCAAGATCGAGAAGTCGTGGGGCGCCAGGTCGCGCACGACGTTGGCGTCGCTCTGGTGGATACCGAGGTTGACGCGGCTGAAGGTGCCGAAGTACAGCTCGCCCAGCTCCCCGGCGTCGAGGATGTCCTTGACCCTTCGCACGGGCGGCGAATACAGGAAGGTGTGGCCGGGCATGAGCACCAGTCCGCGTTCCTCGGCCAGGGCGATGAGCTCCCGGCACTCGCCGCTGCGCTGTGCCAGCGGCTTCTCGACGAAGACGTGCTTGCCGGCCAGCAGGGCCTCGCGCGTGAGCGGGTAGTGGGTGGCCACGGGCGTGGCGATCACGATCGCCGACACGCGCTCGTCGCTGAGCACGGTCTCGAAGCGCTCCGTGAGCCCGATGGTGGGGTAGCGCTTGGCCAGTGCCTCCAGGCACTTGGGCCGGCGGTCGCAGGCGGCGGCGACCCATGCGCCCTCGGTCTCCCAGAGGTTGCGCACCAGGTTCGGGCCCCAGTAGCCGAGGCCCACGACCGCGACGCCAACCGGGTCGGCGGGGGTCATGCCGCTCGGTTACGGACGAGAGCCACGGGCGTGCGTGCCAGGATCGCGGCGTCGAGAAGCAGCCCTTGGCGGCGGGCGTACTCGCTGTCGAGCTCCAGCATCTCGTGGAAGCCCAGGGCGTTGCGCCCCGAGACCTGCCACAGGCCGGTGATCCCCGGGCGCACCCGGAAGCGCTCGAAGTGCTCGGGCCGGTAGTGCTCGAGCTCGTAGTCCAGGGCGGGGCGTGGCCCCACCAGGGACATCTCACCGCGGACCACGTTGATCAGCTGGGGCAGCTCGTCGAGGCTCGTCGCGCGCAGCACGCGACCCGTGCGCGTGACGCGGGGGTCCGCAGTGAGCTTCTTCAGCTCTCCCGCGGGCGCGGTGTCGCCCTCCTGGGCCAGCTGCGCGATGTAGCGGCGGTGGAGGTCGGCGGCGGCGCCGTGGCTCATGGTGCGGAACTTGAAGACGGTGAATGGGCGACGGCCCAAGCCCTGGCGCGTCTGACGGAAGAGAACGGGCCCCCGGGAGTCCAGCGCGACCACCAGCGCGAGGACGGCCAGCAGCGGCATGAGCAGCAGGAGAAGAAGCACGGCTACGACCAGGTCGATGCCACGCTTGGCCACGGCCCGCGGTGAGAGGGCCGGTGCCGCGATGAGCCCTGCGATGATCTGCGATCGACTGTCCATGTCGTTGGTCACCGTCCCCCGATCGGTGGGTCCATGTCGCTTGCTTGAGCGCCATGGATGCTTTGCGGTCGTCTCCTGTGCCGTTGCACCGGAGGTTATGCGTGTTCTCCCCCCGGTGCAACCCACGCCACCCCGTTTCGGAGCGGTGGAGCGTCAATTACCGTAGCGGCGCTGACAGACCTGTCCGTAGCCTCTGAACGCGGTCCCGCCGTCCATGACCTCCGAGGACACCCTTCAGCCAAACGACTACGAGGCCAGTGCGCCGACGCCGGACGTTGGTCGCGCCTCTCGGCGTGCTCCCGCCCGCGGGGGCCGATCCGATCCTGACCGCCGCCTAGGGCGGCGCCCTTGGACGCAGCGGGTGCGGCCCGTCGACCATCTGCTTCCCCTGGTGCCGGGCCTGCTGGTGGCGGCCTTCAGCTTTCAGGCGGGCGGCTTCTTTCCCGGGGCCACGGCGGCGGGGGCGGTGGCCCTGGTCGTCGTGCTGGTGTTGCACGTCACGCTGGCCGATCGGCCGTTCGCGGGACTGAGCCTGCCGTTCCTCCTCGGCGCCGTCGCGCTCGGCCTGCTCGCGGTGTGGACGCTGGTCTCGGTCGGGTGGTCCGATGCCCCCGCTCGCGCCCTGCTCGAGTACGACCGCGCGCTGCTCTACCTGCTGGCCTTCGTGGCGCTGGGGCTGGCGGGGCGCACTCCCGCCCGCCTGCGCCTGGCCCTGCGGGGCATAGCGGTCGCCGCCTTCGTGGTCTGCCTGTGCGCGCTGATCACCCGGCTGCTGCCCGACGTGTGGAGCGTGGCGGCGGACCCGGGCGGCGACCGCCTGAGCTACCCGCTGACCTACTGGAACGCGCTGGGGCTGCTCGCGGCGGTGGGCTTCGTGCTTTGCTTCACGCTCAGCTCGGACGTCGCCGAGCGCCCGGTGGGCCGGGTGCTGGCCGCGGGCGCGCTGCCGGTGCTGGCGCTCACGCTCCTGTTCACCTTCTCGCGAGGCTCGCTGGGGGCCGGGCTCGTCGGGCTCGCCGCGGCGGTGGTCGCCGCGCGTGCTCGCGCCCTGCCCAGCGCCCTGCTGGCCGCCCTGCCGACCGTCGCCGTGGCCGTGGTGGTCGGCTACGGCGCCGACCTGCTCATCTCGGCGCGCCCGACGGCGCCGGCCGCCGTGGCCCAGGGCGGCGAGGTCGCGGCCGTGGCGGGAGCCTGCACCCTCATCGCGCTGGTGGTGCGGGGGCTCCTCCTATGGCTTGACCGTCGCCTGGCGAGGGTGCGCGTCCCCCGGCCCCGCCCGGCGGTGGCCTGGGGCGGGGGCGTGGCCGTGGTCGCGCTCGTGGTGATCGCCGCGATCCTCGCCGGGGCGCCGGCGGCGATCGATCGCCAGGTCGACCGCTTCGTGGCGGGCAACCAGGTGGGCGGCGCCGACGTGCGCGACCGCCTGCTCAACGTGGGCAACAACGGGCGCCTGGACCAGTGGCGCGTGGCGCTGGAGGGGTACGAGCGCGAGCCGCTGCACGGCACGGGCGCGGGCACCTACGCGCTGCTGTGGGACCGCTACCGGCCCTCGGAGTACCAGGTCGAGGACGCGCACTCGCTCTACCTCGAGATGCTCGCGGAGCTCGGGGTCGTGGGACTGGTGCTCATCGCCCTGGCCGTCGGGATCCTGCTCTTGGGCCTCCTCGCGCGCGCCCGCGGGCCCAACCGGGCGGTGGCGGGCGCGCTGTTCGGCGCGGCCCTGGCCTGGGCCCTGCACGCGGGCATCGACTGGGACTGGGAGATGCCCGCGGTGACCATCTGGCTCTTCGCGGCGGGCGGGCTGGCGCTCGCCGCACGTGTCGAGCCGCCCGCTAGTGACGCAACCGCCAAGGCGGATCCTGCGCAGCGCGGCAGCCGGGTGGGCGGTCGCGGCCTGGGCCGCGTGCTCGTCGCCCTGGGTTGCCTGGTGCTCGCCGTCGTGCCCGCCCGGATCTTCCTCTCCGATGGGCCACTGAGGCAGAGCGCGCAGGCCTTCGCCCGGGGGGACTGCGCCGGGGCCGTGGAGCGTGGACTCGACGCGGCCGAGGCGCTGGACTCGCGGCCCGAGCCCTACGCGATCCTGGGCTACTGCGACGTGCGGCTGGGCGTGCCGCTGCTGGGGGTGCAGGCGATGAAGAAGGCGGTCGCCCGCGACCCCGGCAACTGGGACTACCACTACGGGCTCGCGCTGGTGCGTGGGGCGGCCGGGCTCGACCCCCGCCCGTCGGCCCGGCGGGCGCTCGAGCTCAATCCCAGCGAGGGCATGGCGATCACCGCTGCCCGCCGCTTCGCCGAGGCCGACGGGCCTCGGGAATGGCGGAGGAGGGCCCTGGAGTCCCGCCTCCCCACCGACTGAGGCTCACCTCTCGGTCGACTCGTCACCACCACTGCCGTCGCCGGGTCATCCAGCGGCGGCTTCGGCGCACGAGGCGCTGGGCCGCGTCGTGCATGCCGCCCCGGGGACGAGGGGGCAGGGCGGTGCCGGCGAGGATCGCCGCCGGCGCGGGCCCGGTCAGCCAGCCCGCCTGGCTGCGCAGTGCTCGGAAGTCGATCGCCGCGGCCTGGAGGTCATCGCTCATCGCCGGAGGCCGTCCCTCGAGGTCGTGCGCATCGGAGGCGATGTCGTGCACCAGTCTCTCGCGCACCAGCCACCGCGCGAACCGCTGGGCCTGGCCGCCGAAGCCGCCCGTCAGCGACGCGGCGGTGATCGAGACCAGGACTTCCTCCCCGAGGAGGCGGCGCACGCTGTCGGGCGAGCGTCGCAGGGCCGGGCAGCGCTCAACGTGAGCGAGCAGGACGTGATGGCCGCGCGCGACGAGACCTTCGATCTCCGCCACCGGGTTTCCCGCCGCGCGCGAGAGTGGAGGTTCCACCAGGATCCACTGCCGTCCGCCCAGGCGCAGCTCGCGTAGCTGCTCGTCGGAGAGGTCACGGGTGCGGACCAGCTCCACCTCTGCGCCCTCCCGGACGTCCAACTCCACGCCGGCGCTGATCAGCGCCTCGCGCAACTGCGCCGCTGCCGCGGCGATATCGGCGCGCGATGTGCGATAGCGGGAGGAGACATGAGGAGTCGCTACGACGACGCGGGTGCCCGCCGCCGCCATCGCCTTGGCCAGGGCGACCGACTCCTCGAGCGTCGACGGACCGTCGTCCAGGCCGGGCAGGAGGTGGGTGTGCAGATCGACCATCAGTTCGCCCCGCAACCTCCGCCTCCCCGCGTCTCCAGGCGCAGGCGGTCCCCCGGGCGCAGCTCCCCGCTGGCCTTGGGCGCCAGCTCCTCGGACTCGCCGCCTTCCCGGGTCAGCACGTTGCGGCCGGACGCGCCGACGCTACCGCCCTCGGCTCCCGCGGGGCCCCGCCGCCGGCCCTCGGTGATCAGCGAGTACTGCATCGGCTCGAGCGCCTCGACCTCGCACAACACGCCCTACGGCGCAGGGGGAATTCCAGCTTGAGTGCATCCACCGGCGTGTTGAGGGGTGTTGAACAGTGCCACGTGCACGCCGCTGGACCCATCATTCTCGACAGGCGCCCTGCCCGCCACCCAGCGCCTCATCGTAGGTGAATCCGTGGATGCCGGAGCGGTCAGGTGACCGCGAAGGCGGGTCCCGCGGCGAGGTCTTGGACGCGCTGGTCCGCGAGACCGGGCCG
>JAUJOF010000007.1:25245-157389 GCA_030447785.1 Solirubrobacteraceae bacterium
CGCGGGTGCAAGATCCTTCGCTTTCGCGGGAGGACATACGCTCTCGGAATCCTGCTGGTCACGGTGACTCTCCTCGGCCTCGGGGATATGAGCGGCCACAGCGCGGCAAGGGATCGCCCGGCGAAGCTCGCACGATCGTCGAGCGGGGCGTGCAGCGTGTTGTTCGGGGTCTCTACGCCAGCCGGACCCACCGGACTTGCCGAACTCGATCGATTCGAGCAGGACGCCGCGAAGCGCGTCGGGCTCCTCGCCTACTACCAGGGCTTTGCCCACCACCCCGACTTCGACCGCAGCGGCGCGGACTCGGTCCGCCGGCGGGGCGCCCGGCCGATGATCACCTGGGAGCCGTGGGACTACACGCGCGGGAGCGAGCAGCCCACCTTCGCGCTCCGGCGGATCATCGCGGGCACCCACGATGCCTACATCCGGCGCTGGGCACGGGGCATCAAGGCGTGGGGAAAGCCGCTGCTGCTGCGCTTTGGCCACGAGATGAACGGTGACTGGTATCCGTGGGCTGAGGCGACGAACGGCAACGCCGCGGGTGAATACATCAAGGCCTGGCGCCACGTACACCGCATCTTTCGATCGGTGGGGGCCAGGAATGTCGATTGGGTCTGGAGCCCGAACGTCATCTACCCGGGCTCCACTCCGCTAGCTGGCCTTTACCCCGGAGATCGCTACGTCGACTGGGTCGGGGTCGACGGCTATAACTGGGGCACGAGTCAACCGGGCAAGCGCTGGCAGCCCTTCGAGGAGATCTTCGACCCCACGCTTGCCGAAGTCCAGCGAATCACGGACAAGCCGCTCATGCTGGCCGAGGTGGCAAGCACCGAGCTGGGGGGAGACAAGGCGGCCTGGATCGCCGACTTCTTCGCCACGCTGAAGCGCAGGCCCCAGATCCGCGCCTTCGTGTGGTTCAACCACGACAAGGAGACCGACTGGCGGATCGAGAGCTCCGAGTCAGCGCGCGCCGCCTTCGCCGCCGGAGTCACCGATCCGCGCTACTGCTGAGGGCGACCTCGGACGATGCCGCTCTGGCGCCCGCGGATCGGGCTGCCGGCGGTCGAGCTCCCGTCTGGCCCTTCTGGATCACGTGAAAGCCCGTCTCCGGCTTGACGATCCCGTAGAGGACGCTCAGACCCTCAAGGGTTGAGAAGATCGGCATACACAGAGCCTGCACGAAGTAGAGCAGCAGCGCCTTGCGCTTGCCGACCCCGCGCAGTCTGAGATTGGCCCGCAATCCGACCAGGTAGATGGTCAGAAAGGAGGCAAAGGCGAGGTTGCCCACCGCCTGCACCGCCGGGTGCGTGTAGTAGCCCGTGAAGAGGTTGAGGTAGGTGTAGACGATCGCGAGCCAGGAAACCGACCACACGCCCATGAAGAACGCCAGGGGCACCCGATAGCGAAGTGCCACAGGGGCGCTCGTCACACACTTCGCGAGCCCGACGAACCAGCGCCGACGCTGCCTGAGGAAGTCGCTGAGCTTCTCCGGGGCCTGCTCGATCATGTAGCCGTCCACCCAGCGCGACCTGCGACCGCGCTCGGCCTGACAGAGCGCCCAGAAGGCGTCTTCGGTGATCGATCCCGCAGGGCCAAAGTCGAAATCGACTTCCCGTTCGACGCTGTTTCGGACCAGAATGAATGACCCGTGAAAGCCCCAGACAGGGATCCCGAGCTTGCGGTTTTGCAGGTGGAAGCGCCCGATGTCGTCCCCGGTGCGGATCGAGTCCGCGAGCGTCAGGAACGGGTGCTCCTCGAGTGAGTGGTGGTAGACGATGGCCCCTTGGCCGATGCGGTGCTCGCCGGAGGCCTCCTCCTCGAGGATCGCCTGGTAGATGCCGCGAATGAGTGAGTCGTGGACGTGGGACTCCTCGTCGCAGTGCAGGATCCACGCGTCGTCGGGGAGCGGGGACTGCTCTAGGCCGTACTGGAGGGCTCGCGCCTTATACATCGATCCACTAGCGGTCGCGTAGTCCCTCGGGACAACGAGCTTGATGAGGTCGTCCTGGTCGCCGAGGTCGATGTCCTGCTCGACGATCGCCTCGATAACGTAGGGAAAGGCTGGCAGGTCGGCCATCTCGCGCCGGACGCTCTCGATGGCATGGTGAAGCGTTTCGACGTTCGTCCCCCGCGAGACGTAGCGGAAGCTGACGAGGCTTGCCACCCGACCCGGGACGGGTTCGTGGCGGGAGACCCGGCGCTGAAACAGCATGCCGATAACACTGACTCCCCCGGTGAGGATCGGAATCCCCCACAGATAGCTCAGCGACTGCACCGCCCGCTCCCAGGACTCGGGATGCTTGCCCTCCTCCCAGAAGGCGGCCTGAAGGACATAGAGCACCGCAACCACGATCGACATCAAAGCCACGACGATGAGCTTGAACCGCGGGCCATGGAGATCTGTCGTGTCAGGGCGTTGCATCGGCTCGCCCATCCTGTGCTGGTCGCTGCCTCCTGCGGACGGCGCCGGCAGGATTGAGGGTGAAGCGCCGTCGACAGAAAGCCCACGTTCGAGCTGTCCGATGAGCTGCTTCCGGCGTCGCGCGATGTCCTCAGCCGCGACTCCCAAGAAGTCGCCAAGCTGTTGATCGCTCATCCCGTGGCGCGACCAGAGCTCCAGCAACGCTCGACCCGCAGGATCGATCCCCCCGAGCATGGCGGCACCGCCGCCTTCCTGGGCTTCAAGGGCGCCTGCTATGGCGCCGCGAGTCTCCGAGGGATTTTCCAAGATGCTGGGGGCACGAGGGCAGCACAACAGCATCCGAATCCGCCTCTCCTCCCAGAGAGGGCGGCAACGCACGTACCCGTATCGTGAGCATAGCTCCTGCTGAGCACCCGATGCTGAGGGGACAGCCGATTGTCAGGATGGACGCATGAGGCTGGTCCTCGTGCGTCGCATCTTTCGCGGTTGACAATCGCGGGTCTTGAGGGCCGGTGTAGACCTCGGCCGTCTGGAGCATGTGCCAAGCGGCGCTCCGAGGAGTGTGAGCCGGACGGGTCTCGCCGGGCTCGAACCGAGGGCGGCGTGTCAGCTAGCCCCGCAACCCCCGCCTCCCGGCGTCTCCAGGCGCAGACGGTCCCCCGCGCTCAGCTCCCCGCTGGCCTGGGGCGCCAGCTCCTCGGGCTCGCCGCCTTTCCGGGTGAGCACGTTGCGCCCGGGCGCGCCATCGCTGCCGCCCTCGGCTCCCGTGGGGCCCCGCCGCCGGCGCTCGGTGATCAGCGAGTACTGCATCGGCTCGAGCGCTTCGACCTCGCGCACGACGCCGTCCCCGCCGTGCCATCGGCCGGCCCCGCCCGAGCCGCGGCGCACCGAGTACTCCACCACCCGCAGGGGGAACTCGAGCTCGAGGGCCTCCACCGGCGTGTTGAGCGTGTTGGACATCGCCACGTGCACGGCGCTGGGCCCGTCGGCCCCCGGGCACGCGCCCTGGCCGCCGCCCAGCGTCTCGTAGTAGGTGAAACCCTCGTTGCCCAGGGTGAGATTGTTCATCGTGCCCTGGCCCAGCGCGCGGCCGAAGGCGGCCAGGACCATGTCGGCCACCCGCGAGGAGGTCTCGACGTTCCCGGCCGCGACCGCGGCGCCCGGGCGGGCGTGCAGCAGCGAGCCCTCATCGGCGCGTACGTGCACCGGGCGGTGCGCGCCTGCGCTGGGCGGGATGTCGGGGTCGGTGAGCACGCGCACGGCGAACAGGCAGGCCGAGCGCGTGACCGCCAGGGGGCAGTTGAGGTTGCCCTCGTGCTGGGCGGCCGAGCCGGCGAAGTCGAGCATGAGGTCGTCGCCTTCCACCGTGGCGCGCAGGTGCAGCTCGAGGTCGCCCTCGCGGGCCTCGAGCCAGTCCACCGCACGGCGCTCGCCGCCGGCCAGCTCGCGCAGCGACGCGCGCGTGCGTCGCTCGGCGTAGTCGAGCACCGCGGCGGTGGCCTCGCGCAGGCGCTGGGTGCCCGTGCGCGCGGCCAGCTCGGCCAGGCGCCGGGCGCCGACCCGGTTGGCGGCCATCTGGGCGCGCAGGTCGGCGCGGCGCTGCTGGGGCTGGCGCATCTGCTCGACGAGCGCGTCGACCACCTCTTCGGTCATGAGCGTGGGCGCGATCACCACGCCCTCCTCCTGAAGCGTGGTGGAGCCGGCGGGCATCGAGCCGGGCACGCGCCCGCCCACGTCGGCGTGGTGCGCGCGGCTGGCCGCGAAGCCCAGCAGGGGGCCCCCGCGCTCGTGCTCGTACACGGGCGTGACCACGGTGATGTCGGGCAGGTGGGTGCCGCCCGCGAAGGGATCGTTGAGCAGCCAGGAGCGCCCCGGCGCGTGGTCGCAGTCCAGCACCGCGGCCACCGCGGCGGGCATGGCGCCCAGGTGCACCGGGATGTGCTCGGCCTGCATGACCATCTCGCCGGCGGGGTCGAACAGTGCGGTGGAGCAGTCGCGGCGCTCCTTGATGTTGGCCGAGTGCGCGGAGCGCACGAGCGCGGCGCCCATCTCGTCGCAGGCGGCGCGCAGCGCGCCGGTGACCACCTGCAGCGCGATGGGGTCGAGGCTCATCGCGTGCGCTCCAAGACCAGCGTGCCCAGCTCGTCGGCCTCGGCGCGCCAGCCCGGCGGGACGGCGACCGTCGCCTCGGCCAGCTCCCACACGCCCGGCCCCTCCAGGCGCTCGCCGGCCGCGGGCTCGCCGCGGGCGACCTCGGCCTGGTGCTCCTCGCCGGCGAACACGACGGTCCTGCGGGTGCGCTCGAGCGACTCGCCCTCGCCCGCCCAGGAGAGCTCGGCCCCCGGCAGCGACGCGGTCACCCGCACGGTCACCAGCTCCACCGCCGCGTCCTGGGCGCGGTAGGCGTAGCGCTCCTCGTGCAGGGCCTCGAAGGCCTCGCGGGCATCCTCGGGTTCCACGTCGCGCACGGTCAGCTCGTGGGCCTGCCCGGCGTAGCGCAGGTCGAGCGCCACCGAGCGGCGCACCGTACCGCTCGCACGCAGCGAAGCCTCGGCCTCGTCGCCCACCGCGCCCACGACCTCGGCGATCTGCTGCGCGCCGGGGTCGCGCGCCAGCACGGTGCGCTGCGCGGTCGCGCGGCGGTCGGCGGCGGCCAGCCCCAGGGCGCTGAGCACGCCCGCCGCGCGCGGGCACAGCACGGTGCCCATCCCCAGCTCGTCGGCCAGCGCCGCCGCGTGCAGGCCGCCCGCGCCGCCGAAGGCCAGCAGCGCAAAGCCGCGCGGGTCGATGCCCTGCTCCACGGTCATCACCCGCAGGGCGCGCATCATCTCCGCGTCGGCCACGCGCACGATGCCCTCGGCGCACTCGAGCGCCTCGAGGTCCAGCTCCCCGGCCAGCGCGCCCACCGCGCGCGCAGCGGCCTCGCGGTCCAGCGCGACGCCGCCGGCCAGGGGCGAGCCCGCGTCCAGGCGGCCCAGCAGCAGGTTGGCGTCGGTCACGGTCGGCTCGCTGCCCCCGCGCCCGTAGCAGGCGGGTCCGGGCTCGGCGCCCGCGCTGCGCGGGCCCGCGCGCAGGGCGCCGCCCGCGTCGCGCCAGGCGATCGACCCGCCGCCCGCGCCGACGGTGTGCACGTCGACCATCGGCAGCGCCAGCGGCCGGCCGCCCACCTCACGCCCGGTGCTCTCGCGCACCACGCCCGCCTCCACCACGCACACGTCACACGAGGTGCCGCCCATGTCGAAGCAAAGGAGGTCATTCCACTCGCTGCGCGCGGCCAGCAGCGCCGCGGCCGCCGCTCCGGCGGCCGGGCCGCTGAGCACCGTCAGCGCGGCGTGCGCGGCGGCGCGCTGGGCGTCGGCCAGCCCGCCGCTCGACTGCATCACCAGCGGCGCCGGCAGTTCCGCCTCCTGCGCGCGCTCGCCCAGCCGGCGCAGGTAGTCGCCCAGCAGGGGGGAGAGCGCGGCGTCGACCTCCGTGGTGGCCGCGCGCTCGAACTCGCGAAACGTGCCGACGACCTCGTGGGAGAGCGAGACGTGCACCTCGGGCAGGCGCTGGGCCAGCGCCGCGCCGAGCTGGCGTTCGTGGCCGGGATGGCGGTCGGCGTGCAGCAGGCAGACCGCGACCGCCTGGGCTCGCACGCGGCCACCGCGTCGGCCACCTCGGCCGCGCCCGCCTCGTCCAGCGCGCGCAGCGGACCGTCGGGCCCCGTGCGCTCGGGTGCGCCCACCCGCCGCTGCGCCGGTACGAGGGGCGCCGGGTGCGCGGCGCACAGCCGGTACAGGTCGGCGCGCCTGGCGCCCCAGCTCGACGATGTCGCTGAAGCCCTCCGTGGCCACGAGCACCGTCCGCGCCCGCGACCCTCCAGCAGCGCGTTGGTGGCCACGGTCATCCCGTGGGCGAAGGCCTCCACGTCGCTCGCCGAGGCCTCCGCGAGCTCCAGCGCCGCGCGCACCGCCGCGAGCACCCCTCGGACTGGTCGGCCGGGGTGGAGGGCGCTCTTGGCGCTGACCAGCTGGCCCTCGAGGGCCAGCACGGCATCAGTGAAGGTTCCCCCGACGTCGACGCCCAGCAGCACGCGGGCACTCTATGCCCGCCGCGTGGCGCGGAAGGTCAGGCGGCCAGCGCCGAGTGCTCGGTCTCGGTCAGGTGCTGGTGGGAGGGGCAGTAGCCGCCAGGGCAGCGGCGTGCGCTGGCACGGGGTGCCCCGCCGGGTGGTGGCGCGGCAGACCAGCGGGTTGCCGTGCAGGTCGGTGCCCACGGGAGGCTGACGCTGAAGTTCCTCGTCGGCGGCGGTGACGTAGGCGCTGATCACGCGCCACAGGCGCTCCTGGGCCCACATCGGGAAGAACATCCGCACGTCGTTGAACAGCGTGCGCGCCGGACGCGCGAAGTAGTCGCGGTCGTTGGCCAGGCGCTCGACGGTGCGCTCGCAGGCGGCGAGCACTTGGGCGTGCGCGGCGCGGCTGTCCACGCCGCAGCCCCCGCGGATGTCGCGGGCCACCTCCCTGTAGATGGCGCGGCTGAAGTGATACATGGCTGCCCTTCCCTCTCCTCTCCAGGGTTTGGTCGACCCTTGGAGCGCCGAGTTTGACGCCCCCGTATGAAGGTGAAACGCTCCGGATGTTCATTTCGGGTTAAGCGGGCCATCTCTCAATCCCACCGCTCGAGGTGGGGAACCTCGTCGGCGCCCACCACCACGTGATGGCCGTCGAGCGCGGGATCGAGGCGCGGGAGGTCCTCGCGGTTGTGGGCGCCGCGGCTCTCGGCGCGCGCCAGCGCGCAGGCTGCCACCAGACGCGCCAGCGGTGGGGGTCGCCGCCCAGCGCCTCGAGGCCTCGCGCGTACGCGCGAGCCCGCGTCGCGCCATAGCGCGGTGCGGGTGGCCGGCTCGGGTGGCTGCAGCGGTGGTGGGCGAGGCGGGGGCGCGAGCTCCCCGGGCTCGGGCTCGTCGAGCGCGGTGCGCGCCGCGCGGGCGCCGAAGACGAAGCACTCGCTCAGCGAGTTGGAGGCCAGTCGGTTGGCGCCGTGCAGGCCGGTGCAGGCCGCCTCACCCACCGCCAGCAGCCCCGGCACGGTGCTGCGCGCGTGGAGGTCGCTGACCACGCCGCCCATCATCAGTGCGCGGCGGGCGCCACGGGCACCAGCTCGCGCGTCGGGTCGAGGCCGAACTGGCACAGCGCGCCGACCACGTTGGGAAAGGCCGCGGGGTCGACGCCGCGCATGTCGAGGTCCACGTGGTCGGTCCCGTGCGCGCGAGCACATCGTGGATCGCGCGGGCCACCTCGTCGCGCGGCGCGAGCTCTTCGACGAAGCGCTCCCCGTGCGCAGCGTGCAGCGTGGCGCCCTCCCCGCGGATCGCCTCGGTGACCAGAAAGCCCTCGCGCCCGCGCACGCCGATGACCGCGGTGGGGTGAAACTGGACCATCTCCAGGTCGGCCAACTGCGCCCCCGCGGCGTGGGCCAGGCTCAACCCGATGCCCACCGAGCCCGGTGGGTTGGTGGTGCGCGCCCACAGCGCCGCGGCCCCGCCGTGGCCAGCACCACGCCGCGGGCGGCGACCGCACGCCCGTCCTCCAGCGCGACGCCGACGGCCCGGCCCTCGTGCGTCCACAGTCCGGCGGCGCGCGCGTCCTCCAGACGGTCACGCGCCCGCTCTCGACCACGAGCGCGGAGAGGTCGCGCACCACGCGCCGCCCGGTGGCGCTGCCGCCGGCGTGGATCACCCGGCGCACGCCGTGCCCGCCCTCTAGCCCGAGCGCGAGGTTGCCGTGGCGATCGGCGTCGAAGCGCACGCCCAGGCGCTCGAGGTCGGCGACCACGCCCGGGGCCTCCTCGGCGAGCACGCGGGCGGCGCCGGAGCGCACGGTGCCCCGCCCGGCGCGCTCGGTGTCGGCCTGGTGGCGGGCCGGGGAGTCGTCGACGGCCAGCGCCGCGGCGATCCCGCCCTGGGCCCAGTAGGAGGCCGTCTGGGCCAGCGCCGTGGCCGATACCAGCACCACGCGCGCCCTCGCGCGCGGCGGTCAGCGTGGTGTAGAGGCCCGCCGCGCCGGCCCCCACCACGGCGACGTCGGCGCGCAACGTGCGCTCGGCGGCCTCCATGGCGTGGGAACGTACCCGGATGGCCGCCGGGCTCCTGCTCCGCCACCCGGCTCGCTCGGCCTCGCTGGGGCAGCTGGGCCAACGATCTCACCGCTGGCTCCGACGAGGCTCAGCGTGATCCGATCGTCCTGCGGCCACGTTACCCCGAGCGGGTCCGGCAACGGACCTTGCCCGCCCACCATCCCACGCATGCAAGTTCGCTTGTCGGCGCGAGCAGGTCAGCAGCTCTGCTAGCCCGACCCGCGCGGGGCTCACGCCGCACTGTGATCCGCGACAGCCAGCCACACGATCCCGGTCGCGATGAGGCCGACCGGCACCAGGCGCGCGAGCGTGGCGGGCTCGCCGAGCAGCACGATCCCGGCGAGGGCGGCGCCCACGGCGCCGATGCCCGTCCACACCGCATAGCCCGTGCCCACGGGCAGGTCGCGCAGCGCAAGCGCCAGCAGCGCGATGCTGGCCAGGCCGGCGACCGCGAAGAGCAGCGTTGGCGCGAAGCGGGAGAAGCCGTCGGACTGCTTGAGCGCGAGGGCCCACACGACCTCGAGCAGGCCGGCGATGATCAACAGGGCCCAGGCCATGGTGGCCGGTCGCTAGGGCACTTCGGGCGTCGGGGGCACGGGCGCCTGCTCGCCGGGCGCGGGGCCTGGCGCCGGTGCCGGCTGCTCGGGCGTGGGGGTGGGTGAGGGCTGGCCAGGTGGCGGTGAGGGCTGGCCAGGTGCCGGTGCGGGCTGGCCGGGCGCGGGCGGCGCCGTGTTGGGCGCAGGCGGGCCCTGCTGGTTCTGCGGCGCGGCAGGCGGGCCCTGATCGTCGGTCAGGCGAACGAAGGCGAAGGCGAGCGCGCCGGCGGCGAGGATGATCGCCGCGGCGACGATGGCCGCCGGGATGCGCCAGTTGGGGGACGGCGCCAGGCGTGTGCGCGCCGGCGCGCCGCACTCGAGGCACCAGTCCTGCTCGTCGTACAGCGTCGCGTCGCAGCGCGAGCAGCGCAGCGGGGGCGGGTCGAGCGCGCTGTGCGGGGCGAAGGTGTCGGCGGCGGGAGTGCTCACGGCGCGGCTTCAGCGTGTGCCGCGCGAGCGCTCGCCCGTCGCGCCCTCGGTGAGGTCGCCCGCCGCGGCGGGGCCCTGCTGACCCCGGCCGCCGGCGTGCAGGTCGGGGGCGTTGGCGTGGCCGTCGCCGGACGGCCCGGGGTCGGCGCCTCCGGCGCCCTTCCCGGCCCCGAACGTGGCGGTCTCCCCGGCGGGGTGATCGACCCCGCGCTCGCCCACCTCGGCCATGGCCCGCGAGCCGCTCACCGCGGTGCCGCACGCCGGGCAGAAGTTCGCGTCGCTGCCGTGCAGCGCGCCGCAGCGCGGGCAGGCGGAGATCCCCGGTTCGCGCAGCTCGTGCAGCGAGCGGCGGTCGTCGAGGGCGACCTCGAGGGCGCGCAGCTCACGGTCGACGTTGTGCAGCGCGTCGAGCTTGGTGGCCACCAGATCGGGGCGCTCGCGCTCGAAGCGGTGCAGGTCGAAGACCAGGCCGCCCAGGTCACGGAAGCCCAACTCGCGGGCGCGGCGCAGGTAACGCAGGCGGCGGCGCAGGCGCCCGCGGTCGCGAAAGCCCGGGGCGGGTGGCGCCGTGGACTCCTCGGCTGCGAGGCCGGCGGCGGGGAGCTGCTGGGTGGGCTGCTCCTCGCCCGGCTCGCTGCGGGAGGGGCGCCGGCGGAGGATGCGCTGCATCAGGCCGGTCATCAGGTGGGACGCCGCCGATGGGATGGGCCGGCGGAGGCGCGGCATTCTACCGCTCAGACGCGCCGCGCCCGGCAAGGTCGCGCTGTTGCGTCACGAACGCGTGCTGATCGGTCACGCGCGGGCGTCCATCCTCGACCTCGACCGGCAAACCGGACCGAGGAGGTCTTGACGTGGTGTACCTGGCGATGGCGTGGCTGCACGCGCAGACGTGGCGGGCGGGGGAGGTCCTGCGCAACGAGCGCGGGCAGGGGACCGTCGAGTACGTGGGCCTGATGCTCATGCTCGGCGTCCTGCTCGCGGGCGTCGTGGCCGCCGCCGCGAAGGCCAACGGCGGCGGGCTGGACAAGGTGATCCTCGCAAAGCTCAAGGGCGCGATCGAGACCGCGTTCAAGCGCTGAGGGAAGGGGGCGCGGGCGCGGAGCGCCGTGGCGGCCTCGGTGAGCGGGGCGGCGTCTGGGATCATGGCGTCGTGCCCGCTCCCACCGTCCCCGCGCCCGCTGCGTTCGCCCAGCGCTCCCGACCCATCGGGGTCTTCGACTCGGGCGTGGGGGGCCTGACCGTGCTGCACGAGCTGCTGGTATCCCTGCCCGGCGAGGACTTCCTCTACCTCGGCGACTCCGCGCGGCTGCCCTACGGCAACCGCCCGCCCCACGAGCTGCGCGCCTTCTCCGTGCAGTGTGCCGACGAGCTGCTGGCGCGCGACGCCAAGCTGCTGGTGGTGGCGTGCAACTCCGCCACCGCGACCGCGCACGAGCACCTGCAGCGCCACGTGGCCGCCACCGGACGGCAGGTCGACGTGATCGGGGTCGTCGGTCCCGAGTCCAACCTCGCGGTTGCCGCGACGCGCAGCGGGCGCATCGGCCTGCTGGCCACACCGGCCACCGTGGCCAGCGGCGCCTACGAGCGTGCGGTGCACGGCGCGGACCCGCTGACGCGCCTGACGAGCGTCGCCTGCCCCCACCTGGCGGAGATCATCGAGGAGGACGCGCCCGTCACCCAGCGCGTGGTGGAGACGGTGCGCGGGTACTGCGGGCCCCTCGTCGAGGCGCAGGTGGACACCGTGATCCTGGGCTGCACCCACTACCCCCTGGTCCGTCCGATGCTCCAGCGCATCCTGGGTCCCGGCGTGCGCCTGATCACCTCCGGCGCGGCGATGGCCCGCCGCGTCGAGCACGCGCTGGGCGTGCGCGCGCTGGCCAACCCCCGCCCGGGCGAGGGCGACTACGGCTTTCTGTGCACCGGCGACGCCCAGCGCTTCCGCGCGAGGGGCACGCGCTTCCTGCAGCTGCCGATCGGGGAGGTCGGGCACGTGGAGCTGGACCAGCGGGTGGCGGCATGAGCACGACCGGCCCTCCGGCGCGTTCCTACGACCGCGCGCCCGACGCGCTGCGCCCGGTGGCCATCACGCCCGGCTACGTGCGCACCGCCACGGGCTCGGCGCTCATCGAGGTGGGGGAGACCCGCGTGATCTGCACCGCCTCGGTCGAGGAGTCCGTGCCCCGCTGGATGGCCGGCCAGGGCCGCGGGTGGGTCACCGCCGAGTACGGGATGCTTCCGGCCTCCACGGGACAGCGCAAGCGCCGCGATGTCTCCCAGGGCCGTCCCGACGGGCGCACCGTGGAGATCCAGCGCCTGATCGGCAGGGCGCTGCGCGGGGTCGTCGACTTCGAGGCGCTGGGCGAGCGCACCGCGTACCTGGACTGCGACGTGCTGCAGGCCGACGGCGGCACGCGCACGGCGGCCATCACCGGCGCCTACGTGGCGCTCGCGCTCGCTGGGCGGCGCCTGCGCGCCGAGGAGCGCATCGCGGGCTCACCGCTGGCCGGCAGCGTGGCCGCGGTCTCCTGTGGCATGGTCGACGGCGTCGCCCTGCTGGACCTCGACTACCCGGAGGACTCGCGCGCCGAGGTCGACGCCAACGTGGTGATGACCGGCGACGGCGGCCTGGTCGAGGTGCAGGCCACCGGCGAGCGCACCCCCCTCTCGCGCGCGAGCCTCGACGAGCTGCTCGCCCTCGCCGCCGCAGGGATCGAGGAGCTGCGCCGCGCCCAGGAGGCCGCGATCGACGACGGCTAGGCGTGCCGGAGGCGGGCCGCTGGTGGCGGAAGCGACTTCTCCTAGAGCGATCCTCGTATCGCGATCCACTCGGTCGGTTGCCCGGTGATCGCGGCGATGCGCTCGTAGTCCTCGTCGTAGTGCCAGACGATGGCATCACCTTGCTCGGCGGCGGCCGCGATGAGGAGATCGACCAGCTTCACGCTGCGGTGGTGCAGCCCGGCGCGCTCACCGAGGCGCCGCTGCACCTCCTCGGCGCGCGCGAAGGCGGACTGCGGGCAGGGGATCTGGCGCAGGCCGTCGAGCTCGAGGGAGATGGCCCGCAGGTCGGTCGCGCTTCGCGCGCTGTAGAGGACCTCCAGGCGCATGGGTGGCGTGGCCGCCACGCGGTCGGCGAGAAGCTCCTGCCGCCACCGCCGCGCGACCTCCGGGTGGTCGCTGCGATGCCACGCGCTCGTGTCTGCGACCAGCAGACTCACGCTCGCCACTGCGCGCGGCGCGCGTCGTCGCCGAGAAGCACTCGGTCGAACCCCTCTCCCGACTCCAGGCGCGCGGCGAGACGGTCGCGTGCCGCGGCCCGCACAGCCTCTTGGAGCGCCCGGTCGACGGTGTCCTTGAGTCCGCGCGTGCCCAGAGCCGCCTGCGCATCGGCCAGAAGCTCCTCGCTCACCACGATCGTCGTGCGTCGATCCATGAGCACCGAATATAGCTTCGGCGGACGGCATTAGCCATACGCGCGAGTAGGCTGTCGTCCGGTCCCGTGCGCCTGATCCTCGCCACCCGCAACGCGCACAAGGTCCGCGAGCTCGGCCCGCTGCTGACCGGCCACGAGCTCGAGGCGCTGCCCGCGGACGTCGAGTCGCCCCCCGAGGACGGCGACACGTTCGCGGCCAACGCGCTGGGCAAGGCGCGCGCGGCGGCCGCGGCGACCGGGCGCGCGGCCATCGCCGACGACAGCGGCATCGAGGCCGTGGCCCTGGACGGCGCGCCCGGCGTGCGCTCCGCGCGCTACGCGGGCCCGCACGCCAGCGATGCGCAGAACCTCGCCAAGCTGCTGCGAGAGGCACCCGCCGGCAGCGCGCTGGCCTACGTGTGCGCGCTGGCCTTCGTCGACCCGGTGACGGGTGCCGAGCACCTGGCCGAGGGCCGGTGCACTGGCACGCTCGCCGCGCAGCCCCGCGGCGACGGTGGCTTTGGTTACGACCCCGCGTTCGTTCCCGACGACGACGCCACCGGGCGCACCATGGCCCAGCTCGACCCGGCCGAGAAGGAGGCGATCAGCCACCGCGGCCGCGCCGCCCGCGCGCTGGCGCGCCGGCTGGCGGAGCGATGAGCGCGACGCCCTCGAAGACCGCCGCCGCGGCGGTCTCGATCGCCTCCAACGCGACGCTGATCGCCCTCAAGCTGGTCGCCGGCGTGGTCACCGGCTCGGTGGCCATCCTCGCCGACGCGGTCAACTCCGCCATCGACCTGCTGGCTTCCGTGGTGGCCTTCTTCTCGGTGCGCGAGGCCGACAAACCGGCCGATCCCGAGCATCCATACGGGCACGAGAAACTGGAGAACCTGGCCGCCGCCATCGAGGGGATGCTCATCCTCGTCGGTGCCGCCATCGTCGTCTACGAGTCGATCCGCCGGCTGCTCCTCGGCGCCCAGGTCGAGAACCTCGGTTTCGGCATCGCGATCATCGCCCTGACCGTGGTGGTCAACTTCGCCGTGTCGGCCTTCCTCAGCCGCCGTGCGCAGCAGACCGGCTCGCCGGCCCTGGAGGGCGACGCCGCCCACCTGCGCACCGACGCGATCTCCTCCGCCGGGGTGCTGGTCGGCCTGGCGCTGGTGGGGCTCACCGGGGCGGCCTGGCTCGACCCGGTGGTGGCCCTCCTGGTCACGCTGGCCATCGGCATCACCGGCATCCGGCTGCTGAGCCGCTCGGGCCGGGTCCTCGTCGACGAGGCGCTGCCCGAGGAGGAGCTGGCGGCCATCCAGGAGGAGATTCAGGGCTTCGCCGCGCGCGGGGTGGCCGGCTTCCACGCGCTGCGCGGACGGCGCGCCGGCGCGCACGCCTACGTCGACCTGCATCTGCAGTTTCGCACCGGCACCAGCCTCGAGGCCGCTCACGACGTGGCCCACCAGCTGCAGGACGCCATCCGCGCGCGCCTGGGCGGCGCCGACGTGCTCATCCACCTCGAGCCCGAGGACCGCGTGCGCCCGGGCGGCGAGGTCCCGGGCGGCTGAGGCGGGAATCGGAGCCCGTGGGCGAGGACTCGCGGCCACCGCGCGAGCCCGGCGTTCAGCTGGCGCCCGATGGCGCTGCTCACACCAGGTTGATCGCCGCCGAGGCGCCGACGGCCAGGCTGAGCACGCCGTAGCCGGTGTAGCCGCCCAGGAAGAGCAGCACCGCGGTGACGACCGCGGCGACCACCGTGACCATCCAGGACAGGCGTCCGAGGGGCATCGACCCATCCTCGCGCATGGGGCGGGTGGAGTTGTCGATGGCGCTGGTAGCGTCGCCGCCCGCCATGGACGCAGCGCGCCCGCACCCTCCGGACGGGGAGCCGCCCCGCGCGCCCATCGGCGACCGCCTCGCCGCAGCGGTCGAGGCACGCGCCTCCCAGCTCGTGCTGGGCCTCGACCCCGATCCGGCCCGGCTGTGGCCCGGCGCCGCCGACGGCGCTCCCACCGGCGGGTCGCCCGCCCAGCGTGCCGGGGCCGCGGTGGCCGCTCACTGCGCGGCCGTCATCGACGCAGCGGGGCCCGCCTGCGTGGCCGTCAAGCCCCAGCTCGCCTGCTTCGAGCGCCTGGGTGCACCGGGGTGGGCGGCGCTGGAGCACACGGTCGCCCACGCGCACGCGGGCGGCCTGCTCGTGCTGGCCGACGGCAAGCGCGGCGACGTCCCGGTCAGCGCGGCCGCCTATGCCCAGGCGCTGCTGACCGCCACGCCTACGCCCTTCGGCGACGTCTCGGGACTGGGCGCGGACCTCATGACCGCCAACCCGCTGCTGGGCCAGGATGCCTTGGTGGCGCTCCTGGAGGGCGCGCGTGCAGCCGGCGCCGGGGTCATCGCGCTCGTGCGCACCTCCAACCCGGGCGCTGCCGACGTGCAGGACCTCGACGCGGGCGGCGCCCCGCTGTGGGAGCGCCTGGCCGCGCTGGTTCACCGCCTGGGCGAGCCGGCACCGCGCAGCGGGTTGACCGACCTCGGTGCCGTGCTGGGCGCCACGAATCCCCAGCCTCTGGCCCGGGCGCGCGAGATCATGCCCCGCGCGCCCTTCCTCCTGCCGGGGGTGGGCGCCCAGGGCGGACGGGTGGAGGATCTCGCTCCCGCCTTCGCGGCGGGCCGTGCCGGGGGCCTGGTCACCGCCTCGCGCTCGATCGCCGCCGCCCACGAGCACCACGGCGGCGACCCCGCGCCGGCGGCGCGCCGGGAGGCCGAGCGGCTGCGCGAGGCCGTCTGGGCGCTGAGCGCCTGAGCGCCGCCCGTCCCACGGTCGTGCGCCGCCCCGTATCCTGCGCCCCCACATGCCCTCCTCCGGCCATGTGCGGTACCTGGCCCCGGCTGCGCTGGTGGCGGCCGTGCTCGCGGTCCTGATCACCTGGGCGGCCTCCACCGGGGGCGACGCCCCTCCGGCCCAGGACGCCGGCCAGACCGCCACCCGGGAGGCGCCCGCCCGCGAGCGGGGCGGCGGCTCGGAGGGCGAGCGCAGCGATGGAGGCGGCGGCGAGCGGCCCTCCGGCGAGCAGGAGCGCGCCGAATCCCAGGGCGAGGGCGAGGGCGGGACCTACACGGTCCAGGTGGGCGACAACATCGGGACCATCGCCGAGAAGAACGACACCACCGTCGCGGAGATCCTCGCGGTCAATCCAGAGGCCGACCCGCAGACCCTGCAGGTCGGCGACGAGCTCCAGCTGCCTTGACCGTGCCGGCCTGCCGCCCGGGGCGCCTCCTGCGTGCCCTCGTTCCCCTGCTCGCCGTCCTCGCGCTGCTGGGCGTCCTGGCCGGTCCGCTCGTCAGCACCGCGGCCGCCCAGGAAGGCGCTCCCGACATCGACGCGGAGGCCGCCTACCTCGTCGAGGCCTCCACGGGGGCGACCATCTTCCGCAAGGACGAGGATCGGCGGCGCGCCATCGCCTCGACCACCAAGCTGATGACGGCGCTGGTGGCTCGCGAGGCCCTCTCCCTGGACGAGTCCCTGATGGCCGCGGGCTACGACCCCGCGCCCGTGGAGTCGCAGATCGGCCTGCAGGACGGCGAGCGCCTGACCGTCCGCGACCTGCTGCGCGCGCTTCTGCTGCCCAGCGCCAACGACGCCGCGGCCACGCTCGCCGAGGGCGTGGCCGGCACGACGGAGGCCTTCGTGGCGCGCATGAACGCGCGGGCCGACCGGCTGGGCCTCGAGAACACGAGCTTCGCCAACCCCATCGGCCTCGACGACCCCGACAACTTCTCGACCGCCCGCGACCTCACCCGCCTGGCCCTCGCCGCCCGCGAGGACACCTTCCTGCGACGCACCTTCGCGCTGGAGGACGCGACGCTCGCCAGCGGCGCGCGGACGCGCGAGGTCGACAATCGCAACACGCTCGTGAGCTCCACCGAGAGCGTCAACGGGATCAAGACGGGGCGCACCCAGCAGGCCGGCTACGTGCTGGTGGGCTCGGCCACCCGGGAGGGCGTCACCGTGGTGGCCACCGTGCTGGGCGCCGACAGCGAGGCGGCTCGCGACGAGGACACCCTCGAGCTGCTCGAGTACGGACTTGACCGCTACGAGCGCGTGACCGCCGTGCGCCGCGGGCAGGTGCGCGCGCAGGTGCCGCTGGCCTACCGCGCGGGATCCTCCATCGCGGTGGCCGCCGAGGCCACCGCGCGGCGCACGCTGCCCGAGGGCGAGCGGCTCACCCAGGAGGTGAGCGGCCTGCCCGAGGAGGTCGACGGCCCGATCCAGCGCGGCGACCGCCTGGGCACGCTGGTGGTGCGCCACCGCGACCGCGTGGTGGCACGGGTGCCGCTGGTCGCCACCCGCGCGGTGCAGGAGGCCGGCGTGGCCCTGCGCATGCGCGATCTGCTCTCGCGCCCCAGCACGCTCGCGCTGCTCGCCGCTCTGGCGGCCTGTAGTGTCCCGCTGGTCTTGCTGCGTCGCCGGGCCATGGCGCGCCAGCGGGCCTAGGAAGACCGTCGTGATCATCACCGTCACGCTCAACGCGGCGATAGACAAGTCGCTCTCGGTGCCCAACTTCCGCCTCGGGCGCCGTCACCGCAGCGTGGAGCAGACCACCCTGGCGGGCGGCAAGGGGGTCAACATCGCCCGCGCGCTCAAGACGCTCGGCCAGCCCGTGATCGCCACGGGCCTGGAGGGCGGGTCGACGGGCACGCGCATCGTGGAGCAGCTCACGGCCGAGTCGATCCTCAACGACTTCGTGCGCATCGGGGAGGAGTCGCGCACGAACACGGCGGTGCACGACCCCACCGACGGCGGGCAGACGGAGATCAACGAGCGCGGCCCCGCGGTCACCGACCAGGAGATCGAGCTCTTTCGCGAGAAGCTGCTGTACCTGGCGCGGGGCGCCGCGGTGGTGGTCATGGCCGGCTCGCTGCCCCACGGGGTCGCGCCCGACCTCTACAGCGACCTGGTGCGCGACCTGCACCGCCTGGACGTCACCACGGTGATCGACGCCGAGGGCGAGCCGCTGCGCCAGGCCGTGCGTGCCGAGCCCCACGTCATCTCCCCCAACGTGCTGGAGGCCGAGGAGCTCGTCGGCCATGAGTTCAACGACGACGACGATCGGGTGGCCGCGATGCGCGAGATGGCCTTGCTGGGCGCCGGCGAAGCCATCATGACCACCCCCGACGGCTGCCTGGCCTCCATGCGCGTGGACGGCGAGGGGTCGGGAAGTGGAGGCCCGGTGAACGCGCGAACCCTCTTCCGGGTGGAGATCGAGCCGCGCGAGATCGTCGCCGCGGTGGGGGCGGGGGACGCCTTCCTGGCCGGCTTCGTGGCCGCCCGCTACGCCGGCTCGGGCGCCGAGGATTGCCTGCGCTTCGGCGTGGCCTGCGGGGCGGAGTCCACCCAGCGCCTGGGGGCGGGCCTGATCGACCCCGCCCGGGTGGAGCGCCTGGTCGCCGAGGTCGAGGTCACCCGCGTTCAGGCCCCGGTCGAGGTCCCATAGGTCACGGGTACGCTGGGTGGTTCCTCCGTCCGCCCGCGCACCTAGGATCAGCCCATGGAGATCGAGATCGGCCGCGGCAAGAAGGCTCGCCGCGCTTATGGCTTCGACGAAATCGCGATCGTGCCCTCGCGGCGCACGCGCGATCCCGACGACATCGACATCTCGTGGAAGCTGGGCGACTACCGCTTCGAGCTGCCGCTGCTGGCCTCGGCCATGGACGGGGTCGTCTCGCCGCGCACGGCGGGATTGGTCGGCAGCCTGGGCGGACTGGCCGTGCTCAACCTCGAGGGCGTGTTCACCCGCTACGAGGACGCCGAGGAGCAGCTCGAGCGCATCGCCAAGCTGCCCCAGGAGCAGGCCACGCGGGCGATGCAGGAGATCTACCGGGCGCCGATCAAGCCGGAGCTGATGGCCCAGCGCGTGGCCGAGATCAAGGAGCAGGGAGTGGTGGTGGCCGCCTCGCTGACCCCCCAGCGTGTGAGCGAGCACTACGAGCTGGCGCTCGAGGCGGGGCTGGACGTGCTCGTGATCCAGGGCACGGTCGTCTCGGCCGAGCACGTCTCCCAGACCACCGAGCCGCTCAACCTCAAGGAGTTCATCCGCCAGGTCGGCGTGCCGGTGGTGGTGGGCGGCTGCGCCTCGTACCACACCGCTTTGCACCTCATGCGCACGGGCGCGGCCGCGGTGCTGGTGGGTGTGGGCCCCGGTGCGGCGTGCACCACGCGTGGGGTCCTGGGCATCGGCGTGCCCCAGGCCACGGCGATCGCCGACGCCGCGGCGGCGCGCTCCCAGAACATGCTGGAGACCGGCGAGTACGTGAAGGTGATCGCCGACGGCGGCATGCGCACCGGGGGGGACGTGTCCAAGGCCATCGCCTGCGGGGCCGATGCCGTGATGCTGGGCTCGCCGCTGGCCCGCGCGCAGGAGGCCCCGGGTCGGGGCTTCCACTGGGGCATGGCCACCTTCCACCCCTCGCTGCCGCGCGGTGCCCGCGTGGCCACGGTGCGCAACGGGACCCTGGAGGAGATCCTCACCGGTCCCGCACACGAGAACGACGGCACCTTCAACCTGTTCGGCGCCCTGCGCACCTCGATGGCCACGTGCGGCTACAAGGACATCGCGGAGTTCAACCGGGCCGAGCTCACGATCGCTCCGGCGCTGCAGACCGAGGGCAAGCATCTGCAGTCCTCCCAGGGCGTGGGCATGGGCGCTCGCGGCTCAGGGGCCGTGGCCGCGGTGACCGGGGGGCGGGAGGCCGGCGGCAACGGCAGCGGCCCCAGCGACGTTGACGAAGGCGAGCCGGTGGCGCTGGCGTGAGCTCCGCCGAGGGCCTCGTCACCGCCGCCACCGCGGCGACGGAGCTCGTCGACTCGGTGGCGGCGGTCGACGTCGAGGCCCCCCGGGCGGTCGACGAGGTCGTCGTCCTCGACTACGGCGGGCAGTACTCGCAGCTCATCGCCCGCCGCGTGCGCGAGTGCGGCGTGTTCAGCGAGCTGCTGCCCCACCACGTGGGCGTGGAGGAGGTCGCGCGCCGGCGGCCCAAGGGGTGATCCTCTCCGGCGGGCCAGCCTCGGTGTACTCCGAGGGCGCACCGTCGCTGGATCCCTCCCTGCTGGAGCTGGGCATCCCCGTGCTGGGCATCTGCTACGGGATGCAACTGCTGGCCAGCGCGCTGGACGGGGAGGTCGAGGCCCGCGCCCAAGGGCGAGTTCGGACGCACGACCCTCACGGTGCGCGAACACGGGCGCCTGTTGGCCGGACTGCCCGCCGAGCAGACCTGTTGGATGTCCCACCGTGACGCCGTCCTGGCCCCGCCGCCCGGGTGCGTGGCGCTGGCCGGTTCGCCCCGGTCGCCCGTGGCGGCCTTCGAGAGCGCCGAGCGCGGGGTGTACGGAATCCAGTTTCACCCCGAGGTCTCCCACACCCCTTCGGCCAGGACATCCTGAAGGCCTTCCTGCGGGACGTCTGCGAGACCGACATGGCCTGGTCGGCCGCCTCGGTGATCGAGGAGCAGGTCGCGCGCATCCGCGCCCAGGTGGGCTCGGGCAAGGTGATCTGCGGGCTGAGCGGCGGGGTGGACTCCTCGGTGGCCGCCCTGCTGGTCCACCGCGCGGTGGGCGACCAGCTGACCTGCGTGTTCGTCGACCACGGCCTGATGCGCAAGCACGAGGGCGAGCAGGTCATCGCCGCCTTCGGCGAGCGCTTCGGGATCCCGCTGGTGGCCGTGGACGCCGAGGAGCGCTTCCTCGCCCGGCTGCGTGGCGTGAGCGATCCGGAGGCCAAGCGCAAGGCCATCGGCGCGGAGTTCATCCGGGTCTTCGAGGAGGAGGCCGCCCAGATCGGCGACGCGAGCCACCTCGTGCAGGGCACGCTGTACTCCGACGTGATCGAGTCCGGCGGGGGCACGGGCGCTTCCACGATCAAGTCCCACCACAACGTGGGCGGCCTGCCCGAGGACCTGAGCTTCGACCTCGTCGAGCCGCTGCGCACCCTGTTCAAGGACGAGGTGCGCGCCGTGGGCGCCGAGCTGGGCCTCGACGAGCGCCTGGTCTGGCGCCAGCCCTTCCCCGGCCCCGGCCTGGCCATCCGCATCGTGGGCGGCGAGGCCACCAAGGAGCGCCTCGACCTCCTGCGCGACGCCGACTTCATCCTGCAGGACGAGATCCGCCAGGCCGGCCTGTACCGCGACCCTCTGGCAGTCCTTCTGCGTGCTGCCCGACATCCGCACGGTCGGCGTGCAGGGCGACGAGCGCACCTACGGCTCGGTCATCGTCATCCGCGCGGTCACCTCCGACGACGCCATGACCGCCGACTGGGCGCGTCTGCCCTACGACCTCCTCGAGCAGATCGCGGCGCGCATGATCGGTGAGCTGAGCCAGGTCAACCGGGTGGTGCTGGACATCACGAGCAAGCCTCCCGGCACCATCGAGTGGGAGTAGCCGGGGCGCTCGTGGCGCCTGACGCGCCCGTCGTGCAAGGGCCGTGCTGAAGCACTGTCCCTCGCCCGCCGGTCGCGCCATGCATCCGCGATCGCTCCGCGGAAGGCCGCGGTACCATCGCCTCATGGCCGTCGAGCGGCGCGACCGGGATCTGCCCGTGGAGGCCCTTCCGCTCTGGCGCATCCCGCTGGTCCGCTATCACGAGCTGATCGAAGCAGGCATCTTCGACGATGACGACCGGGCGGAGCTGCTTGAAGGGCTTCTCGTCCAGATGAGCCCGAAGGGCGCCGAGCACGACGACGCGGTGGCATGGCTCACGCGGCAGTTCGTGCTCGCCTTGGATGAAGCGTTCCAGGTGCGCCCCCAGAGCGCGCTCACGCTCGAGTCCTCGGGGTCCGAGCCCGAACCGGACCTCGCCGTGGTCGCTGCCGACGCACCCCGCCCCTATCACCCGGCCGAGGCACTGCTGGTCATCGAGGTGGCGCGTAGCTCATTGCCCAAGGATCGCCTCGTCAAAGCGCGGCTGTACGCGCGCGCCGGGATCCCCGAGTACTGGCTCGTGAATCTGACAGACCGCCATGTCGAGCTGTTTGCGGCGCCCCAGGGCGACGCCTACACCGAGCATGCCGACCACGCCACGGGCGACGTGATCACGCCCCGCCGACTCGGCGCACCGCGGATCGACGTCGGCGCCCTCTTCGCGGCGGCGTTCCGCGAGCACCCCGGCGGCCCCGGAGCCTGACTCAGCCCGAGCCCACCAGCTCGTTGACCGCGGCGGCGATCTCCTCGGGGTGGTCCTCGGGCGTGAAGTGCTTGGCGCCCTCGATGCGTCGCAGATCGGTGCCCAGGTCGGTGGCGAAGCGCTCCCCGTACTCGACCGTCTGGAACTGGTCGGCGGCGCCCCAGACGACGCGGGCCGGGAGGCCGAGGCGCGGAAGGGCGTCGCGGACGGCGAGGGGTGTCGTGCACGTTCAGCGACCGCACCTGGCGCACGAAGGCGGCCGGGTCGCCGTGGCGGTAGGGCGCCGCGTGGATCTCGGCGGACTCCGCGCGCCGCGCCGCGTCGTCGTGGCCGGCGACGATGATGCCTTGCACCAGCCGGGCGACGGCGCCCGCGGGCAGGCGCTGCACCAGGCTCCCGAGTGCCGCCAGCACCTTCACCGGCGGCACCGGCCACGAGTCGTAGCCGATGGCGTTGATCAGCACGATGCCCGAGAAGAGACCGGGGTTGCGCGCGGCGGCGATCTGCGCGACCCCGCCGCCGAGGTCGTGGCCGACCACGATGGGATCCTCGACCCCCAGCTCGCGCAGCCAGGCGACGAGGTGGTCGGCCTGGCGGCCCACCGAGATGTCGCGCCCGCGCCCGGCGGGGATCGACTCGCCGTAGCCGACCATCTCCCACGCGAGCGCGCGCACGCCCGCCAGGCGCGGCACGACGTGGCGCCACAGGGCCGGGGAGGTCGGGATGCCGTGCACCAGCACGACCGGGCGACCCTCACCCGCCTCCTCCCAGCGCATCGGGATCCCGTCCACGGTGGTCTCATGCGAAGTCATGGCGCCCGCCCTACCCACCCACGGCCAGCGACACCATCACGCTGCCCCGCCCATACGGGATCACCTACACTGGGCCGTCGCCGCGCGATCCTCGCGTGGCTTCTTTCTGCCATGAAGACCTACGTCGCCACCCCCGCCACCCGCGAGCGCACCTGGCTCGTGGTCGACGCGAACGGGCAGACCCTCGGTCGCCTGGCCACCCAGGTGGCCGACGCCCTGCGCGGCAAGCGCAAGCCCGAGTACACGCCGCACGTGGATACGGGCGACTTCGTGGTGGTGGTCAACGCCGAGAAGGTCGTCGTGACCGGCAACAAGCGCACCCAGAAGCGCTACTACCGCCACTCGGGCTATCCCGGGGGCCTGCGCTCGAAGACCTTCGACCAGCTGCAGGCCACGCGCCCCGAGGAGATCGTCCGCCGCGCCGTGAAGGGCATGCTGCCCCGCAACCGCCTGGCGCGCAAGCAGTTGACCAAGCTCAAGGTCTACGCCGGCCCCGACCACCCGCACGCAGCCCAGCAGCCCCGACCGATGGAGATCGACGCGTAGTGGCCGACGAGACGCCCCGCCCCGACGAGCAGGAGGAGGCCCTCGAGGCCGCCGCCGCGCGCGAGATGCGCGTGGGCGACGACGACACGGAGGAGGGCCAGGGCCCCGCGGTGGGCGCCCAGGGCGGCGAGGACGCTCCGGCCGCCAGCGACGAGGCCGCCGCCCCGGCCGCGGAGGCGACGCCGGACGAGCCCGACGAGGAGCCCGGAGTGGTCGCGGCCCCGGAGCCCGAGGAGGCCGACGAGCTGGACGAGCCCGACGAGGAGCCCGGAGTGGTCGCGGCCCCGGAGCCCGAGGAGGCCGACGAGCTGGTCGAGGACGAGGAGGTGCCCCGCGCCCGCCCCGCCATCCCCGGCATGGACCTCGAGGTCGACATCGTCGAGGAGGGCAGTGACCCACTGGCGGAGCGAGAGGCCGAGGAGGCCGCCGCCGCCGCGGCCGCCGCCGAGGAGGACGCCGAGGACCAGCCCATCGCCGAGGTCACCATCGACCTGGCCGCGGGCGCGCGCTACGCCGCCACCGGCAAGCGCAAGACCGCCGTGGCGCGCGTGATCCTGCGTCCCGGCACGGGTGCCTACACCATCAACGGGCGCGCGCTGGACCAGTTCTTTCCCCGCGCCACCCTGCAGCGCACGATCCGCCAGCCGCTGGAGACGGTCGGCTACGCCGACCGCATGGACGTCGTGGCCCGCATGCACGGCGGCGGTGTGTCCGCCCAGGCCGGCGCGCTGCGCCACGGCATCTCCCGCGCCCTGCTGGAGGCCTCGCCCAACCTGCGCGGCGAGCTCAAGCGCCGCGGCTTCCTCACGCGCGACGCGCGCGCCAAGGAGCGCAAGAAGGCCGGGCTCAAGAAGGCCCGCAAGCGCCCGCAGTTCTCCAAGCGCTGACCGACCCGCCCGTGGCGCGCAAGCTGTTCGGGACCGACGGGGTCCGCGGCGTCGCCGGCGAGCTGCTGACCGCCGAGCTGGCGCTGGCCCTGGGCCGTGCGGCCACCGCGCAGGCCGGGGCCGATCGCCCGCGCGTGCTGGTGGTGCGCGACACCCGGGAGTCGGGCGAGATGCTCGAGGCCGCGCTGGCCGCGGGGATCACCAGTGCGGGCGGGGATGCGCTGGTGGGCGGCATCCTGCCCACGCCCGCCGCGCCGCTGCTGCTGGACCGCTACGGGTTCGACCTGGCCGCGGTCATCAGTGCCTCGCACAACCCTTTCGCCGACAACGGCATCAAGTTCTTCGGCGCCGACGGCTTCAAGCTTTCGGACGCCACCGAGCTCGCCATCGAGCAACGTCTCCGGGCGGAGCATGGGCAACCAGCCTGGGCAGCCCACGCGGACACCTCCGCCCTGCGCGGCTCCCCCAGGCCCGAGCGCCTGGGCCGGGTCCATCGCCTGCACGGCACCCAGGAGGACTACCTGCGCGGCCTGCACGAGCGCTTCGCCGGCCTCGACCTCAGCGGGGTCGACGTGCTGCTGGACTGCGCTCACGGGGCCACCTACCGCGTGGCCCCGGAGATCTTTCGCCGCCTGGGCGCCGCGGTGACCGTGCTCGCCGACGAGCCCGACGGGCGCAACATCAACGCCGGCTGTGGCTCCACGCACGTCGACGCGCTGGCCGCCGCCGTGCGCGAGGGCGGCCACGACCTGGGCTTCGCCTTCGACGGCGACGGCGACCGCGTCCTGGCCGCCGACCGCACCGGCGCGGTGGTGGACGGCGACGAGCTGATCGCGCTCGCCGCGCTGCACCTACGTGCGCACGACCGCCTCCCGGGGGGCGGGGTGGCGGTGACCGTGATGACCAACTACGGCTTCCACACTGCCATGCGCGCCGCCGGGGTGCAGGTGGCCACCACCAAGGTCGGCGACCGCTACGTGCTCGAGGCGCTGCGCGCCCGCGGCTGGGCGCTGGGCGGCGAGCAGTCGGGCCACGTGATCGACATGGGCTTCGTCCCCTCGGGCGACGGCATCGCCAGCGCGCTGCTGACGCTGGAGGCCCTGGCCGGCGGCGACCTGGCCCACCGCGAGGCCATGGAGAAGCTGCCCCAGCGCCTGGTCAACGTGCGCGTGGTCGACCGCGACGGCGCGATGGCCAGCGCGGAGCTGGTCCAGGCCACCGAGCGCGAGGCCGCCGCGCTGAGCGGCCGCGGGCGCGTGCTCATCCGCCCCTCGGGCACCGAGCCGCTGGTGCGCGTGATGGTCGAGGCGCCCAGCGCGCAGGAGGCCGACGAGGTCTGCGCCCGCCTGGTGGCCACGGTGGCGACCGCGGCCGGCTGAGGACCGCCAGCGCGACGTTGCGCCGCCGACGCCGCGGCTAGATGATCGATTCCATATCGATGGAATCAGTGGTCGTAGGCGATGAGGCGCGGTCCCAGCTGCCGGCGAGTTGGTTGCGGCAGGGATGGCGGCGGCAGAGCGAGAGCCTGCGGGCGGCGCCGAGGCCGGGCATGGTGCGTGCGCCGTGGCGCTCGAGGGAGAGTTGGCCTTGAGGGTGTCGATGATCGATTCGATCCACTGGCGGGCCGCGCCCAGCTGGCCGTGGCGTCGTGGTTCGTCCTTGCGGTCGGGCCGGTCGTGCGCCCATCTGCTCGACCATGGCTTCGAAGTCGCGGCCCGCGAAGCCCTTGTCGGCCAGGATGGTGCGCGCGGCGGCGCGAGGATCTCCGCGGCGACCTTGCGCTCGCTGACGTTCGAAGCCCACAGGCATCCCGTCGGGCGCGCAGACCAGCACGAGGCGAAATCCCCAGAATGACGGGAGTGCGAGCGGCTCCATCCGTAGGCGGCATAGCCGGCCGGCTCCGAGCGCCGGGCGGTCTCGCGCGACTGCCGCAGGGGACCGGGGTGCCGTCCACCAGCCACAACTCGTCGCAAAACGCGAGGCGACTCGAACACGATGAGGTTGAGCGCGCGCACGATCCAGGGCGCGGACGCTTGTTGTAGGCGAGCTGCTTGGGAAGGTCGCGGAAACAGGTGCCCGAGGCGGTAGCGCGCGATGGCCAAAGCCGCCGGTCGCCGGGGCAGTCCAACAGCATCTGCGCGACAGCCAGACAGAGCAGTTCAGCGTCGGTGATCTGGGGCGGGCGACCAGGCCCACGGCAGTCATCAGCCAGGACATAGAGTCCGATGAGGAGCGTGTCGAGGCTGGACGGCGGGCACGCCGACGTCGACGGTGTGAGAACACCGGTCTTCGACGCCCTCCAGCCGCCCACCCCGCTGGCCCTCACGCAATTCGGAATCGATCATCTAGTCTTTCACGCCTATGTGCGGCATCGTCGGCTATGTCGGTCCTCGGGCGGCCCAGGAGCTGCTGCTCGCCGGTCTTGAGAAGCTCGAGTACCGGGGCTACGACTCCGCGGGCGTCTCGCTGCTGGGCGACGGGCGCATCGAGTCGGTGCGCGCGGTCGGGAACCTGGAACGGCTCGTCGAGGCGGTGCAGGCCGTCGAGGCTACCCGCCCACCGCCCGAGGGCGCCGTGACCGTCGTCACCCGGCCACCCACCACCGGCATCGGCCACACCCGCTGGGCCACGCACGGGAAGGTCACCGAGGCCAACGCCCACCCCCACACCGACGAGACCGAGCGGGTGCACGTGGTGGTCAACGGGATCGTCGAGAACTACATGGCGCTCAAGGAGCGCTTGTCCGCCGCGGGCGCGCGGTTCTCCTCCGAGACCGACGCCGAGGTCATCGCCCATCTCGTCGCCCACCACCTCGAGCGCGAGGGCGACCTTGCCGCCGCCGTGCGCGCCGCCTTCGGCGAGCTGGAGGGCCACTTCGCCTTCGTGGCCATGACCGTGGACGAGCCAGACGTGCTCGTCGGCGCCCGCCAGGAGTGCCCGCTGGTGGTCGGCGTGGGCAAGGAGGAGCACTTCCTGGCCTCCGCCATCCCCGCGTTCCTGCGCGAGACCCGCCGGGTGCAGCAGATCGAGGACGGCGAGGTCGTGGTGCTGCGCCCCGAGGGCGCCACCTTCCTGGGCCCCGACGGGGCCGAGGTGGCGCGGCTGCCCACCCGGGTCGACTGGGATGAGGCCACCGCCGAGAAGGCCGGCTACGAGACCTTCATGCTCAAGGAGATCCACGAGCAGCCCGACGCGGTGGCCGAGACCATCGCGGACCGCACGCTGCGCGTCGACGGGGCCGACCTGGCCGAGCCGGGCGCCTTCGACGAGGCGCTGCTGGAGGGCGTGCGCCGCGTGGTCATCGTGGCCTGCGGCACCTCCTACCACGCGGGGCTGATCGGCCGCTACGCGATCGAGGAGTGGGCGCGCGTGCCGGTCGAGATGGACATCGCCTCCGAGTACCGCTACCGCGACCCGGTGGTGGGGGAGGGCGACCTCGTCGTGGGCATCACCCAGTCGGGCGAGACACGCGACACGCTGGCCGCCATGCGCGTGGCGCGCGACCGCGGCGCCACGGTGGTGGCCATCACCAACGTGATGGGCTCGCAGGCCACGCGCGAGAGCGACGGCGTGCTCTTCACGCGCGCGGGGCTGGAGATCGGCGTGGCCGCGACGAAGACCTTCATGTGCCAGGTCGCCGCGATGTACCTGCTCGCCCTGCGCCTGGCCGAGCTGCGCGGGACCCTTGACGCCGACCGGCGCGCCGAGCTGGTGGCCGACCTCAAGCGCATGCCCCACCTGCTCACCCAGACGCTCGATGGCCTGGGGGAGGTGGCCCAGCAGGTCGCCGCCCGCCACGGCGACCGCGAGTTCTTCCTCTACCTGGGGCGCCACATCGGCCTTCCGGTGGCGCTGGAAGGGGCGCTCAAGCTCAAGGAGATCTCCTACATCGCCACCGACGCCTACGCGGCGGGGGAGATGAAGCACGGCCCCATCGCCTTGCTGGACGACTCCACGCCGGTGGTCTGCGTGGCCACCGACTCGCCGGTGCTCGAGAAGGTCGCCTCCAACATGCAGGAGGTCTCCGCGCGCGGTGCCCACGTCATCGCGGTGGCCACCGAGGGCAACGAGGCCATCGCCGCCCACGCCGAGGAGGTGCTGCGCGTGCCGCGCACCGATTGGACGCTGCAGCCCATGCTCGCCGTGGTCCCGCTGCAGATGCTGGCCTACGCGATCGCCCGCCGTCGCGGGCTGAACGTGGATCAGCCGCGCAACCTGGCCAAGACGGTCACCGTGGAGTGAGCGTGAGCGGCGTCGGCCTCGACCTGCTGGAGGTCGAGCGCCTCGAGCGCACGCTGGCCCGCCGCCCCGGTCTGGAGGCGCGGCTGTTCACCGCGGGAGAGCGCGCCTATGCCGCGGCTCGTCCGCGGCCGGCCATGCACCTCGCCGCGCGCTTCTGTGCCAAGGAGGCGGTGGCCAAGGCGCTCGGCCTGCGGGCGTGGTCGTGGCAGGACATCGAGGTCCTCCACGCCGAAGGGGTCTCCGGTCCCCCGGCGGTCGCGTTGCATGGCGCGCTGGCGGGCAGGGGGGAGGCCGTGCGCATCTCCCTGACCCACACCCGGGGCCTGGCCGGTGCGGTCGCCGTGATCGACGGGTGACCGCCCTCCCGTCCTGGGCGGACCCGCTGCCCGACGCGCAGGCGATGCGGGCCACCGACGCGTGGGCGATCGAGGACCGCGGAATCCCCTCGCTGGAGCTGATGGAGCGCGCGGGGCGGGGCCTGGCGCGCGTGGTGGCCGACGCCGCCCCCGAGGGCGTCGTGGCCATCGTCTGCGGGAAGGGCAACAACGGCGGGGACGGACTCGTCGCGGGTCGCCTGCTGCGCGAGGCGGGGCGCGAGGTGCGCGTGCTGCTGCTGGCCGAGCCGGGGGATCTGCAGGGCGATCCGGCGGAGAACCTGGTGCGCCTGGGGGTCCGACCGGACGGGGGCTTCCCCACCGCGGTGCAGTCCCCCGGTGACCCCGTGATCGAGGCCTTCGCGCCCGAGCGCCTGGCCGGCGCCACCGTCGTGGTCGACGCCATCCTGGGCACCGGCTCCGCGGGGGCTCCGCGCGGCCGGGCGCTCGAGGCCATCGAGGCGCTGAACGCCGCCGGCGTCCCTGTGGTCGCCGCCGACACGCCCAGCGGGGTGGACGCCTCCACCGGCGCGGTCGAGGGTGTCGCGGTGGGAGCGACCGCGACCGCCACCTTCGCGGCGGCCAAGCCCGGCCTGTACATCGCGCCAGGCAAGGCGCACGCGGGGTCGGTGGAGGTCATCGACATCGGCATCCCTCCGGGGGCGCCGGTGGAGGCGGCCGCGGGGTTGATCACTCCCGCCGCCGTGGAGGAGGTGCCCCGCCGCGATGCCCCGGGCACCAAGTTCACCTCGGGCCACGTGCTGGTGTGCGGCGGCTCCCACGGCCTGACCGGCGCGCCGACCCTGGCCGCGCACGCCGCTGCGCGCGCGGGCGCAGGCTACGTGACCCTGCTCATCCCCGCCTCCCTGGAGGCGACCTTCGAGCTCAAGACGCTCGAGGTCATGTCCCGCGCCATGCCCGAGCAGGACGGCCATCTCGGCCCCGAGGCCGTCGACGCGGTGCTCGGCGCGACCGCCCGGGGCGGCGCGCTGGCGCTCGGCCCGGGCCTGGGGCGCGACGAGGGCGCGCTCACGCTGGCCCGAGAGGCGGCCCGGCGCGCCGAGGTGGCGCTCGTGCTCGACGCCGATGGGCTCAACGCCCACGCCGGGCGCCTTGGTGAGGTCGCTGCCCGCGGCGCTCCGACCGTGCTCACCCCCCACGCCGGTGAGCTGGCCCGACTGCTCGACGTCGACAGCGGGGCGGTCGCCGCCCAGCGCCTGCACCACGCCCGCGCCGCGGCACGAGACGCCGGCGCCGTCGTCGTGCTCAAGGCCGACGACACGATCGTCGCCGCGCCCGACGGCCGCGCCGCTGTCAACGCGATCTCGGCGCCGGCCCTGGCCACCGCGGGCACCGGCGACGTGCTCACCGGGGTCGTCGCCGCCTACCTGGCCAAGGGCGTCGAGCCCTTCACCGCGGCGGCCGCCGCCGTGGTGGTGCACGCGCGGGCCGGCCAGCTGGCCGCCGCCGCCCACGGTCCCGAAGCGGTCATCGCCGGGGACGTCATCGCCCAGCTCGGCCACGCTCGGGCGGACCTCGACGCCACCAGCGCGATCTAGCATGCACTCTGCATGCTAAGGTTGGGCTCATGGCCAGGACGGTCCAGGTTCGCGACGTCCCCGACCGAGTGCACCGGCGGCTCGTCGAACAGGCCGAGTTCGAGGGGCTCTCGCTGTCGGACTACCTGCGCCGCGAGTTCGAGCGCACGGCCGCGCTTCCGAGCATGGCGGAGTTCATGGCCGAGATCGCCTCCCATCCGCCGGTTCTGGATCTCGACGGAACCGCTGAGGTCCGCGCGATTCGCGACGAGTACGAGCAGTGATCGTCGTCGATGCGGGGCCGGTGGTGGAGTTACTGCTCCGGGGCCCACGCGAGGCGACCATCCCGGATGCCCTCGGCGCCCGGCGCGTGCTTGCGGCTCCGGCGCTCATCGACTTCGAGGTGTTCGCCGTGCTGCGGCGGATCGTGCTCGGTGGCGAGGTCGCTGCAGACCGAGCCAGCCTTGCGCTCACCGCGTTGGTACGGCTTCCCATGGTCCGCTATCCGATGCCCGACCTGCTGGCTGTGGCATGGAAGCTGCGAGCGAACTTCGCCGCGGCCGATGCGCTCTACGTCGCGCTGGCCCAGCAGCTCGATGTCTCGCTGCTCACGCTCGACGAGCGGCTGGGGCGCGCAGTGCAGACTCATACGACTGTCTCCCTCGAGCGCTCGTCGTCAGGCGCATCCTGATCACCTCATGCCACTCCGCGCCCTCGCCGCCGTCAACGTCGCCGCGATCGAGCGCAACGTCGCCCGGCTGGCGCGCGAGCTGCCGCGCGAGTGTCGGATGTGCGTGGTGGTCAAGGCGGAGGGCTACGGCCACGGGGCGGTGGCGAGCGCGCGCGCCGCTCAGGCGGGCGGTGCGGGATGGCTCGCGGTGGCCACCGCGAGCGAGGCGGCGGCGCTGCGCGGAGCGGGGATCGATGGGCGCCTGCTGGTCATGGGCAGCCTGGGTGCCAGCGAGCTCGACCAGGCCCTGGCCGCCGGGGCCGACGTCGTGGCCTGGAGCGAGCGGTTCGTGGGAGCCGTCGCCGCCCCCGGCGGCGGGCGGGTGCACGTCAAGCTCGACACCGGCATGGGGCGCCTGGGCACCCGCGACCCCGACCAGGCCACCCGCACGGCGCAAGCGGCCGCCGGCGCTCCGGGGGTCGAGCTCGTCGGGGCCATGACCCACTTCGCCACCGCCGACGAGCGCGGCGACGCCTTCTTCGGGGAGCAGCTGGAACGCTTCCGTACGTGGGCCTTGCCGCTGCGCGAGCGCTTTCCCGGCCTCATCGCCCACGCGGCCAACAGCGCCGCGCTGCTGCGCGAGCCGGCGGCGCACCTCGACATGGTCCGACCGGGCGTGGCCGTCTACGGGCTGGACCCCTTCGGCGAGGATCCCGCCGCGCGCGAGCTGGAGCCGGCGCTCGAGCTGCGCACCCACGTCGCCGCGCTCAAGCCGATCGCACCCGGCGAGAGTGCGGGCTACGGCCGGCGCTGGATCGCCGACGCGCCGAGCACGGTGGCCACGCTGCCCGTGGGCTACGGCGACGGCTGGCCGCGGGCGCGGACCGGCGACGTCGAGGTGCTGCTGGCCGGCGAGCGCCGCAGGCTGCGCGGGACGGTGTCGATGGACTACGTCACCGCGGATGCCGGCGCCGATCCGCGCGTGGCCAGTGGGGACGAGGCGATCCTCATCGGGGCACGCGACGGCGAGCGGATCCTCGCCGAGGAGGTCGCCCGCCGGCAGGGGACGATCAACTACGAGGTGACCACCGCCCTGCTGCCGCGTCTCCCGCGGGCGTACCACCGCGACGGCGAGCCGGTCGCCGAGCACGACGCCGCGCTGCTGGCCACGGCCACCCGCCCCGGCGAGGAGGCGGGCGCGGGACGCGCGCGGTGAGCGACGCGCTCGCCGTCGCCCGCGGTGCGCTCGCGGGGCGCAACGACGTGCACCTCGTGGGCGGCGCGGTGCGCGACCGGCTCCTGGGGTGCCCGCTGACCGATCTCGACCTCGTCGTCGCCGGCGACGCGCGCGAGCCGGCCCAGCGTCTGGCCCGCGCTGCGCGGGGACCCGCCTTCGCCCTGTCGGACGCCTGGGGCGCCTGGCGGGTGCTGGCCGGCGACCGCTCCTGGCAGGCCGATCTCACCCCCCGGCGCGGCGCCACGGTGCAAGACGACCTCGCGCTGCGCGACTTCACGCTGAACGCCATGGCCGAGCCCTTGGCCGGCGGCGAGCGGGTCGACCCCCACGGCGGGGCCCGGGACCTGGCCGCCCGCCGCCTGCGCATGGTCTCCCCCGACGCCTTCGTCCACGATCCGCTGCGCTGCGTGCGCCTCGCCCGGCTGGCCTGCGAGCTGGAGCTGGAGCCCGAGCCCGCCACGGTGGCGGCCGCGGCCCGCCACGCGCCCGGGCTGAGGCGCGTGGCCGGCGAGCGCGTCTTCGCCGAGCTGCGCCGCCTGGTGAGCGTCGACCGCGCGCTGGAGGGCCTACGCCTCCTGGAGGCCGCCGGGGCGACCGCCATCGTCCTGCCGGAGCTTGCGGCGATGCACGGCGTCGAGCAGACGCTGTACCACCACCGCGACGTGCACGATCACGTGCTCGAGGTGCTCGAGCACGTGATCGCCCTGGAGCGTGAACCCGGCGCCGTGCTGGGCGACGACCACGCCGGGCCGGTCGCCGCGCTGCTGGCCGAGCCGCTGGCCGACGAGCTGACGCGGGGGGGCGCGCTGCGCTGGGGCGCGCTGTTGCACGACGTGGCCAAGCCCGCCACCCAGGTTCCGCTCGAGCGGGGCGGCTTCGGCTTCCCCGGCCACGACGAGCTGGGCGCGGCGATGGCCCGCGACGTGCTCGCGCGCCTGCGCGTCAGCGAGCGTTTGCGCGCGCACGTCGCAACGCTGGCGCGCCACCACCTGCGGGCGGGCTTCCTTGTCCGAGGCGCGCCGCCGGACCGCGGTGCGATCCACGACTATCTCGCCGCGTGCGCGCCCGTGGCCGCCGACGTGACGCTGCTCAGCGTCGCCGATCGCCTGGCCACCCGCGGGCGCAAGGCCGACGAGGCCATCGAGCGCCATCTCGCCGTGGCCCGGGTGCTGCTGGGCGAGGCCCTGCGCCACCACGCCGAGGGCCCCCCCGCGCCGCTGCTGCGCCGCGACGAGGTCGCCGCCGCCGCCGGCCGCGCCCCGGGGCCGTGGCTCGGCGAGGCCATGGCCGACCTGGCCCGCGCGCAGTTCACCGGCACGGTCAGCACCCGCGAGGAGGCGCTGGCCTTCGCCCGGGCGCGGGCCGGGGACTGAGGGGAACCACCGGTCGGCCCGGCGCGCCACAATCCCCGCATGGACCCCTACGCCGTCCTGGGCGTCGCTCCCGGCGCCTCGCCGCGCGAGGTGGCCGCCGCCTACCGTGCGGCGGCCAAGCGCTGGCATCCCGACCGTGGCGGCGGGGAGACCGCCCAGCGGCGCATGGCCGAGGTCAACGCCGCCTACGAGCTGCTGCGCCGCGGCGAAGCCCCGTCTCGGACCGACCGCCACGGGCCGGTGGGCGAGGACGGGGAGGTCCGCTACCGCCGGCCCGTCGACGGGCGCTGGCACCGCCTCCAGGGCCAGTGGCTGCCCGAGCACGTGCGCTGGGCGCTGGGTCCCGAGCTGACCGCGGCGCTGAACCCCGACGAGGACGTGCATCTGGTCACCCCCGTGAGCACCTGGGCCAGCCCGCGCTCCGTGCTGGCGGTCACCGACCGCCGCCTGCTGTGGCTGCACGACGACGCGGTCATGGGCCGGGTGCGCTCGTTGCGCTACGACGCCATCGCGGAGGTCTCTCACCGCCTGCGCCGCCCCCGCCGTCGCTGGGCGATCCTGCGTGTGCGCACGCGCTCGGGCCGGGCGCTGACCTTCAGCGAGGTCCCGCCGGGCACGGCTGCGGCCATCGAGCGCAGGGTGCTGGGCGCCTAGGAGGCGGCCAGGCGGCGCGCCACCGCGGTGCACAGGGCGACCGCGTCGGCGACCGTCGAGAAGTCGACGTTGTCCACCGTGTCGGTCGGCCAGTGGTAGTTGGAGGGCAGCTTGTAGCGGTCGCAGGAGCCGAGCATGGCGGTGGGATAGCCGGCGCGCAGCGCGATGAGACCGTCGGTGGCGTTGCGAAAGCGCAGCCCGGACCACAGCGCGAGGTTCTCCTCGTCGGCGCACGCGCGCACCAGCGCCTTGAAGGCGGGCGGGTACTCGTTCATCCACAGCATCCCCTCGCCCTCGAGCATGAGCAGGTGGGGGGAGCCCACCGTGTCCACGCACAGCACGTGGGTGGATTCGCGCGGCAGCGAGGGAAAGTGGCGGCGTCTGAAGGCCCGCATGCCCTCCATGAGCGACTCCTCGCTGCCGGTGGAGACCAGCAGCACGCGCAGGCCTTCGATGGGCTCGTCGGCCAGCGCGCCGGCGACGCCCAGCAGCGTGGCCACGCCGGTGAGATTGTCGTTGGCCCCGGGCACCGTGCCGTGCGCGCCGATCTCCGCCATCGAGGCGACGGTGCCCGCGCTGAGCGCCGTGCCGGCCGTCAGCGCACGACGGCGGCCCAGCAGGGCGGCCAGGGCGACCAGCGCCGGCCCCCCGAACACGGGCCACATGAGCGCCGGCGTGGTGTTGATGTGCCCGTAGAGGTCGGGGAAGCGATCGCCGAGAGCGCGCAAGGGCCTTGGGTGGAAAAGCAGGCTGGTGCGCGCCGCGTCGTGGTGGGCGACGATCACCAGGGCGCGCGGCGCGCTGGGGTCGCCTGCCGTGGCGACCACGTTGTGCGTGGGGCGCAGGGGCAGAGCGCGGCGGCGAAACCACTGGCGCCCGCCGGTGATGTCGTCGGCGATCGCAGCGGCGCCGGCGGCGGCCAGCGCGCCGCCGGCCAGGCGGGCGAGGGGCCCACCACGGCGGGCCAGCAGGCCGCCCGCGGCGCCCGCGGCGGCTCCCAGGCCCAGCGGCCACCAGTACGTGCCGTGCGCGCGCTCCTCCTCGACGCGTGCCGTGCAGCCAAGCTCGCGCAGGCGGGCAGCGATCCACTCCGCGGCCTCACGCTCGCCGGGCGACGCGGAGGGCCGCTCGATCCCGGCGAGGTGGCGCACGGCCTCCTCGAGGCCCTGGGGATCGCGCAGCTCGGTGGCCATCACGACCAAGGGTATGGCCCGCTCGCCCGACCGCGCGGCAGGACGGGAAGCGCCGGTGGCCGTGCGGCCTTCGCGAAGCGCTAGGGTCGCCGCTCGTGACCGACTCCGACTGCATCTTCTGCCAGATCGTCGCCGGCGAGCTGCCCGCCACCCGCGTGGCCGAGGACGAGCGCACGGTGGCCTTCATGGACATCAGCCCCGCGACCCGTGGCCACACGCTGGTGATCCCGCGCACCCACGTCGAGGACCTCGCCGCCATCGGGCCCGAGGACCTCGCCGCCTGCGCGCACATGGCCCAGCGGGTGGCCGCGCGCCAGCGCGAGGTGCTGGGCGCCGACGGGGTCAACCTCCTCAACGCCTGCGGCCAGGCGGCGTGGCAGACGGTCTTCCACTTCCACATCCACGTGATACCCCGCTACGAGGGCGATCCGCTGCGCCTGCCCTGGACACCCGCCCCCGGGGACCCCGACGAGATACGCGCGGCGGGGGAGGAGCTTGCCGGGTGAGCACCTGGCGCGACCGCCCTGGGAGCGATCCGGGGAACTCCCCCGCGCAACTGCGCCTGCAGCGCCGCAACTCCCTCCGCCTCACGCTGTTCAATGCGCGCCATGACGCGTTTCGCCCTCCTCGCGGTCCTCGCCGCCGCCCTCCTCGTCGCCCCGGCCGCTTCGGCGGCCGTCACCGAGCTCGGCGCGCTGCCGCAGGGCACCACCGGCTCCTGCCCCCAGGACCCCTGCGAAGCCCTCACCCGCGCCACCGCCTACCAGGCCAAGGTGGGCCCCGACCGCACGCTCTACCGCGTGCCCGCCGGTGGGCGGGTGGTGGCGTGGAGCGTCGCGCTGGGCGACCCCTCCGCCGACCAGGTGCGCGGCTTCAACGGGGCCTTCGGTCAGCCGCAGGCCGCGCTGGTGATCCTGCGCCCGGGGGCCAGCGTCCGCCACCGGGTCGTCCGCAAGGGGCCGATGACCGACCTGACGCCGTGGCTGGGGCGCACGGCGCAGTTCCCGCTCAGTCGCAGCCTGCCGGTGCGCGAGGGCGATCTGATCGCAGTCACCGTGCCGACCTGGGCGCCGATCATGCGTCTGGCCGAGCCCGGCACCACCTCGTGGCGCGCCAGCCGGCCGGCCGCCGAGTGCCGCGACGTGACGACCCAGCGGGCCATGCTCGGCCGGCGCACCACCGCCGACTTCAGCTGCCTGTACCGCACCGTGCGCCTGACCTACTCGGCGAGCTTCGTCCCGTATCCGCGGCGGTAGGACTCCTAGGGCGTCGGTGCCGGCGCCGGGTCCTCGGGCGCCGTCTCGCCCTCGCACGCGCCGGGATTCTGGGCGCAGAAGTCGTCGAACTCTCCCTCGGTGCCCGGCGCCGCGCCCTCCGCGGGAGGGGTGCCCTCCTCGGGCGTGACACCCTCTTGTCCGGGGGCCGCCTCGCCCTCGGGCGTGGTCGCCTGCGGGTCCTGGCTCGCGGGCGGGTCGTCGGTCAGCGCGCCGGAGCCGCCGGGCACGGTGAGATCGGGCTGGGTGCGCGGGGTCGCGTCCACGATGTCGTCGCCGCCACACGCCGCCACGCCCGCGGGCAGAGCCGCGAGCGCCAGCGCGAGCGCGACCGCGCGCCTCAACGCGCGACCGGCGCCATCCGCCGGCCGCAGTGCGGGCAGTCGTTGAGGTCCTTCTGGACCAGCTGGTCGCACCACGGGCAGAAGCGGAGGTTCTCGACGGCCCACGGGAGCTTGGAGGCCGAAGGGGCGAGGGGCAGCACCTTGCCGACGACCTCCAGCTCCTCGCCGGTCTCGCGATCGCGGTAGACCTTGTCCGGGTCGGCCTCGCGGATGATCTCGCGTCCCGTGGAGGGGGTCCGCATGCGGTAGCGCTGCAGGGTCATTGGGCGCGCAACCCTACCAGCCGCTCCGCGCCGGTCCACGCGTCGCCGGCGCCCGGGGCGGCGACGGGTGCCAGGGCCACCGAGCCCCGCGCCAGGCCCTTCTCCAGGGCCGCGACGACCGCCGGGTCGAACTGGCGGCTGGCCTGGGAGCGCACCTCCTCGAGCGCGTCGGCGGGCGCCATCGCGGCGCGGTAGGGCCGGGTGGCGGTCATCGCCTCCAGGGCGTCGCAGACCGAGAAGATGCGCGCGACGAGGGGGATGGCCTCGCCGGCCAGCCGGTGGGGGTAGCCCTCGCCGTCCCAGCGCTCGTGGTGGTGCAACACGATGTGCTCGACGGTCTCGGCCAGCCTGAGCGGGCGGATCACGCCGATCCCCGTGGCCGGATGCAGGCGCATGATCTCCCACTCGGCCTCGGTGAGCGGGCCGGGCTTGCCGAGGATCGCCTCGGGGACGCCGATCTTGCCGATGTCGTGCAGCAGGCAGCCGAACAGGAAGTCCTCGCGGCCGGCCAGGACGGGGTCGATCTCGCCCGCCAGCTGGCGGGCCAGGCGGCTGACCTCGCGCAGATGGAGGCTGGTCAGGCTGTCCTTGGCCTCCACCGCCGCGGCCAGCGACTCGATGACCGCCCGGTCGCGCCGGCGCAACTCGGCCAGGTGGGCGGCGGACGCGTCGACGCTGGGGCGCACCAGGCGCACGTCGACTATTCCCGCGCCCAGGCGCGCCGCGTCCAGCGCGGCGCGCAGCTCGACCGGCCGCGCGCCGACCGGCACCACGGTGCGTGCGCCGGCGTCCAGCAGACGGGGAAGGAGGGAGACAGAGGGCGCGTCGTCGACGACCACCACGGGCATCGCGCCCAGGTGCGCCGCGCGGGCGGCGGCCAGCGCCTCGAGGGCGGACTCCTCGTCGCGGCCGGTCACGTCGACCACCACCAGGGAGAGGGCCGATCCGCCCGGCCCGGCGGCGGGCGGCTGAGCGAGGGCGGCACCGACGAGTGCCTCCACGATGGGGGTCACTTCGTCGAGCACCACGCCGCCCCCCTGGGGTGGGCTCCCTGTCATGGTCCGCATAGTGTGCGCTGCCGGCGACGGCGACGCAACCAGAGGTGGCCAGCGTGCGTGTCCTGCTCTTCCACGGGTACCTGCTCAGCGGCACGGGATCCAACGTCTACACGGCCCAGCTGACCCGGGCGCTCGTCGCCTTGGGGGCCGAGGTGCATCTGGTCTGTCAGGACCGCGCGCCGCTGGACCAGCCCTTCGTGGACGCCGCAGGAAACTGGGACACGGGCGTGCTCGAGGTGCGCACCCGCCGCCAGCCGCCTCGGTGCACGGTCTACCGCCCCGACCTGGGCGGCGTCCTGCCCGTGTACGTGGCCGACGTCTACGAGGGCGTGCGCGCGGTGCCCTACGTGGATCTGGACGACGCCGCGATCGAGGACTACCTCGCGCGCAACGTGGCCGCCGTGGCGGAGGTGGCCGCGCGGGTGCGGCCCGACGCCGCCCTGGCCGGACACCTGATCGCCGGCCCGGCCATCGTGGCCCGGGCGCTGGGCGGGATGGGCGTCCCCTACGCGGTGAAGGTCCACGGCAGCGCGCTGGAGTACGCGGTGGCGCGCCGTCCCGACCGCTTCCTCGGACTGGCACGCGAGGGGCTGGCCGGCGCTCGCACCGTGCTGGTGGGCTCGCGCCACACCGCGCAGCGCCTGTGGAGCGTGCTCGACGACCCCGCGCTGGAGGCCCGCACGCGGCTGGGGCCACCGGGAGTCGACATCGAGAGCTTCCGCCCACGCAGCCGTGCGCAGGCCGCCGAGGCGCTGCGCGCGATGGGCGAGGAGTTGATGGGCGGAGCGACCTGCGCGCGCGAGGCGCCCTCCCGCGGCGAGCCCGTCTCCTCCTTCGCGCGCGACGACGGGGCGGCCGGACGGGCGCTCGCCCGGTTGGACCTCACGCGCGACCGGCTCGTGGCCTTCGTGGGCAAGCTCATCGTCTCCAAGGGGATCGACCTGCTGGTCGCGTCCTGGCCGCTGGTGGCCCAGCGCGTCCCCGAGGCGCGCCTCGTGGTGGTGGGCTTCGGCGCGTACCGCGCAGCGCTCGAACGGATGCTGGGCGCGCTTTCCGACGGCGACCTCGCAACGCTGCGCGCGCTCGGCGAGGAGGGCCGGGCCTCCGAGGGTGGGCCGCCCGCGCCGCTGAACCACCTGCTGACCTTCCTGGACGCCCTGGAAGCCGATCCCGAGGCCCTCGAGGGCTACTGCCGTGCGGCGGCGGGCGTCGGCGACCGCGTCGTGCTCACCGGGCGCCTGGACCACCACGAGCTGGCCAGGCTGCTGCCGGCGTGCGAGGCCCAGGTGGTGCCCAGCACCTTCCCCGAGGCCTTCGGGATGGTCGCCGCCGAGGCCGCGGCCTGCGGGGTCCTGCCCGTGTGCGCCGACCACTCCGGGCTCGCCGAGGTGGCGGGCACGCTCGCGCAGGCCGTCCCGCCCGAGGCGGCGGACTGGCTGACCGTGCCGGTCGGTCCGGGCACCGTCACCGCGCTGGCCGATCGCCTCGTGGCCTGGCTGCAGGCGCCCGCCGGGTTGCGCGAGGCCACCGCGCGGGCGCTGGCCGCCACCGCGCGCGAGCGCTACTCGTGGAAGGGCGTGGCGCGCGGGGTCCTGGCCGCCACGCGCGGCGATCTGGACGCGCTGTCCCCGGTGCCCGGCCCCCGCCGCCGCGCGCTCGGATAGTGTTCGCCGCGCCGATGAGGAGAGCTGCATCGCCACTGGGTCGTGCGGGCGTCGTGGTCGCTGCTGCCCTGGTCCTCGGGGCCTGTGGCGGGGGCGTCAGCCAGGACGCCGACCTGGTCGCGGGCAAGGAGGCGTTCATCGAGAGGTGCGGCTCCTGCCACGTGCTCGAGCGCGCCGGCACGCAGGGCAAGGCCGGTCCGAGCCTAGACGCCGCCTTCTCCCGTTCCCTGATCGACGGGTTCAACCGCCAGGGTGTCGCGGGTGTGGTGCTCGAGCAGATCCTCAACCCCGCCCGGTTGCCGCCCGACCACCCGGCCTACATGCCGCCCGACCTGGTCACCGGGCAGATGGCCGAGAACGTGGCGGCCTACGTGGCCTACGCGACCTCCCGTCCGGGGGAGGACGAGGGGCTGCTGGCCGAGGCCGGGCAAAGTGACTTTCCGCCGGGCAGCGGCGGCGCGATCTTCGCCGACGGCACCCAGCAGGCGCAGGCCTGCGGCCAGTGTCACACCCTGTCGGAAGCCGGCACCCAGGCCACCATCGGCCCCAGCCTCGACGAGGCGCTGCAGGGTGAGAGCCCGGAGGAGATCCGCCAGGACATCGTCAAGCCCGACGCCGAGATCGCGCAGGGCTTCTCCGCTGGGGTCATGCCCAGCAACTATGAGCAGACCCTCAGCGAGGAGGAGCTGAACCGCCTGGTCGAGTTCCTCGCCGAGGTGTCGGGTGGCGGCGGTGGCGGCCAGGGCGGCTGAGGACTCCTACGTCCCGCGCCAGCCCCGGCGCGCGTAGGTCAGGATCGTCGGGCGGTCGAGGCTCGATGCCTCGACCGGCACGCGACGGCGGTCGCGCGGGAAGACGGCGGCCGCGGCCAGCACCCGCTCGTCCAGGAAGCGCGTCGGACCCGGAGGTCGCAGCCCGAGCGGGGGGGAGCCCTCCGCTGCGGCCAGGACGAAGCCCCAGTCGCCGAAGGAGGGCACGTCGACGTGGTAGGCGCGGGTGTCCATCCCCGCCGCGGCAACGGTGCCCTCGATGCACCAGAACGCCTCGGGCGCGAAGTAGGGCGAGCCCGCCTGCACGACCAGCCGCCCGCCGGGCGCCAGCGCGCGCTCGCGCACCAGTCCGTACATCTCGGTGCTGTAGAGCTTGGCCAGATCGGCGCTGTCGGGATCGGGCAGGTCGATGATCACCACGTCGAAGCGCTCGCCCTGGCGGCGCAGCCAGGAGAAGGCGTCGGCGGTCACCACCTTCGCGCGCGGATCGTCCAGCGCGCCGGCGTTGAGCTCGCGCAGCCGCGCGTCCTGGCGGGCCAGGCGCACCACGGCCGGATCGAGCTCGACCAGCGTGGCCGAGCGCACGTCGCGGTAGCGCAGCACCTCGCGCAGCGCGAGGCCATCGCCGCCGCCGAGGATCAACACCCGCTCGTGCGCGGCGGCCATGGCGGGATGCACGAGCGCCTCGTGGTAGCGATGCTCGTCCACCGAGGAGAACTGCAGGTCGCCGTTGAGAAACAGGCGCGTGTCGCGTCCGTCGATCGACCGGGTGAGGACGATCTCCTGGATCGCCGAGCGCTCCTGCAGGGAGATCGGATCGTCGTAGAGGGCCTGGCGGGCGGAGGCCTGGATATCCCCGGCGCGCCACGCGGCGATCCCCAGCGCGCCGAAGACCCCCGCCAGCACCACGGCCATGAACCCCGCCGTGCGCGCGGTCAGGGCGCCGCGCAGCAGCCACAGCATCAGCGCCCCGCCGGCCGCGTTGAGGGCGCCGAAGGCCAGCGCCGCCTGGGTCTGGCCCAGGGTGGGCAGGACGAGCAGCGGGAAGGCCAGGCCCACGGCGAAGGCGCCGACGTAGTCGGCGGCCAGCAGCGTGCCCACGGTGCGTCCCGTGCGCTCCGCGCGCAGGCGCTGCAGGATGGCGGCCAGGAGCGGCAGCTCCGCGCCGACCATCGCCCCCAGCGCCACGGAGAGCACCCGCACAGCGGGCGCGTAGAGGTCCAGCCACGCGTAGGCGGCGAACAGGGCGAGGGCGGACAGGCCGCCCAGCAGCGCGATGGCCGCCTCCAGCGCGACGAAGCTCTCGACCACGCGGCGCTCGGGCACCCGCCCACCCACCCAGGCCCCCAGCCCCATGGCGGCCACGAACGTGCCCAGCACCAGCGCGGTCTGCTCCACCGAGGAGCCGAACAGCACGGTGCCCAACGCGACGATGACCAGCTCGTAGGCGAAGCCGCAGATCGCGCACACGAGGGTGGCGAACAGCAGCAGCCGGCGGGCCGTGCGGGCTCCGACGGGCAGCGCCGGGGTCGACGCCGAAGCGGGGACGACCGCCACGCGCGTCAGGCTAGGAGATCGCGCCGACGATGATGGCGCCCACGCCCAGGAGCATGGCGCCGGTCACGTAGGCGGCCGGCTCGTCCTCCACGTCGTCGCTGAGCATCTGGCCCAGGCGCTCGGGCAGCAGGCGGTCGACGACCACGAAGGCCAGCGTCAGCAGCAGGATGCCGACGACGCCGTAGCCGGCGGTCTGGGCCAGGCCGGTGCCCAGTTGGTCCTCGGAGGCGAAGATCGCGGCGGTCACGATCGCCCCCAGCGAGAGCGTTCCGCTGGCCACCACGATGCCCACGTCGCGGCGGCGGTGGCGGCAGATCAGCTCACCCAGGCTGCCCGGGATGAGCAGGTCGAGCACGCCGTAGCCGGCCGTCATGAGCACCACCCCGACCACCCCGTACAGGAGGGCGGCGACCAGGTCGAGTCCGAAGTCTGCGAGATCCACGGGTGCCTCTCTTGTTAGCTGTTCGAGTTGGGTTGACGGTGGGAGACCTGGTCGACCATCCCGGTGCGGTCGAGCACGAAGAAGCCGATCCCGCCGAGCACCAGCAGACCGCCGAGCACCAGGCCGGGCCACGCCGCGCGCACGAAGTCGCTGCCCGGGCTGGCGCTCGCGCGCGCCTGGGGAGTGGGCGGCTGGGCGGCCTCCTCGAAGGGCACGTAGGGGGCGGCGCCCGCTTCGGCCACCAGCACGGGCAGGGCGGCGACCATGTTGAAGGCCGCCTGGGCGTCCTGGTCGCCCAGCAGGTCGCTGCTGTCGTAGCCCAGCCGCTGGAGCTGGTCGCGGTTCACGCCCTCGATCGCCGTGTCGATGCTGACCGACGCCGAGTCCTCGGCCTCGGAGGTCGACGAGGTGTAGGTGATCTGCGCGTCGAGCCGCACCGTCCTGGAGCAGCCGGCCTGCGAGTCGACCGGTACGCCGACCCCCGCGCCGGAGCCGACGTCCTGGCTGACGCCGCCCTCGAAGTTGTCGTCGAGGGTGAACTGGTAGCCGTAGCAGACGCCCTGGACCTGCTGGGCGCGCTGGAGGATCTGCGTGAGCTGCCGGGCGGCTTCGGGCGGGAGCACGGCGTAGTCGTCCTGCGCCGTGGCGCCCGCTGGCGCCATGAGCAGCGCGGCCAAGGTTCCCAGCAGCGTCCGGATCTTCATTTTCCGCCGCCCGAGGGTCCACCGCCGCGGAAGCTCCCGCCGGTGGAGGTCGAGCCCCAGAAGCCCCCGACGTAGGGGAAGAAGTAGCCGTAGCCGTCGCGTTCGCGCGCCAGCAGCACGCGCGAGCCCTGCTGGGCACCCAGGACTCCGACCATGGTGCTGCTGTAGCGCAGGAAATGACCGGTGCCGCCCGACTGGCGGTCGGCGGGCGGGTGGGCGTCGGCCAGGGCGGCGGCCGTGCGCGTCGGCGTCTGGGGGCAGGTGAAGGAGTCCGCGCGGTTGCCGTTGGCGTCGCGGGTCGGGCCCGTCGCGCGGCAGTTGTCCTGCAGCCAGGCTCGCGGGGAGCCGCTGCCCGCGGCGACCCCGCAGCCGATCACCAGCACGCCGACTCCGGCGGCGATCAGCCCGATCCACGAGCGCTTCACGCGCGCTCCAGGGAGGCGACCGTGCGTACGAGCTCACCGGTCTGGGGATAGAGATGCACGGTTTCCCACGCCGCGCCGGTGCGAAGCGGACGGCAGGTCAGCGCGGTGAGGGCGTCGGGCGTGCCGGGAAAGCACCCGACCACGCCGCGCACTTCGGCGCCCATCCCGCCACGCAGCGCGGCGGCCCGGCGGCGAAGCTCGCCGGTGTCCAGGTGCTCCACCCAGGAGCGGAAGGCGTAGGCCAGCCCGCCCGCGGAACGTCGTGCTATGGGAGGCATCGCGTCACCGCCCACGGGCAGGCACGCCACCGTCTCGCGCAGGATCGGCTCGCCACCGGCGCGGGCGATGACCTGGTGGGAGTGGCCGAGGATGGCCAGCTCGAGCTCGAGGCCGCCCAGATCGAGTCGCCGGGCGAGCAGTGCCGGCTGAGGCCCGAGATCCAGCGAGAAGCGCAGCGAGGCGGCGCGCACGTCAGCGAAGGCCACGGGCAGGGTGAGCTCGGCCACGGCGCCTCTCACGCCCCCGCCTCCTCCGCGCGCGCCCGGGCCACGACCCCCTCCTGCTCGCGCAGCGCCGCGCGGCGCGCGCCGATGTCGGTCTCCACGCGCTCGGCCACGGCCTCCCAGCGCGCGGCGAGCTCCTCGAGGTCGTCGACCGCACCATCGAGCCCGGCGCGCTCGCGCAGCCGCCGGGCCTCGGCCACCGCGTCGCCGCGCTCGCGCACGAGCGCGTTGAGGCGCGAGCGCAGCGCCAGCTCGTCGCGCAGGGCGTCCTCCAGACGGCTCATCGGGCGGGGTAGATGTCCAGCGCGTGCTCGGAGACCGGCGTGCCGGTCGAGACCTCCCAGCCGCCGGTGCCGTAGCGCTCGAAGGCCAGCCGGCGCCCGTCGGCCACATAGTCGGTGTACTGCATGGCGCCCTGGGCGCCCGAACCGCTGCGTTCCTCGGTGCGGTAGGCGGCGCGGCCCTGTTCGTCCTTGCGAAAGGTCGTGCCCTCGTGGGTGATCTCGGCGGGCCCCGGCTCGAGGGCCGCACCCTCCACCCGCTGGTAGACGGCGACCTCGAGGCCGTCGTCGTCCTCCACCGACAGCCACAGCTTGCGCCCGCTCACCTCGTCCAGGAGCAGGTGCTCGTCCCACGTGAAGCCCTCCTCGTCGAAGCGCATCGTGCGATCGATGACGAAGTCGGTCCCGTCGTAGGCGACCACGTCGCCGGGACCCAGCCGGCGAACGTCGCCGTGCAGCGCGCGCTGCTCGTCGGCCGCCGACGGCGCGACGGTGTCACGCGCGCTGGCGGACTTGCCGGCACGCTGGCGAAGTGCGATGACGACAGCGATCACGGCGACCGCCACGATCACGAGGACCACGATGGTTCCTTCCATCGGGCGTGATGCTATCCGACCGGGACGACATCAGGGGGACGGGTGGGGGCTGATTCCGCCACCGCCCGAGCCGTGTGAGAGACGACGAAGTCCCCGGCCTTCTGGCACACGGCGGGCTGGACCGGTGACGAGGTGCCTGCCACCATGGCCGTGTGACCGATCGAGAGTTCCTCGAGCGCTTCGATGCGCACCTGGCGCGTATCGACGCGCACATCGAGCGAGCGGACGCGCACATGGAGCGCGGCAACGAGATCTTCGCGCGCAACACCGAGGTCGTCGAGCGCAACACCAGGGTCGTCGAGGACGTCCGCACCGAGATCCGTCAGATCAGCCGGCGCAACGACCGGGTCCTCGGGGAGGTGGTCGGTGCCATCCGCGAGGTCGCGCGAGAGGCCGGCGAGCTGGCCGACGAGGTCCGCGCCCAGCGCGCCGGCCTGCTCGCGGTGCTCGACCGCCTCCAGGGCGGCGGACCGGCGACCGCCGGCTGAGCGGCGGAGGCGAACGCTTCAAGGAAACGGCTGGTCGGGCGCGCAAGCGCCGGCCCGATCGCTCAGGTCAGCGCGCGCACGATGAGCACCATCACGACCACCACCGCCACTGCGCCCGCGACGCGCACCAGGAGGGCGAAGGCCGCCTCCTCGGAGCGCAGCGGGTTCCTCACAGGATGTAGATCGTCGTGTAGACGATGATCCACATCACATCGACGAAGTGCCAGTAGATGCCCGGAACCTCGAGGCCCCAGTGCGACTTCTCCGAGAAGTGCCCGCGGAAGGATCGCACGGTGACCATGATCAGGAGGACGAGGCCGATGAGCACGTGTGCTCCGTGCAGGCCGGTGAGGCCGAAGAAGATCGTGCCCTGCGCGTGATCCTGCGCCGCGAAGCCGAGGTGGACGTACTCGTTGATCTGGATGAACAGGAAGGTCGCGCCCAGCAGCGTGGTGAGCAGGATCCCCGCTTTGAGGCCGGCGCGGTTGCCCGCGCGCACCGACACCAGGGCCCAGTGCAGGGTCAGCGACGAGGACAGCAGGATCGCCGTGTTGACGCCCGCGATGGCCACGGGCAGCTCGGTGCCCTGCGCCGGCCACTCGGCCCCTCCGACGATGCGGATGAAGAAGTAGGCGGCGAAGAACGCCCCGAAGACCATGACCTCGCTGATGATGAACAGCAGCATCCCCAGCATCTGCGGCTCGACGGCGGAGCTGCGGTTGGCCGGGGGAGGACCGTGGTGTTCGTCGTGGACGAGGGCGCCCTGGGCGGCGCTTGCGGCTTCCATGGATGCTCCCCGGGCGCCTAGCCGGCCTCGACCGGCGCGTCCTCGGCGGCCAGCACGTGGTCGACGGGCAGGTTGGAGGCCTTGCGCACCCGCTCCACGAGATCGCTGCGCAGCCAGCCCGAGATCTGACGGCCCAGGGTGGAGATCACCACCTCGTCGACGCGGTAGAATTGCAGCGCGTTCATGGTGGCGTAGTAGGGATCGGGGTCGCCGATCATCCCCGACGCGAGCATCCCGTCCTCGCGCAGCTGTGCCAGCGCTCCCTCGAGGTGCCGGCGTGCGTTGGCGGGCGCGCGGCCGTCCTTGCCGTCCTGGGGCACGACCAGGATGAAAAGCCGAGTGGAATCCTCCTCGGCCTTGGCGCGCAGCCTCTGCATGAGCTCCTCGCCGGTCGCGGTGCGGTTGGCGACCACGAGCGTCACGGTGAAGAGCATCCCCTCGCGGTCCATATCGGTGACCACGTGCTCGACAGGGACGGCGCTGCTGGACCTGATGCGGTCGATCAGGTCGCGGCGCAACCAGCCCGAGGTGGTCGACGGGTGGGTGGACACGATGATCTCGTCGGGACGCAGGACGGCGGCGGCGTCCGTCGTCGCGGTGTAGGGATCGGGGTCGCCGACCTCGCCGGTGGCCTGGATGCCCAGGCTCGCGAGGTACCTCAAGGCCAGGTCCACGCGCACCTGCGCGGCGTCGCGCACCGCCTCGTCGTAGATGATGTTGCCGTGCTTGGGGCGCGTACGGGGCACGACGAGGTGAAAGCGGGCGTCGTCGTGGGCCTCGTGGCGCGATTTGACCGCGTCCATGAGCGGGCGCCCGGCGATCGTCTCGTTCGCGACGACCAGGACGTTGTGGGCCATGGGGCGTCGTCTCCTCTACTGGGCCACGCTGGGCGTGGTCGCGGGTTGTTGTTTCGCGGCGTCGGCGCCGTCCTTGTCCGGGTCGGGGAAGACGCCGTGCACCGCGCCGGGAACGCCGTACTCGTACGGGCCTCCGACCACGGTGGGAACGGCGTCGAAGTTGAAGATCGGGGGGGGCGAGGACACCTGCCACTCGAGGGTGAGCGCCCTCCACGGGTTGGCCGTGGCCTTGGGGCCGCCGACCCAGCTGGAGACCATGTTGTAGACGAAGATCAGCGTGCTCAGCCCGAGGAAGATCGAGGCGACGGAGATCGCCAGGTTCCAGCTGGCGAACTGCTCGGGGTAGTCGCTCACGCGCCGCGGCATGCCCTCGATGCCCACCAGGTGCATGGGCGCGAAGGTGACGTTGAACATGATGAAGGTCACCCAGAAGTGCACCTTGCCCAGCGTCTCGTCGTACATGCGGCCCGTCATCTTGGGAAACCAGTAGTAGACGCCGGCGTAGACGGTGAACAGCGACCCGCCGAAGAGCACGTAGTGGATGTGGGCGACGATGAAGTAGGAGTCGCTCACGTGGATGACGAAAGGCAGCATGGCCAGCGCCACGCCCGAGATCCCGCCCAGGGTGAACATGGTCAGGAAGCCCAGCGCGAAGAGCATCGGCGTGTCGATGTGCAGCACGCCGCGCCACAGCGTGGCCAGCCAGGAGAAGATCTTGATGCCGGTGGGCACCGCGATGATCGCCGTGGTGACCATCATGGGGACGCGGATCCAGTCCTGCATGCCCGAGACGAACATGTGGTGGGCCCACACGGTGAAGCCCAGGACCACGATGGCCAGCAGGGAGAAGGCCATCATGCGGTAGCCGAAGATGGGCTTTCGCGCCTTGACCGCGAGGATCTCGCTGACGATCCCGAAGCCCGGCAGCATCATGATGTAGACCGCCGGGTGGGAGTAGAACCAGAAGACGTGCTGGTACATGAGCACGTCCCCGTTGCGGGAGGCCGAGAAGAAGTTGAAGCCCAGCCCGTAGTCGAGCAGCACGAAGAACTGCGACGCGGCGATGAACGGCGTGGCGATCACCACCAGCAGCGAGGTGGAGAAGTTCGCCCACACCAGCAGCGGCAGCCGGAAGAAGCTCAATCCCGGCGCGCGCATGGTGATGATGGTCACCAGGAAGTTGAGCGCGGTCGCGATGGAGGAGGCGCCCGCGAACTGCACGCCGATCGTGAAGAACATCTGCCCGATCGGTTGGGTGGTCGACAGCGGCGCGTAGGCGGTCCACCCCGAGGCGAAGGGACCGACGAGGAAGGACGCGACCATCATGGTCCCCGCGACCGGCAGCATCCAGAACGACAGGGCGTTCAGGCGCGGGAAGGCCATGTCCGGCGCGCCGATCATCAGCGGGATGACGTAGTTGGCCAGCCCCGCGAAGACCGGGATGATGAACAGGAAGATCAGCAGCGCCGCGTGGACGCTGAACAGCCCGTTGAAGGTCTGGCCGTCCACGATCTGGGTGCCGGGCTGGGCCAGCTCCGCGCGCATGATCATGGCCACCGCGCCGCCGATGAACAAAAAGAAGAACGAGGTGACCACGTACTGGATGCCGATGACCTTGTGGTCGGTGTTCACCCGGAAGTAGTCGCGCCAGGAGTGGGCGCCGTGGGAGGAGTGGTCCTCGGGCACGGTGGGCTTGCCGGCCGCCCAGCGAAACCAGTAGTCGAAGCAGCCGATGCCCACGAGGAAGAACAGCGGAACCGCGATCAGGCCCACCAGCAGCCAGGCCTCACCGGCGATCACGGGATCGAGCCCGGAGGCGGCGCGCACCGCCGACGTGAGCCCGAGGGCGAACAGCACGCCCAGCCCGACGAACGCAGTGGCGCGATACCAGCCCGGGGCCCGGAGCTTCATCGCCATGTCAGCCTCCCCTCTCCTGTGTTCCCTGGGTCTGCTGGGCCATCCAGGCGTCGAACTCCTGGCGGCTGACCACGTTCGCCGTCGCGCGCATGAATGCGTGACCCAGGCCGCACAGCTCCGCGCACACGACCGGGTAGCGCCCGCGGCGGTTTGGCGTGATGCGCAGCTGCGTGGTGATGCCCGGCACGGCGTCGCGCTTCATGCGAAACGCCGGCACCCAGAACGAGTGGATGACGTCCAGCGCGCGGATGTCAAAGCGCACGGTCTCTCCCTCGACGAGGACGAGCTCTTCGGCGCGGATCGGCTCGCCCCCCCGGGGATTCGGATACTCGAAGCTCCACGCGTACTGCTGGGCGGTCACGCGGATGCGCCGCTCGTCGGGCTGGGCAGCCTCGATGTCGTCCAGCGCGACGAAGGCGTAGGTGCACAGCGCGATGAGCAGGACGGCGGGCAGCGCCGTCCAGATCACCTCCAGCCTGGTGTCGCCGTGGATGGGCGCGCCGTCCTCGAGCTCCTGACCCGGGCGGGCGCGGAAGCGCCACACGCAGTAGAGGACGACCACGCTGACCAGGACGAAGATGGGCACCGAGACCGCAATGAGCACGTCATACAGCGTGTCGATGGTGCTGGCCTGCGTGGAGGCCTGGACGGGGAACCAGTCGATCGCCAGCCCCAGGCCCACGCCGAGCACGGAGGCCACCAGCCCGATGCCGAGCATCCTGGCCAACGACCTGCGACCGCCGCTGGGGGTCTCCTCCGTCATGCGCGGCGCATCCTAAGTGACCATTGCGACGGCTCGCAATCCGGTGCCGACCGCCGCTCCGCCCCGGAGCGGTCACTGCCTCCTGGGTGAGGATGCGCCGACCGCTCGCTGCGCTGAGAGCTACGCCGCCAGAGGACGCACCGGCCGCCCGTCGAGGCGCCGGGCGTGGCGGAAATCCGAGGGCGCGGTGCCATGGTGGCGGCGGAAGGCCTTGGCGAACTGAGCGGGCTGGCGGTAGCCGACCCGGTGGGCGACCTCGCGGATCGTCATCCCGCGCAGGCCCAGCAGCTCGCTGGCACGCTCCATGCGCACCGCCGTCAGGTGCTCGCGGAAGGTCGTGCGTCCGATCTCCGCGTAGGCGCGCTGGAGCTGGCGGCGCGAGGAGGCCACCCGCCGGGCGATGTCGTCCAGCGACAGGTCGCTCGCGTACTCCGCGTCGACGATGGCGATCGCGTCGCGAAAGAGGCTGGTGCGATGTCGCACGGTGGCGGGGCGCTGGATGGGCATCGCCAGGAATACGGTCGGATCCTCGAGCAGGATGAGAGGCGGGGTCGGCGGCCCGAAACCCGGCGCGTCGGCGCTCCTCTATGAGAGGCGGACGAACCTCCGAGCTAGTGGTGTTCCAGCGGTAGCTCGCTCATCTCGTGGCGCGCGTGGGCGATCCAGCGCGCGATCGCGATGACTGTGATCACCGAGCCCACGATCACGAACAGGAACGAGATGGTCACCCCCAGCAGGGCGAGGGTGATGCCCACGGTGACGGCGACCGGCTGCAGGCTGCCGCCGGGGAGGTGGATCTCCTCGCCGACGGGCGGGGGCTCGCGGTCCAGCGGGCTCACGAGATGTAGATCGCCGCAGCGACGAAGGTCATGCCGAACATGAAGAAGCAGACGGCGCCGGCGATGAGGCCGGAGCGGATGTTCTTGCGCGCGAGCTTGCGATCCATGGCGCCAAAATCCTACAGCTGCGCGTCGGCGACCATCGCCGCGAACAGGGCGGCCAGGTAGGCCAGGGAGAACAGGTAGAGGCGCAGCGCCGCGCGGCGGTCGGGCCGGCGGTGGAGCATCAGCGCGCCCGCGATGAACAACCCGCCGAGGACCAGCGAGGAGACCAGATAGATCGCGCCCAGACCCCCGGCGCAGAAGGGCAGCTGCGTGACCGCGTACAGCAGCATGCTGTAGAGCAGGATCTGGCGGCGCGTCTCCCGCTCGCCGCGTACCACGGGGAGCATCGGCACGCCCACGCGCGCGTACTCGTCCTTCATCAGCAGCGAGAGGGCCCAGAAGTGCGGCGGCGTCCAGAAGAAGATGATCGCGAACAGGTAGAGGGGCATGCCGGCCAGCTCGCCGGTCACCGCCGCCCACCCCACCAGCGGGGGGACCGCCCCCGCGGCCCCGCCGATCACGATGTTCTGGGGCGTGCGGCGCTTGAGCCACACCGTGTAGACGAACACGTAGCCCAGGAAGCCGCTCAAGGCCAGCACGGCGGCCAGCAGGTTGACCGCCACGGCGAGCAGGACGAATGAGCCCGCCGCCAGCGCCACGCCGTAGGCCAGCGCGGCCTGGGGGGCTACCCGCCCCGAAGGGACCGGCCGGTCGGCGGTGCGCGCCATCCGCGCGTCGATGTCGCGGTCGAACCAGTGGTTGACCGCGCCGGCGCCGCCGGCCGACAGGTACCCGCCCACCACGGTCACCGCGACGAGCCACAGCGGCGGGTCGCCGGCCACCAGCATGGTGGCCACCGTCGTCAGCAGCAGCAGCAGCTGGACCCGGGGCTTGGTCAGCGCGAGGTAATCGCCCACCACGCGCCACACGCCCGCCGCGGCGGGCGAGAGGGTCGTGGTCCCCGCGGCGCGCACTAGGCGGTGACCGAGTGCTCGGGCGCGGGGGCGGCGTGCGGAGGCTCCAGGGCGCCCTGGCGCTCCACCTGGCGGCGGATGTCCTTCATGGGCTCGACCGAGCGGATGCGTGGCACCGCGTCGAAGTTGTTGACCGGCGGCGGGGACTCGGTGAACCACTCGAGCGTGTTGGCCTTCCACGGATCCGGGCCCGCGTACGTGCCCTTCTTGACCGAGCGCACCACGTTGACCACGGTGACCAGCACGCCCAGCCCGAGGATGAACGAGCCGATGGTGGAGACCAGGTTCAGCGCGGCGAGGCTGCCGATGTCGGGGTACTCGTAGACCCGTCGCACCATGCCCTCCATGCCCAGCGAGTGCTGCACCAGGAAGGTCGCGTTGAAGCCGATGAACATGAGGGCGAACGAGAACTTGCCCAAGGCCTCGCTCATCATCCGCCCGGTGATCTTGGGAAACCAGTAGTAGATCCCGGCGAAGATCGCGAACACCGAGCCGCCGACCAGCACGTAGTGGAAGTGCGCGACGACGAAGTAGGTGTCGGTCAGCTGCCAGTCGACGGGGAAGACGGCCAGCATCACGCCGGTGATCCCGCCGATGACGAACAGCGAGATGAACCCGATGCAGAAGATCAGCGGGGTCTTGAACTCGATGGTCCCCCGCCACAGGGTGGCCACCCAGTTGAAGATCTTCACCCCCGTGGGCACCGAGATGAGGAACGAGCTGATCATGAAGAAGGCCAGCAGCACGTCGGGGCTGGGGGTGGCGAACATGTGGTGGGCCCACACCAGCAGGCCCAGGAAGGCGATGACCACCGTGGCCGCCGCGATCGCCTTGTAGCCGAAGATGGGCTTGCGCGCGAACACGGGCAGGACCTCGGAGATGATGCCGAACGCCGGCAGCACCATGATGTAGACCTCGGGGTGGCCGAAGAACCAGAACAGGTGCTGCCACAGCAGCGCGTCGCCTCCCTGCGACGGGTCGAAGAAGGCGGTGCCGAAGTTGCGGTCGGTCAGCAGCAGCGTGACCGCGCCCGCGATCACCGGCAGGGCGAGGATCAGCAGGATCGAGTAGATCAGGATCGTCCACACGAACAGCGGCAGGCGCCCCCAGCCCATGCCGGGCGCGCGCATGTTGGCGATCGTCGCGTAGAAGTTGATCGCGCCCACCAGGGAGCCGATGCCGGTGAGGTGGATGAGGAAGATCCAGGCGTCGACGCCGCCGTTGGGCGAGTAGGCGCCGGTGGACAGCGGCGCGTAGGCGAACCAGCCGACCTCGACGGGGTTGAAGAACAGCGAGGCGTAGAAGACCAGGCCGCCCGAGGTCAGCAGCCAGAAGGACAGCGCGTTGAGCTTGGGGAAGGCCATGTCCCGCGCGCCGATCATCAACGGCACCACGTAGTTGCCAAAGCCGGCCATGATCGGGACGACGAACAGGAAGATCATCGTCGTCCCGTGGATCGTGAACAGCGCGTTGTAGGTCGACGGATCCAGGAGGTTGTTCTCCGGCACCGCCAGCTGCACGCGCATCAGCAGCGCCTCGGCCCCGCCGATCAAGAAGAAGGCGAAGGTCGAGACCAGGTACATGATCCCGATGCGCTTGTGGTCGGTCGTGGTCAGCCACGAGAGCCAGCCCGTGGGCGCGCGCTCGACGGTGCGCGCGACGATCTGAGGGAGGGGCTGGAGCGTCTTGGTCCGGGTGGTGGTCTCGGCTGCAGCCATGGGGTCCTCGGGGATCTTGCGGGAAACGCAGACGCTAGGCGCCGGGTGCTGGTGTACCGCTCTCGACCTGCTGGCGCTGGCGCGCGGCCGCCTCGTTGGCCTGGGCGATCTCGCGGCGCTTGTTGGTGTACCAGCGCTGGAACTCCGGGGGAGTGACCGCGCGCACGGAGGCCACCATGTTGGCGTGGTTTCGCCCGCACAGCTCGGCGCACCGACCGCCCCACACACCGGGCTCGGAGACGTTGTACCACGTGTAGTTGGTGTAGCCGGGGATGGCGTCGAACTTGCCCCCCAGCGCGGGGATCCACCACGAGTGGGCGACGTCCTGGGCGCGGATGCTCAGCACCACGGTGGTGTCGGTGGGCACGACCATCTGCTCGTAGGCGAAGACGTTGTTGAGGTCGTTCTCGTCGTTGTCGGGATAGGTGTAGCGCCACACGTACTGCTGGCCGTTGACGTCGATGTTGAGCGCCTGCCCGTCCTCGGGGACCGGGGGCTGGCGGCCCACGCCACCTTCAACGACCGGCTCGCCCGTGAGCCCCGCGCGACGGAGGTCGAGCCCCTCCGGACCGGAGGGTGGCGGGTTGCGGATGGCCGGCAGGAAGGCGAAGGTGACCACGGCAAGCACCACCACGATCACCGCGGCTCCCAGCGTCCAGCCGATCTCCAAACGGGTGTTGCCGCGGATCTGCGCCGCGACGGCGCCCTTGCGCGCGCGGAACTTGACCATCGCGTAGATCAGCGCGCCCTCGACGCCGAGGAAGATCGGGATCGAGATGATGAGCACGATCCAGTACAGGGTGTTGATCTTCTGGGCGTTGCCCGACGGCCCCGCCCCGGGCGACAGCCAGCCCGCCGAGGCCGGCACGGCGAGCAGGGCCAGGGCGGCGAGCGTGGCAAGCAGAGCGCACAGGAGCGTGGCCGCGCGGCGAGGCTGTGGGTCCTTCGACCTCAAGGGAGCGGGGACTCTATCGCCCGAAAGGTCGTTTCGCCCCCGAGTTGGCGCAGGGAGATCGCTGCGGCTCTCCACGGCTCGCTCCGCTCGCGCACGGCTAGGCTCCTGGCGCAATGCAGACGGCTCCAGCGCTACGCCACGTCACACGCGCGAGGGCGCCGCGTCCCGTCGTCGGTCTCTGCGCGGCCCTCGAGCGGGCGCGCTGGAGCGTGTGGGACCTCGAATCGGTCCTGCTGCCCCACGACTACGTTCGCGCGGTCCAGGCGGCCGGGGGGATGGCGCTGCTGGTCCCGCCCGACCCGGGGCTGGTGGCAGAGCCGGGGGAGCTTCTCGACGGCCTCGACGCCCTGGTTCTGGCGGGCGGCGCGGACATCGATCCTGGCGCCTACGGGCAGGCGCCCCACGCCGAGACGGTCTTCACCGTGCCCCGCCGAGACGCCGTGGAGATCGCCCTGGCCCGGGCCGCGCTGGAGCGCGACCTGCCCGTGCTGGGCATCTGCCGGGGGATGCAGCTGCTCAACGTGGCCTGTGGGGGCACGCTGTACCAGCACCTGCCCGAGCGCTACGGCCATCACGATCACCGCCGCGTGGCGGGCTCCTTCGACGGCGCCGACCACGACGTCCGGCTGGCCGAGGGCTCGCTGGCCGCGCGGGTGGCCGGCGAGACGATCCACTCGACCAAGAGCCACCACCACCAGGGCGTCGACCGCCTCGGCGACGGCCTGGTGGTCAGCGGATGGGCCGAGCTCGACGACCTCCCCGAGGCCATCGAGCGGCCCGACCGGCGCTTCGCCCTGGGGGTGCAGTGGCATCCGGAGGCCGACCCGGCGAGCCCGTTCGTGGCCGCGCTGGTCGACGAGGCCCGGGCCGCCGCGGCGCGGTGAGCACAGGCGGGCGCGGAGCGGTGGGGGGGCCGGCGATCCGCGGCGCGGCAGGCCGGCACGAGCACCGCGCCGCCCTGGCGCGCGTCCTCGCCTATCCCTATCTCGCGCCCGACGGTCCCTTCTCGCGGGCCGAAGGCTGCGCGGGCGAGGGGCCCGAGCTCGTGGCCTTCGGCGCCAACGCGGACCCCGAGGTGCTCGCGGGCAAGCTGGGGGCCGACACGCCGGTGAGCGCGCGCCCGGCACTGCTGGCCGACCACGACATCGCCTTCTCGGCCCACGTCTCGCCCTACGGAGCCATTCCCGCCGCGCTCTTGCCGAGCCCGGGCACCTGCGTGCCGGTGCACCTCCTGCGCCTGGCGGAGGAGGACCGCGCCCGCCTGGACGCCACGGAGCCCAACTACCTGCGCGAGGCGCTCGCCCCCGGGCTCGAGGCCTACCGCTCGCGCCACGGCGTGCTGAACCTCGATGGCGGGCCGGTGGCGCTGGCCGCCGTGCCCGCGCGGGGGCGCACCCTCCCCGCGCTCACGCAGGAGGCCCTGCTCGAGCGCCTGCGCGTGCTGCTGGACCCAAGGGCGACGCTGGAGGCCTTCGTGATGGCCCAGGCGGACGACGCGCGCGTGCGCGCGGAGCGCACCGCCTGGCTGCGAAGCCGCGCGAGTCGGTAGGGCCGGCCTGCTCCTATCGGCGTCCGCGCGAGCGGGCGAAGCCGATGAGCGCGCCGCAGATCAGGCCGCCGACCACGCCCATGACCACGAGGCTCAGCGGGCGGACGTCGCCCAGCGCGAGCACCGCGACGGCCAGGGCCACGGCAACCACCAGCGCCACGCCGGCCACGACCGGGTTCTGTCGGTAGAAGTCGAACATCCGCCAGACCCTAGGCGTGCCGGAGGCGAGGATGCCCTCCGCCCGCGCGCGTGACTAACGCAATCGCCCGCGTCGGCTGTACGGTTGCGGAGTGGGCAACTCATTGGGCACGACGCCATGAGGACCGCAGGCGGGATCCGCGTCGCCGAGACGGAGGAGCACAGCCTCGATGAGGCGATGCCCGGCCTGGCCGTCACGCCCCGGCGGCTGGTCATCTTCGGCGTCTTCGTCGTCCTGGCCGTCGGCTTCCTGTACTTCGGGCTGCCGCGCATCGCCGGCCTGGAGCAGACCTGGGCGCGGATGGACGACGGCAACCCCTGGTGGCTGGCGATCGCGTTCGCCTTCTCGGTACTGGCCTTCGGCGGCTACGTGGTGCTGTTCCGCGGCGTGTTCGGCGGCGAGCAGACCCGCATCGGCTTCAGGGCGAGCTACCAGATCGCCATGGCCGGCTTCGCGGCCTCGCGGGTCTTCGCCGCCGGCGGCGCGGGTGGCCTCGTGCTCACGGCCTGGGCGCTGCGCCGGGCGGGGATGCCCGGCCGCCGGGTGGCCGACCTGACCGTCGCGTTCCTCGCGCTCACCTACGTGGTGTTCATGGCGGCCCTGCTCGTGGTCGGCCTGGGGCTGTACTTCGGCGTGCTCGGCGGGCCGGCGCCCTTCGCCATCACGGTGCTGCCCGCCTGCCTGGGCGCCATGGTGATCCTGGTCGCGCTGGGACTCTCGGCCGTTCCCCCCGACCTCGCGCGCCGCTTCGAGCGCCGCGACGAGCGCGTTGGGCGCCTGGCACGCCTGGGAGGGCAGCTGGCCAACCTCCCCGCCTCCTCCTCGGCGGGCGTACGCGAGGCGATTCGCCATGTGCGCACCGGCGATGCCTCGATGCTGGGCTCGCTGCTCTTCTGGGGGTGCAACATCGGGATCCTCTGGGCGTGCTTCCGGGCCTTCGGCCAGGCGCCCGCGGGCGCGGTGATCGTCATGGGCTTCTTCGTCGGGATGCTGGGCAACCTGCTGCCCCTGCCCGCCGGGGTGGGCGGCGTGGACGGGGCGACGATCGGGGCCTTCGCGGCCCTGGGGGTCAGCGTCGACCTGGCCATCGTCGCGGTGCTCACCTACCGCATCTTCGCCTTCTGGCTGCCGATCCTCCCGGGCGTCATGGCCTGGCTGCAGCTGCGACGGACGGTCGCGCGCTGGCGGGCGGAGCGGCGCGCGGAGGCCCTGGCCCGGGGGCCTATACTTTCCGAAGCATGAGCGAGAACGGCCACCGCACAGAGAACGTCGTCATCGTGGGCAGCGGCCCGGCGGGCTACACCGCCGCGCTGTACAGCTCCCGCGCCAACCTCGAGCCACTGGTCATCGAGGGCTTCATGTGGGGCGGTCTGCTCCAGCAGACCACCGACGTGGAGAACTATCCCGGGTTCGTCGACGGGATCCAGGGCCCCGAGCTCATGCAGATCATGCGCGACCAGGCGGAGCGCTTCGGTACGCGCTTCGTGACCGACGATGCCACGGCCGTGGAGCTGGGCGACGGACCCGGCGACCTGCACACGGTCTGGGTGGGCGACACGGCCTATCGCACCCGCACGGTGATCCTGGCCATGGGCGCCGAGCACAAGAAGCTCGGGGTCACCGGCGAGGACGAGCTGGGAGGCCGCGGGGTCTCCTTCTGCGCCACCTGCGACGCGGCCTTCTTCAAGGACAAGCGCACCATCATCGTGGGCGGGGGCGACAGCGCCATGGAGGAGGCCAGCTTCCTGGCCAAGTTCGCCGGCAGTGTGACGATCGTCAACCGCCGCGACGAGTTTCGCTCCTCGAAGATCATGCTCGAGCGCGCCCGCGAGATGGAGAACATCGAGTGGAAGACGCCCTACGTCGTCGAGGAGTTCGTGGGCGGCGAGCAGATGCTGAGCACCGTGCGCCTGCGTCACGTCGAGACGGATGAGGTCGAGGAGCTCGAGATGGATGGCGCCTTCATCGCCATCGGCCACGAGCCGCAGTCGGCGCTGGTCGCGGACCAGCTCGATCTCGACGAGGGGGGCTACGTGCGCGTCGAGGCGCCCTCCACGCGCACCGAGCGCCCCGGCGTGTTCGCCGCGGGCGACGTCGTCGACCACACCTACCGCCAGGCCGTCACGGCCGCGGGCAGCGGCTGCCAGGCGGCACTGGACGCCGAGTGGTACCTGCGCGACACGCCCGAGGTCGGCACGCCCGACTCGCTCCCCGAGGAGACCGACCTCGCCGAGGCGCAGTACGCGCCGACGCAGGGAAGCTGACCGGGTGGGTGGCCTAGTGGGTTACGCCCGCGGGCGCTGCTCGGGCGACTGACCCTCGGGACGGCGCGGGGGCGGCTCCTGCGCCTGGCGTGAGGACATCGCGCTGGCCACGCCCACCCCCACGAGCCCGATCACCGCGACGCCGGTGACGGCGACCGTGATCGCGCTGGCGGGCAGCACCAGCCACAGCACCAGCACCACGCCGGCCATGCAGGCCATGACGATCCACATGCGCCCGGCCAGGCCGGGGCCCTTGGGCAGGTCGTAGCTCTCGCGCAGGGACATGCCGCCCAGATACCCCGGCGGCATGTCGCGTGAACGGGGCGAAGGGGCTGGAGCATGTGTCGCTATCGCGACCTGGGGGCCCACCTGAGGCGGTGAGACCACGCGGGACCCGCCTCCGCGGCCACGTGGCCGCTCAGGCACCCGCTGGCCGCCCAGGCACCCCTAGGCGCGGACGGCGGGCGGCCCGCAGGCCGCCACGTCCTCGACGAGCGCGCGGGCGCGCTCGGGCGTCCACCGTTCGCTCTCGGCCAGGCGGCCGGCCAGCTCCTCCACGCCGACCAGCGCGGACGGGGCAACGGGGCTATCGAAAAGCAGCTCGTCGGCGGCCTCGCGGATGAGGTCCTGCTCGTCGGCCTGGAGCTTCGCCGGACCCATGTCGGCCAGCGTGTGCATCACGCGGCCATAGGCCTGGGAACGTTCGCTGGTGGTCATGGTCGGGTCTCCTGTGACGAAGGGGATCGGTGGGCGCTGCCGCGTCCACCCAGGGTAGGTTGCCCGGCTTCCGCGCCGGCCCACCGTGTCCTGCCCCAGACGGTTTGCATGCGGACCGCGGCGGGCCGAATCAGCGGCTCGGGGACCACCCCGTCAGAGGACGCCCTCCAGGCGCAGCAGCTCCTCCTTGCGCTGCAGGCCGCCGGTGTAGCCCCCCAGCCCGCCGCCGGTGCGCACCACGCGGTGGCAGGGGACGACGATCGGGATCGGATTGGCGCCCAGCGCGTTGCCGGCTGCGCGGTGGGCCCGGGGGCTGCCGGCCGTGCCGGCGATCTCGGCGTAGGTCCTGGTGCTCCCGAACGGGATGGTGGCCGCGGCGCACAGGATCCGGCGCCCGAAGGGGCCCACCAGCGCCCAGTCGATGGGCAGGTCGAAGCGGTCGCGCCGGCCGGTGAAGTACTCGTTCAGCTCACGCCGGGTGGCGTCCAGGCGCTCGGGGGCCTCGAGGATCCGGGGGCTCAGGCGCGCGGCGAGGCGGTCGAGGATGGCGTCCAGCCCGCCGTTGTCGCGCTCGTAGGCCAGACGGACCAGGCCCCGGGGCGTGGTGGCCGCGATGAGAGGCCCCAGCGGCGTGTCGACGGGGGCATAGGCGATGTCGAGGAGGCCTTCGGCGGCCGCGCGCTCGATCAGGGTGCTCGTGCGGGTCATGGGAGGGTGACGGGGCCTTCTTCGGACGAGGGGGGCGGATCGAGGCGCTCGCGCAGGGCTGTCAGTCCGTCGGCCGCGGCTCGTCGCGACGCGGCCTCCGTGCAGCCCAGCACGGCGGCGATCTCGCGGTGGCTGAGGTCCGCGGCGTAGCGCAGGAACAGCACCTCCCGCGCCCGGGGAGCCGTCAGCTCCGCTATCAGCGCAGACCCTCCGGGTCCCTCGTCGTCGGCCGGCGCAGCGCGCTCGGGCACGGTCTCGACCGGGACCGGCCGTCGCTGTCGCGCGCGGTGGGCGTCCAGTGCCTTGTTGCGCGCGATGGTCAGCAGCCACGCGCGCACGTTCGAGCCGCGCCGCAGGCGCGGGTAGGCACGCAGCGCGGCGAGGAACGTCTCCTGGAAGGCGTCCTGGGCCTCGTGGGCACCCAGCGTGGCCGTGAGGTAGCGCACGACGGTGTCGGCGTGGGCGTCGAGGACGCGCTGGAAGGGCTCGGGGGCCACGCCTCGAGAACGTCAGGGGGCGACGGGATGTGAGGGCACCAGCCGGCAGGCGACCGTTGCGGATGTTAGGGCCCGTAGACTGGCTCGGATCGACGGCTTCACGATCGTCATCGGCGGGATGCTCCTGGTGCTGGTCGTCGTCATCCTCCTCCTGGGGCGCTTCTACCCCGGATCGGGCACCGACGTGCTCGACTGGAAGCCCACTCGCTCGCCCGAGGTCGAGGCCCAGAACGAGGCCGACGACCTCGACCAGATGCTGGCCGCGGTCAACGCGCGGCGCGCGCGCCGGGGCGCCGGGGCGCTTACCCACGAGGGCCTGCGCCGGCGCGTGGCCGACGACGAGCGTGGCCTCAGCGAGCGCCGCGAGGCCTCCATGGCCGACCGGGAAGTCGAGCCGATGCTGGTGGTCAGCAACGAGCGGCGCGTCGCGCGCGGCCAGCCGCCGGTTGGCCTGGATGAGGACAAGAAGAGCCTCGGGCTCGGCTGAGTCCGTTGGCGCGGATCCTGCTCGTCGGCGGAGGGTGCCGCGGCCTGTCGCTCACGCGCTCGCTGACCGCCGAGGGCCACGCGGTGCGCGCGGTGACGCGCGACCCGGGACGGCAAGGGCAGATCGAGGCGACCGGCGCCGAGTACCGGCTGGGCGATCCCGACCGGATCGGCACGCTGCGGTACGCGCTGGACAACGTGACGGTGCTGTGCTGGTTCCTGGGCACGGCCACCGGCGCGTCCGAGACGGTGCGCGCGCTGCACGGCTCGCGCCTGGCCATGATGCTCGAGCGCACGGTGGACACCACCGTGCGCGGCGTGGCCTACGAGGCCGCGGGGACGGTGGGCGCCCAGGCGCTGGCCGACGGGGTCGCGCAGGTCCGCCGCGCGCACGAGACCCACGCGGTCCCCTACCGGCTCGTCGAGGCCGACCCGGCCGACCGCGCCGCCTGGCTGGTGGCCGCCCGCGGGGCGGTGGAGGGCCTGCTCGGACCCCGGTGAGGGGCGCCGGAGGCGGGCCCCGGGCCAGTCCCTGCGTGCAAATCCTGCAAAGGGGATAAGGTTTCTTCTTTTTCGGAGAAGGAGGCAGAGCGTGGCGGATTATGCGAAGGACGTCCTGGTGGAGACCGAGTGGGTGGCCCAGCACCTGGACGACGACTCCATCCGCATCGTCGAGGTCGACGAGAATCCCGCGCTGTACGCCGAGGCCCACATCCCCGGCGCCATCGGCTTCGACTGGAAGCACGACCTGCAGGACCAGGTCAAGCGCGACTTCCTCGGACCGGAGGCCTTCGGCGAGCTGTTGGGCTCGCGGGGCATCTCCAACGAGCACACGATCGTCCTCTACGGCGATCGCAACAACTGGTTCGCGGCCTACACCTACTGGTACCTCAAGTTCTACGGCCACGAGGCCGTGAAGCTGATGAACGGCCCGCGTGAGAAGTGGATCTCCGAGGAGCGGCCCACCGAGAGCGACGCCCCCGCCTACGACCCGCAGACGTTCACCGCCCAGGCGGGCGACGACTCAATCCGCGCCAAGCGCGACGAGGTCCACGCCGCGCTGGACGACGGGCGCAACCTGGTCGACGTGCGCTCACCGCAGGAGTTCTCGGGCGAGCTGATCGCGATGGCGGGCTACGAGCAGGAGGGCGCCCAGCGCGGCGGCCACATCCCGGGGGCGGCCTCGGTGCCCTGGGCACAGGCGGTGCAGGAGGACGGCACCTTCAAGCCGGCCGACGAGCTGCGCGAGCTCTACGGCGCAAAGGGCGTGCTGGGCGACGAGCCGATCATCGCCTACTGCCGCATCGGCGAGCGCTCCGCCCACACCTGGTTCGTCCTGCACGAGCTGCTCGGTCGGGATGACGTCAAGAACTACGATGGCTCGTGGACCGAGTGGGGCAACCTGGTCGACGTGCCGATCGAGAAGGGCGCCCAGTAGGCCCTGTCTCAGTAGACGGGATCGACATCCATGTCGATCCTTCGAGAGAAGAGCGCTTCGCCGTTCCGGCGGCGAGTCCCGTGCAGATCGCTACGCGATCCGCCCGGGACGGGCGGCCTACCGAGAGGCTCTCTGGAGGGGCGGACCGGCGGGGTGGCGGGTAGAAGGGCGGGCATGCACCGCATCCCCGTCGCCTGCCGCCTGCTCGGCCACCGCTGGGACTTCTGGCGCGAGGGGCGGACGATCCGCTGGGCGTGCGAGCGCGGCTGCGCGGAGGGCGGCGCGCGCGAGTACTCCACCGAGGAGGAGGCGCGGCGCTACGGGCGCCACCTCGTGCGCAAGCCCGGTCCGCCCAACGCGCTGCTGGCGGCGCCGCGGTGCGCAGCACGTAGCGCAAGCGCCCCGTGACGCCGCTCACCGGGCTGACCTCCTTGGTGAAACGTCAGTCCCCATGGCGTCTGGAGGCCAATCCGCTGGTGCTCAGGGCTGACCGGCGGCTGACACGGCGGCTCGCTGAGAAGGTCGGGCTGGGGTGCCGGAGGCGGCCATGTGGCCGTCGAGGCGGGCCCCCAGGTCGCGATAGCGACACACGCTCCTCGGTCCGTGCGCCGTGGGCCGCCGACCCGGGTAGCCTCATATCCGAGAAACCGCGCGGGCCCGGCCTCTGGGGCCATCTGGCCGCCCCGGCGCCCGCGAAATCGATCGAGGAGGCCGACCGCGATGCCCTCAGCGCTCCATCAGCTCGCCGAGCACGGCCAGAGGCCCTGGCTGGACCTGCTCTCGCGACAGCTCGTGCACAGTGGCGACCTCGAGCGCCTCGTGCGCGAGGACGGCATCCGCGGGCTGACCTCCAACCCGACGATCTTCCAGAAGGCCATCGCCTCGGGCGAAGGCTACGAGGAGCAGCTGCGCGAGGTCGGGGAGCGCGAGCACGATCCCAAGCTGGTCTTTCAGGCCCTGGCGATTCAGGACATCCAGGCGGCCTGCGACGTCCTGGACGAGGTGTGGGACGGTGGCCGAGGCCTGGAGGGCTGGGTCTCGCTGGAGGTCGATCCGACGCTGGCCCAAGACACGCAGGCCACGATCGAGGAGGCCCGCCGGCTGCGCGACCTGATCGACCGGCCCAACCTCTACGTGAAGATCCCCGCCACCGAGGCCTGCCTGCCGGCCATCGAGCAGTGCATCGCCGAGGGAATCCCGATCAACGTGACGCTGGTCTTCTCGCTCGAGCGCCACGCCAAGGTCATGGACGCCTACGCGAAGGGCGTCCAGCGCCTGGTCGACGGTGGGGGCGACCCGGGCTCGGTGTGCTCGGTGGCCTCCTTCTTCATCTCCCGCGTGGACGCGGAGGTCGATCGGCGCCTGGACGAGCTTGGCGGCCACGACGAGCTCGAGCACGAGCTGGCGATCGCCAACGCGAAGCTGGCCTACCAGCAGTGGAAGGAGCACTTCGCCGGCGAGGCGTGGGAGGTGCTGGCCTCCCGGGGGGCGACGCCGCAGTGGTGCCTGTGGGCCTCGACCTCCACCAAGGATCCCTCGCTGCGCGACACGCTCTACGTCGAGGCGCTCGTCGGTCCCGACACCGTCAACACCATGCCCATGGAGACCGTGGAGGCGATGCGCGACCACGGCCAGGTCGGGCCGACGCTGGAGACGGGCCTTGACGATGCCCGCGCCCTGGGCGGGCGGCTGCGCGAGGCCGGGATCGACCTCGACGACGTCTATTTGGTGCTGGAGAACGAGGGCGTCGACAAGTTCCAGGCCTCCTTCCGCGACCTGCTCGACGAGGTGGGCAGCAAGCGGGCCGAGGTGGCGGGGGCGTAGGGCCGTGCACGAGGTCGACCTCCACCTCGAGCCCAACGAGGCCTCGGACCTGTGCCCGGTCTTCGACCGCGTGGTCCTCGAGCGCGAGGGCTGGGATCGCGCCTACGTCACCGTGCTCGACGAGGCGCCGGCCAAGCGGGCGGTGGCCGTGCTGGGCCACGAGGAGGGTGCGGGCCAGGGGACGGGCTGGCACGCCCTGCGCATGAAGTGCCGTCCGTCGCGCAAGGGCAAGACCGAGGACGCCGAGGCCTGCGCGCGACGCGGAGGCTGGATGTACGTCCTCGGCTCCCAGTTCGGCAGCAAGGACGGGCCGCTCGAGCCCAAGCGCTCGTGGATCGCGCGGATCCGCGAGGAGCAGTTGGCCGCCGGCCTGTCCGGGAAGCGTCCCGAGCTCGAGCTCGCCCGCCTGCGCTTCGGCCTGCACCGGGCGATCAACGACGCGCTGGCCGGCGCTGCGGTCGACCTGCTCGAACTCGGTCCGCGCACGCGCCAGGCCTACATCGACCAGACCATCGTCCGGGGCGCCGCCAAGGACAAGCGCTGGGCCGGACGCGTGACCTCGGCCGACCATCCCGTCAACGTCGAGGGCGCGGCCTTCCGCGCGAACGGACGGATGCTGCTCGGCCTGCGCTACCCGGTGACGGCCGCCGGCCAAGCGATCCTCGTCGAGCTCCATGACGTCGACGCGGTCTTCGAGGACCCCGACGCGGTGCCCCGCTGCTCGCACGTCTGGGTGCTGGAGGGGGTCGGCAGCACCCAGGCGCCGGTCGGCGTGCGCGCGCTGCACGGCGACGACGCCGACGGCTTCGACGCGGTCGTGGGCAACCTCGACGCCGCCGGCAAGGGCGCGGTGATCCTCGAGGACCATCCCCGGGGCGGGCAGGCCACCTCGGTGCACGTGCGCTTCACCCTGCCCCTGATGGCCGGCGGCGGACCTGTCGCCACCCGGCTCGTGCACGACTTCGCCCAACTGCAGCGGGTCGAGGGCCTCGCCGTCGCCCCCGACGGCCACGTGCACTACGTCGTGGACGAGGAGGGGCACGTTGCCCTGCGCACCGTCCGGGTCGAGGACGGCGCCGAGGCTTGAGCGCGGCGCGCGGCGCGCGGCCGCGCTCAAGCGGAGACGGTGACTACTCCTGGCCCAGCTCGCGCCCGGCCGCCACGATCGCGGCCGCGTCGATGCCCGCCTCGGCGAGCAGCTCGTCGGGCGCGCCGGAGCTCGGCATCCCCTGCACGCCGAGCACCCGCACCTGCGCGGGCTGGCCGGCCTCGGCCAGGGCGTGCAGCACCGCCTCGCCCAAGCCGCCCTCGGGCCAGTGGTCCTCCACGGTCACGATCCGCCCGCACTCCTTGGCGGCTGTGACCAGGGTCTGGGTGTCGATGGGCTTGATCGAGTAGAGGTCGATCACCCGCGCGTTGACGCCCTCACCCTCGAGGGTCTCGGCGGCTTCCAGAGCCCCGTGCACCGTCACCCCGGCGCCGATCAGGGCGACCTGGTCGTTCGCGGAGGAGCGCACCACCTTGGCGCCGCCGATGGGGAACTGCTCGTCGGGGGCATAGAGGGTGGGGTACTTGCCGCGCGTGGTGCGGATGTAGGAGATGCCCTCCCGGTCGGCCACCGCCTCCACCAGACGGGCGGTCTGGTTGGGATCGCAGGGATACAGGACCGTGCTGCCGCCCACGGCGCGCAGCGAGGCCAGGTCCTCGAGCGCCATCTGCGACGGGCCGTCCTCGCCGATGGACACGCCGGCGTGCGAGCCGCACAGGCACAGGTTGGCGCGTGAGATGGCGGCCATGCGCACGAAGTCGTAGGCGCGGCTGAGGAAGGCGGCGAAGGTCGAGGCGTAGGGCGTCCAGCCGCGCACCTGCATCCCCACCGCGGCGGCGACCATCTGCTGCTCGGCGATGTACATCTCGAAGTAGCGTTCGGGATGGGCGGCGGCGAACTCCTCGGCGTGGGTGGAGTTGGAGACCTCGCCGTCGAGGGCAACCACGTCGCCGCGCGCGTGGCCCAGCGCGGTGATCGCGTCGCCGTAGGCCTTGCGGGTGGCCACCGGGTCGGCGTCCTGCTCGTAGCGCGGCGGGTCGCCGTCGCCCACGGGGTTGAAGCGGTGCGGCCCCTGGCCATTGGACGGCGAGCCCGCGGTGATGACGATCGCCTCGGGGTCGCCCAGCTCGGCAATGGCATCCTCGGAGTCGGGCACCGGCTTGCCGTGCGCGCCCTCCTGGTCCTCGACGGACTGCACGCCGCGGCCCTTGCGCGTCTTGGCGACGATCACCGTGGGTGCATCCGCGTTGGCCGCCGCCTCGCGGTAAGCGGCGTCGATGGCCTCCAGGTCGTGGCCGTCCACGCAGATCGCCTCCCAGCCGAAGGCCCGCGCGCGAGTGGCGTAGGCGTCGAGGTCCCACCCGTGGCGGGTCTCGCCGGTCTGGCCCAGGCGGTTGACGTCGATGATCGCCGTCAGGTTGGCGAGCTTCTCGTGGCCGGCGTACTCGAAGGCCTCCCACATGGAGCCCTCGGCCATCTCGCTGTCGCCGCACAGCACCCAGGTGCGGTAGGCCAGGCGGTCGAGGTCGCGGCCGGCCAGGGCCAGGCCCACGCCGATCGGCAGGCCCTGGCCCAGCGAGCCCGAGGCCACGTCGACGTAGGGCAGCACCGGCACGGGGTGGCCCTGCAGGCGGCTACCGGGCTGGCGGTAGGTCAGCAGCTCCTCGTCGTCGATGGCTCCCGCCGCGCGGTACATGGCGTACAGCAGCGGCGAGGCGTGCCCCTTGGAGAAGATGAGGTGGTCGTTGTAGGGGCTGGAGGGGTCGTCGAAGTCGTAGCGCAGGTGGTCGGCCAGGAGGACGGCGGCCAGGTCCGCGGCCGACATGGACGACGTGGGGTGGCCCGAGCCGGCGGCGTTGCTGGTGCGGATGGCATCCACGCGCAGGCGGGCGGCCAGGGTCTTGAGGTCGGCGGTCGTGGTGCTCATGGGCAGATCCTACCCACGCGCGAGCCGGTCGAGCAGGTCGCCCACGATTCGCGCCGTGGCACCCCAGATGAGCTGGTCGCCCACCAGGTAGGTCTCGGTGCGAAAGGGGACGCCGCGGCGCACCAGGCGGCGGCGGTCGTAGCCCGCACGCAGGTCCGCCAGCGACACCTCGAGCACCTCGTCGACCTCGCGGGGCGAGAGCGTCCACTCGGTGCCGGGTTCGATCAGGCCCACGAAGGGGTGGATCGCGTAGTTGGTGGCCACGGTCGGCGTCGGTGTCAGGGCCCCCAGCAGCGCGACATCCTCGGGAGGCAGACCGATCTCCTCCATGGCCTCGCGCAGGGCGGTGGCCTCGAGGCTGGGATCCTCGGGGTCCTGGCGCCCGCCCGGAAAGGAGATCTCCCCGGCGTGGCGGCGCAGGTCGCCGCGCCGGCGCGTGAACACGGCGTGCAGGGCGCCGTCCTCAACGTACAGTGCCACGAGCACCGCCGAGGCATGACGGCCGTGGACGGGAAGCTCTCGCGCCTCGGCGGGATCGAGGAGGGCCGCCTGCAGGGCGGCGACGTCGGGTTTCCCGCCGGGGGCGCTCAGGCCGCGCCCACGCGAGGCTTCCCGAACTCCACGCGCTCGGCGAACATCACCTCGCCGTCCAGCGTGCGGTGCACGGGGCACTTGGCAGCGATGATGCGCAGGCGCTCGGCCCGCTCGGGGTCGGTGCCCTCGGGCAGGCGCAGCACGACCTCGAACCTGGTCGGACAGCCCCGCTCGGCCGGGGTGTACTCGACGTCGACCTCGACGCCGGTGACATCCCATCGCTTGCGGCTGGCGTACATCTCGACCGTGACCGCCGTGCAGGAGGCCAGGCTCGCGGCCAGCAGCTCCTGGGGGGATGGCGCCGAGTCCTCGCCACCGTGGTCCAGCGGCTCGTCGACGCCCAGCTGGTGGTCGCGCACGCGGATGGAGTGGCGGAAGGAGCTCACCTGGTGGGCGGTGGCGCGCATCGTGTCGCTCATCTTACTCCGGGTCGGAGAGGGGGTTGAACAGGAGGCCGGTCGGGATCTTCGGGAAGAAGAAGGTGCTCTTGGGCGGCATGGTGGCACCCGCCGCGGCCACGTCGCGGACCTGCTGGACGGGAGCGGGGCGCAGGAAGAAGGCGAGGTCGTAGTCGCCGCGCACGACGAGGTCGCGAGCCTCGTCGGTGTCGCGCGCGTAGCCCAGCCCGTCGAGGTGGGCGATGGCCTCCTCGGTCAGCCCGAGCGGGCCGCTGAGCAGCAGCCTCTCGAGCACGGCGGTGTCCAGCCGGCGGTAGGCCTCGGGCTGGTCGGGGAATGCACGGTCGACGATGCCCGGGTCCTTGAGCGTGGCGTGGAACGCGCGCGGGGAGGCCCCGCGGGGCCCGCCTGCGGGGTCACGTGACCCCTCCGGCACCCGCTGACTGTCGAGATAGCCGAAGGTGGGCAGGCCGTCACCGGGCGGGGGCGCCACATCCTCCAGGGCGACCTCCTCCAGGTCGAAGTCGCGGCGCAGGGCGGCGGCCAGCGCCTCCTGCTGCTCGGGGGTGGTGCCGCGCACCAGGCGGTGGGTGGGAAAGACGGTCAGGCCCGGATCCTCGAGGGCGACCAGGCACATCAGGGCCCAGTGGTGGCCGCCCTCCTCGGGGCGCTCCATATCGCTGCCGGAGGCGGCCGTGTCCATCTCCTGCGCGTACACGCGCGCGGTCTCGTAGCGGTGATGGCCGTCGGCGATGAGCAGCTCCGCGGGCCGCAGCGCCTCGGTGACCACGGTGACCGCGGCGGGGTCTGCGAGGCGAAAGAGCTGGTGGACGGTGCCCTGCTCGTCGGTGACCGTGGCCTGGGGCTCGGCCTCGTAGGCGGCCGCCAGCGCCTGGCGGGCGGCGCCGGTGGCGTCGGAGTAGAGGGCGAAGATGGGGGAGAGGTTGACCTGCGTGGCGCGCGTGAGCCGCAGGCGGTCCTCTTTGGGACCCGGATGGGTGCGCTCGTGGGGCCGGATGCGTCCGGCGCCGTAGGGTTCCACGCGCACCCGCGCGAGAAACCCCTGGCGGCGCATCGGGGCCCCGTCCGGGGCGGTGTAGTCCTGGCGCAACGCCCACAGGGCGGCCTCGGGGTCGCGCGTCAGGACGCCCTGGGCGCACCACTCGTCGAGCAGGCGCGCGGCGTGGGCGTACGGGTCCCCACCGTCCGGGTCGACGGGCAGGTCGAGGTGGACGGCGTTGAACGGCGAGCACGCGGCCAGCTCGGCCCGCTGGGCGTCGTCGACGACGTCGTAGGGCGGCGAGGCCAGCGCCTGCGCCGGACCGGCGACCGCCTCGTCGTAGTGCAGCGCGCGGAGCGGCTCGACCCAGGCCACGCGCGAAAGATTACCGTCGCCGTGCGCCTGGTGGTCCCTCCGGCACTAGCGCCGTGCGCGCCGGCCGAAGTGCGTCGTGTAGGTGGCCGCCCCAGCGTCCCCCACCGAGCGCGGCGCGCCCAGCGCGATGCCGATGCCCAGGTGGCGGAAGCGCCGGTTCAGGATGTTGCGCTTGTGGCCCGGGCTGTTCATCCACGAGCGCACGATCTCCCGCGGCGTCGCCCGTCCGCCCGAGCCCCAGGCCAGGTTCTCCCCTACCGACCAGCTCGCGGTGCGGACCAGGTAGCCGGTGCGCTCGCGGATGCGCTCCACGAGGCCGCGTCCGTCGGGCCCCTCGTGTGCGAAGAAACGCTCGTTGACCATCCTCTCGGAGTAGGCGCGCGCCGAGCGCTCGAGCTGGCGGCTGCGCGTGAGCGCGCCGCGCCCGCGGTCGCGCCGCTCCTGGTTGAGCAGGCACAGCGTCGCGCTGCGCGCACGGCTCAGGTCGCTCGCCGAGGCGGGCACCGTGTCGGCACCCCGGCAGCCGCCGGCGGCCTGGGCTGGAGCGGCGGTGGCGGCCGGAGCGAGGACGACGAGGAGAGCAAGGAGGGCGGCGAGGAGGAGTCGGGTGGTGGGCATATCCCCCGGATCGGCCCTTGCCGCCCACCGCCTCCATTGCCCCGGCCGTCAGTGGACGGATGACCCAACCTCAACGCTCGCACGGTTTCGATCGGCCCTCTTCCATCCGGACGTGGTATCCCACTCAGGAGGCGCCAAGACATCGCCAAGTGCGGCTGGTGTGCGCCAATTGCCATGCATCCGTACATTCCTTCGTCGGCGGGGCGTAGCGCAGCCTGGTAGCGCGTCTGCTTTGGGAGCAGAAGGTCGTCGGTTCGAATCCGGCCGCCCCGATTCCCGCCCCCGTAGCTCAGCTGGATAGAGCGGCGGCCTTCTAAGCCGCGGGTCGCAGGTTCGAGTCCTGCCGGGGGCGCTGCGAAGGGGCTGCACGCCGGGCGCTTTCGCCTCTCCCGACCACGTGTTCTCGGGTCGAGCGCAGGAGCGGGCCGGTCTGTTATGCCAAGTACCGCCCTGGTCGATGGGCGGCGGGTGAAAAGAAGGTCGGGAACCGCATCGCCCCCCGCCGTCCTCCCGCGCACCCCGAGCGACGCTGGGACGAGTCCAGCAGCGCGGCATAGCACGAGACGACTCCAGCCCCGGATGCGGGCGGGGGGGCGGCGGGGCGCTGGTGTGGCGGCTTCTTCGCGCGACCAGCTACGCCCTCGCGGTCAACACGACGGGGGGCGACCTCATCTGAGGAGCCGGTCATCCAGCGGGGGCCCGGATTCACTGGCCCGCGGGGGCGGGGTGAACTCGCGTTCCGCCAGATCGTGATCCTCCAGGCCATGCATGTGCTGACCCGGATAGAACCGGCTGGGCGGGGGCTCCTGCTTCAGGACCCATCTCCAGGGACCGGGGAACAGGAGCGCTTGCAGCAGGCCGAGGAGTCCGCCGCTCCGCGACTTCTGGGGCGGATAATCCGGGGGTCGGTCCGGTTCGACCATCAACATCACCTCCTGGCGTGCATCTACCCGCCAGGCGGCGAAGCCATGCCAAAGCTGCGGCCACGTGCGACGCCCTGCTGCGCCCGCCACGCCGCCGCGACCACGCCGATTCGGAATCAACCATCTGGGCGCCCCGGCGTCGGCCGGGGCGCCTCTTTGGCAGATGCGGTCCCTCAGATCGTCACGGTGTTCCCGTCGAAGGTCTGAACGGTGAACCAGAAGTCCTCGTTGTAGGTTTCCTTCTGCTCCTCGAGGATCCCGAGGGCGACCCGCTCGCCGAGGCGTATCGACTCCGTGTAGTCCGTGAGCCAATGGACGCCGCCCATGTTGCGTCCGATCGCGATGTTCGCGGCGATCTTGTTCAGCTCGCCGCCGACCGTGAGCCTGTCCTTGTCCTTCCCCGTGTAGTTCTCCAGCTTGGTGCCGTCCTGGTTGGGGACCTTCGGGTCTGGGACGGGGTGGGACTCGTCGAACCATGCCTTGAGGATCGTCACGCACGCCCCGGCCACCGTGGCGTGCCCGGCCCCGTAGGCGGGGTGGGTGGGCGAGCCCTCGGGGAAGGCCTGGGGCAGGAGGTAGTGCTTCGTGCCCTTGAAGACGCGGGCCAGCGCCTCCGAGTCGAGGACCTGGGGATGGATCGGGTAGTCGGCCTTCTTGGTCTTCTCGTTGTGGATGCGCCCGCCGAAGACCTCCGGGCGCAGACGGCGGTGGACGACCCACTTCTGGAACCAGACCGCCTTGAGCGCCCGCGTGGCCACCTCGGTCACGAGGCTGAGGATGTGCGGCCCTCCGAAGGTGGCGAAGCCGTCCTGCGTCTCGGAGGCGACGTAGGGGTTTCCCGGGTCGACGGGGGCCTTCAGGTTTTGCAGCAGATAGAGGCAGGCGTTCAGGTAGGCCTCGTAGAGCTGGTCGAAGTGGACGTAGTGGGCGAGGTCGCGGCCGTTGCGGATGTAACGCCGCGTCTCGGTGTCGATCTTGTCCGTGCCGGCCAGTTCGGCGCCGTTCTGCGCACCGAGCCAGGCGTCGTAGTCGGTGAGGTAGTCCACCTTTGGCTGGACCGTCTGCTGGCGGTTGGTCACCCTGAGCGTCCCGTACTGGAAATCGCGAAGCAGGAACTGCGAGATGTAGGGCCCGACGCCGTCCCCCGGCGAGGTGCCGCGAAACAGCGTCTTGGGCGTGACCTTCCCGTCCGCGTCCTTGGCGCCGAAGAAGTCGGTGAGACCCGAGAGCTCCTTGGCCGCCTCGGAGGCGAGGCTGTCCTTCTCATAGTCGGTGAAGCGCACGTCGCGCAGGAGGGCCATCCAGTAGAGCTCGACCATCTCCGCGGCGTTCTCCGCGCTGGCAAAGCGCGGTGCGGGCCGGATGGCGAGCGATTGCGCGTCCGGCCCCTCGAGGTCGAACGCCAGGCCGGCCTGGGGGCTGGTCAGCTTGCGCGGCCCGGCGAGCGGGATCTCCTCGAAGTGCTCGGGCTGCGTGCTGTTGAGGGCTCTGACCATCGCGCGGTAGGGGCCGGGCTCGACCTCGCCGAGTTTGTCGTGCGGAAGCCCCTTGCTGTAGTTGGCGATCCGGTTGGGGTAGGTGGTCTCGTCCCCGTTGCTGCGCTGCTCGGGGTGGGGGCGCAGGAAGGCCGCTTCGGCGGCGGCCTCCCTGAGCCGGCGTGCTGCCAAGCGCCGCGAGTGCATGCTCGACGTCTCCTTTTTCGGCCAAGGCTCCTTGGCGTTCTGGTGCGTGAGTGGCGGCCGCTGCGGCCGCCCTGGATGTCAGACAGAGCAGCGCGGAGCAGGTCTGATACCGACGCGACCGCCGGCTCACGGACACCAACTAGCCTCGGGCGCGCTCCCTCAGGCCCAGGTGCTCGACGGCCCGGCTCAGCCTCTGGAGGGCGCGCGCTCGAGTCGGACCGATGCTGCCGATGGGCATGTCGAGGGCTGCGCCGATCTCCTCGTAGCTCGGCGCGGGGTCGGCCATGAGCATGCGCAGCAGTGCCCGGTCACGGTCGCTCAGGCGCGCGAAGGCCGTCCACAGCGCGGCGTCGCGCTCCTGTGCGAGCAGTGCGCTGTCGTGGGCGGGGGCATCATCGGCGGGCTCGGGCAGCTCGTCGCCGTGGGGGACGAGCTGAGCGGAGCGCCGCAGGACCCTCAGGCATTCGCGGCGGGCCGTGGTCGCAAGCCAGGCGCCTACTCGGGCCGGTTCGTCGAGCCGGTCGAGGTGCTCCACCAGGCGCAACCAGCTGGTCTGGGCCACGTCGGCGGCGTCCGCATCGCCGAGCCGGTGCGCCCGGGTCACCGCCCACACGAGGCCACCGAACTCGTCGACGAGCTCCTGCCAGGCATGCTCGTCGCCGGACGCCGCGCCCTCGACGAGTTCGCGGATCGCGTGGGAGGTCAGACGGGCGCGAGCGTCGGTTCTCGCGTCCCGCATCAGCAGGCTTGTCATCTCAACCCCTCCATGGGCCCTTTGGGAAGCACGACGGGCACTGTCCGGCGGGGGCGTTGGCGTGGGCTTGGAGAAAGGTTTCCGAGATCCTGGCGTAAACCTGGAATGCCGCGTATCAGGACGCCGGGGGCCGCCTCCTATCGGCATGAGGACGTTCCGATCGAAGAGGAAGAAAAAGCTTTGGCACGGCAACGCTCGGTCCTGGTAGAGCTTCCAGGCATGAGGACGGCCACCCGCAAGACCGCCAAGGACGGGCTCGCGAACCGGGCGGAGTTCCTGTTCACCACTCGCTTCGAGCCGTTCTGGAACCTGGTCCAGGCCAACGGCTTGCTCAGGCGCATGGCGAACGGCCGCCTCGTGGACCGTGCGATCGCGAAGGTGCCCCCGCGCCCGGATCCGCTGAGCACGAGGGCCCCCTACACCTCCTGGGCCTCGCTCACCGACCGGCGCTACGACGGGCGCCACCTCGGGCCGGTGCTCGACGGGCTCGACAACCTGCCCAGCCCCGAGCGAACCGCCGAGCTGTTCCGCCGATCGGCCGAGACGGTCCTGTGCCCGAAGTCGACCGTCCTGTTCGCCTATTTCGCGCAGTGGTTCACGGACGGCTTCCTGCGCAGCGACCGGGCGCAGGAGCCCGATCCGAGGAAGAACGAATCCACGCACGAGATCGATCTGTGCCAGATCTACGGCCTGACCGAGCAGGCGACCGAGGAGCTACGCGCGGGTGAGCTGGGTCTTCTGAAGAGCCAGACGCTCAACGGCGAGGAGTTCCCCCCCTACCTGTACGCCGACGGCACGAAGCGCTTTCCCTCCATCACGGTGGCCAGGGAGGAGCAGGTCCCCGCAGAGCGCAGGGGCGACCTGTTCGCGATCGGCACCGACACGGCGAACGTCCAGATCGGCCACGTGCTGCTCAACGTGCTGTTCCTGCGCGAGCACAACCGCCTCGCCAGGGAGCTGGGCCGCGAGCACCCGACGTGGGACGACGAGCGGCTGTTCCAGACCGCGCGCAACATCCTCATCGTCGTCCTGATCAAGATCGTGATCGAGGAGTACATCAACCACATCACTCCCTACCTGTTCCGTTTCTTCCTGGATGGGACGAGCGGTCACCAGCGCGCGCGGTGGATGCGCACGAACCGAATGGCCAGCGAGTTCAACCTGCTCTACCGCTGGCACAGCCTGATTCCTTCGAGCCTGACGGTCGGTGGGCGCCAGCGGACGATCGAGCAGACCGCGTTCAATCCCGCGCTCGTGGTCGAGCACGGTCTCGGGCGACTGTTCGAGGAGGCAGCGAGCCAGCCCGCGGGGCGCGTCGGCCTGTTCAACACGGATCCCTACCTGCTCGCTGCCGAGGCCAGCAGCATCAGGAAGGGCCGTGCCGTCGCGCTGGCCCCCTACAACGACTACCGCGAGCACTGCCGCTTCCCGCGCGTCACCGACTTCGATCAGATCTCCAGCGACCCCCGGGTCCGAGACGGGCTGCGTTCGTGCTACCAGCGCGTCGAGCGCATCGAGTTCTACGTCGGGCTCTTTGCCGAGGACCCGCGCCCCAGCTCGGTGCTCCCCTCGCTCATCGGGCGGATGGTCGGCGTCGACGCCTTCTCACAGGCGCTGACCAATCCCCTCCTGGCCCCGCGGGTGTTCCATCCCCGCACGTTCTCGCCGCTGGGCTGGAACACGATCCGCACCACGCGCAACCTCTCGGACCTCCTGCATCGCAACGTGCCCGCGCGTGACCGTCCGTATCTCGTGACCATGACGAGAACCGACTGGCGCAGGCGATGAGCACCCGCCTCGCCGAGGACGCCGCTCCCCTGACCACCTCGCTCGTCGCACCCCTGAGGATCGAGCTGCTCGGCGAGCTGCGCGTGGAGATCGCCGGCCGCAACGTCACCGCGCAGCTGCCCGGGCGGCAGGGTCGGGCCCTGCTTGCCTCCCTCGTCCTCAACCGCCCCCGTCCCCTCGACCGCGACGAGCTGGCCCACGTCCTGTGGCCGTGCGCGTCTCCGGCCGCCCCCGAAGCAGCCCTCAGCAGTGTGCTGGCCAAGGTCCGGCGAGCGCTGGGACCCGACCTGATCACCGGGCGCGGTTCACTCGTCCTGCAGCTTCCGCCCGGGGCCGAGGTCGACGTCCACGACGCCGACGAGCAGACCGAGCACGCCGAGCGCGCCCTGGCCGACCACGATCCCGCGACCGCCCTTTCCGCGGCCCAGGCCGCGCTGGCGCTGCTCGTCCAGCCCCTCCTTTCCGGCCACCAGGGCGAATGGCTCGAGACCTGGCGCGGACACCTGGGCGAGCTGGAGCGACGGGCCCTCGAGGCCGCGGCGCGAGCGGGCGTCGAGCTGGGGGGAGACAAGCTCGCCGCAGCCGAGCGCGCGGCCGGCGCGCTGATCGAGCGACAGCCCTTCCGGGAGGGGGGCTACGCGCTGCTGATGGAGGCCCAGGCGCGCCGCGGAGACGTCGCGGAGGCCCTGCGCACCTTCGAGCGCGTGCGGGTGCTCCTGCGTGAAGAGCTTGGCGCCCGCCCGTCCGCCGCGCTGATGAGCCTGCACGGCCGCCTGTTGCACGAGAGCCCACCGGCGCCGCCACCGGTGGCGCCCGTGGCCGGGCCCAGCGTCGTCCCCTTGCCGGCGATCACCCCCGCGATGGTCGACGGCGCGTTCGTCGGCCGCGAGCCGTGCGTGGCGCGGCTGCGCTCACGCTGGCGAGAGAGCTGCGCGGGGCAGACGCGATTGGTGCTGCTCGTCGGTGAGGCCGGCGTGGGCAAGACCCGTCTGGCGGCCCAGTTCGCCGAGGAGGTCCACGCCGATGGCGCAGCGGTGCTCTACGGGCGCGCCGACGAGGACGCCCTTCTTCCCCACCAGCCGTTCGTCGAGGCTCTCCGCCACCTGCTCGCGCACGGGGGGGCAGACTTCGCGGGGGACGCGGAGCGCGAGCGCCCCGTGCTCAGCCGCCTCCTGCCCGATTTCGCTCCACGCGTCGACTCGACCGCCGCGCCCACCGTCGTCGACGACGAGACGCTGCGCTACCGGCTCTTCGAGGCGGTCGTCGCCCTCGTCAACCGTGCGGGGCGCCGGTGGCCGCTGCTGCTGGTCCTCGACGACCTGCATTGGGCCGACAAGCCGACGCTGCTGCTCCTGCGCCATCTGCTTCGCCACCCCCAGCTTGCGAACGTGCTCGTCCTAGGCACGTTCCGCCACGTCGAGGTGGGCGGCGACCACCCTCTGGTCGACCTGCTGGCCGACCTTCGCAGGGAGCGGCGCTACGACCGTCTGAGCCTCGACGGCCTCGACGAGAGCGACACCCAGGCGCTGGTCGCCGACCGCCTGGGGAGGGACGTCACCCCGGGCTTCGTCCGGCGCCTGCGCGAGCAGACCGAGGGCAACGCCTTCTTCATCGAGGAGACGCTGCGTGCCCTGCTCGACTCCGAGCTGCCCATCGAGGAGGCGGCGACCGAGGAGGCCCTGGAGCGGCTGGGAGTCCCCGAGGGCGTTGCCGAGGTCATCGCCCGCCGCGTGCGCCATCTCTCGCCTCTCGGGGCCGAGGTACTGACCGCCGCCTCGGTCGTCGGGCGGGACTTCCGTCTGGGCGTCGTCGAGCAACTCGTCGACGCCGCCCCCGAGCAGGTCATGTCCGCGCTGGAGGAGAGCATGGCCGGCGGGCTCGTGCTCGAGGTGTCCGAGCGCATCGACGTGTTCGCGTTCTCTCACGCCCTCGTGCGCGAGGTCCTCTACAGCAACCTCACCGCGAGCCGCCGCGTTCGCCTGCACCACCGCGTGGCCGAGGCCCTCGAGGGGCTCGCAAGTCGCGAAACCGTCAACCCCGCCGAGCTTGCCCACCACTTTCACCTCGCGCGTCACCTCGCCGGGCCCGGCCCGGCCCGGCGCTACGCGCTCGCCGCGGGCCAGCGCGCTACCGACCTGCTCGCCTATGAGGAGGCCGCCGAGCATTTCCGCCGGGCTCTGACGCTCTTCGAGGACGACGACGAGGCGGGGCGCTGCGAGGCGCTTCTGGCCCTCGGGCGTGTCCAGTGGCACGCCGGCGACGACCAGGCCCGCAGCACCTTCCTGACCGCCGCGGACTGTGCGGCCAGGCGGGGCGCGGCTGAGCAGCTCGCGCGGGCCGCCCTGGGGCTAGGCACCCGGTACTGGGAGGCGGGTTACGCGGGCTCGCGCTACCGCGAGCTGCTGGAGGAGGCCGTCGCCGCGCTCGACCCCACCGACAGCCCGCTGCACGCCCTCCTGCTCGCCCGGCTGGCCGAGAACCTCGCCTTCCCCACAGAGCACGAGCGGGCCACCGCCCTGAGCGCCGAGGCCGTCGCCATGGCACGACGGCTGGGCGACCCGGATGTGCTGGTCGCCGCGCTCCTGGCTCGCCACGTCACGCTGCTCGACCTGCGCCACCTCGACGAGCGCCTCTCGCTGAGCGACGAGCTCATGCACCTCGACAGCGGCCATCGTGAGCTGTCGGCCGAGCGCCACCAGTGGCGGCTCTACGACCTCCTCGAGGCCGGCGACCTCGAGGAGGCCGCACGCGAGCAACTCCAGCTCGAGGCGCTGGCCAAGGAGTTGCGCCAGCCGCTCTTCGACAGCATCGCGGTGGGCTGGCGGGGGACCCTGGCTGAGCTGGCCGGGGATGTCGAGCTGGCCGAGCGCTGCGCGGAGGAGTGTCTGCGCCACGGGCAGCGCGCTTCCACGCAGGACGCCGTGAGCACCTGGGCTGCGAAGCTCCTCATGCTGCGCCGGCGCCAGGGTCGCCTCGCCGAGCTCACGCCGATCGCCGAGCGCCTTGCCCGCGGTGGTGCGCGCGGGACGGGATGGCCCAGCGCTCTCGCGCTCATGCACGCCGAGGCCGGCGACGAGGACGCGGCCCGAGCGATCTACGAGGGCGAGCTGGCCGCGGGCACGGATGCGCTCGCCCACGGGATGTTCTGGCTGACGACCGTGGCCCTTCTCAGCGAGCTGTGCGCGAAGCTGGGCGACACCGGGCGGGCCCGGCACCTCTACGCCGCCCTCAGCCCACACGCGCATCGCAACGTCGTCGTCGCCTACTCGTCCTTCTGGGGCCCCGTCGAGGGCTACCTCGCGCTGCTGGCCGGCACCTGGGGCGACCGGGCGCTGGCGACGCGACACGTGCGCTCCGCGCTCGGGCGGACCCGCGCCATGAACGCCCCGCTGCTCACGGCGGAGCTCGAGGAACGCCACCGCCACCTACTCACGACGTAGCGTGCCGGCACCGGTCATGGCCGACGACCCGCCCGTAGTCCCGACCCACCACGAAGAGGCGCTGCTCCAGCGTCTGCGTGAGCTGGCAGACACGCAGGACCCGGTGCCGGAGTACGTGACGGCAGCGGCGCAATCGGCGCTGTTCGCCCGCAGGCGTGCGGGCCGCGGGCCCGACAGCACCGAGAAGGAACCCGGGCGCGGTTCTTCTCGAGGCGCGCCCCGCAACGCGGATCGCTGCTCATGAGCCCATGACCAGGCGCCTGGTGATCTGCTGTGACGGGACCTGGAACCGACCCGATCAGCTCCGCGACGGTGTCGGCGCGCCCACCAACGTGACCAAGGTCGCTCTGGGCGTGGCCGCCCAGGACAACGAAGGCGATCCTCAGCTCCTCTTCTACCACCCGGGCGTCGGCACTCGGCGCTTCGAGCGCTTGCGCGGCGGTGCTTTCGGTTTTGGCCTTTCCCGGGACGTCCGCGACTGCTACCGCTTCCTGGTCGAGAATTACCGGCCCGGGGACGAGCTCTACTTCTTCGGCTTCAGCCGAGGGGCTTTCACGGCACGCAGCACCGTCGGGCTGGTGCGGAATTCCGGCATCTTGCGTCTCCAGCACGTCGACCGCATCAAGGAGGCCTACCGCCTCTACCGCGCACGGGCAGACCGCACCCGCCCGAACAACATCGAGGCTCGGATCTTCAGGCGGATGTACTCCCATGAGGAGACCGACATCCGCTTCGTGGGCGTCTGGGACACGGTCGGCGCCCTGGGGATCCCCATCGACGGGGTGCGCTTCCCCTTCGCGGAGAAGCTCTGGGGGTTCCATGACACCGCGCTCAGCAGTCGGGTGCGCTTCGCCTATCAGGCGCTTGCCATCGACGAGCAACGCGGCTCCTTTCGCCCCACGCTCTGGAAGCAGCAGCACCATGCGACCGAGCAGACGCTCGAGCAGGTCTGGTTCGCCGGCGTCCATGCCGACGTGGGTGGCGGCTACCGCGAGCCTGAGCTGGCGGAGATCGCGCTGCTATGGCTGGTCGACCGCGCCCGCGCCTGTGGCCTGGCCTTCGAGCCGGATCACTTCGTGTTTGCGGAGGGGCATATCGACCCGGAGCGCAGGCGGCTGGGCGCACACATCGCGCCCAACGCCCTGGGGACGATGCACGAATCACGCAAGGGCTTCTACCTGCTGCTCCCTCGCCACCCGCGCTCGCTCACCGATCCAGACGGCTCGGCCATGTCGCTGGCTTCGAGCGCCGATCGTCGGCGGCGGGAGATGCCGGACTACAACCCGCCTGCCCTCGACACGTACGCCGGACCCCCAACGGACGTGCAGGACGGCACACCGCAGGCCGCTCGAGCCCCCTCCTCCGCTTGACGTCCTTGATGTGCGGCTTCTCCGAGGTCGCGTCGAAGCGGTGACGGGCCATGCTGCCTCCTTCGATGTGTCGACACGCGCAAGCGCGGTCTTCATCGAGGTGGCTGGCCACCTTCTGGACGACCGCCCGGTTCCACAGAAGCTCCGACCCCTGATGCATGCGCCCCCGTATCGCCAGCAGGACCGACGCCTTGGTGAGCCCGACCGAACCGGTGATGGCCACGAGGGCGGACACCACGGCGCTGAGCCGTTCGAGTGAGGGGCTCTGGGAGTTGACTCCCGCCCGGCGCGCGTTCCCCGCCGCGGCCCGCAGTTGAAGCTCGACCTGATCCGCGGGTTCGAAACTGCTGTGCGCCGGCAGCAGCGTGTCGCTCGAGGGCTCGCCGGTGTCGTCCACGAGCGCGTACAGCTCGGCGATCCGCCATCCCAACTCGACCGCCGCGACCAGCTTGCCCTCCCCTCGAGGCCCGCCGCGCGCACCCCAACATCTCAGCCGGTTTGCGCCAGCCTGTCGACAGCCCTCCAGCAATGCCCATCGCAGACAGTCTCGTTGCCGTTTGTCCGAACACTCACCATCGAAGGGAATCGAGATGTCTGCATCACCAGTCCCGGGCGTGATCGCCCGCCGTTTGCCCGTCGCCGCACGCCCGGTCCGTCCGCGCCTTGGGGACGCGCCGAGCGCGGGTGGCGTGGCTGCGCGACTGCACGAAATCGAGGCAGGCGCTCAGCGCTGGCTGATCGCCCACAGCATCGCGATCCTGCGCGTGAGCATGGGCGCCGTCTTCCTCGCCTTCGGTGCGTTGAAGTTCTTCCCTGGCGTCAGCCCGGCCCAGGGTCTGGTCGAGAAGACGATCGACGTCCTGACCTTCGGAATCGTTCCCGGGGCTGTGGCGCTCGTGCTCGTGGCGACGGTGGAGTGCATCATCGGGCTGTGTCTGATCAGCGGACGGGCGCTGCGCGGCGCCGTCTACCTGCTGGGAGTCCAGCTGATCGGCATCCTGTCGCCGCTGGTGCTGCTCACCGCGCGCCTGTTCGACGGCCCGCACGGCGCACCGACGCTCGAGGGCCAATACGTCCTCAAGGACGTCATCCTCGTCGCTGGCGCCCTGGTCATCGCCGCCACGGTCGGCGGGGGTCGGCTCACCAGCAGGTCCGACGAGCACAACGCTCGCTGAACGCGCAACTCCACGGCTCGATGAGAGGAGCCGGAGGGCATGCAAGCGGCGCGGCCGGCGTGGGTGTAGGCATGGCCGCCCGCCTGCTGCCCGGGTAGACTCCGCTCGTTGTCATCGTCGGCGGTATCGGGATGGCGTTGTGGTGATCGCGCCCTTGGCGGTGGTGCCCATTCGGCGCGTCGGTGGTCTGCGTCCGATGAATGACCACGTCTTGAGCAGCCCGGCGCGCATGGCCAGGATGAGTCTCAACCAGGATCCGAATCGCAACACGCCCGAGGCCATGGCGTCCGGCCCACTGGACTACTCGATCCAGGAGGGCGACTTTCTTCGGGGCCTTCGCGAGCTCGAGGAAAGCGGCTTGGCCGTGTGCGAGGACGGCGCTTGGCGGCTGACCAGTGCCGGGCACTACTTCCGCCGGTAGCCGCCTGGACTGGTGCCGCGAAGGGCGCATCCGCTTTTCGGTCGGGCTACGACCTGACCGAGGCGGTGCGAGCGGCGATCGTCAGGTTCGAGTCCTGCGGAGGCGTGCGGCGGCGCCGGACGGCGTGGTCGAGCAAAGCGGCGCGTAGGCTCGCGCTCGTCGAGGGCTCCGACGAGCTGGCGGAGGTGAGGGCACGCGAGGCGGTGCTAGACGTCGCCACCGGCAGGGCCGATGGCCGGCCGTGCGCGCCGGGTTTGCCGAGCAGGTTCCTGGCGCGGCGGGGCGGCCCCGCCGAGAGCGCCCAACCGAGGTCGGTACGGTCTTGGCGTGCAGAGCGCGAGGACGTCGCCGGCGCCGGATCGCCGCTCGGGGGCGGGGGTGGTGCGGGTGGCTCTCGAGCTCGACGTCACCCCCGAGCAGGCACTGCTGGCCCTGCGCGACGATCGCCGGCCCTTCGCGCTGGTGGGCGACTGGGCCGGTGGCGGAGCGCTGGTGGGCTCCGAGCCGCTGCGCGTGGTGACCGGCGCGCACGCGGCCCTGGCCGTGCTCGAGGAGTCGCGCGGCGCGGCCGGTGAGGGGCGCGAGGCAGCTGTCGGCGGCGGCTGGTTCGGCTGGCTGGGCTTCGCCGTGGGTGGAGCGATCGAGCGCCTCACGCCCGGGCCGCCGCGTCCCGATCCGCTGCCCGCCGCGTCACTCGCCTACTACGACCACCTGCTGCGCCGGGATTCCGAGGGCCGCTGGTGGTTCGAGGCGCTGCCGACGCCCGACCGGCGCGAGGCGCTGGAGCATCGCCTGGCGCTCCTGGCCGAGCGCCTGCGCCCGCCCGCCCGTCCACGCCCATGGAAGCTCGAGGGTCTGGCGCCCCGGCCACCGGGCTACGTCGGCCACCGCTCCGCGGTTGCCGCCTGCCTGCAGCGGATCGCCGCGGGGGAGATCTACCAGGCGAACCTCTGCCTGCGCTTCGAAGGTCGCCTGGGCGGGGCGGCGATCGACGCGTTCGCCACGGCGCGGGCGCGACTGCGCCCCGCCTACGCGGCGTTCTTCGACCTGCCCGGCGGCGCGGTGATGAGCCTCTCGCCCGAGCTCTTCCTGCGCCGCGCCGGCGCGCGTGTCGAGACCCGGCCCGTCAAGGGCACCGCGCCGCGCAGCGACGATCCCGTCCGCGCCGGGGCCCAGCGTCACGATCTCACGGTCTCGGCCAAGGACGCGGCGGAGAACGTGATGATCACCGACCTGATGCGCAACGACCTGGGGCGGGTCTGCCGCTACGGGTCGATCGCCGCTCGCCCGCCTCACGCCGAGGCTCACCCCGGCGTGTGGCACCTGGTCTCCACGGTCGAGGGCGAGCTGGGCGAGGGCGTGACCGATGCCGACCTCGTGCGCGCCGCGTTCCCGCCGGGGTCGGTGACCGGGGCGCCCAAGGTGCAGGCGCTGGAGGTCATCTCCGCGCTGGAGGCCACCGGCCGCGAGACGTACACGGGCGCCGTCGGCTACGCCAGTCCGGCGGCCGGGCTCGAGCTGAACGTCGCCATCCGAACCTTCGAGGTGCGCGGCGAGCGTGTGTGGCTGGGGGCGGGGGGAGGGATCGTGGCCGACTCGGACCCCGACGCCGAGGTGTGTGAGGCGTGGCGCAAGGCCGCCCCGCTGGCGCGCGCGCTCGGCGCCGAGCTGCCCGAGCCGGATCCTCGCGGTGCTCCCTCGTCGGGCGCGCTCGCCACGCGACCGCCCGGGCCATCTGCGGCCACCGCCCCTGGAGAGTCCAAGCCCGCGCTTCCCTGGGCCGGCGGTCCGCGCCCCGATCCTGCGCTGGGACTGATCGAGACGCTCGCCGTGCGCGACGGCACGCCGCTTGCCCTCGATGCGCATCTCGCCCGCCTGGCGCACAGCGCGCGCACGGTGCTGGGCGCATCGCCGCCGTCCGGGCTCGGCGCGCGCGTGCGCCGCCGTGCCGCTGACGCACCGTGGGCGTGGGCGCGCCTGCGCATCACGGTCGCCCCCGGCGACGACTGCCTCACCTGGGACGTGCAACCCGCGGAGCCCGCGGTCCTCGGCTCGGACGATCCCGTGGCGCTGGCGCCGCTCCTCCTCCCCGGCGGCCTGGGCGAGCACAAGTGGGCCGACCGCCGGCTCGTCGACGCCTGCTCGACGCGCCACGGCGCATGCCCGCTCCTCGTCGATCTCGACGGCGCGGTGCTCGAAGCCGCGTGGGCCAACGTCTGGCTGCTGGAGGGCGACCGGCTAATGACGCCGCCTGCGGACGGTCGCCTGCTGGCCGGGGTGATGCGTGCCGCGCTGCCCGCGGTCGCTCAGCGCGCTGGCCTCGAGGCCAGCGAGGAACCGGTGGTCCTCGAGCGCCTCGAGCCGGCCGAGGCGGTGCTGCTGACCTCCTCCGTACGGCTGGTCACCGTCGCGACGCTGAGCGGGCAGCGGCCGTCATCGCGTGGCATGCTCATCGCCGGTCGGTTGCGTGAGGCCCTGCGCGGCGAGCTTGGATTGCCATGAGCACGCCGACCGCGACCCTGCCCGCCGCGCTGCGCCTGGGGCCCGTCGAGCTGAGCGTCGCCGACCTTGGCCGGTCGCTGGTCTTCTACGAGGAGTCCCTGGGCCTGAAGGTCCACCGCCGCGAGGACGGGCGGGCAGCGATGGGGGCGGGTGAGGAGGATCTCCTGCGCCTCGTCGAGGAGCCGGGCGCTCGGCCCGCCGGTCGGCACGCAGGCCTCTTCCACCTCGCCCTCCTGTACCCCGACCGCACCCAGCTGGCCGGCGCGCTGGCCCGCCTGGTGGCCGCCCGCACGCGACTGTCGGGCGCAGCCGACCACGGCGTTTCGGAGGCGCTGTATCTCGCGGATCCCGACGGCAACGGCATCGAGCTCTACGCCGACCGACCGCGCGCGCAGTGGCCCGCGCCCGAGGCGCCGGGAGCGCGCGTCGGGATGTTCACGGCGGCGCTGGACCTGCGCGACCTGCTGCAGGTCGCCGACGGCGACGGTGCCCCGCCGCTCGTCCCGTCCGGGCTGGTCATGGGCCACGTCCACCTGCACGTGGGCGACATCGGCGAGGGGCTGGCCTTCTACCGCGACGTGCTGGGCTTCGAGCTGATGCAGGTTCTCGGCGGGACCGCCGCCTTCGTGTCCGCCGGCGGATATCACCACCACCTGGGCTTCAACGTCTGGCAGGGCCAGGGCGTCGGCCCGGCCCCCGCCGGCACCGTCGGGGTGCGCGAGTGGACGATCGTGCTCGAGGCAGCGCAGGAGGTCGAGGCGGTCCGCGCCCGGGCCGCCGCGGCCGACGCCGTCGTCGAGCACGCGGCAGGCGGCGGGCTTCTCGTGCGCGACCCGTGGGAGATCAGGGCGCGCTTCGTCGCCGCCGGTGCGTGATCACGGCGCGGCGTCGCGCGTGCGGCGCGGACCGGTAGCTGCGTCCACGGCCCCCGGAACCGTCACGCAGGTGCCGAAGCAGCGGCCTGCCTCGCGCGCTCGAGCGCGGCCTCGGCGTTCACGCGTCCGAAGCCGTATTGCGGGCTGTGGCCCTCGTCGTCGTACTCCCCCGGCGAGTCGTCGATGCGATCGCACGAGGCGCGCAGGACCTCCTTCACCTCGGAGAAGGACAGCTCCGGGTTGTGGGCCAGGACGAGGGCGGCGACCCCCGCGACGCCGGGGCAGGCGCTCGACGTTCCCCCAAAGGAGTTGGTGTAGTCACCCGCGTCGTCGCCGAGCGTCGAGTCGCCCGAGTTGTACCCCTCCGCGCCGCTGCGGTCGGTGGTCCAGATCCCCGCGGTCAGCGAGGGCTCTCCGTGGTTGCTCGGAAAGCAGCACCAGACGGCGTCGCCGTAGTCGCTGTAGGCGCTTCGGGTCCCACCGTCGTTGCAGGCCGCCACCGCGATGACCTTCTCGTAGGCGGCGTAGCCGTCGTTGTCGACGCTCTCGTTGCCGTTGCCCGCGGCCCAGGTGATCACGCAGCCTCGGCCGTCACGACCTTGCTCGACGGCGAAGTCGATCGCGAGGCGGGTGGAGTCGGGGAGAGGCACCACCTGCTGGTGCACCGGATCGTCGGGGTCCCACCAGCGGCCATCGACGGGCCCCCAGCTGCACGAGATGACGTCCGCGCCATGCTCGGCCGCCCAGACGAAGGCATCGGCCTCGTCCTGGGAGCCGAGGCCTGACTGCAGGCGAATGGGCATCAGCCGGGCCTTCGGTGCCACGCCGCTCGCCCCCTGGGAGCCGTCGGCGCAGGCGACCCCTGCGCAGGCGGTCCCGTGGTTGGAGCCTTCGCTCGGGCGCGAGTCGTCGGAACGGGGCGGCGAGACGGAGCGCGATGCCACGACCTTGTCGGAGGCCGAGAACTCCTCGTGGTCGATGTCGACCCCGTCGTCGACGATGGCGATCAGCACATCCTCGCCCTGGGTCAGCTCCCAGGCGGCGGTGACGTTGGCATGCGCGTCGACCGCCGTGCCGTCGACGACCGTGCGCTGAAGATGCCACTGCTCGGGAAAGGCGGCGTTCCAGCCGACCTCACGCACCAGCTCGGGATGGCACAGCTCGACGTCCTCGCGCTCCAGCAGCTCCGCGGCGCGCGAGAAGATCCCCCGACCGATCCCTTCGGGGCCGGCGACGAAGTACGCGTTGGTGGCATAGCTCAGGGGGCGCCTGACCGAGAGGCCCGCAGCGCCGATGGCCTCCTCGCACTCCGATGGCTGCGCGGCGTCGACGAACTTGACGAACAGGTTCTCGGTGTAGACCACGGGCGCCCCATGCTGATCGCGCAGCCCCCGCCCGGCGAACTGCACGCCGGAATCGGCATTCAGCGTCTCGGCGAGCTCCTTCGCGCGCCCCCCGGGCGCCTGGTACACACCCACCCCGGCCGGGGCGAACCCGAAGAGGGGCGTGAGCTGCGCACCTGCGGCACGGCTCTGGCGGGACAACGGGGAGACATCGTGGCGAGCTCCCCGGCGATGGGTACGGACGACGACGAGGTCACCTTGGTCCTCGAGCCGGAGCTCGGCACCGTTGCTCCCTCCGAAGCGGCAGGACACCATTGAGAATCCCTCCTTGGATCGCTACGCGGCCCACAGGACCGCCTTCGTCCCCATTCTCTCCTCATTGCTGTCCGCTGGCAAGGGACCGGAGCCTCGCGCAAGAATGGGACGGTGGGCCCTCCGCGATCCGCACGCTCCGCGCCCCGCACGCTCCCGGCCAGCAGCGAGCGCGGCCGCTGCACCTACGAGCTCGCTGAGGATCTGGTCGCCATCCACCACGGGGGGGCGCCGGGCCCGACGGCGGCCACTGTCGAGGGTGGCGCCATCTCGGTCGAGCCGGCGGAAAGCCGTGCGGCCGAGAGCGTCGAGGATGCGGTCCTGGGGCCCGTGTACCGCCGGGTCCCGGGGGGCGGCGTGGTCGTGCCCACCGGGCGCGCCCTCGTGCGCTTCAGCGAGGGAGTGGTCGCAGACCATCAGCGCGACGAGCTCGCGAGAGCGGGCTACCTGGTGGAGGAGATCCTTCGCTATGCACCACATGCGGCCTGGGTGCGCGCCAGCAGCGGCGAGATCGCGGACGCGCTGCGGGGTCTCTCGCGCCTCCAGGGCCTTGCGCGGGTGCAGAACGTGGAGCCACAGGTGATCAGCGAGGCAGCTCGACGGAGATAGGTCCACGACGGCTCAGGTTGCGCGGCGGCGACAGATCCGGTGCCGCTGCTAGATTCAGCCCGTCCTGGTGGGCGTAGCTCAGCTGGTAGAGCTCCTGGTTGTGGTCCAGGTGGTCGCGGGTTCGAGTCCCGTCGCTCACCCCTAGGTACCTCCCGGCGTCGTCCAACGCACGCCTCTGACGTCCCGGGGACGCTTCGGGCCGACCTGAGCACGCCGCAGTCGAAAGCGGGAGCGAGGTCAGCCGCGTGGTTTCGCCCTTTTCGTGGGTAGGCGATGAGGCGGCGCGTGGCGTACGACGAAGATCTCGCAAACCGCATCCGTGAGCTGATCGCCGACGACCCTGATGTCACCGAGAAGCGGATGTTCGGGGGGTTGGCCTTCCTCGTCGGCGGAAACATGTCGGTCGCAGCCAGCGGCCAAGGCGGCCTGATGGTGCGCGTGGACCCCGCGCAGACTGATGCCCTCGTCAGCAAGCCGCATGCCGGGCCATTCGAGATGCGAGGCCGTGCGATGCAGGGCTGGTTGCGAATCGACGCGGAAGGCGTGCGTACCAAGCGCCAGCTCGAGCCCTGGGTCACGCGCGGCGTCGCGTACGCGCGCTCACTTCCTCCGAAGCCGTGAGGAGACCAAGGCGCCCGCCGTCGATTCGACGAGCCGTTCGCGGGCGGCGCGGAGGGCGAAGTGTCCGGCCACCGCGATCAGGACGCCTGCCGCTGCGACGAGCCAGGCGGGCGCGCCCAGATTGAGCACGAGGATCACGATGAATGCGTCGAACAGGGCGACGAGGGTGAACCCGACGTGTGCGATGTAGCTCGCCGACGGCCCCTCGTAGCCCTTGGGCTGCGTCCGACGGGCTTGGTCGGCGCGCCACACGATGTACAGGCCAAGCGTCGCGAAGGCGGCGAACAGCACTTGGGCAGCCACTCCGATCCCCGCCCATTTCGCGGCGACCGCCAGGACCAGGGACACCTCCAACGCGACCAGCGACCACAGGTAGGTCCTGAACGGCGCGCCGCGTGCGGTGGCGAGGAATCCGGCGAGCAACGCGACCGTGGCCGCGGCGGCGTGGGCGGCTAGGAAGATCGTGTCACATGGCGCGGCCTTCGAGTGCTCAAACGCTCCCGCCGGTCGGCCGCGTAAGGCGGCGCGCCGACGTGCCCGGAGCAAGGCGGCGGGGGGCGCGCCGGCGACCGCATGGCCCCGGTTTGAGGAGGGCGAGCCCCCAGCCCAGGAGCGGCCAGGCGGGCCAGAAGTAGCCCATTCCGCTCAGCGCCCATACGGCCACGAGCACGAGGTTGACGGCGAAGAAGGCGACAAGCTGGCCGGAGAGGTCGAGTTGGGCGCCCCGTGCCACGCGGCGACCCCGAGTGCCGTCCGGATGGTCGCCTCTGTCGATCGCAGGAAGGTCCGCCGTCAGCACGGCGAGCTGACCACGGGTGCGGGCGGCATGGGCGCTGTCGATGCGAGCCTCGAGCTCCTCGGGAGTCAGCCGCCCTTGGGCGGCGTGCTGCGAGAGCAGATCGACGGCTCGCTCTCGCTCGCGATCGGAGACGCGCAGGCCGGCCTCCTGCTCGCCCGCAGGGGGTGGGACTCCATGCTCAGGGGCGTTCATGGTCCAAAAGATACCATATGGTCCGGACTATGGCCTTGACACCGACTTCCTACATCGTCCTTGGCTTGCTCGAGCGGGCCGGCGAGGCGACGCCCTACGACCTCAAGCAGCTCGTGGCGGGCTCGGTGGGCAACTTCTGGTCGGTACCCCACTCCCAGCTCTACGCAGAGCCCGAGCGCCTGGCGGACGCCGGCTATCTGAGCGAGCGGCGCGAGCCCGGCGGGCGGCGCCGGCGGCTCTACTCGCTGACCCAGCGCGGCCGCGACGCGCTGGCCACCTGGCGGGCAGAGCCCACCCGCGACCTTCCCGAGCTGCGCGACCCCGGCCTGCTCAAGCTCTTCTTCGGCGCCGACCAGCAAGCACTCGCCGCGGTGCGCCGCGAGGCGCACCGCGCCAAGTTGGCCGAGTACGAGGCGCGCCGCCAGCTCGACGCCGGCGAAAGGCCGCGAGGACCGTGGCACACACTCGACGCCGGCATCGCGCACGAACGCGAATGGGTGCGGTTCTGGACCGCGCTCGCGGACGAGCGACCGCCAGCAGAGGAGTCGCGCTAGCGGGCCGGCGGCGGTAGGAAGCGGATCGTGATCCGCTCGAAGCCGAGGCCGCCGAGCATCCCGGTGAGCATCGCACGCGTGTTGCGCTCGGCGAGACGCAGCAGCTCAGGATTCTCGCGCGCCGCGCGCTCGATCCGGCGCTCGGCCAGCAGCAGCAGGTCGCGTTCCTCGTTGGGGTCATCATCGAGCAGGTCGCCGACGCGGTTGACCAGCCCGCGGTCGGTCTTGACGACGCGGCTGCGCTCGAGGTCGACCCGCGCTTCGGAGAGGCGGGGCCCGGGCAGCGTGACCGCGACCGCGCTGCGGTCTTCGGAGACTCGGACGCTGCGTGGGCCAAGCCCGCTGAAGTCGACCGCCGCGTCGACGCTGCCGGCGGCGACCAGCAGCGCCTTCTCGCCGGCCAGGAAAGAGGGCAGGAGTCCGACATCGCGCTCTATGTCGATGACCTGCTGGTAGTTCGCCGTCGCCGCGCGGTACTCGGACAGCGACTCGAGGGAGCGCAGCAGGGTCGGTTGGCTGCGGTCCTTGGTCTCCGTCTCGAAGGGGTTGAGGTCGCCTAGCCCCGGCACGATCGCCGGGACCACCACGATCGCGGCGATGACCGCGGCGAGGGCGATCAGCGCCTTGAATGCGTTGCGGCGATGCACCGTGCCTTCAGGCTAGCGGCGCCCCAACGCATGAGCCCGCGCGCCCGGCGTCACTCGACGTACATGCCTCGCCGGCGTCCGCTGCGCCTCCGAAAATCCACGATCGCCCGTCAGCCCTCCGACGGACACGGCGATGGCCGCCGGATGCTCGACGGTCAGCCCGGCGAGTCGGGCCCTGATCCGATGAAGCGTCCGCGGAAGAGCCGCAGCGCATCGAGCATGTTGGGGGCAACGCGCGGGCACCCGAGCAGCCGCCGCCATGCGGTGACCGCCACCACGAAGCGCATGCGGTCGTTCGGAGCGACGATCGTCCCCTCCGGAACAGCGCTCTGGACGGTTCGCAGCAGGTCACGTGCTTCCTCGGGCAGGTCGCGGCGGTAGCTGATGACCACGAGACCGCGGCGCATCGCGCCGACGAGCGAGCGCTCGCCAGGTGCGTCCTCGTAGAAGCCGGCCGCGGCCGGACGCGCCGGCGGGCCGACGACCGGCGGCTCGTCGCCGCGCCGACCCGCCCCCACGCGCAGCTCGCAGCCGGCGTCACGCGCGGCCTGGCGCAACTCGGTCTCCCGGACCGGCGGGAGCGCGACCTCATCGTCGCCGCCACCCAGGACGGCGACGATCACGAGCGCGACGGCGGCCCCGGTCACTGCCCAGGCCGCGATGTACATCAGCAGGGCCCGGCGACCGGCGGACCTTGACGGCCGGTGAGACGATCGTGACATGCTCAGGCAGACACGAAACTACGTGGCCTGCACATGCGATCCGACGACGTAACGCGGATGACTTCCCCTTCCCGGGGTGACGAAGGCGAGCAACGGTACATCCCGCTGTTCTGGCGGCTCTTCGTCCCGAACGCCACCGTGCTGGGGGCGGCCGGCGTCGTGCTCATGATCCAGCCCGCGAACGGCCGGGTGATCGCGCTCGTGGGCGGCTTTCTCACCCTGCTCGTCGTCAATCTCGTCCTCATGCGCCGGGCCTTCGCGCCGCTCGCGCGACTCACCGCGCTGATGGGCCGCGTCGATCCGCTGAACCCGGGGGAGCGCATCAGCGTCCCCGGGCCCAACTCCGAAGTCACGCTGCTTGCCCACACCCTGAACGAGATGCTCGATCGCCTCGAGGTGGAGCGCCGCGAGAGCGGGCGGCGCGCCCTCTCCGCGCAGGAGGCCGAGCGGCGCCACCTCGCCGCCGAGCTGCACGACGAGATCGGCCAGACGCTGACCGCCCTCGTGCTGCAGTTGACGCGCGTCGTCGACCAGTCGACCGATGGCACGCGTGGGGCGGCGACCGGCGCGCGCGACACGACGCTGCAGCTCGTCGATGATGTTCGGGCGATCGCGCGTCGGCTGCGGCCCGAGGCGCTCGACGCGCTGGGCCTTCCCGCCGCGCTGACGACCCTCGCCGAGCGGTTCTCCGAGCGGACCAAGCTTCCCGTGGAGCGTTCGGTCCCGCGGGACCTGCCGTCGCTGACCCACGAAGCCGAGCTCGTCGTCTACCGCGTGGCGCAAGAGAGCCTCACGAACATCGTGCGTCACGCGAACGCGACCCGAGCATGGCTGTCGCTGGGCGGCGACCCCGACGGGGTGGTCCTGACCGTGCGCGACGACGGGACCGGGTTCTCGCTCGACGACGTCGAGCAGGGAGGGATCCGCAACATGCGCGAGCGGGCGCTGCTCGTGGGCGGCGAGCTCACGATCGGTCCCCCGCCCGACGGCAACGGCAATCAGGTGCAACTGCGCGTTGGCTGGGAGGAGGAGCTGACCGGTGACGACGCCGCTGACGGCGAAGCTGCTCCTCGCTGACGACCACGCGATCGTTCGGCACGGGCTGCGGCTGATGCTCGACGAGGAGCCCGATCTGGCGGTCGTGGCGGAGGCGTCCGACGGTGCGCAGGCGGTCGAGCTGGGGCTGAGCGAGGAACTCGACCTCGCGATCCTCGACGTGTCGATGCCCAGGCTCACCGGGATCCAGGCCGCCCGCCAGCTCACCGCCCAGCGTCCTCACCTGCGGATCCTGATCCTCTCGATGCACGACAACGAGCAGTTCTTCTTCGAGGCGCTACGCGCCGGGGCCTCGGGCTACGTGCTCAAGTCGGCGGCGCACGACGATCTCGTGTCGGCGTGCCGGGCGGCGCTGCGCGGCGAGCCGTTCGTCTACCCGCGGGCGATCGCCGCCCTGATTCGCGAATACCTCGAGCGGGGGCCCGAGCAGCTGCCCGAGGATCCGCTCACTCCCCGCGAGTCTGAGATCGTCAAGCTCATCGCCGAGGGCCACACGAGCAAGGAGATCGGCGAGACGCTCTTCATCACCGAGAAGACCGTCGAGCGCCACCGCTCCAACGTGCTCGAGAAGCTCGGACTGCGCGATCGCGTAGCGCTCACGCGCTACGCCGTGCGCCGCGGCCTCGTCGAGCCCTGACAGCCGGCATTCTCGTCGCGGTAGCCGCGAACGACGGCCTCGGCGACCGGGCCGCGCATCCTCGGCGCGACACAAGATCAGGGGCCGACACGGTCGCTGTGGGGGTTGTCCCCCAGGGTGTCGAGAGGCACGCTCGGAGAGCATGGTCGGCAAGAGGCGTGCCCGGCCCAACGGTCCGCCGCAGCGACCACGAGAGGACACCATGGAAGCAGCCACCCATCCTGCGCCGCCGGCGGAGGCCCGCGCAGTCGACAGCGTCCCGTCCCGCGGGCCGGCCGCCTTTCGCGCGGTGACCCCGCGGCGGGCCTTCGCGTCGAGCGCCGATGTCGTGCGCGTCTTCGACAAGGACCCCGAGCTGCTGGCGGGCCTCGATCCCGCCGCGACCGACCTGCTCCGCCGTCGCGCTGTGGTCCCGAAGCTCTGCGTCGACGCGGGACCGTGGTCTGCGCCAATGGAGGGGGCGTCTCCGGGCTCGTTGGGCCTGCTCGTCCTCGACGGCCTGATGATCCGGTCGCTGGACCTCGCCGGACGGAAATGTCCGGAGCTCATCGGCGCAGGTGACGTCCTGCGACCGTGGGACGGCGAGCGCGACGGCTCCGTGACGATGTCGGTCTCGTGGACGGTCCTCGAGCGCACGACCGTCGCGGTGCTCGACGAGCGCGTCGCCCCCGTGATCTGCCGGTTTCCGACGATCATGTCTGCGCTGCTCTCGCGCACCATCCAGCGCTCACAGACTCTGGCCTTCCTCCTGGGCATCGCGCACATCCGCCACGCCGAGACGAGGCTTCACACCCTCCTCTGGCACCTGGCCGACCGCTGGGGGCGCGTGACGCCCGCCGGCGTGCACTTGCCCCTTGCGCTGAGGCACGAGACGCTCGCGCAACTCGTGTGCATGCGACGACCGACGGCATCGACCACGCTCCAGCGACTGGCGCGCGCCGGCGAGGTCGAGCGGCGACGTGACGGAACGTGGCTTCTCACCGGGCAGCCACCGTCGTTTCTTGGTTCCGAGGCGGCCTGACACGGTGCACGAACGACGCGGCTGGTCGGCTCGAGGACCGGGATGGAGCCCCGCGCCTCAGGCGCCCATGGCCCGCGCGCTGGCCCGCGCCGCCACCCGGGCGGCGGGACCGCCTCGCTGGCGCAGCGCGACGCGCGCCGCGTTGGCCCCGCAGGCGCCGTGCACCCCTCCGCCCGGGTGGGCGGAGGCCGAGGCGAGGTAGAGGCCGGCGACCGGCGTCTCGGGGCGGCCCAGGCCGGGGACGGGGCGCAGCACGAGCTGCTGGTGCAGCTGGGCGGTGCCGCCGTTGAGCGCCCCGGCGCGCAGGTTGGCGTCGGCGGCCTGCAGATCGGGCGGGGCGGTGATGTGGCGAGCGGCGACCAGGTCGCCGAACCCCGGGGCGGCGGCCTCGATCTGCGCCTCGACGCGCCGAGCGAAGCGCTCGCGCTCCCCGGCGTGGCTCCAGTCGACGTCCGCGCGCGCGGGCACGTGGGTGTAGGCCCAGGCGGTCTCCTGGCCGGCGGGGGCGCGGGTGGGGTCGGTGCGCGCGTACTGGCCCATGACGAGGAAGGGCTCGGTGGGCAGCCGTCGCTGGGCCAACTCCGCCATGGCCCGGGTCATGGCGTCCACGCCGCGTGCGACGTGCACCGTTCCCGCGCGGCGCAGCACCTCGTCCCTCCAGGGAATCGGGCCCCGCAGCGCCCAGTCGACCTTGAAGGTGGCGGGGTCCCAGTCGAAGCGCTCCAGCGCGGCGAGCACCGCGGCGGGCACGTGGGCGCGGGCCAGCAGCTCGAGATAGAGGGCGGGGGCGGAGACGTCGGCCAGGATCGCGCGCCGCGCGCCCAGCCCGTCGCCCTGCGCCGTGCGCACGCCCACCGCGCGGCCGCGCTCGACCACCACCTCGCTGACGCGCCGTCCGCACTCCACCCGCCCGCCTCCCGCGCGCAGGCGCGCGACCAGCGCGGCGGTCAGCCGCCCGGCCCCGCCCTCGGGCGCGGGGAACCCCACCTGCTGGGCCAGGCCGCACAGCACCCAGCCGTACAGCCCGCTGCCGGGCTGATCAGGGGCCAGATCGGCGTGCAGCCCGTTGCCGGCCAGAAGCTGGGGGACGGCCGGGCCCGCGAAGGCCTCCTCGCCCAGTCGGCGGGCCGGGAGCACCCCGAAGCGCGCGAACTCGAGCAGGCCGCGCGTTCCCAGCCGCCGCGCCAGGCGCGCCCCGGCGCGCACCGGCGGGAAGGGGGTGAACAGCGCCTCGAGCAGCGTCGGCCCCAATCGCTCCCAGCGCCCGTACAGCGCTCGCCAGGCCGCGCCGTCGCCCGGCGCCTGCGCGTCGAGCGCCGCGCACGTCGCCTCGAGGTCCGCGCAGAGGTGGGCGGGCGAGCCGTCGGGATGGGCGTGGGCCACCGGTACCTCGGCGCGGCGCCAGCGCAGCCCGTGGGCCTCGAGGTCCAGCGCACGCATGATCGGCGAGGCCACGCCCAGCGGATAGAACGCGCTGAAGCGATCATGCACGAAGCCCGGCAGGGTCAGCGCACCCGAGCGCACCGCGCCGCCCGGCTCGTCCTCGGCCTCCAGGACGGTCACCGACCAGCCCGCGTCGGCGAGCCGGTTGGCGGCCACCAAACCGTTGGGCCCCGCGCCGATCACGACCGCATCAACCATCGCCACCCCGGGAGCGTTCCCGCGCGAGGGCGACGAGTAGCACCACCCAGTCAACCACCCAGGCCACCAGGTGGCCGACCGGGCCGGTGAGCAGCCAGGCGGCCGCGCGGGTGAGGTGAGAGGGCCGTCGCAGGGCCCCAAGGTATCGTTGATCGTCATGGCCACGGCCGTCACCACCACCGTCACCGAGCTGCCCGAGTCGCGCGTGCGCGTCGACGCCCAGGTCGACGCCAAGGAGGTCCAGCGCCACCTGGAGCGCACCGCGCGCGAGCTGGGCCGCGACCTGCGCATCCCCGGCTTTCGCAAGGGCAAGGTGCCCCCGCCGGTGATCATCCAGCGCCTGGGGCGCGACACCGTGCTCGACCAGGCGGTGCGCGACGGCCTGGGCCACTGGTACGCGCAGGCGCTGGGCGAGGCGGCCATCGCGCCCGTGGGCGATCCCCAGCTCGAGCTCGAGGGGCTGCCCGGCCAGGGCGAGGCGCTGAGCTTCACGATCGAGATCGGCGTGCGCCCCACCGCCACGCTTGGCACCTACAAGGGCCTGGAGGTGGGCCGCCGCGAGCCCCAGGCCGACGAGAGCTCCATCGACGACGAGGTGGAGGCGCTGCGCGAGCGCCTGGCCAGGCTCGAGACCGTCGAGCGGCCCGCCGCCGACGGCGACTTCGCGGTGATCGACTACGCGGGCAGCATCGACGGCGTGCCCTTCGAGGGCGGCGAGGGCCGCGACCAGATGGTCGAGCTGGGCCGCGGCATGCTCGTCCCCGGCTTCGAGGAGCAACTCGTCGGTGCGTCGGCCGGCGATGAGCGCACCGTGGAGGTCACCTTCCCCGACGACTACGCCAACGCGGAGATGGCCGGCCAGACCGCGAGCTTCGCCGTCACCCTCAAGGAGGTCCGCACCAAGCACCTGCCCGAGCTCAGCGACGACCTCGCACTGGAGGCCGCCGGCTTCGACTCGCTGACCGAGCTGCGCGAGGACATCGCCTCCCGCCTGCGCGAGGCCGACGAGCGCAAGGTCGCCACCGAGTTCCGCGAGGCCGCGCTGGACGCGGCGGTGGCCGAGGCGACCGTCGACGTGCCCGAGGCGCTCGTGGAGGCGCGCGCCGCCGAGACCTTCGAGCGCATGGTCCACCAGCTCGGCCACCAGGGGATCTCCAAGGAGACCTACCTGCAGATCTCGGGCCGCAGCGAGGAGGAGATCCTGGCCGAGTCGCGCCCCGAGGCCGAGCAGAGCCTGCGCCGCGAGGCGGTCGTCGCGGCCATCGTGGAGGCCGAGGGCATCGAGATCGCCGACGACGAGGTGCTCGAGATGCTCGAGCCCGCCGCCGAGCAGGAGGGCGTCAAGCCCACGAAGCTGCTCGAGCGCCTGCGCTCCCAGGCGCGCCTGGACGCGCTGCGCGAGGACATGGCCCAGCGCCGGGCGATGGACCTCGTGGCCGAGGAGGCCACGCCCACCTCCGTCGACGACGCCGGGGCCCGCGAGCTGTGGACGCCCGAGTCGCGGGCACACGCCGGCGAAGCCGGTGGGTCGCAGGCCGGCGCGGGGGCCGGCGAGCTGTGGACCCCCGGGTCGTGACCTGAGCTAGGCTCGCTCCCGGCAGGAGCCCGCGCGCCAACCCCGAACCGAAGCGAGGACCATGAGCCCCCTTGTCCCCATGGTGGTCGAGCAGACCTCACGCGGTGAGCGCGCCTTCGACATCTACTCGCGCCTGCTCAGTGAGCGCATCGTCTTCCTGGGCACCCCGGTCGACGACCAGATCGCCAACCTCATCGTCGCCCAGCTCCTGCACCTGGAGTCCGAGGACCCCGACAAGGACATCTCGATCTACATCAACTCGCCCGGCGGGTCGGTGTACGCGGGCCTGGCGATCTACGACACCATGCAGTTCATCAAGCCCGACGTGCAGACGATCTGCGTCGGCATCGCGATGAGCATGGGGGCCCTGCTTCTGGGCGGCGGCGCGGCGGGCAAGCGCATGGCGCTCCCGAACGCGAAGATCCTCATTCACCAGGTGAGCTCGGGCTTCCAGGGCCAGGCCAGCGACATCGAGATCCATGCACGCGAGGTGATCACGCTGCGGGGGCGGCTGGACGAGATCATCGCCCAGCACACGGGCAAGCCGGTGGAGCAGGTCAAGAAGGACACGGAGCGCGACTACTTCATGTCCAGCGAAGAGGCCAAGGACTACGGCATAATCGACCGGGTCATCGCCGAGCACTAGCGTCGGCGGCGGACGGAACGCAATCGGGGAGAGAGATGGCGCGACCGACCGACTCGAACGAGCAGCTGCTGTGCTCCTTCTGCGGGAAGTCCCAGCGGCAGGTCAAGAAGCTGATCGCCGGACCCGGGGTCTACATCTGCGACGAGTGCATCGATCTCTGCAACGAGATCATCGACGAGGAACTCACCGCCCCGCCCTCGTTCGACATCCAGAACCTGCCCAGGCCACGCGAGATCTACGGTGTGCTCGACGAGTACGTCGTAGGGCAGGAGGAGGCCAAGCGAACGCTCTCGGTGGCCGTCTACAACCACTACAAGCGCGTGCAGATGATGCACGGCGACGACTCGGAGATCGAGCTGCAGAAGTCGAACATCCTGCTGCTGGGGCCGACCGGCTGTGGCAAGACGCTTCTCGCCCAGACGCTGGCGCGCATCCTCAACGTGCCCTTCGCGATCGCCGACGCCACGGCGCTCACGGAGGCCGGGTACGTGGGCGAGGACGTCGAGAACATCCTGCTCAAGCTCATCCAGGCCGCCGACTACGACGTCAAGAAGGCCGAGACGGGGATCATCTACATCGACGAGGTCGACAAGATCGCCCGCAAGGCCGACAACCCGTCGATCACCCGCGACGTCTCGGGCGAAGGCGTGCAGCAGGCGCTGCTGAAGATCCTCGAGGGGACCACCGCCTCGGTGCCCCCCCAGGGCGGGCGCAAGCACCCTCACCAGGAGTTCCTGTCCATCGACACCACGAACATCCTGTTCGTGTGCGGCGGCGCCTTCGCGGCGCTGGACAAGGTCATCGAGCGGCGCATCGGCGCCAACGGCGTGGGCTTCGGCGCGGCCATCCAATCCAGGGACGCGCACGACACGGGCGAGGTCTTCGAGCAGACCCTGCCCGAGGATCTCGTCAACTACGGGTTGATCCCCGAGTTCATCGGGCGCCTGCCGGTGGTCAGCGCGGTGCACCAGCTCACCCGCGAGGACCTCATCACGATCCTCACCGAGCCGCGCAACGCGCTGGTCAAGCAGTTCCAGCGCTTCTTCTCCTTCGACGGCATCGAGCTGGTCTTCTCCGACGACGCCCTCAAGTCGGTGGCCGGCAAGGCACTGGAGCGCGAGACCGGCGCGCGCGGGCTGCGCTCGATCATCGAGGAGATCCTCCTCGAGGTGCAGTTCGACCTTCCCTCGCGCCGCGACGTCAAGAAGTGCGTCGTGACCCGCGAGACCGTCGAGCGCGGCCGCGCCCCGACACTGGTCACCGAGGCCGCGCCCGACGAGGGCGACGGCCGCGCGGCCGCCGAGTCGGCCTAGCCTCGCGGCGTGCCGCGCATCCCTCGCGTCCGCGCCGTCCCGTGGCTCGTCGTGGCCGAGCTGGTCATGGCCGCGCGGCGCCACTGGCACCTGCTCGAGCCGGCCGAGCGCGCCCGGCTGCGCGATCTGGTCACCCGCTCGCGCGGGCGGCGGGGCAACCTCACGCCGGACGAGCGCGAAGACCTGCGCTACCTGGTGCGCAGGCTCGAGCCCGGCGGGCTGGCGCGCGAAGCGCTCCTGCCGCGCGGGCGACTGCGCCGCCGGCGCTGAGCGGCGGGCCCCGGCGTTGCTCCTGCTGCTGATAGGCCATGGGACGATACCTGTAGGGGGGGACGTCAGCCTTGGGCACCGGCTGGCCCTGGCCCGATCAGCGGCGGTCGGCGGCCATAGACTGCGCGTACGGTGGCTGACCTCCAGGCCCAGACGCGCTATGACCCGGCCGAGGCCGAGCCGCGGATCGTCGCCCGGTGGCTGGCCTCCGGCCTCTTCCACCCCGACCCCGACCCCGAGGAGGAGGAGGGGGAGACCTTCTCGATCGCGGTCCCCCCGCCCAACGTCACCGGGGTGCTGCACATGGGCCATGCGCTCAACGGGGCGATCCAGGACACGCTGATCCGCCTGGCGCGCCTGCGCGGGCGGCGCGCGAAGTGGATCCTGGGTACCGACCACGCCGGCATCGCCACCCAGCGCCAGGTCGAGAAGCGCCTGGAGGCCGAGGGCACCTCGCGCGCCCAGCTGGGCCGCGAGCGGTTCACCGAGGCGGTCTGGGCCTGGCGCGAGGAGTACGGCGGGCGGATCATCGAGCAGTTCAAGCGCCTGGGCGCCTCGCTGGACTACGAGGATGAGCGCTTCACCATGGACGCCGCCTACGCCGAGGCGGTGCAGACGGTCTTCGTGGCCCTCTACGAGCAGGGGCTGATCTACCGCGACCACCGCCTGGTCAACTGGGACCCGGGGCTGGGCACCGCGGTCAGCGACCTCGAGGTGGAGGAGCGCGAGGTCGAGGACCGCCTGTACCACATCGCCTATCCGCTGGTCGGTGGCGGCGAGATCGTCGTTGCCACCGTCCGGCCCGAGACCATGCTGGCCGACACCGCGGTGGCGGTGCACCCCGAGGACGAGCGCTACGCCCACCTCGTCGGATCGACCGCCACGCTGCCCCTGGTCGGCCGCGAGCTGCCGATCGTCGCCGACGAGCACGTCCGGCCTGACTTCGGCAGCGGGGCGCTGAAGATCACCCCCGGCCACGACCCCAACGACTTCGAGATCGGCCGCCGCCACGGCCTCGACGAGCTGTCGGTGATCGGCGAGGACGGGCGCATGACGCCTGCGGCGGGGGAGCGCTTCGCGGGCCTCGCCGTCGCCGAGGCCCAGGTTGCGGTGGTCGACGCACTGCGCGTGGAGGGTGCGCTGCGCGCGGTGGAGCCCTACCGGCACGTGGTGCCGTTCTCCGAGCGCTCGGGCGCGCGCATCGAGCCGCTCATCTCGCTGCAGTGGTACATGCGCATGGACCAGCTGGCCGCGCCCGCCGCGGACGCGGTGCGCGACGGGCGCGTGCGCATCCACCCCGAGTCGCAGGCGCGGCGCTACCTCGCGTGGCTGGAGGACGTCCACCCGTGGTGCATCTCCCGCCAGCTGTGGTGGGGCCACCAGCTGCCCGTCTGGTACCGCGGCGAGAACGAGGTCCACGTGGGCATGGAGGGGCCCGCGGGCGAAGGCTGGACGCGCGACCCCGACGTGCTGGACACGTGGTTCAGCTCGGCGCTGTGGCCCTTCGCCACCCTGGGCTGGCCCCAGTACAACGGGCAGCTGCGCGCCTTCTATCCCACCGATGTGCTCTCCACGGCGCGCGAGATCCTCTTCCTGTGGGTGGCGCGCATGGTGATGATGGGTCTGCGCTTCGCCGGCGACGTCCCCTTCCGCGACGTCTACATCCACTCGGTCATCCAGGCCCCCGACGGGCGACGGATGAGCAAGTCGCTGGGCACGGGGATCGACCCCCTGGAGGAGATCGAGCGCCACGGCGCCGACGCCGTGCGCTTCGGGCTGCTGGCCATGTCCTCGACCCAGGACGTGCGCTACAGCGCCGAGAAGGTCGAGCAGGGTCAGCGCCTGGCCAACAAGCTGTTCAACGCCACGCGCTTCGTGCTGCTCAACGTGCGCGCCGGCGTCGACCCCGCGCCGCGGCCGCAAACGGTGGAGGACCGCTGGATCCTCTCACGGCTGGCCGCGGCCAAGGAGGAGCTGCTCGCGCGCGTGGAGGGCTTCGACTTCGCCAGGGCGGCCCTGGGGTTGTACGACTTCGTCTACGGCGAGCTGTGCGACTGGTACCTGGAGTTCGTCAAGGGCCGCGACTTCGACGCCGACCTGTCGGCCACGGTGTTGTACCTCGTGCGCGAGACCCTGACCCTGGCCCACCCGGTGATCCCGTTCGTCACCGAGGAGCTGTGGGGTCTGGTCCCCGGCGACGAGGCCCGCCCGCCTCTGCTGGCCGCCGGGCGGCTGGAGCCGGAGGACCCCGCGCTGCGCGACCCCCGGGCAGAGGCCGAGGTCGGGAGGGTCATCGCCGTCGTGCAGGCCCTGCGCAGCTGGCGCGACGAGGCACAGGTCAGGGCCGGCGCGGTCCTCCCGGTGCGTGGCGAGGTGGACGGACTGCGTGCCCTGGTCGAGCGGCTCGCGCGGGTGCGCTTCGCCGACGGCGACGAGCCGCCGGTGGCCACGGTCACCGCGCGAGGGGAGGGGGCGGTACGCGTCGCGGTGGACGTGCTGCCCTCCGAGGACATCGACCTGGGCGCGGCCGAACGCCGGCGCACGGCGCTGCGAGAGCAGCTTGGGACGGAGGTGGCCCGCGCCGAGGGCAAGCTGGCCAACCACGGCTTCGTGGCCAAGGCGCCCCCCGCCGTGGTACAGGCCGAGCGCGACAAGCTGGCGCGCCTGCGGGAGGAGCTCGAGGCGCTGTGAGAGGCGCGCAGGAGCTCGAGCGCTGGCTCCTGGACCTCGAGCTGTTCGGCATGCGCTTCGGGCTGGATCGCATGCGCCGCCTGCTCACCGTGCTGGGCGCGCCTCAGGAGCGCTTTGCCTCGGTGCACGTGGTGGGCTCCAACGGCAAGTCGTCGACCACCCGGCTGCTGGCCGGGGTGCTGCGCGCCGAGGGGCTGCGCACGGGGGCCTACCTCTCTCCGCACCTGGTCTCCTTCGCCGAGCGCATCCGCGTGGACGATCGCGATGCGACGCCCGAGCAGCTCGCGACGGCGCTGCATCGCGCGCGCGGCGCGACGGCCACGGTCGATCGCACGCTGGGGGAGGGGGATCGCGTCACCCAGTTCGAGGCGCTGACCGCGGCCGCCTTCGCCGAGCTCGCGCGCCGGGAGGTGGAGGTCGCCGTGGTCGAGGCGGGCCTGGGCGGGCGCTACGACGCCACCAACGTGCTCGACTCCACCGTGACGGTCCTGACCACGGTAGGCCTGGAGCACACCCGCTGGCTGGGTCCCACCATCCGCGACGTGGCCCGCGAGAAGCTGGCCGTACTGCGCGCGGGCACCACGCTCGTGGTCGGCCATGGGCTGCATCCCGACGCGCGGGAGGAGGCCGGGGCCGCCGCCCGACGCGCCGGCGCCCGCCTGCTCGAGGCGCCCGCCGAGCCGGCGGTCGAGCCCGCCGCGCCGGGCGCCTTCCAGCGGCGCAACCTGGCCACCGCGCTGGCGGGCGCTGAGGCCTTCCTCGGGCGGCCGCTGCGCGAGGAGGCGGTGCGCGAGGCCGCGGCGACGACGCTGGTGCCGGGGCGCTTCGAGGTCATCGGCGCACAGGGCACGCCGGCCCACGCTCTCGCGGGACCGCGGATCGGCTCGAGCGCCGGGCCCGTCACGGTCCTGGACGGCGCGCACAACCCTGCGGGCGCCGAGGCGCTCGCCGAGTCGCTGCCGGCGTTCGTGGCCGCGCGCGGGGAGGGTGAGCGCGCCGCGCCCCTCGTGCTGGTGGTCTCCGTCCTCGACGACAAGGACGCCGCCGCGATGCTGCGCGCGCTGCTGCCCCACGCCGCGGCGGTGGTCGCGACCACCAACGCCCACCCACGGGCCCTGTCCCCGGCCACCCTGACCTCGCTGAGCGCCCAGCTGGGCGGACCGCCCGCGCACGTGGAGGCCGATGCCCACCGGGCCCTCGCACTCGCGCGCGATCTGGCCGGGCCGAGCGGGGTGGTGCTGGTCACGGGGTCGCTGTACCTGCTGGCCGACTTGTGCCGGGGGCCGGACCGCGCCGAGCGTGGAGCCACGATGTGAACCAGGACGGCCCCTCCGTTCCCGCCATGGTGGCCGCCGTGGCGGTCATCGTGGCCCTCACGATCCTGGTCTTCTTCGCGATCGGCTACCTGCTCGGGCAGGTGTTCCTCTAGACGCGGCGAATTCCGGCCCATCGGGACAGCCGGTCGCCCGTTACGCTTTGTCCTCACCCATGCTCGCCCAGTTCGGCATCGACAGTGACGGCGTCAGCCTCGCGGTCAACCTGCTCCTGCTGTTCCTGGGGATCGTCTGGTTCGCCCTCGTCTTCTGGACGTACACGGACGCGCGCCGGCGCATCGCCGACCCTATGCTGGTGGGCTGCGCCACCGCGGCGTCGCTGTTTCCCTTCGTCGGGACGATCGTCTACATGATCGTGCGCCCGCCGGAGTTCCTCGAGGACGCCTATGAGCGGGAGGTCTCCATCGAGTCCTCCGAGACGCTCATCAAGGTCCTCGGCGAGCTGCAGGAGTCCCAGGCCGAGGTCAAGGCCTCGGTGCAGCGCCTCGAGCAGGCCATGCAGGCCAGCCGCCGCCGCGCCGCGGCCCGTGCCCAGCAGCGCCAGGCCGCCGAGGCCGGCGAGCGCTCCGGGCGCAGCTGATCCCCCGATCCCCGAAGGAGACCCGATGGACCGGACCCTCATCCTGGTCAAGCCCGACGCGTTCGCGCGCAACCTGACCGGCGAGATCATCGCCCGCTTCGAGCGCAAGGGCCTGCGCATCGCCGCCCTCAAGCACATGACGGTCGGTCGCGAGCTGGCCGAGCAACACTACGCCGAGCACGAGGGCAAGCCCTTCTACGGCGAGCTCGTGGACTTCATCACGAGCGGCCCTCTGGTGGCCATGGTGCTCGAGGGCGACGAGGTCGTGACCGCCGCGCGCCAGGTCATCGGCGCCACCAACCCCCTCGAGGCCACCACCGGCTCGATCCGTGGGGACTTCGCGGTCGCGGTCGCCCAGAACATGGTCCACGGCTCGGACTCGGCCGAGTCGGCGACCCGCGAGGCCGGGCTCTTCTTCCCCGAGCTGGGGTGAGCACGGAGGAGACGACCGCCCTCATACTGGCCAGCGCCTCTCCGCAGCGCCGCGCCATCCTCGAGCAGCTGGGCGTGGCCTTCGAGATCCGCCCGGCCGGCGTGGCCGAGGAGACCACCGGCGCGCCCGCCGCGGTGGCCCTGGCCAATGCGGTACGCAAGGCGGCCGCGGTGGCCGAGGGCGCGCCCGGCCGCACGGTCGTGGGCGTGGACACCCTGGTGGCCACCGAGGAGGGGATCTGGGGCAAGCCGGCCGGGGAGGAGGAGGCCCTGGCCGTGTTGCGTCACCTGGCCGGGCGCACCCACGAGGTCCACAGCGGGCTCGCGGTCGTCGAGGCCGGCGCGACGCGGACCGCCACCGAGGTCACGCGGGTCGCCTTCCGGGCACTCGACGAGGCGGGCCTGGCGTGGTACGTGGACGCCGGGGAGTGGCGCGGGCGGGCGGGGGGCTATGCGATCCAGGGGCGCGGAGCGGCCCTCGTGCGCCGCATCGAGGGCGACTACCTCAACGTCGTCGGGCTCCCCGTGGCCGCGCTGATCGACCTCCTGCCCTCGGTGCTGGCGTACGGGACCGGCCGCTAGACTGCGGCCCGGTCGCCTGCCCGGCCGCGCCCGGCGCGGACTCCCCTGACAGCAGGCGATTCCTCAGGCATGGGCTTCTTCAGCTACCTCACGGGCTTCGGCGGCCGCGACATGGCCGTGGACCTGGGCACCGCCAACACGCTCGTCTACGTGCGCGGGCGCGGCATCGTGCTCTCCGAGCCCTCCGTGGTGGCCATCGACTCGCGCACCGGCGAGGTCCATGCCGTCGGCGTGGAGGCCAAGCGGATGCTCGGGCGCACCCCCGGCACCATCAGCGCCATCCGGCCGCTGAAGGACGGCGTCATTGCCGACTTCGACGTCACCGAGGAGATGCTGCGCCACTTCATCCAGAAGGTGCACCAGAACCGCTGGGCGCACCCGCGCGTGGTCATCTGCGTGCCCTCCGGGGTCACGGGTGTGGAGAAGCGCGCCGTCGAGGAGGCCGCCCTCAGCGCCGGCGCCCGCGCCGCGTACCTCATCGAGGAGCCCATGGCCGCCGCCATCGGCGCCGGGCTGCCGGTGGGTGAGCCCACCGGCTCCATGGTGGTCGACATCGGCGGGGGCACCAGCGAGGTCGCGGTGATCTCCCTGGGTGGCATCGTGGTCTCGCAGTCCATCCGCATCGGCGGCGACGAGCTCGACGAGGCGATCATCAACTACGCCAAGCGCGAGTACAAGCTGCTCATCGGCCAACAGACCGCCGAGGAGGTCAAGCTGGAGATCGGCTCGGCCTACCCCATGGAGGAGGAGGTCCAGGCCGAGATCCGCGGGCGCGACATGGTCAGCGGCCTGCCCAAGACCGTCGTGCTGACCAGCGAGGAGGTCCGCCAGGCGCTCGAGGAGCCGGTCAGCCAGATCATGGACGCCGTGAAGGAGACGCTGGACCGCACGCCGCCCGAGCTGGCCAGCGACATCATGGACCGCGGCATCATGCTGGCCGGCGGTGGATCGCTGCTGCAGGGCCTCGACGAGCGCCTGCGCGAGGAGACCCAGATGCCCTCCCACCTGGCCGAATCACCCCTGACGTGCGTGGCCGTCGGCTCGGGGCGCTCGCTCGAGGAGTTCGAGGTCATCCACCGCTCGAGCAAGAATTCGCGTAACCGCGCCGCCCGTCGCCGCTAACCAGTAGGGACGCCGCCACCCGGCTTGGAGATCTCACCCCTGTGCCCCCCGACAAGACCGTCCGGCGTCGCCGGGTCGCCCTCGGGCTGCTCGTCGGCCTCGCCCTGATCCTCCTCACCGCCTCCTTCGGCAACGCCGGCGGGATCGTCTCGTCGATCCAGCGTGGTGCCCAGGAGGCGCTGGCTCCGCTGCAGGAGGGCGCGAGCGTGGTCCTCAAGCCCGTGCGGGACCTGTTCGCCTGGGTGGGCGACACCGTGGACGCCAAGGGAGAGAACGAGGAGCTGCGCGCACAGCTGCGCGACACGCGCCGCGCGCTGGTGGAGGCAGAGTCGGCGGCGGCCCGGGCCGGGGGTGAGCAGGCCATGGCCGAGTTCGCGCAGGCCTACGGCTTGGAACGCTACCGACCCGTGGAGGCACGGGTGGTCGTCCAGTCTCCGCAGGTGTGGTCGTCGACCATCAGCGTGGACGCCGACGCTTCCGACGGCGTGAACGTCGGCGACGCCGTGATCGCCGCCTCCGGCGAGGGAGACGGCGGTGCCCTGGTGGGCACGGTGACCCGGGTGACCTCGGGCACCGCGAAGATCACCCTGATCACCGACCAGTCGAGCCAGGTGGGTGCGCGCATCAACCAGACTCGGATTCCCGGCGTGGTGAGCACGGCCGGCGCCGGCGATCCGAGGGACCTGCTCATACGCTACGTGCCTCCCAGCGAGGAGGTCGAGGAGGGCATGCGCGTGGTCACGGCGGGGACCGTGGGCGAGGAGGGCGACCTGCCGTCGCTGTTCCCGCCCCTGATCCCGATCGGCGAGATCACGCGCGTCGAGGACCCGGGCTCCGACACCCAGGAGATCCACCTGGAGCCCTACGCCGACCTGCAGCGCTTGGAGACGGTGCGGATCCTGACCGCGAGCTTCAACGACAACCGCTGATGGACGGCGACCGCGTCAAGCTCGGCCTCCGGCTGGCCGTCCTCGCCCTGCTGGGCTCGCTCGTGCAGCCCGTGCTGATGTCCCATGTCGACATCGCCGGTGGCGCCCCCGACCTCATCCCGCTGCTGGTCATGTCGGTGGCCCTCATCATGGGCTCGATGTCGGGTGCGGTCTTCGGCTTCTGCCTGGGACTGCTGGTCGACGTCGCGCTGTTGCAGACCATGGGCGTGACCTCGCTCGTGCTGCTGGCCGTCGGCTTCTGGGTCGGCCGCGCCCGCGAGACCCAGGACCTCGAGGGCCCACTCGCTGCGCTGGTGTCCGGCGCACTGGCCACGCTGGCCACCGTGTTGGGCTTCTCCGTGCTGCAGTTCCTGCTCGGCGTGGACCCGCCGGTGGGTGGCGCCCTGGTCCGCCTCGTGCTGGCCACCGTCGTGCTCAACGCGCTGCTCGCCGTCCCGGTCCACGCGCTGGTGCGCCGCGTCGTCGGCGAGGGCGCTGTCGCGGCCCGTCGCCGGCGGCGCGGGCGCACCACCGGCGGCCTCTCGCCCCTGTCCAGCTCGCAGACGGGTCCGATCGTCCGATGATCCAGCGTCCTGAGGACCGTCTGCCGACCATCAGCCCGCGCCTGGCCCTGCGCATCGCCGTGCTGGGCTTCGTCGCCCTGGGCCTGTTCGCGCTGGTGTTCTTCCGCCTGTGGTACCTGCAGGTGCTCACCGGCGACCAGTACCTGGCCGAGGCACGCGAGAACCGCGTGCGCGAGCTGCGCATCCAGGCCCCGCGCGGAGACATCGTCGACCGCGACGGGCGCACGCTGGTGACCAACACGCAGGCCACGGTGGTCTCGCTGGATCCCTCGCGCCTGCCCCAGACCGAGCGAGACCTGGCCGCCACCTGGGGCCAGCGCGCCGGCCGGCGCGAGGTGCTCCCCAAGGGTCAGCGCGGAAGGCCCGTCCCCATACCGCCCATCCCCTCCCGGGAGCTGCGCGGGCGCTTCGAGTCGCTGGGCCGCGTCCTCGACCTCGGGGCCGAGGAGATCCACTCGAGGGTCATCCGCTCGCTGGCCGTCGTCCCCTACGGCGACGTGAACCTGGCGGTGGACGCCGACCGGGCCGTGCTCAACTACCTCTCGGAGCGCTCGGGCGACTACCCCGGCGTGGAGATCACGCAGCGCTACCTGCGCGAGTACCCCTACGACGAGCTGGGCGCCCAGCTGTTCGGCACGGTGGGGGAGATCAGCCCCGAGCAGCTCGAGCAGGAGCGCTACCGCGACGTGCAGCAGGGCACGATCATCGGCCAGGAGGGCCTGGAGAAGTCCTACGACCGCTACCTGCGCGGCCAGGACGGCGTACGCCGCGTGGTGGTCGACGCCTTCGGGCGGCGCGAGTCCTCGGACCAGATGAAGGACACCGACCCGGTCTCGGGTCGCCAGCTGCGCCTGTCGGTGGACCTGCGCCTGCAGGAGGCCGGCCAGAAGGCCCTGCGCGAGATCGGCGGCGGGCTGCCGGGCGCCTTCGTGGCCATGGATCCCCAGAACGGCGAGGTGCTGGCCATGGGCTCCTATCCCTCCTTCGATCCCAACCGCCTGACGCGTCCCATCACCCAGGAACGCTACGAGGAGCTCTACGGCGAGGAGGCCGGCGCGCCGCGCTTCAACCGCGCGGTCAGCGGCTCCTATCCCACCGGCTCGACCTTCAAGCCCTTCGTGGCGCTGGGCATGCTCCAGAGCGACCAGATCGACGTGGGGCGCACGATCAACGACGGCGGCTCGATCACGGTCGGCGGACAGTCGTTTCAGAACGCCGGGGGTCAGGCCTACGGCAGCGTCGGCCTCGTCAAGAGCCTCACCGTGTCCTCGGACGTCTACTACTACACGCTGGGCCTGCAGGCGCACTCGGTGGACAGCGACCCCATCCAGGCCTTCGCGCGCAAGATCGGCTTCGACAGGCCCACGGGCATCGACCTGCCCGGCGAGTTCGGCGGCACGGTCCCCGACGAAGAGTGGTTCAACGAGCTCAAGGGGCTCGAGCAGGAGTGTCGCGAGGAGGAGGAGCGCCGCTCGTGTGGCATCGCCGACCTCGACGCGCTGTGGACCGCGGGCCAGACGGTGCAGCTGGCCATCGGGCAGGGCGGCTTCCAGGCCAGCCCGCTGCAGCTGGCCACCGCCTACGCGGCCATCGCCAACGGCGGCGACGTGGTCACCCCGCACCTGGGGCGGGAGATCACCGACGCCGCCGACGTGACGCTGCAGCGCATCGAGACCGACCCCGCCCGCAAGATCGAGTTCGAGCGCCCCGCCTTGGAGGCCGTGCGCCAGGGCCTCTTCGGCGCGGCCAACCTCCCGGGCGGCACCTCGGTGGGCATCTTCGACGACTTCCCGTCCACGCTGCGCGTGCACGGCAAGACGGGCACCGCGCAGCTGGCGGGCAAGGGCGACTCCTCCTGGTACGCCGGCTACGTGCCGGGCGGTGAACGGCCGATCGTGGTGGTGGCCACGGTGGAGCAGGGCGGATTCGGTGCCGAGCGCGCCGCCCCCATAACCTGCCGGATCATGGCCGAGTGGTACGACGTCGACAGCGAGTGCTCCGGTGGCGCCTCCACCTCGGACTGACGTCCCCCCGCTGGGCGGCGTGATCGACGCTCCCAAGCCGTCTCCTTCGCTGAGCGCCGCGCTGCGCCTGCCCTTCGACCCGCTGCTGGCGCTGGCCGTCGTGGGCCTGGGCGTGTGCTCGCTGGTGGCCGTGCAGGCCTCCTCGCCGGACGAGCTGGGCTCCTACTACGTCGTCCGCCAGGCGGCCTACTTCCTGCTGGGGCTTGTCCTGGCCGCCGCCGTCAGCCGGATCGACTACTCGCGCCTGCGCGAGCTGAAGTACGGCCTGTACGCGCTGCTCATGCTCTCGATCGTCGCCGTGCTGGTCTTCGGCTCGGTCTCGCGCGGATCGCGGCTGTCGATCGAGTTTCCCTTCTTCTCCTTCCAGGCCTCCGAGCTGGGCAAGATCCTGCTCGTGGTGGTGCTGGCGGCCTTCCTCACGGACCGCTCGCGCCGCCTGGACGACCGCGACACCACCGCGCGGACGATGCTGCTGGCCCTGATCCCCGCGGCGGTCGTGATGATCGCCCCGGACCTGGGCTCGGCCACCGTCTACGTGGTGGTCGCCGTGGCCCTGCTGTTCCTCGTGGGTACGTCGTGGAAGCACTTCGCCGCGCTGGGGGCGCTGACGGCCACGGCCGTCGCGCTCGTACTGGTGGCGGTCCCCGCCGTGGGGCTGACCGTGCTCGAGGACTACCAGAAGGAGCGCCTCACGGCCTTCCTGGAGCCGTCGGCCGACCCCGCCGACGCGGGCTACCAGCAGGCCCAGTCGCAGGTGGCCATCGGCTCAGGTCAGAGGACCGGCCGGGGCGAGCAGGCGACCCAGACCCGCCTGGACTTCCTGCCCGAGGCGCGCACCGACTTCATCTTCGCCGTGGTCGGCGAGGGATGGGGCTTCGTGGGCGCCGGACTGGTGCTGGCGCTGTACGCCCTGCTGATATGGCGGGCCATCCGGGTGCTCACCATGGCCAAGAACCTCTTCGGCGCGCTGATCGCCGGGGGCATCGTGGCCATGCTGCTGTACCAGGTCTTCATCAACGTGGGCATGAACGTGGGGATCATGCCCATCACCGGGATCGCCCTCCCCCTCATGACCTACGGGGGCTCCTCGGTGATCTCCAATCTCCTGGCCGTCGGCCTGCTGCAGTCGATCTACGCGCAAGGGCGCGAGGCGAGTGCTCGCAAGGGCAGGGTGGCGGCCACCTGAAGCGAAGGGACATCCTGTGAACAAGCAAGTGCTCGTCAGCGTCGACCGCGGGGAGACCCGCGTCGCGCTGCTCGAGGCCAACGACAACGACAGTGGCTCGACCGCGGGCCGGCGCAAGGCCAAGGCCAAGGATCCGGCCGCCGGCTACCGCGTCGCGGAGCTCTACCTCGAGCGCCGCGGCAACCGCTCCATCGTGGGCAACATCTACAAGGGCAAGGTCGACAACGTCCTGGCCGGGCTGGAGGCCGCCTTCGTGGACATCGGCCTGGACAAGAACGGCTTTCTGCACGTCGACGAGATCGTGCTCCCGGGGGTGGAGACACCCCGTCGAGGACGAGGTGGCGGGAAGGACGGGCGCAAAGGGATCACCGACCTGCTCAAGCCCGGCCAGGAGGTCGTCGTCCAGGTGGTCAAGGACCCGCTCAAGACCAAGGGCGCGCGCCTTTCCATGGAGCTGACCATCGCCGGGCGCTACATGGTCTACGCGCCCACCGGCGAGGGCGTGGGCGTCTCCAAGCGCCTGGAGGACAAGGAGCGCGAGCGCCTGCGCAAGGAGGCCAGGTCGCTGGACCTGCGCGGGGGTGGGGCGATCATCCGAACCGCCGCCCACGGCGCCAAGCGCGCCGACTTCGAGCGCGAGATCCTCTACCTCGACAGGCTGCACAGCGTGCTCGTGGAGCGGGTGAAGGAGGCCGCGGCGCCCGCGCTGGTCTTCCAGGAGGCCGACCTGTCGGTGCGCGTGGTGCGCGACGTGTTCTCGGCTGACTTCCAGCGGGCCGTCGTGGACGATCCCAAGCAGCACCAGCGCCTGACCTCCTTCTTCACTCGCACGGCGCCCGAGCTGGTCGACCGGGTGGAGCTGTGGGAGAACCCCAAGGAGTCCCTCTTCGAGGCCTACGGCGTCGAGGAGGTCATCGACGGGGTGATGAGCAAGCGGGTGGACCTCCAGTCGGGCGGCTACCTGATGATCGACTACGCCGAGGCGCTGACGGTCATCGACGTCAACTCCGGCTCGTTCACCGGCAAGGGCAAGAGCGCCCGCCTCGAGGACACGATCCTGCGCACGAACATGGAGGCGGCCGAGGCGGTCGTCAACGAGCTGCGCCTGCGCGACATCGGCGGCATCATCGTCATCGACTTCATCGACATGGCGCGCGCGCGCAACCGCGATGCCGTGCTCAAGACCCTGCGCAAGGCGCTGGCCGAGGACCGCACGAAGACCTACACCGCGGAGATCTCCAAGCTCGGCCTCGTCGAGATGACCCGCCAGAACGTCACCGAGGGCGTGCGTGAGGTCATGTCGCGCCCGTGCCCCACCTGCGACGGCGAGGGCATCATCCGCTCCGAGGAGACCATCGCCATCGACTTCGAGCGCCGCCTGCGCGAGATCGCGGCCAAGACGCGCAAGAAGGCCATCGAGGCCTACCTGGTGCGCATGAACCCGCGCGTCAGCTCGCAGTTCACCGGCGACGGCGCGCGCGTGCTGCGCCAGCTCGAGGAGGAGACGGGCAAGACCTTCCACTTCGAGGGCTCCGAAGGCCTTCCCCTCGACCACTTCGAGGTGCTCATGGAGGGCACCTGCGAGCAGGTCGAGGAACGCGCCGTGCCCTTCAAGGAGGGCGACGAGGTGCTGGTCCAGATCGTCGAGCCCCACATGTACGAGGTCGACGACGCCGTGGCCAAGATCGACGGCTACATCATCTCGGTGGTGGGTGGCGGCGCGTACGTGGGCGAGAAGCACCTCGTGCGCATCGAGGAGGCCGGACGCACCGCGGCCACCGCCCAGCTGGTGGACGTCCGGCCCCAGACGGACGGCGCGAGCGATGACCTAGACTCCGGATCCCGGCGCCGCGGCCGCAGAGGCGGGCGGCGCCGTTCCCGTGCCACTGCCTGACATGTACGCGATCGTCAAGACCGGAGGCAAGCAGTACCGCGTCGAGGAGGGCGACACCCTCCTCGTGGAGCGCCTGCGCGCCGACGAGGGCGCCACCGTCCAGCTCGAGCCCCTGCTCTTGGCCGGCGACTCGACCGTCTTCGACCGCGCGGGGCTGGGAAAGGCCAAGGTCTCGGCGCGGGTGGTGGGCCACGAGCGCGGCGACAAGATCCGCGTCTTCAAGTTCAAGCCCAAGCGCGGCTACAAGCGCACCAAGGGACACCGCCAGGAATTGACCCGTCTCGAGATCACGGAGCTCTCATCCGGGGGCTCCGCCCCCGGAACCCCTCGAGAGCAGGAGGACGGCACATGACAACGACGAACGGAGTTGGTCGTGGCGCATAAGAAGGGGCTGGGCTCCAGCCGCAACGGCCGCGACTCCAACGCCAAGCGTCTGGGGGTCAAGGTTTTCGCCGGGCAGGTGGTCACCGGGGGCGAGATCATCGTCCGCCAGCGCGGCAGCCGCTTCAAGGCGGGCGACGGCGTGGGCATGGGCAGGGACGACACGCTGTATGCGCGCGACGCGGGCACGGTGACCTTCACCACCGGCCGGCGCGGGCGCGTGGTCTCGGTCGATCCAGCTCCGAGCGCCGCCGAGTAGTGAACCCGGGTCTCCTGGTTCGCGCGATCGGCGCCGCACGCGTCGGGCTCGGGGCGGCGTTCGTCGCGCGGCCCGGTCTGGCCGCCCCGTGGATCGGGAGGGTCGCCACGCGCCCCGAAGCGGGCGTCGCGCTGCGCGCCTTTGGCGTGCGCGACCTCGTGCTGGGCGGCCTGACCCTGCATACCGCGGGCAACGCGACGGTCGCGGCGCGCATGCAGGCCGCCGGGATCGCGGTCGACGCGGTCGACCTCGCCGCGACGCTGGCCGCCCGGCGCTCGCTGCCCGCCGGCGGGGTGGCCCTCATCGCGCTGATGGCCGGGGGGGCCATCGCCGGCCAGGCTCTGGCCATCCGCGGCCTGCGCTCCTCCCCAGGGGCCGACGCCCCGGCCACCGCCGCGCCGCCGGCTCCCGGCGCCTGAGCGGGCGTCCGGGGCCGGTACGGTTTCAGTTCAGGCCGTATCACCCTACGCGATCCCCTCGGGACGGCCGGCCACCGGGACACGACGTCAGCTCGGCTGGGCGACGGGACGGACGAGGATCTCGTTGACGTCGACGTGAGGCGGCTGGCCCACGGCGTAGAGCACCGCCCGCGCGATGTCGTCGGGATGCAACGCGTTCTCGGGACGCTGCTCGAAGAAGGGCGTGTCGACCATGCCCGGCTCGAGGCAGGTCACGCGCACGCCGGAGTCGCCGAACTCCTGGCGCGCCGACTCCGCCAGCGCGGTCGCCGCGTGCTTGGTGGCGCTGTACAGCGAACCCAGCAGCGCCCGGCGACCGGCGACCGAGCTGGTAATCACCAGGTGGCCGGTGCTGTCGCGCAGCGCGTCCATCGTCGCGCGGATCGTGTAGGCCACGCCCAGCACGTTGGTCAGCACCATGGAGCGCCAGAACTCGGGCGTCTCCTTCTGAAAGCCGCGGGCGGCGCCGAAGCCGGCGTTGGCGAAGGCCACGTCCAGGCGCCCGAAGGTGTCGAGCGTGCGTTGCACGAGCGCCTCCTGGGCCTCCCACTCGCTGACGTCGGTGGGCACCACCAGCGCGCGCTCCTCGCCGCCCAGCTCCCGGGCGAGCTCGCGCAACTCGTCCTCGCGGCGGGCGGCCAGCACCACGCGGTGGCCCGCTTGGGCGGCGTGGCGGGCGGTGGCGGCGCCGATGCCGCTGGAGGCGCCGGTGATCAGGAACACGGGGTCGTCGGCCATGGGGGAGGGTCCTTGCTTTCGAGGTCGAGGTCGAGGTCGAGGTCGAGGTCGGGCTCGGGGTCGCGTCGGGACTACCCTCGTGCCCACCGTGCTGGCCGATCACGCGCGCATCTTCGTCCAGGCCGGAGGCGGAGGCGGAGGCTCGGCCTCCTTCCGCCGCGAGGCCCACGTCCCGCGCGGAGGACCCGACGGCGGGGACGGCGGCCGCGGCGGCGATGTGGTGCTGGTCTGCGACGACTCGCTGCGCGACCTGCAGTCCTTCAAGCGCCGCGCGCACTACCGGGCCCGGCGCGCCGGCCACGGACAGGGCTCCCAGCGCCACGGGGCCGACGGCGAGGCGCTGGAGGTGCGCGTCCCTCCGGGCACCCAGGCCACGCTGAGCGATGGGGTGGTGCACGATCTCGTGACGCCTGGTCAGCGCGTGGTGGCCGCGCGGGGAGGATCGGGCGGGCGGGGCAACAAGCGGTTCGCGGGCCCCGTGCGCCAGGCCCCGCGCTTCGCCGAGCGGGGGCTGCCCGGCGACGAGGGCTGGATCGAGCTGCGCCTCAAGCTGCTGGCCGACGTCGGCCTGGTCGGCCTGCCCAACGCGGGTAAGTCGTCGCTCCTGGCCCGCGCCACCCGCGCGCACCCCAAGGTGGCCGGCTACCCCTTCACCACGCTGGAGCCCGTGCTGGGCACCCTGGAGGGCGAGCAGCGCCAGCTCGTCCTGGCCGACATTCCCGGGCTGATCGAGGGGGCCAGCGCGGGCGCCGGGCTGGGCCACGACTTCCTGGCCCACGTCGAGCGCACCGCGCTGCTGGTCCACGTGCTCGACCTCGCGCCACTGGACGCCACGCAGCCGCAGGTCAACCACGCCACCGTGGAGGCCGAGCTGGCCGCCCACGATCCGCGCCTGGCCGCCCTGCCGCGCGTGCTGGCGTTGAGCAAGGCCGACCTGGTGCCCGCCGAGGAGGCCGCGCGCGCGGCCGCCGCGTGGGCGGAGCGGCTGGGGGAGGAGGTGCCGGTGGTGGTCACCTCCGCGGCCACCGGCCAGGGCCTCGAGGAGCTCGCCGCGCTGCTGTTGCGCACCGTGCCCCTGCGTGAGGCCCGCCCGGTGCTGCGCTCGGCCGACGGCGAGCCCGAGGCGCTGGCCGAGCACCGGGTGTTCCGCCCCGCCGCCGGCCGCGGCTTCGCGGTGGAGCGCGGCGGCGAGGGCCTGTGGCGGGTCACCGGCCCCCAGGTCGAGCGCCTGCTGGCCCGTCACGACCTCGACAACGAGGATGCCCTCGCCCACGTCGAGCAGCGCCTGGGGCGCATGGGCGTCATCCGCACCCTGCGGGAGCGCGGCTTCGAGCCCGGCGACGACGTGGAGATCGCCGGGGTGATCTTCGAGCTCGATCCGGGCTAGTGGTCCTCCCCCTACGCGCTGCCGACCGCGCGCGAGGGCACCTCACCCCACAGCTGCTCGAGGCGGTAGAAATCGCGGGCGTCGGGCACGAAGACGTGCACGACGACGTCGAGGTAGTCCATGAGGATCCAGCGGGCCTCGCCCAGGCCCTCGACGCGGCGGGGGATGAGCCCGTAACGGTCCTTCAGCCCCTGATACACGGCGTCGTGGATGGCCTTGGTCTGGCGGTCGGTGTTGCCCGAGCAGACCACGAAGAAATCCGTGTAGCCGACGACCTCGTGGACCTCGAGCTCGCGGATGTCGATGGCCTTGCGGTCGCCCGCCAGTTCGGCGATGGTCCGGGCCAGCTCCTGGGGAGCCAGGGACGGCTGGTCGGTGATGCGCTGGGCGCCTGCGTTCATTCGCTGGTGTTTCCCACCTGTTCGTGTGGACGGTAGAGCCCCCGGGCCTCGATGCGCTCCGCCACCGCCCCGGGGACCAGGTAGCGGACCGGACGCCCGTCGGCCACCCGCGCGCGCACCGCACTGGACGAGACGTCCAGGCGCGGCATGTCGAAGAACGCCACGCGGTCGGCCGCGCCGAGGAAGGCGAGGCGGTCGGAGATGTCCTGCCGGCCGGTTCCCGAGCGCTCGGCCACCGCGAGGGTGGCCAGCCCCAGCACCGCCTCCGGCTCGCGCCAGGTCGGCAGGCTGAGGGCCATGTCGCCGCCCACGATGAAGGTCAACTCGTCCTGCGGGGACCGGTCATGCAGTGCCCGCAGGGTATCGGCCGTGTAGGACGCCCCTCCGCGCTCGACCTCGAGCGCACAGACGCCGAGGCGCTCGTCGTCGCCCACGGCCAGGCGGCACAGCTCGAGGCGCTCCTGCGGGCCGGGGTCGGCCTCGGACTGCTTGTGGGGCGGGTGGGCCACGGGGAGCAAGAGCACGCGGTCGAGGCCGAGATGGGCCCAGGCCTCCTGCGCGCAGACCAGGTGGGCGATGTGGGGCGGGTTGAAGGTGCCGCCGAGCAGCCCGAGGCGCACGGCGTTCCCGCTCCGGTCAGGGCCGTACGTGGCCGTCGCCTTCGACCACGTACTTGTACGTGCACAGCTCGCGCACGCCGATGGGTCCGCGGGCATGCAGCTTCTGGGTGGAGTTGCCGATCTCCGCGCCCATGCCGAACTCGCCGCCGTCGGTGAAGCGGGTGGAGGCGTTGACGTAGACGCACGCCGCGTCGACGCGGAGCTGGAAGGCGCGCGCGGCGGCGGCGTCACGGGTGACGATGGCCTCGGAATGTCCCGAGCCGTGCTGATTGACGTGGGCGATGGCTTGAGTCGCCGAGTCGACGACCTTGATGGCCATGGTCAGCGACAGGTACTCGCGCGGCCAGTCCTCGTCGGTGGCCTCGAGCAGCTCGGGGTCGATGGCCCGAGCGCGATCGTCGCCGCGCAGCTCGACCCCGGCGTCGCGAAGGGCGCCCGTCACGCGGGGCAGGAAGGCACGGGCCTCGTGGGCGTGCACGAGCAGCTTCTCCGCCGCGTTGCATGTGCCCGGGCGCTGGACCTTGGCGTTCACGGTGATGGCCAGGGCGTGGTCGAGGTCGGCGCCGGCGTCGACGTAGACGTGGCAGTTGCCCGAGGCGGCGTAGATGACCGGGACGGTGGCCACCTCCTTGAGAGCGGCCTTGAGACCCTCGCCGCCCCGAGGGAAGATGAGGTCCACGACGCCGTCCTGGGTGGCCAGCTCGCCCAGCTCCTCGCGCCCGCCACCGGCCACCAGGCCGATGGCCCCGGGGGGGACGCCGGCCTCCAGTGCGGCCTCCTGCGCGATCGCGGCCAGCACGGCATTGGAGTCGGCCGCCGAGGACGAACCGCGCAGCACGATGGCGTTGCCCGACTTCAGGCACAGCGCGGCGGCGTCGATCGTGACGTTGGGCCGTGCCTCGTAGACGACGGCGACCACGCCGAAGGGCACCCGCACGCGGCGCAGGTCGAGTCCACTGGGCAGGCGGTGGCCGTCGAGGACCTCGCCGACGGGATCGGGCAGCGCGGCGATGGCCCGCGTGGCCTGGGCGATGTCGGCCACCCGCCGGGCATCGAGGGCCAGGCGGTCGAGCAGCGCAGCGCTCAGCCCGTCCTGACGCCCGGCCTCCACGTCGCGCGAGTTGGCCTCGACGATCTCCTCGCTGCGCAGCACCAGGGCGTCGGCGATCGCGTGCAGGGCACGGTCCTTCGTGGCGCTGTCCAGGGTCGCGAGCGTGCGCGAGGCTTCGCGGGCGGCGAGGCAGACGTCGGCGACGGGGCGCGTGACCGGGAGCTGTCGCCGCGGCGGAGCCGCGACGTGCAAGGGCGCGAAGCCATCTGGGGCCATGGTGGGGAAGGGTACGCCAGGAGGAGACGCTCAGGCGACCGGGTTCTCCCAGCGCACCTCGGAGAAGCGCGCGAAGTCGGTGTCCGCGGAGCACAACGTGAGTCCGTGCTCGATGGCCAGCGCGGCGAGGTGTGCGTCGGAGGTGAGGTCGCCACGCACGTCGTAGCGGCGCGCGAGATCGGCGAGGACGTCTGCATGGCGGTGCGTCGGAGACGGGACCCAGGCCGGTTCCGCGGACAGCCACGCCTCGATCTGCCGCCAGGCCTCGCCGGGCGAGAGAGGTTCCGCGTAGGCCCTGGGATGGGTGCTGATGCGAGCGAACGCGACCAGTGAGGGCCAGGGGAACGCCACCCGAGTCGCCCCATTCAGCCGCTCGGTCAGCCAGTCACGCGCTCGTACGTGGAACGTGCTGCTCTCGTCGCGGGCATAGAGAAGGACGTTCGCGTCGACGAGCATCAGCGGGCGTCGGGCCCGTCGAGCAGCTCCAGAGCCTTGGGGATGTCGGCCACGTCGATGCGAAGGCCCATCGGGGAGGTGCGCTGCACGAAGGTGCGAGGCTTGCTGTCGCTGCGCGCAAGGCCCGCGCGCACCAGGTCGTTGACCGCTGTGCTCACGCCCACCTGCCGCTCCTGGCGCACGCGCTCGACGGCGGCGGTGACATCCGGGGCCAGTGTGATCGTCGTTCGCATGTCGAGAGCCTAGCATCATGATGCGTCGGCGATCACATCACGATGCGACCTACGCCAGCACGAAGTAGTCCCGATGCACCGCCTCCTCGGTGGCGCGGGGGAGGAGCTCGCGCACCTGGGCCGACTTGAGGCCCTTGACGCGGTGCAGCTCCGCCGCGGTGTAGTTGGTGATGCCCTTGCCGATGACCATTGGGCCCTCGGCGATCGCCACCGCGTCGCCGGCCGCGAAGGCGCCGTGGACGTCGATGATGCCGACGGGGAGGAGGGAGGTGCCGCCCTCGCGCAGCGCCCGGGCGGCGCCCGCGTCGACGACGACCGTGCCGTGGGCGGGCTTGGCGTAGCGCAGCCAGAGCTTGAACGAGCCGTAGCGCGCGGGGCGGGGCGGGAAGTGGGTGCCGATCGGGTCTCCGTCCAGCGCCCGGCCCAGCGCGCCCTCGTCGAGGCCGCTGCAGATGGTGGCGGGGATGCCGGCCGCCGTGGCCATCTCGGCGGCCACGACCTTGGAGCGCATGCCGCCCGAGCCCAGCACCGAGGTCTCGTGGCCGATGCGCAGCTCGCTCAACGCCTCGAAGTCGGTGACCCGCTCGACCAGGTGGGCGCTGGGGTCCGTGCGCGGGTCGGCGGTGTACAGCCCCTCCGTGTTGGTCAGCAGCACGAGCAGGTCGGCGCCGATGAGGATGGCCACCTGGGCGGCCAGGAAGTCGTTGTCGCCAAAGGAGATCTCGTCGGTGGCCGTGGTGTCGTTCTCGTTGATGACCGGCACCACCCGCCAGTCCAGCAGCTTGCGCAGGGTCTGGCGCGCGTTGAGGTAGTGCGTGCGCGCGCTGAGGTCGAAGAAGGTCAGAAGGACCTGGGCGGTGGTCAGGCCGTGCCCACGCAGAAGCTCGTCGTAGACGCGATAGAGCTTGCCCTGGCCCACCGCGCTGGCTGCCTGGAGCTCGTCGATGGCGCGGGGGCGCAGGAGGAGGTCGAGCGCGCGCATGCCCCGAGCGATGGCCCCACTGGTGACCACCACCACCTCGTCGCCACGGTAATGGCGCACGGCCAGCTCCGCGCAGACGGCCTCGAGGATGTCCATGCGGGGCGAGCCGTCGTCGCGGGCGACGATGGAGGAGCCGAGCTTGACGACCGCGCGCGCCATGGCGGGCGGCTCAATCCGCCAGGGCGCGCGGGGCGCTCAGCAGCAGAGCTCTCCATGCCAGCCGGCGTAGGCGATGAGCTCGTCGCGCTCGAGGAGCGGGATGTCGTAGCTCTCGGCCGCGCGTGCCACGCGCCGGGTCTTCCTGCGGTCGAGCGGGTTCTCGCAGTCCAGCAGCGCGACCGGGCGGGCGTACTGGGCACGGAATCCGTGCTCGCTCTCGACGATCCTCCCCCAGGCCACCACGGCGCCCCAGACGGCCTCGGGCGCCGGCAGATCCGGCTCCTCGGGGAGCGTGTAGTAGGCGTAGAAGCCGCACAGGCAGTCGCGATAGGGCGCCTCATGGCCCCGGATCGCCAAGCACCTCGCGGGCCCCGCACGATCCCTCGGCCACGGCGACGGGGGGATGCGCGGGGCGACCAGCGAAAGTGCGGGGTTGGGGACGAAGCGACCGGCGACGAAGATGCCGGAGTAGAGCCCGCCCCTGCGCGACCCCCACCGGCGGAAGCCGGCGAGCGGCTGGGCGACGGGCTCGGCGCTCACGTGCGGACCGGCTCCGGCTGGGGCGGCGCGGGCGCCGGCCGCGGCACGGGAATCCGTACGGGCTCCGGACGCTCGGTCTCGCGAATGGGCTTGCCGATGTCTCCCATGGGTGCCCACATGCTATGGGAGGAGGGGCGGGGACTGGCCGTGGCCAGGAATGGGGCTGACAGGGCGCGGAAACCCGCGACCTTCGCTCAGCCCCAGCAGCGCGCGTACGACGAACGAGGGCCGCCCGGTGACGTCGGACGGCCCTCAGACGTTCATGGAGCTGAGGGGGCTCGAACCCCTGGCCTCCGGCATGCCATGCCGGCGCTCTCCCAGCTGAGCTACAGCCCCAAGTCGGTACTGGTTCGCCATTCTACAACCGACGCGCTGGTTGTTCAGGGTGGGCGCCAAGCGGAGGTACAGGAAGCCCTGCCCCTCGAAGGTCTCGATCGGCACGAGGAAGCACTCGTCGAGATCGGGGCAGTAGATGCCCAAGGCGTCGATCTCGGCAGATGTGTATACCGGACGGAATCACGTCCCCGGCCGTGTCCGTGCCACGGCCCCCGCGAGGGGTTGCTCTGGCGGATGGACGGACGGCCGATGGCCGCCTTCGCTCAGCGCCTCGGGATGAACTCGGGGATGTCGAGCTCGCCGGCGGGTGGCTCGGGCGTCCCGCGGCCGCGGCGGGCCATGACCTCGCGCGCGGACTCCTCCCGGTCGGTCGGCGGCCGGTTGGTTTCCGGGGCGACCAAGTCCAGGCGGGCGGTCAGCGAGACGTGTGCCTGGCGCACGTCCTCGAGCAGCCGCTCGGCGTTGGTGCGCAGCGAGCCGGCGAGGTCGCGGACGTCGGCGCCCATCTGGGTGCCCTCCGCCAGTACCTCGCGGGCGGCAATGCGAGCGTCGGCGGTGAGCACCGCCGCGCGCTCCACGGCCTCGTCGCGCGCGCGGCGGGCATCTTCCAGAGCCTCGTCGCGCACCCGCGTCGCCTCCTCGTCGGCCTCCCGGCGGGTCGCGGCGGCCTGCTGGTCGGCGGCCGCAGAGGTCTCCTTCGCCTGCTGCTCGGCCCGCTCACGGGTGCGCCGCGCCTCCTCGTCGGCCTGGCGGCGCGCCGCGGCGGCCTCCTCGAGGATTTCGCGGGCCTCGGCCTCGGCGGCCTCGACACGCATCGTGCTCGCCCGGTCGGCCTCGGCGATGCGCTCGTGCGCGCGGCGCTCGGCGTCGGTGCGCACCTGCTCGGCGGCTCGCTCGGCCGCGGCCAGGATCCGCCCCACACGGTCGGGGAGCTCGGCGGGCTCGGTCACGGCGGCAAGCCTAGGCGCGCCCGGGGGGCCGAGGTGCAAGACCCCTGCCAGGACGTTCGGCGAGCAGCAGCTCGTCGGGCAGTGTCGCCGAAGGCGTGCCCGCCTAGAGTGTTGGCGTGCGCGACGAGCTGCGCTACGACCCCAAGGAGATCGAGCCGCGCTGGCAGCGCCTGTGGGCCGACGAGCACACCTGGGAGGTGCCCAACGACCTGCCCGCGGGCGTGGATGCCTCCTATGTGCTCGAGATGCTGCCCTACCCCAGCGGGGAGCCTCACATCGGCCACCTCAAGGTCTACTCGGTGGGCGATGCGGTGGCCCACTTCCAGCGCCGGCGGGGGCGGCGGGTGCTGCATCCCATGGGCTACGACGCCTTCGGGCTGCCGGCTGAGAACCACGCGATCCGCACCGGCCAGCACCCGCGCGATTCCACCAACGCGGCCATCGCGGCCTTCCAGCGCGAGTTCCGCGCGTGGGGCATCTCCATCGACTGGACGCGCGAGTTCGCCACCCACGAGCCGCGCTACTACCGCTGGACGCAGTGGATCTTCCTCGAGCTGCTGGAGCGCGGCCTGGCCTACCGCCGGGAGGCCGCGGTCAAGTGGTGTCCGGTCGACGCCACGGTGCTGGCCAACGAGCAGGTCGTCGACGGGCACTGCGAGCGCTGCGGCGCGGAGGTGGAGACACGCCAGCTCGAGCAGTGGTTCCTGCGCATCACCGACTACGCCGACCGGCTGCTGGACGACCTCGACACGATCGAGTGGCCCGAGCACGTCAAGCGCATGCAGCGCAACTGGATCGGGCGAAGCCTGGGAGCGGAGGTCACCTTCCGCTGCGAGGAGCTGGGCGTCGACTATCCGGTGTTCACCACCCGGCCCGACACGCTGTTCGGCGCGACCTTCTTCGTGATGGCGCCCGAGCATCCCGACGTGCTGCGCCTGGCCGCGGGGACCGAGCACGAGGCCGCGGTGCGCGAGTACGTCAACAGCGCCGCGGGCGGCTCAGTGGAGGAGCGCGGCGACGCGGAGCGCGCCAAGACGGGGGTCCCGTTGGGGCGCACGGTGACCAACCCGGTCAACGGCGAGCAGCTGCCGATGTTCGTGGCCGACTACGTGCTCATGGAGTACGGCACGGGCGCGATCATGGCCGTTCCCGGCCACGACGAGCGGGACTTCGCGTTCGCCTCCGCGTTCGGGTTGCCCGTCAAGCGCGTGGTGGGCGGGGGCGAGGAGCTGCCCTACGTGGGCGACGGCCCGCTGGTGGACTCCCACCCGGACTTCGACGGGCTGCACAACAGAGAGGCCCTGGAGCGCATCGTCGCGTGGCTGGACGGCCAGGGACGCGGGCGGGCCTCGGTCAACTACCGCCTGCGCGACTGGCTCGTCTCGCGCCAGCGCTACTGGGGGTGCCCGATCCCGGTCGTCTACTGCGACGCGTGCGGCATGGTGCCGGTGCCCTCGCAGCAGCTGCCGGTGGAGCTGCCCGACGTGCGCGACTACGCCCCCCGGGGCCGCTCGCCGCTGGCCGCGGCCGAGGACTGGGTGCGCACGTCGTGCCCGTCGTGCGGGGGCGAGGCGCGGCGCGAGACCGACACGATGGACACCTTCGTGGACTCGTCGTGGTACTTCCTGCGCTACTGCGACGCGCGCAACGACTCGGCGGCCTGGGATCCCGACGTGCTCGCGCGCTGGATGCCCGTGGATCAGTACATCGGTGGGGTGGAGCACGCCATCCTGCACCTGCTCTACGCGCGCTTCTTCTGCAAGGCGCTCAGCGATGTGGGCCTGCTGAACGTGCAGGAGCCCTTCGCGCGCCTGTTCACCCAGGGGATGATCACGCGCGAGGGGGCGAAGATGTCCAAGTCGCGCGGCAACGTGGTCTCCCCCCGGTCGATCGTGGAGCGCTACGGCGCGGACACCGCACGCTGCTACATCCTGTTCATCGGGCCGCCCGACCAGGACGCCGACTGGAGCGACGAGGGCGCGGAGGGCATGCACCGCTTCCTGGCGCGGTTGTGGCGCACCTGTGCCGAGGCGGCGCGCGACCTGCCCGACGAGCCGCTCGCGCCCGACGGGCTGTCGCCCGACGGCGACCGGGTGGTGCGCAAGGCCCACTGGGCCATCGAGAAGGTCACCGGCGACATGCAGGCGCGCTTTGCCTTCAACACCGCGATCGCGGCGGTCATGGAGCTGCTCAACGAGTGCGGTCCGGGCCGGCGTGGCGGCGCCGAGCCGGGCGCGCTGCGCTTCGCCCTGTCGACGGCGGCATCGCTGCTGTTTCCCTTCGCGCCCCATGCGGCGAGCGATGCCTACCAACTGCTCACCGGGCGGCGGGTGTGGGAGGAGCCCTGGCCGGTCGCTGACCTGGCGCTGCTGTCCACCGACACCTTCGAGCTCGTGGTCCAGGTCAACGGCAAGATCCGCGACCGGGTCCAGGCCCCGACCGGCGCGGGGCGTGAGCAGCTCGAGGCGCTGGCGCGCGAGCAGCCCAACGTGCGCAGCCACGTCGACGGCCGCGAGCTCGTCAAGGCAGTCGTGGTGCCCGGCCGGCTGGTGAACCTCGTCGTGCGGTAGTCGGCGCATGTACGTCGCGGTTGTGGGACCGGGCACGGCGACCGAGGAGGAGCTCGCGGTCGCCGAGGAGATCGGCGCACGGCTGGCCTCACGAGGCGCCGTGGTGGTGACGGGTGGCCTGGGGGGCGTGATGCAGGCCGCCTCGCGCGGCGCGGCACAGGCGGGGGGAGGCGCGGTCGGGCTGCTGCCCGGCCTGGATCGCGCGGAGGCCAATCAATGGGTGACGATCGCCCTGCCGACCGGGCTGGGGGAGTTGCGCAACGGCCTCGTGGTGCGCGCCGCCGATGTGGTGATCGCGATCGGTGGCGCCTACGGGACGCTGTCCGAGGTCGCGCTGGCGCTGAAGGCGGGCAAGCCCGTGGTCGGCGTGGGAACGTGGGCGATCGAGGGCGTGCTGGCGGTCGTCGGCCCGGAGGAGGCGGTCGAGCGAGCGTTCGCTGCCTTCGGACAGCGGTGCGTGCCCACGCAACGACCCTGAACCTTCCTGGTTGACTTCACCACCACAGTGGTTGCGGATCGATGCCAGCGGCCCGTCGACGAAGGCGGTCGTCGTCGCGGCGGGCTCGGCGGGAGGGGGCAGGCGCCGGTTCCGCAGCTGCTCGGGAACGAGCATCTTCGTGACCGAGGTCAGGCCAGACCGGTCCGGCCGCGCCTGCCCCACCATCAGTGATCGACCGTGGCCGGCTCCCCCGGAATTGCCGTCGCCACCGCATCTCGATGAGCGACCCTGAAGGATTGAGCGGCCACACCGCTCACCGCGGGATCACCCCATCAACGATCTAGTCGCCGCGTCCCGGCCTGGACGCGAGCACCAAGTAAAGGCTGGGCACCTGCGCGCCGCCGGCGTTGACCATGAGCTTCAGGAGGTGCGCTAACAAGAGCGTCCGACGAGTTCATGCGAAACCGCCGAAGGCGCTGCGGGCACGCTGGGTGGTTGATCCTGTCAGGCGAAAGGGGCAGCAGACGCGTAATCTCCGCGCTATGGACGCTGTCATTTACGCGCCCGGAGAGGGCGAGCACCACGATGCGGGTCCGGCACAGATTGTGATCAAGGCCACCGGCGAAACCACCGGCGGCTCTTTCTTTCTCGGGGAGAGCACTATCGCGCCTGGGTTCGCTGGGCCGCCGCCGCACCGCCACCGCGAGCTCCATGACATGTTCTATGTGCTCGATGGCACGCTCACACTGCGGCTTGGCGATGAGACCGTTGCGGCCGGTCCCGGCACGTTCGTCTGCGTCCCGCCGGGCGTCGTCCACACCTTTCGCAACGACAGCCCCGACCCGGTTCGCCTGCTCAACTTCAACACGCCAGCTGGCTGGGAGCACTACATGCGCGATGTCGCTGAGGCGGCGCAGTCTGGACCGCTGACGCCCGACGTAATCAGTCGCATTGCGTCTCGGTACGACTTCGAGTTCACCGGCTAGCGCCCGGGTCTCGGGATGGCCAACGAGCCGAGCAGCCAGGCGACTCGGGTTCCTCCGCGGACCGGCTTGCCGGGGCGCAGCGTTCCGACCGAAGATCGCTGAGCGGCGGCCGGGCTTCGAGGCGGCGTCGGGCCGGTGAGGTCGCCGCCCAAGGCAGGAGCGTGTGCTGCAGGACGTGGCCCGGCGCGCGCGTTCCGTCGCCCTCTCGGCACAGTCCGTAGGTCCCGTGTGCGCCAGCGCCGCATACGTTCGCGTCATGGCCGACGTCCCGCGCTCCCAGCTCGCCGTCTACGTGGCGGCCGCCATCGCGATCGCTCTGCTGGGGGCGCGCTACGTGGCTGCGGCGCCGGAGGAGGCGGTCGCGCCATCGCCGCCCGGCGGGCCGCCTGGCGTGGCCGTCGAGCAGGAGGGCGAGAAGGGCGGGCGCGCGACGGTGCACGTCGCGGGTGCCGTGCGCCGGCCCGGCGTCTACCGGCTGGCCGGCGACGCCCGGGTCGCGGATGCGGTCGAGCGCGCCGGCGGGGCGAGGCGCGGCGCCGATCTGGGGGCCGTCAACCTGGCCGCCGAGGTCGAGGACGGGCGCCAGATCCTCGTGCCCGAGCGGGGCGAGGCCGCGGCGGGCGGCACGCCGGCCACGAGCGCAGGCACGGCGGGAGGGGCACCGGGGGCGCCCGCGGCGCCGATCAACCTCAACACGGCGACCCTCGAGCAGCTCGACACGCTCGACGGCATCGGCCCCGGCCTCGCGCAGCGGATCCTCACCTACCGCGACGAGCAGGGCGGCTTCGGCGATGTCGAGGAGCTCGGCCAGGTTCCAGGGATCGGAGAGAAGCGCCTCGCCGCCCTGCGCGAGCGGGTCACCGTGTGAGGCACGCCGGCAGCGGGTCCCCGGTTCGCGCGATCCTGGCCGTCGTCCGGGATCACCCGCGGCACCTGACCCTCGGCGCGGCGGTCGCGGGACTGCTCGCCGCGCCGCTGCACCCGCTTGCGCTCCTGGCCGCGCTGCTCGCCCTCCTGGTGCTCGCCGGGCGCGGTGTGCTCGTGGCTGCGGTCGTGCTCGGCCTGTGCGCGGGCGCGTTGACCGCCGACCTGCGCCTCGAGGCGCTCGGGCGCACGACCCTGGGTCCGCGCCTCGACCGCCCGATCTCCACCCGCGCCACCCTCCTGGAGGCGCCGGGCACGCGGACCTCGGGCACCCGTGCCGCGCTGGTCCGGCTCGTCGGCGGGGCGGGGAAAGGCGAGATGGTCCTTCTGCGCGCGCCGCCGTGGGCCCGGTGGCAGGGCGCCGACCGGGCCCTCACCGCGGGCGACGGCCCGGGCGCCGCGGTCCTGTCGCCCGGCCGCGAGATCGCCGTGTCGGGCGAGCTCCTGGCGCTCCCCCCGCGCGAGGAGCACGCGCGGCGGCGGGGCGCGCACGCGCTGCTCGCCGTGGAGGCCGTGCGGCCGACCGGCGGACGGCGCGGCGGGCTGCCCGGCGCGCTGGACCGCGTACGCGAGCGTGCCGAGGCGGCCGTCTCGCGCGGTCTGCCGGCCGAGCTGGGGGCACTCGCGCGGGGGATGGTGCTCGGGCAGGATGACGCGCTGAGCGAGGACCTGCGCGAGGCGATGCGGGCCGCCGGTCTGGCGCACCTCGTGGCCGCCAGTGGGCAGAACGTGCTGCTCCTGTCGGCGCTCGTCCTCGGCCTGTGCGCACTCGGGGGCGTGCCACTGCGCGCACGGCTGGCGCTGGCGATCGCGCTGGTGGTGCTCTACGTGCCGCTCGCCGGGGCCGGGCCGTCGATCCAGCGAGCGGGCGTGATGGGCGTCGCGGGTCTGCTGGCCGCTCTGGCCGGGCGCCCGTCCTCGCGCTGGTACGCGGTCCTGCTGGCCGCCGCCCTCACGCTCGCCTTCGACCCCCGCAGCGCCGCCGATCCCGGGTGGCAGCTGTCCTTCGCCGCCGTCCTGGCGATGCTGGCGCTGAGCCGCCCGCTGCGCGAGCGCCTCGAGGCGCGTCGCCTCCCCGGCGCGCTGGCCGAGGCCCTCGCCCTGACCTTGGCGGCCACCATCGGCACCGCGCCGCTGCTGGCGGCGCACTTCGAGCGCCTCTCGCTGATCTCGATCCCGGCCAACCTCCTCGCCGTGCTCGCGGTCGGCCCGGTGATGTGGGTCGGGACGCTGGCCGCCGCGCTCGGCCAGCTCTCCCCGACCCTCGCCGCTCCGGTGGCCGCGGTGGCCACCTGGCCGCTGGGCTTCCTGGCCTGGGTGGGTCGCGCGTGCGCCGGCCTGCCCCTGGCCGAGGTCGAGATCGGCCTGCCCGGGCCGGCGGGCGTGGCCGTGGCCTACGCCGTCATCATCGTGCTGGCCTGCAGCGCGCGCGCCCGGCGCGCGACGCTCGCGGTGGCCCTCATCGCGGGCGCGGCCATGCTGCCCGGCCTGGGCGGCGGCCCCGGTCCCCCGCGGGCGGTGCGGATCTCCTTTCTCGACGTGGGCCAGGGTGACGCCACCCTCGTGCAGTCCCCCCAGGGCGCGGCGATTCTCTTCGACGGCGGGCCGCCGGGCACCGACCTGGTGGCCGACCTGCGCGCCGCCGGCGTCGAACGCCTGGATGCCGTGGTGGCCACGCACCAGTCCCTCGACCACGACGGCGGGCTGCCCGCCGTGATGCGCGAGCTCCCCGTCGAGCTCTTCCTCGACGGCGGGGACGGCACGAGCGACCCGCGCTTCCGCGCACTGCAGAGCACCGTCGCCGCGCGGGCCATCCGCAGCATCCCGGCCGCGACCGGTCAGACCCTCCGCGCGCCCGGTCTCATCATCCGCATCCTCTCTCCGCCACCCCGTTCGCACGGGCCGGCGCCCGAGGACCCCAATCCCCGCGCGGTCGTCGCCCACGTCGAGGGCCATGGCCTCGACGCCCTCCTCTCCGGCGACGCCGAGAGCCCGGCGCTGCTCCCGCTCGACCTCCCCGAGATTGACGTCCTCAAGGTCCCCCACCACGGCAGCGCCGACGAGGGCCTGCCCGCTGTCCTGAAGCGCCTGGAGCCCACCGTCGCGGCGATCACCGTCGGGCGCAACACCTACGGGCACCCGACCGCCGAAACGCTCGCCGCGCTGGGCGCTGACGTCCCGGCCGTGCACCGCACCGACCGCGACGGCACCATCACGGTCACCGCCACGCCCCGCGGGCCGGCCGTGAGCACGGAGCGGTGAGCGCCCGCCGGTCCTACGGATAGCCTCCCGCGCGCCGTGCCCGCCTTCAAGCCCGCCTACCTCATCCACGGCGACGACCACGGGCGCATCGGCGAGCGCCGGGCCCGGCTGCGCGAGCTGGCCGAGCGCGAGAGCGGGGCGGCGGGCGTCGAGCTGCTGGAGGGCGACGCGGCCACGCCGGAGAACGCCGCGGCCGCGCTGGCCGCGATGACCTTCGCCCTGGGGCGGCGCTTCGTGATCATCGACGGGGTGGAGGGCTGGAAGGACGACGAGGTCAAGCAGCACCTGGTCTCCCTGCTGAAGGACCCGCTTCCCGAGACCACCGTCGCCTTCTTCGCCCGCGAGGAGGGCCGCGCCAGGGTGCCCGCGGTGCTGGCCAAGGCGGTCGAGAAGGCCGGCGGAGACGTCGCCGCCGAGAAGATGCGCAAGGGCCGCGAGCTGCCGCGCTGGCTGCGCGGCGAGGCCGCGAGGCTGGGGTTGGAGCTCGACGACACGGGCGCCCGCGCGCTCGTCGCCCAGGTGGGCGAGCGCCAGCAGCGCCTCCTGCGCGAGCTCGAGAAGCTGGCCATCGACCTCGGCCCCGGAGCCGCCCTGACCGCCGAGGAGGTCGAGGAGGCCGCCGCGCACTCCTCCGAGCGCCAGGTGTGGGGCCTGGTCGACGCCCTGGTGGGCCGCGACGCCCCGGCGGCCACCCGCGCCTACCTGCAGCTGCGCGGCCAGGGGGAGGCGCTCGATCGCCTCGCCCCGATGGCCGTGCGCCGCCTGCGCGACGTGCTGGCCATCGCCGTGCGCCTGCAGGCGGGGGAGGCGCCGGCGCAGGTCAGGTCATCGCTGCGCATGAGCCCCTACGCCGCCGACCGGCGCATCGCCGAGGCGCGCGACAGCGACGTCGACACCCTGCGGGGGGCGGTCGAGGAGCTGGCCGACCTGGAGGCCACCCGGCGCTCCAGCCCCCGCCTCGAGGACGACACGCTCGCGCTGGGCACGATCGCCCGGATCGCCGTCTGAGGGTCCGAGGCTTTCAGGCCGACGTGCCGCGGTGGGCCCGGTCGGGCGCCCCGCCCAGCACCGCCGCGGCCTGGGACTTCTTGCGCGCGCCCGCGTTGCGGTGCAGCGCCCCGGCCTTGACGGCCTTGTCGATCGTGCTGACCAGGCGGCGATGCTCGCTCTCGGCCGAGGACTCGTCGCCCGACTCGACCGCGGCCCGCAGCCGGCGGAAGTAGGTGCGCACCGCGGAGGTGTAGCGGCGGTTCTCCAAGCGCTCGCGCTCGGTGCGCATGTTGCGCTTGATCTGGGAGCGGATGTTGGCCATGGCAGACAAACGCCGCGAGCGGTCCCGCGGCACGCCCGTATAGTAGCGCGCCGCGTGGCCACGGGGACCCCATCCGCCGGGCGGCGGATCGCCCGCAACACCGCCATCTTCTCCTTCGCCACGGGCCTGTCGCGCGTCGCCGGGCTGGGGCGGGAGGTCGTCGCCTCGGCGTTCTTCGGCACCAGCGGCGCGTTCTCGGCGTTCACGATCGCCTTCCAGGTGCCCAACCTGATTCGCTCGCTGTTCGCCGACGCGGCGCTCAGCTCGGCCTTCGTCCCGGTCTTCACCGAGCTGCTGGAGAAGGGCGAGCGCCGCGACGCCTACCGCCTGGCCTCGACGCTGCTGCTGCTCATCTTCGCGGTGCTGGGCGTCATCACGGCGGTCTTCATCGCGGCCGCGCCCGTGCTCATGGACCTCTTCACCGGGGACGAGTTCGGTCCGCGGCTCGAGGCGCTGACCGCCGGCCTCGCGCGGGTGATGTTCCCGATCGTCGTGCTGCTGGGCCTCAACGGGCTGCTGGTGGGGATCCTCAACGCCTACGACCACTTCTCGATCCCCGCCATCAGCCCGCTGGCGTGGAACGTGGTCATCCTCGCCTTCCTGATCGCCGGCCACGCGACCCTGGACGGAGCGGACCAGCTCTACGCCTACGCGATCGGGATCGTGGCGGGGACGGCGGTGCAGCTGGCCATGGCCCTACCGGTGCTGCGGCGCCTGCGCTTCCCGCTGGTCTCGGGGGTGAACCTGCGCGACCCCCGCCTGCGCCGCGTCCTGGTGCTCATGCTGCCGGTGACTCTCGGGCTGGGCCTCATCAACTTCAACCTGCTCATCAACTCCATCCTGGGCTCCAACGTCTCGGTCAACGCGCCGCGGGCGATCGACGCCGCCTTTCGCATCTACATGCTCCCCCAGGGCCTGTTCTCGGTGGCGGTGGCGACCGTGCTGTTCCCGGCGCTCAGCCGCTTCGCCGCCCGGCGCGACATCGACGGCCTGCGTGCGCTGACCGCCAACGGCGTGCGCGGGATCTTCCTGCTGCTGGTCCCGTGCGCGGCGCTCACGCTCGCGCTCGCCGAACCCATCACGCAACTGGTCTACCAGCGTGGGGACTTCGGACCCCAGTCGACGGCCATGGTCGCCACGGCGCTGTTCTTCTTCTCCTTCAGCCTGCCCTTCGCCGGCGCGAGCCTGCTGCTCACGCGCGCGTTCTTCTCGCTGCAGCGCCCGTGGCTGGCCACCGCGCTGGCCGCGCTGAACCTCGCGGTCAACGTCGCGGTCTCCGTGGCGCTGTACCGCCCGTTCGGGATCGCGGGCATCGTCACGGGGACCGCCGTGGGCAGCATCGCGCTGACCGCCGCGCAGGCCGCCGTGCTGCGGCACAACCTCGGCGGGCGCATCGAGGCGGGCGCGATCCTGGCCGCGCTCGTGCGCATCCTGGGCGCCGCCGTCGCGCTGGGCCTCATCGCCCGGCTGACGTGGGCGGGGCTCGACGACCTGCTGGGGCGGGGGCTGCTCAGCCAGCTGGCCTCGGTGGGCACCGGCGTGACCGCCGGGCTGCTCGTCTATGCCGGGATCGTGCTGCTCCTGCGGGTGCGCGAGGCCCAGCAGATCCGCGGCCTGGTCGCCGCCCGCCTGGGGCGCTGAG
>JAUJOF010000008.1:0-13951 GCA_030447785.1 Solirubrobacteraceae bacterium
GGGGGGGCGGGCGCGGCGGCGCGCGCCGGCCGCGGCGCGGCGGCGGGGCGGGGGGCGCGCCCCCCCGCTGGGCGGCAGTTGCCACGCTCGCCGGCATTCGCCTGGACCGGGGCGACGTGCCGGGAGCTCACCAGCTCATCGCCCCGCGACTCGAAGCGATCGCGCGCAAGGGGATCTGGGTGTGGGCTGTGGAGCTGGCACCGATCGCGGTGCGCGTACTGCTCGCCCGTGGCGAGTGGGCAGAGGCGCGGAGGCTGACGGCTGCGTTCGAGGTCGGCTTGCGTGGCCGGGACGCCCCGGCGGCCAGGGCGGCGGGGAGCCTCTGCAAGGGTGCGGTGGCGGAGGCGCAGGGTCGCCACGACGTCGCCGCGAGCCTCTTCGGCCGTGCCGAGAAAGCTTGGGCGGAGCTGCCCGCTCCCTACGAGGCGGCGAGTGCCAGGGAGGCAAGGGCTCGCTGCCTGCTCGGGCGAGATGACGAGCGAGGAGCTCATCTGCTCCTTCGTGCCCTCGAGGCCTTCGAGAGCCTCGCTGCGAGTTCGGACGCCTCGCGGGTCCGCGCCCAGCTCAAGGCGCAGGGCATCGCATTGCCCTTCCAGCGCCGCGGCGGGCGCCGCCCGTACGGGAACCAGCTTTCGCCGCGCGAGGCCGAGGTCGCGCGTCTGGCGGGCGCCGGGCAGAGGAATCGAGAGATCGCCGAGACGCTGTTCATATCGACCCGGACTGTCGAGGCTCACGTGGCCTCGGCGCTGCGCAAGCTCGGAGTCGACTCCAGGCACGCGCTCGCTGGGCCGGAAGCGGCGAGAGCGATGAGTGAACACTGACACGCTGGAAGCTGACCTTTCAAGGATCCCGCGACGGCGATCTCAAGCGCATTGCACGGGAGAGGCTCGGCGGGTCGACCTCTCGGTGTCGGGAGCGAATGAGTCCGTCTCCTAGGGACGCCAGGACGTCCGCCCCAAGAACGCTCGGAGCGAAGATCCCGGCTCGCCTTTCAGTCGGGTGACAACAGCACCGTTTTGCTGTTACGCTCGGGGGGGAGCAGTGGGACGAACGACCATAGGGAGGGTGCACATGCAGCATCACAGCCGCAGAAACGGCGGCCGTCTATCATTGGCAGTGCTTCTCAGCATTGTCGGCGTCGGTCTGTTGGGCGCCAGCGTCGCTTGGGCCTGTGCGCCCGGCCAGTATGGCTGGAGCAGGCCGCAGGCCCCGCCGGCGGAGTCCCCGAGCCAGAGTGGTGCCGGCCAGACTTCCGGTGGTGGCTCCGCTTCGGGTGGCTCCACTTCGGGTGGCGGTCAGTCTACCGGGGGTGGTGGCCAGTCTGCGCCAGCACCCAGCAGCGCGCCCGCTCCGGCGGCGGCTCAGAGTCCGGCAGCGTCGAGTTCCGGCTTCCAGTCTGCGCAGCGGAGCTCGAGCAGCCAGCCCGCCGCGCAGCCGAGCACGGGCAGTCAGCCCGCTCAGCGCGGCTCCGGCAGGCCGTCCGCAGGGCAGACCGCCCCGTCCGCGCAGAGTTCCCCGTCCGCGGGGCAGGGCTCTAGCGGCACGGCCGAGTCATCCGGTACGTCGAGTGGCGCATCATCCGGTACGTCCGCATCATCCGGTACGTCGAGTGACGCGACCGCGCGGGCGACCGCCAGTGGTTCGGGCAGTGACGAGGGCACTCGCGGAGGGTCCGCGACGCGGTCCGAGTCGTCTGGTTCCGGCGGCCAGGACGGCGCCAGAGGCAGTGCGACACCGACACAGACGCCCACAGCGCAGAGCGCGACGGGTGATCTGTGGAGTGCCTTCGAGGCCGACAGGGCCTCGCTCACGGCGAGCGGGGCCGACACGCCGGCCGCGAATACCGGTCCGGAGGCCGGGTTCGGAGTGGGCCTGGCGTTGCTCGGGCTCGGAGCCGCAGCACTGCTCGGGGGCTTCGCCTTCGCAGTAGCGCGCAGCAGGCGTCGCAGCCTGTAGTTGATGGATGGCTAGAGGCGCAGGGCGCGGTTGGCCGTGCCCTGCGCCTCAGTTTTCTGCCCGCGCACTTCGCCCTCGGGTAGAGTCGCGCGAAGACCCCGCGGCGAAGGAACTGGGAGAATTGTGAAGCGGTTGTCGTTCGGCCCACTGTTGTGGGCGCTGGCTGGTGCCTTCTTGCTGATGGGCCTCGGGGCCGTGATCGTCTCGACCGCCTTCGATGCGCCTCCGACCGCAAGCACGGTGGGCCGCAACGCCCCGGTCAACGCCGGGGCGACCGATGCCACCGACATCAGGTCGAACAATTCGCCGACGGTCGTGCGCAACCCGACCAGCGCGGACAACCTCGTGGTCGCCAACCGCATCGACACACCGGAGTACGGCTGCGCTGTGCACGTCTCCCTCGACGGTGGCGCCGAGTGGACCGACACGCGGCTACCGAGTCCCGAGGGCGAGGAGCCCAAGTGCTTCGGACCCGACGCGGCGTTCGCATCCGACGGCACGCTGTACGTGTCCTTCGTGACGCTGGCGGGCCGGGGCAACACCCCGAACGCCGGGTGGATCGTCAAGTCCACCGACGGCGGGCGGACCTTCTCGGAGCCTGTGCGGGCGCTCGGTCGTGATCTGGTCTTCCAGCTGCGCCTCGCCGTCGATCCTGCAGACCCCCGTCGTGTCCACCTGATCTGGCTGCAGGGCTCGGACGTCGGTTTCCTGAAGTTCGCGCAACCCGGGAATCCGATCCTGACCACCCGCTCGGAGGACGGCGGCTCCACGTGGAGTTCCACCACGCGCGTCAGCAGCCCGGACCGAGGGCGGTCCATCGCTCCCGTGCCGGCGGTCGGTCCCGACGGCGAGCTCTACGTCCTCTACCTCGACCTGGGAGAGGATCAGCTCGACTACGAGGGAGCCCATCGCGGCGAGGGCGGTCCGCCCTACCCTGGGCCCTTCTCGCTCGTGCTGGCCCGATCGGTGGACGATGGCAGGACGTGGGGGGAGTCGGTCGTTGCCGATCGCATCGTCCCGATAGACCGGTTCGTCGTCTTCTTTCCCCCCTCCCCGTCCGTCGCGGTGGCGCCCGACGGTCGCGTCTACGCCGCCTTCCACGACGCGCGCCTCGGGGACCCCGACGTGTGGCTCTGGTCGCTGGCGAAGGGGAGCGAGGAGTGGGAGGGGGCGACGCGCGTCAACGACACCCCCGAGCGCGACGGCACATGGCAGTACCTGCCCCAGGTCTCGGTCGCGCCCGACGGCCGCCTAGACGTGCTCTACTACGACCGCCGCTCGGACCCGGACGGCGTCATGAATCACGTGTCGCTCCAGTCGTCGTTCGACGAGGGCGACAGCTTCACCCAGTCGGAACGCCTCTCGAGCCAGCCCTTCAGCTCGATGATCGGCTTCGGTAGCAAAGCGGACCTTCCCACCCTTGGGAGCCGTCTGGCTCTGACCTCGACCGACGACCGAGCACTCGCTGTCTGGACGGACACCCGGGCAGGAACCGTGGAGACCAACAAGCAGGACCTCGCTCGGGCCGTGGTGACCTTCGCTGAGCCCGAACGTCTCTCGCCGGCGGCGCAGGACGGCCTTCGCTACGGAGGGATCGCGCTCATGGTCCTCGGCCTCGGCATGCTCCTCGTGGGCCTGCTCGGCCTGATCTCCAGACGGGCTTCGACGCAGGCGAGGCCCGAGTCGGCGTGAAGTCCCCAGGCGCATCCGCATGCTCCGCCTCGCGGCCATCGCACGGGACGCTCCCGCGCGCGCCAGCGCTTGCCGCGGAGCTCGTCGGCCGCTCCGTGTGCACTTACCTCTGGCGGGAGGGCCGCGTCGAGCACGTCGAGGACGACGTGGTCGTGGTCGCGGGCGACCACGACGACGAGCGCGCGCGAGTTCGCCTCGTGGACGTCCAGGCCGGCTTGGACCAGCTCGGCGCCCAGGGTGAGGTGCCGGTGACGATCGACGCCTTGGGGCCTTGGGCGACGTACGTCGCGGCGATGCTCGTCGAGATCGAGCGCGCGACCTATGACGATGCTCCCCCGCGCGTCGTGCTGTCTGAGCACCCGGTCGCGCGCTGACCTCCAGGATGGGAGCCGGGAGAGTCCAAACCAGATGCTCCGGCCTGTAAGGCCCGCACGTGCCGCTACGGTATGTTGGCACCTGGGTGGCGGGTCGCCATGCGGCCATCCGCGTACATGCATGGCTGCGATGAAGCAGTCCACGTTGGAGGGGAATTTGGTAAGCGAAGTCTCTGAGGTCGAACACCGTGCGCCGCCGGCCACACAGCCGGTGCCGTGGTCAGGCAGGATCGCTGGAGTGGGCTCGCCTCGAGCGGCGTTGGCCGCCGCGCTGGCAGCCATCGTGGCCGTGGTGCTCGTAAGCGGCTGCGGTGGCAAAGCCGGCGCTCAGAGCCCCTCCTCCGCCGAGCCCACGGCCGGGGACTGGCAACCGTGGGTGCTTGAGTCCGGGGCGCAGATCACCGTGCCCCCGCCGCCCCAGGACGGCTCCCAAGCCGCGCGTCAGGACGCCGAGGAGCTTCGCTCGGTCGTGGCGTCGCGCAGCAGCCGCGACGAGGAGCGCGCCCGAGCCCTCGGGCGCCAGCCGGCCGTCGAGCTGTGGCTGCAGGAGGTCATGGGCTTCGTGGCGGCTCGCCCCAAGGATCCCGCGCGGGCGTCGCGCAACTACGCGCTGGTGAGCGTGGCGATGCACGACGCCATGATCGCCGCCTGGCACTGGAAGTACGAGTACAACCGTGAGGCTCCGAGCGAGGACGCGCTGCTCGACGCCGGGGCCGATCCCTCGTATCCGTCCGAGCATGCGGCGCTCGCCGGTGCCGCCTCGCGGGTGCTCGCCCACCTCTATCCGAACGAGCCCGCCACACGACTGGAGCGCCAGGCTCAGGAGATTGCGGACGCGCGCGTCAAGGCGGGCGTCAACCACCCCAGCGACGTCGACGCGGGACTGACGCTCGGGCGCCAGGTGGCCAAGCGGGTGATCGAGCGCGCTCGCACCGACGGCGCCGACCGCGAGTGGGATGGCAGCAGGCCCGGATCCGGCCCGCGCTTCTGGGAGCCCCCGCCGGGCTCGACTGCCCGCCCTACCTCTCCGGTGGCAGGCACCTGGGAGACCTGGGTGCTGGAGTCGGGCAGCCAGTTCCGCCCGCCCGCCCCACCGCCCTTCGGGACGCCGGCCTTCCGTGAGCAGGCGCAGGCGGTGATCCGTGCACAGGAGCAGCTCACGCCCGAACAGAAGCGCGCGGCGGAGTTCTGGGAGGGCGGCGAGGGCACCGCCCTGCCGCCGGGGATCTGGATGCAGGTGGTGCTCGAGCGCCTGCGCCGCGAGCCGCTCACGACGCCGCGCACCACGCGGCTGTTCGCGTCGCTGACCGTGGCGATGGCCGACGCCGGCGTCGCCGCCTGGGACGCCAAGTACGCCTACTGGTACCCGCGCCCCGAGAACGGGATCCGCGACAGCGTGAAGCCCGACTGGGAGCCGTACCTCACCACGCCGCTGTTCCCCGCCTACGTCTCGGGCCACTCGACCTACTCCGCCGCGGCCGCTGTGGTCCTCGCCGACGTCTTTCCCGACCGCGCGGAGCTGTGGCGCGCGCGGGGCGAGGAGGCCGGTCTGTCACGCATCTGGGGCGGCATCCACTGGCCGGTCGACCACACCTTCGGCGCCCGGCTTGGTAACAGGATCGGCGAGTTGACGGTCGCGCGCGCCGAGCGTGACGGAGCCGAGGAGGGAGACGCCCGATGAGGATCCGAGACCTCGGAGCGCGCGCAGCGGGCGTGGTGGCGGTAGCGCTCGCGGCCTCGGGCTGCGGCGGCGACGACGCGGGTGACCGGCCCGACCCCTTCGAAGCGGTTGCACAGAACGAGCAGGCCAGCAACCAGCGTGCTCGCGCACAGGCGGCGCCCCGCTGGGAGCGCGTCGCCACGCTGCGCGGCTCCGGCGACGCGATGGAGGCGGTCCGCATCGAGCCCGAGGCGATCCAGTGGCGCGTGCGGTGGCGCTGCAGCGAGGGCGGCTTCCAGATCAGTCAGAAGCCCGCGCCCGACGAGGGCAACCCGCTCGGCTCGGGACGGTGCCCGGGCGAGGGGGAGGCGGAGGCGATCGACACCGGCGAGCTGCAACTCGCGGTGCGGACCGGGGGCCGCTGGGAGGCGGTGGTCGAGCAGCAGGTGACCGACCCGATCTCCGAGCCGCCCTTGCCCGGGATGGAGGCACGGGACGCCGAGGTGGTGGCCAGCGGGCCGTTCTATGAGATCGAGAAGCGCGGCCGCGGCAAGGCCGTTCTGCACGAGCTGCCCGACGGTCGCCTGGCTCTGCGCCTCGAGGACTTCGCCACCTTCAACAACACGGACCTCTTCGTGTGGCTCAGCGAGGATGAGCGACCGCGCACGACGAAGGAGGCACTGCGCTCCGAGCACACCGAGTTCGCGGTGCTGAAGTCGACGATCGGCGATCAGAATTACCTGTTGCCCGAGAACGCGGACGCTGATGAGATCCGCTCGATCGTGATCTGGTGCGAGCCGGTCCGCATCGCCTACACGGCCGCGACGCTAGAGCGATGACCCGCGCGCGAGCTCTCGCCTTCCTCGTCCTCACGGCCGCCCTGCTCGCCGCGTGGCCGGCGCAGGCCCAGGAGGAGGGCAACACGGCCGATCGTGTGCGGATCGCCTGGCCTCGTTACGCCGGGACGCTGACGCCCTACACCTACGAGGTCGGCTACCCGCTGATGACGCTGGTCTACGACACCCTGCTGTGGCGCGGCGAAGGGAGGAGCACCAATCGCGAATCGCTAGGTGGGCTGGGCGAGCCGTGGCTCGCCCGCCAGATCCGCTACAGCGAAGCCGGCGAGCGCGTGACCGTGCGGCTTCGCGAGGGCGCGCGCTGGCATGACGGCAGGCTGCTCACCGCGCGCGACGTGAAGTTCTCCTACGACTACTTCGCGGAGCGCTACCAGGCACGCTTCACACCGCAGCTGGAGGCGATCCAAAGTACCGAGGTCGTCGACGACCTCACCGTCGCGTTCAACCTCGAGCACCCGTCGCCGGCGTTCGAGGAGCAGCCGCTGTCGGACGTGCCGATCCTCCCCCGGCACCTTTGGGAAGGCCTGGGGCGTGGCGAGACGCCGCAAGGGCTGCCCGTGGGAAGCGGTCCCTACCGGCTCGTGGAGAGCACCCCGGGGGAGCGCTACCTGTTTCGCGCGAACGAGGAGTACTTCCTCGGTCGCCCGCGCGTGGCCACCCTCGAGCTGCCGTTCAACAGCGACTTCGAGGAGACCCTGCGCGAGCTCATCAACCGTGACATCGACATGATCCCCGCGACCCTGCCCCAGGGCACGCAAGAGGACGTGACGGGCCCATCCTTCGAGACCAAGCGTGGATTCCTGTACAGCGGGACGGCCCTTGCCTTCAACATGCGAGAGGCGCCGTTCGACTCCGCGCCGGCGCGGCAGGCCGTCTCGCTCGCGCTTGACCTCACGCGGATCACCCAGCTTGCGGCGGGGTCCGACGAGCGCACCTTCGCGGCGGACCGCGGCTACGTCCACCCAAATTCGGGCGTGACCGGGGAGACTCCGCTGTACCGCTTCGACCTGGAGCGCGCCACCGCGATGTTCGACGAGCTCGACCTGGCGCCCATCACGGTCCTGGCGCCCGACAACGACCCGGTCAGGCGCCAGGCCGGCAACCAGGTCGTCCTGGCGCTGACGCGGGCCGGCGCGGACGCCGAGCTGAGGGTCGTACCGCCCGACGAGCTGGCCGCCGCGGTGGGCGAAGGCGGCGCGACGCCGACGTTCGAGGCCGCGATCGTGGGCACCCCGGAGCTGGCGTCCTACAGCCCGGAGTACCTGCGCGCGATCTTCGGATCGGACGAGCGGATGGCGCCGCTCAACTACTTCGGATACCGCAGCGAGGAGTTCGATCGGCTCGCGGCGCGCGTGGCGCGCGAGACCAACCCACGCGAGCGAAGCCAGCTCATCCGGAGCGAGCTGCGCCTACTCGCCCGCGACCTGCCCGTGGCGCCCCTCTTCTATCCCGAGGGCGCCTTCGTCACTCGGCCCAGCATCTACCAGGGGTGGCAGTACGTGGATGGAAGCGGCATCCTCGACAAGCGGTCCTTTCTGCCGCGGGAGGTCAGCACCGAGGGGCCCGGGCCCAACGCCGCTCCGATCGATCCGGCCAGCGGCTCGGGCGGCGGGATCGGGGTGCTGGGCTTGGTCGCCCTCGGCATGCTCGGCATAGTGGTCGTCGTCATCGTGGCCGGAGCCGTTCGGAGAGCCCGTGCGACCTGAGATCGTGGCGCCCCCGGCGACCCCCATACGCAGTGCAACTAGGCTGACCTCCCTATGAGCGCCGATAAGCGCAACCCCGGGTCCGCTGGATGGTTGCCCAAGCTCTCCGCCGGCACGTGGGCGCTACTGGGCATCGTCGTGCTCCTTGCCGCGTACATCGGCCTGCTGGAGTACTCGCGACCGCACGTCTCGGGCGACCGTATCTCCTACGATCGTTTCGTCGACCTCGTCGAGCGGGATGGTATCGACAGCGCGCGCATCCTCGACAGCGACGGCTACGTGGTCGGCCAGTACAAAACGGAGAGCGGGGAGACGCGCGACTACAACACGCCCTACTTCAAGTCGGAGGTCTTGCGCTCGGACCTGCTGGACGTCCTGATTCCCAACAACGTCGAGACCAGCGTCGACCAGCAGGGCGCCAAGCGGTTCGTCGGCCCCGTCTCGCTGCTGATCCCGGCGCTGATCCTGGTGATCGTGTTCGTCTACTTCATCCTGTCCTACCGCAATGGGTCCGGGTTGTTCAGCGTGCGCAGCGGGGCCCGCCTCCTGACCAAGGAGGAAGGGGGGCCCACCTTCGACGAGGTGGCGGGACAGGACGCGGCGGTGAGGGAGCTGCGCGAGGTCTCGCAGTTCCTCGCCGAACCCGAACGCTTCAGGGCGGTCGGCGCCCAGGTGCCCAAGGGAGTGCTGCTCTTCGGCCCGCCCGGGTGCGGGAAGACGCTCCTCGCGCGGGCGCTGGCCGGCGAAGCTGGCGCCTCCTTCTACTCGATCTCCGGATCTGACTTCGTCGAGATGTACACCGGCGTCGGCGCGGCCCGCATGCGGGACCTCTTTCGCGAGGCGCGCGAGAACGCCCCGGCGATCGTTTTCATCGACGAGATCGATGCCGTCGGTAGCCGTCGTGGGGCCGGAGCCGGTGGCTCGGTGGCGACCAGCTCGAGCGACGAGCAGAACCAGGCGCTGACCGGCATGCTCGCCGAGATGGACGGCTTCTCGACGACGGAGGGGATCATCGTCGTCGGCGCGACCAACCGCCCTGACGTCCTGGACCCCGCGCTGCTGCGTCCGGGACGCTTCGACCGCAGCATCGGCCTCGAGACCCCCGACGAGCATGGGCGCCTGGCGATCCTCAAGGTCCATGCCACCGGCAAGCCGCTGGCCCCCGATGTCGACCTGCGGGCGATCGCGCACCGCGCGATCGGAATGACCGGGGCGGATCTCGCCAACGTCATCAACGAGGCCGGGTTGCTCGCGGCCCGGGCGGGGCAGCGCGAGATCAACCACGCACTGCTCCAGGAGGCCCTCACGCGCATCCTGGAGGCGCCGGAGCGCCAGCGCCGGCTGTCGATGCGCGGTCGCACTCTCGGCCAGCGGTCCCTGAGCGACGAGCAGATCACCTTCGCCGACGTGGCGGGAGTGGACGATGCGATGGAAGAGCTGGCGGAGGTCCGCGACTATCTCGCCGATCCGGATCGCTTCACCAGCCTCGGGGCGCGGATCCCCCGCGGATTCCTCCTCAATGGGCCGCCGGGCTGTGGCAAGACCCTGCTCGCCAGAGCGGTCGCCGGAGAGGCGAACGCGGTCTTCTTCTCGGTGGCCGGCACCGAGTTCACCGAGGTCTTCGTCGGTGAGGGCGCCGCTCGCGTGCGCGACCTCTTCGCCCAGGCGCGGGCTGTGGCGCCGGCGATCGTGTTCATAGACGAGATCGACGCGATCGGTGCCACGCGGGGCGGGGGCGGGGACGCGGGAAGCCGCGAGACCGATCAGACCCTCAACCAGATCCTGATCGAGCTCGACGGTTTCGGGCAGCGGGCCGGGGTCGTGGTGATCGCCGCGACCAACCGCGCGGACATGCTCGACCCGGCGCTCGTCCGCCCGGGCCGGTTCGACCGCCAGATCGCAATCGACCTGCCGGATCTGCGCGGTCGCCGCGCGATCCTCGAGGTCCACGCCAAGGACAAGCGCCTGGGCGCCGGCGTGGACCTCGACCGCGTGAGCATCCTCACCCGCGGGCTCTCCGGAGCCGACCTCGCGAGCGTCCTCAACGAGGCGGCTCTGCTCGCCGGCAGGCGCGGCTCGAGGGATATCGACATGGGCCTGGTCGAGGAGGGCCTCGACCGGGCGCTGTCCGGTGTCGGCAGCGGGCGGCTCATGTCTGACGAGGAGCGCCGCGCGGTCGCCTACCACGAGGCCGGCCACGCCCTCGTCGCGCGGATGCTCCTGCGTGACACGGTCGTGCACAAGGTGAGCGTCGTCCCGCGCGGTCGCAGGCTGGGAGTGGCGTGGCTGCCCGAGTCGACCGATCGGCTGCTCTACCCGCGCTCGGTGTTGATCGAGCGGATGGCCACGCTGCTCGCCGGACGAGCGGCCGAGGAGATGGTGCTCGGAGAGTCGAGCGGAGGAGCCTCGGACGACCTCGCCAGGGTCGGGGAGATCGCCAGGATGATGGTCTGCGACTACGGCATGAGCGAGCGGGTTCGCGCGTTGCCCTCGGGCCGTGACGCGCAGTCCCGATGGCAAGTGCTGTCGGACGAGACAGCGCGCCTCATCGACTCCGAGGCTAGCCGCTTGGTGGAGGAGGCCGAGGAGCTGACCCGCGCGGCGCTCACCGCTTCACGGGCCGCGCTCGAGCGTGTCGCCCTGGCCCTCATCGACCGCGAGACGCTCGTGCTCAACGAGATCGACGCGCTCGCCGGTCCGCCCGCCTCGCTGCCCGGACGCAACGGCGCCGGCATCAGGGGTCGTGTCCCTGCGGCAAACGAGCAGACCGGCCCGGCCCCCTACCGGTAGGTCAGCCGTCGGCCGTCGGAGGCCTTCACCTGAAGGCCTCCTGCCCGCCGGGCCGGAACGTGAGCCATAGCCCGACCGCGGCGATCAGGGGACCGGCGGTCGAGTGCAGGACCACGGCGTCCCACGGAGCTTCGGGCCCTCCCCCCTCCAGCACGAGTGGAAAGTGGGTCGCCGCCTGCCACAGGCCGCCCAGGAAGCATGAGCCGGTGAGGGCCAGGCTCGGGAGGCTGCGCTCGGCCTCCTCGCCCCGGCGAGCGAGGAACGCCGCCAGCGCCGCGGCCAACGCGATCGCCACTCCGGGCACAACGTGGTCCACGACCTCGACGTCCGCCGGCACGTCCAGCTCGAGGCTGACCGCGGGCCCGAGGTACGGCGGCAGGATCGACAAGACGCCGAGCAGAGCGAGGACGAGCTGCGCGCGCCCCGCGTGAGGACGAGGCGGTTGAGCGGGCGACCACGATGCCATCGGCGCAACGGTAGCGACGCGCGGACCGAGGCGCGCCCACCTTCGAGGCCTTGCTCAGGCGCCTCGGACGATGACACAGGACATGCCGGGTTCGTCTCCTCGCCGATGCGGGCGATGAGCACCTCGACCGCCGGACGAACGGACGCTGTTCGACCGCCACGTCCTTGGCCGCGGGGAGCTGACCCAGGATGCCGGCGCCGAGCGAGCGTCGCTCGGGAGCAGCTCAGCTGAGCGCAGAAGCTGCGGGGTCTTCATCGGGGCGATGACGCCATCCCGTGCCGTCGGCGGCGGGGAAAGTTAGCGGGGAGGCGTTCTCTCAGGTGGCGTTCGGGCTCAGTCGTCGATGTCCAGGGGGCTGATGAGGCAGCCGCCGGGGCCGCATTTGGGTGCTCGGCGGGGGTCGCCGGCGGTGGCCAGCACGAAGATGCCCTCGTCGACGCCGAAGCCCACGAGGGGTGGGCCCTGCAGCCGCGCCTCGGTGAGCTTGTCGGTGCTGATGTGCAGGCGCAGCAGCCGGTCGTCGTGGGTCGATCCGCCCAGGCGCCGCGCGCCCGCGAAGATCCGCCCGCGCTCCCCGACCGGCGTGAGGATGTTGGCCGGCGCCTTCTGGGATCGCAGGCGCTCGATCAGCTCATGGTCGCCGCCCACGGTATCCAGGCGCAGCTCGGAGCGCAAACGATCGCCGGCACGCCACTCCCAGCTAAACGACATCCGCCGCCCGTAGAGATCAAGGCCCGTGGGCCCGGGCAGCCCGTCGTCACCGCGTCTGCCCCCCGGCTGGCGATCCGAGCGCCCGCCGTCCAGCGGACGCACGTAGAGGTAGGGCAGATCGCCGCGACGACCCTTACGCTGCTCATACACCCGCGCGAACGCGACGCTGTCCTCCCAGATCGAGGGCAGGTACTCCGAGGCCTGGTCGGTGCTCGCGCCCTTCAGCTTGGTCTCCCCACCACCCAAGACGTCCAAGCGGAAGATGTCACACCCCCGCCCCGTCGTGCGCAGCAGCACGCCACCCGCCCCGTACTCATCGGGCTCCTGCGCACAGCGCGAATAGGCCGCCACCACGCCATCATCCTCCGAAGGCCCCAGATCGACATCGAAGGGCACCGCCCGCGGCTTCACCGACGCCGCAGCGATCTCACCGCCGGGACCGCGCAACACCAGGCGATAGCCCACGCCCTCCTCAAACGCGCTCCACGCCGCCCAACCCCCGAAAGAATCGACCTCGGTCTGGCGCTGGGGCTCGGTCAACGGCGGCCCCGGCGGCGGAAGCACCTCAGGCAAAGGCGCCGGCGCAGACGGCTGAGCCGGCGGCTGAGGCGGCGACGGCGCATCGCTGCCCGGCGGCGCATCCAACGGCGCGTCCGACCGCACCCCCCAGTCGTCGAGGATCTTGGTGCCCGGATCATTCGTCAACTGCACGATGTCGCTGCCATCCTTCGCGTTCATCGTGAAGATCTGCTGAACACGATCCGCCGTCCGGTTGTTGCTCCTGAACGCGATCCTCGACCCATCCGGCGAATAGACCGGCTCGGCGTCGATGCTCGTGTCGTCCGTCAGACGCGTCTGCGCGGTTCCGTCGGCGTTCATCGAGTAGATCTCGGGCGTGCGCCGATCTACCTCTCCCCCGACGACCACTCCCCCGTCGGGGTCGTTGCCGTCGCGGACGCTCGTGAACACGATCTTCGAGCCGTCGGGGGAGAAGTCCGGATCGCCGTTGCCCTCCGGGTTGTTCGTCAGGCGCGTCTGGTCCGTGCCGTCGGCGTTCATGATGTAGATCTCGGGCGCGGGCGGGTTGGCGTGATCGCGAAAGCTCTGGAAGGCGATCTTCGACCCGTCGGGCGAGAAGACGGGCTCCGAGTCGACGTCCGCCACGTCGGTCAGCCGCGTCTGGCCCGAGCCATCGCCGTTCATCACATAGATCTCCGCGTCGCCATCGCGAAAGCTGGTGAACACGATCCGCCCGTCAGGCGAGAACGACGGATCGACGTTGCCGCCGGTCGTCGTCAGGCGCGTCAACCCCGTGCCGTTGACCGCCACCGTGTAGATCTCCGCGTCGCCGTCACGCACGCTGGAAAAGACGATCCGCGACCCGTCCCGCGAGTACGCCGCGTCGACGTCGGTGTTCGGGTGGTTCGTGAGATTCCTCAGATCAAAGCCGTTGGGCGCGATCGTGAAGATGTCCTGCGTGTCGCCCGCGAAGGCCGTGAAGACCACCCTGCCGTTCTCCCCCGGGAAGGCCGCCTGAGCCGGACCGGCCCCGAGCCCCGAGACCACCAAGAGGCCCGCGACAGCGACCGCGATCCCCGTTCGCAACGTCATCACGTCGCGCACCGTGGCGCCGCAGCGCCAAGGTGCGCTGTTCTCCAGGTGGGGGTCGGGGGACTCAGTCGTTGTCGTCGATGTCCAGGGGGCTGATGAGGCAGCCGCCGGGGCCGCATTTGGGTGCT
>JAUJOF010000008.1:14051-38480 GCA_030447785.1 Solirubrobacteraceae bacterium
GCCGTTGGGCGCGATCGTGAAGATGTCCTGCGTGTCGCCCGCGAAGGCCGTGAAGGCCACCCTGCCGTTCTCCCCCGGGAAGGCCGCCTGAGCCGGACCGGCCCCGACCGCCGCGAGCGCGACGAGGCCCGCCACAGCGACCCCGACCCGCGTGCGCAAAGCCAGCCCGCGGCAGGCCATGCGAAGCGAGCAACCCTTGGCCGCAAGGAACACGTGGATGGACGTGAGCGACACGTTACCTGACCCCCCTGTCGAAATTGCCGGGCCGAGCCCGCCGCGCACCGTAGCGGAAAACTGACGGGCGCACGCGCTCAACGCTATCTGTCAAAAACACCTAGTCCGAGATCAAGCAGACGAGGCTCGCCGCGGCAGCGCGCCGCGGGCGTGTAGGCCACGAAAGGACGTACTCCTTGTAGGCCACGAAAGGACGTACTCCTGTAACGTCCACGGGAGAGGAAGCTGCGATTACAGGCAACGGTCCAAGGAGGTCCGAGATGGAGCGCGTGCGATTGATGACTTGGTGTCGGAGCTGCGTGAGCGGGGTGCATCTGCCCGCGTTCGCCGCGGCGGAGGGCGGCCTGTTCGCGGAGCAGGAGCTCGAGGTCGAGTTCGTCGGCTGTGCTCGCGCGCCGGAGTGGACGTTGCAGGGATTCACGGTGCGCCCCAAGGCGGTCGGGTCCGGGGAGGTCGACTTCGGGCTCACCTCGGTCGCCTATGTGCTCGCTGCTCAGACCGAGCTGGACGGACGTCTCGGGGCCCGCTTCGCAGCGATGTCCCACCAGCGCAACCCGATCGCCGCGATCGTGCGCGACGACTCCGAGTTCGAACGTGCCGCCGACCTCCAGGGCGCGCGGGCGGCGCGATGGAGCATCCCGTGGTTCGCCCAGGAGTACGCGGGCGCGTTGTCGTACATGGGCCTCGATCCCTCGGTGATCGTGGACAGCGAGGAGCCCGACGCTCAGTTGGAGCGCGGGGAGATCGACGTGATCCCGACGTGGGTCGACATGACGCTCAACCACGTCGACAAGGGCTACGCGGTGCGTCCGATTGGACTCGACATCGAGACCTACGCCACCGGGCTGCTGGCGGCCGACCGTCTCCCCCTCGAGCTCGTGACGCGGATGCGCGATGCGTTCGTCGCCGGTTACCAGCTCCAGCTCGAGCAGCCGGAGTTCGGCATCGCGGCCTTCCGGCGTCGCTTTCCCGATATCTCCGAGCAGCACGTTCGCGATAGCTGGTCGCTGTTCGAGCCCTACGCGTTCGACGGCGGCGCGCCGGGGGCGATGCACGCCGATCGCTGGGAGACGACGATCGCGCACACCGCCGCGACCCACGGGCTCTCCCCGTTCCCGGCCGAGCACGTCTACCGTCCGGAGCTGCTGGCTCCCGCGGTCGAGTACGCGGCAGCGTAGCCCGCGCCGCGTCCGCTTGACGCCAGCCTCGAGGGTCGGCTCACTGCCGGCCCTCGAGGCCGGCAGACGCCGTGCTCGGGACCGCAGTGGCCTGCCGGGCCGGCAGTCGCGGCGCAGTCCCCTCACGAGCGCTATGTGTTCATCACATACAGTGAGGGCGCTGGCTGCGTCTGCTATTTCTATGCGCGGTCTGTTGGGGCAATCACGCGGAGGGGGCGGGGACTTGCGGGGTACGAACATCATCGGAGGAACACAGTGGGGGCTGGCCTCACTGGCTGCCCTGGGCGTGGCGGTGTGCGCCGCGCTGACACTCGGCGCCACCGGCGCGTTGGCGGCAAACGCGGACACGCAGTACGAGGTGGTTGCGACCGACTCCCCCGATCCCGGGTTCAACTCCCGCTTCGCGGAGCGCCTATCCACGGGTGACGCCACCGGGGACGGTGTGACCGACGTCTTCGCATCGACCTTCATCCAGGACATTCCCGCGTCGGAGGCGGGAACCACGGAGAACGGGAACGACGCGGGACGGGTGAGCATGATCAACGGGGCAACGCGGAAGGTCCAGTGGAAGGTCGCCTCCCCCGACATCCAGGCTGGTGCGAACTTCGGCTTCTTCATCTCCGGCGTCGGCGACGTCAACCGGGACGGGAAGGACGACATCATGGCGGGCGCGTCCGGCCATGATGTCGGCGACAACGTGGACCAGGGCAGGGCCTACGTCCTCAGCGGCGCCGACGGGAGCCTGATCCACCGGCTCGACAACCCCCACCCACAGGCCAACGCGGGCTTCGGGTCGCGACTGGGCTCGGCCGGAGACGTGGTCGGCAACAGCGCTCCCGACCTCCTCCTGGGGGCCCCCGCCAACGACATCCCGGCCGGCTGCGGCAACGTATCAGCCACCACCCCCTTGCCCGCGGACTGCCGTAAGAACGAGGGTGAGGTCTTTGTCTTCGATGGTGCCACGGGCGAGCACGCGCGCACCATCCGTCTTCCGCCCGAGGACGTCGTGGGCCCACCCTGCGGAGGCGGCCAGGCCGACCCAGCCGCGTCACGGAGGCCCTGCGGCAGCTTCGGTGGCAACCCGCAGAACGTGGGCGACCTGACGGGGGACGGCATCCCGGACTTCTACATTCCCGCCACCCGTTACAAGGGCGCCCCCTCGCTCGACGGCCGCATCTACATCTACGACGGAGCGACCAGCAAGGTCCTGATCAGGATCGATCAGCCGGACCCGGATCCGCTTGCGTTCTTCGGGCTCGGCGATCTGGACCGCGGCGGGCCGGGGGACCTCAACGGCGACGGTGTCCCCGAGCTCTATGGGCACGGGTTCCTCCAGGACGGTCCGAACGGCGAGCCTTCCGCTGGGCGGTCGTGGGTCTTCGACGGCAAAGAATCGCTCAGAGCGGGCAGGGGCGTGCTCCTCCACGAGCACCGGGATCCCGACCTGGGCGCGAACAGGGCGTTCGGGTGGGCGCTGAGCCGCACCGACTACAACAAGGACGGCACGCCCGACTCCTACATCAGCGGCCTGCAGCAATCGCACACCAAGACCTGGATTTACGACGGCCGCGACGGGTCGCTGTTGAAGACGCTGGCGCTACCGCAGTCCGAGATCCAACTCCCGGAGCAGGGCAACAACGGCACCTCGCTGGGCTGGAGTTCGCGGGCGCCGGGCGACCTCAACGGCGACGGCGAGCCCGACTACGTCGCCGGCGCGCCCTACCAAGACGTCAACGGCGTCCAGGATCAGGGCAAGGTGTACTTCTTCCTGTCCAAGGTCCCCGACCCCCCGACTCCCCTGGCCTCGCCGGGCTCGCCGGCCTCGCCGGGTGTCGGTCCGTGTGTTGTGCCGGGCGCTGCGGGGTATCAGTTCCCGGCCAAGATGCGGCTGTCGCGTGCGCGGGTGTTGCGTGAGGGTCGTCGGCTGGATGTGGTGGCGCCGATCACGTCGCGGGCTGAGGGTGATGTGGCGGTGACGTTCTTTGCCGACGGTCGCAGGGACAAGTTCGATGGGGATGTGACCCAGACCAACGGGCCGCTGGATGTGATCCGCATCAACAAGAAGATCACCCGCGGGCAGGCCCAGTTGGGTACGGGGATCGTGCTCATCGACTATCAGGGCGATGGGGACACGCGTGGGCAGTTCGTGCGTCTGCGTGCGGCGTCGCAGCGCGCTGGGTTGGACGTGGAGCGCATCAGCCTGCAGGGTGATCGCTTCTCGGCGCGGGGTAGTGTGACCAGGCGGGCGAGGGGCGTCGTGCGCTTCCGCTACTCGTATCTGGACTCGCTGGGGCGCGAGAAGGTCTTCACGGCGCGGGCGAAGATCCAGGGCGACGGCGACTGGAACCTGAAGAACGCCCAGGTCCCAACTCAGCTGGCGCGTTGTGGTGGCTATTTGTCGGTGCAGTTCACCGGCTACTTCCCGCGGCGTATCCGCGGCGAGCAGCTGGGCTATGAGCTCAACGCGGGCCAGACGCGCACGCCGTGACCGCGACGGTCCGGGCCGGCCTTGGTGGCCGGCCCGGACCCCGCTATGACGCTCGCACCACGAGGCTCGCCACCGCGCCCCGGCACTCCGTGGCGATGACCACCTCGCGCTAGCGCAGCACCCGCAGCCACGAATAACCATCGGGAGATCCGACCCGGTCGCCTTCCATGGCCGGGAGCGTAGCTATGTGAGTGACGCACATTGTGCGAGGTTGCGAACGCTGTGATAGTAGTTCTCGTACCAGCGGTTCCCTCGGGGAATCGTTCTACCTTTGGGGGGAAGATGATCCGCTTTTCAAGTCGCCGTGCCGTGCCGCCGGGGAAGGGGCAGCGGTCCGTCCTTCGGCTACTCGTCCTCGCGGGGCTGGCGTGCGCCGCGCTGACGGCCGCCGTCATGAGCGCCCATGCCGCGACGCCGAGCACCGACTACGGCGTGGTGGGGGTCGATTCCCCCGACTCCCAGCCCTTCGCTCGCTTCCCTGAGCGGCTCATCGACACAGGCGACCTCACCGGCGACGGGGTGCGGGACGTCTTCGCGAGCAGCTACCTGATTGACGTCAACGGCGTCAGAGACGCGGGGAAGGTGGTGCTGATCAACGGCGCGACCCAGAAGATCGTCTACGAGGTGAAGTCTCCCGACCCCCAGCAGGCCGCGCAGTTCGGCTTCTACATCTCCGTTCCGGGCGACCTCACCGGCGACGGCAAGGACGAGCTGGTCGTGGGCGAACCGTACCGGGACGTCGGCCCCAACGAGAACCAGGGCAGGGCCTACGTCTACAACGGCGCCACCAACGACCTGCTCTACTCGCTCGACAATCCGAACCCGCAGCCTGACGAGGGAATATTCGCGACCTTCGGCGCGCGGATCGGAGCGGCGGGCGACGTGACCGGCGACGGCGTGGGGGACATCCTCATCGGCTCCCCCGCGAACGACGTGCCGACTTTCTGCGGGTTCACTCCTGCGGCGACTCCGGAGGGCTGTCGCAAGAATGAGGGTGAGGTGTTCCTCTTCAATGGCGCGACCGGGGCCCTCGTGCGCACGATCAGGATCCCGGAGGGCGATGAGCAGCCGGCGAAGTGCTCCACCACCGCGTCCCAACCCGAGTTCGCTCGCTGTGGCAACCTGAGCGTCGCGCAGAGCCCGGGCGACCTCGACCGCGACGGGGTCCCCGACTACACGGCCGCCGCCTACTCGCTCAAGCGGCCCTTCGACAATCCAGAGTTCTTCGGCCGGGTATACCTGTTCAGCGGAGCGAGCGGCAGGTTCCTCGCGAAGATCGATCAGCCGGTACCCGACGGAAACGCCTTCTGGGGGCTCAACGACCTTGCTCCGAACTCCCCGGGCGACGTGACCGGGGACGGCGTGCCCGACCTCTACGCGGAGGGCTTCCTCCAGGACGGGCCCAACGGCGAGCCCTCCGCCGGGCGGGGCTGGGTCTTCGACGGGGCGAGGACGGTCGCCACGGGCGAAGGCGTCGTGGCGTTCGAGCCCAGGGACCCCTCGCCGACGCCATCCGAGGCGTTCGGCTTCACGATGAGCCGGACCGACTACAACAAGGACGGCAGGCCGGACCTCTACCTCAGCGGCCTGTCGGGGCAGAACACCGAAACCTACGTCTTCGATGGCAGGGATGGGTCGTTGTTGAAGACGCTGGCGCTGCCGCCGTCCGAGGCCCAGGCCAGCGTGCCGGGGAACAGCGGCAGCGGCCTGGGGTGGAGCTCGCGGGCGCCGGGGGACCTCAACGGGGACGGTGAGCCCGACTACGTCGCTTCCGCGCCGTTCCAGGACGTCGGCGGCACCCAGGACCAGGGCAAGGTGTTCTTCTTCTTGTCCAACGTTCCGGCCCAGCAGCCTCCGGGTCCGCCGCCTCCGGGTCCGCAGCCGCCGGGTCCGCAGCCGCCGGCGGGTCCGTGTGTTGTGCCGGGCGCTGCGGGTTATCAGTTCCCGGCCAAGATGCGCTTGTCGCGTGCGCGGGTGTTGCGTCAGGGTCGTCGGCTGGATGTGGTGGCGCCGATCACGTCGCGGGCTGAGGGTGATGTGGCGGTGACGTTCTTTGCCGACGGTCGCAGGGACAAGTTCGATGGGGATGTGACCCAGACCAACGGGCCGCTGGATGTGATCCGCATCAACAAGAAGATCACCCGCGGGCAGGCCCAGTTGGGTACGGGGATCGTGCTCATCGACTATCAGGGCGATGGGGACACGCGTGGGCAGTTCGTGCGTCTGCGTGCGGCGTCGCAGCGCGCTGGGTTGGACGTGGAGCGCATCAGCCTGCAGGGTGATCGCTTCTCGGCGCGGGGTAGTGTGACCAGGCGGGCGAGGGGCGTCGTGCGCTTCCGCTACTCGTATCTGGACTCGCTGGGGCGCGAGAAGGTCTTCACGGCGCGGGCGAAGATCCAGGGCGACGGCGACTGGAACCTGAAGAACGCCCAGGTCCCAACTCAGCTGGCGCGTTGTGGTGGCTATTTGTCGGTGCAGTTCACCGGCTACTTCCCGCGGCGTATCCGCGGCGAGCAGCTGGGCTATGAGCTCAACGCGGGCCAGACGCGCACGCCGTGACCGCGACGGTCCGGGCCGGCCCGACCGGGCCGGCCCGGACCGCGGGCTCTGCCGACGCCGAGTAATGGCGGCGCCCTCCTCCATCGAATTGGGGGGTCCTCCATCGGATCGGGCGTCGACGAGCCTCTCAGTTCGCGCCTCGCGCCGACCCCTGCATCCCCGCGAGGAGAGGAGGGGTAGGGTGGCGCGCGCCGGTATCCTTCACGCTTGGGTGGCGAGTTGCGAAGCGGCCACCACGATGCTGTGGGGAAGCAGCCTGCAGAGGAGAGGAATGTTGGCACGCGACGTCCCTCAGGCGCAGCACCGTGCGCCGCTGGCCGCCGGTCGGCGCCGCGGTCGGACATGAGCGCTGGAGTGGCCAGGCCCCGAGCATGGGTGCCGGCGGTGCTGGCGGCCGTCGCGGCTGTCCTGCTCGCGAGCGGTTGCGGTGGCCAGGCCGGCGCTCAGAGCGCCTCGGCCGCCGAACCCGGGGCCGGCGACTGGCGTCCGTGGGTGCTCGAGTCGGGCGCGCAGATCAACGTGCCCCGCCGCCGGAGGGGTCGCAGGCCGCGCGTCAGGACGCCGACGAGCTTCGGTCGGTCGTAGCGTCGCGCAGCAGCCGCGACGAGGAGCGGGCCCGGGCGCTCGGGCGTGAGCCGGCCGTCGAGCCGTGGCTGCGAGACGTCATGGGCTTCGTGGCCGGCCGTGCCAAGGATCCACCGGCGGCCTCGCGCAACTATGCGCTGGTGAGCGTGGCGATGCACGACGCCACCATCGCGGCCTGGCACTGGAAGTACAGGTACGGCCGCGAGGCCCCGACGTGGACGCGCTGTTCGAGCCCGCCGACGATCCCTCCTATCCTCCGAGCACGCGGCGATCGCAGGTGCCGCCTCGCGGGTGCTCGCCGAGCTGTATCCCAACGAGCCGGCCGTACGCCTGGAGCGCCAGGCCGAGGAGATCGCGCGCGCGCGCGTGCAGGCGGGTGTCAACTACCCCAGCGACGTCGACGCGGGCCTGGCGCTCGGACGCCGTGTGGCCGAGCGGGTGATCGACCGCGCCAACAACGACGGGGCCGACCGCGAGTGGGATGGCAGCAGGCCCGGATCGGGCCCGCGCTTCTGGGAGCCTCCGCCGGGCTCGGCGGCGCGTCCGGTCTCTCCGGTGGCGGGCACGTGGGAGACCTGGCTCATGAAGTCGGGCAGCCAGTTCCGCCCGCCCGCCCCACCGCCCTTCGGCACACCGGCCTTCCTCGAGCAGGCGCGCGCGGTGATCCGCGCGCAGCAGCAGCTCACCCCCGAGCAGAAGCGCGCGGCGCTGTTCTGGCAGGGCGGTGAGGGCACCGCCCTGCCGCCGGGGATCTGGATGCAGGTGGTGCTCGAGCGCCTCCACGACGAGCCGCTGACGACGCCGCGCACCACGCGGCTGTTCGCGGCGCTGACCGTTGCGATGGCCGACGCCGGCGTGGCCGCATGGGATGCCAAGTACACCTACTGGTACCCGCGGCCGGAGAACGGGATCCGAGACAGCCTTGATCCCGACTGGAAGCCCTTTGTCGAGACGCCGCTGTTCCCGTCCTACGTTTCGGGCCACTCGACCTACTCGGGCGCGGCGGCCGAGGTGCTCGCCCACGTCTTCCCCGATCAGGCCCAGCTGTGGCGGGAGCGCGGCAGGGAGGCGGGCCTGTCGCGCATCTGGGGTGGCATCCACTACCCCGTCGACGACATCCCCGGCGCCCGGATGGGGCGCAGGATCGGCGAGCTGGCGGTCGGGCGGATCGAGCGTGACGGAGCCGAGCAGTGAGGCGCCCGGTGAAGACCCGACGCTTGGGGGCGCTGGCGACGAGCGCGGCGGCGGCGGCGCTGGTGGCCGCGGGCTGCGGCGGCGGCGAAGGGGCCGGCGAGCGCTCCGATCCCTTCGAGGCGGTCGAGCAGAACGAGCGGGCCAGCAGCGAGCGCGCCCGCGCCGAGGCGTCGCCCCGCTGGGAGCCCGTGGCCACGCTGAGCGGCTCGGGCGACGCGACGAAGGGCATCCGCATCGACCCCGATGCCGTGCAGTGGCGGGTGCGCTGGCGCTGCACCAAGGGGGGCTTCGAGGTCAGCCAGACGCCCGCGCCCGACGAGGGCAATCCGCTCGGCGCGGGACGCTGCCCGGATGCGGGGGAGGCCGAGGCGATCGACACGGGCGAGCTCCAGCTCGCGGTGCGCACCGAGGGTCGCTGGCGCGCGGTGGTCGAGCAGCAGGTGACCGATCCGATCGCCGAGCCGCCCTTGGCCAAGATGGAGGCCGAGGGAGCCGAGGTGGTGGCCCGCGGGAGCTTCTACCCGATCGAGAGGCGCGGGCGGGGCAAGGCCGTCCTGCACGAACTGCCCAGCGGTCGCCTCGCTCTGCGCCTCGAGGGCTTTGCCACCTCCAACAACATCGACCTCTTCGTGTGGCTCAGCAAGGCCAGGCGACCCCGCACGACCCAGCAGGTGCTGCGCTCCGACCACACGGAGGTCGCGCTGCTGAAGTCCACGATCGGCGACCAGAACTACCTCCTGCCCGAGAACGTGACGGCGAAGTCGATCCGCTCGATCGTGATCTGGTGCGAGCCGATTCGCATCGCCTACACGGCCGCGTCGCTCAGACGCTGATCGGCGAGCGGGCAGCGCTCGCGGTCAGAGGACTCGGCGATCGGGGCGTCCCGACGACCTGCGCATGGGGCGCCACAGGACGAGCAGCCCGAGACCGGTGAGCGCCAGCGCGAGGCCGCCGTAGCGCAGGCCGGCTTCGGCCGGCTGGCCAAGCCGCTCGGGATCCACGATGGCCGCCACCGTCTTTGCGAGATCCTGCTTCTGGTTGTCCCTCGTTCCGGCGCGCGTGTCCGTCCACAGGCCCAGCGCTCCCTGATCGCTGGAGATGAGCCCCAACCGGCTGCCGAGGTCGGGCAGACCCTCCTTGGCGCCAAACCCGATCCGCGAGTCGAACGCGCGGCTGGAGAGGCGCAGGGCGGGAGTGAACGACCTGCCGGCGTCGAAGGAGGACTGCAGCGAAACGTGGTTGAGGATGTTCCTCGGCCTTTCCGGCCAGCGCCGGGGCGGCCACCACTGCTGCCATCCGGGAACGGCTCGGAGCCTGGGGTCCGAGCGACGGTCGTAGTACACGACGTCGAGCCGGCCGTCGGGCGAGACCGAGACCTTCGGCAGGTACTGCCACGTCCCGTCGCCCCGCCGGGTGTCGTTGACGCGGGTGGGCCCCCGCCAGTCCGAGGCTCCAGGGTCGAGCGTCCACACCCACACGTCGGGGTCGCCGAGGCGCATGCCGTGGTAGGCGGCATAGACGCGCCCGCTGTCGTCGACCGCCACCGACGGGAAGGCGGGCAGGAAGACGATGAAGCGCTGGATCGGAGCCACCGGGTCCCTGATCTCCGACTCGGACCAGGTGGATCCGCCGTCGCGCGAACGGCCGAGCACCAGCCTGAAGGTCCCGGTGTACGGCGGCCCGCCCCTGCCCTGGTGCGCGCCCGCGTAGTCGAGCCTGTCCTGTCCGATGTCCAGGTAGAGCACGTAGACCTCGCCCTTGGGACCCACGACCGGTGAGGGCGCGATCACCCGCTCCCGCGAGGGGGCGCTCACACGTGCCGGAGCGCCCCACGACGCTCCGCCGTCGTCCGAGCGGGCGACCTGGATCGGATTGCCCGTCCCCGTGAACCTCAGGGGTCCGACATCGTCGCCCTGAAGCCAGGTCATATAGATGCGCCGGGGGTCGACGCGATCGGCGGTGAGCCGGACCTGGAAGGCGAGTCGGCCGGTCACCTTGACCGGCTCGGAGAGCGTGCGCCCCCCGTCCTTGGAACTGGAGACCCACACGGCGTTGGGAACGTTGCCGCCTCCCCGCAGCGTGACGAACGACAGGTGGAGCGTGCCGTCGGCCGAGAAGGCCAGATCGGGAGCGAAGCACTTGGCCTCCTCTCCCGGCGGGGCCGGGATCGGGATCTGTGACCAGCTCCCCCCTCCGTCGGAGGAGACGTGAAGGGCGCACGAGAAGAAGGGCGTGTCGATACGGCTGGCGACGGCCAGGTTGTCGGGCCGCACCGGATTGCGCACGAGCGCCGGCGAGTTGTTGGCGCTGATGTCCCCTGCGCTGCCGGCGCCCACATTGACCGGCGAGTCGCTGCCCAGGACGCGGGCGCTCGGTGGACGATCGAAGGCCCCCGGGAGGGTCACCATTCCGCCGCCCGCGAGCACGAGCGACAGACCCACGAGCCCCCAAAGCCACGAGCCCCGCCGCCGGTGGCGGTCGGGGCTCGTGTTCGCGACTGACTCTGGTGGGGACCCAGCGGCCTGCTGCGGCCGCGTCCTCCCCGGGGCTCTGATCAGAGCTCGTCCCTTCCGCTGCTGCGGCCGGCCTGCACCCGCTGCCGGCGGGCGGCTGCGACCAGGAGTCCGCCCAGCAGGCCGCTGAGGCCGAGGCCGAGGATGGCCATGCTCAGCATCTGCGAGCCCGGACCGTCGCTCTGGGGGGCAGCCGAGGCGTCCACGGCCGACAACGACGCGGACGTCTCGGGCGCGAAGCCCCTCCACAGGTTGCCCGTGGCGCTGCGCGTGGCCGGGGATGCCGTGACCTCGTTCGACCGCTGGCGATCCTCCTTGGCCACCGAGCTGGCGAAGACGGCTTGGCCATCGCGGCGCGTCACGCCCTCCGTTGCTCCGCTGCGGCGAGCGTCGAACTGCGGGGCGGCCGAGGAAGAGGCGGTGGGGGCCTCGGTGCGGCGCGGCCCGGTGCTGCGCTCGTTCCCCGTGCTGGTCGGTGCGGGCCGGGTCGCCGTGGCGTTCGACCGCGACCTGACGGGCGCCGCGCTCGAGGGGGACGGCCTGTTGGAGACGGCGGGCCTGGTGCTCTGAGCGGCGGGAGTCACGGCCCGGGTCGGGGCCGGCTTGGCCGCCGGGGCAGGCTTCGCGGCCGGTGCCGGGGCCGACTGAGCGGCCGGTGCCGGGGCCGACTGAGCAGCCGGGGCCGGGCTCGACTGAGCAGCCGAGCCTGGCTCGGCATGGTCAGAAGGCGTCCCATAGTCAGCACCCGTACAGGCCCACGCCAAGCTCGCTCCTACGACAGCCACAGCCGGTATCGACAGTACCGCGGCCGGAAAAATCCGTCTGCCCATCAACCCTCCATCAAATGTTGACATACGATGACACGCTGGACCTCAGCACAACATGGCACCCTTTTCAAGGTGCGCGCAGGGACTCCCCTACAGAAGGGAGCTGCGGACCTCCTCGGCAGTCGGAAAGGGTACCGTCCCCCCAGCGGGGAGCGATGTGCCGGCGATCTCCTCGACCTCCTTGAGGGTCAGCGTCTCGCGCTGCATCAGGGCGGCGGCGACCCGGTCCAGGGTGTCCCTGGAGCCGGCGAGGACGTCCCTGGCCAGCTGGTCGGCCTGGTCGACCAGGCGGCGGACCTCGGAGTCGATCAGCCGAGCGGTCTCCTCGGAGTACACGTGGCGACCGTCGGGTCCGCGCTGGCTGTCGTGGTTGATCGCTCCCACGGCGGCGCTCATGCCCAGCTGGGAGACCATCCGGCGGGCGAGATCGGCCACCATGGACAGGTCGCTGCCCGCGCCGTCGCGGGGTTCTCCGAAGACGAGCTCCTCGGCCGTGCGGCCGCCCAGCAGGGTCGCCATCCGCTCGATGAGCAGCGAGCGGGAATACGTGAGCTGCTCTGCTGACTCCGGTAGCCACGCCATTCCCAGCGCTCCCCCCCGCGGGACGATCGAGAGGCGGTGCAGGATTCTGCCGCCCGGCAGCGCCATGGCGACGAGTCCGTGGCCGGCCTCGTGATAGGCGACGGCGCGCCGGTCCTCCTCGGACATCTTGCGCGCGCCCCCGATGCCCAGGTAGCCCCGTTCGACGGCTTCGTCCAGGATCGGCATCGTGATCTGGCCGAGCCCGCGCCGCGCGGCGAGCAGCGCCGCCTCGTTCATGACGGCGGCGAGATCAGCGCCCGCCATGCCTTGGGTCAGGCGCGCGAGCGCGTCGAGGTCGGCGTCGGGGGCGAGGCGCTTGCCCGCGGCGTGCACCTCGAGGATCGCCCGCCGCGCGTCGGCGTCGGGCGGCTCCATCGCCACCTGCCGATCAAAGCGCCCGGGGCGCACCAGCGCCGGATCGAGGACGTCCGGGCGGTTCGTGGCCGCCATCACCACCACCCCGGCGCGCGGGCTGAAGCCGTCGAGCTCGACGAGGATCTGGTTGAGGGTCTGATGGCGCTCGCTGTGGTCGTTGAGCAGCGACCCGCGCGCGCCGCCGACGGCATCGATCTCGTCGATGAAGAGGATCGCGGGGGCCGTCGACCTCGCCTCGGCGAACAGGTCGCGCACGCGGGCGGCGCCCTCGCCGACATAGCGCTGGACGAAGTCGGTGCCCGACACCGAGATGAAGCTCGCGTTGGCCTCGCCCGCCACCGCCCGGGCCAGCAACGTCTTGCCACACCCCGGCGGGCCGGTGAGCAGGTACCCACGCGGGATCCGTGCGCCCATCTCCGTGAAGCGCTCGGGAGCGCCGAGGAAGTCGCGGACCTCGCGCAGCTCCTCGATCGCCTGGTCGGCGCCGGCCACGTCGGCGAAGGTGACCCGATCCTCAGCGAGCGTGCGCTGGCCGACGGAGCGATCGCGCATCGACAGTCGCCGCTGGCGCTCGGGGGCCTCCATGATGCGCTCCAGCGCCTGCTCGACGTTGGCCTGCGAGATCGTCGTCATGCCGGCGCGGGCGGCGAGCATCCCCGCCTCGTTGACCACGCTGGCCAGGTCGGCCCCGGTCATGCCCACGGCTCGCTCGGCGATCGCCTCCAGATCGACCTCCGGGTCCAAGGGCTTGCCCTTCGCGTGCACCGCCAGGATCGCGTGGCGGCCATGCTGATCGGGCAGTTCCAGGCCGATCGAGCGGTCGAAGCGCCCCGGGCGCAGCAGCGCGGGATCGAGCGTGTCCGGCCGGTTGGTCGCGCCGATGAGCACGATGCCCTGCATCGGCGAGAACCCGTCCATCTCGGCGAGGATCTGGTTGAGCGCCTGCTCCTGCTCGGAGTCCGAGCCGGCCGCGACCCTCGCCCCGCCGGCGCGCCGGGAGGCGATCGAGTCGAGCTCGTCGATGAACACGATCGCCGGCGCGTTCTCACGCGCGTCACGGAACAGCTCGCGCACGCGGGAGGCGCCCACGCCCACGTAGAGCTCGACGAAGTCCGATCCCGAGATCGAGTAGAAGGCCGCGCCCGCCTCCCCGGCCAGCGCCCGGGCCACGAGCGTCTTGCCACAGCCGGGGGGACCGAACAGCAGGATGCCCTTGGGCGCCTTCGTCCCCAGCGCGGCGAAGCGCTCCGGCCGGGAGAGGAAGTCCGAGACTTCGCGCAGCTCGCTGACCGCCTGATCCTGTCCGGCGACGTCGTCGAAGGACACGTCGGAGTCCTCGGGCCCGACCTTCCTCGCTCCGCTGCGCATCGCGAAGATCCCCGTCCCGCGGCGGGCGGACAGGATGAAGTAGACGAACACCAGGACGATGATCAGCGCCGGCAGCAACATCAGGGCCGCCGGGAAGATCACCGCCTTGGCGAACTGCTGGTCGACGGTCGTCGGCACATCGCCGCGCAGCAGGACCCTCGACAGCTCCAGGCGTCCCTCGTTGCGGAAGTAGCGCGCGTGGTAGCGGACCGGGCCACCGCCGCGAACCAGGTCACCGACCACCACCCCGTCGGCGTCGAGGATCCGCGCGTTGCGCACCTGGCCCTCGTCCACGGCGGCCAGGAACTGATCGAGGCGCAGGCTCTCCCCCTCCAGGCGCGGGCGGGAGAGCTCGACCATGGCCAGGAACAGCGCGAGCAGCACCAGGATCGCGACCAGGAACCACGTCCCCATCGAGAGCCGAGGCGACCGAGGTCGTCTGCGCTGTCGGGTGGCCATCGTGGAGTCAACCGTAGATGAAAGGGACCGCGCGCGGTGCGGCGTTCAGCGCCGGGAGCGCAACGAACCCCACGCCAGCACGCCGATCGCCACCGCCCCCAGGCCCAGGGCCAGCAGCCCGAAGCCCCCGACCGGCAACGCGTCCGAGCCTTCCGAGGAGGAGCGATCCGCCTGGCCGGCCCGCGACCGTGCCGGCCTCCCGGTGAGGAACGAGCGCTTGTCGAGGATGCCCGAGCCCTTGACGAAGATCCAACCGTCGTGGGCCGCCGGGCGGAAACCGAAGACGCCGTCCTGAAAGAACAGGGGCACCACGGGCGCCTCGCGGGCCAGCAGGCGCAGCTCGTCGAGCACCGCGGCCTGCCGCGAGCGCGGGTTGCGGCTGGCTGCCACCCGGGCGGCCAGCCGCTCGAAGCGGGTGCTCGCATACCCGGAGCGGTTGAGCGGCGCGCCCGCGGCGAACACGGCGCGCAGGAAGTCGGGATCGTAGGAGGCCAGCGGCGGCGCGCTCCAGATCGCCAGCTCGAAGCTGGGCGCCGCGGCGCCCTCGCCGACCGCCTCGTCGAGGGCCTCCACCGAGCGTTGCTCGAGCTGCGCCTGGGCTCCGGCCCTGCGCAGGGCGAGGACCACCTGGCGACCGGCCTCCAGCTGCACCGGGTCGTTGTCGGCCGCCAGGACGCGCAGCGGCGCCAGATCCAGACGTCGCAGGGCCCGCCGGGCGGCCTGCTCGTCGAAGGTGTGCAGCCTCTGGCCCGGCGCCCACCGCGAGGCGGGGTGCAGGTAGCCGCGCTGGGAGGCGACGGCCGCGGTTTCCCCGCCGATGTCACCCACGGCCCCGGCGACGCGCTCGAGATCCAGAGCCCTGGCCACGGCCCGGCGCGCCTCCACGCGGTCGAACGGAGGCCGGCGGACGTTGAACATGAGCACCGTGCCCAGATAGGAGGGCCCCGTGGCGGTCTCGATGCCCAGCCCCTCCAGCGCCCCGCGCCGGGCCGCGGGCGGCGTGACGGGCACCATGTCGACCCCGCCCTCCTCCAGAGCCGCGAAGGTGCTGGCCGCGTCCCGGATGATCGGCACCCTGATCGTGGCGGGCGTCGGGCGGCCGAGGAAGTACCGGGGGTTGGCCTCGAAGCGGTATCCCTGGTCGCGCTGGTGAGCCACGAGCCGGTACGGGCCGCTGCCCACGGGCAGGCCCGCGGGGGCCAGGCGCCTGGGCCCCAGCCCCTCCCACAGGTGCTCGGGCACGATCGGCAGATCGGCGAGCGGCTGGTCCAGGAAGCCCAGCGACGGCCGGCGCAGGCCGATCACGACGGTGTGGGGGCCGGTCGCCTCGATGCTCTGCATGTCGCGCAGCTGGGGTGAGAAGCGCGGGTGCTCGCGCGCGCGCGCGAGGGTGTAGGAGAAGGCCACATCCTCGGCGGTCAGCGGCTCTCCGTCGTGCCATCTCACGCCCCGGGCCAGGCGGATCGTCAGTCGCCTCCCGTCCTCGCTGCGCGTGACCGAGCGCGCCAGCCACGGGCGGGGCACACCCTGGGCGTCGCGCCACAGCAGCGTGTCGTAGACCAGCGTGAGCAGCGGGTAGGCGCTCTGGAAGGTGGACGGCGTCAGCTTGCCGTCGTCCTGGGGGAGGGGGATGTGCACCACCGAAGCCCGCGCGCGCTGGGCCTCCGCGTGCGCCGGCAGCGCCGTGGCCGGCGCAGCGCACAACGCCAGCGCGAGGAGAACGGCGCGTACGCACACGCGCCCGAGCATAGGCCCATAGTGGTGACCCGCTGGGCGCGGGCGCGGTTCCTACGTGCGGGCCTGGGGGCCCGCAATGTTGGCGGCCGATCGCACGATGGCCCACAATGCCGCGATGCCCGGTGCTCTCCACGTCCGGTGGGCCGCGGCGCTCGCGGCGGTCGCCGCGTGGGCGACGATCGTGCCGTGGCTGGCGGAGGCGGTCGGCCTCGGGCTCGACGTCCCGACCCGCCTCGAGATCGCCGACCACGTCGTTCCCGGTGTCGTGACGCTGGTGGCCGTCGCGCTGCTCGCCGTGCTGGGCGGTCGGTCGGCCAGCACGGTGTGGCTGGGTGTCGGCTCGGTGACCTTCCTGGCGGGCCTGTGGACCACCTCGACCCACGTCCCGCTGATCTTCGACGCCTTCGAGGGGGCCACTCCATGGGGCGCGGCCCTGCTGCATTTCAGCGCGGGACCGCCCATCCTCGTGCTGGGGCTGTGGGTGCTGCTGCGAAGTCTGCGAAGTGCGCCGGGCGTGCGGTGAGCCGGGCCGGGTTTCGCGCAGACCGAGCAGTGCGTGGGCACGCGGCGGTAGGAGCGCGGCGCTCCCTCGTCCGGCAGTGGAGCTACAGGAACATAGCTTCCTGTCAGTTGTAACCTCAATGCTGAGTCCTCACCAAGAACTCAGAACTCAGCTATCCTCGAGGGCATGGCGGAGTGGAGCTTTCTCACCAACCACGCCCGCGTGCTGCTGTTCATGGCTCGCCAGCCCGGCGCGCGCATCCGCGACGTCGCCCAGCACACCGGGCTGACGGAGCGAGCGATCGGCAGCATCCTTTCAGAGCTCACCGAGGACGGCTACCTCACCAAGCACCGCCTCGGCGCGCGCAACTTCTATGAGCTGCACCCCGAACTGCCCCTGCGCGGGGCCGACGAGGACGACCACCAGGTGGGCGAGCTGCTGGGGCTCCTGCTCGAGCGCCAGCGCGGGTGACCGAAGCGGCGACGCTGATGCGCCTGACCTGTCGTGCGGCTCGGAGCGAGCGAGCTGCGCCCTGGCGCCCGCCGCTCACGCTTCGATCAGGAGGTCGCTCGCGCGCTCACCCGTCACTCCCCGGTCCGCCGAGCAGGCCTTTGACCCGAGCAGGGCAACGGCCACTATGTGTTCCGAGCACTGTGGCCGAGGCTCTCGGTTCTGATGGCCCTGTGCGCTGGTGCGCTTGCGCTTCTCCTCGCCGTGACAGCGGCGGCCCGGGGCCGGCTACTTGGCCGGCCGGACCGTCCCAGGCCTCACACCCGCTCCCTTCGCGCCACGAGGCTTGCCACCGCGCGCCGGCGCTGCGTGCCGATGACCGCCTCTCGGTAGCGCAGCACCCGCAGGCCGCCGAAGGCGTGCAGCAGCTCGTTGCGGTCGAGCAGGAAGCGCTCGGGGATCTGCCCGCCGACCACCTCGGCGTGATCGCGCGTGAAGGTCTCGTAGAGCAGCAGGCCGCCGGGCGCCAGCGCGCCGGCGATGCGCTCCAGCAGCGGGCGCTGGAGGAAGTACAAGCAGCAGATCACGTCATAGGGAGGCCGGGGAAACTCGGCGCCGACGTGTCCCAGGTCTCTCCGCGTCGCCGTGATGTCGAGCGCTCGCTGGGCGGCGCGCTCGCGCACCCTGGCGATCGCCACGTCGGAGACGTCGACCGCATCGACCGTGAAGCAGAGCTCGGCGAGGTAGGCGGCCTCCCGTCCGGCGCCGCAGGCGACGTCGAGTGCCCGCCCGCTCGCCTGCTGGGTGAGGAGATCGCGGTGCTCGACCAGCCACGCCCGTGTGCCAGTGCCCCCGACCTCCGCCTCGCGGTGCTTGGCGTTCCAGCGCTCGCGGTCGGACGGCTCGGCGATCAGGCCGCCTCTGCCGGCAGCGTCTCCTCGCACGCGCGCACGAAGAAGCCGTACAGCCACGGGCGCTTGAGCTCGGCGGGATCGTCCACCACCGGGCCCGCGGCGTCGCTGGCGCCGAGGTACTCCTCGATCGTGCGCCGTGCGAGGAAGTGGCGGACGTGCCCGCCCGGCCCGGGGATCCGCCAGCTCATCGCCGCGGCGTCGTCGGGGCTGGGCTTGCCCAGCGGCTCGGTGCGGGCCAGGTGCGCGCAGGCGCCTGCCACCGCCTCGTCCCAGCTCGCGCCCGAGGCGAGGCGCTCGGCGAGCATGGGTTCGATCCAGTCGGCCGGCCGTCGGGCGGGCTCGAACAGCTCGACCTCGACGACCCGCGCGAGGTAGCCGGCGTGGCGCAGGTCGGCGTCGACCTGCGCGTCGCTCCCTACCACGGGCAGGTCGGTCGCTGCCAGCACGGCGGCGGCGGGTTCGGGCGGCCCGTCGTCGCGCCGCCCCTCGATCAGCCCGAACATGCGGTCGACCAGCGTCTGGAGCACGAGCCCGGTGTCGACGGGGACGTAGCCGCTACCCTCGCTGTTCATCGGGTTCCGCGCGTGGTCGAGGAGGGGCGGAGGGCCGGGGAGCAGTAAGGTGTCGGTTCCTCCTCGCGCGCAGGCGCGGCGGGGAGAAGGGCCACGGTGGGTATGTGTAAGATGCACACAGCAGCAGGATCCAGCTTGGGAGGGAGGGAGCGAGACTATGTCATTCGATCCGTATTCGTCGGGGCCCCAAGGGGTAAATTGAAGCAGGTGCCCCACGCGGGCGCGATCTTCGGCACTGACTACCCGATCGGACTCGGAGGTCTGGGCGGCAGCCCCGACGGCCCGCTCAACGAGGTGCATGTCTTCTGGCTCGCCGGCATGAGCTGCGACGGCTGCTCGATCGCCGCCACGGGCGCGACCCAGCCCTCGGTCGAGGATCTGCTGCTCGGCCGGATTCCCAACCTGCCCAAGGTGATCCTCCACCACCCGGTGCTCAACCCCGGCGCCGGCGCGGAGCTGACCCGGCCGCTGCAGGCGGCCTGCAACGGGGAGCTCGGAGCACCCTACGTCGTGGTGCTGGAGGGCTCGGTGCCCGACGACCAGGCCTTCCCGACCGAGCTGGGCTACTACTCGGCCATGGGCGGCGGCGGCTTCGACCCGGAGTCGGAGACCGACCAGCCCAACCGCATCACGGACTGGCTGTGGAGGCTGGCCCCGGCGCCGCCGCGTACGTGGCGATCGGCACGTGCGCACGTGGGGCGGGATCCCCGCGGCGGCCGGGAACATCACCGGCTCGATGAGCCTGACCGACTTCCTGGGCAAGGACTACCGCTCGGCGCTGGGGGTGCCGGTGGTCAACGTGCCCGGCTGCTCGCCGCTGGGCGACAACTTCACCGAGACCGTCGCCGCGGTGCTGCTGTTCCTCCAGAACCTGGCTCCGCTGCCGAAGTTCGACGAGCTCGGGCGCCCGGCCTGGCTGTTCGAGGAGACGGTGCACCGCCACTGTCCGAAGGCGGGCTACTACGAGGAGGGCGTGTTCGCCGAGGAGCCGGGCGACAACCAGTGCCTGGTGGAGATCGGGTGCTGGGGGCCGGTGGTGCAGTGCAACATCGTCGAGCGCGGTGCGATCAACCACGTGGGCGGTTGCATGGTCGCGGGCGGGGCGTGCATCGGCTGCACGATGCCGGGCTTTCCCGACAAGTACAGCCCCTTCTACAAGTCGCCCCCGGGGTCAGCGATCTCCGGCGGCCTGTCGAAGGTCTACGGCGGCGGGATCCGGCGGCTGCGGCGGATGTCGATGAAGACCGGCAACCGCGAGCCGCTGTGGGACAAGACCGACGAGGTCCCCTCCGGGTGGGAGGGCGCGAAGGACAAGCGCGCTCCCGTCGACAAGGTGAACGCCTACTTCTACAAGAAGCTGCAGTACCGCGGTTCGGTCAACCACGCCGAGCGCAACAAGAAGCAGCCGCTGCCCTCCAGCCGCGACATCCTTCGCCAGAAGGGCGTGCACGCGCAGCGGAGCACCAACGTCCGGGGCGAGCGGGTCTAGGCCCAAGAGGAGCTGAACACATGTGCTTTAAGAATCTGCCGATCGAGTTCGATGCGCAGGGCAACGCGACGCTCAAGCGAAACGTCGCCGATCCCTATCACTACGTCGAGACCCCGGCTCCCACGCCGATCGAGGACGATCCCGAGCGGATGCGCCAGCTCGTCGAGCGCAACGGCGGCGTGCGGCGGGTGGACTTCGACCCGGTCACCCGGGTCGCGGGCGCGCTGGCGTTCCACACGGTGGTCGACCTCGACCAGCGTGAGGTGCTCGAGACGGCCTCGATGGCGACCCTGTTTCGCGGCTATGAGGTGATCCTCAAGGGCCGCGACCCGCGCGACGCGATCTTCATCTCCAGCCGCGCGTGCGGCGTGTGCGGCGGCGTGCACGCGACCTGCTCGGCGCTGGCGGTCGAGATGGCCTTCGACATCAGTCCGCCGCCGATGGGGGTGGTGGCGCGCAACCTGCTGCTCTCGGTCGAGTACCTCTACGACAACCCGATCCACCTGGGTCTGCTGGCGGGCCCCGACTTCTCCGAGCCGGCGGTGCGCGAGACCAACCCGGAGATCTGGGAGCGCGCAGAGCGCACGCGCGCGCCCGGGCGCGCGCTGCACGGCTATGAGTTCATGTCCCAGCTCATGACCGACCTCACGCCGCTCACCGGCAAGATCTATCTCGAGTGTCTGCACATGACCCGCGTGGCGCGGGAGGCCTACGTGCTGATCGGCGGCAAGTATCCCCACCCCCAGACGGTGGTGCCGGGTGGGGTGTCGACCACGATCGACACGTCAGACCTCAACGAGATCATGATGCGCGTCGTCAGGTTCTTCGACTACGGGCGCAAGGTCATGGCAATCTGGAACGACCTGATCGACTTCTTCTACGAGGTCAACCCCAAGTACCGCGACGTGGGCACGCGCCCGGCGAACATGATCGAGCCGGGCCAGTGGGACGATCCCTTCGCCTACGACGCGCGCTTCAAGAGCGCCGACGACTGGGGGCGCCAGCGGTGGGCGCCGCCGGGGGTCATCGTCGACGGTGAGCTGGTGACCACCAGCCTGCACATGCTCAACGCGGGCGTCGAGGAGTTCGTCGAGCACTCCTTCTATGAGGAGTGGACGGGCAACGGCCACGGCAACGACTACTACAAGTTCCCGACCGACCCTGCGGGCAACCCGCTGTCGCCCTACCACCCGTGGAACAAGGAGACGATCCCCAAGCCGCAGGGGACCAGCTGGAAGGAGAAGTACTCCTGGTCGACCGCTCCGCGCTGGGATCGCCTGGCGATGGAGACGGGCGCCTACTCGCGCATCTGGGCGCTGGCCCAGTCGGGCGACAAGGACTGGCGGGGCAGCAACTACATCCACCCGACGGGCCACAGCCTGCAGATCCATCTGCCCAAGGCCGAGCTGCCCAACGACCTGATCGAGTGGCACATCCCCGAGACGTGGGGTGCCTTCGAGCGCAACCGCGCGCGCGCACACTGCATCCTCTACAACGCGGCGATCGCCTACGACAACCTGCTGCTGGCCTACGACCTGCTGCGCAAGGGCGGCCCCGACGCCAAGATGTCCACGCCCTACAAGGTCCCCAAGGACTTTCGCATGGGCGTGGGCCTGTGGGGTGCCGGGCGCGGCTACCTGACCCATCACCTGGAGATGGACAAAGGGGTGATCGAGAACTACCAGATCCTCACGCCGTCGACGTGGATGGCCTCGCCGCGCGACCCGTTTGGCAACCCGGGGCCCTACGAGGAGGCCGTGGCCGCCACCCCGCTGTTGGAGAACTACGAGAAGCCCGAGGACTTCAAGGGCATCGACATCCTGCGAGCGATCCGCAGCTTCGATCCGTGCATGCCGTGCACCACCCACATCCACACCGATGACCGGACGATCTCGCGCGAGATCATCACCTGCGCCTGCGGGTCGGAGGGACCCCACGAGCACTAGCACTGGGACGGTTTCGAGCGCTCACGCCATGCGCGTGCTGGTCGGTGGTGTCGGCTACCGCTATCTTCGCGATAACGCGGTCGGGCTGTACATGACCGACCAGCTCAGTGCGCACGCCACCAACGGCACGGAGTTCGAGGATCTGGGCTACCACCCGATCGGGTTCATCTTCAACCTCCAGGAGCGCCCCGCCTACGACCGCATCGTGCTGGTCGGGGCGGTCAAGCGCGGCCGTGAGCCGGGCACGGTGACCGCCTATCGTTGGGACCGTACCCTGCCCTCGGACAAGGAGATACAGAATCGGGTGTCGGAGGCGGTGACCGGCACGATCTCCCTGGAGAACCTGCTGATCATCACCGAGGCGTTCGGGGCCTTTCCCGACGACGTGCGCGTCGTGGAGATCGAGCCCGCCGAAGAGACCTGGGGCGATGGGCTCAGCCCGGTGATCGAGGCCAAGCTCACAGAGATCGAGGAGGCCATATGGAGTTCGACCAGGCCATAGGCGAGCTCGAGACGCTGGTCGGCACGCTCGAGCGCGACGGCGACGAGCGCGCGCTGCTGCTGCTCCAGCTCATCGACGCCGTCCACCGCCCCGGGATGGAGCTGCTGGCCGCCGGCGAGCGCGACCACCCCCTCGCGCAGGCGCTGCTGGCGATGTACGACCTCGGACCGCGCGACGAGCAGATCGAGGTGGAGGAGGCGCTCGACGAGATCCGCCCCTACATCGAGTCCCACGGCGGCGGGCTCGAGCTCCTCGACGTCGAGGACGGTGTCGTGCACGTGCGCATGAGCGGTGCCTGCAACGGCTGTGCGGGCTCGGCGATCACGCTGCGCCGCGGGGTGGAGGAGATCCTGCGCGAGCGCTACGAGGGCTTCAAGGAGGTCGTCGCGCACGAGCCCGAGGGCGCGGAGCAGGGCAACGGCAACGGCGCCCCCGGCCCGGCGCTGCTGCAGATCGAGAAGGTGGGCGGGCCCGAGGCGGGCGGTCCGGAGCTGCTGCAGATCGAGAATCTGCGCAAGCCGGTGTTCGAGCAGGTGACGACGCTCGCCGACCTGCCGCCCGGGAAGATGACCGCCGTCCAGGTCGACGGACAGTCGATCCTGCTGACCAACGTCGGCGGGGAGGCCTACGCGTTCAGGAACGTCTGTCCGACCGACGAGCGCTCGCCGCTGGACGGCGGCCGGCTGGCGGGCACGGCCCTCGTCTGTCCCTGGCACAACTGCGCCTACGACGCACGCTCGGGCAAACGGGTCGACGACCGCCCCGAGGCTCCGGGCCTGGCCGTGATGCCGGTCGCGATCAGGGACGGCGCCGTCCAGGTGGCCGTGAACGTCGGGTGAGCGCGTCCGCGACCCCAGAGCCGGCGGCGGCCGCCGGCGCTGCGGAGGCTCTGGCGGCGGCCCTCGGCGCCGCCCAGGCTCCCCCGGCGGACGCCCCTGCGCCAGCGGCCGAGCGGCTGCTCGTCGCCGGCGTCGGCAACGTGCTGCGCGGCGACGACGGCTTCGGACCGGCGGTGGCGGGGCTCCTGATGGGCCATCTGCCGGCGGGGGTGGACGTGATCGAGACGGGGATCGGCGGGATCGCGCTGCTCCAGGAGTTGATGGCCGGATGCGCGGGGCTGATCCTGATCGATGCGGTCGATCGCGGCGCCGCGCCGGGCACCGTCTTCCTGCTCGAGCCCGACGTACCCGAGGGCGAGCACGTCCCCGACGTCCACCTCGCCAACCCCGACCGTGTCCTGACGATGGCCAAGACGATGGGCGTGCTGCCCGAGCGCGTGCGGATCGTCGGCTGCCAGCCGGCCGAGGTCGACGAGCTCGTCGAGAGCCTGTCCCCCGCGGTCCAGGCCGCGCTAGCCACGGCCATCACCAGGGTAGAGGAGACCGTGAATGCCTGGCTTTGACTCGATCGAGCAGCTGCGCGAGGCGTTCACCCGCCAGCGCTACCTGATGGACGAGGGCCTGGGGACGGTGGTGTATCTGGCGCTGCGGCTGCGCAGGCCGCTGCTGGTCGAGGGCGAGCCCGGCGTGGGCAAGACCGAGCTGGCCAAGGCGCTCGCCGCCGCGACCAACGCGCCTCTGATCCGCCTCCAGTGCTACGAGGGGATCGACGTCCACCACGCCCTGTACGACTGGGATTATCCGCGCCAGTTGCTGCAGCTGCGCGCGGGCGGCTCCACGCCGCTGTACTCGGAGGAGTTCCTCGTGCGCAGGCCCCTGCTCGAGGCGCTCGCCCAGCCGGGGGCGGTCCTGCTGATCGACGAGCTCGACCGGGCGGACGACGAGTTCGAGGCCTTCCTGCTCGAGTTCCTGTCGGACTTCCAGGTCACCATCCCCGAGATCGGGGTGGTAAGTGCTCAGGAGCCGCCCGCTGTGGTGATCACGTCCAACCGAACGCGCGATCTGCACGAGGCGCTCAAGCGCCGCTGCCTCTACCACTGGATCGACCATCCCGAC
>JAUJOF010000008.1:38575-86688 GCA_030447785.1 Solirubrobacteraceae bacterium
GTGCGCGTTCGTGCAGGATCTGCGCTGGCTCGACCTGTACCGCTCGCCGGGGGTCGGCGAGACCCTTGACTGGGCTCAGGCCTTCCACACGCTGGGGCGCGACAGGCTCGACCCGGCGACCGCCGACCGCACGCTCGGCACGCTGCTCAAGGAGCGCGACGATCTCGAGCGGATCCGGGGAAGCGAACTGGAGGGCCTCGTCGAGCGGGCCGAAGAGCGCGCCACGCAGCTGCGTCCGGATGGAGGCGATAGCCGTGGCTGAGCGGGCCCACGCCGTGGGGGCGTCCCGGGACCCCGATGCCGTCCAGCGGACGCCCGACCAGGCGATCCTGGCCGCCGCCGTGGCCTTCGCCCGCGCGCTGCGCGAGTCGGGTATGTCCGCGAGCGTGGACAGCGAGCTGGTGTTCTTCAGCGCGCTGGCCGAGATCGACGTGCGCACTCAGTCCGATGTCTACTGGGCAGCCCATGCGACCTTCGTCCACACCCCCGACGAGCGCGCGGTCTTCGACGAGCTCTTCGAGCGCTTCTGGGAGGGCTACCCGCTCACGTCCACCCCGCGCGGGGCAGAGCACGGCGAGAGCGACGCGCGCATGGGCGGGCGTCAGCAGGGCGGCGAGGCGCTGCCCCAGTTCAAGCACGAGGGCAAGTCCGCGGTCCCGTTGGGCGGCCAGAAGAACCAAGCCACGCGCGACATCCCCAGCGCCGAGGGCGACCAGGGGGCGACCAATCACCAGCGGGGCCTCGCGGCCGCCTGGAGCGAGCGCGAGACCCTCAGCGACCGCCAGCGTCTGCAATACGCCAGCCACGAGCTCGCCGCGCTGCGCCGGCTCGCGGAGGAGATCAAACGGGCCGCCCCCGAGCGCACCTCGCGCCGCAGTCGCCCGGCTAGCGGTGGGCACCGCCTGGACGTGCGCCGGACGCTGCGCCACTCGATGGCGACCGACGGAGAGGCCTTCCGCCTCGCCTACATGGCGCCGACGCCGCGGCCGCGGCGTCTGCTGTTCCTGTGCGACGTGTCGGGCTCGATGGAGCGCTACTCGCGCGTGCTGCTGGCCTCGCTGAAGGCGGCGGTGGGGGCAGCGCGCAGGGCGGAGGCGTTCGTGTTCGCGACGCGGCTGACGCGGCTCACGCGCTCGCTGGGCGGTCACGACCTCGAACGCGCGCTCGAGCAGGCGCGGGAAACGGTCCCCGACTGGTCGGGCGGCACTCGCATCGGCGGGGCCCTCGCCGACTTCAACCGCGCCTACGGGCGCCGCGGCTTCGCCCGTGGCGCGATCGTGCTCGTGGTCAGCGACGGCTGGGACCGCGGCGATCCGGAGCTGCTGGCCGGCGAGGTGCGCCGGCTGCAGTTGCAGGCGCGGCGGCTGGTGTGGATCAACCCCCGCCCGATGGGCATCGACCAGCAGCCGCTGGCCATCGGGATGCGCGCGGCGATGCGCTTCGTGGACGACTTCGTCCCGGGCCACGACCCGCGCGCCGTCGCCGGGCTCGCGCGGCTGATCGGGGAGCTCGGCGGGCAGCGGCCACAGCGCCGCCGGGTGCTAGAGGTCGTGCCTGGCGGCTGAGGTTCCGTTCTCCGGACGGAGCGGCCGTCAAGCCGATCCCGGGCCTCTGACGGCGGTCGAGCGACGCCGCCTGGAGGTTCGCGGTGTGGTCCAGGGCGTCGGCTTCCGGCCCTTCGTGCACGGGCTGGCGGTGCGCCACCGGCTGACGGGGTTCGTGCGCAACGAGGGCTGGGGTGTGGTGGTCGAGGCGGAAGGGGGACCCGAGGCGCTCGAGGCGTTCGCCGCCGCCGTGGCCGGCGAGGCGCCCGCGCTGGCGCGGGTGGAGTCGGTGCGCACCAGCCGCGTGGCGGCGCGCGGAGACGCCGCGTTCGCCATCGCGGCGAGCGAGGGGGAGGGGGACGCCTTCTCCGCGCTCGTGCCCGCCGACGCGGCGACCTGCGACGACTGCCTGCGCGAGCTCTTCGACCCCGCCGACCGCCGCCATCGCCATCCCTTCATCACCTGCACCCAGTGCGGCCCGCGCTTCACGATCGTGCGCGACGTGCCCTACGACCGCCCGCAGACCACCATGGCGCAGTTCACGATGTGCGCGGCGTGCCGCGCGGAGTACGACGATCCCGCCGACCGGCGCTTCCACGCCGAGGCGATCGCCTGCCCGCAGTGCGGTCCGCGCCTCGACCTGGCGCTGGAGGAGGCCGTCGCGCTGCTGCGCGCCGGGGCGATCGTGGCGGTCAAGGGCCTGGGCGGCTGGCACCTGGCCTGCGACGCCGCCAGCGACGAGGCCGTCGCGCGCCTGCGCACGCGCAAGCATCGCGACGCCAAGCCGTTCGCGGTGATGACCGCGCGGCCGCAGGCGCTGGTCGAGGGCCCGCTCGAGCTGCTGGGCGCGCTCGAGCGCCCGATCGTGCTGCTGGACCGGCGCGCCGGCGCGCCGGTGTGCGTCGCGGTGGCACCCGACGCCTCGCCCCGGGGCGGGATGCTGCCCGACACGCCGCTCCACCCTCTCCAGGCCGCCGACCGGGACCGCCCGCCCGGGCTCCCCCGCGCCAGACCTCTCCGACGAGCCGATCGTGACCGGTGACCACGAGGCCCGCGAGCGCCTGGCCGGCATCGCCGACGCCTTCCTGGGCCACGACGCCCGATCCACCGCCGCTGTGAGGACTCGGTGGTGGCCCCGGCGGACGAGGGTCTGCGCGCCTCGGCTTTCCGGGCGCGGACCGGTGAGGCGGCCAGCGGCGCCCTCACGCTGCGCCGCTCGCGCGGCTACGCACCCGCTGCGCTGTCCTCCCCATCGGGGCGCGACGCACGGTCGTCGCCGCGGGCGCCGAGCTCAAGGCGACCTTCTGCGTCGCCCGTGGCGACCGGGCGTTCCTCTCGGCGCATCTGGGCGATCTGGTCACCGAGCCGGCGCTGCGCGCCTTCCATGCCGACCTCGAGCTCTACCTGGGGATGCTCGGCGCCGCCCCCGAGGTGGTCGCCCACGACCTGCATCCCGGCTACGCGGCGACGCGCTGGGCCCTCGAGCAGGACGTCGAGCTCGTCGGCGTCGCACCATCATGCGCACGCCGCCGCGTGCCTGGCCGAGCACGGCGCGTGGGGACCCGCGCTGGCCGTGGTCTTCGACGGCACGGCTACGGCCCCGACGCCACGTTGTGGGGCGGCGAGGTGCTGCGCTGCGACCCTGACCGGCTACGAGCGCGTGGCCCACCTCGAGGCGGTGCCCCTGCCCGGCGGCGAGGCCGCGATCCGCCAGCCGTGGCGCATGGCCGCCGTCCACCTGGAGCGAGCCGGGCGGCCGGTGCCCTACGCGCGCTGGCCCGAGGTGCGCACGAGCCTGCGCGTCAACGCGCCGCCCTCCTCGGGGATGGGTCGCCTGTTCGACGCGGTCGCCGCCCTGGCCGGCCTGCGCGACGAGGTCTCCTACGAGGGCCAGGCCGCCATCGAGCTGGAGGAGCTGGCCGGCGACGTCGAGGCCGCGCCCTACCCCTGCCGCGTGGCCGACGGCGTCCTGCACGGCAGCGACCTGGTCGCCGCCGTGCACGACAATCCGCGGCCGGGCGCCGGGGCGCCCAGGTCGCCGCCGCCTTCCACGAGGGCGTGGCGGCGGCCGCCGCGCAGGCCTGCGTGCAGGCCGCGCAGCCGCGTACGGTCGTCCTGTCGGGAGGCACCTTCCAGAACCGCCGCCTGCGCCGCTCCGTGCGCCGCCGGCTCGAGGCCGAGGGCTTCGAGGTGCTCAGCCACCGCCGCGTGCCGCCCAACGACGGCGGGATCAGCTACGGACAGGCGGCCATCGCCGCCGCAGCGCAGGGGTGAACGCTCGAGCGGCCCCGGGGTTTTTGCGGCCGGCGTCTCAGGCAACGCGCGGGTAGGGTGGCGCGCATGAGCACCGAGACCACGGAAGCCCAGCGCTGGATCTGCGAGTCCTGCGGCTTCATCTACGATCCCGAGGAGGGCGACCCCGACGGCGGAATCCCCGAGGGCACCGCCTTCGCGGACATCCCCGACTCCTGGTTCTGCCCGGTGTGCGGAGCGCGCAAGAAGGACTTCGTCCTCTACGAGGACTGACGAGGGGCACCATCGTTTTCGCCCCTCGGCGCCGGGTAAGGCCCTCGTCATGAAGGCACTGACCTGGCATGGCAAGCGCGACGTGCGCGTCGACACGGTCCCGGATCCCTCGATCCAGGAGGCCACCGACGCGATCGTGCGCATCACCACCACCGCGATCTGCGGCTCGGACCTGCACCTCTACGAGGTGCTCGGCCCCTTCATCAAGGAGGGGGACATCCTCGGCCACGAGCCGATGGGCATCGTCGAGGAGGTGGGGCCGGGTATCTCGCACATCAAGGCTGGCGACCGCGTGGTCATCCCCTTCAACATCTCCTGCGGCTCGTGCTGGATGTGCGACCGCCACCTCTTCGCCCACTGCGAGACCACGCAGGTGCGCGAGCAGGGCATGGGCGCCGCCTTCTTCGGCTACACCGAGCTCTACGGCGAGGTGCCCGGCGGGCAGGCCGAGTTCCTGCGCGTGCCCCAGGCGCACTTCGGGCCGATCAAGGTGCCCGAGGGGCCGCCCGACGAGCACTTCGTCTACCTCTCCGATGTGCTGCCCACCTCCTGGCAGGCGGTCGAGTACGCCGGCATCCCCGAGGGGGGCAGCGTGGCAGTCTACGGGCTGGGCCCGATCGGCCAGATGAGCTCGCGCATCGCCCGCCACCGGGGCGCGCGCGTGCTCGCCGTCGACCTGGTGGGCGAGCGCCTGGACATGGCGCGCCGCCACGGCATCGAGGTGCTCGACGCGCTCGAGCACGACGACGTCCCGGGCGTCATTCGCGAGCTGACCGAGGGTCGGGGCACCGACTCGGTGATCGACGCGGTGGGGATGGAGGCCCACGGTTCGCCGGTCGGCAAGGCCGCCCACACGCTCGCCGGCCTGCTGCCCGACGCGGCGGCCCAGAAGCTCATGAAGACGGCGGGCGCCGACCGCTTGGCGGTGCTCAATCTCTGCTTCGACAGCGTGCGTCGTGGCGGGACGATCTCGATCAGCGGCGTCTACGGCGGCACCGCGGACCCCATCAACATGCTCAAGCTCTTCGACAAGGGCGTGCAAATCAAGATGGGCCAGGCCCACGTCAAGCGCTGGATCGACGACATCATGCCCCTGCTCAGCGGCGACGGCGACGGCGATCCCCTGGGCGTCGGCGACTTGGCGACGCACAAGATGCCCCTCGAGCAGGCGCCCCACGGCTACGAGATCTTCCAGAAGAAGCAGGACGGGGCGATCAAGGTGCTGCTCCAGCCGTAGGCGACGGGGAGTTGCAGATCTGCAGCGCCTTCGTTGCGAAAGGGGCGGGCCTGGGGGGCATCGAGGGGGAGGACGCTGGCGGTGTGCCGGCGTCCGCTCAGTCCCTGAAGGGTGTAGAAGCCCCCACAGCCTCACGCGCCTCGGCCGCCTGGGGACTTGACCACACCAGGGTGTGGCAACGCCCCAGCGACTTCCTCTGAGCCGATTCGTGGGGCGTTGTGCACCCTGATCGGTCGGTGGAGCGGTTGGCTCGCGCCCAACACTGGGTGGTCGCCCGTCCCCAGCTCGTCGCGCTGGGACTCAGCCGGCGGGCCATCGAGCATCGCCTGGCCACCGGCGACCTGCGGGCCCTGCACCGCGGCGTGTACCTCGTCGGCCACGCGGAGCCGCCGCCGCTGGCGCGCGAGTGGGCCGCCCTCCTGGCGTGTGGCGAGGGCGCCGTCCTCAGCCACCACACCGCCTCGGCCCTCTGGCGTCTGCGTCCTTCGCTGCCACCGACGGTCGACGTCACGGTTCCCGGCCGCGATCGCCGCCACCCAGGCATCCAGGTCCACCGCACCCTCTCCCTCGATGCCCGGGACGCAACCCGCCGCCACGGCCTGCCGGTCATCGCACCCGCGCGCACCCTCCTCGACCTGGCCGCCGTCCTCGTGCCCCGAGAGCTGGAGCGGGCCATCGACGAGGCGCGCACGCAGCGCATCACCACCGACTCCCTGCTCCTCGACGCCCTCGGGCGCGCGCCGCACCACAGGGGCGCCCGAGCGGTTCGCGATCACCTGAAGAACGAGCAGGAGCCCGCGATGACCCGCTCCAAGGCCGAAGAGCGCATGCTGGCCCTCGTGCGCCAGGCCGACCTCCCACCCTTCGTGACCAACCGCCTGGTGCACGGTCACGAGGTCGACTTCCTCTGGCGCATCCAGCGCGTCGTCGTTGAGGTCGACAGCTATCAGTTCCACCGCAGCAGAGCCCGCTTCGAGAACGACCGCCGCCGTGACGCCGACCTCCAGGCGAAGGGCTACGCCGTCCTGCGCGTCACCTGGCGTCACCTGCGCCAGGAGCCGCTCTTCGTGGCGGCTCGTCTGGGAGCGCTGCTCGCCTCGGACGCGTCGGGCCCTCTCTCCTAGGCTCTCCGGCGTGCCGCGCCTTCCGAAGCCGAAGCTCGAGCTGACGGTCTTCGTGGTGGGCACCGGCTCCCTGGGGGCGGAGATCGCCGTATCGCGCCTGATGGCTCCCTACTTCGGGAGCTCGACGATCATCTGGGCCAACATCATCGGCGTCGTGCTGATCGCCCTGTCACTGGGCTACTGGCTGGGTGGTCGCCTGGCCGACCGCGACCCCACGGAGAACGGCATGTACCGCCTGATCATGGTCGCGGCACTGCTGCTGGCGGCGATTCCCTTCGTCGCCGACCCCATCCTGGGGCTGGCCGTCGGCGCGCTGGACTCCATCGCGGTGGGCGCGTTCGTGGGCTCGCTCTTCGGCGTGCTCGCGCTCGTCGCCGTGCCCGTGCTCATGCTGGGAGCCATCGCGCCCTACGCGGTGCGCCTGGGCGTCCAGCGGGTGGACGAGTCGGGCAGCGTCTCCGGGCGGCTGTACGCGATCTCCACGCTGGGCTCGCTGACGGGCAACTTCCTGGCCTCCCTGGTGCTGATCCCCTTTCTGGGCACCACGCGCGCCTTCCTGTTCTTCGCGTTCATCATCGCGCTGGTCGGCGTGCTCGGCCTGGCGCGAGCGCGCTACGCGCTGGCCCCTGCCGCGCTCGTGCTGCTGGCCGCGGCTCCGGTGGGCACGGTGAAGGCCGCCACGCCCGAGGGGGCCGAGGTCATCTGGGAGGAGCAGACCACCTACCAGTACGCGCGCGTCATCGAGTTCGATGACCGCGAGCGCTGGCTGGAGCTCAACGAGGGCCAGGCCATCCACTCGATCTACGAGCCCGACACGGTGCTCACGGGCAACATCTGGGACGAGTACCTGGTCGCGCCCTTCTCGGTGCTCGACCGCGCGCCCGAGCGCATCGCGATCCTGGGCAACGCGGCGGGGACCACCTCGCGCGCCTACGAGGAGCTCTTCCCGCGCACATGGATCGACGGCGTGGAGATCGACGAGGACCTCACGGAGGTCGGCCGCGAGCTGTTCGACATGAACAACCCCCGCCTGACCACCCACAGCGCCGACGCCCGGCCCTGGCTGCGCGCCACCGACAAGCGCTACGACGCCATCCTCGTCGACGCCTACCGCCAGCCCTACATCCCCTTCTACCTCACCACCCGGGAGTTCTTCGAGCTGGCCCGCGAGCGGCTCGAGCCGGGCGGGGTCGTGATGGTCAACGTGGGCCATCCCGAGGGCAACGACGACCTCGAGCGGGTGCTGGGGCGCACGATGGCCGAGGTCTTCCCCAACGTGATGCGCGACCCGGCCGAGGACACCAACACCCTGCTGATCGCCACCGAGGATCGCGGCGCCGGGCCGGCGCGCCTGCGTGCGGCGATCCCCTCGTTGCCCGAGGATGTCCGCCCCCGCGCGGCACAGGCGGCCGCCCGCCTGGGCCGCCGCCTGCCCGGCGGCACCGTCTACACCGACGACCACGCCCCCGTGGAGTGGCTCATCGACGCAAGCATCCTCGAGGTGGCCGCCCAGGGCGAGCGCTGAGGGCGCCGGGGCTCAGGTCTCCAGACCGGCCATCGTCGCCTCGGGATAGCGTGAGCCGGCGCCCTCGCCGAGGTGGTCGAGCTCGTGCAGCTGCTCGCCGGTGAGGCGCACGTCCACCGCGGCGACGTCCTCCTCCACGCGCTCGACGATGGCCTGGTTCTCTCGCAGGTTCTCGTCGGAGAAGCGCGGGTTGCTGCGCCGGAAGTCGTCCTCGCTGAGGTGCTCGCGGTTCGAGTAAGCGCCCGTCAGGAAGCCGCGGCCCATGGGGGAGTAGGGCACGATGGCGATGCCCAGCTCGCGCGCGGTGGGGATGATGTCCTCCTCCAGGCCGCGGGTCCACAGCGACCACTCGCTCTGCAGGGCGGTGATGGGATGGACCTCGTGGGCGGCGCGCAGGGTGTCGGCACCGACCTCGCTGAGGCCCAGGTGGCGGACCTTGCCCTGCTCGACGAGCTCGCCCATGGCGCCGACGGAGTCCTCGATGGGCACGTCGCGATCGCGGCGGTGCATGTAGAACAGGTCGATGTGGTCGACGCCCAGGCGGCGCAGCGAGGCGTGCAGGCCTCGTGCACGTACTGGGCGGTTGTCGACCCAGCGCCGGTCCCCGTCGCGGCGGTTGGCGAACTTGGTGGCCAGGACGAGCTGGTCGCGGCGGTCGGCGATCGCGCGCCCTACGAGCTGCTCGTTGTGGCCCTGGCCGTACATGTCGGCGGTGTCCAGGAAGGTCACGCCCAGCTCGAGCGCGCGGTGGATGGTCTCGACGGACTGCTGTTCGTCGGCGGGACCGTAGAACTCGGACATGCCCATGCAGCCGAGGCCGCGCGGAGACGGTGGGCCGTTGCGGCCCAGAGTACGTAGTTGCATGGTCAATGGCTACCGCAGCGTGGCGGCGCCCATGCGTTCTCGTGGCCGGGCGTTGCTCTCAGGCGAGCTCGGCCAGCAGCGGCGCGTGGTCGGAGGGCTTGGGGCCCTTGCGCAGGTCTCGGTCGATGCCGCACGAGCGCAGCCGCGGCGCGTGCGCGGCGCCGACCAGCAGATAGTCGATGCGCAGGCCCATCCTGCGGTGGAAATGGCCCTGGCGGTAGTCCCACCAGGTGAAGCCGACCTCGTCGGGATGCAGCTCGCGGTAGGCGTCGACTAGCCCCGCTTGGAGCACCCCCTCGAGTCGGGAGCGCTCCTCGGGCGTCACGTGGGTCGAGCCCGCGAAGGCGAGCGGGTCATAGACATCGAGGTCGGCGCGCGTGACGTTGAGGTCGCCGGCCAGCACGTCGAGCGCCGGCGCGGCGGCGCGCATGGCGTCCAGGAAGGCCAGCTTGCGCCCGAACTCCGCCGAGTCGACCGCCCGGCCGTTGGGCACGTAGGCCGACGCGACGTGCAGCCCGTCCACGCGCGCGGCCACCCAGCGCGCCTCGTCGGGAGCCACCTCGCCGCTCAGCCCGCGTGTGACGTCCTCCAGAGGCAGGTCCCGGCGCGCGGCCACCGCGACCCCCGCCCAGCGCCCGGCGGAGTGCTCCACCGCGTGGTAGCCGGCCGCGGCCAGGGCCTCGTGGGGGAAGGCCTCGCGCTCGCACTTGGTCTCCTGCAGGCACAGCACGTCGGGCCCATGCTTGTCCAGCAGCTCGAGCACGCGCGGCAGGCGCGCCTTGAGCGAGTTGACGTTCCAGGTGGCGAGCTTCACGGCCCAAGCTCCAGACCCAGCTGGCCCTCGTGCACCTCGGGGTCGGGTGCACCGCGCCGGCGCGCGGCCTTGCGCCAGTGGCGCATGACCTCGTGGGGACGCGCCGAGCGCCACGAGATCCCCGGGCACACCGGCTCGAAGCGCACGTCGCCGGCGCGCTCCACCCGCAGGACCAGGCCGACGATGCGCCGGCCCTTCTTGTCGACCTCGACGATGTCCCCGGGCTGGATGGGCGCGACACGCATGGTCGGGGTCAGGCGGCCAGCGTCGCGACCGGGTAGCGGCCGATCTGCTCGTCGCGCGTCACGATGGTCAGGCCCTCGTGGCGCGCCTGGGCGATGAGCATGCGGTCGAAGGGGTCGCCGTGCAGAGCGGGCAGCGAGCGCATGGCTTCGGCGTGCACGAAGCGAACCGGCAGCTCGCGGAAGCCGGCCCTCGGGATCTCCGCGTCCAGGTCCGCATCGACGGCAACGCGTCCGAGCGCCACCTTGATCGCCACCTCCCATGGGCTCACCGCACTGACGAGCACGTCGTTGTCCTCTTCACGCAGCGCGGCGCGCGCCCGCGGATCGAGCTGCTCCGGGCTCTCGAGTGCCCAGAGCAGCGCATGGGTGTCGAGCAGCAGCCTCAGGGCTTGTCGCAGCCGAAGGCGGCGGCGATCTGTGGGGGGAGGGGGTCGTCGAAGTCATCGCCGATCCGGATGCGCCCGCGCAGGGTGCCCAGCGGCCGCTGACCCCTGGCGCGCACGGGAACGAGCCGCGCCGCGGGCCGCCCGGCGCGGGCGATCACGATCTCCTCACCGGCCTCTGCGCGCTCGACGAGGCGCGAGAGGTGCGTCTTGGCCTCGTGGATGTTCACCTGCGCGCTCATCGCCTAGTCATCTTAGTCCATTCGATGCGGCGGGCCACGACATCGGCCCTGCTCCAGCGCGCGACAAGCGGGTGATCCCCGTCAGCCCGGACACGACGAGGGGCGCCCGCAGGCGCCCCTCGAAGATCGCCGGCTCCGGTGCGCCGGCTCAGACGGTCGTGCGCCTAGCAGGTGACCGTCAGATGGAATGCCCGGTCGGCGGGCTGGTTGCCGTTGGCGTCCGGGTTCGGAGCCGTCTCCACGGTCGGGGTCGCCGGATCGTCGACGAACGGGTCCTCGGACTCGTCGAACGTGCGCACCGTGACCTGGTTCTTGGTGCTCGCGGTCAGTTGCGCGCTGATCGTGCCGGGGTTCTCGGTGCTGGTCTGCGTCGCCTGGTAGGCGCAGCCGGAGACGTCGCCCTCGAAGGTGACCGTGTAGACGCCCTCCGAGGACCGCGCCGCCGCGGTCGCGCCGCGGCCACCGGTGCCGGTGCCGTTCGCGTTGACGCGGGCGAAGAGATTGCCCGCGACGGCGATCTCTTGAGCGTCCAGCCCGTCGACCTCGTCGGCGTTCAGGCCGGTGGCCACGCCGGTCGCGTTCGTGGTGAACGGCTTCTCCTCGCGGCCGCCGGCGCCGACGGTGATGGTGCCGCCGAGAGTCCCGTTCGAGTCGAACTCGAAGGCCAGGCCGCTGGAGAGGTTGTTGGCGCGCAGGCACGGCTCGCTGCCAGCGCCGGTGCCGGCACCCTGGGCGCGGCAGCCGTAGATCGCGCCACCGCCGGCGTTCGCGCCGGTGGAGGTGTTGGACTGGCGGGTCACATAGCCGCCCTTGCGTCCCTTCGAGGCGTTGATCTCACCGATGATCTCGGTCTCTTCCTGGTAAGCCTGGGTCCGGTTGTTGTTGGGGTTGCGCTCACCGCCCTCGACCGGCTCGCCCTCGCCGACGGCGAATGCGAACGGTGACCAGCAGTGCGAACACCGCCGTGCTGAGCAGCAGGGCGCGCGTGTTCCCACGCCCGAACCAGCTTCTCGACTTACCCATGGATCTGCCTCCTGATGGGGATGGTTTGCTGCCAGACCTCCCACGGCCCGGCCTCGCTCTCTCCCCAACGAGCCACCGGCGGCGAAGTTGCGCCGGGTTCAGTGCGCTTGTCACCTCGTGGGCGTTCCCCGTTTGAGCGTCCGCTTCAGCGGGCAGGGCCTGTCTCCGCCAACGCTCTCAAACCCTCCTTCAGTCGTCGCTGGCCGAGCACGCGCGGCGCGGCTCGCCGGGGAGGGCCCTACTCCAGCACGACGAGCGTGTCGCCCTCCTCGACGTCGTCGCCGATCTGGACCTCGATCTTCCACACGGTGCCCGTGATGTGGGCCTCCACGTCCGCCACGACGACCTCCTCTGGCTGCTCCGGGAGGTGCGGAAGATAACGCCGCCCCGGGTAGCCTGCCGCGAGCATGGTGCTGGCCATCGACCAGGGCACGACGGGCACCACCTGCCTGGTCTTCGATGCCGAGGGAAAGCTCGCCGGGCGCGCGGCCGAGGAGTTTGACCAGCACTTCCCGCGCCCCGGCTGGGTGGAGCACGACGCGGGGGAGATCTGGAGGGTCACCCGCGCGGTGGCGCTGGCCGCCCTCGAGGACGCCGGCCCGGCAGCGGGCGAGCTTCAGGCCATCGGCATCACCAACCAGCGCGAGACGGTGTGGTGTGTGGGATCCGTCCACCGGCGAGCCCCTGCACCGCGCGCTGGTCTGGCAGGACCGGCGCACCGCGCGCGCGCTGCGACGCGCTGCGCGAGGAAAGGTGGAGGACCTGGTGCGCGAGCGCACCGGGCTCATACTCGACCCCTACTTCAGCGCCACCAAGGTCGAGTGGCTGCTCGAGCACGTCGACGGGCTGCGCGAGCGCGCCGCCGAAGGGCGCGCGGTGTTCGGGACGATGGACGCGTGGATCGTGTTCAAGCTCACCGGCGAGTTCGTCACCGACGCCTCCAACGCATCGCGCACCCTGCTGTGTGACATCCGCACCGGCGCGTGGGACCACGACCTGCTTCCGGCCTGTTCGGCGAGGTGCCCGGAGCGGCCCTGCCCGAGATCCGCCCGTCGATCGGCGAGCTGGGGCGCACGCGCGACGGCGCGCTGCCGGGCTTCGACGACGTGCCGGTGGCCGGCGCGGCGGGCGACCAGCAGTCGGCGCTGTACGGCCAGGCCTGTCTCGAGCCCGGCCTGGGCAAGAACACCTACGGCACGGGCTCCTTCGTCTTGCTCAACCAGGGCGACGAGCCGCCGCCGCCCGCCGAGGGGCTGCTCTCCACCGTCGCGTGGCGCATCGGAACGCGCACGACCTACGCGCTGGAGGCGGCGATCTTCGTCACCGGCGCCGGCGTGCAGTGGCTGCGCGACGGGCTGGGGTTGATCGAGGTGGCGGCCGAGACCGAGCCCTTGGCCGCCTCGCTGCCCGCCAACGACGGTGTCTACTTCGTGCCCGCGCTCACCGGGCTGGGCTCCCCACTGGGATCCCTACGCGCGGGCACCATCGTCGGGCTGACGCGAGGAACCACCCGCGCCCATCTGGCCCGGGCCACGCTGGAGGCCATCGCCTACCAGGCCTGCGACGCCGTGGCGGCGATGCAGGCGGCGGGGCCGAGCCGCTGCGCGAGCTGAAGGCCGACGGCGGCGCGACGGTCAACGGCTGGCTCATGCAGTTCCAGGCCGACGTGCTCGGCGTGCCCGTGGTGCTGCCCGAGGTGGGGAGACCACCGCGCTGGGCGCGGCCTCCATGGCCGGCGTGGGCGTCGGCCTGTGGTCGGAGGATCGCGTCGTCTCGGCCTGGCGCGAGCGGGCCCGCTACGAGCCGCGGATGGGTGCCGACGAGCGCGAGACCCTGCTGGCCGGCTGGGCGCGCGCGCTCGAGCGCGCGCGGGCGTGGGCGGAAGGGTAGCCTTCCCGGAGGGCATGGCGCGCGACGAGAACCTCGTGCAGATGAAGGAGCAGATCTACAAGGACCCCGCCCGGAGGAGTACTTCGACCGCTTCCACGAGCGCACGCGCACGCGCGAGCCCGACTGGGTCTACGAGATGGTGCGCACGCTGACCACGCTCTACGGGCTGGGCTTCTTCCGTCTGCGCGGTATCTCGTCCGACAAGGTGCCCCAGAGCGGCTCGGTCATCATCGCGCCCAACCACTTCTCGTTCATGGACCACTTCTTCGTGGGCGCGACCATCCGGCGCAAGGTTCAGTTCATGGCCAAGTCCCAGCTCTTCGAGCCGCCCCTGCAGTGGATCTACACCCACGGCGGCGTCTTCCCGATCCGCCGGGGCGCCCGGGACGAGAAGGCCTTCGTCACCGCCCATACGGTGCTGGAGCGCGGGGCGGCGATGGTCATGTACTGCGAGGGCGGGCGCTCGCGCACCGGCAACCTCGCCGATAGGGTCAAGCCCGGCATCGGTCGCATGGCGCTGGAGTCGGGCGCGCCCGTCGTCCCGGTGGCCATCCACGGCTCCTCCAAGGTGCGCAACTGGAAGCGCCTGCAGTTTCCCAAGGTCACCGTCCAGTACGGCGACCCGCTGCGCTACGAGCGCACGGAGAACCCCACGCGTCACCAGCAGCAGGCCGTCGCGGAGGACATCTTCGCCGAGATCCGCGCCCTGTACTCCGGGCTGCAGCAGCTCGGGCGCGAGGGCGTGGTCGCCCGCCTGCGCGCGGAGCGCCGGGCCGAGCGCGGCAAGCGCGCGGCACCCGCCTAGCGCTGGGCGCCAAGTTCACGTCGTCATCCCCGTGAACTGACCGCCGGTGACGTTGAGCACCTGCCCGTGCACGTAGTTGCTCCAGGGCGAGCACAGGAAGAAGACCCCGCCGGCGGCCTCCTCGGGGGTTCCGGGCCGGCCGAGGGGATGAGCATCGCGGCCATCCCGCGCAGCTGGTCGGGAATGCCCAGCTGCACCTGCTCCCCGCCGATCTCCATGGTGTTGGACTCCTCCTTGGAGGCGGTCAGGCGCGTCTCGATGTAGCCGAAGGCCACGGCGTTGACGTTGACCTTGAAGTGGCCCCACTCCTTGGCGAGCGTCTTGGTCAGGCCCACCACGGCCGACTTGCCCGCGGAGTAGTTGGCCTGGGCGGCGTTGCCCATGGTGCCCGAGATCGAGGAGACGTTGACGACCTTGCGAAAGACCTCCTCGCCGCGCTCCTTCTCGTGCTTGGCCGGCTCGCGCAGGTGGGGAGCGGCGGCGCGCAGCACCTTGAAGGGCACCGCGACGTGGATGTCGAGCATGCGCTGGAACCAGTCGTCGCTCATCTTGTGGATCGGCGCGTCCAGCGTGTAGCCGGCGTTGTTGACGATGATGTCCAGACGGCCCCAGGCGTCCACGGCCGTCTGCACGAGCTGGTCGGGCGCATCGCCCTTGGTCAGGTCGCCGGAGTGGACGACGGTCTCGCCTCGGATCTCGGAGGCCGTCTGCTGCGCGGCATCGCCATCGAGGTCGTTGATGACCACCCTCGCGCCCTGCTCGCTGAGCAGCTGCGCCGTCGCACGGCCGATGCCGCGCGCCGAACCGGTGACGATGGCGACCTTCTCGTCGAGGACTCCCATGTACTTCTCCCTCTCGTCCGTTCGTTGTGAGCGGCCGGGGAGACTATTGGCCGGGTGCCAACGCGGTGGCCCGGGACTCGACCTCGGCGGGCGGTGCGCCGTCAGGGTCCGCCGTGCTCGACCGCCTCGATCAGTGCGTTGTTGCGCAGCTGCCGTGCTCCGAGCTCTTGAGGGCCCGTAGCAGCGATCGTGGTCACTTCCCCGTGGGCGGGATCCAGCCGCCCAGGGCGCGCTCGAGCTCCAGTGCGGCGGCGAGGGTCATGTGGTCGCGGTCGCGCCCGGCGACGACCTGCACGCCGAGCGGCAGCCCGCGGGAGTCCAGGCCGGTGGGCACCTGGGTGGCGGGCAGGCGCAGAAGGCTGAAGACGGCCGTGGGGGTCAGGAGCCACGGCTGGGCCAGCGTGGTGCCGTGGCGCGGGACGAGGCGGGGAAAGGGCGGGTGCAGGAGGATGGCATCACCGATCAGGGCGTCCACCTCGCGGATCAGCGCGCGGCCGGAGGCCAGCAGGCGCCGCGTGACCGCCGAGGGAACCCGCTCGACGACCTTCTCGGCGGCGATGAGCACGAGCACGGGAAGGGTGTGCTCGCGCGCGCGTAGCGCGACCCGGAGGGTGACCGCGGGGTCGTCGCCGTCGACCAGCAGCTCGCCGGTGGAGATCCCGGCCCCGTCCTGCAGGGTGGCGAGGTAGAGCTCGGTCGCGCGGCGCAGCGAGCGCAGCGACGTGCGGCGCACGTGCGCGCCCGCGGCCGCGAGGGCCCCGGCTGCGCGCTCGCGGGCCTCGCGCAGCTCGCGGCGCACGGGCAGCAGGGAGGACTCCTCGGAGACGATCACCTCGACGGCGCCCAAATCGACCGCCGCCGGGTCCCCCAGCGCGATGTCGCGCGCACGAGAGTCGCTGGGATGGGCGCCGGCGATGGCCTGCAACACCGGCATCAGATCCTCCGCACGGCGCGCGAGCGGGCCGATGGTGAACATCAACCCCGACGGGCCGGGCGACAGCGGGAAGTGGCCGGTGGAGGGCACCAAGTCGGGCGAGGGCTTGTGTCCGAAGATCCCGTTGAAGTAGGCCGGCAGCCGGATCGAGCCACCGATGTCCGACCCCAGGCCGAAGGGCGATCCGCCGCAGCCGATGGCGGCGCCCTCTCCGCCCGAGGAGCCCCCCGCGGTACGTGCGGCGTCGTAGGCGTTGGCGGTGCGCCCGTAGACGTGATTGGACGACTCGATGTGCAGGCACAGCTCGGGGACGTTGGTCAGCCCCAGCGGGATGGCACCGGCGTCCAGCAGCCGCTGGGCCGCCGGTGCCGTGGTGGGCGCGCGGTGCGCGCGGCGGCGGACCACGCCGGCCGAGTTGGGCAGCCCGGCGAGCGCGATGGCCTCCTTGAGCGTGCAGGGGACGCCCAGCAGCGGGGGCAGGTCGTCATGGGGGCCGGCCCCGGCGACCCGGGCGTCGGCGGCGTCGGCCTCCTCCCGCGCCGCGGCGAAGCGCTCGACCACCACGGCGTTGAGATGGGCCTCGCGCTCCAGGCGCTCGATGTGCTCCTCCACCGCCTCCCGCGCGGAGACCTTCCCGGCGCGGATCGCCCCCGCCAGCTCCAGGGCGGAGCGCTCGGTGAGGGCGCGCGGCGGGGCGGCGACGGCGGTCATCAGGACTCTGAGACTACCCGCTGTCTGCGCCATGTGCACGCGATGGCGCCATGTATGCGACCTTCCCACTATCTGATGTCCACGCATACTCGAGCCCCACGCGTCCCCGTCGACTACGACGAGTGGCTGCAGGCCTACGGTGCGACGCCCGAGCGCGATGCGCCGTTCACGACGTTGAGCGGGGAGCCGATCGCCGCCCTGTACACGGAGGCCGATCTGCCGCCCGCCGAGCGCATCGGCGTGCCCGGCGGCTATCCCTTCACGCGCGGGGTGTATCCGTCGATGTACCGGGGGCGGTTGTGGACGGTCCGTCAGTTCGCGGGCTATGGCACCGCCGAGGAGACCAACGAGCGGTTTCGCTACCTGCTCGACCACGGACAGACGGGCTTGTCGACCGCGTTCGACATGCCTTCGCTGATGGGCCACGACTCCGACGACCCCCGGTCGCTGGGGGAGGTCGGCCGCGAGGGCGTCGCGGTGGACACGCTGGATGACATGCGGACCCTCTTCGGCGGCATCGATCTCGGCGAGGTCAGCGTGTCGATGACGATCAACGCGCCCGCGCCCATCGCGCTGGCCTTCTACGTGGTGGCGGCCGAGGCCCAGGGCGTCGGGCCCGAGCGTCTGGCGGGGACGATCCAGGCGGACATCCTCAAGGAGTACATCGCCCAGAAGGAGTGGTGCTTTCCCATCGATCCCGCCATGCGCCTGCTGGGCGACATGATCGCGTGGTCCACGCAGCACATGCCCCGCTGGCATCCGGTCTCCATCTCCGGGTACCACATCCGCGAAGCCGGCTCCACGGCCCAGCAGGAGCTGGCCTTCACCCTGAAGGACGGGCTCACCTACGTCGAGCAGGCGGTCGAGCGCGGCCTGGACGTCGACGACTTCGCGCCCAGGTTGTCGTTCTTCTTCAACGCGCAGATCGACTTCTTCGAGGAGATCGCCAAGCTCCGCGCGGCACGCCGCATCTGGGCGCGCGAGATGCGCGAGACCTTCGGCGCGAAGAACCCGCGGTCGTGGTTGATGCGCTGCCACACCCAGACCGCCGGCGTCAGCCTCACCGCCCAGCAGCCGCTGAACAACATCACCAGGACGGCGATCGAGGCGTTGGCCGGGGTGCTGGGAGGCACGCAGTCGCTGCACACCAATTCCCACGACGAGGCGCTGGCGCTGCCGACCCAGGAGGCCGTGCGGATCGCGCTACGTACCCAGCAGGTGATCGCCCACGAGACGGGCGTGGCCAACACGATCGATCCGCTGGGCGGGTCGTACTTCGTGGAGGCGCTCACCGACCGCATGGAGGCCGCCGCCTACGCCTACTTCGACAGGATCGACCAGCTCGGCGGGATGGTCGAGGCCGTCAAGCAGAACTTCCCCCAGCGCGAGATCGCCGACGCGGCCTACGAGCTGCAGACCGAGATCGACGCGGGCCGGCGCATCGTCGTCGGGGTCAACGCGCACCGTCACGAGGACGAGGAGCCGATCGAGACCCTGCGCATCGATCCCGCGCTGGAGCGCAAGCAGATAGGTCGGGTGCAGGCCGTGCGCAGCAGGCGCGACGCCGGCGCCGTGGAGCAGACGCTGACCTCCCTGCGCGAGGCGGCCGCCCGACCCGAGGCGAACCTCATGCCCCCGCTGGTGGACTGCGCCCGCGCGCACGCCACCGAGGGCGAGATCATCCACGCCCTCCAACAGGTCTTCGGCGCCTACACCGAGACGCCCGTCTTCTAGGGTGCGCCAGCGATGGAGCTGGAGACGGTCCGCTACGAGGTCGCCGACGGCGTGGCGACGGTCGCGCTCGACCACGCCGAGACTCGAAACGCGCTCTCCGACGCTCTGCTGGACGACCTCCAGACCGCGCTGGACGCCGCCAAGGCCGACGACGCGGTGCGCTGCGTGGTGCTCGCCTCCACCCACGAGAACGTCTTCTCCAGCGGCGGGAACCTGGCCGGCTTCGCCGCCGACGTGCCGCTGGTCCACAAGCATTGGCACATCGAGCGCTTCCCGCGCCTGTTCGCCACGCTGGGCGAGCTGGGCAAGCCCTCGATCTGCGCGGCCAACGGCCATGTGCTGGCCGGGGCGCTGGGCCTGGCGCTGGCCTGCGACCTGGTCGTGGCCAGGGAGGGCGTGACCTTCGGCACGCCGGAGATCGACGTGGGCGTCTTCCCCTTCATGATCATGGCGCTCATCTACCGCAACGTCGGGCGCAAGAAGACCAACGAGCTGCTGCTGCTCGGCGAGCGCATCGACGCCCGCGAGGCCGAGCGGATCGGCATCGTCAACCGGGTGGTCCCCGCGGCCGAGTTCGACGCCGCGGTCGCCGACTGGGCCCGGCGCCTGGCCGCCAAGTCGCCGGTGCTCATGCGCCTGGGCAAGGACGCGATGCACCGCCAGATGGACATGGCCTTCGACGACGCGCTGGAGTTCCTGCGCCACAACCTCACGCTGGCCTTCTCGACCGAGGACATCCAGGAGGGGGTGAAGGCCTTCTTCGAGAAGCGCGAGCCCCAGTGGACGGGCCGCTGAGCACGAGGAAGGTGGGGCCGCGTCAGGAGGGCGCAGAAAGCCGTCGCTGCCAGATCGCAAGCCCGGCGGTCAGAACGTGCTCGAGCCACTCGTCGAAGCGCTCTTCAGCCGCCGCCGGATCCTCACGCGAGTTGACCTGGAACAACTGTTCGTCGAGAAGCCTGTGCTCGGTGCGCTGCCAGCGACCGTCCTCTTGGACGGCGTATTGCCAGAAGGCGGTCACCGCGATGAGACCGCGGAAGGTGGCGCCGATGCCATGGAAGGCGACGATCACCTCATCCTGCTCGTCCTCGGCGGTCAGCTCGAGTCGGAACCAGGCCGCGTAGGCCTCGAGATTCGCGAAATATCCGAGCTGCCGAGCATTTCTGACGACGATCCAGCGGTGCCATCTCGCTCGTTCGCTTCCCGCGGGCCAGGCATCGGTGTACACCTTCAGGCTGGGGGCGTAATCGATCACCTCTCGCCGGAGCTGCTGCTCTAGGGCCTCGGTCCGCGCGCGTCCACGCTCGAGCAGGCGGTCAGCGGTAGCCCGAGCGGACGCAAGCTCCTGTGGGTCGCTGGTGACTGCGCCTCCGAGCACCTTCTCGCGCGCGGCGCGAATGACCTGATCAATCCCCTCCTGCTCGCGCTGCGTCTGGTCGCCTATGCCGAGTGCTCGCACCAGCGCGTCGCGCTGAAGGTGACCGATCATCCGAGTGAGGTACCGAAGGTCGCCCAGGTCCGCCGCTTCGAGGGTCTCGATGTAATCGCCCTTGCGCTCGCGGTCGATGCTCAAAGGAAACCAGCCAGCCCGCAGCAGAACCAGACTGGCCAGTGCCCTGGCCACGCGGCCATTGCCGTCCTGGAAGGGATGGATCTGTGTGAAGCGATGATGCAGGAACGCCGCCTCCACCTCTGGAGGAACATCAGCCTGCCGATGTGCGACGTGCAGGTCGAGGAGCCGGTCCATCTCGCTCGACACGTGCTCTGGAGGGCAGTAGACGTGCGTCGTCCCGTCCGCTCGCGTCGGGTTGTTGGGCTGCTGCTTCCACTCGCCGCGAAGGAGCGGTACCTCGACGCGTCGGCCGAGTGAGTCGATGGCGCTGACTGTCAGCTGGTGGCGTGTGAGCACCGCGTGAAGCTCCTTGACGTAGCTCGTCGACAGCTCGCGCCGCCGCGCGATGAAGTCGAACAGGCCATCGATGGCGCCTCGCTGGTCGCGGATGATCTGAATGACAAGCCCTGGATCCTGGTCGGTGGCTGACCGGTCGATCAGATCCTCGTGCAGACCCTTCTCGATCAGCAGCTCGGTGGTCCCACGGTCGAGTTCGTACACATCCTCGATCACGCCCGTCTCGATCGCCCACGTTCGACTCAGCCTCTCCCGGAATCGGCGCATAGCATCGAGTTCCTCGAGCTCCTGACGCTTCTCTCGCCACAGCGTGTCCAGAGCCCGCAGCTCGGATACAGCCAGGCGCTCGACGGGGTGCTCCAAGTCGGAGATGGGCTGCCACGGGCCCGACATCGACGGAACTCTACGGGCGCACTCAGACCCCAGGCCGCCCTGCGTCGAAACAGATCGACTTGGAGGTCGCCGGTTCCGGCGACCGCAGGCGGACCGACTCACTCGAAGGCCTGGCCGTCGAGCACCTCCTTGGCGATCTGCTCCCCGCGAATGCGCTCGGGGTAGTAGCCGGTGAACTGGATCGACAGGTGCCCGCCGCCGCGGGCGTCGGTGGGCAGTTGCTCCTCGAGGCGCCAGTCGCCGTCGCGATCCACGCTCGCCCGACCCTGCCACTCGCCGACGCTTCCGTCGGAGCGCGCGTAGGAGAGGATGAGGCGCACCGCGCCTTCGGCGCGACCGGTGATCGTGCCGCGGGCCAGCAGCACGCCATCGCGCAGAGAGAGCCACTCGCGCTCGAGGCGGGCGCTGCCGCGTGCGGCGCGCAGGCGGACCGCGGCCGGGCGTACCAGCTCGCTGCCCGCGAAGTGCAGCTCGACGATGCCGGTCGAGGTGTTGCGCTGGCCGCGGGGCAGGTCCCGGCGTACCCGCACGATGCCCTGGCTCACGCGCTGGGTGAACGACGTGCGCCGGCCGTTGGCCATGAAGTGGATCGTGACCTGCCCACCGTCCGCGCGGCTCGTGATGTCGGCCAGGAGGTCGAGCCTCCCGTCCACCACGCCGGCGCGGCGGACCTGGAGCTTGGCGGGGTGGGCGCCGGGGGCGACCACCGGGGCACTCGCGGCGGCCTCGGCGCGCTGGGCGCCGGACTCCAGGCCGGTGCGCCCGTCCGCGGGCGGCTCGGCGTAGCCGAAGGTGTGCGCCCAGTAGTCGCCCGACAGCCCCATGCCGATGCCGCGGTAGCGCTCCAGCAGCAGGTTGTCGCGGTGTGACGGGCTGTTCAGCCACAGCGCCACCGTGTGCGCCGCGGTCTGCCCGCCGCGCACCAGGTTCTCGCCGGCGCCCATGGGATAGCCGGCCGCGCGGGCGCGGTCGCTGGGAGAGAGGCCGTCCAGCGAGATGTGAGCGAAGTAGTTGCGCGCGCGCATGTCCTCGGCGTGGCGCTGGGCCGACTCGCTCAGGCGCGGATCGAGGCGCAGAATGCGCAGGCCGCGCTGGCGGCGCTCCTCGTTGACCAGGCAGACGGTGGCCAGGGCGCGCTGGTCGGCGCTGGCCTCGCCGGGCTTGGCGTCGGCGTGGGCGCAGGCCGCCTGGGCGGCGGCCACGCCCGGACCGGCGGCCAGGGCGGCGCCCGTGAGGGCGGTCAGGGCGGTGAGGCGCAGCGCACGGGTGAGAGGGGCCATGACCGACCAACGGCCGCTCAACGCCGCGCCGCGACCGCTCCTCGCCCGCGTGGACGGGCGTCGTAGGCGCGGTCGGGCGGCCGGGTCAGGCGGGGCGGGCGTGCGCGCGGCGCACGACCTCGGCACCGGCCGCGAGCACGGCGGCGAAGGCCAGCGAGGCCGCCAGCGGCAGCCAGAAGCTGCCCTGGAACACCGTCCCGCCCACATACCCGAGCAGGCTCACGAACACCGACCATGCCAGGCCACCGGGGACGATGTAGGCCAGGAACCGCCGGCGGGGCATGGCCAGCGTCCCCGCCGCGAAGGTCATCGCGGTGCGACCCCCCGGGACGAAGCGGGCGACGGCCACCAGCCAGGGACGCTCGTCGAGCTGCTCCTGGGCCTTCTCCAGCCGCGCGCGCGCCTTCTCGGAGCGAAACAGGCGGTCGCGCGCCCGAGCCCCATAGCGGCGTCGCGTGGCCATCCGCTTGCGTCCACGCCACCCTTGCGGCAGAGTCAACAGCGGTACGTCCCAGGTACTGCCATGAGGAAGCCTCCTTGAGCCTCGAAGATCCCGTCGTGACCACGGTGACCGAGGCGTGCGAGCTGCTGGGCCTTCCGGCCCGCGCGGAGGCCTCGGCCTGATGGCCCTCGCCCTGGAGGGCGTGCGTGTCCTCGACCTCTCGAGGCTGCTGCCCGGCGGGTTCTGCTCGCTGCTGCTGGCCGACTTCGGCGCCGACGTGGTCAAGGTCGAGGACACCGCCATGGGCGACTACGTGCGCTGGGCGCCGCCCAGGTACGAGGGCGCCGACGAGAGCGCGGGCTCGGCGCTGTTCCTCGCGCTCAACCGCAACAAGCGCTCGGTGCGCCTCGATCTCAAGAGCGAGGCGGGCCGCGACGTGCTGCTGCGCCTGGTGCGCGACGCCGACGTGCTCCTGGAATCCTTCCGCCCCGGCGTGCTCGACCGCCTCGGCGTGGGCTGGGAGCGCCTGCGCGAGGAGAACCCCCGCCTGGTGTACTGCCCGATCACCGGCTACGGCCAGGACGGGCCCTACCGCGACCGCTCGGGCCACGACATGAACTACCTGGGCCTGGTCGGCCTGCTGGGCCTGACCGGGGAGGCCGACGGGCCGCCCGTGCAGGCCGCGGGCCAGATCGCCGACCTGGGCGGCGGCGCGCTCATGGCCGCCTTCGGGATCCTCGCCGCGCTGCGCCACCGCGACGCCAGCGGCGAGGGCCAGAGGGTCGACGTCTCCATGGCCGACGGCGCGCTGTCGTGGCTGGCCATGGTGGCCGCGCGGATGTTCGCCGAAGGGGCCACGCCCCGGCGCGGGGGAATGGAGCTGGCCGGCTCGCTGGTCTGCTACCGCCCCTATGCGTGCGCGGACGGCTGGGTCACGCTGGGCGCCCTGGAGCCGAAGTTCTGGGGGGCCTGGTGTCGGGGGGTGGAGCGCGAGGACCTCGTCGACCAGCAGTTCGCCGGGCCGGGCAGCGAAACCCACCGCGCGGTCGAGGCGATCTTCCTCGCGCGCACCCGCGACGAGTGGCAGGCCTTCGCCACCGCGCACGACTGCTGCCTGGAGCCGGTGCTCGAGCTGGACGAGGCGCTGGCCTCCGGGCTGGTGCGCTCACGGGAGATGGTGGTGGAGGTCATCCAGCCCGGCGCCTCGCAGCCGATCCGGCTGCTGGGCGTGCCGGTCAAGCTGTCGGCCACGCCCGGCGATCCCGCGCAGCGTCCGGGCCCGGCGCTGGGCGAGCACACCCACGAGGTGCTCACCCAGGCCGGCTTCTCGCAGGCCGAGGTCGCCGAGCTGGAGCGCGCCGGCGCGGTGGCGGGGCCCGACTCCGGGTCCACCCGCCCGGGACGCGGCTCGTTCCCGGCGTGAGGGACGGGCTGCTCGAGACGGGAGCGGTCGTCCGCCGCTTCCCGCTCGACGCGCGCGGGCGGTCCACCGCCTCCAGCATCGGACCGAGGAGCGTCGCGTTGCGCGAGCGGGCGCGTGACGACAGACTGCCCGAGCGTGTACAGCGCGCACGGCACCCATGTCGTCCCGGGGATGACTGACGAGCAGGCGGCCAAGGCGCGGCGGTGGGAGAAGCCGTCGCTCGCCGTCGCGCTGGCCGTGGCGCCCGTGCTGATCGCCCGCCAGCAAGACCTGCTGGGCATCGTGCCGGAGATCCTGTTCTGCCTCGTCACCGCCTTCCTGATCGCCGAGGCGGCGCGGATGCTGCAGCTCGCGCCCGACAACCGCGCCTGGCTGGCGCGCAACCTGCTCGACGTGGTGGTCATTCTCGCCGCGCTGGTCTCGCTGCCCTTCTTCGAGCCGCGCAACGACTGGGTGTCGGTGATCCTGCTGCTGCGGGTGCTCGACCTCCTGCCCCTCGTGCACCGCTACGTGCTTCGCGTCACCCCCGCCCTGTTCGCCTTCACGCTGTTGGTCGTCGTGTGGCTCATGGGCGGGCTGGCCTTCGTACAGGTCGAGGTGCCGGAGGAGGGCGGCAGCTACACGCTGCTGCAGGGCCTGTACTGGTCGATGACGACCATCACCACGGTCGGCTACGGCGACTTCTCGCCCTCCACGCCGACCGGCTACGTCCTGGCCATGATCCTCGAGCCGGTCGGGCTGGGCGTGGGCGCGCTGATCGTCGCTGCCGCGGTGGGCTTCTTCAACCGCGAGTTCGCCGAGGCGTTCCTGGGTCGCGTGGAGCAGCGCATGGACGACCTGCTGCCCACCGACGACCCCTACCGCTGAGGCTCGGACTCGCGTGGCGGAGAGCAAGCTCTCCGCCACCAGGCGTAAAGGCGGTCGGCCTGCGCCCGGCGCTCACCCCTGCGAGCGCGGCAGCTCGTAGGCGCGCTGGCGGTGGCCGTAGGCCAGCCGCGTGCCGGTCGCCGTGAAGCCCAGGCGCTCGAGCACGCGCTGGGAGCGGTGGTTCTCCGGGCGCGTGATGGCGATGACCCGCTCCAGCCCCAGCGGGCCGAAGGCCTCGCCCAGCGCCGCGCGAGCGGCCTCCACCGCGTAGCCGTGCCCCCACCAGCGCGCGCCGAAGCTGTAGCCCAGCTCCACCTCGGGCCCGCGCCCCTCCAGCAGGTACAGCCCGCACTCCCCGGCCAGCAGGCCGCTCTCGCGGTCCATCACCGCCCAGAAGGAGAAGCCGTGACGCTCCTGGTGCTCGATCAGACGCACCAACTCGCGCTCGCTGGCGGTCTGGTCGAGCGGCCCGTCGAGCAGCTCCATGACCCGCGGGTCGCCCCAGATCGTCTCGTGCGCCTCGGGCGCGTCGTCGGGGACGAACGCCCGAAGCGCGAGACGGTCGGTGACCAGCGGGAGCGGCGCCTCAGCCTCCCTGCCGGGCCAGCGAGCCCACGGGCATGGCCACGATCGAGGTTGCGCCCGCACGCCACCGGATGCGGTCGGCGGCGCAGGTCAGCACCATGTCGGCGGGCTGCGACGTCGTCCGCGTGGTCTGGAGCGCCAGCGTGGACGAGAAGGCCGAGCCCAGCGAGGCGATGGGCGAGAGCGCGTCGTCGGTGGCCCCGGCCGCGTCGAGCCGGCAGCGGCCGGTGGCCGTCTTGCCCTGCTGCAGGAGCTGGGCGAGGATTCCCGGATCCTCATTGTCGGGACTCAGGACGGTCTTGGCCGTCACCACGTAGGCACCCGCGGGCACGTTCTCGAGTCGTGCCACCTCGACGCTCTGGTCCGCTGCGCCGCTCGGGCCGAGCGGTCGCACGGCCTCGAAGGCCTGCCCGCCGCCCGCCGCGCCGGCGGCGCTGGGGTGCAGCTTGGACAGCGTGACCGAACGGTCCTTGAGCTTGGCGGACGAGATCGTCCCGTTGGCGATGTCGATGCCCTCGATGGACCGCGTCTTGATCTGCTTGCCGGTGATGAGCGTGGCCGCGGTGGCCGTGCCGGCGGTCGAGACGACCAGCGCCACCATGGCCACGATCATGGCCGGGCTGGGCCGGAGCCTGCGCATGATGAAACCCTCCCTGAACGGTGCCGCGGGCCCCACGCCTGCGACAGTTGCGCACAAGCCTACCTCTCCCCGCCGGGCTGTGGGAAGGTACCTTCCTCGTCCCCGGCGCCTCGTCTATCGTTGGGGACCTTGCTTGACTCGCCGGGCAACGGCATCTAGGCATGCGCGCCGCGGCCGTCCAACTCACCTCCACCGAGGACAAGGACCGCAACCTGGAGACGGCGGATCGCCTCGTCCGCGCGGCCGCGCGTGAGGGCGCCCAGCTCGTGGTGCTTCCCGAGAAGTGGAGTGTGCTGGGCGATCTCGACGCGCTGCGCGCGGGGGCCGAGCCGCTCGACGGGCCCGCGCTGGCCTGGGCGCGCTCGGTGGCCCGCGAACTGGGGCTGGATCTGGTGGCGGGCTCGGTCTCCGAGCGGGTGCAAGGGGCAGGACGGCTGCACAACACCTGCGTGCACGTGGGCCCCGATGGCCGGGACCGCGCCGTGTACCGCAAGCTGCACATGTTCGACGTGGAGGTCGACGGGACGGTCTACCGCGAGTCCGAAGGCGAGGAGCCCGGCGACGAGGTCGTCGTGACCACCGCCGCCGGCGGCGTCGAGATGGGGCTGAGCGTCTGCTACGACCTGCGCTTCCCGGAGCTGTACCGCGCCTTGGCCGTACGGGGCGCCCGCGTGATCACCGTGCCCTCGGCCTTCACCTACGCCACCACGCGCGACCACTGGGAGGTGCTGCTGCGCGCCCGCGCCATCGAGGAGGGGTGCTTCGTGGTGGCCGCCAACCAGATCGGCGAACATCCGCGGGCCGGTGGGGCCCCCTATCGCTCCGGCGGGCGGTCCATGATCGTCGACCCGTGGGGTGTGGTGCTGGCGGTCGCCCCCGACACCGAGACCCACGTGATGGCCCACCTCGACCTCGACGCGCAGGACCGCATCCGCCGTGACCTGCCCTCGCTCAGCCACCGTCGCCCGGAGGTCTACGGCTAGATGATCGATTCCGAATTGCGTGAGGGCCAGCGGGGTGGGCGGCTGGAGGTGTCGAAGACAGACGGTGTTCTCACACCGTCGACCTTGGAGGCCCAGTGCCCGCCTGCCTCGACACGCTCCTCATCGGACTCTATGTCCTGGCTGATGACTTCTTCGCACCCCGCCGTGGGCCTGGTCGCCCGCCCCAGATCACCGACGCTGAACTGCTCTGTCTGGCTGTCGCGCAGATGCTGTTGGACTGCCCCGGCGACCGGCGGTTTTTGGCCATCGCGCGCTACCGCCTCGGGCACCTGTTTCCCTACCTTCCCAAGCAGCCCGCCTACAACAAGCGCGTCCGCGCCCTGGCCCCCAGATCGTGCGCCTGCTCAACCTCATCGTGTTCGAGTCGCCCTCGTTTTGCGACGAGTTGTGGCTGGTGGACGGCACCCCGGTCCCCTGCGGGCAGTCGCGCGAGACCGCCCGGCGCTCGGAGCTGGCCGGCTATGCCGCCTACGGATGGAGCCGCTCGCACTCCCGTCATTTCTGGGGATTTCGCCTCGTGCTGGTCTGCGCGCCCGACGGGATGCCTGTGGGCTTCGAACTGGCCCCAGCCAACGTCAGCGAGCGCAAGGTCGCCGCGGAGATCCTCGAACGCCTGCCCGTGGCCGCACGCACCATCCTGGCCGACAAGGGCTTCGCGGGCCGCGACTTCGAAGCCATGGTCGAGCAGATGGGCGCACGACTCATCCGGCCCGACCGCAAGGACGAACCACGACGCCACGGCCAGCTGGGCGCGGCCCGCCAGTGGATCGAATCGATCATCGACACCCTCAAAGGCCAACTCTCCCTCGAGCGCCACGGCGCACGCACCATGCCCGGCCTCATGGCCCGCATCGCCGCCCGCATCCTCGCTCTGGCCGCCGCCATCCGCCACAACCAACTCGCCGGCAGCTGGGACCGCAGCCTCATCGCCTACGACCACTGATTCCATCGATATGGAATCGATCATCTAGTGGTTCCGAACGCAGGTACGGTCAGGTCATTCGCCGCCAGCCGGGGTTCCGCGCGGCGAATGACCGAGCGTACTTGCGGGAGGGAGCACTAGTGGCCGCCGCACGCACCACCGCCTCCGCGAAGCGCCGACTGATCCTCGACGCGGCCGTGAAGGTCTTCGCCCGTCAGGGCTTCCACGCCTGCCGCGTGTCGGACATCGCCGACGAGGCCGAGGTGGCCTACGGCCTGGTCTACCACTACTTCGCCTCCAAGGACCAGATCCTCGACACCCTCTTCCTCGAGCGCTGGAACGTGCTGCTGGAGGCGATCCGCGAGACCGACGCGCGCCCGGTGGCGGCCCGCGAGAAGCTCGCGGCCATCGCCTCGTTCATCGCCGACTCCTACCGCCACGACCCGGACCTGATGAAGGTCATCATCGTCGAGGTCACCCGGGCGGCCAATTCCTTCGGGCGCACCCACCTGGCCAAGATCGACGAGGCCTACGGGCTCATCGCCGACATCGTGGCCAAGGCCCAGGCGGCGGGCGAGTTCAAGTCGCTGGTCACCCCCCAGTTCGCGGCGCTGGCCTTCTACGGCGCGATCGAGCAGATGCTCACCGGATGGATCTTCGACCTGCTGCCCCAGGGCGAGGAGGACGTCGAGCGCGCCAAGGTCTTCGTGGTCGAGACGATCTGCGGCGGCCTGGACGTCGAGTCGATCTGATTGGATAACCGCCGATGAGCGACAGCGACCTCGTCAAGCGGCTGGCCTGGTCGGGTCTGCTCGCCGGGATCGGCGCGGTGGCCTCCATGGCCACCACGCGGCTCGCGGCGATCCTCTACCGGCGCATGTTCGACGAGGACCCGCCCGAGTGAGCACGGGGCCCGAGCACCGCAAGGACGAGCCCGAGGCGGGCTCGGAGGCCGACGAGGAGCGGCCCTTCCCGGCCGAGAGCCTTCCACCCACCGACGAGCCGACGCCCGCACAGCTCGCGGAGGGTCCCGCCCTGTCCGGCGCGGAGGCCGCCACCCCGCCGCCCGAGCCCGCCATCCCCGTCTCCGAGAGCTCGTACCGCCAGCCGCCCGGCACCGCGGTGCCCTTCGGCGGTCCCGACCCCGCCGTGACAGGCCCACCGGCCGAGCGCCCCGAGGTGCTCGCCGGCGCGGCGTTCGCCGGGGGTCTCGTCCTGGCCATGCTCCTGCGTCGGGTGCTCAGCTGAGCATGGACGGCGCGCGCGACCGCGATCCCGATCGAGACGGCGTCGGCGACGCCGTGCAGGACGTGGCCGAGCGCATGACGCTCCTGGTCCGCGAGGAGATCGCGCTGGCCAAGACCGAGGTCTCCCAGAAGGTCTCCACGCTGGCCAAGGGCATCGCGATCGGCGTGGTCGGCGGAGTCTTCGCCTTCTTCGGCTTGTTCATCTTGCTCGAGGGCTTCTCGTGGCTGGCCTACTGGGCCATCCCCTTCCCCGATGAGGCCTTTTTCTGGGGTTTCTTCATCATCGCGGGGCTGCTGTTCATGCTCGGGGGCCTGGCCGGCTACCTGGCCGCCCGCGCCGTGAAGGCCGGCTCGCCGCCCACGCCCGACATGGCCATGGACGAGGCGCGGCGCATCCGCCAGACGGTCAGCGGTGACCCACCCCCGCCGGCGTCCTCCGGGGAACTGCCCGGCTGATGGCCCAGCGCAGCCCCGAGGAGATCCGCGCCTCGATCGAGCTCAACCGCATCGAGCTGGGCCACTCGGTCGCGCGTCTGCGGGGGGAGTTGGCCGAGTTGACCGACTGGCGCGGGCACTTCGCCCGCCACCGCACCAAGGTGCTCGTGGGAGCCGCGGTCGCGGGCTTCGTGCTGGGCGGTGGGCTCGCCGCCGTCGGCGGGCTCATGCGCCGCCGACGCTGAGCCGCCACGGGGAGGAACGCGCCATGAGCGTCTGGGAGCAGCTCACGACGCGCCAGCTGGCCCGTCTGTTGGGCACGCTGCTGCTCTTCCTGGCGCTGCTCTACGTCCTGTACGTCGCGCGCAACGTCATCCTGCTGCTGGGAATCTCGCTGTTCCTGGCCGTCGCGCTGGGGCCGGCCGTCGATCTGCTCACCCGCGGGCCCCTGCCGCGCGCGGCGGGGATCCTGGTGGTCTACGTGCTCATCATCGCGGCGGTCGTGGGCGTGGGCCTGCTGGTCATCCCTCCGGTGGTCGTGCAGGTGGAGGCGCTGGCCACCGACCTGCCGGAGTACCTGGAGGATCTGCGCCGGAGCGCCACCTTCCGCGAGCTGGACGAGCGCTACGGCCTGATCGAGCAGCTGCAGCGCCAGGCCTCCACGCTGCCCCAGCGCCTGGGCGAGGCCGCCGGGGCGCTGCAGGCGGTGACCTTCGGCGCCTTCACCACCATCTTCGAGCTGCTCACGGTGCTGACCATCACCTTCTTCCTCCTGCTGGACGAGCGGCGCATCTTCGGGCTGGGCCTGGCCATGGTCGGGCCCCAGCGCGCCCCCCGCTACCGCGAGATCAGCCTGCGCATCTACCGCTCCACCGCGGGCTACGTGGCCGGCGCGCTGACCATCGCGGCGATCAACGCGTCGGTCACCTTCATCACGCTGACCATCCTCGGCGTTCCCTTCGCAGTGCCCCTGTCGGTGATGATGTTCTTCTTCGGCCTGATTCCGCTGGTGGGCGCGACGATCGGTGGCGCCCTCATCCTGCTGGTGACCCTGTTCACCAACTTCCCCACGGCCACCCTCGTCTACCTGGTGGTGCTCGTCGTCTATCAGCAGGTCGAGAACAACGTCCTGCAGCCGTTCGTCTACCGGCGCACGGTCAACGTCCCGCCGCTGGTGGTCATCCTGGCCATCCTGGTGGGCAGCGCGGCGCTGGGCGTGCTGGGCGCGCTGGTGGCCATCCCGGTGGCCGCCGCGGTGCAGATCCTGCTGGGCGAGTACGGCCCCCAGCCGCTGCGCGCTACGCCGCCTGCGGAGGAGGAGGAGGAGGAGGACGAGGACGAGGAGGAGGAGGGGGAGCCTGAGTCCCCGCCCCCAGCAGCCGGGACGGAATCCCTCCCACCCCGATGAGCCCGGGCCCGGTGTGGGCGCCGATGACCGGCCCGACCTCGGAGACACAGAGCGGGTCGGTGCCGAACAGCTCGCGCCCGCGCTCGACCAGGCGCTGGGCCTGGTCGGGCGCCTGGATGTGCTGCACCATCCAGGCGTCGCGCCCCTCCTCGAGCAGGGAGCGGGCGTAGTCGACCATCCGCTCGAAGGCGCGCCCGGAGGTGCGCACGCGCTCGACCGGGGTGATCTCCGATTCCACGGCGAGGATGGGCTTGATCTTCAGCGCTCCGCCCACCCAGGCCTGCGCGCGACCCACCCGTCCGCCGCGATGGAGGTACTCCAGCGTGTCGATGCAAAACCACATGCGCAGGTGCTCGCGCGCCTGGCGCGCGCGGGCGAGCACGCCGTCGAGGTCCTCGCCCGCGCCGGCCGCCGCCTGCGCGGCCAGCGCGACCATGCCAAAGCCCCCGCACGCGGTGGCCGAGTCGAGCACCTCGACGCGCCCGCGCCCGCGCTCATGCAGCTGCTGGGCGGCCTGGCGGGCCGAGTCGGTCGTGCCCGACATGCCGGCGGCCAGGTGGATGGACGCCACCTCGTGGCCCGCATCGACCAGCGGCTCGTAGACCTGGAGGAAGTCGCCCACCGAGGGTTGCGAGGTCGTCGGCAGGTCCCGGGCCGCGCGCAGCTGGTCGTAGAAGCCGTCGAGGTCGGCGATCTCGCTCTCGCGCTGCAGCCGGTCGCCCCAGCGCACGTAGAGCGAGACCTGATGGAGGTCGCCCACCGTCGGCATCTCGGGCGGCAGGTAGTGCGTGGTGTCGGTGACCACCGCGACGGCCATTGCGCTCGGACCCTATCGGCCCGGCGGGCCGCGAAACGATCTTCGCCACACTGGGCGGATGGCCACCCTCTACCGCTGTGGGACCCCCACGGACTGGCTGTGCCCGTGCGGGCGCGTGGCGCGCGAGCTGCGCCGGGCCGGGGTGGAGGCTCAGGAGGTGCGCGTCAGCCGCCGGCGCACCCACCGCGACGAGGTGCAGGTGCTCAGCGGTCAGGAGCGCGTGCCCGTCCTGGTGATCGACGGCGAGGCGATCTGCGACTCCCGCCGGATCGTCGAGCACCTGGCGTGGCGAACCGAGGAGGCCGCCGACCGCACGGTGCTCAGGTCACGGTGAGAGGCCGGCGGCCCCGTCCCGGCACCAGGTGATCCGGCGCCCGCCCGGCGCCCACCTGCTCAGCCCAGCCGGTTCTCGGGCTGCAGGGTGGGGGCGGCCTGCGGCGCGGCGTCGGGCGCCTGCGCCGGAGCCTGCGCCGGTGCGTCGCGGCCGAGGGTCTCGGCCAGCTCGCCGCTCTCGTACATCTCGATGACGATGTCACAGCCGCCGACAAGCTCGCCGTTGACGAACAGCTGGGGGATGGTGGGCCACCCCGATAGGCCCGACAGCTCCTGGCGGATGCGCGGGTCGGGCAGGACGTCGACCGCCGCAAAGGGCGTCTCCATGGCCTGCAGGGCCGCCACCGTGCGCGAGGAGAAACCGCACATCGGCTGCTGGGGGGTCCCCTTCATGAAGAGGAGCACCTCGTTGTCGCGGATGGCCTCCGAGATGGCCTCGCGGATCTGGTTGTCGCTCATGGGACCTCCGTCCTGAGGGAAAACGCGTGGATCTCCCCGCCGAGCTGCCCGTCGAAGACGTCGTAGACGAGCCGGTGCTGCTGGATACGGCTCATCCCGTCGAACGAGGCGGCGACGACCCGTGCGCTGAAGTGCACGTTGTCGGCGCTGCTGACCTCCGCGTGGGCGCCGGGGATCGCCGCCTCGATGCGCTGCTCGAGCTCCTGGGGAGTGGGCATTGCCCCTAGCCTAGTGTCTCCGGCCCACTAGACCGGTGGACCGCCTCGCTATCCTCTTCGAGACCATGATCACCATCACCGACAAGGGCGCCGAGAAGATCCGCGAGTTCCTGGACTCCCAGGGCACTGTCGCGGCCGATGCCGGCCTGCGGGTCGGCGTGCGCGGTGGGGGCTGCTCGGGCTTCCAGTACGCGCTGGCTTTCGACCAGAAGCGTGACGGGGACGAGGTGTTCGACCACGAGGGTCTGAAGGTCCTGGTCGATGGCCCCTCGCTTCCCTACGTCAAGGGCTCGGTCATCGACTACGTGGACTCGCTCACGGGCGCAGGCTTCAAGGTCGAGAACCCGAACGTGATCGCGGCCTGCGGCTGCGGCTCGTCGTTCCGGGTCGCTGACGAGGAACAGGTCTCCGCCGTCTGAAGCTTCGGGCGGCGTGCGTCGCCGCCCTGACGCTCCTCTTCGCCGGGTGCGGGGAGGAGCGCTACGAGCGCGCCCGCGACGAGTCGCCGCGCGGCGAGGCCGCGCCACACCGCGACGTCCGGACCGGCGGCTTGGCCATCGGCCTGACCGAATCCCACGCCCGGCTGCTCGCCCCGCCGCCCGCGGGCACGCCGCGCGTGGCGGCCTTCGCTGCCTGGCGCGAGCGCGTCGCTGCGCTGCGCCCCTCCCACGTGCGCCTGCTGGTCGACTGGGCCAAGCTGCAGCCCTCGCGCGCCGCCCCGCCCGACCTGGACGCCGCCGACGACGGCTGCATGCGGGGCCGCCCGCCGTGCGCGGCCTACGCCGGTCTGCTCGACCGTCTGCAGGCCATCGGGGCGGCCGGCGCCGAGCCGGTGGTGCTCATCTACGGCACGCCCGACTGGGCCGCCGCGCCGGCGCGCGGATGCGACGAGGAGGGCACCGAGCCACGCACACGCCTGCCCGACCTCGACGCCTACCGCGCCTTCGTCCGCTCGCTGGCTGCGCTGGGGCGCACCGCGGGCGTCCCGCTGCGCGTCTGGAGCCCGTGGAACGAGCCCAACCACCCGACCTTCCTGACTCCCCAGCGCGCCCGGTGCGACACCGCCTCCGCGCCGCTGGCCCCCGAGCTGTACGCCCGGATGGTGCGAGCCTGGCGCGAGGCGGCGGGCCCCGGCGCGCGCCTGCTGCTCGGCGAGGTCGCGGGCTACGACGCACCGCGCGACGCCGCCGCGGGCGCCGCCGAGTTCGCCGCCGCGCTTCCGCGCGACGTCGCCTGCGCTTCCGCGCTCTGGGCCCAGCACGCCTACGTGGGCTCTCCTTCGGATCGCGAGGGGGGCGCGCCGCTGGCCGGCGACCCCGACCGCGCGGGCGACCTGGCCTTGCTCGAGGAGGTGCTCGCCGCCCTCGACGCCAAGGGCTGCCCGCGGAGCCACGCGGTGTGGATCACCGAGACCGGCGTGGCCGGCGACGAGCGGCGCACGGTCGAGGGCTGTCGCGAGATGCACACCGCGCTGAGCGCCTGGGCCCGCCACCCGCGGGTCGACGCCGCCTTCCAGTACACCGTGCGCGAGGATCCCGCCTTCGCCACGGGACTCACCGATCCGGGCCTGGGCCGGCCCTATCCCGTCCTCGCCGCCTGGCGGGCGTGGGCGGTCAAACCCGGCGGGCCGTCCGCTGCTCCGTGCTGACGGCACACTCTTCTCCACCGCATGCCCACCGCCGCCCTGAGAACCCGAGACCGTTGATCGACGGTCGGACGAGGTGGGGCCCAATCAAGCGCTGTGCACTGGCGCTGTGCGACCTTGGTCATGGTGGGCGATGACGCCACCGCAGGCACCGAGGGACAGCGAGGCGGTGGTGGGCGCCGCCGTGTGGGTGCGTCTGTGGGCGGATCGATGCCCCCGCTCGCCTCCTGCGCGCTCGCTGGTCGCCTTCTCCGCGCTATCGGCGGCGAACGCGACCAGCGCCACCGGGCGGGGGGCCAATCTCGAGCGCTGGTCGCCTTCTCCGCGTATGCGCGGACAATCCGACCACAGCCCGGCGAGAGGACTCTCGCGGCTGGTCAACCGCCCGATTCGAGACCGATCATGTACTTGCGGTCACTAATGGCCTCCGCCGGCCTGGTCGAGCTTGTCCTCGGCGGTGTTGATCGCCTCCTCGTCGCGCGGCGGGTTGCTCGGCGGACGGGTGGCCTCGCCGGTCGGCCCGTCCGGACCGGTGATGTCGCGGCGCTGCTCGTCGGGCTCCTGCTTCACGTCGTCACGGTCAGTGGTCATCGGGCCTCCTGCGGGTGGGGTTCCCGACCGGCGTGCCCGGTGTTGGCACGTCTGATTCAGGCGGTGGTGGTCGGCTCGTTGTCCAGCGAGCGCCACAGGTAGCGGCAGGCCAGCGTGCGGTGGGGGCGCCAGGCCTCGGCCAGCGCGCGTAGCTCGTCCGCCGTGGGCAGCCCGGGCAGGCCGTAGGCGCGCTCGACGGCTCGGCGCACGCCCAGGTCGCCCACCGCGAGTACGTCGGGGCGCTCGAGCTGGAACATCAGGAACATGTGCGCGCTCCACTCGCCCAGCCCGCGCACCGCGCGCAGCTCGGCGACGATCTCCTCGTCGGGCAGCTCGGCGACGCGGTCCAGCTCGAGCTCGCCGGCCACGACGTGCTCGGCCAGCGAGCGCAGGAAGGTCACCTTGGCGCGCGACAGCCCGGCGGCGGCGCGCAGCTCCTCCGCGTCGGCGGCCAGCACCTCCTCGGGGGTCGGCGGCCGCCCGGCGAAATGCTCGAGCAGGCGCCCGTGGATGGCCCGGGCCGCCTTGGTGGACAGCTGCTGGCCCACGATGGAACGCACGAGCGCCCCGTAATGGTCCGAAGCCGGCTCGCCCGCCCCGGTGCGCCGGGGCGGACGCGGCGGGCCGACGCGGTCGATCAGGGCGCCGAGGACCGGATCGACCGCGCGCAGGTGGGCGGCCCCGGCGGCGTCGCGGGGATCGTCGCTCAGGGGTGCTCCGCGAGGACCAGGGCCTCGCCGTCCAGCGCGTTGAGCGCGCGTTCCAGCGAGGCCGCGATGCAGGTGAAGCTGGGCGTGTCGCGCAGTGTGTAGGCCGAGGCCTCCGTGGTGCGCAGGCGCTGCACCAGGTCCAGGAAGGCGGCGACGTCGTCGGTGTCGAAGGCGACCACGAACTCCTGGTCGTCCAGCCCGAAGCAGTAGGTCGTGTGGTTGTCGACCTGGGGGTACTCGCGCCCGACGCGGATGTGGTCCTGCATGATCCGCCAGCGTTCCTGCGCGGGCAGGGCGTACCACCCGCGGGTCTTCACGAAGGGGTAGACGAACAGGTACCTGCCGGTGAAGCGCCGGGGCACGTGGCGCTCCTCGTCGGAGTACTCGCTGGCCTTGCGCAGGCCCAGGAACGAGTAGGGGATGGACGACCACTGCATGAGCCCGCTCTGGGCCGCCACCACGTGGAACTCGTGGATGCGGTCGAGGTTCTCGGCCTCGGCCACCACCATCAGCTCCGCGTCGCCGCGCGTACCCACCAGCGAGAAGGCCTGCAGCAGGTGATCGGCCCCGAAGTTCTCACATGCGGCGAGGAACTCCCGCTTGTCGCGCGCGCGATCCTCGGCCGCGCGCCGGCGCCAGGCGGGGTCGACCTTGAGGAAGGTGTACTTGACGAAGTGGCGAGAGGCGGCCATCGCCCTGGAGCCTAGGGTGGGCGCCGCCGGCACGCTCTCCTCGCGCGCCGCCCTCAACGGTCTTTGAGCAGCGCCTCTGCCACCGCGTCCAGCCGCGCGGAGTCGCCCTCCACCAGCGAGCGCCCGCGCTCGCGCAGCGCCGCGAGGTTCTGCGGGCTCACGTCGTCCAACTCGTCCTTGGCGCCGATCAGCTCGATCTGGAAGCGATGGTGCTGGTCGCCCAGCGCTGGTCCAGCTGGCTGCTCACCGCGTCGCTCTGCCCGTCGAAGACCACGTCGATGAGGGGGCGGATCCACTCCAGCACGCCCCAGCCGCGCACGGCCTCGCAGCGGTAGGGGCGGTTGAGCGCCCCGGTGCCCAGCGAGACGATGCGCACGGGGCGCTCCGGCGCGATGCGCCGCGCCTCCGCGTAGGCGCACAGCGCCGGATTGTTGGCGTACACGCCGCCGTCGACCAGGCAGAAGCGCTCGCCGCGCGCGCTGAGCACCAGCGGCTCGAAGTAGGTGGGCGCTGCCGAGGTGGCCCGCGCGGCGTCGCGCGCTCGGTGGTCCCACGCGGGCTCGCCCTCGGCCACCACGTGACTGGCGAACAGGAAGGGCCGGCGCGCCTCGGTGTCATAGGCGGTCAGGAGCACGTCGGTGCGAAGCTCGCTCAGGCGCGCGTCGCCCACGTAGCGCTCCAGGGCCGACTGCAGCGCGGCGTGGTCATAGCGCTCGTCGAGCAGGCCCAGGCCGCTGACGATCTTGCGTGTGAGCGTCCGCCCGAAGATCTCCGGGCCTTCCTGGACGTAGAGATCGATCAGCTCCTCGGCGCGCCAGCGCAGGTCGCCGCCCGCGCCGGGCACGGTGAGGGCCGCGGCCAGGATGCCGCCGGTGGAGGTGCCGGCGATGAGATCGAACAGCTCGGCGATGCGCCGCCCGGTGCGCCGCTCCAGCTCGGCCAGCACGGTGGCGGGGATGATGCCCCGGATGCCGCCGCCGTCGATGGACAGGATGTCGAAGGGCCGCTCCATCCCGTCAGGAGGTTCGGCGCGCGCGCGGACGAACCTTCCCCGGGTGGAGGCCTCCTGGGTGTACCTGCTGCGCTGCGCCGACGGCTCGCTGTACTGCGGCTGGACGGCCGACCTGCGCCGCCGGCTGGCCGCCCACGAGGCCGGAGGCGCCAGCCGCTACACCGCCTCGCGGCGTCCTGTGGTGCTGGCCTGGGCGCGCGCGATGCCCGACCGGCGGGCCGCCCGCCGCGAGGAGGCGCGCGTCAAGTCCTTGCCGCGCGCGGCCAAGCTCGCCCTCCTGGCGGGCGCCGAGCCGGCCTGAGACGGTCGCTTGCGCCTGAGGGCCCGCCTCCGGCACCCCTCGGGGTACCGTGGAACCCCATGGACGCCGCCATCCAGGTTGAGGGGGTCGTCAAGCGCTTCGGGCCGACCCGCGCGCTGGACGGCCTGGACCTCGTCGCCGCCGAGGGCCGCGTGCTGGGCCTGCTGGGACCCAACGGGGCGGGCAAGACCACCATCGTGCGGGTGCTGGCCACGCTGCTCGAGCCCGACGAGGGAAGGGCCAGCGTGCTGGGTCTCGACGTGGTCTCCCAGGCGCGCGCGGTGCGCCGCGAGATCGGACTGGCCGGCCAGTTCGCCGCGGTGGACGAGCTGCTGACCGGCCGCGAGAACCTGCGACTGTTCGCCGGCCTTTTTCGCATGGGCGGGCGCGAGGCCCGCGGGCGCGTCGACGAGCTGCTGGAGCGCTTCGACCTGCTCGACGCCGCCGACCGCCCGGCCAAGACCTACTCGGGCGGCATGCGCCGCCGGCTCGACCTGGCCTCCAGCCTCCTGACCAGCCCGCGCATCCTCTTCCTCGACGAGCCGACCACGGGGCTGGACCCGCGCAGCCGCAATCAGATCTGGGCCGTGGTGCGCGAGCTGGTGGAGGAGGGCACCACCGTGCTGCTGACCACCCAGTACCTCGAGGAGGCCGACCACCTGGCCCACCGCGTCGCGGTGGTCGACCAGGGGCGGGTGATCGCCGAGGGGACCGGCGACGAGCTCAAGGATCAGGTGGGCGGCGCGATGGTGCACGTGCGCCTCAGCGATGCGGGCGAGCGCGACGCCGCGGTCGTCGCCCTGGGTCGCTTGGGCTGCGCAGGCGCCCAGCCCGGCGACGTGGGCACCGACCTCATCGTGCCCGCGCCCCACGACGGGGTGGGGATGGTGGCCGAGGCCGCCGCCGCACTGCGCGAGGCCGGGGTGGGCGTGAGCGACCTGGGGCTGCGCCGCCCGACCCTGGACGACGTCTTCCTCGAGCTGACCGGGCAGAAGACCGACGAGCCGGCGTCCCCGCCCGAGGGCGAGGAGGAGCCCGAGGCGGCCGCGGGGGCCCCGGCGTGAACGCGCCGCGCGCCCTGGTGGGGGAGGACGGACTGCTGGCCGAGGCCGGCTGGACGCTGCGCGACTGCGCGCTGGTCACCGGGCGCAACCTGCGCCACTTCGTCCGCCAGCCGCAGCTGCTGCTCTTCTCGACGATCCAGCCGGTGATGTTCATCCTGCTGTTCTCGTTCGTCTTCGGCGGGGCCATCGGCGCCACGCTGCCACCGGGCGTCGACTACGTCGACTTCCTGCTGCCGGGCATCTTCATCCAGTCCTCGGCCTTTCGCGCCTCGCAGACCGCCGTCGGGTTGGCCGAGGACCTCCAGCGGGGCGTGGTGGATCGCATGCGCTCGATGCCCATGTCGCGCGCCGCGGTGCTGGTGGGGCGCACGACGGCCGACCTCGTGCGGAGCCTGTTCGTGGTGGCGCTGATGATCGCGGTGGGCTACCTGGTGGGCTTTCGGTTCACCGAGGGCGTGCTGGCCGCCGCCGGCGCCGTCGTGGTCGTCCTGCTCTTCGGCTTCGGGCTGAGCTGGATCTTCACGCTGGTGGGGCTGGTCACCGACAGTGCCGAGGCAGCCCAGTCGGCGGGCTTCGTCGCCATCTTCCCGCTGGTCTTCGCCTCGTCGGTCTTCGTGCCCATCGAGACCATGCCGTCGTGGCTGGAGGGCTTCGCCGGCGTCAGCCCGGTCACCGCTGCGGTGGACAGCGCCCGGGCGCTCTCGCTGGGCGGAGAGGTCAGCGACCCGCTGCTGCTCTTCCTCGGCTGGCTGGCGGGGCTGCTCGCCGTGTTCGTGCCCCTCAGCGTGTGGCGCTACCGGCGGATGAGCTGAGCACGCCCGACCCCGCCAGCAGCAGGTCCACGTACCCGTCGGCGATCTGCTGCGCGCCGAGCGGGCCGCGCGCCCGATACCACTGCGCGGTGTGGTTGACCATGCCCAGCAGGGCCCACAGTGCCAGTTTCCGGTCGGCCAGCGTGGCCGCCCCCGCCTCGTCCACGCGGGTGAGCACCTCCTCGACCAGGCGCTCGAAGCGCTTGCGGCTCGCGCGCACGCCGCGCCACGTCGCGCCGCGCTCGATCACGTGGCGCTCCTGCTGGAAGACGAGCATGTGGTCGCGGCACTCGACCACGTGGGCGACCCACAGGCGCACCAGCGCGCGCAGCTGCTGCTCGGGGGGGTCCTCGCGGTCGAGCAGCGCGCGGGCCTGCTCGAGCAGCGGGTCCAGGAGCTGGTCGCAGATGCCCATGAGCAGCTGCTCCTTGCCGGGGAAGTAGTGGTAGAGCGACCCGGTGGCCAGGCCGAGCGCCTCGGCCAGCTCGGGCATGGCGGTCTGGTCGTAGCCGTGCTGGGCGAACACGCGCGCCGCGCCAAGCAGGATCTCCTGGCGGCGGCGGTCGTAGCGCGCGCGCAGCGCGGGTCGGCTGGGGCGGGTCGCCACGCTCTCGATAATACCGAAAGCTCGTTCGAAGTCCGAACGAGCATTCGATATCCTTTGGCCCATGGTCTTCGATCTGCCCGAGGAGGCCCAACTGCTGCGGCGCACGGTGCGCGAGTTCGCCGAAGGGGAGGTCGCGCCCGTGGCCCAGGCGCTCGACCGCGACAAGCGCTTCCCCTACGAGCTCGTGGCCCGGATGGGCGAGCTGGGCTGGATGGGCATCCCCTTCCCCGAGGACGTCGGTGGGGCGGGGGGCACCTCGCTGCAGTACGCGCTGGCGGTGGAGGAGCTCGCGCGGGTGGACTCCAGCGTGGCCATCACCTTGAGCGCCCACACCTCGCTGGGCACCCAGCCGGTGTACGTGTTCGGCTCGCCCGAGCAGAAGCAGCGCCTGCTGCCCGACCTCCTGGCCGGTCGCCGGCTGGGCGCCTTCGGGCTGACCGAGGCCGAGGCGGGCTCCGACGCGGGCAACACCCGCACCCGCGCGCGGCGGGAGGGCGGCGAGTGGGTGATCGACGGCGCCAAGCAGTTCATCACCAACGCCGGCACCGCCATCTCGGGCCACGTGGCCATCACCGCGAGGACCGGGGGCCCCGGCCAGCCGGACGAGATCTCCAACCTCATCGTGGAGAACGGCACCCCCGGCTACGAGCCCGGCGAGCCGTATCGCAAGCTGGGCTGGAACGCGTCGGACACCCGGCCGCTGACCTTCGACGGCTGCCGCGTGCCCGAGGAGAACGTGCTGGGCCCCCGGGGGGCGGGCCTGCGGCAGTTCCTGCACGTCCTCGACATCGGGCGCATCGGCGTGGCCGCCATGGGGGTGGGCCTGGCCCAGGGCGCGCTGGATCAGGCCCTGGCCTACGCCCGGGAGCGGCGCGCCTTCGGCCGGCCGATCGCGAAGTTCCAGGCCATCCAGGCCAAGCTGGCCGACCTGGCCACCGAGATCGAGGCCGCGCGCCTGCTGACCCTCAAGGCCGCCTGGCTGAAGGACGAAGGCCGCCCGTTCACGCTGACCGCCGCGCAGGCCAAGCTCAAGACCGGCCGCCTGGCCGTGCGCGCCAGCGAGGAGGCCGTGCAGATCCACGGCGGCTACGGCTGCATCGAGGAGTACCCGGTGTGCCGCTTCTACCGCGACGCCAAGATCCTCACGATCGGTGAGGGCACCGACGAGGTCCAGCAGATGGTCATCGCCCGTGCCCTGGGTGCGTAGGGCAGCCGTGGATCTCCTCGGCCCGGTCCTGATCGCCACCCGGGGCGAGATAGCGGTGCGCATCGCGCGCACCGTGCACGCGCTGGGGCTGCGCAGCGCCGGGGTGTTCACCGCGCCCGACGCCCGCGCCGCGCACCTCGACGCCGTCGACGCGGCGGTGCGCATCGACTCCCATTTCGACGCCGGGGAGCTGCTGCGCGCCGCCCGGCGCACCGGCGCGCGCTCCGTGCATCCCGGCTACGGGTTTCTCAGCGAGAACGCCGCCTTCGCACGGGCCGTCGAGGCGGCCGGCCTGGTGTGGATCGGGCCGCCCGCCGGCGCCATTGAGTTGATGGGCGACAAGGCCGCCGCCAAGGAGGCGGCGGTGGCGGCCGGCGTGCCGGTGGTGCCCGGGGAGGAGGACGGCTACCCGCTCATGGTCAAGGCGGTGGCCGGGGGCGGGGGCAAGGGCCTGCGCGTGGTGCGCGCGCCCGAGGAGCTCGAGGAGGCCAAGGCCGCCGGGCGGCGCGAGGCGCTCGCGGCCTTCGGCGACGACCGCCTGCTGGTGGAGCGCTTCCTCGAGCGCCCGCGCCATCTCGAGGTGCAGGTCCTGGCCGACGCGCACGGCGCCGTGATCCACCTGGGCGAGCGGGAGTGCTCGCTGCAGCGCCGCCACCAGAAGGTGGTGGAGGAGGCTCCCTCGCCCGTGGTCGACGAGGCACTGCGCGCCCAGATGGGCCAGGCCGCCGTGGCCCTGGCGCGCGCCTGCGCCTACCGCGGCGCGGGCACCGTCGAGTTCCTCGCACCGGCCGACGGCTCGCGCTTCTTCTTCCTGGAGATGAACACGCGCCTGCAGGTCGAGCACCCCGTCACCGAGCTCGTGTACGGGATCGACCTCGTCGAGCAGCAGTTGCGGGTCGCCGCCGGGGAGTCCCTGGCCCTCGACCAGGCGGCGCTGCGCCCCTGGGGCCACGCCGTCGAGGCGCGCCTGTACGCCGAGGATCCGGTCGCCGGCTTCCTGCCCGCGACCGGCCGCGTGCGCGCCCTGCGCGCGCCCACCGGTCCGGGCGTGCGCGTGGACGCCGGCATCCGCGCGGGCAGCGAGGTCGGCACCAGCTTCGACCCTCTGCTCGCCAAGGTGATCGTCCACGGGGCCGACCGCCCGACCGCCCTGCGCCGCCTGCACCGAGCCCTCGGGGATCTCCAGCTGCTGGGCGTGACCACCAACGCGGCCTTCGTCCGCGCGCTGCTGGAGCGCGAGGACGTGCGCGCCGGCGAGCAGGACACCGGTCTGCTCGAGCGGGTACTCGGCGAGCTGGCCGGCGATCCACCCGACGACCTGCTGGCGGCGGCCGCCCTCGCCGCCGCCGGCACCGCCCGCCCGGCCGGGCCGTGGCGGCGCGTCTTCGAGCAGGGGGAGGTGCGCGTCCGCGACGGGGAGGTGCTGGCGGGAGAGCACCACTGGAGCGCCGAGGTGTTGACCGCCGGGCCCACCCGCCTCACCGTCGAGCTCGACGGCGTGGTGCGCCACTACGCCGTTGCCCTCGAGGGAGACGACGTGTGGATCGCCCGCGACGGCCACCACCTCGCCGCCCTCGCGCGGCGCGGCGACCGCCGGGCGGCCGCGCTGGCCGGCTCGCTGGAGGCACCCATGCCCGGCACGGTCCTGCTCGTCCACGTGCGAGACGGTGACGCGGTGGCCGAGGGCGACGTGCTGCTGGTGCTGGAGTCGATGAAGATGGAGCTGGCCATCACCGCTCCTCGCGACGGAACGGTCGACGGCCTCGCCCTGGCGCCCGGCGACCGGGTCACCCACAAGCAGCCCCTGATGACGATCACGCCATGAGCCACCGCGAGGGCCATCTCGCGCTGATCGACGAGCTCGAGGCCCGCCTGGAGCGCGTGCGCGCCGGCGGCGGGCAGCGCGCCCGCGAGCGCCACGTGGCGCGCGGCAAGCTGCTGGCCCGCGAGCGGGTCGAGCGCCTGTGCGACCCGGGGGCGCCCTTCCTGGAGCTCTCGCCGCTGGCCGCCGAGGAGCTGTACGACGGCGCGGCGCCCGGCGCGGGGATCGTCACCGGCGTGGGCGTGGTGCACGGCCGGCGCTGCGTGATCGTGGCCAACGACGCCACGGTCAAGGGCGGCACCTACTACCCCATGACCGTCAAGAAGCACCTGCGCGCCCAGGAGGTCGCGCTGCACAACCACCTGCCCTGCGTCTACCTGGTGGACTCCGGCGGAGCCTTCCTGCCCATGCAGGACGAGGTCTTCCCCGACCGCGAGCACTTCGGGCGCATCTTCTTCAACCAGGCGACGATGTCCCAACGCGGCATCCCCCAGCTCAGCGCGGTGATGGGCTCGTGCACCGCCGGGGGCGCCTACGTGCCCGCCATGTGCGACGAGACGGTGATCGTGCGCGGCCAGGGCACGATCTTCCTGGGCGGCCCTCCGCTGGTGAAGGCGGCCACCGGCGAGGAGGTCAGCGCCGAGGAGCTGGGCGGCGGCGAGCTGCACGCGCGCACCTCGGGCGTGGTCGACCACCTGGCCGAGGACGACGACCATGCGCTCGAGCTGCTGCGCGGCGCCGTGGCCGGCCTGGGCCCCCTGGCCCCGCCCGTCTGGGAGCGCCGCGCGCCGTGTCCGCCCGCCGCCGACCCCGACGAGCTGCTGGACCTCGTCCCCCTCGACCCGCGCCGGCCCTACGACGCACGTGAGGTGCTGCGCCGGATCGTGGACGGCTCGCGGCTGCGCGAGTTCAAGGAGCTGTACGGCGAGACGGTGATCTGCGCCTTCGCCCACCTCGACGGCCATCCCGTGGGCCTGATCGCCAACAACGGGATCCTGTTCAGCGAGTCGTCGCTGAAGGCGGCCCACTTCGTCGAGCTGTGCGACCGCCGCGCCACCCCGCTGGTGTTCGTGCAGAACGTCAGCGGGTTCATGGTGGGCCGCGACTACGAGGCGGGTGGCATCGCCAAGGACGGCGCCAAGCTCGTCACCGCGGTCAGCTGCGCCCGGGTGCCCAAGCTCACCGTCATCGCCGGCGGCTCCTTTGGGGCGGGCAACTACGCCATGTGCGGGCGCGCCTACTCGCCGCGCTTTCTGTTCACGTGGCCCAGCGCGCGCATCAGCGTCATGGGCGGCGAGCAGGCCGCCGGCGTGATGAGCGAGGTGGGCCGCCCGCAGGCCGGGGCCGCGCTGCGCGACCAGTACGAGGCCCAGGGCCGCCCGCTCTACGGGACCGCCCGCCTGTGGGACGACGGGATCATCGACCCGCGCGACACCCGCAAGACGCTCGCCCGGGCGCTGGAGGCCTGCCGCCACGCGCCGCTGGAGGCGGTGGGGTACGGCGTCTTTCGCATGTGAGGCCTACGCGCGCTCGAGCCCGGTCAGGCGCAGGCTGAGGCGGCGCAGTTCGGCGCGCGCCTCGGGGTCGTAGGCCTGGGGATCGGCGGCGCCCTCCCGAGTGCCCTCGAAGTAGCGCCCGCTGACGCCCTCCAGCTCGGGGTCGGCGATCAGGCGCAGCGCTGCGTCGGCGCCCTCGCGCACGGTGCTGCGCGGCGTGCCGAAGCTCTCGCGCACCATGGTGGTGTCCATCAGCGTGGCCGGGTGCACCGCGTTGACGTCCACGCCGCTGCCCTCCAGCTCCTCGGCCAGGTCGATCGTCGACAGGATCTGCGCGAGCTTGCTCTGGGCGTAGGCCCGGAAGCCCGAGAAGGTGCCGCGCTCGAGCATCACGTCGTCGAAGTCGATCGCCGCCTGACCGATCGACGCCACGTTGACCACGCGGCTGGGCGCCGAGGCGCGCAGGAGGTCGAGCAGCAGGCGGGTGAGCAGGAAGCCCGCCAGGTGGTTGACCGCGAAGCGCAGCTCGTGGCCGTCGGCGCTGACCAGGCGCTTGTCGCCGGCGCCCACCCCCGCGTTGTTGACCAGCACGTCGAGGCGCTCCTCGGCGTCGAGCACCTCGCCGGCCATCCGGCGCACCTCGTCCAGGCAGGCCAGGTCGGCCAGGTAGCCGCGCGCGGGGGCGTCCCCCCGCGCACCCAGCTCGCCGAGCAGCCCGTCGAGGCGCTCCCGGCGGCGGCCATGAGCCAGCACCGTCGCCCCGCGCACGGCCAGGTCGAGCGCCAGCCGGCGGCCCAGGCCGTCGGTGGCGCCGGTGACCAGGATCACGCTCCCGCGCAGGTCCTCCATGCGCACACCACTACCACGGACGCCCGGCACCGTGCTCGCAATATCCTCGCAGCGTGGCGCACATCGCGATCATCGGCGCCGGGCCGGCCGGCTTCTACGCCTCCGAGGAGCTCCTCGGCCAGGGCTTCGAGGTGGACCTCTACGACGCCCTGCCCACCCCCTTCGGGCTGGTGCGCGCGGGCGTCGCGCCCGACCATCCCAAGATCAAGGCGGTCACCCGGCGCTACGCCAAGACGGCGGCCAAGCCCGGGTTTCGCTTCTTCGGAGGGGTGGCCCTGGGCGAGCACGTGCGCCGCGAGGAGCTGCTGGAGCGCTACCACGGCGTCGTCTACGCGTTCGGGACGGCCACCGACAACCGCCTGGGCATCCCGGGGGAGGACCTGGCGGGCTCCCACGCGGCCACGGAGTTCGTCGCCTGGTACAACGCCCATCCGGTCTTCGCACGCCACTGCTTCGACCTGTCGACCGAGCGCGCCGTGGTGATCGGCAACGGCAACGTGGCCATCGACGTCGCGCGCATGCTGATGCTCTCGCCCGAGGAGCTGCGCACCACCGACATCGCCGACCATGCCATCGACGCGCTGGCCGGGGCGGGCGTGCGCGAGGTGGTGGTGCTGGGCCGTCGCGGGCCCGCGCAGGCGGCCTTCACCAACCCCGAGCTGCGCGAGCTGGGCGAGCTTAGTCGCGCCGACGTGGTGGTCGACGCCGCCGAGGTGCAGCTCGACCCCGACAGCCGCGCGTGGCTTACCTCCGACGCCGCGGACGCCACCGCGCGGCGCAACGTGGAGATCCTCGCCGGCTACGCCCAGCGCGCGCCCGCCGGCCACAGCCACCGCGTGGCGCTGCGCTTCCTGCGCTCCCCGGTGGAGATCCTGGGCGACGAGCAGGGCCGGGTGCGCGGGGTACGCGTGGTGCGCAACCGCATCGAGCGCCGCGACGACGGACGCCTGGCCGCCGTGCCCACCGGCGAGGAGCAGGTCATCGAGTCCGGGCTCGTGCTGCGCTCGATCGGCTACCGCGGCATCCCGGTGTGCAGCGTGCCCTTCGACGAGCGCCGCGGGCTGATCCCCAACGACGCCGGGCGCGTGGTGGGCAACGACGCCGAGCCGCTGCCCGGCGAGTACGCCGTCGGCTGGATCAAGCGCGGTCCCAGCGGCGTCATCGGCACGAACAAGAAGGACGCCGCCGACACCGTCGCGCGCATCCTGGAAGACCGTGAGGCCGGACGCCTCAACGCCCCCGCCCGCCCCGACCCCGACAGCCTCGAGCCGTGGCTGCGCGAGCGCGCCCCCGGCCTGGTCACGTGGGACGGTTGGGGCGCCATCGACCGGCACGAGACGACCGCCGGCGAGCCCCACGGCCGCCCCCGGGTGAAGCTCGTCGACCTCGACGAGATGTCCCGCGTGTCCGGCGGGCGCTGAGCTGCGCCCGGGCGGCCTAGAGCCATGACCTGCCCCCGCACCGCCCTGGCACCGCTCGCGCTCGTCGCGGCCCTCCTCGCCGCGGGATGCGGCGGAGAGGAGCCGCCCGACGGGCCCGCGGGCGCCGGGACCCCCGCCACCACGGCCGAGCCGTCCGGGGCGCCGGAGGACGGAGCCCCCACCGGCGGCGACTGCGGGGACGTGGGCTTCACTCCCCAGAGCGACAACGGCGCCTTCGCCATCCAGGCCCGCGGGGTGGACTGCGCGACAGCCCGTGAGGTGGCCGCCGCGGCGGAGGACCGGCGGGGCGGCGCCTACCAGGCCCGCGGGTTCTCGTGCGCCTCCACCGGCTCGACCGGCGGTCCGCTGCCCGCCATCCGCTATCGCTGCGAGGGCGGAGGCGGGGTGATCACGTTCGAGGCGTCGTAGAGCGCGGTCAGCCGAGCAGGTCGCCGACGCGCACGGCCCAGCCGTCCACGACGTCGCTGGCCTCCAGCGTGTCGTCGTCACCGAGGATGCGGATGTCGTTGGCCGAGCGGTAGGCGGTCACCGTCCGCGGACCGGGGTGGACGACGAGCACCAGTCTCGTGCCGGCGGCCAGCCAGTCGAGCGCCTTCTCGTGCACATCGGTGGAGGTGTCGTGGGGGGAGACCACCTCGAGAGCGAGGTCGGGAGCGCCCTCGAAATATTTCCTGGGCCGGCCGACCGCTTCGATTCGCTCCCGCGCCACGAAGGCGACATCCGGTGCGCGGACGGTCTCGGGCTCGGTGGGCAGCTTGAACCCGACCTCCCCGGTCACGTCCCCGAGCTCGCGCTCGTCGGCATGCGCGCCGAGGAGCCGCGCGATCCGAAGTCCGACCCATCCATGCTCGTATCCCGGTGGCGTCGTCGTCCTCAACTCCCCCCGCACCAACTCGTGCTTCATGCCGTCGTCGGGCAGTTGCCAGAGGTCCTCAGCAGTCATCACCGTGGTGTCGGAGACGCCGACCATGGCGTCCATGCTATCCGCCGGGCACACCGGCGAAGCGGTGGCACTGTCATGCCACCGCACCGCCATCGACA
>JAUJOF010000008.1:86788-98481 GCA_030447785.1 Solirubrobacteraceae bacterium
TCGCCGAGCACCTGGCGCTACGACGTCGGCCGCAAGAAGTCGGTCTACGAGGCCGAGGGAGTGGCGGAGGCCTGGCTGGTCGACGACGTGGCCGAGGTCGTGCTGGTCTTCCGTCGCTCGGCCCCCGGACATCCGATCTACGACGTCGCGCTGGAACTCGACACGACGGACGCGCTCACCTCAGCGCTGCTGCCGGGCTTCGAGCTGTCGCTCGAGCGCCTCTTCGCGGCGGCCCGTCCGGGTCAGGGCGGGTCGTCGCCGCGATAGGACGTTCCCGCGGCCGGCGGGGCGCCGGCGGTCACTGGGGGGCCTCGATCATCCGCTGTCCCCTGCCGTCAGCCGAACAGCTCCGCGACCGGCACCGACCAGCCCGCCACGACGTCGCCGGCGTCGAGCGTGTCGCGCTCGCCCAGCACGCGGATGTCGTCGGCAGCGCGGTAGACCGTCGCGGTCCGGCGGCGCGGATCGAGCGTGACCACCATGCGACAGCCCGCGCCCAGCCACCGCAGCGCCTTCTCCTGCACCGCGGTGTAGCTGTCGCCTGGCGAGATCACCTCGACGGCCAGGTCCGGCGCGCCCGACCAGTAGCGGGGTTCGCGCCCGGCCCGCTCGCGGCTGACGAAGGCGGCGTCGGGAGCGAGCACCGTGTCGGGGTCGCTGCCGATGCGATAGCCCGTCTGCGCCGCGGTGGTCAGGCCGAGTCCGTGGTCCTCGACGTGATTGGCGAGCAGTCGACCGGCGCGCATCGCCAGGACGCCGTGATCGTGACCGGCCGGTGGCATCGTCCTCAGCTCTCCCTCGACGAGCTCGTGGCGCATGCCGTCGGCGGGCAGCTCGAACAGCTCTTCGGCGGTCATGCGGCGAGCCTGGACGGGCGCGCTCATGACCCGGAGGCTACTCCGCGCCCGCGCGCCCGGACGAGCTGGCCATCGCGGGCTCGGCGCCGGCCTCCTCCTCGACGGGGCCCTCGGGCGGGTCCTCGTCGGTGCGCGAGGGGTCGCGCTCGCTGCCGGCGATGACGTCGTCGGGCGAACCGTGCTCGGGCAGGCGGCCGGACTTCATGCCGAAGTACACGGCCTGGGGATGGTGGGCCACGATCGCCAGGGTGGACTGCTCGGGCTCGATGGCGTAGCCGCCCGTGAGGCGGATGCCGATCTTCGGCAGGTCGAGCAGGCGCGAGACCTTTTCGTGCTCGGACTGGTCGGGGCAGGCGGGATAGCCCCACGAATAGCGCCGGCCCTGCTTGGCCTCGACGTCCAGATCGTCGCGCACGCGGGCATGCAGCCACTCGGCCATGCCCTCGGCGGTCTGCACGCCCAGGCCGTGGGTGAATAGCTGCTCGGCGAACTCGCCGTCGCGCTCGAGCTGGGCCATGAGCTCGGTGACCTCGTCGCCGGCGGTCACGGCCTGCAGCGCGACCACGTCCAGCTCGGGTGGGTGGGAATCGGATTTGGGCCGGTAGAAGTCGGCCAGGCAGATTCGGTCGTGCTTGGGCTGGCGGGGGAACACGAGACGCTCCAGCACCGTCTCGCGGTCGGAGGGGTCGAGCACCACGACGTCGTTGCCCTCGCTGTAGCAGGGGAAGTAGCCCAGCTTGGTGCGCGGGTGCAGGTAGTCCTGCTCGCGCCACATGCGCTCCAGGCGCGGGCGGAAGTCCTCCTCCACCAGCTTGCGCCACGCCTCACCCTTCACGCCGCGCCCGCCCCAGTGCAGCTTGAAGAGCACGTGGGTGTCCAGGTGGGCGAAGACCTCGTCCAGCGATACCTCGATCTCGCGCACGCCCCAGAAGGGCGGCTCGGGCACCGGCGTGTCGGTGCGCGCGGCGCTGCGGACGGAGTCGTCGTCGGTGGGCAGCTGCTCCGGCTCGGGGCCCTTGTCGCGCAGCCGTTGCGCGGCGGCCCGGGTCTCCTCGACCAGGGCCTGCGCCCGGTCGGGCTCCACGAGCTGGTCCATCTTGGCCAGGCCCTCGAAGGCGTCCTTGCAGTAGAAGACCCCGGGCTCGTAGACCTCGTCGCTCTTGGACCCGCCCGGGTAGAGCGCGCGCAGGCCGAAGTCGCGGTTGATGGCCGCTCCGCCCAGTAGGACGGGGAACTCCAGGCCCTGGCTGTCGAGCTCCTGGATGCACAGCGGCATCTGCTTGGAGGTCGACACCAGCAGGGCGCTGAGGCCGATCGCGGTGGCGTCGTGCTCCTTGGCGGCGTCGAGGATCGTCCCGATCGGCACCTGCTTGCCCAGGTCGACCACCGAGTAGCCGTTGTTGGTGAGGATCGTGTTGACCAGCGACTTGCCGATGTCGTGCACGTCGCCGAACACGGTGGCCAGCACGATCGTGCCCTTGGTGTAGTCGGCCGTGCGCTCGAGGTAGTGCTCGAGCTGGGCGACGGCGCGCTTCATGACCTCTGCGCTCTGGAGCACGAAGGGGAGGATCAGCTCACCCGCGCCGAACTTGTCGCCGACCTCCTTCATGGCCGGCAGCAGCACGTCGTTGAGCGTGGGGACGGCGCCGATCTTCTCGTTGGAGCGGTCGATCCACTGCTCCACGCCGTCCTTGCGGCGGCGCAGGATGTGGAAGTGCAGCGCCTCCTCGGGCTCCATGCCCTCGGTGGGGTCGGCCTTCTCGTCCTCGGCCTCCTCGCCCTTGGACTCGAAGTGGGCGATGAAGCGCTCCAGCGCGTCCTCGCGGCGGTTGAAGACCAGGTCGTCGGCGAGGTCGCGCTCCTCCTGGGAGATCTCGCCGTAGGGCGTGATGTGGTTGGGGTTGACCATGGCCAGGTCCAGCCCGGCCTCGACGCAGTGGTGCAGGAAGGTCGAGTTGAGGACGGCGCGGGCGGCCGGCGAGACGCCGAAGGAGACGTTGGAGACGCCCAGGGAGGTCTTGACCTGCGGCATGGCCTCCTTGAGCTTGCGGATGCCCTCGATGGTCTCGACCGCGCTGGGGCGCCACTCCTCGTCGCCGGTGGTCAGCGTGAAGGTCAGCAGGTCGAAGATGAGCAGCTCGGGGTCCAGGCCGTGCTCGTCGCAGGCCAGCTCCTTGATGCGCCGGGCGATCTCCAGCTTGCGCTGCGCGGTCTTGGCCATGCCCACCTCGTCGATGGTCAGCGCGATCAGCGCGGCGCCGTGCTCGATGGCCAGCGGGGTGACCACGTCGAGCTTGTCGCGCCCGGCCTCGAGGTTGACCGAGTTGACGATCGCGCGGCCGGGGATCTGGTCCAGGGCCCTGGCGATGACGTCGGGCTCGGTGGAGTCGATCTGGATCGGCGAGGGCTGGGTGAGCGACACCCGCTTGACCACCTGGCGCATCTGCTCGTCCTCGTCCTCGCGCTCGGTCAGCGCGACGCAGACGTCGAGCACGTGCGCGCCGCCCTCGACCTGGTCCTCGGCGACCTGCACGAGGCCGTCGTAGTCGTCGGCCAGCAGCAGCTCCTTGGCCTTGCGCGAGCCCTGCGAGTTCACCCGCTCGCCGATCATCGAGGGGGTGGGCTCCTGGACCAGGGGAGTGGCGGTGATCATCGAGGAGAGGTGCGGCGGACGCGGCGCCGGGCGCGCGGTGACCTCGCGGTCGGCGCAGCGCTGCGCGATCGCCTCGATGTGCGCGGGCGTGGTGCCGCAGCATCCGCCGACGATGGCCACGCCGTAGCGCTCGACGAAGTCGCCGAGGGCCTCGGCCAGCGGCCCGGGCTCCTCGGGGAAGATCGTCTCGCCGTCGGGGCCCTGCAGGGGCAGGCCGGCGTTGGGGATGCAGTGGACGGGAAGCGGGGAGTGCTCGCCCAGGAAGCGGATCGCGTCGCGCATGTCCTCGGGGCCCGTCGAGCAGTTGAGGCCGATGACGTCGACCTTCAACGCCTCGAGCGTGGTGAGCACCGAGGAGATGTCGGTGCCCAGCAGCATCTTGCCGCCATTGGGCAGCAGCGAGACCGAGATCTGGAGGGGCAGCGTGCGGCCGGTGGACTCGAACGCGGAGCGGGCGCCGAAGATGGCGGCCTTGACCTCGAGGATGTCCTGCGCGGTCTCGATGATGATGAGGTCCGCGCCGCCCTGCACCAGGCCGGTGGCCTGCTCGGTGAAGACCTCGACCAGGTCGCGGAAGCCGATCGCGCCCAGGGTGGGGTCGTCCGAGGCCGGCAGGTAGCCGGTGGGGCCGATGGAGCCCGCCACGAAGCGCTCGTCGCCGACGGCGGCGCGCGCGATCTCGGCAGCCCGCCGGTTGATCTCGGGCGTGTGGTCGCCCAGACCCCATTCGTCGAGTTTGAGGCGGCTGGCCTGGAAGGTGTCGGTCTCCACGACATCCGCGCCGGCGGCGACCATGGACTCGTGGACGCCCTGGATGACGTCGGGGCGGTTGAGCACCAGCGCCTCGTGGCAGCGGCCGGGCAGCCGGTAGTCGCGCTCGAGGTCCAGGTCGAAGTCCTCGAGGGTCGCGCCCATGGCGCCATCGAAGACGACGACGCGCTCGCGGACGGCGGAGAGGTAGTCGCCACGCACAGATCCCCATGCTAGCGAAACCTTGACACGACTGTGGCAAGGTTCCGGGCGTTCGCATCGGCGGCCGGGTGGGCATAGTGGCGAAGGAGCGAACGAGGAGCGCAGTGATGAGCCACCAAGAACACGAGCACGCCGGGCCCGGGCGCTACGCCTCACCGGCCGAGGCCCAGCAGGCCCCCCGCGAGGAGGTCGTCTACGTCGCCTGCCTGTACGAGGGCTCGAACGTCCAGAAGCCCGACTTCATCGCCGTGGTCGACGTCAGCCCCGACTCGGACCGCTACGGCGAGGTCATCGATCGCCTCGACATGCCCAACGTCGGCGACGAGCTCCACCACTACGGCTGGAACACCTGCTCCTCGGCCTGCCATTCGAGCCTTGACCGCAACACCCTCGTCGTCCCCGGCTTTCGCTCCTCGAGGATCCACATCGTCGACGTCTCCGACCGTCGCCGGCCACAGATCGCCAAGGTCATCGAGCCGGCCGAGGTGATCGACAAGACCGGCTACACCGGCCCCCACACCGTTCACTGCATGCCCGGCGACATCGTCACGATCTCCATGCTCGGCGACCGCGAGGGCAACCTGCCGGGCGGCTTCGCCGTCCTCGACGCCAAGGACTTCTCGGTGCTGGGTCGCTGGGAGCACGAGAAGAACGGCCAGGAGATGATGTACGACTTCTGGTACCAGCCGCGCCACAACGCGCTGGTCTCCTCGGAGTGGGCGGCACCGAGCACCTTCCAGGACGGGTTCAATCCCGAGCACATCGCCGAGGGCCGCTACGGGCGCCGGCTGCACTTCTGGGATCTCGAGCGGCGGGCCAAGGTCCAGACCGTCGACCTCGGCGACGAGGGGCTCATCCCCCTCGAGATCCGCTGGCAGCACGACCCGGACTCGCTCCAGGGCTTCGTCGGCGCCGCGCTGTCGTCCAACATCGTGCGCTTCGCCAGGCCCAACGGCAGCTGGGAGGCCCACAAGGTCATCGACGTGCCCAACGAGGAGCTGCCGGGCTGGCCCCTGCCGGGCGGGGTGCCCGGCCTGGTCACCGACCTCGTCCTGTCCATGGACGACCGCGATCTCTTCTTCTCCAACTGGCTGCACGGCGACCTGCGCCACTACGACGTCTCCGACCCCGAACGCCCCGAGCTGCGCTCGCAGGTCTGGCTCGGCGGCCTGCTGGGCCGCGACGGCGGCCATCCCAAGGCCGACGGGCCCCTCAACGGCGGACCCCAGATGATCCAGGTCTCGCTCGACGGCGAGCGAGTGTACGTGAGCAACTCGCTGTACTCGAGCTGGGACAACCAGTTCTATCCGGGCCTGCGGGGCTGGATGACCAAGCTCGACCGCCAGCCCGACGGCACCTACGCCCTCGACCCCGACTTCTTCGTCGACTTCGCCAAGGTCGAGGACGGGCACGCCCGCCCGCACGAGGTTCGCCTGCCGGGCGGCGACTGCACGACCGAGATCTTCCCGTAGGGCTGTTCCCCTGCGGGGGCTCCGCCTGAAGCGGAGCCCCCGCAGAGGGGGTCAGGCCTACTTGATGAACAGCATCTCCTCGTACTTGGGCAGCGGCCAGAGGTCGTCGGCGACGATGTGCTCGAGGCGGTCGGCGATCTCGCGGACCTCCGTCATCGCCGGGTAGACGGTGTCACGCATGTACTGGGCGAGCTCCATGCCCTCCAGGCCCGGGTCGAGGTTGGCGTGCTCGAGGGCCCGGATGCGCTCGGCGAACGCGCCGACCAGCTCGTGGGTCTCGTCCACCAGCGTCTGCACGCCGGCCTGGCGCAGCTGCGCCAGGTGGCGGGTGGCCGCCGGGAGCAGCATCGTGCGCGCGATCGAGGCGGCCGTCTCCGCCTCGATGTTCAGCTTCACGAAGTACTGCTCGAGAAAGACCTCGTAGCGGGCCTCCAGCTCGCGCCCGGTCAGCACTCCGTAGCTCTCGAAGGTCCGCGTGGTCTGGTCCTCGATGAGCCAGGGCAGGGCATCGGGGGTGGAGCGCAGGTTCTCCAGGCCGCGCCGGGCGGCCTCCTGCTCCCACTCCTCGGCGTAGTTGTCGCCGTCGAAGATCACCCGCTTGTGCTCGGTCCACACCTCGCGGACGACCTCGAGCACGGCGTCGTCGACCGACGTGCCGCCCTGCACGCGCTGCTCGAGGCGGTCGGTCAGCAGGTCGATGGCCTCCGCGGCGATCGTGTTGAGCACCGTGTTGGGCAGGCTCAGCGAGTGGCTGGAGCCCAGCGCGCGGAACTCGAACTTGTTGCCGGTGAAGGCGAAGGGCGAGGTGCGGTTGCGGTCCCCCCCGTGCAGGGGCAGGCGCGGGAGCACCGGGGTGCCCATGCGCAGGAAGGACTGCTCGCTCTCGGGGCTCTCCTCGCCGGCCTCGATCGCCGCGAAGACCCGTTCCAGCTCGGCGCCCAGGAAGATCGAGATGATGGCCGGGGGCGCCTCGTTGGCGCCCAGCCGGTGGTCCTGGCCGGCGTTGGCCACCGAGGCGCGCAGCAGCGCCTGGTGCTTGTCGACGGCCGCGATGACCGCCGCGCAGAAGAACAGGAACCGCACGTTCGACGAGGGGTCGTCGCCCGGCTCGAGCAGGTTCTGCCCGGTGTCCGTGCCCATCGACCAGTTGTTGTGCTTGCCCGACCCGTTGACGCCGGCGAACGGCTTCTCGTGCAGCAGGCAGACCAGCCCGTAGCGCCGCGCCACGTTCTGGAGCATCTGCATGGTCAGCTGCTGGTGGTCGGAGCCCACGTTGGAGTTCTCGAACACGGGCGCCACCTCGTACTGGGCGGGGGCGACCTCGTTGTGGCGCGTCTTGATCGGCACCCCCAGGCGGGCGAGCTGACGCTCGACCTCGAGCATGCAGGCCAGCACCCGCTCGGGGATGGAGCCGAAGTAGTGCTCGTCCAGCTCATGGCCCTTGGGGGGCTTGGCGCCGTACAGCGTGCGCCCGGTGTTGATGAGGTCGGGACGCTGGTAGTAGAACTGCTCGTCGATCAGGAAGTACTCCTGCTCGGGTCCGACGGTGGTGAACACCCGCTGGGTCTCCCCGTCGCCCAGCGCGCGCAGGGCGCGTACGGCCGAGGTCGACAGCGCGCTCATGGAGCGCAGCAGCGGGATCTTGAGGTCCAGCGCCTCGCCGGTCCACGACACGAAGGCGGTGGGGATGCTCAGCACCGCGCCGTTGGGGTTGTCGAGGATGAAGGCGGGCGAGGTGGGATCCCAGGCGGTGTAGCCGCGGGCCTCGAAGGTGGCCCGGATGCCGCCGGTGGGAAAGGACGAGGCGTCGGGCTCGCCCTGGATGAGCTCCTTGCCCGAGAACTCCGCCAGCGCGCTGCCGTCGCCGGCGGGACCGTAGAAGGAGTCGTGCTTCTCGGCGGTCATGCCCGTCAGGGGCTGAAACCAGTGCGTGTAGTGGGTGGCGCCCTTCTCCAGCGCCCACTCCTTCATGGCCTGGGCGATCTGATCGGCCAGCGCGGTGTCCAGCGACTCGCCCGCCTGGAGGGTGGTCTGCAGTCGCTTGAAGACGTCCTTGGGAAGGCGCTGGCGCTGCACCTCCACGCCGAACACGTGGCTGGCGAAGACCTGGTTGTCAGACCGTGTCAGATCGACACGGCCCAGGCTGTCGCCGTTGGACTGCCACTGCGCGGCCTCGACGTTGGGCTGGCGAAGTCGGGGCATGGTTCTCCTCGTCGTGAAAGCGTCGGTCAGCCCGCGAACCCTAGGCACGGGTTGGCTGTGCGTCCTTGTCCGCATGGACAAAGGATGGCGCCTGCGCTTCGCCCGTGCGGCGAGGGGGTGCGCCGCAGGGAGGGTCGGCCCGGCCGATCTTTCGCCACCGGGCCAATGACCGTGCGAGCCCATCGCTGGACCATGCGCGCCGTACACCAACGAGGAGGTCCCCTTGGAACGGACGCTGGAAATGGTCGCCGGCGAGCTCGACACGACCTGGATCATCGTGGCGACGGTGCTGGTCTTCTTCATGCAGGCGGGCTTCGCCTTCCTGGAGATCGGCTTCTCGCGCGGGAAGAACGTCGGCATGGGGATCGCCAAGATCCTCGCCAACTTCTCGATCGCCTCGATCGCGTGGTGGGGGATGGGCTTCGCCATCGCCTTCGGCGGTTCGGCCGCGCTGGCGGGCGACTCTGGCTTCTTCCTGACGGTCGGCAACACGGTCGGGGGCGTTGCCGGTGAGACCTACGGCGCCGAGGTGAACGGGCAGACCCTGGCCTACTTCATCTTCCAGTTCATGTTCTGCGCGGTCTCCCTGGCCATCGTGTGGGGGTCGACGCTCGAGCGCATCAAGTTCGTCGCCTACATCCCCTTCGCGGTGGTGTTCGCGGCGATCATCTATCCGCTGATCGCCCACTGGGGCTTCGGCGGCGGGCTGTTCTCCGAGATCGGCTCGGGCGTGCAGGACTTCGCCGGATCGTCCGTGGTGCACCTCACCGGCGCCACGGCGGCCTTCGCGGCCCTGCTGCTGCTAGGCCCGCGGCGGGGCAAGTACGGGCCCGACGGCAGGCCGCGTGCCATCCCCGGCCACTCCATGCCGCTGTTCGGACTCGGCGTGCTGATCCTGTGGCTGGGCTGGTTCGGCTTCAACGCCGGCTCCGCCCTGGGGACGGAGGGCAACTCGTTCGCCGAGGTCATCGCCGTGACCAACCTGGGTGCCGCGGGCGGCGTGATCGGCGCCATGATCATGATCTCGTTGCTGACCAGGAAGCTCGACGTGGGCATGGTCGGCAACGGGGCGATCGCGGGGTTGGTGGCCATCACCGCGCCCTCGGGCTTCGTGGAGATGTGGGCGGCGCCCATCATCGGCCTGGTCGGAGGCATCATCGTGGTGGCCGGCGTGCTGGCCATCGAGAAGAAGCTCGACGATCCGGTCGGCGCGCTGTCCGCGCACGGCCTGGCCGGCATCTGGGGCACCCTGTCCGCCGGCCTGTTCGCCTCGCCGCGCCTGGTGGAGTCGCTCGAGGTGGGACAGGCCGGCCTGCTCTACACCGGCTCGCTCACCCAGTTGGGCACGCAGGCTGCCGCCGTCGCGCTGACCTTCGGCGCGGTGTTCATCCTCTCGTTCGTCACCTTCGCCATCATCAGGGCCGTGTTCGGCCTGCGCGTGGACGCCGCGGATGAGGACGCCGGACTGGACATCGCCGAGCACGGCATGTACGGCTACCCCGAGCAGTTCATCCCCGACGCCGAGCTGGCCGGGTACGGAGCCATCCCCCGGGAACCGGCGCAGGTGGCGCTCGCGCCCGACAACAAGAGAACCGAGGAGGTCCCCGCGTGAAGAAGATCGAGGCCTACATCCGTCACGAGGCGTTCGAGCCCATCCGAGCGGACCTGCTCGAGCTGGGATTCCCTTCGCTGTCCATCAGCGAGGTGAAGGGCTCGGGACGGCAGAAAGGGGTCACGGAGCGCTACCGCGGCGCCGAGCTGACCAACTACCTGCGCCCCAAGGTCAAGCTCGAGTGCGTCGTGGCCTCGGGGGACGTGCAGACGATCGTGGACACGATCCTGCGCCACGCCCGCACGGGCGCGGTGGGGGACGGCAAGGTGTTCGTCATGGCCGTCGAGGAGGCCTATCGGGTGCGCACCGGCGAGGCCGGAGAGGAGGTTCTGCAGGCCCACCCGGGGGCCGCCGCGCCCGCCTGAGGCGGGCCCAGGGACCTCTCTCTCAGCTCGACAGCTCGAACCACAGAACGAGGCCGTCGCCGCGCTGCGCCCCCCAGCGGTCGGCCGTGCGGTCCACGATCCGCAGGCCGAAGCCCCCGGAGGAGGGGGTCTCGCGTGAGTGCAGTGCGGAGGCGACGGCCTTCTCCGCGGCGGGCCCGGCCAGCGTGACCCGGGCGCCGCCCTCGCCCGAGCGGACCGTGAGGCGCAGAGAGGCAGACGGGTCGGGCTCCACCCCCTCCAGGAAGAAGGTCACCAGCTCGGAGGTCAGCAGCAGGGCCTCGTAGCCAAGCCGCCCGCCCATGCCGGGCATCCCGGCCACGTGGCGGCGCGCGGATTGGGGCGCGGCGGCGGTGGCCGGGAGGGTGATCGTGCGCTCGACAGACCCTGTCGGGGCGTGGGGCACTAGGGGTGGCGGAGGCGGCCATGTGGCCGCCGTAGCTGGGTCCCCACGTCGCGACCGCGACACATCCTCCTAGAGGGGTCGCACGCCCAGGATGATGATCAGCAGCGCGATGGCGAACACCGCCAGCGCGGTGAGGGCGAGCGTGCGGGCCGCGTCCGACGGGCGGGCCAGGCCAAGGTCGCGCGGGCGCTTGGCGCCCGTGCCTGGCTCGATGTGCCTGGCGCCGATCTGCGCCAGCTCGGGCGGGGTGAGCGCGTCGTTGGCATCGGCGGCCTCCTCCGCCAGCTCGCGCCGCGGGCGCCGCGGGCGGGGATTGAGCACCCGCACGGTCTGCATGGACTGGGTGTGGAGGGGAAGCGGATCGGTGGCGCGCTCCTCGGTGGCGGGGAGGACCTGCTCGCTGGTGGTGGGCTCGGGCAGCTCGATGCGCCGGGTGGCCAGCGCGAGCGGGGGTTCCTCGGCCGGGCGCGGGGGGGACTCCTCCGGGCCCAGCGCGCGCGGTGGGCGCAGCCCGGGGTCCTCGCGGCGCAGTGCCTCGAGCTGGGCACGCAGGGCCTTGGCCTCGTGGCGGGCGGCCAGCGTCCGCGCGCGCTGGGCGGCCACCGCCTCCTCCAGACGCTGCAGGGACTCGGTGCGCGCCTGCTCGAGCGCCTGCTCGCCCTCGCGGCGGGCCTGTTCGGCCGCCTGCGCGGCGAGGTCGCGCTCGGCCTGCAGGGCGTGCTCGGCCTCCTGGGCCGCCTGCGCGGCGCGGTCGCGCTCGGCCTGCAGGGCCTGCTCGGCCTCCTGGGCCGCCTGCGCGGCGCGGTCGCGCTCGGCCTGCAGGGCCTGCTCGGCCTCCCGGGTCGCCTGCGCGGCGCGGTCGCGCTCGGCCTCCATGCGCGCGCGCCGGTCGCGCTCGGCCTCGAGATCGTCGGCGACGCGGTCGTGGCGCTCCTCGGCGCCGGCCGCGCGCGCGGCGGCCTCGTCGCCCAGGCGGCGCAGGCGGTTGACCTCGCGCGCGAGGCGGACGTGCTGCTGGGCCGCGCCACCGGCGGCGTGCTGGAGATTAGGCGCTGGAAGGTCGAGCAGCAGCCGCCGCCCTACGGCCAGCGCGAAAGCGCCGGTGTCCAGGGTCCTCGAGGGCACGGCGTAGCAGG
>JAUJOF010000008.1:98581-169875 GCA_030447785.1 Solirubrobacteraceae bacterium
ACGGCCAGCGCGAAAGCGCCGGTGTCCAGGGTCCTCGAGGGCACGGCGTAGCAGGCGCGCCACCCGGGCGCCTCGGGCCCCGCCGTGGCATCCCCGCCCGCGACGGGCAGCACCTCCGCGACCGCCCCGGCGGGATCCTCGACCACCAGGCGCGGACGGCCGATGCCCCGCTCACTCGTGCTCGCGAAGCGCCCCTCGAGCTCGAGCACCGCGACGTCCTCGCCCGCGGGCACCGCGCGGAAGCACAGCAGCTCGAAGGCGGGCTGGGTGGAGGGGATCCCGGGCGCGACGTTCATACGAGGCTGGGGCTACCCCGTCGCGGGCGGATCCGCGCGCCCGGGCCGATCGGCGCCCGGGACCTCGTCCTCGTCGGCCAGCGTGTCGAAGGCTTCGGTGCGGTCGCCCTCGTCCTCGTCGGCGGGCGCGATGGGCTCGGTCGGGGAGCCCTCGGGCTCGCGCTCGCCCCCCGGCAGCGTCGGCGGCTGCGCGGCGGGATCGGCCGTGGGTTCACGCTGGTCGGGGGCATCGCGGCGGTCGACCGCCGGCACGCGCTGGCGGCGGTCGCGGCCACCGAAGTCGACGGTCACCGAGATGCTCGCCGCGGCGAGGGCGCTTCCGGCGGCCATGGCCAGCGTGGCCGCCAGCGCCAGCCATGCGCCGATCTGGCGGGTGTCGCCCCCGGCGCCGGGCGGCGGGTCGATGAGCTGGCTGCCCACCAGCACCAGAGCGGCCACGCTCGCGAGCGGTGCCCAGCGCGCGGGCCCGCCGCCGGGTGGGCGCACGGAGCCCACGAGCGCCGCGATCGCCAGCCCGGCGAGGGCGAGGTCGATCGCCTCGAAGGCCGACCAGGCGGGGGCGCCGGGGCTGTACCAATCGAGGAAGAGGCTGACGAGCAACAGCGCGGCGCCTGCCGCGACCAGGCCGTCGTCCGCGTCGATCTTCTGGCGCAACGATCCTCCGGTTCTCTGCGTGCGAACGGCCCCCAGCCTATCCGCGGCACCATGAGCGCCGGTGCGGGCGGAGCTCTTAGCGTTCGCCCTCCGAGTCGAAGCCCAAGCGCTCGCGCTCGTCCTCCGGCGTGCGATCGGGCGCGGACGGGCGGTTTTCGAGCACCTCGCCCGTGTCGGGGTCGACCCGCGCGTCGGCGGGCTCGTCGACCACCCTCACGCGCAGGCTGCCCTCGGGCACGCTGCCGTCGGCCAGCCGCGCCTTGGCGCGTCCGTCCAGCCCCGCCGAGACCCGGTAGCGCAGATCCCACGTGCCCGCCTGGATCGCGGTGACGTCCCACTCGAAGGTCTCGCTCTGGCCGGGGCTCAGGGTGCCCAGCGCCCAGGTATCGGCGTAGGCGGTGATGCCCCCGGTCGGCTCGTCGTCGATGATCCACACCGGCCTGGAGGTGTCGGCGGTGTCGCTGCGCTCGCGCTCCTGCTCGAAGCCCCTGAGGGTGACCGCGACGTCGGGGATCGTGCGCGGGCCGGTGTTGCGCACCTCGAGGCGCAGGGTGGAGCGCTCGGCCAGCCGCTGGCGCTCGGGGAACTCGGGCTCGGAGACCTCCACCTCGAAGGTGGCCATGGGCTCCTTGGCGTCCTGGCGCTCGCTGGCGCCACAGCCCGCGAGGGTGGAGGCCGCGAGCGCCGCGAGCAGGACAAGGACCCTGGCCCGGTGGCCGCCAGACTCCGAGGACCCCCACAAAGCGGCGCGAACCTACCACACAGGACCCCGTGCGCCTGCCGGTTGGCGCACCGCATGACGGTCGCCTACGCTTGGCTGCCCTGTGGGCGTCCGGGGCGCCCCACGGTAGGCATCGAGGAGAGACTGACAGTGGCCGTCCGCAGCATCGCCGATCGGGCGTTCCTCCCGACCAAGAGCGCTCTCGAGGAGGTGGGGGACATGATGATCCTCACCGGCAAGACGGTCATGTCCGCGCTGCGCCCGCCGTACCCCTACGGCGGCGAGTTCGTCAACCAGTTCCTCTTCGCGCTGAAGCTGTGCTGGTTTCCGCTGCTGGTCTCCACGATCGCCTTCGGCTACGGCGCGCCCGGTCTGCAGGCCGCCAACTTCCTGGTCCTGTTTGGGGCGCTCGACCGCCTGGGCGGCTTCTTCGTCCTGGCCTCCATCCGCGAGTTCGCCCCCTTCGTCACCGCGATCGTGCTCGCGGGCGTCGCCGGCACCGCGATCACCGCGGATCTCGGCGCGCGCAAGATCCGCGAGGAGCTCGACGCGCTGCAGGTGCTCGGCGTCGACCCGGTCAAGAACCTCGTCGTCCCGCGCTTCCTCGCGCTCATGCTCGTCACGGGCCTGTTCAACATCTACGCGCTGCTGTTCGGCATCTTCGGCGGCATCGTCGCCACGCTGGTCAACGGCGCGCCGCTCGGCCCGTTCTGGGCGACCTTCTTCACCAACGCGTCCGTCACCGACCTCTGGGGCTCCGTGCTCAAGACGACGATGTTCGGCGCGATCATCGCGATCGTCTGCTGCTACAAGGGCATGACGGCCTCCGGCGGGGCGGAGGGGGTGGGGCGCGCGGTCAACCAGGCCGTGGTCATCGCCTTCCTCGGCGCGTTCGCCTTCAACTACGTCTTCACGCAGACGCTGCTGGCCACGCATCCCGAGCTGACGGTGATCCGCTGATGGGCTGGCTGGCCGCCCCCCGGGAGTGGCTGGAGAGCTTCGGCGTCATCGCCAAGTTCTGCGGGCGCGTCGTCGGGCAGGTCTACTCGCTGCGCGTCCTCAAGTTCTTCGGTGAGGCCCTGCGCCAGGCCGGCGTGCTCATCGTCTCCTCGGCCATCGTCATCTGGGGCCTGGTGTTCATCATCGGCCTGCAGTGCGGGATCGAGGGCGCCTACTTCAACCGCTCGGTGGGCGCGCCGGCCTACGCCGGGGTGTTCTCGGCGTGGTGCGACCTGCGCGAGCTGATCCCCTACGCGTTCGGCTACATGATGGCCGCCAAGGTGGGAACGGGGTTCGTGGCCGAGCTTGGCTCCATGCGGATCTCCGACGAGATCGACGCGCTCGAGGTCATGGGCATCGACTCCATGCTGTTCCTGTGCGCCACTCGCCTGCTGGCCGCGTGGATGGTCCTGCCCTTCCTGTACATCGTCGCCGTCGGCGCCGGGTTCTTCGCCTCCTACCTGGCGGTGGTCCAGCAGATAGGCGAGGTCTCATCCGGGGGATACTTCCTCATCTTCTGGATGTTCCAGAATCCGCCCGACCTGCTCTACAGCCTCATCAAGGGCATGGCCATGGCCACGGTCATCGTGCTGGTGGGCTGCTACTACGGCTACAACGCCGGCGGCGGACCCGTGGGCGTGGGCACGGCGACGGCCAAGTCGATGGTGGTGAACATCGTGCTCGTGCATCTCATCGGCATGCTCGGCACGGCAGTCTTCTGGGGGGCCAACCCCCGAGCCCCGATCGGAGGTTGACCTTGCCGCCGATCTCCCCCTTCGGCCGACGGGACGACGACGCCCCCGAGCCACGCGAGCAGGCGACCAACGGCAGCGACGAGGAGCGCCGGGCCACCGAGCCGTTGCGGCCCGAGGAGCTGGAGACGATGCCCCACGCCGGCGGCGGCCGGGCGCACCCCGAGGAGGAGCCGCTGGAGTTCGACGACCCGCGCACGCAGGATGACCTGTGGGGGACCGAGCCCGCGCCCTTCGCCGACGAGGAGCCCACCGCGGGGCACGACGGGGACGACGAGGGGGGCGCGCGCCAGCAGGAGGACGACATCCCGCGCGTGTCGGTCATCTCGGAGCGGGAGCCCCACGGGGACGGCGAGGACGGCGAGTACCAGTGGCACACCGGCACAAAGCGTCCCACCGGCGCCCAGGACGCGGTCGAGTTCGTCGACACCCACAAGGCCTTCGGGCGCAACCGCATCCTGCGTGGCCTGAACCTGGGTCTGCCCGAGGGCAAGATCTCGATGATCCTGGGCCCGTCGGGCACCGGCAAGTCGGTGTGCATCAAGCACATGGTCGGCCTGCTGTATCCCGACGAGGGCGACGTGCTCGTGCACGGCGAGTCGGTGCCCAACATGCCCGACGACGACCTGTTCGAGATGCGCAAGAAGTTCGGTGTGCTCTTCCAGGACGGCGCGCTGTTCGGTTCGATGAACGTGTTCGACAACACCGCCTTCCCGCTGCGCCAGCACACGGAGAAGGGCGAGGACGAGGTCGCCGACATCGTCAACCGCCGCCTGGCCGAGGTGGGCCTGGGCAACGCCTACGACAAGATGCCCAACGAGCTGTCGGGCGGGATGCGCAAGCGCGCCGGCTTCGCCCGCGCGCTCGTGCTCGAGCCCGACATCGTGCTCTTCGACGAGCCCGACTCGGGCCTGGACCCCGTGCGCACCGCCCTGCTGGGCGAGCTCATCCAGGAGATCCACGCGGACATGATGAGCGACGCGGAGCGCAACGGCACCAGGCCGCCCGCGTTCACCCTCATCACCCACGACATCATGACCGCCCGTCGCGTGGCCGAGCACATCTCGGTGCTCTGGAAGGGGCGGATCGTGGAGTCGGGCCCGGCCGAGGAGCTGTTCAACTCCGACAACGCCTTCGTGCGCCAGTTCCTCTCCGGCGAGTCGCAGGGCCCGCTGGGTATGGAGTAGGGCCGTATCCCATCAGGCCCTGATCAAGGTCGTATCTCAGTAGACGGGATCGACATCCCTGTCGATCCTTCGAGAGAAGATCGCTTCGCCGTTCCGGCGGCGAGCCCCGGGCAGATCGCTACGCGATCCACCCGGGACGGTCGGCCTACCGAGAGAGGCCATGGGGTGGCGAAGGCGGGCGACGTGCCCGGCTGAGAGTTCCAGGTGTTCTCCCGGTTAAGCGCTGACGCGCGCCCACGCGGCGGGCGCTACCTTCGGCCGGGAGATGAGAGGGAGCAGGCTTCGGGCGGCCCTCGCCGGGCGGCGTCCGCTGGACGTGCTGGTCGGCCTGGCGACCCGGCGACCGATCCTCGTGCTGGCGGTCACCGTGCTGGCCGCGCTGGCGGGTGCCGTGGGCGCCACGCGGCTGGACGTGGCCGCGGGCACCGACACGCTGGTCGGCGGGGGCAGCGACGTCGCGCGCTCCACCGAACGCTGGCGCGAGCGCTTCGGGGACGACGCCGTCTACGTCATGGTGCGCGGCGACCTGGCGCGCAACTTCCTGGACGAGCGCAACCTCGGGCGCATCGTCGGGCTGGAGGGTTGCCTGGCCGGCAACCCGCCCCAGGGCACGCCGCCCTCCGCCGGTGGGGACGACAGTGCGGGCGGGCCGTGCTCCCGTCTGGCCGCCGACCGGTCCGTGATGGCCGTCCTCGGCCCGGGCACCTTCATCAGCCAGTCCTTCCGCCAGCTGCAGACGCAGTTCGCCGCCCGCCAGGGCGCGGCCCGGCAGCGCGCCGACGCGGCCGCCGAGCGGGCCAACGAGCAGGCGCGCGAGGCCGGCGCCTCGCGCAGGCAGGCCGAGGCGGTGGGCGAGCAGGCCCGCGCAGCGGTCGGGCAGCAGTTCACCGGCGAGCTGATCCAGCTCGGGGTGCGCTACGGCCTCGGTCCGCGGGACCTGCAGGGCCCGCAGCTCATCAGCCGCATCATCTGTGACGCGACCCGGTCGCTGTGCACGCCCAAGCAGCGCTTCTCCTATCTGTTTCCCAACGCCGACGGCGGCACGGGGGAGACCGCGCTGATCCAGGTGCGCCTCAGGCCGGACCTGGGCGACGCTCGGCGCCGCGCGGCAATCGAAGACGTGCGAGCGGCGGTGGGCATGCCCCAGTGGAACCTGGAGGGCGGCAGCTATCTGGTCAGCGGGGCGCCCGTGGTGGTCGCCGACCTCACGGAGTCGATCACCGGGTCCATCGTGGTGCTGCTCATCGCCGCCGGGCTGGTCATGGCCGCCACGCTGGCCCTCGTCTTTCGCACGCGCCTGCGCCTGCTGCCCCTGGCCGTGGCCCTGGCCGCCGCGGGCCTGACCTTCGGGGGCCTGTCGCTGGCCGGCGCCTCGCTGACCATGGGCTCCATCGCGGTGCTCCCGGTGCTGATCGGCCTGGCGGTCGACTACGCCATCCAGCTGCAATCGCGCGTGGAGGAGGCGCGGGTGGGGCGGCCGATGCGCGGTGAGGCCGGCGTGGGCGGTGAGCCGCCGGACGAGGTCCCCGCCGGGGCGGGTGCACGGGAGGGCTCCGCCTCCGGCGCAGCGCGCCGGGTCGCGCGCGTGGGCGCCCCCACGGTGGTCACTGCGGCGGCGGCGACGGCGGCCGGCTTCCTGGTGCTCCTCCTCTCGCCCGTGCCCATGGTGGCGGGCTTCGGCGGGCTGCTCGTGGTGGGGGTGCTCTGCGCGCTGGCGCTCGCGCTGAGCGCCGGCGTCGCGGCCCTGGTGCTGGTCCACGACGGGGGGGCCCGCGCGCCGGCGCGTCTGGCGCCTTCGCTGCGCGGGGCGCGCGACGTCGTCCGCCCGGTCGCACGCGCAGGCCACGCCGCCGGCCGGCGGGTGGCGCGCTCGGCGCGCGGGGCCGCGCAGCTCACGCGGGCCGAGCGTCTCGCCGGTCCCGCGCGGCGCCTGGGCCGCGCGATCGGGGCCTGCGCGCGCACGGGCGCGCGCGCCACGCTGGACGCCGCGCTGCGTCGCCCCGTGCGCATCCTCGGCGTGGCCCTGGTCCTGGCGCTGGCCGGGTGGGCGCTCGACACGCAGCTCGAGGTCGAGTCCGACATCCAGCGCCTCGCGCCCGCCTCACTGCCCGCCCTGGCCGACCTGGAGGCGCTGCAGCGGGCCTCGGGCGTGGGCGGCACCATCGACGTGCTGGTGGAGAGCGACGACCTGACCGACCCGCGCGTGGTGGGCTGGATGGCCGACTTCCAGGACCGCGTCCTGGCCCGCGCCGGCCCCAGCGCGGATCGCGGCTGCGGCGCGGCGACGCTGTGCCCGGCGTTCTCGCTCACGGACCTGCTGGGCGGCGGCCAGGACGGCGCCTCCGCCGCGCCGCCCGACCGCGCCCAGATCGAGGCGCTGCTGGGCGCCGTGCCGGCGTACTTCACCCGAAGCGTGATCAGCGAGGATCGCCGCGCGGCCACGTTGAGCTTCGGCATCCGCCTCATGCCCCTCGACCGCCAGCAGGAGGTCGTGGAGGCGATGCGCGCGCAGCTCGATCCGCCCGAGGGCGTGGATGCGCAGCTGGTCGGGCTTCCGGTGCTGGCCGCCCAGGCCAACGCGGAGATCTCCTCGCATCCGCGCCGCGTGCTGACGCTGGTGGCCGGCCTGCTCGCTGTCGCGCTGGTGCTGCTGGTGGCGCTGCGCGCGCCGCGCCGCGCGCTGGTGCCCCTGGCGCCGATCGTGCTGGCCACCGGTTGGTCGGCGCTCGTGCTCTACCTGCTGCGCGTGCCGCTCAACCCCATGTCGGTCACGCTCGGCGCGCTGGTCATCGCGATCTCCACCGAGTTCAGCGTGCTGCTCAGCGAGCGCTACCGCGCCGAGCGCGCCAAGGGCCTGCCGACGTCGGTGGCGCTGCGCGCCACCTATGCCTCGACGGGGACGGCCGTGCTGGCCTCGGGGTTGACCGCGATCGCCGGCTTCGCGGTGCTCGTGGTGTCGGACATCCGCATGCTGCGCGACTTCGGGGCGGTCACCGTGGTCGACCTCGGCGTGTCCCTGCTCGGCGTGCTCGTCGTGCTCCCCGCGGTCCTGGTGGTGGCCGAGCGGCCGCAGCTGCTGCGCGACGGGGTGGCCGGCGCGGGCGCCACCGTGGCCCGCCTGCGACCTCGCCGCCCGCGGCTGGGCCGGCCCTCCCTGCCGCGCCCGCGCCTGCGCCGTCCGCGCCCGCGGCAGCCGGCGTGAGCGCGCCCACGCCGCCGCCGGGCGTCGCCAGGACGCTGTCCTCCTCGCGTCCCCGCCCGTCGCGGGGCTCGTGGCTCGTGGGGATCGCGGCCATCGTGGTGTTGACCTACATCGCGGTGAACACCTTGACCTCCGCCGGCGGCGTGGGCGCCCGTGGGCTGACGGCGGGCACGCCCCTGCCGGCGTTCGCTGTCCCGCTCGTGCGCTCGTCGCTGGAGGGCGACGCCAACGTCAACCCCGGGCCGGGGGAGGGGGCCGACGGCGAGCCCCCGGCCTGCACGGTGCAGGGCCGGCAGGTGCTCACGGTCTGTCCCCGCGACCGGGGCGCGCCTCTGGTTCTGGCCTTCCTGGCCACGCGCGGGGCGGACTGCACCGGGGTCCTGGAGCGCATGGAGGCCGCGCGTGAGGACTTCCCCGGCGTGCGCTTCGCGGCGGTCGCCATCCGTGGCGAGCGCGACGAGCTGCGCGAGCTGGTGCGCCAGCGGGGTTGGTCGTTCCCCGTGGGCTTCGACCGCGACGGCGTGCTGGCCAACCTCTACGGCGTGGCCGTCTGCCCCTACCTCACCTTCGCCACGCCGGACGGCGTGGTGCGGGCCACGACCCTGGGCGACCTCGACCAGGCCGTCTTCGAACAGCGCGTGGCCCGGATCGTGGAGCGCGCGCGCTCGCAGGGCTGGAAGCCACCGCGATGACCGTCTCAGCGCCCCGCGAAGGCTGGGTCGATCCCGAGCTGGCCGAGGAGTTCCCCCAGCTGCGCCTGGTCGAGGTGACCGCCGACCACATGGGCGGGCGCTCCACGCCGGGCGCCCGGCGCTGGCTGCGCCGCCTCTCCAGCCGCTTGGGCGGCCCCCAGGCCATCGCCCTGCGCCAGAACCCGATCCCGCACGCCTACCGCGTCTTCCACCGCCACGTCGGCCTGGATCCCGACGTGGAGCGCACGCCGATCGAGGCCGCGGCCATGGACCGCCTCGTGCACGGCGGCTTCCGCGCCCGCGGGCGCCTGGAGGATGCGCTGCTCATCGCGCTGGTGGAGACGGGTGTGCCCGTGTGGGCGCTGGACGACGGGGCGCTCCAAGGCGCGCTTGGCCTGCGCCCCGCCCGCGAGCGCGAGCGGCTGGGCAGCGGCGACCTGGCCCCCGACCTGGTGCGCGGGCGCCTGGTCGTGGCCGATGAACACGAGGCGGTCGCCGTGCTGTTCGGCTCGGTGGCCGGTGGGCGCGAGGTCACGCGGGCCACCGAGCGCTTGCGTCTCTACAGCGTCGCCGTCGACGGAGTGCCGGCCATCCACGTCGAGGAGGCTCTCGACCTGTCCCTCGACGCGCTCGCCGACTGAGCCTGGACGTGCTCGATAGCCTCGAGGCCGCTGTACCCTCTGCGCGGCACGAGCGGCAGCTGATGGTCGTCCTCGACGAGACCCACCAAACCACCCTCCGTTGGCCCTCCGGTGCAGATAGGCCTGTCGCTGCGGTCGCTCCCGACCAGCGCGCCGCACGGCGCTCGTTGCGCGACCAGATCGCCCGCCTCGAGCATGACCTGGGCGCCTGCGTGGTCGCCGCCTTCCCCGGCCAGGCCCTCGACGTGTCCGTCACGCGCACCGGCGGTCCGCGGGTGCTGGGCCTAGGCGAGCTCGAAACCCTGCGCGACGATCTCTCGCTACGCCTGCGCGACGCGCGCGCGACCCTGGCCCGCCGCGGCGAGCTCCAGCAGCGCAACCGGGTCCTGCTGGAGAAGATGCGTCTGGATCCGCGCCGGTACAAGTTCGTGCGCCTCGAGCGCGAGGATCTCGGGGTGCCCGGCTGCGGCGCCTGGGAGGTCCGTCCCCGCCTGGGCCTCATCGGCATGCTGATGGGGTGGTGGCAGGTCAAGCTCTCATCGGGCTGTCCCTTACGGGTGCCTCGGGCGGCCGACGTGGCCGACCGAGGCGGGCCCCGAGAGGATCTCCCGGTGCCTCGGGCGGCGGACGGGGCCGACCGAGGCGGGCCCCGAGAGACGCTCGTCAACTGACCCTGTCTGATGGGTCGCCGCAGCCGCAAGCGGGGTGGACCGGGCGTGCCGCGTGCCCAGCCGGCTGCGCCGGCGTCGCCGCGCACCGGACCACCGCGCCGACGCGCTCGGCTCGACGAGGCACCCAAGCCGCCGTGGGCCCCGTTCCCGCTGGTGGAGTTGTGCATCCTCGTGGGCCTGGTGCTCATCGTGGTGGGCTTCTTCGCCACCGGCCGGCGCGCCGTCACGCTGCTGGCCTTCGGCTTGGCGCTCGTCGGCCTGGCCACGCTCGACCTGTCCATCCGCGAGCACTTCGCGGGCTTTCGTTCCCACACCACCCTGCTGGCGGGCGCGGCGGGCGTGGGCAGCGGGACGGTCCTCTTCGCGCTCGGACTCCTCGGGCCCGTCGCGCCGCTGGTCCTGGCCGTCGTGGTCTTCGCCCTGGCCTGGTGGGGGCTGCGGAGAACCTTCCGCCGCCGTGCCGGCGGCCTGTCCTTCCGTGCCTGAGCGCGCGGGTCGATCGGTCTCGTGCTTCTCATAGGCTTGCGCCGTGGCCGACGAGCCCAAGCGGATGGCCCTGCGCGGCCTGCACCACGTCACCGCGATCTGCCGCGACCTGGAGCGCACGACCGCCTTCTACCGCGACACGCTGGGAATGGCCCTGGTCCAGCGCCAGGCCAACGACGACGACCCCGACGCCCGCCACTTCTGGTTCGGCGATGCGACCGGCACGCCGGGCACCCTGATCTCCTTTCTCGAGTACGCCGACATGGCCGACGGCTCGGTGGGGGTGGGCTCCACCCATCACGTCGCCTTCGTCGTGGACAGCGCCGAGGAGCAGGAGGCGTGGCGCGACTACCTGCGCGGGCGCGGCGTGGAGTGCACCGACGTCTTCGACCGCGGGGGCTTTCGCTCGATCTACCTGCGCGACCCCGACGGGCACATCCTCGAGATCGCCACCCGGGGACCCGGCTTCGCCCTCGCCTAGGGCGACAGAGGCGGACCCGCGGGTGGCGGAGCGGTCAGTTGGCCGCGGCGCCGAGTCCCGCGCGAGGTCACCCGCCGGCGGCGGGCCCCCGGGTCGCGAAAGCGTTACTCGCGACGCCGGCCCGCGAACATCCGCAGCAGCGACCCGCCGACGACCAGCCACAGTCCGCCGGCGGCGATGGGCGCGAGCGCGAGGCCCGTGAAGGGCAGCTCCTCCGGCTCCTCCTGGCGCTCCTCCCTCGCCTCCCTCGCGGGCTCCTTCTCCTCGGGTTCCTCCTCCTCGCGCTCCTCCTCCTCCTCGGGCTCCGGCTCGGGGGACGGCGAGGCGGCGGCAACCGGGTTGGTGAAGATGGTCTCGGCCGGCGTGGCCTCGCGCACAGGCGTGAAGTCGACCGCGTCGGCCCGCACGGCGTTGACCGCCGAGGTCGCGTGGCAGACGACCGCGCTGGTGATCGGGCTGTTGGCGAGCCCGACGTCGAGGGGGATGACGTTGATGAAGCCGCTTGCGAAGGTGCCGTCGCCGTCAATCGAGTTTCCCTCGCCGAGGATCAGCTCCGTGCCGTCGAGCGCCCCACCGTCACCGAAGAGTGGCGTGAGCACCGGATCCAGCACCTCGATGATCTGGCCGAGCGGGACGTCGGCGCCCCCGGTGGCCGGCTGGGGGAAGTTCCGCGGATCGAGAAGGTTCACGCCACGCGGCAGGTCGGCCGTGAGCACCTCCCCGCCGGCGAGCCTCACCGTCACCCTCACGAAGTTGGGGTCGGGAGCGGGCACCGCGTCGATCGTGATGCCCTCCGCGCCGGCGATGGCCAGCCCGAGGACCCGGAAGTCCGTCGTGTTGTTCGACGTCGTGCCGTTGGCGGTGCTCTCGCTGGAGGCCGTGATGGCCTGGGCGGTGATCAGCGCCTCACCCGTGGCCGGGTCGGCCAGGAGGGTGGTCGGCGCGTCCACCGCACAGTCGGAGAAGCCGCGGATGGCGCCGTCGGCCGTGCGCGCCACGTCGGAACTGGACCTGCCGGCCGGCAGCGTCAGTGCGCCCTCGAGCACCGCGTTGGCGATCACGACGTCGTTCTGGGTCGCTGCGGTCGAGGCGTCCAGAGCGGCCTGGCTCTGGGTCTCCGCGCGCGTGACCTGCAGCGTCAGCGGCGGCTCGTTGATGTCCAGCAGGGCCCTGCTGCCCCCGGCGTCGGCCGGAGCCGAGGACTGGACGGAGAAGGGCTGGGCGAGTGTCTCCCCGCCGGCCGCCAGGCGCAGCGGGGTCGCCGTGCCCACGGAGAAGTCCTCCGCCTCGTTCTCGGGGCTGCCCGGGGAGTCGGGGATGATGTTGGCCGCGGAGTTCACCGCGCCGGTGGTCTCGCCGACGGTGGCCTCGACCGCGGCGGGCTGGGTCGGGCTGGGCGCGAGCAGCGCCTGGGTCACGTAGGCATCGGCGACGCCGCTGTAGGCGAACGTCGGCGTGGCGGTCTGTCCGAGCGCGCTCCACGGCGCCAGCGCGAAAACGAGGCAGAGGCAGGCGCCGAGCAGCAGCACCCAGCTCGCGCGCCTCGATCCGGCGGGCAAAACCGCCACGGCTCGCGTCCCCCGTTCGCTCGTCCTCACACGCCCCTCCAGATATTTGTTGTCGGCCGCGCTGACCCTAACCGATGCGGGCGGCGGATGGCGCACTTCTGGTAGGGAGCGGCACGTCGCGCAGGTACTCGTGCGCACTTCTTTGCGGCTCTCTCCATGGCGCAAGCGTCGCCGCCGCCGCGCGGGCCGCTCAGGACGATGCCGCCCTCACCTGGCTTGGGGTCGGGCACGTCGACCCCCTGCCTGCGCATGCATTCGGCATCCCCGCGGACGCGCTCACGCCGTGGTCTTCGGCCTGAGCGCCTCGTCGTGCTCGTGACTGCGAAAGAACTCAACCATCCGGTCCACGTAGTCGTGGAACTTCGGCGGCGCCAGCCCATGCCTCGCGAGCACGTTCATCGCGCGGCGGGTGTCGAAGCGCACCGGGTGGTTGAGGTAGGCGATCGACTCGCGCGGCGTGCCACCGAAGCGCGTGCGGACCACCGGAAGGCGCAGCGACGCCTCGACGAGCGAGGCGGGGATGCGGCCCTGGGGCGGGCGTCCGGCATAGCGCTCCGAGAGCAGGGTCACGAGCTGACCGCTCGTCAGTGGCTCGGGATCGACGAGGTGGAGCGTCTGGTCAAGCGCCTCAGGCTCCGCGGCCGCCGCGGCGATAGCGGCGACCACGTAATCGACCGGCACCACGTTGAACGTGGCCTCGAGGCGGCCGAACTGGGGGATCGCCCTCCGGGCGCGCTGTGCCTGCGAGATGGCTCGGAGGAGGTAGTAGGGCCCGTCGAACTTCTGGGTCTCGCCCGTGCGCGAGTCGCCGACGACGATCGCCGGCCTCACGATGGTGGTGGGAACGCGGTCCATCGCCTCGCGCACCCAGACCTCGGCCTGGAACTTGGTCGATTCGTAGTGGTTCTTGAACCCCTGCCCCATCACCAGCTCGTGCTCGTAGACGACCCCGCGGCGCCAACCAGCCACGTACGCGGTGCTCACGTAGGCGAGCCGCTCGAGCGCCGTCGCGGCGATGCAGAACTCGAGGACGTTGCCCGTGCCGTCGACGTTCACCCGCTGGGCGAGCTCGACCGGCACGGCGAGGTCGTAGATCGCGGCCAGGTGGAAGACCCGCCTCACGTCGGCGGTGAGGCGGTCGTAGTCCCCGTCCTCGAGGCCGAGCCGGCGGTCGGCGATGTCCCCCGACAGCACCTGGATGCGCTCGGGGTCCATCTCCGCCGCTACGTCGCGGCCGGCCGCCAGCATGCGCGGCTCGACGAGCGCCACCACGGTGGCGTCGGCATCGTCGTCGAGCAGGTGCTTCGCCAGCCGGCGGCCGATGAAGCCCGGAAAGCCTGTCAGGAGGGAGAGGGCCATCCCCTCTTCCTAGCGGATCTGGACCGCCCGAGTCCTCCGGCGGTGGCGGACCGATCACCGGGTCCTTTGCAGTCCGGCGACCACGGCGTCACGCTGGCGCTCGGTCAGCGCCCCTAGCCGCTTGGTCTCGGGGACCTCCGTGCGGGTCAGGAAGCTCCGCGAGCGGGTGCTCCCCCAGCGGCGCTGGCTCATGAGCAGCTCGAAGACGGTCATGGTGCGCGCCTCCCAGGGGCATGCGCGGACCACCTCAGCGGCGCGCACCTCACCGTCGGCGACCCGGCGCTTGAGCTCGGCACGGGCGAGGCGCACCTCGTTGGCCTGGCGAAGGGCGTTCATGTGCTGCGGCGCAGGGGGAATCGTCGCTGTCGCGTTCATCTGTTCTCCCACCGCCCGCTGGTTGCGGACGGCACTCGTTTCGGTTTGCTCGTGCAAGCGCGCAGCCGGTGTCCATCACCCTCGTCTCCTCCTCCCGGGAGGCGCCGCGGCGCGCTGAGATCGAAGCTATGCCAGCCGGGCAGCCCTGGGTCAATGACCAAACGTCCAACTCACTCGCTCAGAGCGAGCTTTTCGCGTTCACGCGTTCTTCACGGGAGGGTGACCCGAGTGGACTCGCTGGATCCTCACCGGGGGAGCGGACCGTGCGCTGCCTCGAAGCGCTCTCGGACCGCGGCGAAGGCGTCGAGGGCGCGGTCCAGCACCTCGGGGGTGTGGGTGGCCATCACGCTCGTGCGCAGCAGCGCGCCGGCCGGCGGGACCGCGGGGTGGATGGCCACGTTGACGTAGACGCCCGCGTCATAGAGGGCGCGCCACAGCAGCACGGCCTTCCAGTCGTCCTCCACCAGGACGGGGATGATCGGGGTGTCGATTCCCGACGGATCGTCGATCACCTTGAAGCCCCGCTCGCGCAGCCCCGCGCGCAGGTGGCGTGCGGCGTCGAGCACCGCGTCGAGCAGGCCGGGGCCCTCCGAGGAGCGCACGATGCGCAGCGCGGCCAGCGCGGCGCCCACCGCGGCGGGCACCGAGGAGGCGGTGAACAGGAAGGCGCGGTTGGACACGCGCAGGAAGTCCACGACCTCCTCCGAGCCGGCGATGAACCCGCCGCAGGAGGCCAGCGACTTGGAGAAGGTTCCCATGCGCAGGTCGACGCGGTCCTCGACGTCCAGCAGTTCGGCGGCGCCGGCGCCGCGGGCGCCCAGCACTCCGGCGCCGTGGGCCTCGTCGACCATGAGCCGCGCGCCGTGGCGTTCGCAGAGGTCGGCGATCTCCCCCAGCGGCGCGACGTCGCCCTCCATGGAGAACACGCCGTCGACCACCGCGAGCACGCCCCCGCCGTCGCCCCGGGCGCGCTCGAGCGCGCGCTCCAGCTTGTCCATGCGGTTGTGGCGGTACGGGCGCAGCTTGGCCCGCGAGAGCAGGCAGCCGTCGAGGATCGAGGCGTGGTCGCCCGAGTCGGCCACCACCGTGTCGCCGGGGTCCAGCAGCGTGCCCAGCGTGCCCACGTTGGCCTGGTGGCCGGTGGTGAACACGATGGCCGCCTCGGTGCCCATCCAGGCGGCCAGCTCGGCCTCGAGGTCGAGGTGCAGCGGGGTAGTCCCGTTGAGCAGCCGAGAGCCGGTCAGCCCGGTGCCGTAGCGCTCGAGGGCGTCGCGTGCGCCTGCGACCACGCGCCGGTCCCCCGTGAGGCCCAGGTAGTTGTTGGAGCCCAGCATGATGCGCGGGGCGCCCTCCATCTCCACCTCGGGGCCGGCCGGGCCCTCGAGCACGCGGAAGTAGGGCAGCACGTCCGCCTCGCGGGCGGCACGCAGCTGCTCGGCGCGCTCGTGCCCGCGAACCTTGGCGAAGACGTCGGTGGAGGTGCTGGGCATGTAGGGTGGCGCGCCGTGCTGGAGGTGAGCCCGGTGACGACGCGGGCGGAGCTGCGCGAGTTCGTCGAGCTCCCGTTCCGTCTGCACTCTACCTCGCCGCAGTGGGTGCCGCCGCTGCGCCTGGAGCGCCACGCTTTCCTGTCCCGGAGACTGAACGCCTACTTCCGCCACGGCGAGGCCCGCTACTTCCTGGCCTGGCGCGACGGCCGGGTGGTCGGGCGCATCTCCGCCCAGATCGACCGCAACTTCAACGCCTTCCACGCCAACGCCTGGGGCCACTTCGGGTTCCTGGAGCTGGAGGACGACCCGGAGGTGGCCCCCGCGCTGCTGGACGCCGCGGCCGCGTGGCTGCGCGCCCGCGGGCGCGATCGCATGGTCGGTCCGTTTGACCTGACCATGAACGACGAGGCCGGGGTGCTCATCGAGGGCTTCGAACTGGTTCCCATGATCAAGCAGCCCTGGCACCCGCCCTACTACGCCCAGCGCTGTGAGGAGGCCGGTCTGGCCAAGGCGGTGGACCTGTTCATGTGGAACCTCGAGCTCTCCGACCGCGCGAGGATGCTGCCGGTCCTCTTCGAGCTGGCCGAGCAGCTGCAGCCCAGGCACGGCATCACGCTGCGGCGCATGTCGCGGCGCACGCTGCGCCGCGACCTCGACGCCTTCGCCGAGGTCTACAACGCCGCCTGGACGGAGAACTGGGGCTTCGTGCCCTATGCGAAGGAGGACCTCGACGCCTACGCCCAGGAGCTGCAGCTGGTCTTCGACCGCAACTGGTTCATGGTGGCCGAGCGCGACGGCGAGACGGTCGGGGTGGCCATCACCGTGCCCGACATCAACCAGGTGCTGCGCCGGATGAACGGGCGCCTGCTGCCCCTGGGCTGGTGGCACTACCTGCGCCGGCGGGCGATCGTCGACCGCGTGCGCGTGGGCTTCCTGGGCGTCAAGCCCGAGTTTCAGCACACCGGGATAGCCGCGGCCTTCTACGTCGAGCACTTCGACACCGCCGCGCGCACCCCGCAGCATGGCGGCGAGATGGGCTGGATCCTGGAGACCAACCGCGCCATGAACCGCGGGATGGAGGCCATGGGCGGGCGGATCGTCAAGCGTTACCGCGTGTACGACCGGGCGCTGTAGGTAAGCTGGCCCGCGCATGAGCGCCAACGGTGATCGCCTGCCCGTCGCGGCCGCCGAGGAGGTCGACGGCGAGCTGGCCGGTCCCGACGATGGCGCGCACATCCCGGCGCTGGCCCAGCCGACCGTGCAGGCTGCCGCCGTCGCGGCGACGAGCTTCCTGGCCGGGCTGGTCACCGTGGCCGCCTTCCGCGGTCGCCACGCGCGCCGCGCCCGCCGCGCTGCGCGCCGGCGCGGACGGGCGATCGGCCCGGTGGCCGGGACGCGGTCGTTCCTCATCGACGTTCACGTGCTGGGCGAGCGGCGGTAGCCCGCCGTCGAGTGGCCTTCCCCAGTCGCGTCGCGGGTTCTGGCGGACTGCTCATCGGGCCGCGCGGCACCCTCCTCCGCACGACGAGCCGCCCGCCGCCCCCGCCGGTACGGTGCCCGCCCCGTGCCAGCGCCGCCTCCCGCCTCCGTCGCCGACCTGAGCGCCGCTCTGCCCGCCCACGTCCGTGGCGAGGTCCGCCCCGCCTGGGCCTTCCGCCTGCCGGGGGGGACCATGGACGGGTTGTGGCGCCGGCGCGGCGGCGTGCTCGAGCGCCTCGTGGTCGTCGACAGCGCCACGGCGGTGGTCCGCGCCGCCCAGCCCGCGCGCGAGCGGGTGGTGCTGGGCGCCTGGGCGCACGAGCGGGCGGTGGCCGACCACGCGCTGGGCTGGGTGCGCTGGGCGCTGGGCGTCGACGAGGACCTGCGTGCCTTTCACGACGCGTACCGATGGGATCCGTGGATCGGGCCCGCGGTGCGCCGGCGCCCGTGGCTGCGGGTCACCCGCCGCTCGCCCTTCGAGGCGCTGGCCTGGGCCGTATGCGAGCAGCTCATCGAGCTGGTGCACGCCGCGGCCATCGAGCGGCGCATCGTCGCCGCGCTGGGACGGCGGTGCGCGACCAGCGGCCTGCGGGCGGCGCCCTCGGCGGCGGCGCTGGCGGGCTGTGCCCCGGCGCGGCTGGAGAGCTGGGATCTCGCGCCCCGCCGGGCGCTCACGCTGGTGCGCGTGGCGCGCGAGGTGGCGCACGGGCGGATCGATCTCGACGCGCCCGAGCACGAGCGCGCCTGGGCGCGCCTGCGCGCGATCCCGGGCGTGGGCACGTGGACGGTCGACTGCCTGGCCCTGCACGGTCAGGGCCGCTACGACGTGGTCCCCGCCGGCGACCTGAACTTCCGCAAGCTGCTGGGCCGCGCGCGCAGTGGGGGCCACCCCGCAGCGCGTGTGTCAGAGGAGGAGGTGCTCGAGGCCTTCGCCCCCTACGGGCGCTGGGCGGGCCTGGCCGGCGCCCACGTCATGGCCGCCGCCCCCCCGGCGCCCGAGCGCGCCCGCAGGCCCGTCGCCGTCAGCCGCCCGGGCGCTCGCTCGGCGCCAGGCCCAGGCCCGGGAGGAACTCGTTGGTCAGCGCCTCCCGTGCCTCGGGCGGCTGCCTGAGCAGGCGGTTGTCGACCATCCAGGACGCGAAGCGCTGCCACCTGCGGGTGTCCTGGTGGCCGAAGGGCAACTCCTCGTCGTCGGGGGCGAAGAGGGGCAGGGTCTCGTTCACGGTGAAGGGCAGGACGCGCGGGTCCAGCCGGGGCCGGGCTGCGCGCAGGGCCTCCACACCCCGCCGGGGATCCTCGCGCAGCGCGCGGTGGCCGCGGGCGGCGGCCTGCAGGAAGCGGCGCAGCACCGGGCCGCGCTCGCGCGCGTCGCGGGCGCGCACGACGAAGACCAGCTCGGCGTAGGCGGGCACGTCCAGCGCCTCGTCCACGCGCAGCACGACCGGATCGCGGTCGCGGCGGCGCAGGGCGACGCCGTCGGTGCTCCAGAAGGCGCCGAAGGCACCGGCCACGCGGTCGGAGACCGTGGCGGGCAGGAGGCCGAAGCCCGCGTCGGCGATGGCCACCTCGCGGGGCGGCACCTGCGCCTCCTGCAGCGCTCCGCGCAGCAGCGCCTGCTGGTGGGGCAGGCCGCCCGTGGCCACCCGCTCCCCGGCCACGGCGCGCAGGTCGCGCACCGCGTCGGCGCCGGTGGAGATCAGCGAGGTCAGCGGCTCCTGGACCAGCGCACCGACGGCCACGAGGTCCGCGCCGCGGTCGCGCGCCAGCAGCAGCTCGGGCTCGTGGAGGATGGCCATGTCGACCTCCCCGGCCTCCAGCGCGCGCAGGGGGGCGGCGGGGTCGGGCGGGGTGCGCAGGTCGACCGCCAGCCCGGCGGCCGTGAAGTTCCCCTGCTCGCGGGCGGTGAAGAGCCCGGCGTGGGTGGCGTCGGGCAGGCGGTTGAGGGCCAGCGTGAAGGGCGTCGGGTCACGCTCGGTCAGCGACCCCGGCTCCAGCGGCTCGCCGCGCTCGCCGCAGGCGGTCAGCGTGAGGGTGGCGAGGAGCGCGACGAGGGCCCCGCCGGCCGATCGTCGTGGCCGGCGGGGAGGGGCGCCGCGAGGCGCTGTGGGGGAATGGGGGCGGGTCAAGGCGTTCGGGCTCGTGGATCGGGGGTCAGGCGGCGCTCCAGGGCGCCCAGGGCGGTGAACAGGGTGACGGAGAAGGCGGCGAGCACCACCACGGCCGCCCACGCCCGGGGTGTCTCCAGGCGGGGCACAGCTTGCCCCATCAGGAAGCCCAGCCCCTCGCTGGAGCCCGCGTACTCGGCGAACACCGCGCCGATCACCGCCACCGCCACGGCGATCCGCGCGCCGCTGAGCGCCGCGGGCAGGGCGGCGGGCAGCTCCACGAAGCGCAGCACCGCTCCTCGCGGGGCGTCCAGGGTGCGCATGACCTTGAGCAAGTCGCGGTCGACGGCGCGCAGGCCGTCGAGCGTGGTCACCACCACGGGGAAGAAGCAGACCAGCGCGATGATGGCCAGCTTGGGCGCCAGCCCGAAGCCGAACCACACGACCACCAGCGGCGCCACGATCACGATGGGAATGGCCTGGCTGGCCACCAGCACGGGATAGAGCGCTCCGCGCAGCACACCGCTGAGGTGCAGGGCGACGCCCAGCACACCGCCGAGCGCGAGGCCGACCGCCAGGCCGCCCGCCACCTCGATGGCGGTGACCAGGAAGTTGGCCCACAGCAGCGCGCGGTCGTTCCACAGCGCGATGGCGATGGCGGTGGGCGCGGGAAGGACGAGCGCATCGACGCCCCCGGTTCGGGCGTAGAGCTCCCAGGCGGCCAGGAGGGCGAGGACGAGCGCGAGCGCAGGCAGCGCCCGGCGGGGCCCGCTCACGTGCCCACCGCTTCCCCCAACGCCTCCAGGGCGCGCTCGCGCAACGCTCCCAGCGCGGGATCCGTGCGCCGGCGCGGATGGGGCGAGTCGACGTCGAGCTCGGCCACCACCCGGCCCGGCCGGGGGGAGAGGATCGCCACGCGGTCGGCCAGCACCAGAGCCTCCTCGACATCGTGGGTGACCACCAGCACCGTGCGCGCCTCGCGGGCCAGGGCCTCGGCCAGCCACGCCTGCATCCCCGCGCGGGTCAGCGCGTCCAGGGCGCCGAAGGGCTCGTCGAGGCACAGCACCGGCTTGCCGGCCAGCAGCGTGCGCAGGAAGGCCACCCGCTGGCGCATCCCCGCGCTGAGCGCCCCCGGCCGCGCGGCCTCGAAGCCCTCCAGGCCGAAGGTGGCGAAGAGGGGGCGCGCGGCAGCGCGGGCCTCCTCCCGTCCCGCGCCGGTCACCCGGAGGGCCAGGGCGGCGTTGTCCAGCGCGCCCAGCCAGGGAAGCAGCCCGTCGCGCTGGGGCATGAGCACGGCGGGCCGGGCCTCCACCCGCCCCGCGTCGGGGGCCTGCAGACCGCACACCAGCTCCAGCAGCGTCGTCTTGCCGCAGCCCGAGGGCCCCACGACGCCGACCACCTCGCCGTCGCCGACCTGCAGCGAGAGGCCTTCCAGCGCCGCGACCGGTCCGCCGCCCCGGCGCGGGTAGGAGCGGCCCACGCCCTCCAGCGCGACGGCCGCCGGCCGCGCGCGCTCAGCCGCCTCCACGCCGGGGGGTGGTCAGTGCCTTGACGAAGTCCTCGAGCTGGCCGGTGGTCCAGCACTCGAAGGCCTCGCAGTGCGGCTCGTAGGCGGAGATCACCGAGTCGCCGTAGTTCCAGTACAGGCGCGGCTCGGGGTTGAGCCAGAAGGTCCGCCCGGCCTCGCGGGCGATGACCGCGAAGAGGTCGGCGCGCGGGTCGCGGCCGTTCGTGCGCGCATCGCCCAGCACGATCACCGTCGCGCGCCGGTGCAGGTCGTCCTCCACCTGCTGGCGGAACTCCTTCCACACGCGCCCGTAGTCGGTGTAGCCCGACACGTCGGCCACACCCGCGTCGCGGGCGATGGCCTCGCTCACGGCGCGGAAGTCGCGCTCGCGCTCGAAGACGCCGGTCACCTCGCTGATGCGCTCGATGAACACGAAGGAGCGCATCTTGCGAAAGGCGTCGTGCAGCGCGTGCAGCACCGACAGGAAGAAGACCGAGGCGCTGGTCACCGAGGTCGACACGTCGCACAGCACGTAGATCTCGGGCCGTCGCGGGCGCACCGGGCGCTCCTTGACCACGATGGGCACGCCGCCGGTCTGCAGCGAGGCGCGCATGGTGCGCCGGATGTCCACATGCGTGCGCCGCCGTGCGCCGCGGTGCTCCTGGCCCTGGGTCTTCAGGCGCCGCTTGAGCTGGGCCACCACGCGGTGCACGGCTGCGAGGTCCTGGGCCGGCCCGGAGGGCAGCGCGCGGTCGAGCTCGTTGAGGGGGCGGGAGGCGGGCAGCGTTTCGGTGCGCTCGATCTGCGCGCGCTCGAGCTCGCGGCGCAGCAGCGCCTCGAAGCGGCGCAGTCCCTCCCGGGGCAGCCCGTCGCGGCGGGGGTCGGCCGGCGACAGGTCGGGGTGGGGCTCGGGGCGCAGGCCCAGCCGGCGGCGGATGCGCTGCACGTCCACGCCGATCACGCCCGAGCCCTCGTCCGGGCGCCCGAAGGCGGCGATGGCCAGGCGGGCCAGGTCGCGCATGGCGCCCTCCCGGCCGTCGCGCAGCGCACGGGCGATCTCCTGGCGCAGCATCTCGACGTCGAAGTCCCCCGCCTGCTCCTGGAAGCCGTCACCGTCGCCGCCGGGGGTGGACGGGCCGGATTCGCGCACGTCCTCGCGCACCGCGGCGGCCTCGGCGGCGTGAAAGAAGAAGCGCTCGAAGATCAGCTCGAAGACGCGGCGGTCCTCCGGGGACTTGGCCAGCGTGGCGGCCAGCGTCTCGCGAAAGGCATCGGGATCGGTCCAGGAGATCTCGCCCAGCGCCTGGAGGGCGTCGAGCAGCTCGCTGGTGCCGGTGGCCACGCCCTCGACGCGCAGCTCGCGCGCGAAGTCGGTCAGTCGCGCGGCCATGCCCTCCTCGCCCGGCGGCGGCGTCCGGCCGTGGAGGGCCTCGGACACGGAACCCTACCCGCCGGCCGCGGCGCCGTTTGCGCTGCGCGCCGCGAGCTTGACGCCGACTCGCTCGGCCACGACGTCGAGGTCCGTGCGATGCTTGACGATGACCGACATGGTCTCGCGGAAGGTGTCCTGGTCGATGTCCCGCGCGCCCAGCAGCAACAGCGCGCGGGCCCAGTCGATGGACTCGGCGATCGAGGGAGGCTTCTTCAGGTCCAGCTCGCGCACGAGCTGCACGACCTCCACGAGCTTGCGCGCGACGTCGCCGCCCAGGTCGGGCGCGTGCAGGCGCACGATCTCCAGCTCGAGCTCGGGCTCGGGGTAGTCCAACCACAGGTAGAGGCAGCGGCGCTTGAGCGCCTCGGTCAGCTCCCGCGTGTTGTTGGAGGTCAGCAGCACGACCGGCCGGGTGCGCGCCTCCACGCGCCCCAGCTCGGGCACGGTGATCTGGAAGTCGCTGAGCAGCTCGAGCAGCATGGCCTCGAACTCCTGGTCGGTCTTGTCGATCTCGTCGATCAGCAGCACGACCGGCTCGGGGGAGGCGATGGCGTCCATCAGCGGGCGCTCGAGGAGGAACTCCTCGCTGAAGATGTCGTCCTGCACCTCGCGCCAGGTCGCCGCTCGGCCAGCGGCTTCTCCGGCGGTGCCCGGGTCGGCCTGGATGCGCAGCAGCTGCTTGCGGTAGTTCCATTCGTACAGCGCCTTGGCCTCGTCCAGGCCCTCGTAGCACTGCAGGCGCACCAGGCGGCGGCCCAGCACGTCGGCCAGCGCCTTGGCCAGCTGGGTCTTGCCCACGCCGGCGGGCCCCTCGACGAGCACCGGCTTGCCCAACCTGGTGGCCAGGAAGGAGACCAGCGCGGTCGACTCACCGGGGAGGTAGCCGGTCGAGCGCAGCCGATCGGCGAGGTCCGGCGCGCTGGCGGGCGTGACGCTCATGATGGCCATCGTGACAGGCGGGCCTCGTGGTCCCAACCACCAGGGCGCTCGGGGCAGGTGGATGGCCGGGCGCGTGTCCTTGGCCTCCCGCACGCCTGCCAGGATGGCCGGGTGGCCGTGGCCATGCTCGCGCTCACCCAGTTGGAGGACAACCCCTCCTTCGGGGCCAACCCCGTGCCCTTCGTGATCATGATGCTCGCGGGCTTTCTCATCGGCACGGCCGGCCACCTCGTGCGCTCCAGGTCGCTCGTCGTGCTGGGCATCGGGCTGATCGCCCTGGCCGCGTTCCTGCTGCCGCTGGCCGCGAACCTCACGCAGCGATAGAACTCCAGGGTGGCCGACCGCCGGGACCTCGAGTTCAGCTACTCCCTGACCGACCGGATCCTCCGGCTGAGCCTCGGCGAGCTGGCCGACTTCAGCGGAGCCAAGTTCGACGGCGACTTCGACCTGAGCCTGGAGGAGGCTCAGCGGCGCAAGCACGAGTACGTGGCCGAGCAGATCGGGATCGGGCCGAGCCGGCGCGTGCTCGATCTGGGGTGCGGGTGGGGAGGTCTGTTGGACTTCATCCGCCGCCGGGGTGCCACCGGCGTCGGCGTCACCCTGTCCTCAGCCCAGGCGGCGGCCTGCCGCCGCCACGGGCTCGACGTCCGCCTGCACGACGCGCGGGAGGTGACCCGCGAGACCTTCGGGTCCTTCGACGCGGTGGCCAGCCTGGGCGCCTTCGAGCACTTCTGCTCGCCCGAGGACCACGCCGCCGGACGCCAGGAGGCGATCTACCGCCAGCTGTTCGCCAACATCGCGGAGATGCTGCCCGAGGGCGGGCGCCTCTACCTGCAGACGATGGTCTTCGGCCCCCGCATGATCCCCTACGAGCAGGTCGACATCGACGCGCCGCGCGACTCCGACGCGTGGCACCTCGCGCTGATGCAGCGCATGTTCCCGGGATCGTGGCTGCCCGAGGGGGCCGAGCAGGTCATCCGCTGCGCGCAACCGGGCTTCGCGCTGGTGTCCAACGTGAGCGGCCGCCTGGACTACATCGAGACGATCCGCCGCTGGCGCGAGCGCTTCGCGGAGCCCAGCCTGCGCAAGACCGCGCTGAAGGTCAGCCTCGTGCCGCGCTGGCTGACCAGTCGCGACTTCCGCCTCGCCTTCACCCCGGGCACGAGCCCCAACCGCGTGTGCTTCGAACGCGAGTTGCTCGAGCACCACCGGCTCGTCTTCGAGAAGTCGGGCGCGGCCTGAGGACGGGTAGGACCCCGGCAGTCGAAGGAGGAGAGGAGCCCCGCATGGCCACCACGCCGGCGCTGACCTACGAGGAGGCCCGTGCCCGGCACCGCTGGGAGGTGCCCGAGCGCTACAACATCGCCCAGGACGTGTGCGACAAGCATCCCCGCGACAAGCTCGCGATGGTCCACGAGGACCCCGACGAGCGGGTTCGCGAGGTCACCTGGGGGGAGCTGCAGGACCGCTCAGACCAGCTCGCGCACCTGCTGCGCGCCCACGGCGTGCAGCGCGGCGATCGCGTCGCCATGCTGCTGCCGCCCACGCCCGAGACCGCGGCGGCCTTCTTCGCCACCTGGAAGTGCGGGGCGATCCTGCTGTCGATGTCGGTGCTCTACGGCGACGACGGCATCCGACACCGCGTGCAGGACGCGGCGCCCAGGGTGCTGATCACCGACGCGGCCAACGCCGGGCGGCTCGACCCCTCCCACGTGGAGGCGGTCATCGTCCTGGACGAGGTCGACCTCTCCGCGCAGCCCACCGACTTCGATCGCGTCGACACCTCCGCCGACGACCCCGCCCAGCTCTACTACTCCAGCGGCACCACGGGGATGGCCAAGGGCATCCTGCATGCCCACCGCTACATCCTGGGCCACGAGGAGTTCGCCCTCTGCCACGACGTGCGCGACGGCGAGCGCTTCCACGGGATGGGCGAGTGGGCCTGGGCGGCGGGCATCGCGCCGCTGCTGGGCCCCTGGCGCCTGGGGGCCGTGCAGGTGGTCATCCAGCGCAGGGGCGGGTTCGATCCGGAGCGCCAGCTGGCCTTCATGACCCGCCACCGGCCGACCAACGTGTTCACCACGCCGACGGCCATGCGCTCCATGATGGCCGTCCCCGACGCCGGCGCGCGCTATCCGCAGGACCTGCGCATCGTCTGCTCGGCGGGCGAGCCGCTGAACCCCGAGGCCATCCGGTGGTTCCGCGAGCAGTACGGCGTGACGGTGCTCGACTACTACGGGTTGACCGAGTCCTATCCGCTCGTGGCCAACTTCCCTTTCATGGAGGTGCGCGAGGGCTCGATGGGCAAGCCCATGCCCGGCTGGGACGTGCAGCTGCTCGACGAGGACGAGCGCCCCGTCGCCCAGGGCCAGAAGGGCGAGATCTGCCTGCGCGCGCGCTCCAACCCGCACTATCCGCTGGGCTACTGGCCAGGGGGATGGCCTCCGCCTCCACCCGCGCCTGACGGCTCTGAGCACCCCCTGGTCAGGGCCTCGCGCGAGGACTTCGGGGGCGAGTGGTTCCACACCAGGGACGCCGCCTGCGAGGACGCGGACGGCTACGTCTGGTACGAGGGTCGCGCCGACGACGTGATCATCGCCGCGGGCTACCGGATCGGACCCTTCGAGGTCGAGTCGGCGTGCCTGGAGCATCCCGCGGTGGCCGAGGCCGCCGCGGTGGCCAGCCCCGATGAGCGGCGGGGCAACGTGGTCAAGGCGTTCATCGTGATCGTCCGGGGCCACGAGCCCTCCGAGGCGTGCGCCCGGGAGATCCAGGCCCACGTGCGCGAGCGCCTCTCGGCCTACGCCTACCCGCGCAGGATCGAGTTCGTGGACTCGCTGCCCAAGACGCTGACGGGCAAGATCCGGCGCATGGAGCTGCGTGACCGCGAGGCGAAGGGCGGGTAGGCGTGACGGCGATGACTGGCGGCAGCGACGAGTGGCGGCTCGAGGTGACCCTCGACGACGAGCAGCACGGCTACGCGCTGGCCGAGCGGCTGCGCTCGCTGGAGGTCGGCGACGAGGCGCGGGCGCGCCTGGGACGCGACGTGGTGGTCAGCGCCGACGGGCCCGTCGTCCACCTGTACGCGGAGTCGCTGGATGGCGTGCGCGAGGCCGAGCGCATCGTGCGCGAGCTGCTCGCGAGCGAGCGGCTGCCCGGTGCCGTGGAGCTGACCCGCTGGCACCCCGTCGAGGAGGCGTGGCGCCCGCCCGGCGAGCCGCTGCCCGCAGACGGCGCCGCCCGCGCGGCCGAGGAGGCGCGCCATCTGGCCGCCGAGCGCGAGGAGGCGCTGGCCGAAGGGGAGTACGACTGGGCCGTGCGCGCGCATCTGCCCGAGCGCGCCGACGCGGAGGCGCTGGGCGCGGACCTCGAGGCGGAGGGTGTCGACGTGCGCCGCCGCGGCCACTGGGTGTTGATCGGCGCGCTGACCGAAGAGCGCGCCGATGCCCTGGTCGCCGCGCTGCGCCGTGATCTGCCCGCGGGCAGCGAGGTCCACGCGCAGGCCAACGTCTCGAGCCTCCCCTCGCCGCTGGTCGTGCTGGCCGGCGCGACGCTGGATCGCCTGCGCGGGGCCGACCGCCCCGGTCGCGGCTAGCGGGCTCCGAGCACCCGGAAGGCCCGCGCCTCGCCGCGCAGGCGCTCGCGCAGGTAGCCCGTGAAGGCGGTGGTGGACTGCACCGTGCCGGTGCGGGCGCCGATGCGGGCCACATCCTCGGCAGGCAGGCGGACGTTCAGGCGCCAGCGCCCGTCCTTGATGCGCGCGTTGCGCTCGACGACGCGGGTGGTGCCCTGGTGGACGTAGCTGAGGCCCACGCGGACCAGCCCGCGGGCGCGGGAGGTGATGGTGCCCTTGGCGCGCAGCCGGCCGCCGGAGCTCAGCGTGGGCCGGTCGAGGTCCAGCCGCGCGCCGCGGGGGGCGGCGCGCAGGCGCAGCTCCTGCGGGCGGGTGTCGCCGTCGCCGGGATAGCTGATGGTGAGGATGCCGCTGCCCTTGCGCGCCTGCTCGGCGGGGATGCGCTCGGTGAAGCGGATGCGCCGGTTCGCGCTGTCCACGGGCGCGGTGAAGCGGTGGGTGCGCCCGGCCGCGCGCAGCGCGACGGTCACCTCGCCCGAGGCCCGCCCGGTGATGGGCGCCAGCACGTCCAGTTCGCGGTCGGAGCGGTCGATGCGCGCCCGGGCGATCGCGAGCTTGGCGGGGTGGATCAGGTTGCCGGAGGCGGAAGCGCCGTCTCCACCGCCGCCCGCCTGGGCGCCCAGCGGCACGCGCGCGGCGATCCAGCTGTGAAGCGGGGTGTCGGCGACGCGGGCGTAGACGCCCGGCGCGCCCGGAAAGCCGCAGCCGAAGCCAAAGGAGACCACGCCGATCTGGCGCGGGCGGCGCGTGTCGGCGTCCAGCGTCATGAGCGGCCCGCCGGAGTCGCCCTGGCAGGCGTCCCGCCCGGTGCGCCCGGCGCAGACCATGGTCCGCGCGTCGAAGTCCGAGCCGTAGGCGTTCGCACAGCCGGGGTCGGAGACCACGGGGACATGGGCTTCCTGGAGCTGATTGGTGGCCAGCAGGCCGATGGGCAGCCTCGCGCCCCATCCGATGACCTTGACCTCGGTGCCCGGCGACCAGCGCGCCCGCTGGTCGGGCGGCAGGATCCCCATGGGCTCCTGGCCGGAGCGCTGGGTCAGGCGCACCAGCGCGACGTCGTTGCTGTTGGGAGCGGGCTTGCCGTAGGACTCGTGCACGGTGACCTGGGCGCCGCGGCGCACCTCACCCGCGCTGTCGTCGTCGAGCAAGCGCCGGCCGATCAGGAACGTGAGGCGCTGGGCCGCCACCGGGTCGTCGCCCTCCAGCACGCAGTGCGCGGCGGTGAGGACGACCTCGGGGTGGATCAGCGTCGCGCCACAGCGAAAGGAGCCGTCGAGCTCGAGCGCGGTCATGGCCGGAAAGTCCTGCGTGGCGGCCCGCCCGCCGTTGACCGCCTGCGCGGCGGGGGCCGCGACGAGCAGGGCGAGCAGGACGGGCGCGGACAACAGCGAGCGACGCATGCGGCCAGTGTGGCAGGCCGCAGCGGCCGGCTCGCCGATCAGCGGTCGCGCGCGGGGGGTACCTCGCCCGGGCGCAGCGGCTCCGGCTCCTCGGGGGCGTCGTCGAAGGACAGCTGGCCGTCGGTGCGCGTGCCGTGGGAGGGGACCACCTCGGTGCGCGCGGTGGGCGGCTCCGAGTCGTTCCCGGCCGGGCCTCCGGAACGCCGGCGGGTGGCGGGCGGCTCGCGCTCGCCCGCGGTCGCCGCGCGCATGCGTACCCCCGCGGCGGTCAGCACCAGCGCGGCCAGGAAGGCCAGGAAGATGCCCCAGTTGACTCCGACCGTGGCCGCGGCCTGCGCGCCGGCGGTGGGCTCGGGCTGGTCGAGCTGGCGGTAGAAGATCAGCAGGCAGACCCACACGCCCGCGGCCGCCAGGAGCGTGCCGTCGCGCGCGGGCAGGTGGAAGTCGCGCCGCTCGGCGCGCGCGAAGAGCAGCGCCACTACCGCGGCAACCACGAGCAGGGTCGCCGCTTCGACGAAGGTGAACACCTGGAAGGCGCTCAGGCTCTGGCCCCCGCTGACCGGCCGCCCGCCGGGTACCGCCAACGTGGTCAGCTGATACCAGGGCAGGAACATCGTGGCCAGGAGCGCCAGTGCCGCCAGCGCGGCCACCCGCTGATCGGCTCCCGACCTCTGCCACGCGCGGCCCACCCGACGCGCGCCGCCCCCGGCGGCGGTCGCCACCCTGGTGATCGCCGAGCGTCCCTGGTCGGAGCGTGCCATGGCCTACCAGCCCGGCTGGGCGGCCACGCCGGCCGTCGCCTGCAGGCGCTCGGTGAGGACCCAGGTGACCATGGGCGCGATCATAGGGGTGCCGGAGGCGGCCATGTGGCCGCCGCAGGCGGGTCCCCAGGTCGCGATAGCGACACATGCTCCTAGGGGTGCCGGAGGCGGCCATGTGGCCGCCGCAGGCGGGTCCCCAGGTCGCGATAGCGACACGTGCTCCTAGGGTGCCGGAGGCGGCCATGTGGCCGCGGCACGCGGGTCAGCGCCTCACGCGAATTGGCCCGCGCCCGGTCGTGCGGTTGCCGGCCGGGTCCGTGGCGGTCAGCGTGACCGTGTACGTGCCGGCGCGGCGGGGCTCGTCCCAGATCAGCCGGGCGCGCCCGGCGCGCACGTCGCGCGTCACCCGCTCGACCACCTCGCCACCGCGGGCGACGGTCATGGTGACCGTGGCGGGCTTGTCGATCGTGAAGATCACCGCCTTGGCGCGCCCGGCGGTGGCCGAGCGCGAGCGCAGGTCGGCCACCGGGGCGCGGCGCAGATCATCGGTGAAGCGCTGGGCCAGCGAGCAGTAGGGCGCCGGGTCGGCGGGCAGGCGGCCCTCGCCGAGGCGCTCGCACAGCCCGCGTAGGAAGTCGCGCAGCAGCTGGTGGTAGTGCAGCGTGCTGTCGCGCTCGTTGGAGTAGCGCGACCACCCGCCGGTGTCCATGCGCTGCAGCTCGCGGCGCAGCTGCGCCTCGCCGCGCAGGAACAGCGCCCGCGCCGAATCGTCGTTGGCCAACTTGGCGAAGTCGTACAACCCGTTGAGCGCCTGCACGAAGCCGTTGTAGATGCGCAGGTCGCCGGCCCACGAGTACTGCAGGTAGTGCGCCCGCGCGGTGGTCCCCGACCAGACGCCCTCGGGCGCGCGGCGAGTGAAGATGCCAAGCGCGCTGCGCGCTGTGCCCAGGTAGTGACCGCGGCCGAGGCGGATCCCCGCGCGCGACAGCGCCTGCAGCGCCGTGCCCTGGCTCAGGCCGCTCACCCAGGGGGCGCGCCCGTCGCCGAAGGCGAACAGGCTCTCCCAGGCGATGCCCCCGGCCCGGCGGGTGGCCAGCGGGATCGCCTCCTCCAGCAAGGCGCCGAGCTCCTCGTCGTGCTCGCGGGTGGAGAACAACGCGTTGGCGCGGCCGAACGTACCCAGCCACTGGATCTGAAGCCCCTGGCCGGAGTAATGCTCCCAGATGAGCTGGCTGCCGGCGAAGCGCACCCGCTCGCCGGCGCGCAGCAGGCGGCCCTCGCTCCACCATTCGCGGTTGCGTCGCAGGGTGAGGAACGTCGCGGGTGCGCGTGTGGCGGTCAGCCGATCGCGCGCGGCCAGCTCCTCCACGGTGGCGATCACCGCGTCGAGCGCGAGGCGCCGGGCACCCCGCAGATCGCGCCGCGTGTCCAGCGCCTGGTGGTACTGGAAGCGCCAGGCGTCGTGCTGGGCCGGGGTGATCGCGCCCGTGGCGAGCAGGCCACGCAGCGCGCCGCGCACCGTGCCCCGCGCGGCCGCGCGCCCGGCCGTGCGGTCACGCCTCGGGGCGGGGGCGACCGGCTGCGCAGCGGCGGGCGGCAGGAACGGGTCGTCGACCACCTCGACCCCGCCGTCACCGAGGACGAGGAGAGCTCGCGAGGGGCCGCCTCCGCCACCGCGATGCTCAGCCCGCGCGGCGGCCGGCGCGAGGGCGAGCGCGAGCGCAAGCGCGGCGAGCGGAGCGGCGAGAACCAGCGTGGCGCGCACCGGCGCGACGCTACCGTGGCCGTCAACCGCGCCGGAGCATCCGCGGGTCCCGCCCCAGCCTTTCACCTCCTCCATATGCCTCGTCTCAGTCGCCTCCTCGCCGTGCTCTGCCTCGCCCTTCTGTCCGTCGGCGGCCTCGCCGCATGCGGGAAGGAGGACGAGAGCGTCGCCGAGATCCTCGAGCAGACCTTCGCCGGCCAGGAGGAGCAGTTCACGAGCGGCCGGCTGGCCGTCGGCCTGCGCCTCACCCCCACCGGCGGCCGGCAGGAGGGCGCCACCGGCTCCCTGTCGGCCCGTCTGGAGGGGCCGTTCGTGGCGGCCGAGGGCGACGACGGGGTGCCCCGCTTCGACGTGGCGCTCTCGCTCGACGCTGGGCCCGCCAGCCAGAGCGCCGGCCTGGTCTCCACCGGGGACGCCCTCTTCGTGCGTGCCCAGGGGCAGACGGTCCAGCTGCCCGACGCGCAGTTCCAGGAGTTCGCGCGCAGCACGCGGGAGTCGCGCAACCGGGGCGGCGAGGAGGGCGGCGCCCCGACGTTTGCCTCGCTGGGCATCGATCCGCGCGGCTGGCTGACCGACCCCCGGCGGGTGGGCAGCGAGGAGATCGCCGGTACGCAGACGATCCACATCCGCGCGGGCATCGATGTCCCCCGCTTTCTGGCCGACCTCGACCGCCTGCTGGCCCAGGCCGGCCGGCTGGGCGTGGGCGAAGGCCAAGCGCCCCGGTCGCTCACGCCCCAGCAGCGCGAGCTGATCACCCAGGCGGTGCGCTCGGCACGCATGGAGGTATGGACGGGCGAGGACGACAAGGTCCTGCGCCGGTTGCGCGTGGAGGTCGGCTACGCGGTGCCCGAGCAGGCCCGCGAGCAGACCGGCCTGGGGCAGGGCACGCTCGCGCTCGAGCTCACCGTCTCGGAGCTCAACGAGGACCAGGAGATCGAGGCCCCCCAGAACGCCACGCGGGCACCGGCCGCACCCGGCGGGGGCACCGGGGGCGAGCAGCTCGGCTCACCCGAGTACAACCGCTGCCTGCAGCAGGCCGGCGACGACATCGCCGCCGTTCAGCAGTGCGCGCAGCTGCTGGACTAGCCCTAGGCTGACCCACCGTGACAGCGGTCCTTGCCTTTGTGCCCGGCGTGCCCGGGGCGGTCCCCTGGATCGGGCTCGTGGTCGTCCTCGTCGGACTGCTGTGGGTCGACCTGCATTTCTTCGCGCGCAGGCGGGAGCCGAGCTTCCGCGAGAGCGTGGTGTGGAGCGTGGGCTGGCTCGTGCTCGGCCTGGCCATGGCCGGCGTCGTCTTCGCGGTGGGCAGCGGCGAGGATGCCGTCAACTACGTCACGGTGTACCTCATCGAGCGCTCGCTGTCGCTCGACAACCTCTTCGTCTTCATCCTCCTGTTCGCGTACTTCGGCGTGCCGCATGCCCACCGGGCGCGGCTGCTGTTCTTCGGCATCGTCGCCGCGCTGGCGCTGCGCGGGCTGGCCATCCTGGGCGGCGTCGCGCTCATCGAGCAGTTCGACTTCGTCATCTACGTCCTCGGCGTGCTGCTGCTGGTGCTGGCCTACCGCATCCTGCGCGGGGTGGACGAGAACGTCGACCCCGACCGCAACCTCGTCGTTCGCGGGGTGCGCAAGCTCTTCCCGGTGACCAGCGGCTTCCGCGGCGGCCAGTGGTTCGTGCGCGAGGACGGCCGGCGCTTCGTCACCCCACTGTTCCTCTGCCTGGCCGCCATCGTCGCCGCGGACCTCGCCTTTGCAGTGGACTCCATCCCCGCCGCGTTTGCCATCACGCGCGACTCGTTCATCATCTGGATGGGCAACGTGTTCGCGCTCGTGGGGCTTCGCGCGCTGTTCGTGCTGGTGGAGGGGCTCATCAGCCGCTTTCGCTACCTCGACGAGACGATCGCCGTGGTGCTGGGCCTGGTCGCGGTGAAGCTGCTCATCGAGGACCTGGTGAAGATCGGCCCCGGTCTCTCGCTGGCCGGAGTGGCCACGGCCTTCGCCGTCGGCATGATCGCCTCGCTGGTGGGCGACCGCCTCGACCCCGAGGGCGCCCGGCGCCGGCGCGAGGAGGCTCACGAGCGCGCCCAGGAGCAGCGCCGCCAGGCCGAGGAGCACCGCGAGCCGGTGGCCACGGGCTGAGCGCTCAGCCCAGGTCGCGCAGCTGGCGCTCCATCTCGACCTCCACGTCCAGCGGCGGCTGGCCGCGACGCGCGCGGCGGGCGTTGCGCGCGCGGACCATCTCGCGCACCTCCTCGCGCAGGGCCGGATCGACCTCGGCCCGGCCGCGCGCGGAGGTGAGCCTGGCGACCTCGGCGTCGACGTCGAGAGGCGCATGCCCGCGACGTGCGCGGCGCTCGTTGCGCGCCTGGAGCATCTGGCGGATCTCCGCGTCGCGCTCGGCGGGGCTGGAGGGCGCCGCAGGGGCGCTGGGCCGCCGACGCTCCATGTCCAGCCCGCCGCGGCCGATCTCGCGGTAGGCGTCGCGGGACATGGCCAAGGTGACCACCGCGACCACGCTCGCGACGATCACCACGGCGAACAGGACGGTCCCGAAGACCTCCTCCATGGCGAGATTGTGCCCCACGGGTGCCGGGGCCATGTGGTCCCGGAGGCGGGCCCCGTGCGATCTCACGTGCGGGAGGGGCCGTGTGGCCCCGGAGGCGGCCCCGTGCGATCTCACGTGCCGGAGGGCCATGTGGCCCGGAGTGCGTGTCCCGGAGGCTCCCGCCCCGGAGCGGTTACCCTTCGCTCAGTTGACTGACGAGTCAATCGCCTCTACGGACATCAAGGAGAATCACGCGTCCCGATGGTCGACTTCACCCTCACCGACGAGCAGAAGAACCTGCGCGAGCTCGCCCACGACTTCGCCGAGAAGGAGATCCGCCCGGTCGCGTGGGAGTACGACAAGGACGGCACCTGGCCGCAGGACATCATCGACAAAGCGCACGAGATCGGCCTCATGAACACGCACGTGCCCGAGGAGTACGGAGGGGCCGGCCTGAACTACTTCGAGGGATGCCTCATCGAGGAGGAGCTGTCGTGGGGCTGCTCGGGCATCCAGACCTCGCTGGGCGCCAACGGCCTGGCGGCCGCTCCCGTGAGCCTGGGGGCCTCCGACGAGGTCAAGCGCGAGTACTTCGCCGAGCTCATCGAGTCGCCCAGGTTGGCCTCCTTCTGCCTCACCGAGCCCGACGCCGGGTCGGACGTCTCGGGCATGCGCACGCGTGCGGTGCGCAAGGGCGACAAGTTCGTCCTCAACGGCTCCAAGTGCTTCATCACCAACGGCGGCTACGCCGACTGGTTCACGGTGTATGCCAAGACCGATCCCGACGCCGGCCACCGCGGCATCTCCGCCTTCCTGGTGCGCAAGGACGACACCGTCCTCGTGGACAAGAAGGAGGACAAGATGGGCCAGCGGGCCTCCAACACCGCGACGATCACCTTCAACGACACCGAGGTCGACGCGAGGTACATGCTCGGTGACGAGAACAAGGGCTTCAAGCTGGCGATGATGACCCTGGACCGCACGCGCCCCGGCGTCGCGGCCATGGCCACCGGCATCGCGCGCGCGGCCTTCGAGTTCGCCACGGAGTACTCCAAGGAGCGCGTGCAGTTCGGCGTGCCGATCGCCATGCACCAGGGGATCCAGTTCATGATCGCCGACATGGCCACCAAGGTGCACCTCTCGCGCCTGGCCACCTGGAACAGCGCCGTGCTGCTCGACCAGGGCAGGCGCAATACCCTGGAGTCCTCCCACGCCAGCGCTTCGCCGCGGACACGGCGATGGAGGTGTCGACCGACGCCGTGCAGGTCTACGGGGGCTACGGCTTCATCAAGGAGTACCCCGTGGAGAAGCTCATGCGTGATGCCAAGATCATGCAGCTCTACGAGGGCACCTCGCAGATTCAGCGTCTGGTGATCGCCCGTGAGACGCTGCTGCCCCGCCGGACCAGCGAGCCCGCCGCGGCCCCCGCGTAGCCGGCGCCGAGCGCGTCGCGCTCGCCCCGCGGGCGGGCGGGGCCGCCGGCCGTCCGGATGAAACCGGCCGCGAGCGCCTTCAGGGAAGCCTGACGCCGCCGTCCGCGGTGAGCGTCCAGTGCGGGTTGTGGGCGATCTCCCAGGGGTGGCCCTCAGGATCGATGAAGACCGAGCTGTAGCCGCCCCAGAACGTCTCGTCGGGCTCGCGGCCGATCGTGGCGCCCGCGGCGCGCGCCTCCTCGGTGACGGCATCGACCTCCGCTCGAGAGCCCAGGCATAGCGCCGGGGTCACGCCACCCCAGCCCGGAGCGTCCTCGACGCAGCTGTCCTCGGCGAGCTTGGCGCGGTCCCAGAGCGCCAACACCATGTCGCCGGCCTGGAAGAAGACGACGTCGTCGTCGGGCGAAGCGCCCGTCTCCCAGCCCAGTGCCTCGTAGAAGCGGCGCGCCTGATCGAGCTCGCGCACGCCCAGAGTGATCACGCTGACGCGCTGTCGCATGCCCGCAGTCTGTCGGATCTTCGCGGTCGTCATCGGACCCGCACCTGCAGGTGCCGTTCGGGGCCGGTCTGGTGGTCCGATCCGGGGGCGCAGGTCTTTGCCGATTGGACGCGCACGGCGATCGTGTAGCGACCCGGCTTGCGGTAGGTGTGGGGAATCTTCAGGACGGCGCGCTGTCCCAGCCGGCGACCCTGGACGCAAAGGTGTCGGCTTGGGTAAAGCTGCGATCACCCCAGGGGACCTGGACGTGCACGATCTTTCCGTCGTTGTCGTGGCTGACCACCTGAAGCCAGGCTTCCTTGCGGGGATGGACCGCCTCGGTGAAGCGCAAGGTTGTGATGCGGGGAGAGCGGTGACCGCGATCTGCGCTTGCGGGCACGGCGAGTACCGCGGATACCAGCAGGCCCCAGAAGGCCGGCGTGTACCGCCTGGCGATAACCCGCGTGGGCGGCAAGCCGCAGATCCTGCCGGTGGCTCCGCGCCCCGTCGCCTTTGACGCGGACGTCGGTCCGGACGGCAAGGGCGACCCGGCGATCGTCTACTCGCGGTGCGAGACCGAGGCTCCCAACCGCCGCGACTGCGACATCTTCCGTTACTCGATCACCCGCAACGTCGAGTCGAAGATCACCGGCGCCGACAGCGACAGCGCCTCGGAGTTCAATCCCACGATCTGGGGAGGACGGGTGGCCTGGGTTCGCACCTATGACGGGCGCGCCGACGCGACGCGCTACGTCTACACGCGGACGCTCACCGCGCCGCGCACGCGCCGCTCCCAGCGCCTGCCCGGCCTGCCCCGCCGGCGCTGCAGCGAGATCAGCGATCGCTGCAGCGCCACCAAGGGCGCGGTGGAGGGCCTCGAGCTCTACCGGCGCTGGGTGGCGCTCAACGTCAGCTACACCTACGAGGGGGCTCCCGGGTTCGCTCGCAAGGAGATCCGCCTGGACACGCTGGACGGTGAGGTCCTTCCGATCGCCGACCAGACGACGGGGCTGGGCGGACAGAGCTACGTCGGGCTGTCCTTCGACCAGGGGGCGCTGTACTGGGCGCGCTACTGCGCAGGCGACGAATCAGCATGCACCAAGGGCAACGCCGGCACCTTCCGTTACCGGCTTGGCACGCGCGATTACGCCCTCGCCGGCCACACCCGCAAGCTGACCGGGTTCTCCTACGTCGATGACAACCGCGTCTACGAGGTCCGCGGAGAGCGCGAGTGCGGCATCCGGGTCGGCGACCCGCCGTCCGCCGGATTCCCCGCCTGCAAGGTGGTCTACACCGATCCGCTCAACTTCGCCTCCACGAAAGCTCCGCGCTGATCGACCCAGCCGCCGCCCCGGCGAGCCCAGGCTCGCCGGGGCGGTGAGTTCGCCTTCCGCGCGACCCGCTGGCGTCGAGGCCTTCCGCCGCACCGACGCCGTCGCGACCATGCTCGACGAGCCCGGTGGCTGAGTGCGTTTCACATAGCCATCGGCTTGCGGGAATGGCATGCGCGCCACGTGCTGGCGCCATCCCAAGCGCGCCGTATGACCTCAGTGCCCGCGCGACCTCGGCGGAAGCTGCTACCGGCCTGTTGACGTGCGCTGGCGTTGAGGTCGCGACTCCAGGGCATGAGTCAGGCTGTTGCTTCTTAAGCGTGACCCGGCTTTCCAGGTCGCCGGAGGGGTCAAGATAGGACGGTCCCGGGCATGACCAACATCCCGTCCTTGGAACATGCCGTCGCCGCGGTCCTCCAGCGCGTCGAGGCGACGGCGGCCGAGTCGGCGACAGGCTTCCCAGTCCACGCCGATCCCGCCACGGGCGACTGGGTCCGCTCCGCGGACGGCTTCTGGACGGGGGGCTTTTGGGCCGGACTGCTCTGGCTGGCGGGCGAGGCGACTGGCGAGAGTCGTCATCGGGTCCAGGCAGTCGCCTGGGCAAATCGCTTGCGGGCGAGGGCCGACTCCGACACGGCCCTGCGCGGCTTTCTCTTCTGGTACGGGGCGGCGATCGGCGACGTGCTGGCCGGCGACGCTCGAGCACGCGAGATCGCGCTCGTCGGCGCGAGAGGGCTAGCGCGGTCTTACCACTCAGCTGCCCGTCTCATCCCGCTCGGGAACGCCTTCGGCGAGTCGACCGAAGTTGCGCAGCTTGAGACGAACATCGACGGTGTCCCCGGCGGCGCCCCGCTCCTGATGTGGGCGCATCATCGCGGCGGCGATCGCTCGCTCGAGGCGATTGCTCGCGCTCATGTCGCGCGTGCGGTGGAATTGTTCGTGCGCGCCGACGGCTCTGTGTGCCAGGCGGCTTCGATTGCTCCCGAGACCGGCGAGGTCCTGCGGCGCTACACGCAGAAGGGGCTTCACGACGGCAGCACCTGGGCGCGTGCGCAAGCTTGGGCGATGCTGGGATTCACCCAAGCCGCGCGGTCCGTCGATGAGTTCGGCGAGGCGGCGCTGCGGGTGAGCGACTGGTGGGTCGACCATCTTCCTGAGTGCGGGGTGGCCCCCTGGGACTTCGACGACTCGAGGACAACCAGGCCGGTCTTGGACACCTCGGCCACGGCGATCGCGGCGGCCGCACTACTGAAGCTCGCCGCTCTGGCCCCCGGTCGTGCCGAGCGATACCGAGCAGCGGCTCTCGCGATGACCCAGGCACTGCTCTCTCGCCATCTCACACCAGTCTCCCCCGAGGACCCGCGGCCGTGCGGGATGCTTCTGGACGGCTGCTACGACCGCCGGACTGGACGCGCGCCGCAGCATGAGCTCGTTTGGGGCGACTACTTTTTCTTCGAGGCCCTGCTCGCGCTAACCGGTCGCCTCGACCCCATCGCGCTCTGAACCGCCCGTCAGCAGGGGAGGCGTGGCCACCGCTGTCACCCTCTGTGTACGGCAGGCCGACGAGGTCGACGTTCGCCCCCATAGTCCGGTCGTTAGGAGACGCTGAAAAGTCGGGTTCGCCTGGATCGCCGCCCACACCCACCGTGGTGCTCACCACCACGATCGCGTGCCGCGGGGTCACCGTGACCACCACGTACCTCGGCGCTGGCACGGCGCCACGCTGGTCGGCGAGCTCCAGCCGCCTGTCCCACGGCGTAGCATCGACCACCGTTGGAGCAGCGCGCTGCGCTGCCGGTTACCCACGCGCGGGGTGCGGCCAGGCCGCACCGTCAGGCTGGCTGCGGGGGGTCGGTGAGGTCCATGGTCATGTTCTGGCCGATCAGGTCGTGGCCGAAGCTGTGGTGGGCCTGCTCGTCGGTCAGCTCAACGCCGGCCGCGTCGTAGTTGCGGCGAGCCGAGGCGAGCGGGTCGTTGGTCCACAGCGTGCGGCGGTGGTAGCCGGCCTGACGGGCGAAGCGCACGCACTCGTCGACCAGGCGGGCGCCGACGCCGAGCCCTCGGGCGCTGGGCTCGACGAGCAGGATGCGCAGCTGCGCTGTCTGGTCGTCTTTGGCCATGCAGAAAACGCACCCGATCGGCGCGCCGTCGAGCTCGGCGATCCACGCCTGTTCGCGCTGGGGATCGTGGTTGTCGGCGTAGTCGGCGACGATGCGGGCCACCAGCGCCTCGAAGGTGGCGTGCCAGCCGTACTCGTGCGCGTACAGCACCCCATGGCGGTAGACGACCCAGCCAAGATCGCCGGGGCGGCCCAGCGGGCGGATCGCGCAGCGAGCCGGCGACGCGGCGCGTGCGGCGGGCAAGTCCTGAGGCTGGGCGTCGTCGGTCATCAACGCTCACGTCGCCGGGGACGCCGCCACTGGCGGCGGTGCTTCAGCACGCTGCCGCGGTCGCGAGGTGACCGGTCGCTGGCATTGGCGGCGTGGGGTCTTCGAGGCGGCGTTGAGCGCGCGGGCGTGCAGCTCGAGCAGTTCCAGGAGGTGCGCCGTGGGAAAGAAGGGGTCGGCGATCGTGCGGGCCCGCTGTAGCGAGCAGGCCGCGCGCGGGAGGCCGCGCACTTCGGCCAGCAGCGCGGGAAGCGGCAACGGTTGGGCGCAGTCGCGTTGGGCCAGCCGCTCGAGGGCCTGCATCCGCAGGTTCGGCTAGGCGCAGCGTCACGTTCGCCGCCGTCATGACCCGTCCAGGCGTCGCTCGCCCCACCAGCTCGCGTAGGGATTGTCGTTGTAGGCGGGCACCTGCTCGTAGCCCGCAGAGGCATAGAGAGCGCGGGCATGAGGCTGGCGCGCGCCGGTGTCCAGACGCGCGACCCGGTAGCCCAGCCCACGGGCGGCGTCCTCGAGCTTGGCCAGCAGCCGCCGGGCCACCCCGCGGCCACGCATCGGCGGGGCGACGTACATCCGCTTGATCTCGGCCACCTCCGCCTCCAGCCGCTTGACGCCCCCGCAGGCCACGGGGCGTCCGTCGACGAAGCCCAACAGGAAAGCGCCGCTCGGCCGATCGAAGTCGCGCGGCGTGGCGCTCGGCGAGCGGGCCACGAACCCAGCTCCGTACAGGTTCTCGATCTCCGCGACGAACGCCGAGACCAGCTGGGCGCCGACACCAACATCAGGCCGGCCGGGACGGAAGAGCACCTCGGACCCCACGTGCACGGACCTCAGAGTGACCCAACTCGTCGATCGTTGCCAGAGGTCTTCGCGACTGACACCATCGCGAAGGCCGATGGATCTTCGCCAGCTGCGCTACCTCATCGCCGTCGCACATCACGGCGGCTTCACCCGTGCCGCCCTCGAGCTGCACGTCGCCCAGTCGGCGCTGTCCGAACAGGTTCGAGGCCTCGAGCGCGAGCTCGGTGAGCAGCTGCTCGTCCGCGACCGCCGGGGCGTGCATCCCACCCCGCCGGGCGAAACCGTGCTCGCGCGCGCCCAGCGGATCATGGCCGAGGTCGACGCGCTCGCCGATGAGATGGCCAGCGCGCGCGGCCGCACCCGCGGGACCCTGCGCCTGGGGACGCTGCCACCGCTCGCGCCCCTTGACGTGCCCGCCCTGCTCGAAGCCTTCCACGACCGCTACCCCGAGGTGGAGCTGCGCCTGTGGGAAGGCACTGCATCGGAGACCATCCAGCGACTGCGTGGCGACGACCTGGACGCAGCCTTCATGGCCGTAGACGTCGCACAGCTGCCCGCCTCGCTGGCCGGTCTGCCCGCCGGGCGCGATGAGCTGGTTCTCGCCTGCGCACCCGACCACCCGCTGGCCACGATGGACGACGTCGACCTGGGTCTGCTGGCCGACGAGCCGCTGGTGACCTCGCCCCCTGGCTCGTCCCTGCGCGCCGTCGCCGCCGATGCCCTCCAAGCCGCCGGCGTCACGCCTCACGCCGCCTTCGAAAGCAACCACCTGGGCACCATCCGTGCGCTCATCGCCCGCGGCCTGGGCGTTGGGCTGCTGCCACGCACGCTGACCGCCGACCCCGGCCCAACAGTTGTCGCCCGCCCCCTGCACGGCCCAGCTCGCGCGTTTTCCCGTCACGCTGAGCTGGCGAGCGGCCCGCCACCTCCCGCCCGCGACCGCCCGCTTCCTCGACTTCGCCGGCCAGACCTTGCCAAGCGAAGGCAGGTAGGCCCTTCCCCCACGACACCGTCTCCTCGCAAGACGATCGCTCAGTGGGATCGTCGCTCGGGCGTGACAGATCGAGGAGGTGGCCTCGTGGGGTCGTCATGGGCCAGGGGTGCTGCGTCTCCCCTCCGGGCGACTGGTGCGCGGACGTGCCGGGATAGCGATGCTGAGCGGGGCAGCCCGCGCGTCGTAGCAGTCCACAGGCAACCACCAGTCCGGGCAGCGCACCCAGCGCGACTCCCACGCCACCGCAGGTGGCGCCCTGCGCAGCAGAGACAGCCCGAGCTGGGGCGGAAGCCCTCGTTCCCGGCATCCCAGGCGCCAAGCGACTACGACATGGCCAGCTGCTGACGATCGATGTCGCGGCAGAGCTTGATGGCTTCCATGCCGACTCGGCAACCACGATGATCGTCGGGCAGGTGCCCGGCGCGTCGCAACGGTTGCTGGCCGCCGGGCGTGCTGCGCTTCGAGTGGGGATCCGCGCCGCCCAGCCTGGCGCCACGCTGCGCGAGGTGGGAGCAGCGATCGAGCGCGTCACCAACGCGCGGGTTTCAGGTCGCCCGGCAGCTCACCGGGCACGGCATCGGCCTGGCCATGCACGAGCCGCCCACGGTGTTCAACTGGCCGGCGCCAGACCGCACGGCACAGCGCGAGCTGACCGAGGGTCTTGTCTTCACCATCGAGCCGATGATCATGGCCGGATCTCCCAGCCTGTTCACACAGCGCGACGGCTGGACGGTCAGTGACCGCAACGGCGCCCTGTCCACGCACGAAGAACACACCGTGATGGTCTGCCCTGACGGTCCGTTCGTGCTGACGGCACCCGCCTGAACTCGTGTCTCCGGCAAGCCGATCCCTCACCACGACGCACGCGGGTGCCATTCGGCTTGACAGTCGGCGACGGCGCCCGCGGTGGTTGAGGCGCGGTCACGAAGCTCGCACGGTCGGACGTGGCCGAGGGGTACGACTCATGCCCGGACGATGTACCGTCGCTGACGCTGTCCGAGCGCGTGCGCGACAGGAGACGTCGATGGACGAGGATCTCAAGAACATGAGCCGGGACGCCCTAATCGCTGAAGCGAAGCGTCTGCGCGCCGGCGTTCGAGCGCATCGAGACAGCTCGGGGCACGATCTGTGCTGGCACCATCCGCAGCTCTGGGACCTGCTGCCCGAACGGACCCATCCCGATGTGGCCGTTCCGCCCTGGCCCAAGTTCCTTCGCGGATGTCTCGCCTATCGTGAGGCGCTGGACCGCGAGCTCTCGGGTGCACCGGTCGCCGATGTGGACCACGACGCCAGCGAGTAGGAGGTCCCCGTAAGGCGAAACCCACTGGACAGGACGCCGGCGCCGACCGCCTCGAGCGTCGGGCCGCGTGGCGTCACGTAAAACCCACCCGGTGAAACGCCCGCTGAACGTCCGGCATACCGGGCCCTCGAGCGCGCCCGAGACACAACCTCCGCTGCTTGCCTAACGACGGGAAAGTGGGGCGAGCGCCGGTGCGAAGAGGCGCTGCCCGGTCGACTGGGCATCGAGCTGGCGGCCCACTCAGAACGGTGCGGCCGAGGGTCCGTACCCTGTCATATGGTTCTGTTCCTGGTGACGTTGCTCGCCTCGTCGGCCATCATGTAGGCGGGCAGCTTCGTGCCTCGGCCTCCCCTCGCGCCTCGGCCTCCTGCTCGGCGTGCTCCGCGCGCTCGTCCTCGACGACGAAGCTGTCGTCGTCCTTGACCTTGACTCGGCGCGGCCTAGCTCAACCTCGGCATCATCGGGGACCGTCAGGGGGACGCGCCGACGTCCCGGCGACGAGGTCGCGCAGGCTCTCGTGGTCTTCATGACACGCTGGGCAGCCTTCGAGGTGCGCGCGCATGCCCGGCAGCTGCGCGTCGGCGTCGGCGCCGGTGAGCTCCAGGTCGACATACTGGTCGAGCAGTTCGAAGCACCGCTCGCAGGTGACCTCGGGCCCGACGGGGCCGAGGACGCGAGTCACCACCTCCGTCAGCTTGGGCTCGGGCTCGTGCGGGTGGCGTGCGCTCATATCACTGACCTCCCTCTTGGCCGCGCTGATGTCCAATCGAAAAACCGCGGTCCGCTAGGTCGCAGCGAAGCTTTCGGCGGGCGTCGTGCAGCGTCTTGTACAGCGCGCCGCGGGTCGTGCCGAGCCGCTCGGCGAGGACGTCGACCGGCACGCCGTTGATCGCCAGCGCGACGAGCACGTTGCGCTGGTGAGCGGTCAGGCGATCGGCGATCGCCTGCCGCAGCGCGTCGACCAGCTCGCCGCCTTCGACCGCGGCTTGGGGCGTCAGTGCTTGGTCGGCAAGGAGGTCCCACGCGTCGGGCTCGAGCGGGACCTCGCGGTCGCGCCAAGCACGGCGGCGGACCTTGACGGCGGCCTCGAGCAACGCGAACTTGTACACCCACGTGGTGAACCGGCTCTCGCCGCGGTACTGCCAGAGCTTCGCGAGCACGGCCATGAGCGCGTCGTCGGCTGCCTGCATCGCGAGGTCGTCGAGCTCTTCGCCGCGAACTTGACTGAGCGCCGAACGGCGTCGCACGATCTCGAAGCGCGCCGCGCGCAGCAGCATCGCGTGCAAATGGGCGATCGCCTCGTCGCGCTGCGCGCCGTCGCCGTCAAGTGCGGCCAGCCAAGCGATCGAATCGGCGTCCAGGCCGTGCCGCGGCGCGACCGGCGCCTCGCGTTCGGTGGGAGGCATCGCCGGCACCGTACCGGCCGCGCTCGGGGTCATGCGGTGGACTCCCAGTCGGGGTCGAGCGGTGCGAGGATCCGGCCCGCGAGGCACGGCGGGCAACCGCCGTCGACGAGCTCGAGGAGCGCATGCAGGTCAAAGCGCCGGTCGGTGGCAAGCCGAGCGGCGAACGGGGCGTCGAAGCCAGCCGCGACCAGCGTTCCCTGACGCCAGCTGACGACCTCCGTGCGCTGGATGTCCTGGATGTCGCGGCCCATGTCTGGTTCGCGTCGGCGCCCGTGTCGTTCTTACGCCGGGTCGGCTATGAGCCTCCGGAGGCGAAGGCGCCGAGGTCCGCTCGGTGCGCCGGCGCCAGACCTTCGCCTGTTAGCGTCAACGCATTGGTGACCTTACCGCGCCCTGGGCGGGTGACGAAGGTCGTCTCCAGAACGTTGGTGTGGGCACGTGGGGCCGGGCGACCACAAACGGGGCCGCGGTCGTCGGGCTCGCCGCGCCGGCGCCCAGGCCGGCAAGCGCGATCAGCAGGTGCAGCACGCTGTCCTCCGTGTTGATCGGCAGGAGGTTGAGCATGACCTCGCCGTCGCCGAGGATGAAGCCCCAGATCGCCACGACGAGGTATACGGCGCCGAATCCGAGCGCGTACGCGCGGGCGCTGGCCGCGCGGGCGAAGGCGGCGAGGCCGAGCGCGCCCGTGGCGATGTGGACGAGGTTGTGCCACGCGTTGACGTCGAGGATCCCCAGCACGGCATCGCGAGGGACGTTGTCGCCCGTATCGAAGCTCGTGCTGTAGAAGAAGCCCAGGATCCCCGCGCCGACCAGGACGGCGCCGACCAGCAGCGCGTAGAGCTGGTCGGGGGTGCGGTCTTTGGTCATGCGGTGCTCCGGTCAGCGGCCCCGGGTAGTCGAGCGCGCGGATCGGTGCGGGCCGTTGGCACCGGGCTCGGGAAGGACGTCTTCGTTGTCGCCGGTGCGCCCGGGGACGAGGGCGTCGGCCATCGGGGTGTCGGGCTGCTTGAGGACGCGGACGCCGTAGACGTAGGCCAGCGCGCCGCCGAGGAAGCCGCCGGCCGTCAGCAGGCCCATGGCCGCGGCTCCCAGCACGACGGCGAGCGTCTCGACCTGGTCGTCGCGGTAGCCGTCGAGCTGCGCGACCCACGTCGCGGCGAACAGGACGGTGGCGGCGACCATCGCGATCAGGTGGACGGTGGCGACCCGGCGGACCGGCGCGCCCTTGGGAAGGCGCACCCAGTCGGCAAGTCCGGTCAGCGCGGTCGGAGCGGCGAGCAGCAGCCCGAACGACAGGGCGATCAGCGAGCCGTGCGCCATCTGCTCCTCCTCGAGATCGAGGGCTCCGGCGACGAGCATGACCACCGCGACGGCGTAGGTGCCGATGCTCGCATCGGTCAGCGGCGGGTGCGACGGCTTTCCGGGAAAGCCCTGAAGCAGGTTTCGCATTACGTTGCTCCTAACGGGTGAGCTGGAGGAACTCCTGGCGGGTGCGCTGGTCTTCGCGCACGAGTCCGTGGAGAGCGGAGGTGACCGTCTTCGAGCCGGTCTTCTGCACGCCGCGAAGCGACATGCACAGGTGCTCGGCCTCGAGCACCACGCCGACGCCCTTGGGCTGCAGGTGCTCCTCGAGCCAATTGGCGATCTGCTTGGTCAGGCGCTCCTGCACCTGGAGGTCGCGGGCGAACAGGTCGACGACGCGCGCGAGCTTGGACAGGCCGAGGATCCGCTCGCCGGGCAGGTAGCCGACGTGGGCGACGCCGAAGAAGGGCAGCAGGTGGTGCTCGCACAGCGAGTGGAACGAGATCGAGCGCGCGACGACGAGCTCGTCGTAGCCCTCGTCGTTGGGAAACGTCGTCGCCTCGAACGGCTGTGGCGTGAGCAACTCGGCATAGGCGGCGGCCATCCGCCGCGGGGTGTCGCGCAGGCTCGCGTCGGTCAGGTCGGCGCCCAGTGCCGCGAGGAGGTCCCGCGCAGCCTGCTCGACCGCATTTCGATCGATGCTCCGCGTGCCCAGCGCAGCGGACGGGAAGCCGACGAGACTCAGCGCAGCGCCTGCCGTGTCGATGGTCATGCAACGGTTGGCGTCGGCTGGGCGCTTGTTCTTACCGACGTTTGCGCCATCGGGGTTCGGGCACATGAGCTGGGCGTGGACGCGGTGCTGGTAGCCGGCGCGCGTGTCGTCGAGTTCCTGGTCTCAGACGCGTCCTCGGCGACGTCGGGCGCGGCAATTCCGGTCTATGGCCGTGCTTGAGGCGACCGTCGTCGACGGTCTGGCCGCGGGCGGCGTCGCCGCGGTGCTCAGCGGCGCCCCGTCGACGGTGCACGCCGTGGTCACCGGCGCCAGTGTGCTGGAGGCCCCGCTTGCCGCCGGGACGCTCGTCCTGCCGTGCGAGCGCCGTCCGCTGGCGCTCCTGCTGGCTGCGGTCCCCGCGCACATCGCGATCTCGCTGGGGTGGGGCGTCGTGCTTGGGCTGGCCCTGCCGTCGCGGCGCACGGTCCTTGCCGGCGCCGTGGCCGGATTGGCAATTGCGTTGCTCGACCTCGGCGTTCTCGCCCGGCGCTACCCGCGTATTCGCGCGTTACCGACGTGGCCGCAGGTCGCCGACCACCTGGCCTATGGCGCGGTCGTCGGCGCCGTCGTGGCGGCGCGACGCGCCCGTCGGGGCGAGGCTAACGCGCACGGTGAGTAGGTCGGTGCCCATGGCGCGCACGACGGCGGCGTTGAAGCGCAGGCCGATCTTGCGCTGGCGCTCGCGCGGATCGTCGTCGGGCATGAGGTGCGCGACGCCCTCCCGCCAGCGTCCGCCGACCTTGACGCGTACCCGCGGGTCAGCCGCGATGTTGCGGACGTAGGCGGCGCGCCGGCCGTGCTCGGCGACGATCCAGAACGTGTCGCCGTCCAGGCCGTTGCCCACGGGGGTGCGCCGCGGCTGACCGGACCGGCGTCCGGTGGTCTCGAGGACCGCGTACGACGGCGGGGCGATCCCGCGCTCGACGAGGAACCGGACGACGGGGTTGATGATCCTGGTGCCCAGCGCGGTGGTGAACGTGCGCTTGTCCATGTGGCGTGTGCTCAGGCGGCGTGGTCGCCGCTGGGGGTGGCCTCGACGCTGACCTGCCTGGTCTCGAGCGGGCGCTTGGCCGGGCCGTGGAGGACGTCGCCGTCGACGCCGAAGCGCGAGCCGTGACAGGCGCAGTCCCACGTGCGGTCGCGACCGTTGAAGTCGACCAGGCAGCCCATGTGCGTGCACACCGGCGAGACGGCGTGCAGGGCGCCGTCCTCGTCGCGGTACACCGCGGTCTTTTCCCCGTCGACCTCGAGGACCTTGCCCTCCGCCGGCGCCAGGCGCGAGACCGGCGTGGGGTCGGCCTTTGCCAGTCGGTCGCCGATGACGCGCCGCGTGTAGTTGAGCCCCTGCGCGAACAAGCCCTTCACGGCTCCCTCGTTGGGGACGCTGCGCGCCTTGGCGATCTCCTCGAGCGGGACGTCGGGGTCGCGCAGACGGTCGCCATCGACGGGGACGCGCTCGCGGATCATCTCCTGGATCGGGTCGGTGACATCCCAGACGTTGACGTTCATGCCGGCGAGGATGCGGTCGCCGGACAGCCAGAAGGCGATGAACTGGCGGCTGGAGGGATCGCCGCGAAAGACGACCTCGTCCCAGGCGACGGCGTGGCCGGAGTACTCCATGCCAACGTCGTACTGGTCGGAGTAGAAGTAGGGCAGCCGGGCGTAGGGCTGGGCCTTGCCCAGCATGCTGCGCGCGGCGGCGGGGCCCTGGTTCAGCGCGTTGGCCCAGTGCTCGACGTGCACCCGGCCATCGTAGAGCGGGTGCGTGGCGTCCACGACGTCACCCGCGGCGAAGATCGCGGGATTGCTGGTGCGCTGAAGCTCGTCGACGAGGATGCCGCGCCCCAGCGCGAGGCCCGCCGACGCGGCCAGCTCGGTGCGCGGCACCACGCCGATGCCCACGACGACGAAGTCGCAGTCGACCTTCTGCCCGTCGGTGGTCACCGCCCGCTCGACGACCCCGTCGCCCTCGAGCGCCGCCAGCCCCGTGCCGAGGCGCAGGTCGACGCCGTGCTCGCGGTGCAGGTCGGCGTAGATCCCGCCGACCTCGGGTCCGAGGACGCGCTCGAGCGGGACCTGCGCCGGCTCGAGCACCGTCACCTCCAGCCCCGTCTCGCGCAACGACGCGGCGACCTCCGAGCCGATCCACCCCGCGCCGACGACCAGCGCCTTGCCGCCCAGCGCCATCCGCTCGCGGATCTCCTCGACGTCGCTCAGGTCGCGCAGGTACAGCACCCCCTCGAGGTCCGCGCCCGGGACGCTCAAACGCCGCGGCTCGGCGCCCGTCGTCAGCAGCAGCCGGTCGAAGCGCAGGCGCTCGCGCCCGTCGACGACGACCTCCGAGGCGCTCGCATCGACGGCGCTGACCGTCGTCCCAGTGCGCAGCTCGATGTCGTACTCGGCGTAGAAGCCCTCGCTGTGTACGTACAGCTTGTCGCGCTGGGACTTGCCCTGCAGGTGGTCCTTGGACAGCGCGGGGCGGTCGTACGGGCGCTCGGGCTCGGCGCCGACGAGCACGACACGCCCCTCGAAGCCCTCGCTGCGCAGCGTCTCCGCGGCCTTGGCGCCGGCCAGGCTGGCGCCGACGATGACGAACGTTGATCCAGCGGCCATGACGGCCTCCTTGTGCGACGCGAACGTGATGCTGGGTTGGCGTCGCCGGACGCCCGGGTCTTACGAGGAGGCCAGCTGGTCGTCGAGCGCCCGCAGGGTCCCGTCGAAGCGCCGGCGCATCCACGCCATCCCACCGAGGGCGAGCAGAGGGCGGTCTCGCAGTCCCCGCGCGGCGGACGTTGGCGCCGAGGGTGACGGCGGTGGCGGTCGGCGATCAGCCAATGGTTCTCGAGGTCCGACAGGAACCAGAAGACGTCGCCGCGATCGGCCGCCACAACGCGGGTTGCGAAGAGGTCGAACGCGTCGAGGGGCTCGTGACTCATCGAAGGCATCCTGCCCGGCAGGGCGGTGATGGCGGCCACGCCAGCGTCAGCGCAGCCGGTAGCGCAGGAACAGGTCGCTGCCCGCGCGCAGGACCCAGACGAGGTCCATGTCGACGACGCCGTCGACCGGCAGGCCGCGCACGGTCGGCAGCGCGTCCGGTCCCCCATCCAGCTTGGAGGCCAGCGAGAGGAACAGCTCGTCGACGAGCCGCTCGCGCAGCAGCGCCGCGTTGAGCGCCGGCCCGCCCTCGCACAGCACCGAGCGCACCCCATACTCGTCGCGCAGGCGGCGCAGCGCCGCTCCGAGATCGACGGTGGCGCCCTCGCCGCGCAGGTACTCGACCTGGGCGCGGCATCCCTCGAGACGGCCCTCGCTGCCGGTCACCACGACGACCTTCGAGTGCTCGTCCGCCAGCAGCGGCACATCCGCCGGCAGGTCGAGCCGGCCGCTGACCACGACGGCGAGCGGATCGAGCGCGAGCCCCTCCTCGCGGCGCTTGTCACGCAGCGCCGGATCGCGCACCAGCCGCCCGTAGCGCTCGATCGCGACGGTCCGCGCGCCCGCCATGACCGCGTCGGCCTGGGTGCGGAGGTGATGGAAGAGGTCGCGGTCGGCCTCGTTGCCGATCGGACCCGCCCGCCCGTCGACCGTCGCGCGGCCGTCGGCGGTGGCGACCATGTTCAGGATGACGTAGGGTCGCTCCGCGGGCGCGAGGTCGGCGAGGCGCAGCCCCCGGGCGACGTGGTCCGCGCCGAGCGGCGGGGGCGCCGGCTCGAGTCGCTGGAGGTCCACGAAAGCCCGCCGCTACGCGCGCCGGCGGTCGATGCTTGCCAGCAGATTGCCCATCGCGACCTCGAACGCGTCGATGCCCTCGACGAGCAGCCGCTCGGTTACCTCGTCGAGGTCGATGCCGGCGTCGCGCAGCTCGGCGAGCGTCCGGCGGGCGTCCTCCTCGTGGCCGGTCAGCGCGTCACGCGCGTGGCCGTGGTCGGCGAACGCCTCGAGCGTCGCCAGCGGCATCGTGTCGACCGTGTCCGGTCCCGCCAGCTCCTCCACGTACATCACGTCGCGGTAGCGCTCATCCTTGACTCCGGTCGACGCCCACAGCGGCCGCTGCGCCCGCGCCCCGCGCTCGGCCAGCGCGGCAAACCGCTCGCCGGAGAACAGCTCGCCGAAGCGGGCGTACGCGACACGCGCGTTGGCGATCCCCGCGCGCCCGGCCAGGTCATCGCGGCCGCGCTGCGCCAGCGCTCGGTCGACCGCGGTGTCCACGCGCGAGACGAAGAAGCTCGCCACCGACACGACGTCGCGGATCGGCTCGCCGCGCGCGACCCTCTCCTCCAGCCCGGCGAGGTAGGCCTCGGCGACCTGCACGTAGGCATCGACGGAGAACAGCAGGGTCACGTTGACGTTCACGCCGGCGGCGGTCGCGCGGCTGATCGCCTCGACACCCGCGGGCGTGCCCGGGATCTTGATCATCACGTTGGGCCGTTCCAGCCGCCGCCACAGATCGAGCGCCGAGGCCAGCGTGGCCTCGGCGTCGTCAGCGAGGTCGGGCGCGACCTCCAGGCTGGCGTAGCCGTCGCGGTGCGCGGTGCGGTCGTACACGGGGCGCAGCAGGTCAGCAGCGGCGCGTACGTCCTCGACCGCCAGCGCCTCGTACGCGCCGACGACATCGAGGCCCCGCTCTGCCAGGGCCGTGAGCGGCTCGTCGTACTCGCTGCCCCCGGAGATCGCCTTCTCGAAGATCGCCGGGTTCGCCGTCACACCGACAACGCCCAGTTCGCGGACGAGCCGCCCGAACTTGCCGGAGTCAAGCATCGCCCGGCTCAAAGAGTCCAGCCAGACGCTCGTGCCCAGCTCGGCGAGGCCAGCAAGAGGACGGGAGAGGTGCGTCTGCTTCGTCGTGGTCATAGCTCGTTCGCGTCGCTCCTTCGCTTGCTCTTACGTCATCCGCGAGACAGCGAACATCTTCGCGGTGGGCGCAGGCACAATCCGTGGGGTGGACTCTGTTGTCCGCGAGGTAGTCGAGGCACTTGAGCGCCGGGACTGGGGTCGCCTGACATCGCTGCTGCACCCCTACATGCACTGGAGCGATGTCACCGGCGTGCGGCGTGGGCGCAGGAACGTGTTCGCTCACCTGGCCACCGCGTCTCCGCCCTGGGCACCGGAAACCTACGAGCTGCGCGACGGCCAGATCTACCGCTGGACCGCTTCGGACCCAGGGCGATAGAAGTCGGGCGCTTGACCACGGACCGGGCTCATAGCTCGGCGAGGCGTCGCGTCAGGAAGCGACGCTCGGGCCCCGCCCGCGCGAGCTCGAGCGCGCGCTGGTAGGCGGCGCGCGCCTCCTCTACCTGGCCCAGCCGCCGCAGCAGCTCGGCGCGCGTGGAGTGCAGGTACTGGTAGTGGTGGAGGGGGAGCTGGTCGACGATCTTCAGCGCCGCCTCGGGGCCCTGGGTCTCGGCGATCGCGACGGCGCGGTTGAGCTGGACCACCGGCGAGCCCGTGACCCGCGCCAGCTCGTCGTAGAGCGCCGCGATCTGCGGCCAGTCGGGCTGCTCCTCGGCCTGAAGCGACGCGATCGCCGCCTGCAGGACGTAGGGGCCGCGCCCCCTCAGCGCGAGCGCACGGTCCAGCAGGGCGCGACCTTGGTCGATCTGGGCCGTGTCCCACAGCGAGCGATCCTGGTCTTGCAGCAGCACGAGGTCCTCACCGGAAAACCTCGCCCGACGGCGGGCGTCGTGCAGGGCCATCAGGGCCAGCAGGCCGTGGACCTCGGGCTCGTCGGGCATCAGCGCCGCGAGCACGCGCCCCAGGCCGATCGCCTCCGCCGCCAGGTCGATGCGCCCGCCGTAGCCCTCGTTGAAGATCAGGTAGACGACCGCCAGCACTGCTGCGAGCCGCTCGGGCAGCAAGTGGTCGCGGGGAACGCTGAACGGGATGCCGGCCGCCTTGATCTTGGCCTTGGCTCGTGACAACCGCCGCTTCATCGTCTCGGGGGAGACGAGGAAGGCGCGCGCGATCTCGTCGGTGGCAAGCCCGCCGAGCGCGCGCAGGGTCAGCGCCACCTGCGCCTCGGTCGCCAGCGCGGGATGGCAGCAGGTGAAGATGAGCTCGAGGCGCTCGTCGGGGATCGTGGTGTCGTCTGGCTTCTGCTCCACGGCTCGGGGTACCTCGAGCATGTGTGTCTTCTCGGTGAGGGCGCGCTCGCGGCGCAGGCGGTCGATCGCCCGGTTTCGCGCCGTCGTCAGAAGCCAGGCGCCCGGGTTGGCGGGGACGCCGTCGCGCGGCCAGCGCTCGGCCGCGATCGCGAACGCCTCCTGAGCGGCCTCCTCGGCGAGGTCGAAGTCACCGAGGAAGCCGATCAGGGAGGCGAGGACGCGGCCCCACTCGTCGCGGAAGACCTGCTCGATCAGCGCTAGCGCTCCACCACCGGGCGCACCTCGACCGAGCCGCCCAGGCGCGCCGCCGGGATCCGTGCGGCGATTTCCAGCGCCGCGTCGAGGTCATCGGCTTCGACCATGTAGAAGCCGCCGAAGACCTCTTTGGTGTCGGCGAACGGACCGTCCGTGGTCAGCGTCTGTCCGTCGGCGACGCGGACGGTGGTCGCCGTCTCGACGGGCTGAAGCTCAGCGCCGTCCACCACGCCAGGCGCGTCGCTGATCGCGAAGTACTCGCCGAAGACAGCCTCACGCTCGTCGTCGCTCAGCCTCTCGTAGGTGCCGGGGCGGTCGTAGATCAACAGTGCGTACTTCATGTTGTCCTCCTCCTTGGAGCTTGCCTTCGTCCCCACGACGAACGACAGCGGGCCGAGGGGACAGCCGCACTCGAAGTGCTTGAAATCGTCGATCTCTGGCGGTGGAGCGGGGAGCCGAATGATCGAGGTCGTCGCATCCAGAGCACGATGCTCGCTGCTGAGGGAAATGCGCGTCACCGACGAGATCGTCGAGGGCGACAAGGCTGTGGGCGCGATTACCGCCGGCTCGTCGGCTCGCTCGGCTGGGGGATCGGGCGAGGACGTGGTCCGACGGTGCTCGTCCCCCGGGGGGCAGCTCCGTGCCCTCGCCGAGCGTGGTGGGCACCTCTTCGATCAGTTGCGCGCTGGTTCGCCACCCGACTACCTCCCACGCAAACCCGGCGCGAGCGGCGTCTCAAGACCCCGTCTCACTTCGAACGTCTCAGCCGCGGGGGTACACGGAGATCGATACTTCGTGGCGTGAGCCGGCCGCTCGGCTACGCGCGCGTTTCGCCGCCCAGCGCACCGGCGCCTGGCGCGACGATCAGGTGTCTTGCCATGGCAAGGGAAGCCGGCGTCGCTCGGCGCGCCGGGGGAGGGGGGTCGTGGGCGGCGGCTGGCTGAACGGGGCGACCGCGCGGTCGCGAACGCGCAGACGGCGGGCCTCGTCGGTGACCTCTGGGGGTGGCGCGGGGGCTCGGCGTCGAGCGGGCGGCCGGTGCGGTCGCGAGCCGGGCCCTCGATCCACCCGGCGGGCAGGTCCCAGTGTGCGGGCACGGACCAGACATCGGGCCGGCAGCGTGTCGCCTCGACCACAGCGGGCGCGGGCATGGACGGCCGTCCTATGGTGGGCGATGGTCAGCGGGGACGGGGTTCGCCACGTCCGCGACAATGGGGGCTATGACGCAAGGACGTGGACGCACCCGGCAGGCGGTCGCCGGCGCGGTCTCCCTGGAGGAGGCGCGCGAGGCGGCGGGCGGCCGCGAGGCCGAAGGACCGGGGTCGGGCGACCCGCTGGTCAGCGGGCTGCGCCGGGCGGGCCTGCTGCCGTTGCTGGTCTTGCACCTGCTGGACGACGGGCCGTCCTACGGCAATCAGCTCATGGAGCGCGTGGCCGAGCTGACCGGCGGCTTGCTGTCGGTCAACCCCAACACCATGTACCCGCTGCTGCGCCGCCTGGAGGCCGAGGGCTCCGTCGCGGGGGAGTGGGAGCACCCCGAGCGGCGCAGCCGGCGCTTCTACCGGCTCACCCCCGCGGGCGCCGACGAGCGCGCGCGGCTGCTGCGCGACCTCCAGCCGCGCCTGACCGCGATGGCCGACGGGCTGGCCACCTTGCGCCGGGCACTCGCGGAGTAGGGTCCACGACCCGCCTGACCCCGACAGAAGAGGTTCCCCAGACGTGTTCGTGTTCAAGGCCGCCGTCGTCGGTGCCGGCACCATGGGTGGCGAGATCGCCCAGGTCATCGCGGCGGCCGGCATCCCGGTCGTCCTCAAGGACGTCCAGCAGGAGTTCTTGGACGCCGGGTGGGAGAAGGCCCGTGAGGTGACCGAGGGCCAGCTGGGCGGGCAGGTCCGCAAGGAGCGCATCACCCAGGAGGAGGCCGACGCCCGGGCCCACGAGATCCTCGGGCGCATCACCGCCACCACCAGCTACGACGGCTTCGGCGACGTCGATCTGGTGATCGAGGCCGTCCCGGAGCGCATGGAGATCAAACGGGCCGTGTTCGCCGAGCTTGACGCGGTCACCCCCGGCCACGCGATCCTGGCCTCCAACACCTCCTCGCTGTCCATCACGGAGATGGCGCAGGCCACGAGCCGCCCCGACAAGGTCTGCGGGTTTCACTTCTTCTACCCCGCCTCGATGATGCGCCTGATCGAGGTCATCGAGGGCGACGAGACCGCACCCGAGACGGTGCGGACCGCCTCGACCTTCGCGCAGACCACCCGCAAGATGCCGATCGTCTGCGTCCAGGTGCCGGGCTTCGTGGTCAACCGCGTGCTCAACTCCGCGGTCGGCGAGGTCTGGCGCGTGCAGGAGGAGCACGGCCTGTCGATCCAGGCCATCGACCAGGCCGTCTCCGAGGCCAAGGTCGCGCCCATGGGGCCGTTCTTCCTCACCGACCTGCTCGGCCTGGACACCGTGCTCCACGTGGCCGAGCACCTCAACGCCTCCTACGGCGACTCCTTCTACCTCCACGGCGGCATGCGCCGGCTCGTCGAGGCCGGCGACCTGGGCGCCAAGACGGGCCGGGGCTTCTACGAGAACGGCGAGCCGCGCAGCGAGGGCTCGACGCAGTTCGACGCGCAGGAGCTGACCGAGCGCTTCGTGCTCAAGGCCTTCGTGGAGGCCTGCCTGCTGCTCGAGGAGGGCGTGGCCACGGTCAAGGACATCGACCTGGGCATGATGGCCGGCGCCGGCCTGATCCCCGCGCCCTTCGCCCGCGCCGACGCCACGGGACTGGACGAGGTGCTGGAGGACCTGGAGCGCGCGGCCCAGAGGTGGGGAGAGCGCTACGAGCCGCCGCTCGTGCTGCGCCGGCTGGTCGCCCAGGGACGGCTGGGCAAGAAATCCGGCCAGGGCTTCTTCGCCTACGCGAACCCCGATGCGGACGCGGGCGAGGCGGTCAAGCTCGAGACCCGCGGCGAGGTGGCCATCGCATGGCTGGACCGTCCCCCGGCCAACTCCATATCCCCGCAGGTCATCCAGGAGCTGCAGGCCGCGTGGGAGCGGGTGGAGAGCGACGAGGCGATCCGCGCGCTGGTCATCGCCTCGGCCAACCCGATGCTCTTCTGCGCCGGCGCCGACATCAAGGCCTTCACCACCATGGACGAGGCACAGGGCCGCGAGCTCATCGAGGCCGGCCACGCGCTGCTGCGGCGCATGGAGCGCTCCTCCACCGTGACGATCGCCGCGGTCAACGCGCTGGCCCTCGGCGGCGGCTGCGAGCTGGCCATGGCCTGCGACGTGCGCATCGCCGCGCGCTCGGCCACCTTCGGCCAGCCCGAGATCGACCTGGGGATCATCCCCGGCTTCGGCGGCACCCAGCGCCTTCCCCGCCTGGTGGGTGAGAGCAAGGCGCTGGAGATGAACCTCACCGGCGAGCCCATCGGCGCCGAGGAGGCCTGGGAGCACGGGCTGGTCAATCGCGTCGTGCCCGACCACGAGCTGCTGGACGCAGCCCTGGCCTGGGCGCGCAAGCTCGCCGGGAAGGCGCCGCTGGCCATGGGGTACATCAAGGTGGTCTCGGGCGCCAGCGACCTGGACGAGGGGATCGAGGCCGAGAAGGAGGCCTTCGCGACGGTGTTCGCCACGGGGGACGCCAGGGAGGGCGTCTCGGCGTTCCTGGGCAAGAGGCAGGCGCGGTGGCAGGGCCGGTAGGCACCTCTCGGGGCGTGGCGGACCTGGCCGGGCTCATCCGGGAGGCTGATTCGGTCGTCGCGCTTACCGGCGCGGGGATCTCGGTGCCCTCCGGGATCCCCGACTTTCGCTCGCCGGGCACCGGCCTGTGGACCGATGTCGACCCCATGGAGGTCGCCCACATCGACGCGTGGCGGGCCGACCCCGAGCGCTTCTGGAGCTTTTACGGCGAGCGCTTCCAGACCCTGCGCGACAAGGAGCCCAACGGCGCCCACCGGGCCCTGGCCGAACTCGAGCGTCGCGGCAAGCTCGATGCCGTCATCACCCAGAACATCGACATGCTGCACCGCAAGGCGGGGACGGCCGACCTGGTCGAGGTGCACGGCACGATCGAGTCCTCCTCCTGCCTGAGATGCCGCGCGCGCTGGGCCCTGGACGAGGTGCGCGAGCGCATGGCGGAGGACCCGGCCGGCGTGCCGCGCTGCGACTGCTCGCGCCCACTCAAGCCCGACGTCGTGCTGTTCGGCGAGTACCTGCCCGAGGAGGCGCTGGAGCGCGCGACGCAGCTGTGCGCCGGCACCGACGTGCTGCTTTGCGTGGGCTCCTCGCTCGAGGTCTACCCCGTCGCCCAGCTGCCCGGGGTGACCTGGCGCGCCGGCGGCGCGCTGGCCATCGTGACCATGGGCCCCACGCCGTGGGACACGAGGGCGACGGTGAAGCTCGACGGCGACGTGGTCGGGGAGCTCGAGGCGCTGATCGGGGCGCTATAGGCCCAGCGCGCACTCGGTCTCATCGCCGCCGTCGCGCCGTCTAGTCGCGTGTGCGCTCGACCTCGAGCCGCTCCTGACCGGAGGGCACCGGATCGGGGGCCTCGTCGGGCAACGCCTCTCGCATGGAGGCAAGCTCGCGCGTCAGCGTGCCCAGCGCCTCCTCGATCGCGCCGAGGCGCTCGTCGAGGCGGGAGGTGGCCGAGAGGCCGGCGAGGCGCTCGTCGAGGCGGTCGACGCCGTCCTCGATGCCCTCCAGACGCTGGGAGACCGAGCGCACCCGGCGCGTGAGACGCTCGACGTCGGCGGCCGAGGGGATGTTCAGCGCCCCAAAGGCAACCTCCTGGGCGGCGCTCGCCTTCTCGCGGGCCTCGAAGGCGCGGCCGATCGCACCGGACACGATCGGATTCTCGAGCAGATCCTGCGCGAGCTTGCCCAGCGCCTCCTCGCCCTGGCGGGAGAGCCGCGAGCGCAGGTCCTGGCGATCGTCTTCCTCGGCCATCCTCGAAACCTACCCGCGCGCGACCCAGGGAGAACGCAGACAGCCCTTGCTCAGGCTCTAGTTCAGGTGCAGGCTGAGCTGGGTCGAGGTGCGTCGCGCGACCGCCAGGCCCGGCTCCCTCGGAGGACCCTGCAGGTCTCCCCGCAGAACGCCGATGTCCCTGGCCATGGCCACCAGAAGCAGCCGGCTGGACCCCTCGGCGTACAGCGACCTATGTGAAAAGAGCACGTTGCAGCGCACGACCGCTTGTAGCACTGGTACTGTGCCGCTCGCTCGAAGCGGGAAGGCCGTTCGGCGGGGAGAGTCCACAGACAGATGCCGGTGAACAAGCGCAAGCTCTTGACGTCCCTGGCCGTGGCCGGTGCCATCGCGGCCGGCCTCGGCGGCTCCGTGATCCCCGCGGGCGCAGCGCCGCGCACGTGCCTAGTCACGCTGGCCTCAGGGCAGCAGCTCACCGTCCAGCTCGAGGGCTCGTGCGTAGGGGGCCAGGTGGCGATCCCCGGCGTAGGCCCCGTGGCCTCGATCCAGGACATCACGCCCGCGGAGGGGCCCGCGCCCGAACCTGCGCCCGGGAGTCCCGACGGCACCCCGGCGACCCCCGGAAGCCCCGCGCCGGGCGCGGCGCCCGACCAGCAGGAGGGCGGCTCGACCGAGCCGGGCACGGAGGGCGCGGAGGGCGAGGACGGTGCCCCCGGCGAGCAGGGTCGCGGCGAGGGCGGTCGGGGCGAGGAGAGCGAGGAAGAGGAGGGGCGCACGTCCGACCCGCGCCGCAACCAGCCGCGCGAGCAACGCCCGCGCGGGCGCAACCGCTCTTCGCCGCCCCAGCGCGAGCCGGGCGGGGCGCCGACGCCCGCCAACCCGTCCTTCTCGCTGGCCCAGCCCGGGCCGGCCCCGATCGGGGTCCCCAACTTCTTCATCGACAAGTTCCGCATCCCGCCCTTCCTGCTGCCGATCTACCAGTCGGCGGGCATCGAGTACGGGGTCCGCTGGGAGGTGCTCGCGGCGATCAACGAGATCGAGACCGACTACGGGCGCAACCTCAACGTCTCGAGTGCGGGCGCCCTGGGCTGGATGCAGTTCATGCCCGCCACCTGGAAGCAGTACGGGCTCGACGCCAACGGCGACGGCAAGAAGGACCCCTACAACCCCGTCGACGCGATCTTCGCCGCGGCGCGCTACCTGAGGGCCGCCGGCGCCGACGACGATCTGCGCAAGGCGGTCTTCGCGTACAACCACGCCGACTGGTACGTCAACTCGGTGCTCATGCGCGCAAGGCTCATCGCCGGCCTGCCCCCCGCCTTCGTCGGCGCCCTCTCGGGCCTGACCGAGGGCATCTTCCCGGTGGCCGCCCAGGCGCGCTACGCCGACGACCTGTCCGAGGAGGCCACCAACCGCCGGGTGGCCCGCGGGCGCAACGCCGCGGTTCCCGTCGAGAGCGAGGTCGACCGCCGCGGAATCCGCATCTACGCCAAGCCGGGCTCGCGCCTGACCGCGGTCCAGGACGGCGAGGTCGTCAAGGTCGGCGAGTCCGAGCGCCTGGGGCGCTTCGTCCAGCTGCGCGACGTCTTCGGCAACAGCTACATCTACGCGCACCTGGGCAAGGTCGCCGAGCAAGTCGCCGTGCCCAAGGCGCCGAAGGGCGGCGAGGACGACGTGGTGGACGACCCCGAGCCCCCCCGCGACCCGCGGCCGACCGCTCCGGCCTCGGCCGGCACCCAGAGGCCCGCCGCGCGCGAGCCTTCCGGCGATCCCACGCCGCGCGAGCCGGGGGCTGCCGGCGAGGGCTCCACACGCGAGCTGGCCAAGCAGCGCCTGTTCGCCAACCCTCAGCGTCGGCGCGCCTACGAGGCGGGCGGACGCGAGCAGCTGCTCAACACGGCGACCGCGCTGCCCGGCAACGTCGAGCTCGACGAGTACTTCACCCTCAGGTACGGCCTGAGCCGCGAGGACGTCGAGCTGCGCCCGCTGCGCAAGGGCACGCGCGTCATCGCCGGCACGGTGCTGGGCCGCGTGGGCGAGGCGCCCGCCGGCGCAGACTCCAACATGCTGTTCGAGATCCGCCCGGCCGGGCGCGGCGCCCCGCGCATCGACCCCAAGCCGATCCTGGACGGCTGGAAGCTGCTCGAGACCAGCGCGACCTACCGCGCCGAGGGGCGCAACCCGTTCTTCGGGCCCGACGCCAAGAAGGCCACCGTCGGGCAGATCCTGCTCATGAGCAAGACCCAGCTGCAGAGCCGGGTGCTGCGCGACCCGCGCATCGACATCCACCCCTGCGGGCGCCAGGACGTGCGCGGCGGGCGGATCGACCGCCGCGTGCTGGCCTCGTTGGCGTTCCTGTCCGCCAGCGGCATGCGCCCGACGGTCACCAGCCTGCGCTGCGGTCGCGAGACGACCCTCACCGCAAGCGGCAACGTCTCGCATCACAGCTCGGGCAACGCGGTGGACATCGCGCGCGTCAACGGCAAGCCGATCCTGGGCAACCAGGGCAAGGGCTCGATCACCGACATCGCGGTGCGGCGCCTGCTCACGCTGCAGGGCACCATGAAGCCGGCCCAGATCATCACGCTCATGCGCTACGAGGGCACGGACAACACCTACGCGATGGGCGACCACGCCGACCACATACACGTCGGCTTCCGGCCCCAGTACGACCCGAACACGCCGGAGGGCCGGCGCATGGAGTCCGTGCTCAAGCCGGGACAGTGGATCAAGCTGCTCGACCGCCTCAACGACATCGACAACCCGACGGTCCGCAGGCGGCCGTCGAACGAGGCGATCGATGTCGGTCCCCGGCGCCGCGACGGCGACGACTAGATCCATCTAGCTGGCCCTCTTTCGCTTCTGCCAGTTCGAGCTCCCGTGGCTCCTGGGTCCCGAGCCGGGGCGTTACCTCCTCCGCGAGCGCCCGGGGGAGGAGGCGGGTCACGTCCTCGTGATCGCGGAGCTGGCCGCGCCTGAGCGTCGGCGCCTGCGCGACCGGCGCGCGCGGCGGACCGAGCCGGAGCCCGGACCCGCTGCGGTGGCCACCGGACGCGCCACGCTCGTGGACACGGTGGCGCTGGACGGCGACGAGGCGGCCGCCCGCTGGCTGGCGGGCGCCGACCTCGAGGCGCTGGCGGCCGAGTCGCTGGCGCGGCTGAACCGCGTGTTGCACGCCCACCGGCTGTCGGTGGCCGATCCAGGGGCGCACGAGGTCCTGCGCGAGCAGGCGCTCGTGGTCCGCGCCGGGTACGGGGGCGGCGAGCAGGTGGCCGAGGGACGCTGGACCGAAGCGCGCAGCCTGTCCGCCGCGCGCGGCCGGGGTCGCGGCGGGCGGCGGGCCCGTGTGACGCGTCCCCAGGAGCGCCTGGTCGCCCTGCTGGGCGGGCGCGACGCGCCGCTGGTCTGCGAGGAACTCGCGCTACGCGCCCGCACGGACGTGGACGCGGGGCGCGACCGCGAGGCCGCACTGCAGCTGCGCGCGGCGTTCGACGCGGCTCTGGCCGAGCTGCCCGCCTACGCCGACCGAACGCTGCTGGGCGAGCGCCTCGACGCGCTGGCCGCCGCCCGGAAGGGCGTCGACGACGCCGCCCTCGCCGCGCTGGGCGGAGGGCTCGACGAGTCCCGCACCCGGGAGGTCGAGCACGCCCTGCGCCGCCTCGAGGCCGCACTGCGCGCGCGGGTGGCCCAAGGGCTCTGAGAGGAGCCCGACCCGCGTCTCTCAACCCGCGCCGTGCACGGCCTGCCAGGCCACCGCGCCCAGGCGCTCCTCGGCGGTCGTCAGCGCGTCCTCGTCGATGCGCTCGCGCCCGTCGGAGCCCAGCAGGTCGGTCACGGCGAGCAGCGTTGCCGCGCGCAGGCCGCGACGGTGGGAGACCGCGAGCAGCGCGGCGGTCTCCATCTCCACGGCGAGCGCGCCCTGGCCCGCCCAGGCATTCCCCCGCTCGGACCGTGGATCGTAGAAGAGGTCGGTGGAGACGATCAGTCCGGCGCGGGCGCCGGCGCCGGCCGCCGCGGCCAGGCCCTGGACCAGCGCGGGGTCCCCGGCGCGCAGCGGGCCGCCCTCGAAGGCCCGGCTCGCCCCGTCCTCGCCGAGGGCCTGCGTGGCCACCACCAGGTCGCCCAGCGCGAGATCCGCTGCCAGAGCCCCACACGTGCCCACGCGCACCACGACCTCCACGCCCACGTCGGCGAGCTCCTCGAGCACGATGGCGGCGCTCGGACCGCCCATGCCGGTGGCCTGGACCAGCAGCGGTGCGCCGTCGGCTGCCATGCCGGTGTAGCCCCACAACCCGCGGTGGTGGTTGAACATGCGCGGCCCGTCCAGCAGCGCCTGGGCCAGGCGCAGGGCGCGACCGGGATCGCCGGGTAGCAGGGCACGGGAGGCCGGCTCGGCGGTGGGGCGCAGGTGAATGCCCATCGAGGCGCGCGAGGATAGAGTCCGCGCGATGGCCAAGGGCTCCGACGAGGAGGACCGCCCGCCGCGCGCGTCGCGGGCCGACGCGGTGCGCGCCGCGGTGGACCAGGCCTTCCAGGCCGGGCAGGCCCAGGTGACCCGCGAGCGCGAGCGCGCCCAGCGTCAGGCCCACGGCGTCTTCGAGGAGCTCGCCCACGTCGCCGCGCGCGCGAGAGGGACGATCGACGACCTGCGCCCGCCCTCGGGCGAGGAGCTGCGCGAGCTGCGTGACGACCTGCGCGCGCTCGAAGGCCGCGTGGCGGCGCTGGAGCGCCCGGGCAAGGGCAGCACCAAGGGCCGGTCGTCGGGCGGCTCGTCGCGCGGGCGCCCATCGTCGGCGCGCGGCGCCTGACCGGCGCGGCCGTGGCCGCCCGCCGCGTCCTCATCACGGGCGTCGCCAACTTCTGGGGTTCCGCCCTTGCCGCCCGGCTGGCCGTCGAACCCGCTGTGGAGGCGATCGTGGGCGATCGCGACCCCGCGTCCTCCGTGCGCGCCACGGTCGAGCTCATCCGCGGCGACCTGCGCGAGTGACCACCCTTCGTCCCGCTCGATTGGACGAGTTCGTCGTGGGCGCAAAAGGGGACACGGGGCGTTGACAGGGCAGCGTCCGAGGAGTAGGACTATGGGCACGGACAAGGCATCAGGCCTAGGAGCGGGTGGCGTCGTCGGGGACGGCGAGGTGCCCGCCAGGTGCCGCCGCTTCGGCGACGAGCGCCGCCGGCCGAACGCAGCCGGGCGACTCCCCGGCGGGCGGCGGGACCACGGTCCCGCCGCTGTCATGTGCGGGGTCCGTCCGTGACCCGCGCCGACGCCGCCCGCCGGCTGGACATCGACCCCTCCACGCTGCGCCGCTGGGAAGCCGCCGGCGTGGTCCCGGCCACCGCGGACGCGGGCTGGAACGACGACGCGCTGGCCCAGGCCCGCGTGGTCGCCCGCCTGCGCGACCGCGGCCACACGCTGGCCCAGATCCGCCGCGCCACCGAGAGCGGGCGGCTGGCCTTCGCCTTCATCGAGGACCTCTTCCCGAGCGCCGGGCGCGGCTACACGCTGGAGGAGATGGCCGAGCAGTGCGACCTGGAGGTCGCGCTGGTGGAGCGGGTGATCACCACTCTGGGCTTCGGCACGCGCGAGCACTTCGACGGCGACGACCTGCAACTCCTGCGCTACGTCGCCGCGGTGCTGGCCGCCGGCTTCCCCCTCGTCGCGCTGCTGCAGCTCGTGCGGGTGTACGGCCAGGCGCTGGCCCAGGTGGCCGACGCCGAGGTGCGCCTCTTTCACCTCTACGTTCACGAGCCGCTCATCCGCGACGGCGTGCCCGGAGTGGAGATCGCCGAGGAGATGGAGGGCCTCGCGCGCGAGCTGCTGCCCCTCGCCTCGCCGGTGATGGATCACGTGCACCAGCGCTTCCTCAGCCACTTCCTCGAGCAGGACATCGTCGGGCACATGGAGGCGGAGCTGAGCGGCAGCCCGTCCGACCTGGGGCGCCTGCGGGTGGCGATCGCCTTCGCCGACCTGGCCGGCTACACGCGCATGACCGAGGAGCAGGGAGACGAGGAGGCCGTCGGCGCCGTCGAGCGCTTCGTCGAGAGCATCGAGAGCACGCTGCCCGACGACGCGCGCATCATCAAGACGATCGGCGACGGCGTGATGGTGGTCGGCAGCGACCCCGGCGCCCTGACCGACTGGGCGGTGGGCTTCCAGGCGCGAAGGGTGGAGCGCCCGCTGCCGCGCATCGGCCTGCATCGCGGCGAGGCGCTCTATCGCGACGGCGACTACTTCGGGCGCGACGTCAATCAGGCCGCGCGCATCGCTGCCCGAGCGGCCGGCGGGGAGGTGCTGGTCACGCGCCAGGTCGTCGATGCCGCCGGACCCCACCTCGACTTCGAGCGCATCGGCGAGGTCCGCCTCAAGGGCTTCTCGGAGGTCACCGAGGTGTTCGCGGCCAGCCGGGCGGAGGACGACTGAGGCCTTCATGGCCGACCTGCTCGGATGCGTGCGAGCCACCGGGCTGCTGCCCGGGGGCACGGCCGTCGTGGTGCTGCTGTCGGGCGGGCGCGACTCGGTCTGCCTGGTGGACTGCGCGGTGCGCCTGGCCGGCGCCGACGCGGTCCGCGCGCTGTACGTGGACCACGGGCTGCGCGTTGAGGCGGCGGGCGACGAGGAGCACTGCCGCCGGCTCTGTGCACGCCTGGGCATCGACCTGATCGTCGAGCGCGCGCGCCGGCCGCAGGGGCCGGGCAACCTGCACGCCTGGGCGCGCGAGGCGCGCTACGCCGCCGCCTATCGGGTGGCGCAGGAAGACCGGGCGGTCGTGGCCACCGGCCACACCGCCTCCGACCAGGCCGAGACGGTGCTCTACCGCCTGGCCGCCTCCCCCGGACGCCGGGCGCTGCTGGGCATGGCCCCACGGGAGGACGCCCTGGTGCGTCCCCTGCTCGGCGTCACGCGCGCGCAGACGGCCGCCCATTGCACGGCCCGCGGGCTGAGCTGGCGCGAGGACGCCTCCAACGACGATCCGGCCTTCGCCCGCGCGCGGGTGCGTGGCGGGGTGCTGCCCGCCATGGCCACGATCCACCCCGCCGCCGAGGCCAACGTGGTGCGCACCGCGGCGTTGCTGCGCGAGGAGGCCGCGGTGCTCGACGGCCTGGTGGCGGAGGCGCTCGCTCCCCACGGCGACCGGATCACGCTGGAGCGCCTGGGGACCCTCCCCGCCGCGCTGGCGCGCCTGGTGCTGCGCCGCCTGGCCGAGGAGACCACCGGCCGGCTGTGCCCGCGCGCCCCCGGACGCCTCGAGGAGGTGCTCGCGCTGGGCGAGGGAGCCATCGATCTCGGCGAGGGCGCCCGCGTCGCGGTGCGCGGCGGCGTGGTCACGGTCGGGCGCACCCCGCCGCGCCCTGTGCGGTGAGGCCCTCGAGCGCTCAGAGCGCCGCGCCTGAACGTTTTCCGGCCGGGGGGATAGGGTCCCGCGCGCCATGCGCGACCCCGCCATCGGCGAGATCCTCGTCCAGGCCGACGAGCTCAACCACCGCATAGACCAGCTGGGCACGGAGATCGCCCGCGACTACGCAGGGCGTGAGCCCGTGCTGCTGGTGGGGGTGCTCAAGGGCGCGTTGTTCTTCCTCTCCGACCTGATGCGCCGCCTCGACGTGCCCTGCGAGGTGGACTTCATGGCCGTGGCCTCCTACGGGTCGGCCACGCAGTCCAGCGGGGTGGTGCGCATCCTCAAGGACCTCGATGCGGTGATCGAGGACCGCCACGTGCTGGTGGTCGAGGACATCGTGGACTCCGGGCTGACCCTGCAGTACCTGGTGCGCAACCTGCGCGCCCGCGGCCCGGCCTCGCTGGAGGTGTGCGCGCTGCTGACCAAGCCCGCCCGGCGCCAGGTCGAGCTGGAACCCCGCTACGTGGGCTTCGAGATCCCCGACCGCTTCGTGATCGGCTACGGCCTGGACCACCAGGAGCGGTACCGCAACCTGCCCTATGTCGCGGTGCTGCAAAGCAGCGCCCGCACGTAGGTGATCGCGGCGCTGGGACGGCCTGAGCCGGCGTGCGCCAACGTGCGGGCGGGGCGTCCCACACTGATACGCTGGCAAGCCTCTCTTGAACGGTCCGACTGCATGAGCCGCTTCTTCAAGAGCGCCGCCTTCCCGATTCTCATCGTGGTGGTGCTCGCCTTCTTCGCCCAGCGCCTGATCAATCCCTCCGACGAGGAGGCGCAGCCCAGCTTCGCCGACTTCCAGGCGCAACTGGCCGAGGGCCAGGTGCGCTCTGTCGAGGTCTCCGACCGCGACAACGAGCTGCAGGTGATCCTCGACGACCGCACCGAGTACGAGATCGGCTTCACCACCGCCTATGGCGACCAGCTGGTGCGTGACCTGACCAGCGCCCGTCGCGAGGGGCGCATCCAGGACTTCGACGTCGAGGGCTCGCGGACCAGCCCGTGGGTCTCGATGCTCACCTGGCTGATCCCCATCGGCCTGTTCGTGGGTCTATGGCTGTTCTTGATGAGCCAGATGCAGGGCGGGGGCTCCAAGGTCATGTCCTTCGGCAAGTCGCGCGCCAAGCGCCTGTCGGTGGACTCGCCCAAGATCACCTTCCGCGACGTGGCGGGGGCCGACGAGGCCGTCGAGGAGCTGCACGAGATCAAGGAGTTCCTCGAGAATCCCAAGAAGTTCCAGGCGCTCGGCGCGCGCATCCCCAAGGGAGTGCTGCTCTACGGCCCGCCGGGCACCGGCAAGACGCTGCTGGCCCGGGCGGTGGCCGGCGAGGCCGGCGTGCCCTTCTTCTCGATCTCCGGCTCCGACTTCGTGGAGATGTTCGTGGGCGTGGGCGCCTCTCGCGTGCGTGACCTCTTCGAGCAGGCCAAGCAGAACTCCCCCTGCATCATCTTCATGGACGAGATCGACGCCGTGGGCCGCCACCGCGGCGCGGGCATGGGCGGCGGGCACGACGAGCGCGAGCAGACGCTCAACCAGCTCCTGGTGGAGATGGACGGCTTCGAGATGAAGGACAACATCATCATGATCGCCGCCACCAACCGTCCGGACATCCTCGACCCGGCCCTGCTGCGTCCCGGGCGCTTCGACCGCCAGATCACCGTCGACCGCCCCGACCGCAAGGGCCGCGCCAGGATCCTCGACGTCCACACCCGCGGCAAGCCGCTGGCCAAGGAGATCGACAGCGACGCGCTGGCCGGCCAGACCCCGGGCTTCACCGGCGCCGACCTGGCCAACCTGGTCAACGAGGCGGCGCTGCTGTCCGCGCGCACCGGCCGGCGCGACATCGGCCAGGAGGAGCTGGAGGAGGGGATCATGCGCGTCGTCGCCGGCCCGGAGAAGAAGACCCGGGTCATGGGCGAGAAGGAGCGCCTGATCACCGCCTACCACGAGATGGGCCACGCGATCGTCGGCCACTTCCTCGAGCACGCCGACCCGGTACACAAGATCTCGATCGTGGGGCGCGGCCAGGCGCTGGGCTACACCATCTCCATGCCCCAGGAGGACAAGTTCCTCACCACGCGCGCCGAGCTGCAGGACACCATGGCCATGACGCTGGGCGGCCGCGCGGCCGAGGAGATCGTCTACGGCGAGATCACCACGGGCGCCTCCAACGACCTCGAGAAGGTCACCGCCACGGCCAAGCAGATGGTCATGCGCTTCGGCATGAGCGAGAAGCTCGGTCCGCGGGTGTTCGGCCACGACCAGAGCCAGCCGTTCCTGGGGCGCGAGTTCTCCGCCCAGGCCGACTACTCCGATGACATCGCGCGCGACATCGACGAGGAGATCCGCAAGATCGTCGAGAGCGCCCACACCCGGGCGGTGGAGATCCTGCGTGAGCACCGCGACGGCCTCGGCCTGACCTCCATGGTGCTCGTCAAGCGCGAGACGATCGAGAAGGAGCAGTTCGTGGCGCTGCTGGATGGCAAGAGCGAAGAGGAGGTCTTCGGGCCCGACGAGCTCTCCCAGGAGGAGGCGCCCGAGTTGCCCGCCGCCGACCGCGCGGGCGGCCGCGAGGCGCCCCGGCCCCTGCCTCGCCCCGGTCTGGCCGGGGGCGGACTCGAGGCCCGCGGGCTCGAGCTGCCCGAGCGCCCCGACCTGCCCTGAGCTCGTCGAGCGCCGCGTGGAGCGCAACGACCTCCTGGCCTGGGCCATCTTCGTCGTGGCCGTCGCCGCGTCGCTGTTCGTCACCTTCGCGGTGATCCTGGCCAACGGCTGAGCGCGACGTAGGATCGACCGCGTGCGGCCCCCCGTGGTCATGGGCGTGGTCAACGTCACGCCCGATTCGTTCTCCGACGGTGGGCGTTACCTGGCCGCCGGCGACGCGATCGCGCACGGGCACGAGCTGGTGGCCCAGGGCGCGGGCATCCTCGACGTGGGGGGGGAGTCGACGCGGCCCGGCGCCGAGCCTGTCGGGGCCCAGGAGGAGCTGCGCCGCGTCGCGCCGGTGCTCGAGGGGCTGGCGGACGCGGGCGCGCGCCTGAGCATCGACACCACCAAGGCTCGGGTGGCCCGCGCCGCCCTGGCCGCGGGCGCCGACGTGGTCAACGACGTCAGCGCCCTGCGCTTCGACCCCGGGCTGGCGGGGGTGGTGGCCGCGGCCGACTGCGACGTGTGCCTCATGCACATGCTGGGCGAACCGCGCACCATGCAGCAGAACCCCCGCTACGACGACGTGGTCGCCGACGTCAAGGCCTTCCTCGAGGAGCGCCTGGCGTTTGCGGTGGCCGAGGGGATCGCCGAGGAGCGCGTCTGGCTGGATCCCGGCATCGGCTTCGGCAAGACGGCCGCCCACAACCTCGAGTTGCTGCGCCGCCTGGACGAGTTGGTCGCCGTGGGCCGTCCGGTGGTGGTGGGTACCTCGCGCAAGTCCTTCCTGGGGCGCATCACCGGCCGCGAGGTGGGCGAGCGGGTGGCCGGCACCATCGCCACCAGCGTGCTCGCGCTGGAGCGCGGAGCGGCCATCTTCCGCGTACACGACGTCGCTGCGGTGGTCGATGCGCTCGCGGTGGCGGCTGCTACGTTGCGCGCCGATGGCCCCGCCTGACGACGACCTCGGTGACGAGGACGAGATCGACGGCGAGGAGGCCGAGCGCAGGACCGCCGTGGCGATCGAGGTGACCGGTCTCTCGCTCTACACCCACCACGGCGTCAGCGAGGCCGAGCGCGAGATCGGTCAGCGCCTGGTGATCGACCTCACCCTCGAGGCGGGCGAGCCCGACGCGACGGTGACCGACCTGGTCGAGGACACCGTCGACTACACGGAGGTGTGCTCGCTCGTGACGCTCGTGGCCCAGCAGCGCTCCTACGCCACGCTCGAGCGCCTGTGCGCGGCGATCGCCGACCGGCTGCTGGACGACTTCGAGCTGGAGTCGGTGGTCGTGAAGGCGACCAAGCCCCAGCCGCCCAGCCCGCTGGCCGTGGAGGAGGTCGCCGTCGAGATCTGGAGGGAGAGGAGGTGAGCGGCCACTTCGCCTAGGAGCGGGTGTCGCTATCGCGACCTGGGGCCCCACCTCCGGCGGCCACATGGCCGCCTCCGGCACCCCTAGCGCAACCGCTCGACGCGGGTGCTGATGCGCGTGAAGCGGTCGCCCGAGGGGCTGTAGGTCCAGATGCTCGTGCGGGCGTAGGTCGGGCAGCACTGGCCGTCGGAGGGACGGACGTAGGTGCTGAGGACACGCAGCCGGCTCTTGCTGGTCGCCCCGAAGCCGCCGGTGGCCATCGATCCGGTCTGGAACGCCGCGCCGTGCGCCGCGCGCCCGCGTGTGGAGCGGCGCGGGAAGGCGAACACGGTCTTGCTCGACGTCGCCCTCGCGCAGGCCGTCCTCGGGGCAGGGCGGCGCCGGGTCGCCCTCCTCACGAAGCAGTTGGTCTCACGGAAACGGATCTCCTCGGTCACCCCGTCGCGGTCCACGTCGGCGCGCAGCGGCTCGTCGAGCGGCGCGGCGGTCGCCGCCGCGGGCGCGGCGAGGGCGCTGAGGGCGACCAGCCCTGCGAGACAGATGCGCGCGCGTCCATGCACGGCACGACGGATCATACCGCCATCCGCACGCGTGCGGGAGAATCTGCGCGTGCGCACCAGCTACCTCGGCCTGGGCTCCAATGTCGGCGACCGCCGCGCGCATCTTCAGGCGGCGGTCGACGCCCTGCCCGTCCGGGGCGTGGCGGTCCACGCGAGCAGCGCGACCTACGACACCGACCCGGTGGGATATATCCTCGACCAGCCTGCCTTCCTCAACGCGTGCCTGCGCGTGGAGACGGCGCTGGAGCCCGAGGCGCTGCTGGGGGCCTGCAAGGCGGTCGAGCGCGAGCTGGGCCGCGCGGGCGGCCTCCGCCACGGCCCGCGCGCGATCGACGTGGACGTTCTGTTGCTCGGCGACCTCGAGCTCGCCTCCGAGCACCTCACGCTGCCCCACGAGCAGGTGCTTGTCCGCCGCTTCGTGCTCGTCCCCCTCCTCGAGCTGGACCTCCAGCTCACGACGCCCGCGGGCGAGCGCCTGGCCGACGCGCTGGCGGTGCTGCCCCTGGACGAGGGCGTTCGCCGGGCAGGTCCGCCCTTGCGGATGGCCGCCTGAGCGCTCCCTTCCACCACGCGGGCACGATACTTCCAGCTTCGTGCTCCTCGTCGTGGACGTCGGCAACACCCAGACGCACTTCGGCGCGTTCGACGGCGAGCGCCTCGTGCAGCACTGGCGCTTCGCCACCGCGCGCGATTCGACCGCCGACGAGCTGGGCGCCGCGCTGCGCAACCTGATGGAGCTGCGCGCGCTCGGCCTGGCCGACCTCGAGGCCTCGATCGTCTCCTCCACCGTGCCCCAGCTGGCCCCCGAGTGGCGCGAGATGGCGTGTCGCTACCTGGGCCACGAGCCCGTCGTGGTCGGTCCGGGGATCCGCACCGGGATGGGTATCCGCTACCCCAACCCGGCGGAGATCGGCGCCGACCGCCTGGTCAACGCGGTGGCCATCCGTGAGCGCTTCGGCGGACCGGCCATCTGCGTGGACTTCGGCACGGCGGTGAACTTCGACCTCATCTCCGTCCAGGGTGAGTACGTGGGCGGCGTGCTCGCGCCCGGGGTGGAGATCTCGCTGGCCGCGCTGACCGAACGCGGCGCGAAGTTGCCGCGCATCGACCTCATCGCGCCGCGCTCGGTGATCGGCAAGTCGACTGTCGAGGCGATCCGCTCGGGGGTGATCTACGGCTACGCGGGCCTGGTGGACAGCATCGTGCGCCGGCTGCGCGAGGAGCTGGGCGAGGAGAGCGACGTCATCGCCACCGGGGGCCTGGCGGGCCACATCGTCCCCTTCACCGAGGAGATCGACGAAATCGACGATCTGCTCACGCTGACGGGTCTACGCTTGCTGCATGAGCGCAACGCCTGACGTGGCCGAACACCGCAGCGGTCACGCGCAACCCGGAAGCGGAGGTGTGAGGCCGGGAGGCCGCGAAGCGGCCGGTCTCCGGCCGGGAGGCCGCGAGGCGGCCGGTCTTCGCGATGCGTGGCGCCTGGGGGACCTGACCGTTCCCAACCGAGTGGTGCTCGCTCCGCTGGCCGGGATCGGAAACTGGTTCGTGCGCCTGCAGGCCAAACGCTACGGGGCGGGGATGGCGGTCAGCGAGATGGTCTCGAGCTTCGCGGTGTACCACGGCAACGAGAGGACGCGCACGGAGATGCTGCGCATTCACCCCGAGGAGCGCGCCGGTGGTCCGGTGGCCGTCCAGCTGTTCGGCCAGGACCCCGAGGTCATGCGCTCCGCCGCGCGCACCGTCGCGCAGGTCGGCGCGGACGTCATCGACCTCAACATGGGCTGTCCTGTGCCCAAGGTGATGAAGACCGGCGCCGGCGTGGCGCTGCTCGAGGACCACGACCTCGCCGTGGCGGTCGCCACGGCGGCGCGCGAGGGCGGCGGGGTGCCGGTCACCGTGAAGCTGCGCAGTGGCCTGAAGGCCGGCGACCGAAGCGGCGTCGAGTTGGCCCACCGGCTGGTCGCCGACGCGGGCGTGAGCGCCATCGGCTTCCATCCGCGCTCGGCGCAGGTGCATCACAAGGGCGATCCCGACCTCGAGCTTGCGCGCGAGCTGGTGGGCGAGCTGCCCGTGCCCGTGATCCTCAGCGGCGGGATGCGCGACCCCGGCTGGATCCGCCGCGCCTGGGAGCACACGGGCGCAGAGGCGGTCATGCTTGCGCGCGGCGCGCTGGGCCACCCGTGGCTGTTCCGCTCGGTGCTGGAAGGCTCGGTCGTCGAGCCGGGCGTCGAGGAGGTCCTGGCCGAGCTGGACTGGGTGATGGATCGCGCGGTCGAGCATTTCGGCGCCCCGCGCGCGGGGCGCTACCTGCGCAAGTTCTACCCCTGGTATGTGGAGCGCCTGGGCGGCGACAAGCCTCTCCATGCGGCCCTGCAGGCCACCGACGACGTGGGCGCCGCCCGGGCGGTTCTGGAGCGCCGCGCGGCCCTTCCCATGGCCGCCTGAACGATGCCGTAGGCGGGTCTCCCCGCTGCTACACTGCGCGGCCGTTTCGCTCGCCCCCGTGCCCTTTTTGCGGGGGCTTTCGCACGTCGACGATCGCGAAGGCCATGCCCAGAGACGTCCTGCTCACCCAAGAAGGCCTCGAGAAGCTCAAGTCCGAGCTCGAAGAGCTGCAGACCACCCGCCGGCGCGAGGTGGCCGAGCGCATCAAGGAGGCGCGCGAGTTCGGCGACATCTCCGAGAACTCCGAGT
>JAUJOF010000041.1 GCA_030447785.1 Solirubrobacteraceae bacterium
TACCTCGCGGCTGTCCAGGACGTCTTCTCGCGCCGGATTGTGGGCTGGGCGATGGCCGACCACATGCGCACCGAGCTCGTCGCCGACGCACTCGAGATGGCGCTCGCGCGGCGACGGCCGGCGCCCGGGCTCATTCATCACTCCGATCAGGGCAGTCAGTACGTGAGCCTCGCGTTCGGCCAGCAGGCCCGCGCGGCTGGGATCGCTCAATCGATGGGCAGCCGCGGCGACTGCTACGACAACGCCGTCGCCGAGAGCTTCTTCGCGACCCTCAAGAAGGAGCTCATCCACCGCCGGTCCTGGCCGCAGAAGACCGAGCTGCGCACCGAGGTCTTCGAGTACATCGAGGTCTTCTTCAACCGCCAGCGCCGCCACCGCGCGCTCGGGCAGCTCTCGCCCGTCGAGTTCGAGACCAGAACTCTCGCCCAACACGGTCCCGACGACGCCGCTTCGCGGCTCGCATCCCACAACCAGACCAGCTTCACTGCACCAACCACGGCTACGGCCGCCTAATCAACCCGTGTCCACCGAACCGGGGGAACTCCATGCCGCATGCAAGCGGCTTCTGCTCTTGCCTCAAAGCGCAAGCGGCTAAGAGAGAGTGCGCGCCGCTTCGGCCACGCCACGTGCACCTGAGAGCAGCTCCTCGTCCGACACACCGATCACGGCGGGACCTAGTTCTACGTCCGCCATTAGGTGGTCGAAACGCTCGAAGGCATCGGGCTGATCCCAGTCGTCGCCTGCCGCTTGCCACAGCCGGACGAGAGCGACCGCCTCGAAGCACGCCGAGCGATCCACAGGCTCCCGACCGGCGTCTCCGGCCAGGAGCTCGCCGCGAGCGCGCAGGTGCAGGCGCAGAAGTTCGGCGCCACCATCGCGGTCCCCCGGCAGGTGCTGCGGCTGTGCGGCGAGACCTCCCCGTACACCCTGGAGCTCGACGACGGCTCGTCGCTGCGCACCCGGACGGTGGTGATCGCCACCGGCGCCCGCTACCGCTCCCTCGACCTCGCCGAGGTCGGCCGCTTCGAGGGCGCCGGCCTGCACTACGCCGCCACCGCGATGGAGGCGGGGCTGTGCCAGGGTGAGGAGGTCGTGGTGGTGGGTGGCGGCAACTCGGCCGGGCAGGCCGCGGTGTTCCTGTCGCGCAGCGCCGCGCACGTCCACGTCCTGATCCGCGGCGACAGCCTCGCCGCGAGCATGTCGGAGTACCTCGTGGCCCGCCTGGAGGCGGCGCCGGCGCGCATCACCCTGCACCCGCGCACCGAGATCACCGCGCTGGTGGGCGAGCGCCACCTGGAGCAGGTGACCTGGACCCACACCCCGAGCGGGGAGCAGGAGACGCGCGCGGTCGCCAACGTGTTCCTGATGCTCGGCGCGGTGCCGAGCACCGAGTGGCTGCGCGGCGCGGTCGAGCTGGACGACAAGGGCTTCGTGCGCGGCGACGGCGGGCTGGCCACCAGCCGTCCCGGCGTGTTCGCGGTGGGCGACGTGCGGGCCGGCTCGGTGAAGCGGGTGGCCTCCGCGGTCGGCGAGGGCTCGGTCGTGGTGTCGTCGGTGCACCGCTTCCTGGCGGGGGGTTCCGGTGGCTGACGACCGCTTCCTCACGGCGGCCGACTTCGGCGCGGCATGGCTGGCGTTCCTGCGTGAGGCGGTGTCCGCCCAGCCGCGGCTCGGCGGCGCCCCCGCCTGGTCCCACCCCGGCCCCGACGCCTGAGCGATGGCGGCCACGGGCGCGGCGCGGGGCGGCGGGCGGGTGCTGGTGGTGGACGATGAGGTGGCGATCCGAGACCTTGTGGCCACCGTGCTGCGCTACGAAGGCTTCGACGTGGAGGTCGCGGCGAGCGGGCGGGAGGCGCTGTCGGTCGCGCCCGCCTTCCGCCCGTCACTCGTGGTGCTCGACATCATGCTGCCCGACCACGACGGCCTGGAGGTCATGCGCCGGCTGCGCCGCGACGGGATGGACGTCCCGGTCGTGTTCCTCACCGCCCGTGAGGGCACCCGGGACAAGGTCGAGGGGCTGGAGCTCGGCGCCGACGACTACATCACCAAGCCGTTCAGCCTGGAGGAG
>JAUJOF010000009.1:0-75154 GCA_030447785.1 Solirubrobacteraceae bacterium
ACGTTGTCCGACGTGCGCGGCCCGGGCCCGTAGTGCTTGGCCTGCACGGAGTGGATGCCGCACGAGTTGTTGCCGACGTTGCCCCCGATGGTGCAGCGCGAGTGCGAGGAGGGATCGGGCCCGAACACGAGGCCGACCTCGCCCGTGCGGCGGTTGACCTCCTCGTTGATGGCGCCGGGCTGCGCGCTGACCAGGCGGGCATCGCCGTCGGGCTCGCCGATCGCGTGCAGGTACTTGGAGAAGTCGATCACCACCGCGTGGTTGACCGTCTCGCCCGAGAGGCTGGTGCCCCCGCCACGGGGCAGGACCGGTGCGCCGAACTCGTGGCAGGCGCGGTGGACGGCGACCACGTCGTCCACCGTCCTGGGGATCACCGCGCCGATGGGCACCTGGCGGAAGTTCGAGGCGTCGGTGGCGTACAGGCCCTTGGCCTGTGCGTCGAAGCGCACCTCGCCCTCGACGGTCTCCTTCAGGCGGCGCTTGAGGCGGCCGACGTCGATCCGCACGCCGTCGCGCCGCTCGGTCGTCGTGGCGGTCATCGCACTCGGTGCTCTTCGGCCTCGGGTCGCAGCGCCAGGCCGTGCCCGGCTCGCCCGGGGTCGGGGGCGATCGCCCCCCGGTCAGGGTCGCGGGTGCCCTCGAACAGCAGCTTCTCCACCCGCACGTGGTCGTGGAAGTACTCGCAGTGCTCGAGCGTCTGCATCGCGCAGCCCGCGTGGGCGGTCAGGGCCGGGGCGCAGTGGGCGGAGAAGGGCACCTGATGGGCGGCGCACAGCCCGTCGACGCCCAGCAGGCCGGTGATCCCACCCACGCGCGTGACGTCGGCCTGCAGGATGTCCACGGCGCCGGCCTCGAGCAGGCCGCGCGAGTAGAAGGGGTTCCAGGAGTACTCCCCCGCGGCGATGCTCAGCCCGGCCGGGCCGCGATCGCGCAGCAGACGCAAGCCTTCGAGATCCTCGGAGGTGACGGGCTCCTCGAGGTAGTCGATGCCCTCGCCGGCGAAGCGCTGCGCCCATTCGAGCGCCTGCTTGCGCGTGTAGGCGCCGTTGGCGTCGACCATGAGTCGGGCGCCGTCGCCGATGGCTGCCCGGGCGGCGCGCACGCGGCCCAGGTCGGCGTCGGGGTCGCGCCGCACCTTCATCTTCACCCGCGGGATGCCCATGTCCACCCAGGTGCGCAGCTGCGCCGCCAGGCGCTCGTCGGTGTAGGAGGTAAAGCCGCCGCTCCCATAGACCGGCACCTCCTCGCGACAGCGCGGCAGGGCGTCGGCTAGCGGCACGTCGAGCAGACGGGCCTTGAGGTCCCACAGCGCGGTGTCGACCGCCGAGATCGCCATGGCCCCCACGCCCGGGCGCCCCGCGTTGCGCAGCGCGCGCTGCATGGCCGCCCACGCCGCGGGCGGGCGCATCGCGTCCGTGCCCTCCACTGTGCTGGCGAGCTTGGACTCGACCATGGTGGCGATCGAGACGTCGCCGTAGGTGTAGCCCAGCCCGCGCTGGCCGCCGCCGTGGGCCTCGACGACCACGCAGGTCGTCGAGTCCCACTCCAGCGTGCCGTCGGACTCGGGCTCCTCCATCGCCACCTCGTAGGCGGCGGCCTGCACGCGCTCGATGCGGGTGCCGGAGGCGGTCACGTGACTGCCGGAGGTGGGTCCCGCACGCTCTCCCTCGGCCATCAGCGGGTGGTGAACTCGGAGACCTTCGCCTTGATGGTCTCCTTGATGATCCGCCCACGGTTCTCGTCGCCCTCGGCCAGCGCCCTGGCGATCTTCTTGGCCTGCTCGGGCTTGATGTGGGGGGGCAGCGGGGGGAACTCCGGGTCGGTGATCGCCTCGAAGACCACGGGACGGTCGGCGCTGAGCGCCTCCTCCCACGCCGCGGCGACCTGCCCGGGCTCCTCGACGCGGATGCCCTTGAGGCCCAGCAGCTCGGCATAGCCGGCATAGGGGAAGTCGGGGAGGTCCTGAGAGGCCTGCATCTTGGGGTCGGAGGCCTGCACGCGCTGCTCCCAGGTGACCTGATTGAGGTCGTGGTTGTTGAGCACCAGGACGATGAGGCGCGGATCGCTGTACTGGCCGTCGCGCCACAGGCGCGCGATGTCGATGAGCTCGCTGATGCCGTTCATCTGCATCGTGCCGTCGCCCACGCAGGCGATCACGGGGCGGTCGGGGTAGGTCACCTTGGCGGCGGTCGCGTAGGGCACGGCCGGGCCCATCGTCGCGAGCGTGCCCGAGAGGATCGCGTCCATCCCCTCGCGCAGCCTGAGGTGGCGCGCCCACCAGTTGGTCGACGAGCCCGAGTCGGCGGTGAGGATGCACCGGTCGGGCAGCCGCGGGCTGAGCTCGTGGAAGACCAGCGTGGGGTTCAGCCCGTCGTCCATCGGCTTCTGCGCGCGGTCGGCGAGGATCTCCCACCAGCGCTCGACCTCTTGCTCGATGTTCTCGCGCCAGGAGCGGTCCTCCTTGCGCTGCAGGTGGGGGATCAGCGCGCGCAGGGTCTCCTTGGAGTCGCCCACCAGGCCGACCTCCATCGGATAGCGCAGGGCGATCATGCGCGCGTCGATGTCGATCTGCACGCCGCGGGCGTCGCCCGGCTCGGGCAGCCACTCCGCGTAGGGAAAGCTCGTGCCGATCATGAACAGCGTGTCGCAGTTCATGATCATCTCATCGGTCGGCTTGGAGCCCAGCAGGCCGATCGCCCCGGTGACGTAGGGCAGGTCGTCGGGCAGCGCGGCCCGGCCGTTGAGCGCCTTGGCCACACCGCAGCCCAGCAGGTCGGCCACCTGCTTGACCTCCTCGGCCGCCTTGGCCGCGCCCTGGCCGATGATGATGCCCACCTTCTGCCCCGCGTTGAGCACCTCGGCGGCCCGGGCGATCTCGGCGTCCTGAGGGATCACCCGCGGCTGCGCCGCGGGCACATTGGGATGGCCCGAGTAGATCGCGCCGTGCTCGCGCGGCGGGTCGGAGTAAGGCTGCTCCTGCACGTCGGAGGGGAAGATCACGCAGGTGGGCGACTTCGTCGCCTTGGCGATGCGCATCGCGCGGTCCACGAGGTGGCGCGCCTGGGAGGGCGCCATGCAGACCTGCACGAACTCGGAGCAGACGTCCTTGAACAGGGTGTTGAGGTCGACCTCCTGCTGGTACTGGCCCCCCAGCGAGAACCTCTTCTGCTGGCCGACGATCGCCACCACCGGCTGGTGATCGAGCTTGGCGTCGTACAGGCCGTTGAGCAGGTGGATGGCCCCCGGGCCCGAGGTGGCCATGCACACGCCCACCTCGCCGGTCAGCTTGGCCTGGGCGGTCGCCTTGAACGCGGCCAGCTCCTCGTGGCGGCACTGGGTGAACTCGACGCGGTCGCCCACCTCGTGGAAGGCGCCGATCAGGCCGTTGATCCCGTCGCCCGGATAGCCCCAGATGCGGCTGACGCCCCACTCGTGCAGGCGGTTGAGGACGAACGCGGCCACCGAGCCGGACTCGGAGGACTTCTTGGTGAGGCTGCTCATCGGGCGTCGCTCTCCTTCTCTGGGGGTGCGATGCGACTACCCCTGGCCGTGGCGGACCCAAGCACGAGTGCCTGCGCGCCGCCTGCGCCTGACCGCCGCGCCCGTCAGCGCCGGGCGGAGGCGACCGACAGGGCCGCGTTGATCAGCCCGAGGTGGCTGAGGCCCTGGGGCATGTTGCCCCGGAACTCGTGGCTGTCGGGCGTCATCTCCTCGGTGTACAGGCCGACGTCGTTGCCCAGGGCGACGAGCTCGTCGAGCAGCCGTGCACCCTCGTCGACGCGTCCGGCGGCGACCAGCGCCTCGACCAGCCAGAACGAGCAGGCCACGAAGCACCCTTCCCGCCCCTGCGTGCCGCTGAAGCGGTAGAGCAGCGGCCCACGGCCCAGCTCGGCTCGCAGCGCGGCGATGGTGTGGGTGAGGTCGGGGTCGGGCTCCCCGCGGTAGCCGATGCGCACGGCCAGCAGCGTGGTGCAGTCCAGCTCCTGCCCATCGGCGTGCATGCGCCAGGCCTTCCTGCTCTGCGACCAGCAGCGCTCGACCAGATAGCGGTCGATGGCGGCCGCCTCGGCGCGCCAGCGCCCGACCGAGCGGTCGGGGAGGTGGCCCTGCTCGGCCAAGGCGACGGCGCGCGTGAGCGCGCCCCAGCAGGCCATTCTGGAGATCGTGTAGTGCGGTAGGAGCTCAGCTCCCAGAAGCTCGCGTCCGGGCGCGTCCAGATGTCGCAGACGTGGTCGGCCTGCTCGGCCAGGCACACGGCGGTCTGCTCGTCGAGGACGTGACCCTTGGAGACGAACAGGGCGGCGGTGGTCAGCGCGTCCCCGTAGGAGCTGAACTGGTGCTGCTTGGCCGCGCCGTTGCCGATGTGCACCGGCCGTGAGGCCATGTAGCCCTGCAGGTCGAGCGTGGTCTGCCTGGAGGAGGGACGCCCGTCGAGGCGGTAGATCGGTCCCAGGCGCGGATGGGTGGTGCGCCCCGCGCGCACGAGGAAGGAGAACGCGGCAGCGACGTGGTCGCCGCGGCGATGATGGCGCCGCTGCGGCGATCGGTCAGCAGGCCGAGCGCCAGAGCGCTGCGTTGGACCGCTTCGCGGTGGGCACCGTCGTAGCGCATCCGCGACGCCCATCCGCTCCAGGACCGGGCGGTCACCTCGAGGCGGGCTGGACGTCGTCGCGTGCGGGGAGGGCGAGCGGCTGGTCCTCGGACAGCGTGAGGCACAGGAGGCTCACGCTCCCCTCCTCGACGGTCGCGATCCCCTCCACGCCGCGGTCGCGGATCTGGGCCTGACCCGCCTCCCAGGCCTGGATCGAAGCGAGGTGACGCCCGCCACGCGCGATCACCGCGTCGCCGTGGCGCTCACAGGAGACCTCGGCCCGCCCCCAGTCGAAGCGCGGCTCCACCCGCCAGCCCAGTTCCACCCGCCCTGAGACGCCCTCGATGCGGCGCGCCAGCTCGCGCCAGGGCAGCTCCCCGAGCTCATCCATGGTCAGGGCATCGGTGACGCGCACCGTTCCCGCCGCGGTACGGAAGGTGGTCTCCAGCACGTTGCTCGCCTCGACGTAGCGACGCTGTACCTCGAAGGGCTCGCGCGGCGCGAGCGTGGCGCGAAGTCGAAACCGGTGCGCACGCCCCAGGGTGTAGGTGATCAGCGCGTTGTAGATCGCGAACGCTCCGAGATGGAGGCCGAAGAGCGCGCCGGGCTCGCGACCGCGGGAGCGCCGGGCGAGGTGCTCGAGGCCGTAGAAGAGCGAGAAGCCGGCGAGCGCGACGGCGAAGATGGCGAGGTCGAGCAGGGCGGTGGCCTCCACGCTCTCCTCGAGCGCCTCGCCGATCTTCTCGTTGCCCTCGGCGAGCTCGGGCAGCAGATGGACGAACACGTAGGCGACGCTGATGCCCCCGGCGAACGAGCCCAGCGCCGACTCGGGCACGCCCGGCAGGCGACGCAACCGCGGCGCGGCCAGGTGCAGCGTCGCCAGCACGAGGGTCAGGGCCAGGGCGATCCACAGACTGGCCGGGGCGGCGAGCACCCCTCTCCGTCTACCCCTGCTCGAGGGCCGGGACGAGCGATGAACGCGGGCTAGGCCGTCTCGTAGCCCAGCTCGAACCAGATGCGCGTGTGCGCGCTTTCGCGGGTCATGCCCCACCGGCGCGCCATCTGCTCCACGAGGAACAGGCCCATACCGGCGCTCTCGTCGTCGGCGCCGATCGCGCCGGGCCGGGGGACCAGACCGGGGCCCGCGTCGGTGACCTGCACGCAGAGGTACCCGTCCTTGGGCGTCATCGCCAGGCGGACGTCCTCGCACGAGCGCCCGTGCTTGACCGCATTGGTCACGACCTCGCTGATCAGCAGCTCGAGCTTGGCCCCCTGCTCGGAGTCCAGCAGGCCGTCGGCGACCTCACCGGCATGCCGGCGTGCGTGCGGAATCGATTCGGCGGTAGGGGCCAGCGCCACGATCAACGGCTCCTGCTGCCTGGCCGCCATCTCCGGGATCATCGCGCGACATTATGCGTCAGGCCGCCAAGCGCCGTCGAGGGTGCCGGCGGCGGCGGTCAAGCGAAGCCCTTCAGCCGCCTCCCGAGCGCCGCGCGTCGCACGGAGCTCTTGGGCGACGGCTCGACGAGCGCGTCGGCCACCGCACCGGTCACGAACGCGTAGAGCGTCTTGTTGGCCACGTCCACGAGCAGCTCGTCGCGCGGCCACGTCCACGGCGGCGCGCCCACTCCGGTGGCGTTCTCGAGCGTCTGGTCCAAGCCGAGGCGCAGGTTCGCGTGCATCAGCGAAGCGAACGGCCCACGCAGGTTGGCGGCCGCCATGACCCCGCGCACCGCGCCGGCCGTGGCACCGGCCATGTAGTGCATCAGGATGTTCCGCGCCCAGCGATCGCGGTCGGGATCGCGAAGGCCGACCAGGTGGGCCAGGGTGCGACCCGGGACATAGGAGTCCGGGCGTCCCGTCGCCGCCTGCTCGACCTTGCTGCCCGCGGCCATCGCGGCGGCGCCGATCAGGCCGGCTGCACCACCCGCAACGGCCGCTCTGCCGTAGAGCGCCATGGTGACGTGCTACCCCGCCGCCCGCACCTCCGACCCATCGCGCTCCCGCTCGTTGGGCGCGGTCGCGAGGGATCGAGGCACCGGCAGGCGCGCTCAGCGACCCGCCCCACGTCGCCGGGCGAAGCCGGCGGCGGCCGCGAAGGGAGCGGCCGCGAGGGCCGCTGCGACGGCGCGGCGGCGCACCTTCGCTGCGGTGGTGGCGCGCAACCCGCCGTCGACCCGGTTGCGGGCGCTGCGGGGCTCGAGGACGTTGCCCGCCGTCGCTTCGGCGCGGCCGCGTCCGAAGGCGAGAAGGTCGAACATCGGGGGAACGATGCGGGCGTAGAGCCCGGCGGGGATCAGCGCGTCGCCCCACTCGAGCAGGTGGCCCATCCACCCCACGGTCACCTCGGCCCGCGGATGCTCGATGCACCGCAGGATCGCGTGCACCACACGGTCGGGGTCGGCGATCGGCGGGACGGCGCGCGCGGGCCGCCCCGCGTAGTTGGCCGCCTGGCCGAAGATCGGGGTGTCCACCGACTCGGGCAGGATGGTGCATACGTGGATGTCCTCCGAGTCCGGCGTGTCGCGCAGGCCTTGACGCAGGCACTGTGAGAAGGCGCGCACCCCGAACTTGCTGACCACGTAGGGGCTGACGTGGGGCGAGGTGACCCGGCCCCACAGCGAGGCCATGTTGATCAGCACGCCCGCGCCCTGCCGGCGAAACGCGGCCAGGGCGGCCCGTGCCCCGTAGATCTGCCCGTGGAGGTTGGTGGCGATGACCCGCTCGTAGACCTCCCCGGGAATCTCCTCGAAGGGGCCGTAGGCGATCACCCCCGCGTTGTTGACCCAGATGTCGATGCCCCCGAAGCGCTCGACGGCGCGGCGGGCGAGCTCCTGCACCGCCGGCTCGTCGCCCACGTCGGTGGGCACCGCGAGCGCCCGCCCCCCGGCCTGCTCGCACTCGCGTGCGACCTCGTCGAGGTCCGCCGCGCTGCGCGCGGCCAGCACGACGCTGGCCCCGCGCGCCGCGAGCGCCCGGGCGGTCGCGCGTCCGATCCCGCTCGACGCGCCCGTGACGACGGCGACCGAGCCCGCTATCGCGGGCATCGCGCGCCTCAGCCCCCGACCCGCTCGGCGTGCGCGTAGACGTTCAGGCGGCCGCGCCGGGCGAAGCCCCCCAGGGTCAGCCCGAGCTCGTCGGCCAGCTCGACGGCCAGCGAGGACGGGGCGCCGACGCCGACCAGCACCGGCGCACCGGCGCGCACCGCCTTGTGGACCAGCTCAAAGGACAGGCGGCCGCTGACGCACAGAAGCAGGCCGTGGAGGGGCAGCGCGCCGTCGAGCAGCCGGCGACCCACCACTTTGTCCACCGCGTTGTGGCGACCCACGTCCTCGCGCACGACCAGCAGGCCACCCTCGGCATCGAACAGGGCCGCCGCGTGCAGGCCGCCCGTGCGCGCGAAGGTCGGTTGGCGCATGCGCTCGGGCAGGTCGGCCAGCAGGGCGGCGGGGACCTCGGGTCCCGGCGGGGCGGGCGCGGCGCTCTGGCGCACGTCGGCAATGGCCCCCGCGCCGCAGACGCCGCAGGCCGAGGTGGTGGTGAAGGCGCGCGGATCGGGCTGGCGGGCGAGCGGCGAGCGCACCTCCACCGTGTTGGCCTCCAGCTCGTCGGTCAGGCCGACGTCGGGTGCCTGGTCGACCAGCGCCTCGGAGAACAGAAAGCCCGCGGCCAGCTCGTCGTCGTGCCCGGGCGTGCGCATCGTGACGCTCAGGGTCCGCCCGGCGTGGCGGATCTCCAAGGGCTCCTCGACCGCGACCTCGTCGCGCCAGTCGCCGCGCTGGACCACGGCGACCATCCCGCGCTTGCGTACGGCGGTCGACACAGGCACGAGCGACACCGGGCGCCGCGCGTCAGTCGCCCACGGCGGGCGCCTTGGCCCCGCCCATGGTCTTCTCGCGCCGCGCGGTCCATCGCCGGCCGGTGTGCTCGACGCTCGCGACGCGCCGCCCGATCGGGTCGTCGAGCCGTCCGGCACGCCCGCCCTCGGCGAAGACGAGCAGGTTGCGCTCCCCGCCCAGGACGCCCGTGACGATCTGCTGGGCACGCGCGGCGTCGAAGGCCTGCACCTTCTGGTCGTTGAAGGTGGTGGTCAGCGCGTTGAGCGCACGGCTGATCTCGACGTCGGTGGCCATGGGAGGCGGAACGCTAGTCCCTGTGCGCGACGATGGCCGGGGAGGCCTTGTCGGTATCGACGCGGCCGTTGGGCGAGGTCCGGCGCACCGCTCCTCGCGTGTCGCCGCGCTCGATGCGCTCGCGCTGGGGCACGACCGTGTCATCCGGCCGCGCGGCGGACTGGAAGCCCGCCTTGAACACGCTCCAGCGCTCGCACAACGAGCCGGCGGTCACGAGCGCCGCGCCCGCCAGCGCGGCGGCGCGAGAGCGCCTCCCGCGCAGCGCGATGGCCGCGGCGCCGGCCGTGGTCATGGCCTTGGCCGCCATGCCCAGCCGCCCCGCCGGCCCCTCGTGATAGGGCTCTCCGACTGACCCCAGGCGGTGCTCCATGAGCTGGGTGGCGGCCACCTCGACGACCGCGCCGCCCACGGTCGCCCAGCGCGCCGGACCGGCGTGCTTCGCGGGCGTCCAGGCGGTCGCGAGCGCCCCGGCGCTGGCCGCCGCGCTGCCCGCGAAGACGAAGGGCAGCTCGTGGCGTGCCTCGTGCCAGACCGGGATCGCGGTGTCGGCCACCAGCGCCGCGGTGTAGGTGCCCAGCGGACCGCCCAGCGCCGCGGCGACGGCGCTCCCCGCGCGGCCCGCGCGCGGGAACAGGCCGGTCCAGGCGCGCACGGCGGCCAGCGCGATCGAGACGCCGCTGGCGCTGAGGATCCAGGTGCCCACGCTCATCGGCGAGGTGACCTTGAGGACGCGCAGCATGTTGAAGAAGCGGGCGGGCTTGCCCAGGTCGGCGATCAGGAACGCCGGGCTGGCGCCCGCGCCGGCCAGCGCGGCGGCCCACCCCCGGCGGGCGAGCTGGGGGTTGCCCTGGCCCTCGGCCAGGTGGGCGAGGATGGCCGAAGCGCCGGCCAGGCCGCCCGTGTAGAAGTAGCAGGGGATCTCCCAGGTCCACACCGGCTCCTTGAGGACCGGCCGGCCGTAGGGGGTGGTCTTCGCGCCCTCGTGGCCCACCGACGCCGGCCCGCGCTGCTGCGGACTTCCCGCTCTGCGCGCCAGCCGGGTGGTGCCCAGCTCGGGGCGGCTCATCGCCGCCCGCCCAACACCGCCGCGGTCAGCCCCGCGACCAGCGCGACCGCCGCGGCCGCGGTGGCGCGGTAGATGCCCCCGAGGTCGCGGGTGGTATCCACCGGATCGGGCGGAAGGTGGTAGGCCTCGGGCTCGTCGAGCAGCAGGAAGAAGGCGCCGAAGCCCCCGACGCCGTCCTGGTCGTCGGCCCCGTACAGGCGCGCCTGCTCCAGCCCCGCGTCGGTGAGCTGCTGGAGGCGTTCGTCCGCGCGCTCGCGCAGCTCGTCGAGGTCGCCATACTGGATCGAGTTGGTCGGGCAGGCCTGGGCGCAGGCCGGCTCCTTGTCGTCCTTCAACCGGTCGTAGCACAGGGTGCACTTCCACACCCGCCCGTCGTCCTGGCGCTGGTCGAGCACCCCGAAGGGGCAGGCGGGCACGCAGTAGCCACAGCCGTTGCAGATGTCCTCCTGGACCACCACCGTGCCGAACTCGGTACGGAACAGCGAGCCGGTGGGGCACACCTCCAGGCAGGCCGCGTGCGTGCAGTGCTTGCACACGTCGGAGGCCATGAGCCAGCGCATGCCCTCGCCGTCCTGGTAGGTCGCCAGGCCCTCGCTGCGGGCCATGCCCTCCAGCGCCGCGGCCTCGGCCAGGCTCATCCCCATGCCGTCGTCGACGTCCAGCGCCTTGCGCTGCTCGACGAAGGCCACGTGGCGCCAGGTGTCGGCGCCCAGGTCGATCGTGTTGTCGTAGCTCTCGCCGGTGAAGTAGGCGGGTTGGGCCCCATTCCGGGCCGGGACGTCGTTCCACTCCTTGCAGGCGACCTCACAGGCCTTGCACCCGATGCACACCGAGGTGTCGGTGAAGAAGCCCTTGCGCGCCCGGGCGTGCTCGCCGTAGGAGGACGGCCAGGCGGTGGTCGGCAGCGAGTAGCCCATGGTCAGTCCCCGGGGTGGCGCGCCTCGTGGAGCACCCCGGCGCGGCGGCGGTAGCCCTCGACGTAGGCGGTCAGGTCCTTGCCGCGGGGGCGGCGGCCGGGCCGCACGTCGCAGGTGAGCACCTTGTACTCGGCGATGTGCACGTTGAGGTCGAGCACCATGGAGACCAGCTCGTTGGCCGCATCGCCCTTGGCGATGCCGTTGCGCCCCCAGTGGTAGGGAAGGCCGACCTGGTGGACGGTGCGGGGAGGATGGGATCCGATCGTCATCGGCCGCACGCGGTCGGTCACCATCACGCGCGCCTCGATGGCCGTGCGCGCGGTGACGATGGTCGCCCAGTCGGCGTGGCGCAGCCCGCGCTCCTGGGCGAGCTCCGGGCTGACCTCGACGAACAGCTCGGGCTGCAACTCGGCCAGGTAGGGCAGCGTGCGCGACATGCCACCGGCGGTGTGGTGCTCGGTCAGGCGGTAGGTCGACAGCACGAAGGGGAACACGTCGCTGCCCGGCGGGTGATAGGGGTTGTCCTCCCGGTCGAACTCCTGTCGCGTGGGGTTCGCCCGCTGACCGTACAGGGCGTTGTCCACCGGCGACTCGTGGGGCTCGTAGTGGGTGGGCAGCGGCCCGTCCACCAGGCCGGTCGGCGCGTACAGCCAGCCCAGACCGTCGGGGTGCAGGATGAAGGGATTGGTGCCCCGCATGGCCGCCATGCCCTCGGCGTCCTCCTCGGGGACGTAGTCGGGCGCCTTGGTGGGCGGGAAGTCGACGTCGTCCCCCACGCTCTGCCACTTGCCCTCCTCCGCGCTCCACCAGACGTAGCGCTTGCGCTCCGACCACGGGTTGCCCTCGGGATCGGCCGACGCGCGGTTGTAGAGGATGTGGCGGTTGGACGGCCACGCCCAGCCCCACTCCGGCGCGATCCAGTTCTGCTCGGTGTGGGGCTTCTTGCGCGCGGTCTGGTTCTCGCCGTCGTTGTAGATGCCGGCGTGGATCCACGAGCCGCAGGCCGTCGAGCCGTCGGCCGCAAGCTCCTGGTACTTGCCCACGTAGCTGCCGTCGGCGTGGCGGCCGCCGATCTCCTGCAGCACCGCCTCGGCGTCGGGCTCGTCGTCGGGGCCCTGGGTCGGGTAGTCCCACGTGACGTCGAGGATGGGGCGATCGATCGGGTCGGTCGAGCCCTCCACGCGGGCCTTGATGCGCTTGCCCAGGTGGTACATGAAGTGCAGCTCGCTGCGGCAGTCCTCAGGGGATTCGACCGCCTTGTGGTGCCACTGCAGCAGGCGCTGGGTGTTGGTGAAGGTGCCGTCCTTCTCGGTGTGCGAGGCCGCGGGCAGGAAGAAGATCTCCGTGCCGATCTGCTCGGGGGAGGTCTCCCCCGCCTCGATCTCCGGCGAGTCGTACCAGAAGGAAGCGGTCTCGATCTCGGCCAGGTCGCGGACCACCAGCCACTCCAGCGAGCTGAGCGCCTCGCGCTGCAGCCGCGCGTTGGCCGAGCCCACCACCGGGTTCTGGCCCACGGCGAACAAGCCTTTGCACTGCCCCTCGATCATGCGCACCATCGTCGGGTAGATCGAGTGGTCGCCGTCGATGCGCGGCAGGTGGTTGAAGCAGAAGTCGTTCTCCGCGGTGGCCGCCTCGCCGAACCATGCCTTGAGCAGGCTGGTCATGTACGTGTCGAGGCTGCCCCACGCGCCGGTCTTGGGCCCGTTCTTCTCCACGAAGGTGGCAAGCGTCGGCGTCTGCTGGGGGTGGGGCATCGGAATGTAGCCCGGCAGGATGTTGTAGAGCGTCGGGATGTCCGTCGAGCCCTGGATGTTCGCGTGCCCGCGCAGCGCCATGATCCCGCCGCCCGGGCGGCCGATGTTGCCCAGCAGCAGCTGCACGATGGACGCGGCGCGGATGTTCTGCACGCCGTGGGTGTGCTGGGTCCAGCCCACCGCGTAGACGAAGGCCGACGTGCGCTCGCGCCCGGAGTTGTCGCACAGCCATTCGGCCACCCGGACGAACTGCTCCTCGGGCACGCCGCAGACGTCGGCGACCATCTCGGGCGTGTAGCGCGCGAAGTGGCGGCGCAGGATCTGGAAGACGCAGTTGGGGTGCTCGAGGTCGAAGTCGACCTGGGGCGGCTCGCCGCGATCGAGGTTCACCCCGTGCGCGCCGTGGGCCTGCTCACCCGACACGTCGGCGGCCTGGACCTTCCCCCCGCCCGCCGTCTCGCCACTGGTGCCGGCGTAGCCCCAGGTGTCGATGCGGTAGAGCTGCTCGTCGGCCTGCCAGCCCGAGAAGAGGCCCGTCGGCTTGCCGCCCGCTCGGCTTCCGGCCTCGCTTGCTTGGGCGGCGCCGACGTCATCCGGCTGCGCCTCCGGGCCCTGGTAGCCGTCCTTGATGATCACGTGCGCGTTGGTGTAGTGGCGCACGTACTCGCGGAAGTCCCGGTCGTTTTCCAGGATGTAGCGGGCCAGGCCACCGAGGAACGCGATGTCGGTCCCGCCGCGGATGGGGACGTGCAGGTCGGCCATGGCGCTCGTGCGCGTGTAGCGCGGGTCGACGTGGATGACCTTCGCGCCGCGCTCCTTGGCCTCGATCACCCACTGGAACCCGACCGGGTGCTGCTCGGCCATGTTCGAGCCCATGATCAGGATGCAGTCGGAGTTCTGTAGGTCCTGCTGGAAGGTGGTGGCGCCGCCGCGTCCGAACGAGGTGCCCAGACCGGGCACCGTGGAGGAGTGTCATATGCGCGCCTGGTTCTCGATGGAGATGGCCCCGGCGGCGGTGAAGAACTTCTTGATGAGGTAGTTCTCCTCGGTGTCCAGCGTGGCGCCGCCCAGGAAGGCCAAGCCGCGCGTGCGGTGCAGCGGCCTGCCGTCGTCGGTCTCCTGCTCCCAGGTCTCCTTGCGGGTCTTGACCACCCGGTCGGCGATCATGTCCATCGCCGTCTCGAGGTCGAGCTCCTCCCACTCCGTTCCGTAGGGACGGCGGTACTTGACCTTGGTCTCGCGCAGCGGGCTGTTGACCAGCTGCTCGGAGGCCGCGCCCTTGGGACACAGCCGCCCGCGCGAGATCGGCGAGTCCGGGTCGCCCTCGATCTGCACGACCTTCTCGTCCTTGACGTAGACCTTCTGCCCGCAGCCCACCGCGCAGTAGGGGCAGACGGACTGCACGACGCGGTCGGCGGTCTTCGTGCGCGGAGTCAGCTCCCGCGAGCGCCTGGACTGCACCGAGCGACCCAGCCCGAGGGGCTCGCGCAGCTGGCGCAGCAGGGGCGGCACGAGCTTCGCGTCGATCCCCATCGGCCCCGATCCTCTCACCCGGCAGCCGGGGAGGCAACTCACCCGGTCGCCTCCCGGACGCCCTCGGCCGCCCGGCGTGACATGATCCCCGGGCATGGTCGGGTCCACGGGGCAGCTCCTCCTCGAGGTGACGCTCCCCGCGCGGGCGTCGGCGGTTCCCGACGCCCGCCACCGCGTCGCGGAGGCGCTCGACGACCGCGGCGTTCCCGCCGAGATGGCGGCCGACGTCGCCCTGGCCCTGTCGGAGGCGTGCACCAACGTGGTCAAGCACGCCTACAAGGATCGTCCGGTGGGTCCGATGCACCTGAGCGTCATGCAAGGTGCGGACGAGCTGTTCATCACGGTGTGCGACGAGGGCTTGGGCATGGCTCCGCGTCCCGATAGCGACGGACTGGGCCTGGGACTGCCCCTGATCGTGAATGCCACGCGGGACCTGGAGATCACGGCCGGTCCCCACGGGCGCGGGACGAAGCTGCGCATGACCTTCGCCGTACCCGCCTGAGCGGCGACCGGCGCCCGCCGCTCCCCCGGCGGGGCGGACGTGGGCGCCGCGACGGCGCTGGGCGCCTCAGGCGGCGGCGAGCGCCTGGAGCTCGCGGTTGGCGGCCAGGTGCTCGAGCGCCCGGCGCTCGAGCGTCCGCAGGCGCGAGGGTGACAGCCCCAGACGCCGCCCCGCCTCCTGGAGGGTGGTCGGATCCTCGGTGCCGATGCCGAAGCGCAGCGCGACGAGCTCGCGCTCGGGGTCGGGAAGCCGCTCCAGCGCGGCGCGCACGGCGTCCTCGCGCAGCGTGATGTCCACCTCCTCGGCCGGGGTCGGCGCGTCGGCGGGCAACAGCGCCCCGAGCTCGCCGGCGCTCTCGTCGCCCCCCACCGGGCGGTCGAGGCTCGTGACCACGCGCGCCGCCTCGCGCGCCTCGCGGACCTGCCCGACCTCGAGCTCGGCTGCGCCGGCCAGCTCCTCGTCGGTGGGCTCGCGGCCCAGGCGCGCGAACAGGTCGCGGTGGGCGCGCTCGATGCGCCGCTCGCGCTGACCGACGTGGATGGGGATGCGGATCGTGCGCGAGCGGGTGTCCAGCGCACGCTGGATGGCCTCGCGGATCCAGAAGGTGGCGTAGGTGGAGAACTTGAAGCCCCGACGGTGGTCGAACTTCTCACTCGCACGGATGAGCCCCAGGATGCCCTCCTGGATGAGGTCCAGGAGGGCCAGCTCGGTGCCCTGGTACTTGCGCGCCACGGAGACCACCAGGCGCAGGTTGGCGTTGACCATGCGCTCCTTGGCCTGCAGGTCGCCGCGCTCGATGCGCTTGGCCAGCTCGATCTCCTCGGCGCGCGTGAGCAGGCGGTGACGACCCACCTCGGCCAGGAACAGCGAGAGCGCGTCGGCGGTACGCGCGGCCAGCGCGTCGGGCTCGTAGCTGGTCGCCTGGTGGGCGCCGTGTCCGCAGTCGTCTCGCACCTCCACGCCCCGGGCGTTCACGTGCTCGTGCAGGGACTCACCGTGCTCGGTGTCCAGGTCCAGCTCCTCGGCCATTTCGCTGAGCTCGGACACCTCGACGCAGCCGTGCCCGCGCTGGGAGGCGGCCTCGACCAGCGCGTCGGCGCGCTCGAGCGCGTCGTGGGACAGAGGCTCGCTCACGGAGGGTCGGGTACCCGCAGCCGCTGCGAGGGATGCCCGGCCCTGCGCCAGCTGGACAGCAGACCGGGGTAATCCGCAGCCGGATGACCGCGCTGCGCCTCCTGCCCATGCTCGTCCTGTATCTGGGCGTGTGCGCGCTGGGCCAGCCGGGGCCCGACCCCGTGCGCGACGAGGCCTTCCTGCTCAGCTACGTGCACGAGTATGTCCTGGCCGGGGCGTATCTCGATCCGGACGCGGTGGGCGACCGCGCGCTGTTTCTGTGGCACGGGCACGGCCTGCCGCTGGTGCTCACGCCGCTGGTGGCCCTCGAGCTTCCGCTGCGCGCCCTGCGCTTCAGCGGCCCGGTGCTCCTGTGGGCAGCGCTGCTGGCCTTCCACGCGCTGCTGCGCCCGCGCCTGGGGCCCCGGCCCGCGCTGGCCGCGACGTATGCCCTGGGTGTCTATGCGCCCTTCGCGACGGTACTGGTGGCCGTGCACAAGGAGCCGCTGGCCATCCTGGCGGTGGTGCTCGCCCTGCTGGGTCTCGCGCGCGGCCTGGGTGACGAGGGACGGTGGTGGCACCTGGCCGGCGCGGGTGGGGCCCTGGCCGCGCTGACCATGGTGCGCCTGGAGTACGGGTGGGTGCTGATGGCGCTGCTGGGCGTGGCGCTGGTCTGGTGGGGCGTGCAACGCGCAGCACCGGTGCCCCGGCGGCTGGCGGCGGTGTGCTCCCTCGCGCTGGCGCTGTGCCTGCCCTGGCTGGCGCACACGCACGCGATCACCGGCCGGGTGGGCTACTGGGCCACCTCGAGCGGGCTGTCGCTGTACTGGATGTCGCCCACCACGCCCGGGGCCACCGGCACGTGGCACCGTCCCGAGGCCGTTGCCGGCGAGCCGACCCTGCGCGCTCACCGTTCCCTGTTCGCGAGCCTGCCCGCCGACCCGGTGGCGCGCGACCTGGCACTGCGCGAAGCCGCGGTCGCCAACGTCCGCGCCGACCCGCCGGCCTACGCGCGCAACCTGGCGGCCAACGCCTCGCGACTGTTCTTCCTGTGGCCGATGGAGCCTGCGCGTCGCGCACCCGTGGTGGCGGCCGCCGTCCTGTTCAACGGCGCGCTGCTGCTCGGCGTGGCGTGGGCGGGGCGCCGCCTGTGGCGCCGGCGCGGCGCCTTGCCGCCCGAGACGCTGCCCTTCGTGCTCTTCGCCGCGCTGGGCATCGGGGTGCACCTGCCGCCCTCGGCCCAGCCGCGGATGCTGCTGCCGCTCGTGCCGGTGCTGGCGTGGCTGATCGTGGTCGCGGCTGTGGCTTCGAAGCCGGCTCCGCCGACTGGACAGCAGGCCGGGCCGCCGCCATCGCCCCAGTTGCCCCCGCAGCGCTCGCGGCGGGCCGCCCTGGTCTGAGCGCACGGGGATCACACAAGAGATCGCCGATGCGTCGCCCAGCTTCTCGGCGGCCTTGAGCTCGCCCTCGGCATTGGTGATGCGCGGCACGGCGGGTCGCGGCACGTTCATGAACGTGGCCGTATGGGAGTCCTCGAGAGCACTCGGCGAGGCCTTTCGGTCACCCGAGTTCCACAAACGCGCCGGGCACTACCCCGACAGCGCCGTCGCGGCACCACACGTCTTCACGAAGGTCGCCGTCCCGGGGATCTGCGTCGCCTAGGCAGGCAGCCGCGGTCTATCCGCCGGGGCGTCCGGCGGTCAGGGCTGGGCGGTCAGCGCGCCGGTGGGGTGGCGCGGCGGGCCCTCGGGCCCCTCGTCGGCGGGCGCGAGATTGCCCGAGCCGACCATGCCCCGGCGCGCTAGCTCGGAGAGGTGGCGATCGACCATGCGCGCGCACTGGCGCCCCTCGTTGATGGCCCAGACCACGAGCGACTGGCCGCGGCGTGCGTCGCCGGCGGCGAAGACGCCCTCCACCGAGGTGGCGTAGGCCCCCGCCTTGACGTTGCCGCGTGGGTCCTTCTGGCAGCCCAGGCCGTCGATGAGCTCCTGCTCGGGGTGCAGGAAGCCCATGGCCAGCAGCACGAGGTCGGCCTTCAGCTCGCCCTCGGTGCCCGCCACCGGCTTGAACGGCGGCGCGGGCTCGGCCTGGGCGTAGTGCAGGGCGCTGACGCGTCCGTCGTGGCCGGAGAGGTGCGTGGTGGCCACCTGGAAGTCCTGTTCGCCGATGGCCGCCGTCCGCGCCTCCTCCATGGCGTAGGACAGGCGGAACTTCTGGGGCCACAGCGGCCAGGGCGTGCGGTCGTCGGGTCGACGGCTGGGCGGCTCGGGCAGCAGCTCGAGCTGGGTGATGGACGCCGCCCCCTCGCGCAGCGAGTTGCCCACGCAGTCCGCGCCGGTGTCGCCGCCGCCGATGACGATCACATGCTTGCCGGCCGCGCTGATGGGCGCCTCGAAACCGGCGCCGTTCTGCGAGGCCGCCACCCAGCGGTTGCGCCCGTAGAGGTAGTCCATCGCGAAGTGCACGCCGCCGAGCTCGCGACCGGGGACCGGCAGGTCGCGCGGCACGCGCGACCCCGTGGCCAGCACGATCGCGTCGTGGCGCTCGCGCAGTTCCTCCACGGAGACGTCGACGCCCACCTCCACGCCGCAGCGCACGTGCACGCCCTCCTCGGCGAGCTGGTCGACGCGGCGCTGGACGACCCACTTCTCGATCTTGAAGTCGGGCACGCCGAAGCGCACGAGCCCGCCTGCGGCCTCGTCGCGCTCGAACAGGGTGACGGCGTGGCCGGCGCGGCGCAGCTGCTGGGCCGCGGCCATGCCCGCGGGCCCCGAGCCCACGACGGCCACGGTGTAGCCCGTCTCGGCGCGCGGGGGCAGCGGGGCGACCCAATCCTCCTCGAAGGCCCGATCGATGATCGCGTTCTCGATCTGCTTGATGGTCACCGCGTCGCCCTCGCGGATCTCCAGCACGCAGGCGGCCTCACAGGGCGCCGGACACAGGCGGCCGGTGAACTCGGGGAAGTTGTTCGTCGCGTGCAGCTGCCGGATCGCGTCGTGCCACCGATCGCGATAGACGAGGTCGTTCCAGTCGGGGATCAGGTTGCCCAGCGGGCAACCGTTGTGGCAGAAGGGGATGCCGCACTCCATGCACCGTGCGCCCTGCTCGGCCAGCTCGCCGTCGGACCGGCGCTCGACGAATTCGCGGTAGTCGTGCGCGCGCTCCTCCGGGTCGCGGTAGACCACGCCGGCGCGCTCGATCTTGAGGAATCCTCCTAGCTCGCCCATCGCTACTCGCCGTCCGTCTCGCGCACGTGCGGGGAGCCGACCACGTCGACGGTCTCCTGCTCGAACTCGTCGGCCTTGGGCGGCGCCGCGGCGTCCTCCTCCTCGTCGAGCTCGGCGAGCACCCGCTTGTAGTCACTCGGGAAGACCTTCACGAACCTGGGCAGCAGATCGTCCCAGTCTGCCAGCACCCGCGCCGCCAGCGGCGAGGCGGTGCGCTCGCCGTGCTCGGCCACCAACGTGCGAAGCTCGATGGCGTCGGCCTCGTCGAGCTCCTCGAGCTGGTCGAGCATGGCGGCGTTGACGCGCGAGCGCAACAGCCCGTGCTCGTCGAGCACGTAGGCCAGCCCGCCGCTCATGCCCGCGGCGAAGTTGCGCCCGGTCCGGCCCAGCACCACCACGCGCCCGCCGGTCATGTACTCGCAACCGTGGTCGCCCACGCCCTCGACCACCGCGCGCGCACCCGAGTTGCGCACCGCGAAGCGCTCGCCGGCCATGCCGCGGAAGTACGCGCGCCCGCTCGTGGCGCCATAGAGCACCGTGTTGCCGATCACGACGTTGTCCTCGGCCGCGAAGCCGGCGCCGTCGGGTGGCATGACCGCCAGCGTCCCGCCGGACAGGCCCTTGCCCGTGTAGTCGTTGGCGTCGCCGCGCAGGGTGAAGGTCACGCCCGGCGCCAGCCAGCCGCCGAAGGACTGGCCCGCCGATCCGTGCAGGGTCACCCGGATGGTGTCGTCGGGCAGCCCGTCGGCGCCGTGGGCGACGGCGACATAGCTGGAGAGCACGCCGCCCACGCAGCGATGCACGTTGCGGATCGGCGTCTCGAACTCGACCGCCTCGCGGTGCTCCAGCGCCTGGGCGGCCTGCTCGATGAGCTGCCAGTCGAGGTGGTCGTCGAGCACGGGGTCCTGCGCGCGCACCCGCCGGCGCGGCGCCTCTTCGGGCAGCGGGGGCTGGGCCAGCACATGCGTGAGATCCACGCCACGCGCCTTCCAGTGCTCGATGGCGTCGTCGGCCTCGAGCAGCTCCGTGCGCCCGATCAGCTCGTCGATCGATCGCACGCCCAGCGAGGCCATGATCTCGCGGGCCTCCTCGGCCACCATGAAGAAGAAGTTGACGATGTGCTCGGGCGTGCCCTGGAAGCGCTTGCGCAGCTCGGGGTCCTGGGTGGCGATGCCAACAGGGCAGGTGTTGAGGTGGCAGGCCCGCATCATGATGCAGCCCGAGGCGATCAGCGGGGCGGTCGAGAAGCCCATCTCGTCGGCGCCCAGCAGCGCGGCGATGACCACGTCGCGCCCCGTCTTGAGCTGTCCGTCGGTCTGCACCACGATGCGCGAGCGCAGGTCGTTGCGCAGCAGCGTCTGCTGGGTCTCCGCCAGGCCGATCTCCCACGGCACGCCGGCGGCCTGGATGGAGCTCAGCGGCGAGGCGCCGGTGCCACCGTCGTGGCCGGAGATGAGCACGTGGTCGGCGTTGGCCTTGGCCACGCCAGCGGCCACCGTGCCCACCCCCACTTCGGAGACGAGCTTCACCGACACCGAGGCCTTGGGGTTCGAGCAGCGCAGGTCGTAGATGAGCTGCTTGAGGTCCTCGATGGAGTAGATGTCGTGGTGGGGCGGCGGGGAGATGAGCCCCACGCCCGGGGTGGTGTGGCGCACCCCGCCGATGTACTTGTCGACCTTGTGGCCGGGTAGCTGGCCGCCTTCCCCGGGCTTGGCGCCCTGGGCCATCTTGATCTGCAGCTGGTCGGAGTTGACCAGGTAGTGGATGGTCACGCCGAAGCGCCCGGACGCGATCTGCTTGATGGCCGAGCGACGCCGGTCCCCGTTGGGGTCGGGCACGAAGCGCACGGGATCCTCCCCGCCCTCGCCCGTGTTGGACTTGCCGCCCAGGCGGTTCATGGCGATGGCCAGCGTCTCGTGGGCCTCGCGCGAGATGGAGCCCAAGGACATGGCGCCGGTCGAGAAGCGCTTGACGATCTCCCCGGCCGGCTCGACCTCCTCCAGCGCCACGGGCTCCACGCCCTCGGCGCGGAAGCGCAGCAGCCCGCGCAGCGTGGCCCGCCGGGTGGCGTCGTCGTTGGCCAGCGCGGCGTACTCCTCGTACTTCTGACGCCCATCCCCGTTCGCCCGCACCGCGTGCTGCAGCGACGCGATGGTCTCGGGGTTCCACATGTGCAGCTCGCCGTCGCGCCGCCAGGCGTAGACGCCGCCCACGGGCAGCAGCTCCCCGTGCGCGGCCGGGTAGGCCCGTGCATGGCGGTCGAGCGTCTCGCGGGCCAGCACGTCGAGCCCGATGCCGCCGATGCGCGATGCGGTGCCGGTGAAGTGGCGGTCGATGAGGGCGCGCTCCAGGCCCACGGCCTCGAAGATCTGGGCCCCGGAGTAGGACTGGGTGGTGGAGATGCCCATCTTGGAGATGGTCTTGAGCAGCCCCTTGCCGATGGCCTTGACCACGTTGCGCTCGGCCTGGACGTCGCTGTCCACGCCCGGCAGGCGTCCCTCGAAGACGAGCTCGTCGACCGAGTCGAGCATCAGGTAGGGGTTGATAGCGCTGACCCCATAGCCGATCAGCGTGGCCATGTGATGGATCTCGCGCGGCTCGCCGGACTCCAGCACCAACCCGCAGCGCAGGCGCGTGCCCTGGCGCACCAGGTGGTGGTGCACGGCGGCGACGGCCAGCAGCGAGGGGATCGGCACGCGCTTGGCGCTCGTGCGCCGGTCGCTGAGGATCAGGATGTTCGCCCCGGCGGCCAGCGAGTCGTGGGCGGCGTCGCAGATCTCGGCGATGCGCCGCGCCAGCCCGCCCGGGCCGTGCTCCACCGGCCAGGTGATGTCGATGGTGTGCGCGCGGAAGATGTGGTGGTCGACGTGGCGCAGCGTCTCCAGCTCCTGGTTGCGCAGGATCGGCTGGTCCATCACCAGCTGGTGGGCGTGGCGGGGCGACTCCGACAGCAGGTTGACCTCGCCGCCGATGCCCGTGGCCAGGCTCATCACGACGTCCTCGCGAATCGGGTCGATCGGCGGGTTGGTCACCTGGGCGAAGAGCTGCTTGAAGTAGGAGAACAGGGGCGGACGCTGGTCGGAGAGCACGGCCAGGGCCTGGTCGTTGCCCATGGAGCCCACCGGCTCGGCGCCCGTGGCGGCCATCGGCGCCAGCAGCACGCGCAGATCCTCCTGTGTGTAGCCGAAGGCCAGCTGGCGCAGCCGCGTGGGCTGCACGCCGGTCATCGTCACGTGGGCGGGATCGAGGTCGGAGAAGTGGACGGTCGCCTCGTCGTACCACCGGCCATAGGGCTGCTGGGTGGCGACCTTCTGCTTGACCTCTTCGTCCTCGACGATCCGCCCCTCCTCGAGGTCGATGAGGAACAGCTTGCCCGGCGCCAGGCGACCCAGGCGCTCGACGTTGGCGGGGTCGATGCTCAGCAGGCCGGCCTCCGAGCCCAGCACGACCATGCCGTCCTTGGTCTCCACCCAGCGACCGGGGCGCAGACCGTTGCGGTCCAGCGTCGCACCGACCACGCGCCCGTCGGTGAAGGCGACCGCGGCGGGACCGTCCCAGGGCTCCATCAGGCAGGAGTGGAAGGCGTAGAAGCCCTTGAGGTGGTCGGGCAGGTCGTCGCGGTTCCGGTAGGCCTCCGGGATCATCATCATCACCGCGTGGGGCAGCGAGCGCCCGGCGAGCATGAGCAGCTCGAGCACGTTGTCGAAGGTCGCCGAGTCCGATCCGCCGGGACGCACGATCGGCATCACCTTCTGCAGGTCCAGGCCGAAGAGCTCGCTCGCGAGCTGGCTCTCACGGGCGCGCATCCAGTTGATGTTGCCCATCAGCGTGTTGATCTCCCCGTTGTGGGCGATCACGCGATACGGGTGGGCGAGGTCCCAGCTGGGGAAGGTGTTGGTGGAGAAGCGCGAGTGCACCAGGCACATCGCGCTCTCGAAGCGCTCGTCCTCCAGGTCACCGAAGAAGCCCCGCATCTGATGGGAGATCAGCATCCCCTTGTAGACCAGCGTGCGGCTGGAGGAGGAGGCGACGTAGAGGTCGGGCCCGCTGGCCAGCTCACACACGCGGCGGATCACGTAGAGCTTGCGCTCGAAGGCGTCCTGGTCGGCGTCGAAGCCCGGGCCCGCGCCCACGAAGAGCTGGCGCATGAGCGGCCGGGTCTGGTCGGCCGTGGAGCCCACGTGGGCCTCGTCGGCCGGCACGTCGCGCCAGCCCAGCACGCGCTGGCCCTCCACGCGCACGTTGACCTCGAGCAGCTCCTCGAGCTTGCGCCGAGGACCCTCGTCGCGAGGCAGAAAGCACATGAGCACGCCGTAGCGGCCCCGCTGGGGCAACTCGAAGTCGACCGCGGCGCGCAGGAAGCGGTCGGGCATCTGCACGAGGATCCCGGCGCCGTCGCCGGTGAGCGGATCGGCGCCCGCGGCCCCGCGGTGCTCGAGGTTCTCCAGGGCGGTCAGGGCCTGGTCGACCACGTGGTGGTCGGCGACGTTGTCCAGGCGCGCTACGAGCGCCACGCCGCACGCGTCGTGCTCGTAGCGGGGGTCGTAGAGGCCGGCGGCCTCCGGGCGGCGGAGGTTGAGCGTCATCGGTCTGATGGAAGCCCGCGTGAGAGCACGCCGAGCTTGAGGTTCTCTTGAGGATAGCAATGGTCGTCGTAGTTTCCCGGGCCCGAGGCCGGGTATCATCTTTGGATGCGGGACGGAGTCCCGCCGAGATCGCGCACTGAAGTCGCGGGAATTTCCTGCTTCGGCGGCGCGCGATGGACCTCCCCCACACCGCGTCGAGGCGCCTACCCCCAAGGCGCCTCGGCGTGTTTGGCCCCCGGCGCGTGAAATCACCCGGGCGCGGGCAGCCTCCGCTCGTCTTGAACGAGTCCCCGGACCTGGAGCTGACGCTGCCTGCCCGCGCCGAGAACGTCGCCGTGGTGCGCCACGCCCTCGGCGGGGTCGCAGAGGTCGTAGACGTCAGCGACCAGACGATGTCCGACATCAAGCTGGCGGTGACCGAGGCCTGCACGAACGTGGTGGTGCACGCCTACCCCGACGGCGAGGGTCCGCTGCGCGTCGGCGCGACGGTGACCGCCGACCTGCTCACCGTGGTGGTGCGCGACGAGGGCCAGGGCATCGTTCCCCGGGCCGACAGCCCGGGCCTGGGCCTCGGCCTGCCCCTCATCGCCACGCTGGCCGAGTCGCTCGAGCTGGGCAAGGACGACGAGGAGCGCACCGAGGTTCGCATGAGCTTCCGCCTTGGCGAGGACGGTCGCGAGTGAGCGTGGAGTGCAACGAGGCGCACCTGCGGGTGAGCCACCGCGACCTCCTGGCCCCCGTCCTCAGCCGCGTGGTCGGGATGCTCGCCGCCCGGGCGCAGTGCCCCATCGACCGCCTGGACGACGCGCTGCTGCTGGCCGACGCCGTCGCCGCCCACGCGCCCCACTTCAGCCGTGACGGCCGCGTGGACGTCGTCGTGCGCACCGACGAGGCGGGGCTGGACCTGCTCGTCGACGCGCTGCGCCCCTCCGGCGCCGGGGAGCTCGTCGCCGCCGCGGAGCTGCCCGGCGTGGGCAACGTGCTCCAGAAGGTCGCCGACGAGGTGCAGGTCCCGGGCGACGACTCGGTGCACGTCCGCCTCGGCTTCGCATAGCGCGCGCCGCTCCGCGAGCGAGCGAGCGTAGCGTGGCGCCGCCGCGCTCGTCAGCGAGGGCTAGCTAGTATCGGGGCCATGCCGCCCGAGTTCGCCGTCACCGAGGAGGAACTGGCCGCCGATCGCCACGTCGTGGCCGTCCGCGGCGAGATCGATCTGTTCACCGCGCCCGAGCTCAAGCAGACGCTCACGGACGCGATCGAGAAGGGGCGCTCCCGCATCGTCGTCGACCTGGCCGAGACGACGTTCCTGGACTCCACCGCGCTCGGCGTCCTCATCGGCGCCGTCAAGCGCCTGCGCGCCCGCGACGGTGCGCTGGCGATCGTCAACACCGACGCGAACATCGCCAAGACGTTCGAGATCACCGGCCTCGACCAGATCTTCACGATCGTGGGCAGTCGCGACGAGGCCGTGGCCTCACTCGACGCGGCGGCCACGAGCTAGGCAGCCAGCGTCTCCTGAGCGCCCGCCACCGCGGGGCTCTCGTGCCCCTCGATGAGGTCGAGCACGGCGGCCTCGACCGCGCCCTGGATCGCCGGGTCGCCCGGATCGGCGCCGAGTCGCTCGAGCGCGGGGCCGATCGTCAGACCGTCCTGGAAGCGGTCGATCACGCGGGGATCGATGTAGGAGGCCCGCGCGACGGCGGGCGTGTTGCCCAGGTAGCCGGCGACCTCCTTGACCGCGCGGGTGATCGCCCGCTTGCGCCCCGTCTGCGTGGCGGTCGCGCGCCCCGACACGGCGAGGGCGACCGCCGCGAGCACCGTCGCGCCCCATGTGCGGAAGTCCTTGGCGGTGATCTCGCGGCCGGCGCGCTCGCGCAGCCACGCGTTGATGTCCTCCGACTGCACGTCGCGCCAGCGGCTCGACACCTTGTAGGCCAGCAGCTCCTCCCCTCCCCCGCGCCGGCGCTTGAGCGAGCGCACGACCGCCGCCACCTCGGGATCGATCATGGCCTGCACGCGACGCTTGCCCGACTTGGCCGGAAAGTCGAAGACGAGGGTGTCCCGGCGCTGCACGACGTGCTCCCTGCGCATGGTGGCCAGCCCGTAGCTGGCGTTCTCGGCCGCGTACTCCTCCGAGCCGATGCGGAAGAAGCCGCGGTCCAGCAGGCGCACCGCCGCGGCCAGCACGCGGTCGCGGTCCAGCGGCCGGCGGCGCAACTCGCGGTCGACCTCCTCGCGCAGCGCGGGCAGGCCGCGCGCGAAGACCAGCATGTCGTCGAACTTGGCCTGGTCGCGGCGCTCGCGCCAGCGTGGGTGGTAGAGGTACTGCTTGCGCCCGCGATCGTCGAAGCCCGTGGCCTGGATGTGGCCGTTGGGCACCGGGCAGATCCACACGTCGCGCCAGGCGGGCGGGATGACCAGCTCGCGGATGCGCGTGCGCGTCTCCTCGTCGTCGATCGGGTCGCCCTCCTCGTCGAGGAACTGAAAACCCTTCCCGCGGCGGCGGCGGGTCAGCCCGGGGCCGGAGCAGTCGGAGCGGCGCAGTCGCACGGCACGGCGCTACCCGCCGGACGGGCGGTCTACGAGGAGCTCTTGGTCTTGGGGCGCGAGCCGCCGCCGGATTTCTTGGGGCCGCCGGTCTTGGAGCCGCCGGACGAGCCCCCGCCCTTGGACCCCTTGGACGAGCCGGCGCTCTTGGCGCGCGAGCCGCCGGACGAGCCGCCCTTGGCGCGCGAGCCGCCCTTCGCACCGGACGAGCCACCCCGGGCGCCGTCCCGGCCTTCGTCCTTGGTCGCCGCGGACTTCTCCCCGCTCCCGTTGGCGGCGGCCTCCTCCCGCCCGCGCACCTGGTCGATGCTCGCCTTCAGGGCGGCCATGAGGTCGGGCACCGGCTGGGGCTCCTCGGCGGCGGGCTGCACGGCGATCTCCTCGCCCTGGGCCTTGCGCTCGATCAGATCCAGGACCTCCTCGCGGTAGGTGTCCCGGTACTTGCCGGGCTCGAAGGGCGCGGCCAGCGAGTCGATGAGCTGGCGCGCCATGTCGACCTCGCGCTTCGTGGTGTCGATATCGTCGGCCGCGGGCACCTCGTCAAGACGATCGGCGTCGACCACCTCGTCGGCGAAGACCATGGTCGCCATGGCCAGCACGTCGCCCATCGGGCGGATGGCCACGAGCTGCTCCTTGGAGCGGATGACCACCCGCGCGATGGCCACCTTGCCCGTCTCGCGCATGGCCTCCAGCAGCAACCGGTAGGGCTTGGCCCCGCCCTGGCCGGGCGCCAGGTAGTACGGGTGGTCGTAGAAGATCGGATCGATCTCGGCCAGGTCGACGAAGTCCTCGATGTCGATCGTCTTCGTCTTCTTGGGATCGAGCGCCTCCAGCTCGGTCGGCTCGACGACCACGTAGCGGTCGGGCGTCAGCTCGTAGCCCTTGACGACGTCCTCGTAGGGGACCTCCTCGCCGGTGGTGGGATCCACGCGCTTCTGCTGGATGCGCACTCCGGTCTGCTGGTTGAGCTGGTGGAAGCGCACCGTCTTGCGCTGGACCGCGGAGTACAGCTTCACCGGCACGGTCACCAGGCCGAAGGAGATCGCGCCGGTCCATATCGAACGGGGCATGGGTGCAGTATGCCCGCCCGCGTCCAGTGCGAACGGACGCGCAGGCGGGGTTGCAGGGTGCCGGGCTTCGCCGCCAGAGACCAGGGGTAGCAGTCCGCCTGGATACGAGAACGAAGGAGGCACCGATCACATGGCAGTCCGCTCCGCCGGCCAGGGGATCCTCTCCCCCGATCGCAACGAGCACCGCGAGGAGATCATCGCGATGCTCAGCAAGGCCTACTGGATGGAGATCGAGACGGTGATGAACTACATCACCAACTCGGTCAACCCCGACGGCGTGCGCGCCCAGGAGATCATCGAGTCGCTGAGCGAGGACGTGCAGGAGGAGCTCGGGCACGCCCAGCAGTTCGCCGCGCGCATCAAGGAGCTCTACGGCGTCGTGCCCGGCTCGCTGGAGTTCTCCGCCGAGCAGTCGTTTCTGCAGCCGCCCGAGCACCAGACGGACATCGTGCACGTCATCCGCGGCGTGATCGAGGCCGAGACGGGTGCCATCGAGCACTACAACAAGGTCATCGAGTACACCGAGGAGGTCGATCCGGTCACCAACGACATGGTGATCGCGATCCTGCGCGACGAGGAGGGCCACCGCCGCCTGTTCGAGGGCTTCCTCCGCGAGTACGAGGCCGAGGGCCGCGCCTAGGCGCGGCCCTCGCCCGGCTGGGGATCCGGGGGCGGCGGGGTTGGCTCGGGCGGCACCACGGGGGTGGCCGGCTCGGGGGGCACCTCCGGAGCGGGCGGGACGGCCGGGTCGGGCACCTCGGGCGTCTGCGGCGGCGAGACCGGCGTGGGCGCCTCGCCGGGGTGGGGCACCTCGAGGGCCGGCCCGACCGGACCCGGAGCACTGGACGCCGGGCCGGGGGCGGTCGTGATCACGTCTGGCGATCCAGGTCCGCCGCCTCCTGCTTCTTGGCATCGGCGGTCTCCTGCGCACGGGCGGCCTCATCCTTCCTGTCGCCCTTCTCCTCCTCCTTCTGGCCCTCGCGCCGGGTGCTCGCGTCGCCGCTCAGGTCTCCGATGGCCTTCTTGGCGCGGCCGGTGATCTTGTCCGTGATGCCCATGGTTCCTCCTTGGATCGGGTTCGTCCGGGGCTCTACCCGAACGGCGTCGAGGCCCAATCGTCTCGGAGCTCCACGATCGAGTCGTAGACGGCGGACGCGCCCGCGTCGCGCAGCTCGTCCACGGCGAAGCCGCCGGTGCGCACGGCGAGGGTCTCGAGACCGGCCTTGCGGGCCGCCTCGATGTCCCAGCTCGAGTCGCCGACCATCACCGCCTCGCCCTGGCCCGCCTTTTCCATGGCGACCTGCACCAGATCAGGCTGGGGCTTGGTGGCCTGCACGTCCCCGGAGGTCGTCCATCCGTCGGCCAGCTCACGGGCGCCGATCAGGTCGATGTAGATCTCGAGTTCTTCCGGCTTGGCCGACGAGGCCAGGATCACGTCGCAGCCACGCTCCTTCAGGTCCTCGATCATCCCCCGGGCGCCCTCCAGCGGCTCGACCTCGTCGATCAGCGTGTAGTAGATCGCCTGCTCGGCGGCGCGGATGTCGTCGCCCTTCTCCTGCTCGACCTCCTCGCCGCACAGGTACTCGAGGATCTGGTCCCCGCCCATGCCCACCGCACGGTGGATGCGCCAGACCGGGAGCACGATGCCGTGCTGGCGCAGCGCGCGGTACCAGGCGACCGCGTGCTGGTAGTTGGAGTCGACCAGCGTGCCGTCGACGTCGAGGATGGCGGCGGGCGCCACGGGCTAGCGGAGAGCAGACAGGGCAACGGACATGGCGCAGCCGTACCCCCCAGAGCGCGCGCTCACGCAGCCCACCAGCAGGAGCGTCCCTAGGAGCATGTGTCGCTAGCGCGACCTGGGGGCCCACCTCCCACGGCTCGCTTCGCTACGCCCCACCTGGCCGCCTCCGGCACCCCTAGCCGGCGTGCCCGGTCGCGGCCGCCACCGAGAGGCGCCCCAGGCAACGACGGATGATGCGCGAGACCTGCATCTGTGAGATTCCGACGGCGTTCCCGATCTCGCTCTGGGTGAGGTCCCGCTCGAAGCGCAGGCGCAGGACGAGGCGCTCGCGCTCGGTGAGGGTGGTCATCAGGCGCGCCAGCAGCGCGCGGTCCTCGGCCAGCGCGAAGCCGGGCTCGTCCAGGCCGACGCCGTCACCCACCGTGTCGTCGCCGTCCTCGCCCCGGCGTGGCGCCTCGAGCGAGGCGGCGCGGTAGGCGCCCGCGGCCTCGATGGCCTCGAGCACCTGCTCCTCGCCGGTCTCCAGCGCCCGGGCCAGCTCACCAACGGTGGGCCGGCGGCCCAGCTCGCCGCTGAGCTCCTCCGCGACGCGGTCGGTGCGCAGCGCGAGCTCCTGCAGGTCGCGCGGGACGCGGACCGACCACGTGCGGTCGCGGAAGTGGCGCTTGAGCTCGCCCGGGACGCGGACCGACCACGTGCGGTCGCGGAAGTGGCGCTTGAGCTCGCCCAGGATGGTCGGGACGGCGTAGCTGGAAAACGCGACCGGCCGCTGCACGTCGAAGCGGTCGACCGCCTTGACCAGGCCGATGGCGGCGACCTGCACGAGGTCGTCGAGCGGCTCGTCGGCCTGCGCGTAGCGACGCGCCAACCGGCGGGCGAGCGGCAGGTAGCGCTCGATCAGCGCGGCGCGGGCGTCCTGGTCGCCGTCGTTCTGCCAGCGCGTGAACTGGGCGCGTTCTTCCTCGAGATGTCGTGCGGGGTGCGTGGCCATGGGCGCGGGCGGTCAGACGGACCGCGCCAGGGGCTCGGGCGCGAACGGCAGCGGCGGGTGGATCGACCGCGGCCGAGTCGGCATGATACCTCCCTGAATGGCGGGTGCGCTCAAGGAGGGAAAGCGGCAGGCGACCGACGGCCTGCAGGTGCTCGCCGCCAACGAGGACCACGACGCCCTGCAGCGCACCGTGGCGCTGCTGCGGGGGCTGGGCCACGACGTGATCGGCCGGGCGGTGACCCTCGGAGAGGTCGAGGCCCAGATCAGCGCCGAGCAGCCCGACCTGGCCGTGGTGCGCGTGCACGACAACGACGAGCACGCGCTGGAGCTCATCGCCGAGATCACCGAGGTGGCCGGCCGGCCCGTGATCGCCATCGTCGACGACCCGCCGCCCGAATTCGTGCGCCGGGCCGCCGAGCGGGGCATCTTCGCCTATGCCCAGGCAGAGGACGCCGGGGACCTGCAGGGCGCCATCGAGGTGGCCATGCAGCGCTACCGCGAGACGCTCGAGCTCGCGCGCCAGGTCGACCGTCTCGAGTCGGCGCTCGAGCGCCGCGCGGTGATCGAGCGGGCCAAGGGGATCCTGATGGAGCGCCATGGCAAGGACGACACCGCGGCCTTCGGCATGCTGCGCGAGCAGGCGCGGCGGAGCAACCGCACCGTCGTCGATCTGTCCCGAGCGATCGTGGACGGCCACCCGCTGCTGCCCAAGCGACGCTCCTAGTGGTCCTCCACTAGCGCTCCGCGATGGTGCGCAGCGTGCGCTCGTCGGGATGCGGGCACAGGCCGCCGCGACCCGGGCAGGTGGCGCACAGGTCGCGGTGGGGCTCCTCGGTGACCGCGAACTCGCCGCGCAGGACGGGAGCGGCGGCGGCGAGGAGCTCGCCCTCCAGCGCGGGCGCGTCGGCGCTGGCGAAGCGAGCCTGCACGGGCTCGTCGGCGCGCTCGAGGAAGGCGTAGGCGACCTCGACGGTGGCAAAGCCCTCGGCCAGCGCGGCCAGGGCGTAGGCGGCGCGCTGGGCGGCGTAGGCGCCCGCCACGCGCGCGGCCGGGTCCTCGCCTGCTCGCAGCCGGTCGGTCTTGTAGTCGACGACGAGCGCGCGGGAGCCGTCCTCGTCGGCCAGCGCGTCGACCACCCCGGTCAGCAGCGGGCCCTCGCCGAGGGACAGGGCGAAGGGCGCCTCGCGGCGCACGGCGCGCGCGCCGGCCAGCCGCGCGCGTAGCGGGCTGCGCGCGAAGGCGGCCACCAGCGCGACGATCTCATCAGCCTGCGCGCGCGGCAGCGACTCGCCCTCGGGCGTGCGCAGCTCGCCGGGATCGACCGGCGCGGGCGCGAGGAGGTCGAGGCGCTCGAGCAGCTCGTGGACCAGGATGCCGCGCAGCCGCGGGTCCAGGCGGCCCTGGCCGGACTCCTCGCGCGGGAGCCTCGGCGCCTCCACCGGCCTCAGGCGAAGCACCCGCTCGAGGTAGAACCGATAGCCGCACTCGCCGTAGCGAGCAAGCGCCGAGTGGCTGAGCGCAGGGAGAGCCGGCGGCGCTGGGGCGGCGAGCGGGGTGACGGCCCCCGGACGCCCTCGCAGGTGGCTGGGCTCCCCGGCCGAGGCGTGCTCTGCGACCGCGCCGACGGCGGAGAGCGCGCCGGGCTGTGGATCGGTCTGCTCTCCGCCGGGCGCCAGTGACTCGTCGCGCAGGACGGCGCCGACCGTCTCCGGCGTGTTGCGCAGCACGCGCACGCGCACGCGCCGGCCATCGCGGGTCTCGTCGTGGAGCTCCACGGCCGGTCCGCCGGGGCCCGCGGCCAGGGCCGGAACGAGCGCGGGCGCCAGCCAGGCCAGCGGCGGGGCCGCGTGGCCCTCGGCCGGCGGGCGGTCCAGGCGCAGTGAGCCCGAGACGATCAGCCGATCACGCGCGCGGGTGGCACCGACGTAGAGCACGCGACGCTCCTCGGCGGCGGCGCGCTCCTGGGCGCCCTGCGTGAGGCGCTGGAGGGCGGCCGTCGGGGCGCCAGGGCCCTCGAAGCCGATCACCCGCACGCCCGCGACGCCGTCCCACACCGCGAGATCGGGGCGTCGGGCGGGCGGGCGGCGGCCGAGGTCGGCGAGCACGGCCGTGGCGAACTCCAGTCCCTTGGCCGCGTGGATGGTCATGAGGCGCACCGCGCGCAGGTCGCCCAGCTCGGTCGGCGCCTCAGGCTCGCGGGCGCCGGCCTCCTCCTCGGCGGCCGCGAAGGCGAGGAAGCCGGCGAGGTCGCGGCCGTGGGCGGCCTCGTAGGCGGCGGCCAGGCGCAGGAGCTTGTGCACGTTGGCCATCCGCCGCTCCCCGCCGGGCAGCGCGAGCACGTGCAGGTCGTAGCCGGTGGTGGCGACGACGCGCTCGACGAGGGCGTCGAGGCCCACCCGCGGCGCCACGCGGCGCTCCGCGGCGAAGCGCGCGGCGAAGGCCGCGAGCCGCGAGCCCTCATCGGGCGCGACCGCGGCGCAGAGGGCGCGCAGGGCGGAGAGTCCGGCGCCCCGGGCGGTCGCCTCGGGTCCGAAGGCGGCGTCGACCGTCCGCCACAGGCCCCAGCCCAGGGCCTGCTTGGTCATGGCCAGCCGGGCGAGCGTGTCGGCGCCGACACCGACGAGCGGTGAGGCGAGCACGCCATACAGCGCCGCCTCCTCGTCGGGGTTGGCCAGCGCCTGCAGCCAGGCGCGCAGGTCGAGCACCTGCTGAGCCGACCAGTACCCGCGCCCGCCCGAGGCGTAGGTGGGCAGCCCCTGGTCGGCCAGCGCGCGCTCGAGGACCTCCAGCGAGGCGGTGGCGCGCACGAGGACGACCACCTCGGCGGGCTCGACGCCTTCGCAGTCGACCAGGTCGCGCACCCGCTGGGCGACCAGGCGCGCCTCGGCGCGCCGGCAGGCCGCCACGGGCGGCAGGGTGTCTCCGAGGCGCTCCTCATGCTCGTCCCACCCCTGCACGTCGGTGAGCAGGAGCTCCACAGGCGGGTCGTCGCCCGGGTCGGCCGCGTCCTCGCGGCCGGGCACCAGCTCGACGAAGTGCTCGCCCAGCAGCTCGGAGAACGCGGCGTTGACCGTGGCCAGCACGCCGGCGCGGCTGCGGAAGTTGCGCGCCAGCGTGCGCACGGCGTCGCGGCCGCCGAGACTCGTCCGGCGGCGGCGGAAGCCTTCGACGTCGGCGTGGCGGAAGCCGTAGATCGACTGGAACTCGTCGCCCACCACGAAGAGGTGCTCGGGCGCCACGAGGTCCAGCAGCTCGAGCTGGAGGGGGTTGGTGTCCTGGAACTCGTCCACCATCACGCGCTCGTAGCGCGCACGGACCGCGGCGCGCAGGCCCGGGCGGTCGCGCAGGAGGTCCCGCGCGCGCAGCTCGAGGTCGGCGAAGTCCAGCACGCCGCGGGCCCGCTTGGCCTGGGCGCAGGCGCCGGCGTGGCGCGCGAGCAGGTCGGCCAGCAGCACGAGGTCGTCCGCGCCGCGGTGCTCGACCAGCCGGTCACGGAAGGCGACGAGCGCCTCGCCGTAGGCCTGCATGCCCTCGCCGCGCAGCACGCCGTTGTTGCCGGGGCGCACGACGGCCGCGTCCAAACGGGCGATGGACAGGGGCGAGCGCGCGGGCGGCGCGTCGTCGAAGAGCGCCATGGCCGCGGACGGATCGGCCGCCGCGGCGCCCTCCTCCTCGAGCATCCGCGCACAGCGCTCGATCTGGCCCAGGGCGCGGCGGACGCGATCGCCGGGCGCGTCGATCGCCGCGAGCTCCCGCGCGGCGCCGGCGCAGGCGGCGCGCAGCCGCGCCGGATCGGGTGGCGCGACCGGGTCGGGCACTGGCAGTGACGGGGCCGCCTCCCCCGCGCTGCGCCGCTCGTCGTGCAGCGCGACGATGGCGCGCCGCAGGCGGTCGGGCCCCCAGGCGGCCGCGACGTCCAGCGCCGCGCGGGCGCGCTCGTCGCCCCCGGCCAGCCATCCCGCGAACGCCGTCTCGAAGGCCTCCAGGCGAACCTCGCGGGCGGCGCTCTCGTCGAGCACGGTGAAGCCCGGGTCGAGCCCGGCGGCCACCGGGGCCCAGCGCAGCAGCCCGGCGCAGAAGGCGTGGATCGTCGAGATGGCCGCGGCCTCGGTCTCGCGCGCGGCCTCGCGGTGCCCGCGGGCCGCCAGCTCGGCGCGCACCCGCTCGCGCAACTCGCCGGCGGCCTTGTCGGTGAAGGTGATGGCCAGCACGCGCCGGGGCTCGACGCCGTCCTCGACCACCATGGCCACGAAGCGCTCGACCAGCACGCTGGTCTTGCCGCTGCCCGCCGTGGCCTCCAGCAGCAGCGGGCCGCTGCGCCGGGCGATCGCCTCGGCCTGCTCGGGCGTCGGCCTCACGCCGCCGTCTCCGTGCGGCAGATCGTGGGGTGGGCGCACCGGGTGGGTGGGCCGGATCCGAAGGCGCAGCTTGCCGGGCGCGCGGCCAGGACCCCGGTGCGCAGCTCGGCGACCGCCTCGCGCGCCACCGCGACCACATCGTCGAGCAGCGCGCGGAAGGTGGCCTCGTCGACCGCGTCGCCGTTCACCGTGGCCAGGCCGGGGTCGGCGCCCTCGATCACCGCGCCGCGCGGGCGCAGCTCGTCGTCGCGGTAGGCCTGGTAGAAGCCGCCCACGGGGTCGAGCCCCAGCAGCTGCTCAGCCGCCCGGAGGTAGATGCCGACCTGCAGCGCGCGGCGCTCGATCCAGCCCGCCCCCGGGACCCCGGCCCGCCCCTTGTAGTCATAGACCAGCGCGCGCCCGGCGCCGTCGACGTCCACGCGGTCGATCGTGCCGTGCAGTCGCAGCCCCTCGCCGAGATCCAGGGCGGGCAGCGGGTCGTCCTCGCGCCCGAAGGCGACCTCGAAGTGGGCGGGCGCGAAGGCCGAGCCGGCGCCGACGGCGTGGGCCAGCAGGCGGTCGAGGTCGGCCTCCAGGCGGCGCAGGTGCGCGCGCAGGCGCTGGGCGTCGTGGGAGATGGGATAGGCGGCGGCGTGCTCGTCCAGCGCGCGACGCAGCGCCGCCCGCGCCGCGGGCAGGTCGTCGGGGCGCAACGGGCGGGGAGCGCCGGCGGCCAGGCCGCGCAGCACCTCCTCGAGCAGGCGGTGGGCCAGCGAGCCGCGCACCATCGGCTCGGGGTCGGGCTCGATGCTGCCCGGGCGCAGCCAGCGCTCCACGAACCACCGCACCCCGCAGCCGACCAGGGTCTCGAGGCCGGTCCCGGACCACCGGTTGGCGCCCAGAGCCTCGAGCATCCCTTCGTCGCGCAGCGGGCCGAGGACGGCGGGCCGCCGGCGCGGTCCGGCCAGGGCCGCAGCGCGGGCGGCCTCGCCGGAGGTGGGCGCCTCGCCCGCCGGCCAGCCCACCGCGCCCAGGGAGCGCCGGCGCGTGCGCGCCCGGAGGTCGTCAGCGTCGAAGAGGTCGCAGACGTCGTCGACGAAGAACGAACGCACCGCGGGGTCGCCGTCGTCGGTGGCGGTGTGCCAGGAGAGGACCAGGCGCTCCTCGGGCCGGGAGGCCAGCGCGTAGAAGAGGTAGCGCTCGGCACCCAGCGCCTCGTCGCCCCGTCGGCGCAGACGCAGCCCGGTGTGGACGGCCAGCTCGCGGCGCGCGTCGTCGGAGAGGAAGGGCTCGGGCCGCGGCGCGGGCGGGAAGGAGCCCTCCTGAAGACCAGTGACGAAGAGGACGCGCACGCGGCGCGCGCGCACGGCCAGCGCGTCGGTGACCGCGACTGCCTCCGGCGCCGCAGGGAGGGAGGCGTCGACCTCGAGCGCCTCGAGCGCGGCGATGAGGTCGGCGGGGGCGGCCGGGAGCGCGGGGGCGCCCGCGGCGGCCTGCGCGCCGGCCAGCCTCTCGAGCTCGTCGAGGGCGTCGCGGACCACGGCCAGAGCGCGGGCGTCGACGAGCTCGGCGGCGTTGAGCAGCGGCGCGCGGCCACGCCACTCCCCTGCGAACAGCGCCCCCGCGCGCTCGCCCACCGCGGTCAGCAGCGCCCGCGGGCCGCGGCGGGCCGCCTCGCCCAGCGCATCGACCTCCCACAGCGCCCGGCCCCCGTCGGCCTCCCACGCGGCCCGCGCGGCGGCCACGCTGCGCAGGCCGTCGCGGCGCATCCGCCGTTCCAGGCGGTCGGCGGGCCAGTCGGCCCCGGTGCGTCCCGGCGCGCGCAGCCACGCCAGCAGGTCACCGGCGTCCCCGCCTCCCAGCGCGGCGCGCAGCAGGCCCAGCAGCGCGCGCCCCAGCGCTGTGCGTCCCAGGCCGACCGGGCGCTCCAGCGCGATGGGCACCTCGAGCGCTGCGAACACCCGCTCGAGCAGCGGCGCGACGTCCGCGGGGCGGCGCACCACCACGGCGATCTCCTCGCCGGGCACGCCGCCGGCCAGCAGCGCGTGCACCTCCGCGGCCACGAGCTCCAGCTCGGCGCGCTCGCCACCGCCCTCGAGCAGGGTCAGGGCCTCGCCCACCGTCCGGCGCCCGGCGCCCGGCTCGAACAGCCCGCGCTCCAGGTGATGCAGGGCGGCCCGCGCGGCCGGGGCGTAGTGCTCCTCACGGGCCGGCAGCTCCTCCACGGTCGCCTCGGGGCGTAGCGTCTCGAAGGTGGTGGCGCGGCCCGCGAACGCCGCCCGGCCCGGCTCGTAGGGCAGGGAGGCGGTCACCTCGGTGATGCGTCCCAGCACGAGCAGCGCGTCGCACTCGGCCGGCGTGAGGTCGTCGAACCCGTAGACGAACACCGGCGTGGTGCCCCAGCGCGCGGGTTCGGTGGCCAGGACGTCGAGGGCACGCGCGTCGCGCAGCTCCCGGTCCGTGTGGTCCAGGCGCTCGAGTGCGCCGCGCCATCCCCGATACAGCGCGGCCAGCTCGCGCCCATAGGCGGGATCGCGCCCCGTCGCGGCGCTCCAGTCGGCCAGGGCGCGGGCCAGGCGCCCGGGCTCGACGCGGGCGGCCTCCATCTCCGCCCACAGCGCCCCCAGCGCCGCCGCGAACCCGGGAGTACGCGCGGACTCTCCCAGGACGTCCAACCGGGTGACCTGCACGACCCCGGCGACGATCCGCTCGCGGGCCACCGGCCCGAGCAGCGGGGCCTGCAGGCCCGCGCGCACGGCCACCTCGTCTCCCAGCCCCGCGAAGGTCGTCACCTGCACGCCGAAGACGGTGCCGCCCGACGCCAGCTCCCGGCGGAAGCGCTGGGCGTCGGCTCCCCGGGGGACCACGAGCAAGGGGCCGCAGCGCGCGGCGGCGCGCACGCCGCCCAGCACGACACGGACCTTCTCGGCGTTGGCGGGTCCGGTGATCAGGTGCAGGGGCACGGCAGACCCGCGATGGTCGCGCACGGACCCGACGACCTGACGCACCTGCGCTGCGGTGGGCTTTTGCCCAGCGGCCCTGGCGGGGAATCACAGGTCAGCCGTAAGACACGAAGAGAGGAGAACCCGCGATGGCCAAGGTCGAGGAGAGCATCGAGGTCGACGTCCCCGTACGCACCGCGTACGACCAGTGGACGCAGTTCCAGGAGTTCCCGCAGTTCATGGAGGGCGTCGAGGAGGTCCGTCAGCTGGACGACACCCACCTGCACTGGCGCACGAAGGTCGCCGGCAGGGAGAAGAGCTTTCGCGCCAAGGTGACCGAGCAGATCCCCGACGAGCGCATCGCGTGGACCAGCGAGGAGGGCGCCCGCCAGGCCGGCGTGGTGACCTTCCATCGCGTGGACGACCGGCGCACCCGGATCATGCTCCAGCTCGAAGCCCAGCCGGAGGGCATCGTCGAGAAGGCCGGCGACGCGCTGGGGCTGCTCGCGCGCCGGGTCACGAGCGATCTGGAGAACTTCAAGCGCCTCATCGAGTCGCGCGGCCAGGAGAGCGGGGCCTGGCGCGGCGAGGTGGGCCGGGCCGAGCACAGCGAAGAGGGTCGGGCCTGGGGCCCCGAGGAGAGTCGGCCCTGGCGCGGCGAGGAGAGTCGGACCGGGCGCCCCGAGCAGAGTCGCACCGGGCGCCTCGGCGCGGAGAGTCTGGCCTGGCGCGGCCAACCTCCGGTCGAGCCCGATCACAGGAAGCGACAGATGGACGAGACACCGCTTGAGGTGGTGCGGTTGTACACACAGGGACTCGAGTTCCCCGCGACCAAGGAGCAGGTCCTGGAAAGCTTCCAGCGCAACGGGGCGCCGGGCGAGGCCGTGGAGATCATCCGCTCGAAGAACCACCCGAGGTTCGCAGCCCCGAACGAGGTCCTGGTGTACCTGCTCCGGGACACCTAGGCTCGCCTGCGCGCCCGCCCGGGTGGGCCTGCGCGCCCGCCCGGGTGGGCCTACGCGCCCGCCCGGGTAGGCGGGAGAGGTATGCGTCTGGGTTTCGCGGTGAAGGTTCTCGGCGCCGGCGGCCTGCCCTCGCACGACACCCGCCGCTGGCAGTCGGATCCCGACCTCTCGGTCTCCCTACAGCGCCTCGAGGCGATCCTCGACTACCTCGACGACAACGACATCCGCTTCTACCGGATGGCCACCGCTCTGGCGCCCTACGCCAGCCACCCCGACCTCCCCCGGTTTCGCGACCAGCCGGCGCGCTGCGCCCCGGCCCTGGAGCGGGTCGGAGCGCGAGCGCGTGAGCTGGGCATCCGCCTGAGCTCCCATCCCGGGCAGTACACCGTGCTCAACTCCGAGGACCCTGCGGTCCAGCGCCTGGCCGCCGTCGAGCTGGAAGTGCAAGCCGAGCTGATGGACGGAATGGGCCTGGGTCCCGAGTCGGTGGTCGTCGTGCACGTCGGCGGCGCGGCGGGCGGGGTGGCCGCCGGCCTGGAGCGCTTCGAGCGCGGCTTCGCGCTCCTGTCCGAGGCGGCGCGGGCCCGCCTCGTGGTCGAGAACGACGACCGCAGCTTCGGCCTGGCCGACGTCCTCTCCCTGAGTCAGCGCATCGGCCGCCCGGTGGTGTGGGACATCCTGCACCACCACTGCCACGACCCGCAGGGCATCCCCGATCGCGAGGCGCTCGACCGCGCACTGGCCACCTGGCCCGCGGGCGTCATCCCCAAGGTCCACGTCTCCACGCCCAAGACCGCCGTGGAGGAGCGCAAGAAGCGCGTCGGCCGGCGCGTCGAGCGCTCGCTGGTCCTGCCCCAGCTGCGCGCCCACGCCGACATGATCGACCCGATCGCCTTCAAAGGGTTCCTCAGCCAGACCGCCGCGGGCCTGGACTTCGACATCATGCTCGAGGCCAAGGCCAAGGACCTCGCCCTGCTGCGCCTGCGCGAGCAGCTGGCGGCGCGGAGGACCGCGGTGGGAGTCTGAGTTCTACGAGGGGCCGCCCAGCGGCGCGGCGGCCGGAAGCGACAGCAGGGCGAGCACGGTGGCGCGCAGGGCGCTCCGGAAGGCGAGGAGGGTCTGGATTCAGTGCGCGGCGCGGCGGGCGCGTAGCGCGTACAGCAGGCCCGAGGCCAGGAAGAGGGCGGCGGTGAGGACCAGCCAGCGCTCGAGGTAGGGCGTGGGAAGCAGGCCCGTGGCCGACCGGTAGCTGTCCGGCGCCAGCGACAGGATGAGCGGCAGGAACATCAAGAGCAACAGGCCCGACAGCAGCGCGGGGACGCGCACGTGGTTGACCGCCCGGCGCGGGCGCGCCCGGCCGGCCAGCCGGCCCAGCAGCGTGTAGAGGGGAAAGAGCACGAGGTCGTGGACCAGCGCGGCGCCCACCAGCCACAGCCCGATCGACAGGGCGCCCGAGGTCTCGGCGATCTTCAGCGCCGCGTAGGCGGTCAGCGCCAGGCTGGTCGCCAGCGCGATCAGGTGCAGCGGGGTGGTCCCGTAGAGGGCGCGCACGCGGGCCACCGTCAGGCCTCGAAGGTCATGCGCGAGACCCACTTCGTGTTGTGCACTCCGGGGCCGGCAGGGATGATGATCCGCGCGGGGAAGCCGTGGTCCAGCGACAGGTCCACGCCGTTGACGCGCAGCGCCAGCAGTGACTTGTCGGCCGCGACCTGGTCGGCGCTGAAGGTCGTGGTGGCGAAGGTCCCCTGGCCCTCCAGCGACTCGGCGGTCATCACCGTGCCCGCCGGCACCCCGGCCAGCGCCGCGAGGTCGCGCAGGCGCACGCCGGTCCACGTCTGCGTGGTGGACCATCCCTCCACGCAGGCGATCGGCAGGCGGTAGGTGTGCTGGGGCAGCTCCAGCAGCTGCCCGCGCGAGAGCGAGCGGGCCACGGTCCCGCCCGCGCCCCGTACCAGCTCCAGCCGGTAGGACGGACCGGCCATCTCGGCGGTCACCCCCACCGACGCCGCGGGCTTGTTGACCTGGAAGTCGTTGGGTCCGTCGCCGTAGACGCGCCCGCGGGGGGCCAGCAGCGCCACCGGGCGGGTCACGGACCCGCCGATGGTCTGGCCCGCCGTGAGCACGAAGATCGCCGCCGAGCTGCCGGCCACCAGCCCCAGCAGCCCGCGGCGCGAGAGCGTCGGCTCGCGCGGCGCCGCGGGCACCAGCTCGTCCTGGCCCTCGAAGCGCTCCTCCGGCCGCGTCTGCTCCAGGGGCACCCGCAGCTCGTCGATCAGCCGCCGCGTGCGCCGCGCCCGGCGCATGAGCGGCAGCTTGATCGCGACGTGCACCACAAAGCCCGCCGTGAACACCCACGCCCCATACAGGTGCGCGGGGTAGAACGAGAACGGGAACGCGTACCAGTAGAGGATGTTCAGGGTCCCCGTGACGAACTGGAAGATCGCGCCGCCCACCAGCGCAAGCAGGCTGAGGCGCTCCAGCGCCTGCGCCGGCGAGACCACCGGTGGCCAGGTGAACAGCTTGGGGATGACCGACCACAGCTTGGCCAGCAGCACGGGGGTCAGGACCAGCCCCCCGATGACGTGGATGCCCTGGTTGACCGCGTACAGCCAGACCGGCTCGGTCGGCCAGTCGAACAGGTAGAAGCCCAGCAGCCCTTTGTTGGCGGTCAGGTCGTTGGAGCCCAGTCGCGGGTTGTAGGCGGCGTAGGACAGAAATCCCGTGACCGCCACGAACGGGATGCCCACCAGCAGCACGCTGGCCAGCAGCGAGGTCATCCACCGCCCGCGCAGGGGGCTGCGCCACGCACCGGGACGGAAGGGCCCGGGCGGCGGGGTCTTCGAGAAGAGGCGGCTCAGGTTCACTGCGCGACGGTACGCGGGCCGATACGGGACCCGACGTCGAGGTGGGCCACCAGTCTCGCGCCACCTTCTTACGATTCGGCAACAGAGCCGGGCGCCACCGTCAGGGGGTCAGCGCGCGGCTGGCCGGCAGCGCCCACGGGCGCGCCCTCGTGGGGCAGGAAAAAGCGAATCCGGGTGCCCTTCGCGGACTCCTCGAGCCAGATCCGACCGCCGTGGGCCTCGACGATGGTGCGGGCGATCGCGAGCCCCAGGCCCGCGCCCGCGGGGGTGCGACCGGCGTCGGCGCCGCCGCGGTACAGGGGCTCGAACACGTGGTCGCGGTCGACCTCGGCTATGCCGGAGCCGGTGTCGGCCACCTCGATGTACACCCCCGTCGCAGCCTCCTCGGCCCGCACGGTCACCGAGCCGTCGGGCGGGGTGTGGCGGATCGCGTTCTGCAGGAGGTTGAAGAGGACGCGCTGGACCTTCTCCGGATGCGCGCGGGCAGGCCCAAGCGTCGGGGGCACTCGCACGTGGACCTGCACGCCTCCCGCCTCGGCATGCGGTCGCATGGCCTCCACGGTCTCGGTGACCAGGTCCTCTACCTGCACCTGCTGCAGCGTCCAGCGGATCTCGCCTGCCTCCAGGCGCGACAGCTCGAAGAGGTCGTCGATGAGGTCCGACAGGGCACCGATGTGGGTGCTCATACGCCCCAGGTACTCACGCCGCGTCGCGGCGTCCACGATGTCGTCGTCGACGGCCTCGGCCAGCAGCTTCAGCGCGGTGATCGGCGTGCGCAGGTCATGAGAGATGGCGGCGACGAGATCGCGCCTCGCGCGCTCGGTGCGCGCGAGCTTCTCGATCGCCGCGTTGGCCACTGCGGCGAGGTCGGCCAGCTCGTCAGCCGACCCGGTGGCCGCGGACGGCGCGCGCGAGCCTTCGCCCACCGCCGCCAGCGTGGTGTGCAGCGCGTCGATGTCGCGCATGACCCCACCGGCGAAGAGCTGTGCGGCGCGCACCGCCACCAGGCCGGCCAGGGCGGTGATCGCGAGCACGATGGCCGCGTCGTGACCGGACACGAACATGAGCTGCGCGCCGACCACCATCGCCGCCACCAGCTGACCGATCGCGATGGCCACCGCGAAGGCGAACTGGCGTCGCAGGGAGCCCAGCCGGTGCCTGCGGCGGATAAGGGCATGGGCGAGCAGGAGGGCTCCCGAGCCCAGCGTCAGGAGAATGACCAGCGTGACCACGCCGTCGTAAAGCCCGAAGAAGATGGCCACCAGCGCGGCGAGGACGGTGGCCACGCCCAGCACGAGCAGCAGCGACCGCAGAATGCTCACGGCTGGAAGCGGTAGCCCACGCCCCAGACGGTCTGCAGGTGCTCGGGTCGACCGGGGTCGACCTCGATTTTGGCCCTCAGGCGGCGGACGTGGACCGTGACCGTCGAGGTGTCGGTGTAGAAGGCGAACCCCCATACCGAGTCCATGAGCTGGTCGCGCGAGAACACCTGGCCGGGGTGACGGGCCAGGAAGAGCAGCAGATCGAACTCGCGCTGGGTGAGGGCGGCCTCCTCGCCGCGGACGAAGGCGCGACGAGCGGCCGCGTCGATTCGCACATCTCCGACCTCGATGACCTCCTGCGGCTCTGACGCCGGATCGGCCCGGCGCAGCACCGCGCCGACCCGGGCGACCACCTCCGCGGGCGAGAACGGCTTGACGACGTAGTCGTCGGCGCCCAGTCGCAGACCGGCGACGCGGTCGGATTCCTCACCGCGGGCGGTGAGCAGGACGACCGCCGGCGGGGGGCCCGGCCCGCCGGCGGACAGGGCCCGCAGGCGGCGCATGACCTCGAGCCCGTCGATGCCCGGCAGCATCAGGTCGAGCAGCACCAGGTCGGGGCGCCGACGGGTCGCCAGCGCCAGGGCCTCCTCACCGTTAGCGGCGATGCGCGTCTCGTAGCCGGCGCGCACGAGATAGCGCGACAGGACGTCGGTGATGGTCGGCTCGTCATCGACGAGCAGCAGCGACGCGCGGACCTGCACGTTCGGGCTGGCGGCCATGGCACATGTTCCTCTGAGGATCGGGCGGGACGCAAGGCCCACCGACCGCTGGTCACCCTCTCGTCATCCGTGGGCCCTCCTGGCGTCCCGGGCGCGAGGGAGATGGGACGACGGCCTGGCCCTGAGCGGTTCAGGCGGCCTGCGACGAGGCGGGCGTCGCCATCGTGGACTCCGCCTCCTCCTGCTCGGGTTGGCGGGCGCCCTCGCGAGCCCAGGGCTCGTCGAACTCCACGCGCCACTTGCCCTCCTCGTTCTGTTGGAGGGCCAGGCGCGCGCGGAAGGAGCGACCCGAGCGGCCCTTGAAGCCGGTGACCGGCTTCTCGGTGCGCCCCGTTCGGATCAGCTCCTTGGCCACCGCGGCGGTGAGCTGCTTGCCCGCCTTGCCCTTCCAGATCACGAAGCCGCAGCCGGGGTCCTCGCGCGACCAGCACGAGTAGCCCTTGCGGTTCTCGACGATGTCGTGCCCGCACACCGGACACGGGCCCAGGTTGGCGCGCGGAATGCGCACGTCCTTGAGCTTGGCGTCCAGTTCGGAGACGGTCGATCCCGCGAAGGAGGCGATGTCGGCCATGAAGCGCTCGCGCGAGTCCTCGCCGCGCTCGATCCGGCCCAGTCGCTGCTCCCAGTCGCCGGTCAGCGACGGCGAGGTCAGCGGGTGCTCGCCCAGGAGGCGCACCACGTTCATGCCCTTCTCGGTGGCCACCAGGGAGCGTCCCTCGCGCTCGACGTAGCCCACCTGGATCAGGCGCTCGATGATCGCCGCGCGGGTGGCCGGGGTGCCGATGCCCGACTCCTTCATGGCCTCGCGCAGCTCGTCGTCGTCCACGAGCTTGCCCGCGGTCTCCATGGCGCCCAGCAGCGAGGCGTCGGAGTAGCGGCGCGGTGGCTTGGTCTCCTTCTCCTCCGAGCCGACCTCGCGCACGTCAGCGCCCTCGCCCTGCTCGAGCCTGGGCAGCTGCTGGTCGGCGCCCGCGTCCTCCTCGGCGGCCGAGCGGTCGCCCTCCGGCAGCTCGCCGTACACGCCGCGCCAGCCCGCCACGAGCAGCACCTTGCCGCGGGTGCGGAAGACGTGCTGTTTCACGGTGGTCTCGACGCGCGTGTTCTCGAATTCGGCGTCGGGGTGGAAGACGGCCAGGAAGCGCCGCGCGACCAGGTCGTACACGCGGCGGTCGTCGTCGCTGAGCTTCTCGAGGTCGTGCGGGCCGTTGACGGGGATGATGGCGTGGTGGTCGCCGACCTTCTCGTCGGCCACCACCCGGCCCAGGGGCAGCAGATCGAGCCCGGTGACGTACTTGGCGGCCTTGGCGTAGTCGCGCCCCGCCCCCACGTACTCGGCGGTGGGCTTGATCTCGCCGATCATGTCGGAGGTCAGGTAGCGCGAGCTGGTGCGCGGATAGGTCAGGACCTTGTGCTCCTCGTAGCAGCGCTGGGCAGCGGCCAGCGTGCGCCGCGCGGAGAAGCCGTACCGGGTGTTGGCCTCCCGCTGCAGCGAGGTGAGGTCGTAGAGCAGCGGCGCGCGCTCCTTGCGCCGCTGGGTCTCCAGCTTGGTGATCTCGCCCCGCCCGCCGCGGACCGCCTCGACGATCGCCGTCGCCTCCTCGGCGGTCCCCAGCCGCGGCTGGGCGCCGGCGTGGAAGCGGCCCTGGTAGACGCGCTCGCCGGAGGCGGCGAACGTGGCGTCCACGAGCCAGTAGGGCTCGGGTACGAAGGCCCGGATCTCCTCCTCGCGACGGGCGAGGATGGCCAGCGTCGGGGTCTGCACGCGGCCCAGCGAGACGGCACCGTCGAAGCTCGAGCGCAGGCGGATGGTCGCCGCCCGCGTGGCGTTCATGCCCACGATCCAGTCGGCCTCGCTGCGTGAGCGCGCGGCGGCCTCCAGCGCGGCCAGGTCGGCACCCGGGCGCAGGTGGCCGAAGGCATCCTCCATCGCCTTCTTGGTCATGGAGGACAGCCAGAGGCGCTGGACGGGCTTGTCGCCCCTGGCCTTCTCGTACAGGTAGGCGAAGATGAGCTCGCCCTCGCGCCCGGCGTCGCAAGCGTTGACGACCCTGTCGATGTCGTCGCGGCGCAGCTGTCTGGTCACCACGGCCATCTGCTTCTTGGAGCGCTCGTCGCGCACCACGAGCTTGAAGTCGTCGGGCACGATGGGCAGGTCGGCCATCTTCCACTTCTTGAAGCGATCGTCGTACTCGTCGGGCTCGGCGAGCTGGACGAGATGGCCGACCGCCCACGTGATCACGTGCTCGGGGCCCTCGAGGAAGCCCTCCTGCTTCTTGAACGGCCCGGGGAGCACCCGCGCGACGTCGCGCCCCACGGACGGCTTCTCGGCGATCACCAGCGTCTTCCCCATCGGCCGGGGCAGGGTAGCGGTCGGGTGAACCAACCGAGCGCACGCAGGGTCTTTCGTCACAGCTACACCACCGCTTCCACGCTTCGTGCGAGCCGAAGTCGAGGCCCGAGTGCCCGGCGATCACGGCCCGCCGTAGTCCTACAGATCGTCAGGCTCAGGACTTGCGGGCTCTGCGCCGATATGGAGGCCACCGGTGGGGGCTTGGCGTAGGAGCCCGGGGCCGGGGCGACCTGCTGTCCAGTTGGCGCGGAGCAGATCGAGCCCCGCGAACATCTACACAGGTCACACCAGACGATGCTCAGCCTGCCGAGGCGCAGGCTCCAGCGCCCAAGCTCCACGGCTGGCCTCTCGGCCGTCTTCGTCGATCGTGATCATGAGCTGCGCGTGGTACTCGTCGAGCGCGTGGAGCCGTCTGTCGTTCCACGCTGCTAGGGCGGGGTTCCCCGACGGACGAGCCGATCTCGCCGAGTCCGTCGGCGCGGGCGGCGGAGGCGGAGGGCGACCACTTTGGGGTATCACCTCTCCTTCCATCCAGAGGGAACGGCGCTTCTCCTCGGGATACAGCGACCGCTCCTTCTCCTGGGGGCGTCTCAGGCGGTCCCCGTGCCTGCGCGCACGGGTCAGTCGGCTCTGACGGCGGATCAGGGCTACCGCAAGGCACAGCACCGCCGCGCAGCCGAGGGCGGCAAGGAGGAGGGCGAGGTCGAGCGTCATCTAGATGGCCTCAGCATGCCATCGCAACCGCGACGATGGACAGTCCAAATGTCGCTCATGTCCCTCCTTGCGACACCCTAGGCGGAGAAGGTGACGAGTCCATGACAACGCGGTTCCTCATCTCGTAAGCGCGGAGCAGGCACTCGGAAAGGAACGGCCTCGGCCTCCGGCAGGCGTGGGAGCGCCGCGCACGCTTCAGACCTGACGGTTCGCGAACACGCCGGCACGCCAGGGTGGCGTTGGCCTCTGACGGGTAGGTGATCTGCGATGTTCAAGGGAGCTTTTGCCGGGCTGATCGGAGTCGCGGCGATGACCGTGGCGCAGACAGTGGAGATGCGCATCACCGGTCGACGGCCGTCGATGGTGCCCGGCCAAGTCGCCTCGAAGCTCCTGCGCCTGGGGCCCGAGGACGACGAGGCCCTCGCGCGCATCTCGACGCGCATGCACTGGGCCCACGGCGTCACCATGGGCACGGTTCGCGCGGCGATCGGTCGTTCCGGCATACAGGGCCCCGTGGCTGCGTTGGCTCATTTCGGGCTCATGTGGGCCGGCGACGCGATGCTCTACAAGGCCCTCGGGATCTCGCCCTGGCCTTGGGAATGGAGCCTCGAGGAGCTGGCCCCCGACGTGGTGCACAAGGGTCTGTACGCGGTGGCGACCAGCGCGGCCTACGACCGCCTGGCCTGATCTCCCGCCGCTCGCGGCGTCCGCGTACCTTCAACGGTGACCAGAGAGGGGAGGGAACCATCGTCGCAGCACATGACGAAGTCGGGGTCGGGCAAGAGCGCTCCAAGGGGCGGATCGCGCTGGTGCTCGCGGGCGGGGGCGCGCGGGGCGCTTACGAGATGGGTGTGCTGTCGATGCTGGCGCCGGTCCTGGAGGACCAGGGCGAGCGGGTGGAGATCATCGTCGGCACCAGCGCCGGTGGGATCAACGCCGCCTATCTGGCCGCGAACGCGCACCTGCCACTCGGCGAGGCGGTCGCGGGCGGCGTGGAGGTGTGGCGCGGGCTGAGCTATCGCGACGCGATGCGCTCGCTGCTCTCCCCGGCTTCGCTCAGCCGGCTGGTCCGCTTCTTCGCCACCTGCCTGGGCCTTCCCGTCCGCGGGGTGGCGAGCCTGCTGGACACCGGACCGCTGCGAAAGACCCTCAACCGGCTCATCGAGTTCGAGCGCATCGCGGACAACGTCGCCGACCAGGCGTCACCGCTGCGCTCCGTGAGCGTCGTCGCCACGTCGTACGAGACCGGTCGCAGCATCGTCTTCCACCACGGCGGCGACACGCCGCCTGCTGACGAGGAGCGTGCGATCGACTACGTCGCGGCTCATCTCAACGACGCGCACGTACGCGCGTCCGCCGCGATCCCGGTCGTCTTCCCCGCCGTCGAGGTCACCGAGCCTTCGTCGTGGCGCGGCTGGTACGGGGACGGCGGCGCGCGGCTGAACGCCCCGCTGAACCCCGCGCTCGCGCTCGGCGCCGAGCGGGTCATCGTGATCGGCCTGAACTCCTCGGTCGCCCTCGAGGACCTCTCGGTGACGACCAGGCCGGATCTCTTCGACGGCGCGTCGTCGCTGCTGAGCGTGCTCGCCGACCAACTCACGGCCGACGTCGCCAGGCTGACCGCGATCAACGAAGTCGAGCACGACGACGAATCCGGCCACGAGAGGGCAGGGTCCAAGATCCCCTACATCTTCGTCGTCCCGTCCGATCGCCTGAAGATCGGCCGCATCGCCGTCGACGTCTATCAGCGCCACCTCAAGAGCGTCCGAGCTATCCTGCGCGCGCCCAACGTGGCCTTGCTGGGGCGCATCACCGATGCGGCGCGCAACCCGAGGCACGGCGAGCTGTACAGCTACCTGTTCCTGGCCAGGGAGTTCATGGACGAACTGATCGAGCTCGGCCGCATCGACGCGCAACGCTGGCTCGACAGTGAGCACGACGAATGGCCGTGGCGCGTGGGGCGCCCGACCGAGGCATAGAAGCGCCGCGGCCGGGTGTCCGCATCTCTACCGGTCCCCTGCGGGTGCTTCCCCCGCCGACCAGCTGCGTTCGACCAGCCCGAACCTCGAGACCTTGTCGTGACAAGGCCTTCGGGATCTCGCCCTGGCCTTGGGAAATTGTTGATCCTACACCAGTGGCCGCTGTCTACCTCGAAGGGTTAGATCAGTAGCGACCAAAGGTTACAGATGCGGGCAGTCCTTACAATTTTCTTACCTTTACATCAGGGCCTCGACTGTCACTCTCATTGTGGTCTAATGCTCGGGCATGCGTGAGCACCGGGCAATGGGCCTCATCTCCCGCAGATCGCGACTTGCGCGAGCCATGTCCGCTCAGCGGACCGACCAGGGAGATGGACCATGAGGATCAGGCCTCCGAAGACGATCGGCTGGGGAATTGCACTGGCAACGGCCACGGCGTTGACGCTGACCGTCGCCGTCGCCTCCAGCCACGGGGAGGGCTCGACTCAGGGGCCGGGCGGCGTCAGCCAGAACGCGCCGGTCGGCCTGACCCTCGACCGAGACAAGCAGACCATCAGGAGCGCACGGCGGGTCGACCTCACGCGGGGCTTCGCGACGCTTCCGCTGCACAGGGGCACTGCCGACGGAGAGACCGTCTGGTTCGTGATCACCGACACCTCCGACGCGCGCATCGCCCGCCAGCTGGGCATCAACCACTCGCCCAAGCTCCGCAACGTCCGCAGAAAGTGCCCGCACTGCGCCCAGACCGTCCGGTCGAACAGCGAAATTCTCGGCAGGGCGCCGGCCAGGTTCGAGGGAGCTCCGGACTTCAGCCGGAGCCGGTCGCTGGTGCCGGGCCGCACAGCGTTTCCGCCTCGGTCGTTCCGCGAAGGGGCGAGGGCCCGCCCAGGCTACAGCCCGTTCGTCACGGTCCGCGGCAGCGGCGTCGTCTACAACGCCCCCATCGTGGCCACCGGCGACGGGCCGTTCGACGTCACGACGCACACCAACACGCACGATCGGACGCTGGGCATCGACACGCGGCGGATGACCACGGACCATCTGTTCATCCGCGGCTTCTCCAACGGTCAGCCGATCCTCTACCTGAGCTTCGACTCCTCCGATGCCTTCACGGCGGCGCTCGAGCGCAGCACCTTCGTCCCGGCACTGGCCGATCTGGCGTTCGCCAACGGCGGCGGTGACGCGAGATCGGCTCGCGCATCGATCTTCACCTTCGTCAACGCCAAGCGGGGACTCGAGCGCTCCGCGCCGGCCACAGGGGCGTCGGACGGGCCGGGGCGCGCACAGGGCCTCACGCACGCGCTCGCCGACGGCCTGCCCAACCGTGACGCCGCGGTGGCCAACCCCGAGGTGCTGGAGGGCTTCCGCCTCGGCGCAGACGTCAGCAACATCTTCGACGTGTTCCCGACCAACCGCCGAGAGCGGGACCGTCGCGAATACAGCCCGGCATGGGACCTGCAGGTCGGGGTCTACAGCCGTAGGGCGGTGGCCAGGGGACTGCACGGCCTCAAGCAGGACGCCAACGTCGTCCGGCGCTTGGCGGCCAGGGGGCTCATCACCTCCCCCGGCGGCGTACCACTCGGCTCGTCGAACGTCGTCATCAACTGCCCGGCACTCGGCTTCCTGCACTCCCGGCCGCGCGGGCCGCGGACTCCCGTCGCCGGCGTCCAGCCCTGAGCGGGGCTGATCTTGTTGACCCAGTAGCCGTTCGACCGGAAGGATGCATCGTGGGACCAGGAGACACCGCAGCAGCGGTGGGCAAGGGCCTGTTCGCGGGTGCGATCGGCACGGTGGCGATGACCGTCTCGAGCACGCTGGAGGCCAAGCTGCGCCAGCGCGGGTCGAGTTCCGCGCCGGCTGACGCCGCGGGCAAGGTGCTCGGGGTGCAGCCTCGCGACCCCGCGGGTCAGGCCCGCTTTGCGACCGTCGTGCACTGGGGCTATGGCACCTCGTGGGGGGCGGTGCGCGGCCTGCTGCACGCGGCCGGCCTCGACGGCCCCGCCGCCACGGGTGCCCACTTCGCGGCGGTCTGGGGATCGGCTCAGGTGATGCTGCCCGCACTCGACGTCGCACCGCCGCTCTGGGACAGCCAGCCCAAGGAGGTCGCCGTCGACGCCTTCCACCACTGCGTCTACGCGGTGGCGACCGGGGTCGCGTTCGCCGCGCTGCAAAGCAGCTCGTCATGAGCCCGACCGTCAGCGACGACCCGGCGTGAACGCCATCGAGGATTACGGGTTCCTGTCCGACTGCCATTCAGCCGCGCTGATCGACCGGGCGGGCTCCGTGGACTGGTGGTGCGTGCCGCGATTCGACTCCGCCTCGGTCTTCGGGCGGCTGCTGGGACCCGATGCCGGTCACTGGTCACTGCGCCCGGCGGCCGCCTTCGAGGCCGAGCGCCGGTACGTGGCGGACTCCCTGGTCCTGCAGACCGTCTTCACGTGCGCGGGCGGTGAGGTGACGATCACCGATGCGCTGGGCCTGGAGCTCGGGGCGCGAGGGCATGCGATCGGCCTGCGCAGCCCGCACGTGCTGCTCCGACGCGTCGAGGGAACTCAGGGCACCGTCGAGATGGCTACCGAGTTCGCTCCACGCATGGAGTACGGGCTGACCGTCCCCCACATCCTCAACTCCCCCGACGGGATAGTGGCGCGGGGCGGTCCGGTGCACTTGAACCTGGCCAGCACCATCGCGCTCGCGCAGGGCCCCGGGCGAGCCATGGGCCGCTTCACGGTCCATGCGGGCGAGCAGGTGGACTTCCGGCTGGCCTTCACGCCCTCGTCAGGGGGTTCGGGCACGATCGATCGTGAAGATCAGACCACCCTCGAGGACACGATCGCCGGGTGGAACTCGTGGGCACAGCTGCACGACGGCTACAAGGGGCGCCACAGGACCGCGGTGCGGCGCAGCTCCCTGGTGCTGCACGGTCTGACCTTCCAGCCCACCGGTGCGGTGGTGGCAGCAGCGACGACGTCCCTTCCGGAGAAGGTCGGCGCGGACCTCAACTTCGACTACCGCTTCGCGTGGCTGCGCGACCTCAGCCTGACCATCCGCTCGCTGTGGATAGCGGCCTGCCCCGACGAGGCCAATCGGCTGTTTCGGTGGATGGCGGACGCCGCCGGTCATCTCGGCGACGGGCACGTCCCGATCATGTATGGCGTGGGGGGCGAGCGGAACCTCGCCGAGCACGAGCTGGCGCACCTGTCCGGCTTCCGTGACAGCCGTCCGGTACGGGTCGGAAACGCGGCATGGGAGCAGGAGCAGCTCGACGTCCTCGGCGAAGCGCTCGACGCCGCCGAGCAGCTGCGCGACCAGCTCGAAGAGCTCGCCGAGCCCACTCGGGACCTGCTCATCACGCTGGCGGATCGGGCCGCTGCGACCTGGCGCGAGCCGGACGCCGGGATGTGGGAGGCTCGGGATCGGCAGCGCCAGTACCTGTCCTCCAAAGTGATGTGCTGGGTCGCCCTCGACCGCGCCATACGCCTGGCCCCGATGCTCGGCCACCGCGCTCGTGTCGCCCGCTGGGAAGAGGCCCGCGAGCGCGTGCGAACTGCGGTGCTGACCAAGGGCTGGAGCGAGGCAGCGAGAGCCTATACGGGGGCCTTCGGCTCGGAGGACCTGGACGCCTCGGTCCTCCTGATGCCGCTCGTGCATTTCCTCCCCGCGGACGACGAGCGGATGTGGGCGACGATCGAGGCAATCGAGCTCGAGCTCGGCGACATCGGCCTCGTGCGCCGCTGGCCGGAGGATCCGATGGGCTTTCTCATCTGCACCTACTGGCTGGTCGAGTGCCTCGCGATGGGAGGCGAGATCTCCCGCGCCGAGAGGTGGTTCGATCAGGCCACCGCCTGCGCCAACGATCTCGGCCTCCTGTCAGAGGAGGCCGACCCCGACCGCAAGGAGCTGCTTGGCAACTACCCGCAGGCCTTTTCGCACGTCGGGCTGATCAACGCCGCGTGGCGCCTCACCGAGACCGCAGAACAAGACAAGAGGGACGAGCTGTGACCGGACCGCGGACGAGAAGATCGGGCTCATCACAGGATCGGACTCGGGCATCGGGCAGGGGACGGCGACCGAGTTCGCCAGGAAGGCGCCGACGTTGTGGTGCAATACCTCGACGACGCCAACGGGCTGAGAAGACCCGCGCCGCGGTCGAGGCGCAGGGGCGTCGCGCGATCGTGGTGCAGGCCGACATCAGCGACGAACAGCAGGTGCGAGGGCGGGCCGACCCGGCGCCTTTCGTCACACGTGACCCCTCAGCTCACGCACGGCCCGGTGTCCACCGGACCGTCGACTCCGGCGAGGGTCTCCTCGACGATGTCGTTGGGCACGCCGTAGCCGCCGCGGACCTCTTCGGAGACCGTGGAGGCGAAGATCGTGGTGACCACCTCGCCGGAGTCGTCGAGGACCGGGCCCCCCGAGTTGCCTGGGCGGATCCTGCCGCGCACCACGGTGAGGCGCCGGCGCAGTGGACCGCGGCCGTAGGCGTCCTGGGTCAGCGCGGTGACCGTGTCGCCCACCCGTGCGGCGCGGATGTCGAAGGGACCGTTGCGCGGGAAGCCCAGGATCGCCGCCTGGCTGCCCGGGTCCACGTCTTCCTTCAGTGGGAGGGGCTCGGCGTCGAGCCCCGGCACGCGCAGTACCGCCACGTCGTTGCGTGCGTCGAAGGCCACGGCCTGGGCGTCCAGGCGCGGGCCCTCGCCGGCGACCTGCACGGTGGTGTCCTCCTGCCCGGCGACGACGTGGGCGTTGGTGACCACCAGATCGTCTCCCGCGACCCAGCCGCTGCCCGCGGAACCCAGGCCGCAGGACGTGCCGGTGATCTTCACCACGCTGTCCTGCGCGGCGGTCACGTCGGGATCGCGGGCGATGGCCTCCCGCGGCGGGGGCAGGTCGGGCGTGGGCCCGTCGATCTCGGGAAGCGGATCGAAACGGGCAAGGGCGTTGAGGATCGGCCCCGAAGAGGGCAAGAAATCGTTGAGCGACCCGATGATCTGCGAGCGCTGGACGCCCTGGCGCACCTGCGGGACGCCGGGCAGGCTGAGCGCCGCCGCTCCCGCCACCCACGCCAGGCCGAGCGCCAGCACGGCGCCCAGCGCCGCGCCCAGCAGGCCGTCGAAGACCCCCAGCGCGTCGCCCATGCGCGCCTGTACCTGCGCCCCGACCGCCTCGAGCAGGCCGGCGGCCAGCCCGCCCAGCAACACCGCGCCCAGCAAGCCGAACAGTGGCGCGTAGGGCGACTCGGCGCCGCTCCCGAGCACCAGCGGGACCAGCCGGCTGCCCGCGAAGGCGCCGCCCGCGAAGCCGGCGAGCGCGAGCCCCGCGGCGAAGAAGCCGCGCAGGAAGCCGATGATCGCCAGGCCCGCGGTCAGCGCGACGATCGCCCAGTCGAGCCAGGTCACCCCGGCATAGTGGCGGATCGGGGCGTCGAGGCGCCCGCGAGCGCGGCCGCGGATGGATCGGAGCGTCACGCCGACCCTCCGGCGGGTATATCGGCGCTGATGGCCGTGGGCGGAGAGGAGCGAGGTCCCGCAGAGGGGCCGGGTCCACGCGGCACGGAGGTCGTGCACATCCTGGAGGTCGCTCTGGCCCGCCTGTCGCCCCGGGCGCGCCGCGCGCTGCCCGTGACCCTCGCCGGGGCCGCCGCCCTGCTGGCCGGCGTGGTGGTCGGCGCCACGGAGGTCTCGAGCGAGCGCGAGGTCGTCCAGCGCTACCTGAGCGCGTGGGAGGAGGGCGACCACGCCGCGATGCACCGCCTGCTGACGCCCGCCGCCCGGCAGGCGGTGGGCCGGGACGAGTTCCGCGCGCGCATGCGCGCCGCCCTCATCACCGCCACGGCGACCGACCTGGCCGTCGAGGACCTCGAGGTCGAGGGCGAGCGCGCGCGGGCGAGGGTGACCGTCGAGACCCGCGCCTTCGGCACCGTGCGCGAGCCGATCACGCTGAGTCTCCGGGAGGCCGACGACGGCCCGCGGGTGGCGTGGCGCGAGCACGACGTGTTCCCCGGGGTGCGCCCCGGCCAGACGCTCGAGCGCGACACGCGCCTGCCCGAGCGCGCGGCGCTGCTGGCTCGCGACGGCACGCCGCTGGCCCAGGGCCCCGTCCGCGCCTCGCGGCTGGGCGCGGTGGCCAGCGCGGTGGTCGGTCAGCTGGGCGCGATCCCCCCCGAGCGCGCGAGCCGGCTGGCCGCCCTGGGCTGGCCGGCCGACGCCCAGGTGGGCGTCACCGGCTTGGAACGCGCGTTCGACGAGCGCCTGGCCGGCCGGCCGGGCGGCGTCCTGCTGGCCGGGGAACGCCCGCTGGCACGCTCCGCCCCCCGCCCGGCCGGGCCGGTGCGCACCTCGGTGTCGGTCCCCGTCCAGCGCTCGACCGTCGACGCGCTGGCGGGCCGCCTGGGCGGCGTGCTGGCTCTCGATCCCCGCAACGGCGAGGTGCTCGGCTCGGCGGGCATCGCGCTGGACGGGCTGCAGCCTCCCGGCTCGACCTTGAAGGTCGTCACGCTGGCCGGCGCGCTGGAGGCCGGCATCACCGAGGTCGGCGAGCGCTTCCCCGTGCAGACCGCGGCGACCCTCGAGGGCGTCGAGCTGCAAAACGCCGACGGCGAGCCGTGCGGCGGCACCCTGACCGTCTCCTTTGCCCAGTCGTGCAACTCGGTGTTCGCCCCCCTGGGCGCAGAGCTGGGCGCCCGGCGACTGGTGGCCGAGGCCGAGGACTTCGGTTTCAACGCGTCCACGGGCATCCCCGGCGCGGCGATCTCGACACTCCCGCCCGCCGACGAGATCGGCGACGACCTCGCGGTGGGCGCGACGGCCATCGGCCAGGGGCGTGTGCAGGCCACCACGCTGCAGATGGCGCTGGTGGCCGCGACCATCGCCCGCGACGGCGTCCTGCCGCGTGCGAGCTTTCGCCTCGGGGCCTCCGCGGAGGGCAGCCGGGCGGTGAAGCCCGAGGTCGCCGCCACGATCGGGCGCTTGATGGTCCGAGTGGTGAGCGAGGGCACCGGTGAGGCCGCCGCGCTGCCCGGTGTCGAGGTCGCGGGCAAGACCGGCACGGCCGAGCTGCGCAGCACCCAGGGCTGCGCCGCCGCCTGCCCGGGCGGGGGACCCACCGACACCGACGCGTGGTTCCTGGCCTACGCGCCCGAGCGCGAACCGCGCATCGCCGTGGCCGTGCTGCTCGTGGGCAGCGGCTCGGGCGGCGCCACCGCTGCGCCCGCCGCCCGGGCCGTGCTCGAGACGGCGCTGCGGGCGGATTCAGAGCCGGCCGAGGAATGAACGCGGCCCGCGTCGAGCCGCGGAGACGCACCGACGCAGGGGGCGCCGGGGGCTCAGTTCGCCTCCGGCACCCTAGACGTCCAGGACGATCTCGGCCTCGGACTCCCGGCCCTGGATGATGAGGTCCAGGGGACGGAGCTGCAGCGCCTGGGAGGGCAGCTTGTAGAGCAGCAGCAGGCCGTTGATGGTGCCCTCGCCCGCCGGGCTGTTGGCCGAGGGCAGGGTGCCCATGGGCTGAACGGTCGGGGGCTGGCGCAGGGAGTAGGCGAAGGCGTTCTCCGGCGCGAGCGGGATGGGCTCGTAGACGTTCTCCCGCGCGTCCACGACCTCGAAGCGCGTCGCGGCCTGGTGGTTGCGCTCCGTCTCGTTCTCCACGCGGATCCAGACCCCGTAGAAGGTCTCGTCCGGCGCCAGCTGGCGCTCCTCGGGCGGGACGCCGACCAGGTAGGCCCGATCGGCCGCGTCGGTCGGGTTGAGCTGGCGCGTGGTCTGCACCTGGTATTCCAGCTCGCCGACATCGACGTACACGGCCTCTGACTCGCCCTTGGTGGTCGGTCCCTCTGACCCGCAGGCGGGGAGAACGAGGCCGAGGGCGGCGAAGGCGAGGACGACGAGCAGGCGAACGCTGGCGGTCATGGGCCGCGGAAGTGTAAGGGGTGCCGGAGGCGCGCCGGAACCGTGCACCGGTTGGCGCGGGCGTCAGACGTGGGCGCCGAAGCGAAAGGCGCTGGCGGGCTTGCGCGGGCCGCCGGAGATCGTGGGGCGCTCCCCGCGATCGCGGTCCTCCTCGGCGATGGAGCGCAGCCGGCGCAGCGCCTTGGCCCACTGGCGCTTGGTCCACCCGCGGGCGCCCAGCGCCTCGGACAGGCGGTCGGTGGTCGTGGCCGGCACCGTCTCGTGGGTCACCTCGACGTTCGTGCCCGAGGTCGTCGTCTCCAGGCGCCAGACGGTGATCAACCGCACGCGGTTGAACATCCCCCCGCGCCCGTGGACCACCATCTCGCGCGGCGGATCGAGCTCGGCGAGGAACATATCGGCCCACCCGTAGCGGGTGCGGGGCCGGTCGGAGTGGAAGCGCGCGCCCGCCCCGCGGCCGTAGCTGTCCTCGCGGGTGAGGTGCCAATGCTTGAGGAAGTGGTCGGTGAACTCGGCGTGGTTGGCCACGTCGGCGAGGTAGGCGAACAGCTGCTCGCGGGGCACGTCGATCGTGATCGAGACGGTCACCGGATCCATCGGCGCGCGAGTCTACGCGCCGGTCCGCAGAGGTGGCCTGCTCAGGCCCCTCCGCGGCGGACCCTCACGGTGAGCCCGTGCTCGCAGTGGCGCACCGTGGTCGACGCCTCGGGGGGCCCTGAGCGCAGCAGTCGGCACAGCTCACAGACCACCTGGACGCCCGCGTAGCGGTGCACGCGCTCGCCGGCCAGTGGGGTGCGCCCGCAGTCGCCGCAGGGATGGCGCCCGGCCGCCAGCGCGCCGACCCCCTTGCGCAGCAGCTCGCGCTCGAGGTCGGCTTCGTCGTAGGGATCGAGGACGGTCGCGGAGCGCGGCATGGCGACCTTCTTCCGCGCGGTGCCGCCATCTCCTGCGACGGGGCGGCACATCCCTGATCCCCGGGGTTTACAGACGCCATCGAGATGGGTACGTTCGCGGCCCCAAGCTCTTGGAGGAGGGTCGTCGCATGGAGTCACTCGTGTCGGGCACGCTGGCCGGAGCGGGTTCGTTTCGCTGCCGGCAGTGCGGCCACGTGGTCACGGTGGCCGCGCACGACCGGCTGCCCGGCTGCCCCGGCTGCGGGGCGCAGAGCTTCGCGCGCGCCTCTCTGTTCGGCGCCACGCGCTTTCGTAGCGGGGGCGTCGGGCCGGCCGCCGAGGAGGGCGCCCGGGCCTGGCTGGACGAGGCGCGCGAGGGGATCGTCCAGCCCGGCGTGCACCTGGCCTGGCGCGAGGGCGATGACGTCCACGTGGTCGCGCTGACCCGGGAGTGGACCCGCGTGGGACGCAGCCTAGCCGCCGACGTGCGCTTCGACGACCCGACCGTCTCGCGCCGCCACGCCCTGATCGTGCGCCAGGCCGACGGCCTGCGCGTGCTCGACGACCGTTCGCTCAACGGCGTCTTCGTCAACGGCCAGCGCGTGGAGTGGCGAGCGTTGCGCGACGGCGACGAGATCGTCCTCGGCCGCTACCACCTGCACGTGCTCGACGTCAGCAGCATCGAGGTCGCACAGCAGGCCCCCGCACGCGACGCCGGGTAGCCTTCGGAGCCCGATGGGCTCCGTCATCGCCGTCCTCTCCCAGAAGGGCGGGACCGGGAAGACCACCACGGTCCGCACCCTCACCGACGTGCTGCGCCGCGTCGGCCTCGACGTGCTCGCGGTCGACCTCGACCCGCAGGGCAACCTGTCGGACTACTTCGACATCCCGCCGGAGGCCTCGCCCACGGTGGCCGACGTGCTCGCGGGCCGCGCGACGGCCGCGGGCGCCGTCCACGACGGGATCATCCCCGCCAACCTCCAGCTCGCCGAGGCAGAGCTGGCCATCGCCGGGAAGATGGGCCGCGAGCTCACGCTGCGCCGGGCGCTGAAGGAGGTGCGCACCCGCTACGACGTCGTCATCATCGACTGCCCGCCCAACCTGGGGCTGCTGACCGTCAACGCGCTGGTGGCCGCCGACCACGCGCTGCTGACCGCCGAGGCCCAGTACTTCGCCCTGCAGGGCGTCGAGCAGGCGCTCGAGGTCATCGAGCTCGCGCGCGACGGGCTCAACCCCGACCTGAACTGGCTTGGGGTGGTGTTCACGATCGCCGACCTGCGCACGCGCCACTCGCGCGAGGCCCACCAGTCACTGGCCGAGCACGTGGGCGAGAAGCTCTTCGTGACCTCCATCCGCCAGTCGATCGCCTACGCGGAGTCGGCCGAGCGCGCGGTCTCCATCCTCGACCACCGCCCCGACCTGGGCGGCGACTACGCGGCGCTCGCCGAGGAGCTCCTCGACCGCCTGGGACTGGACGCCGAGCGCCGACGCGTGCGCTCGCTGGCCGAGGAGCTCGCGGCGGCATGAGGCGCCGAGGCGGCGCGGCGGCGGCCGCGGCCATCGCCGGTGCCACCCTCCTCGGCGCGGGCGGCGGCGCCGAGGCGCCCGCCGGTCCTCCCCCCGGCGCCGTCCCGCCCGCGAGCGCGGTGGTGGACCGGCCCGAGCCGGCCCCCGCGATGCCCGAATCCGCCCGCCTGCAGCGCGCGGTGATGCTGCGCGACGCCCCGGGCGGCGAGATGGTCGTGCGCGTGGACGAGAGGACCGAGTTCGACGGCCCCACGGTGCTGGCGGTGGCCGCGCGCGAGCCGGGCTGGCTGGGGGTGCGCGCCCCGCAGCGCCCCAACGGCGAGGTGGCCTGGATTCCCCAGGACGCGGCTCGGATCGAGCGCCAGCCCTACCGGCTGCGCGCCGACCTCTCCGAGCGCGAGGTCGCGGTGATCGACACGCGCAGCGGCGAGGTCGAGCTGCGCCTGCCGGTGGCCATCGGGCGGCCGGAGAACCCCACGCCCACCGGCGAGTTCGGCGTCACCGACCGCCTGACCTCCGACGGCGGGACGGGTCCCTACGGCTGCTGCGTCCTCGCCCTCTCGGGCCGCCAGACCGACCTGCCCCAGGGCTGGGGCGGCGGCGACCGCCTGGCCATCCACGGCACGGGCATCGAGGGCAGCATCGGCGAGGCGGCCTCCAGCGGCTGCCTGCGCGCAACCAACGCGTCGATGCGCAGGCTCATGGCGCGCATCCCGCTGGGGGCGCCGGTGACGATCGCGGAGTAAGGACTGGGCACGCCCGGAGCGGCGCGGCGCTCAACCGAGGGGAGAGGCGTCTGTCGATCGCCTGGTTCAGCGCGGCGATCGTCTGCACAAGCGCCAGGGATGGCCGAGGCGCAGGACGGATGTGAGCTGGCCCGCCGCGGCTCGTGGCCAGGCGAGGCGCTGCGGCATCGTGCGAGGCGGCCTGGGGATCTCAGAGCACGGCGTGGCGGGTCCTCGCGCGCCCAGCAGCAGCCCGACGAAGGCTCCGGTGAGAAGGTCGGCGGGAGGGTGACCAGGCCCACGTTCTTGGTCTGATCGAGGGTGGGCACCACGACAACCCTGGGTTCCGCGGCCACCGCGGTTGCGCAGCATTCGCGAGGGAGCCGTTGAAGGGCGGTGCGGGCGGCGTTCGCCTGGACCGTGCGAGGGCCAGCCGCGCTTCGATGGCGGGCAATCCGTCGGCCACGGCCGAGGAGCGCACTGGCAGCACCACCCGCTCGCCCGGGCGCCCGCGGGCCGGTGCGACCAGCCCCGCGAGCGTCAGCGCGGCGATCGTCTGCACGGCCAGGATGGCCAGCAGGACGGTGAGCTGGACCGCCGCGGCTCGTGCCGGCGAGGCGCCGCCCAGCAGCAGCCCGACGAAGGTGCCCGGGAGGGTGACCAGGCCCACGTTCTTGGTCTGATCGAGGGTGGGCACCAGCCCGGTGGCCACCGCGTTGCGCAGGGCGGGAGCCAGGGCGGTGCGGGCGGAGACCCCGAGGGCCAGCCGCGCTTCGATGGCGGGCAATCCGTCGGCCACCGCCTCCAACAGCCGGCGACCCGTCAGCGAGCAGGCGGCCATGGCCCCGCCGATGAGGATGCCCGCGACGGGCACGAGCTCGCGGGGCTGCGTGCTGAAGGCCCCCAGAGCCAGCAGGGGCACGAGCGCGGCCGCGGCGCCCGCGCCGATCGCCGCCGCGGCGCGCAGCCGGCTGCGCGGCAACGGGCGCAGGCGCCGTCCCGCCGTCAGAGCGGCGGCGGTGAGCATGACGGCGATGCAGCCGGCCGCCAGCCCGGCCTGCTCGAAGACGACGGCGACCACGAGCCCCACCACCGCGAGCTGGACTCCCGCGCGCACGGCAGCGACCGCCAGCTCCCGCGCCACACCCAGGCGGACCGCTGCGGCGAGCGCGACGGCGAGGGCCAGCAGCCCGGTGGACACCAGCACGCCGGTCACAGCACCGCCTGGGCTTCGCCGCCGCGCACGACGCGCCCGCCGTCGAGCACCACGGCGCGGTCGGCCACGCGGCGCGCCTGGGCGCTGTCGTGGCTGACCAGGGCGACGGCCAGGCCGCCGGCGGCCAGCGCCCGGACGTGCTCCTCCACCACGCGCCCGGCCGCGGCGTCCAGCGCCGCGGTGGGCTCGTCGAGCAGCAGCGCCGCGGGCGCGCGCGCCAGGGCGCGCGCCAGGGCCACGCGTGCCGCCTCCCCGCCGGAGAGCTCGCGCGCGTCGCGCTCCAGCAGGTCTCGTGACAGCCCCACGGCGGCCAGCGACCGGGCCAGCTCGTCGGCGCTCGCGCCGTCCAGGCCGTAGCCGACGTTGGCCGCCACGTCGCCGGGCAGCACGACCGGCGCCTGGGCGACCAGGCCGACGCGCCGGCGCAGGAGGCACGGGTCCAGCTCGCGCACGTCGCGGCCCTCGACCAGCACCTGCCCGCCTTCGGGCTCCTCCAGGCGCACCAGGCAGCGCAGCAGGGTGGTCTTCCCCGCGCCGGAGGGACCGGCCAGGGCGGTCACGCAGCCCCGCGGGAGGTCGAGGTCCACGCCATGCAGGACGGTACGCCCGCCCCGTCGGCAGATCAGGCCGCGCGCGCGCAGGAAGGCCGTCTCTCCCGCCATGGCCCGCGGCGGGCTCAGGAGGGAGCCGGCGAGGCCGGCCGCGAAGGCTCGGGCTGGACCACCGGCTCCCTGGCGTGCAGCGGCGTGCCGGCGACCGCGCAGTTGCGGTGGTGCACCGCCGGCCGGTGCTCCTCGGTCTCGGCGCCCTGCTCGAGCACGTCGTCGCGGATGGTCAGGAAGGCCAGCGCGGCGCCGGCGACCGCGAGTGCGGCCGCGACGGCCATCGCGATCTCGAACCCGGCGGCCAGCGCCCGGGGGTCGGTGAACTCCTCGCCGGACAGGCCGGCGACCAGGGGCAGGACCGCGATGGCCAGCAGCTGGGCCACGCGAGAGACGGCGTTGTTGACCCCGGAGGCCAGACCGGAGTGGTGCTCGGCGGCGGCGGCCAGCGCCGTCGCGGTGACCGGCGCGACCGTCGCCGCGAGGCCCAGGCCGAACACCACCACGGCGGGCAGCACGGTCGCGACGTAGCCGTCGCCAGGATCGATGCGCAGCATGAGCAGCATCCCGGCGGCGAGGATCAGCGGACCGACGGTCAGGGGCAGGCGCGGCCCGACGCGCTGGGCCAGCGCCCCGGCGCGGGAGGAGAGCAGGAGCATGAGCGCGGTGACGGGAAGCGACGCGGCGCCCGCGGCCAGCGGGGAGTAGCCCAGCGACGTCTGGAGGTAGACGACCAGGAAGAAGAACACGCTGCCCAGCGCCGCGTAGACGGCGAAGGTGACCAGGTTGGCGGCGGTGAACTGGCGGGAGGCGAAGATGCCCAGTGGCAGCATCGGATCGGCCACGCGCCGCTCGACGGTCACGAAGACCGCGAGGGCAAGTGCGCCGCCCAGCCCGGCGACGAGCACGGCAGCGGGCGCGTAGCCACCCTCCGAGGCGCCGATGAGCGCGAAGGTCACACCCCCGAGCCCCACGGCGGCGAGCACCGAGCCGGCGAGATCCAGGCGTCCGGTGGCGCCCTCGTCGCGGCTCTCGGGCACGTGGCGGGCGGCCAGGAAGGCGGCCACGAGCCCGAGCGGGAGGTTGATGAGGAAGATCCAGCGCCACGACAGCGCGCCGATGAGGTAACCGCCCACCAGTGGGCCGATCGCGGCGGCGATGCCCGTCAGCGCGGACCAGGCGCCGATGGCCCGCGCGCGGTCCTCGCGGCGAAAGCTCGACTCGATGATGGCCAGGCTGCCGGGGGTCAGCAGCGCCCCGCCGACGCCCTGGGCCACCCGGGCGACGACGAGCAGCTCGATGCTCGGCGCCAGCGCGCAGAGCAGCGAGGCGGCGGTGAACCACAGCACGCCGAAGCTGAACATCCGCCGCCGGCCCAGGCGGTCGGCCAGCGAGCCGCCGAGCAGGATCAGCGAGGCGATCGTGAGCAGGTATCCGCTGACCGTCCACTGCAGGCCGGCCGTCCCGGCGTCGAGATCCGCCGCGATGGCCGGCAGGGCCACGTTGACCACCGTGGCATCCAGGAACCCCATCCCCGAGCCCACGACGGTCACCGCCAGCACCCAGCGCCCTCGTGCGGTGGCGTAGCGCACCGTCTCGGGCGCCGGGGGTGGCGGCGACACGGATCCTGTCGGTCTCGCCCCGTCGACGCTCACCGCCATCCTCGCCTGCGTTCGCCCGGCCACCACGCAACCGTAGGCGGCGGGCGCTCGTCACCGCCCGACCACTCGCGGCTCACTCCACCGTGAGCTCCACCGGGGTCAGCGCGAGGTGGGCGATCCGCCCGTCGCGGACGATGGCTACGTCGACCGGGGTGCCGATGAGGTCGGCGACCATGATGGTCTGCAGGTCGCCCACGCCGCCGACCGCGTGCCCGTCGACCTCCACGATGAGATCCTCGGCGCGCAGTCCCGCGCGCTGGGCGGGCGAGTCGGCCTCGACGGAGACCACCTCCACCCCGGTCTCGGCCGGCACCGAGGCGCGCACGGCGGGAGGCAGGGGGCGCGGACCGCCCGCGATGCCCAGATAGGCGCGGCGCACCCGACCTTCGCTCATCAGCGCGCCGATCACCCGGCGCGTGGCGGTGTTGATGGGCACCGCCAGGCCGAGCCCGACGCCCGCCACCGCGGTGTTGATGCCCACCACCTGACCGCGGCTGTCGGCCAGCGCCCCACCGGAGTTGCCGGGGTTCAGCGCGGCGTCGGTCTGCACGACGTTGTCGATGACGCGCACGTGGCGTCGCGCGCGCGTGGGCAGCGAGCGCCCCAGGGCCGAGACCACGCCGCTGGTCACCGACCCGGCCAGGCCGTGGGGGTTGCCGATGGCCACCACGAGCTGGCCGACGCGCAGGCCCTCGGCGTCGCCCAGCTGCGCCGCCACCAGGCCGTCGCCGTCGGTGCGCAGCACCGCGAGGTCCGACAGCGGGTCGCGCCCGACGACCGTGAAGCGCAGCTCGCGGCCGTCGGGGAAGGCCGCGCGGCCCTCCGCCGAGGCGCCCACCACGTGGGCGGAGGTCACCAGAAAGCCATCGGGGGTGAGCGCGACCGCGCTGCCCTCCCCGGCCGCGACGCGCCCGCCGCGCACCGGGCGGGTGACGCGCAGGTTGGCCACCGAGGGCGAGAGGCGCTCGGCGACGCCCACCACGAGCTGCGAGTAGGCGTCCAGCGCACGGCGCTCTGCGTCCGAGGCAGTGGTCGTCATGCCGAGACCTCCCCGGGCTCGAAGCGCACCTCGACCTCGCGCTCCTCGCTGCCGCGCACCACCCCGAGCGTGATGGCGCCCTCGCCGTCCACACCATCCAGCGCCGCGTAGAGCGCGTCCACCCCGTCCAGCGGACGGCCGCCCGCGCTGACCAGCAGATCGCCGCGGGCCAGGCCCGCGCGCTGGGCCGGCGAGTCGTCCTGCACGCCGCGTACGAGCAGGCCCTCGCGCTCGGGCAGGCCCACGGCGTGGCGCATCCGCCGCGCCAGGCGCGGCGGGGCGACCGCCACGCCAAGCGTGCGCGGCTGCGCGCCCTCGCCGCCGCTCAGGCGCTCGACGCGCTCGCGCAACGCGGCGTCGGCGGGCAGGGCGACGATCAGCCCCCCGTCGCGACGCACCGCGTTGATGCCTACCAGCCGGCCCTGGAGGTCGACCAGCGGGCCCCCCGAGGAGCCCCGTGGCAGAGGAGCGCTGTGCTCGATGGCGCCCGCGATACGGCGTCCGCGCGGCCCGCGCAGGCTGCCCTGCGCGGAGCTGACGAAGCCCGCCGTGACGCGCAGGCCGCGCCCGCCGGGATCGGCGAGGGCCAGCACCGCGCTGCCCAGCGTGGTGGCGCTGTCCTCCGGGGACCACGCGATCGGGGCGACGTCTGCGGTATCCACGGCGACCATCGCGATGCCCAACTGCGCGTCGACGCCCGCCGCGCGCCCGGTGGCGCGCCGGCCGTCGGCGAAGACCACCTCGCCTGCCTCGTCGCGCAGGGCATGGGCGACGGTCAGCACCGATCCCTGGGCGACGACCACCCCCGAGCCCCCGCCGCGCCGCCCCCCGAGCCCGACCACGGCGGGGCCCACCTCGCGCGCCACCGTAGCGATGGTTTCCTGAAGTTCCTGCAACATGGTTCCTGGCCTCGCTAGTAACTTGCTCGTTGCAAGCTGCACCCTAGCTGGTCGGGTGGGCCTACCCTTCGAGGGTGATGGACCAGCCCGCTGTGGACATCGCTCTGGGTGGCCTCGACGAGGCCCTCCAGGCCGTCGGCGACCGCTGGACGCTCCTGGTCGTCGCGGCCCTGCTGGACGGCCCCGCGCGTTTCGGGGACCTCCAGCAGGCCGTGCCGGGCATCGCGCCCAACGTCCTGTCGGCCCGCCTGCGCGCCCTCGAAGCCCGCGGCCTCGTGCTCGCCCGGCCCTACTTGCACCGCCCGCCGCGCCTGCGCTACGAGCTGACGCAGGCCGCCCGCGAGCTGGCCGGCGCGCTGCGCCTGCTGGCCGGGTGGGGCGCGCGCCACACCGCCGACGAGGTTTCACTCCCGCGCCATGAGGCCTGCGGCACGCCCCTGGAGGTGCGCTTCTGGTGCGCGGAGTGCCTGACGGCGGTCGAGCCGGGCGAGGCCTCCGACGTGCACCTAGCCTGAACTCCTCGGTCCTACAGCTCGCACACCTCGGCCCCGCGCGCCTCGAAGGGGGCGCGCAGGACGTCCGCCCACCCCTCGGCTTCCCGGCGCAGCGCCTCGACCACCGCGCCGGTCTGCTGGAGGTGGGTCCAGACCATGACGGTGGGACCCGCGCCCGAGACGGTGGCGCCCAGGGCGCCCAGGGCGCGTGCCCGGGCCACCAGGTCGGCGCTGCGGGGATAGAGGTGCGCGCGGTGGGGCTGATGCAGGCGGTCGGTCAGGCCCCGGACGACCAGGTCCCAGTCCCCGCGCGCGAGACCCAGCATCAGCAGCGCGCCGTGGGCGACGTTGTGGACGGCGTCGGCCATCGGCACCTCGGCCGGCAGTGCCGCGCGGGCCTGCGCGGTGGACACCGGCTCGTGGGGGACCACGAGCACCGCCTCCAGCTGGGGCGGGGGATCCAGGCGGAAGGCCTCGCCGTCGGCACAGACCACCACCCCGCCCAGCAGCGCGGCGGCCGCGTTGTCGGGATGGCCCTCCAGGCGCGAGGCCTCGCCCAGCACGTCGGCATCCAATCCGAAGATGGAGTCGGCCGCCAGCAGCCCGGCCAGGTAGGCCGCCGCGCTCGAGCCCAGGCCGCCCGAGAGCGGCACCTGCGAGGCGATGCGGAAGGTGAAGTCGTCGGACGGGTGCAGCGCCTCGAATCCGCGCACCACCAGGTTGCTGCGGTCGCGCGCGACGGCCAGGTCGGTCTCCACCGCGAAGCTGCCGGTCTCCGACACCTCGAGCTCGACGTGCATCGTCAGCGCGGCGGCGAAGGAGTCGAAGCCCGGGCCCAGGTTGGCCGAGGAGGCGGGCACGCGCACCAGCCGGCGGCGGCGCATCAGCCCAGCACCGCGCGCTCCACGGCGGACAGATCGGGCTCGCAGGGCACCACCGCGGCGGCCTGGTCCAGCGCCATCTGGGGATCCTTGAGCCCGTGGCCGGTCAGCACGCAGGCCACGCTCTCGGCCTCCCCGGCCCCATGGGCCAGCAGCCCGGCCACGGAGGCGGCGCTGGCGGGCTCGCAGAAGACGCCCTCCTCGGCGGCCAGGAAGCGGTAGGCATCGAGGATCTGCGCGTCGCTGACCGCGCGCACGGCCCCGCGCGAGGAGGTGAAGGCATCCATGGCCTCCTCCCAGCGCGCCGGGTTGCCGATGCGGATGGCGGTGGCGACCGTGTCCGGTGCCTGGACGGGAGCCCCGTGGACCAGCGGCGCGGCGCCCTCGGCCTGGAAGCCGAACAGGCGCGGGGCGTGGTCGGCTTCGCGGAAGCCCTTCCAGTAGGCGGTCACGTTGCCCGCGTTGCCCACCGGGATGCACAGCGCGTCCAGCCCGCCGAGCTCCTCGAGCACCTCGAAGGCGGCGGTCTTCTGGCCCTCCAGGCGAAAGGCGTTGACCGAGTTGACCAGCGCGATCGGGTGACGGTCCACCAGCCGGCGCACGAGCGTGAGCGCCTCGTCGAAGGTCCCGCGCAGGGCCACCACGCGCGCTCCGTGCATCAGCGCCTGGGCCAGCTTGCCGGTGGCGATGCGCCCCTCGGGCACGATCACCGCCCCGCGCAACCCGGCCCGGGCGGCGTAGGCGGCGGCGCTGGCCGCTGTGTTGCCCGTCGAGGCGCAGATGACCGCCTCGGCGCCCTCGCGCACCGCGGCGCTCACCGCGCAGGTCATCCCGCGGTCCTTGAACGAGCCGGTCGGGTTGGCCCCCTCGAGCTTCAGCCACACGCGCGCGCCGACGCGCCGGCTGAGGCGCGGCGCCTCCACCAGGGGGGTCGAGCCCTCCTCCAGGCTGACCACGGGGTCGCCGTCGGCGAAGGGCAGGTGCTCGCGGTAGCGCTCGATCAGGCCGGCCATGCCGGCGGGACCCTACGCGACGCCGCCGCCCGCTCCGGGCATACTGGGTCCATGGCTTCATCCTGGGATGACGACGACGACTGGGTGGGCACGCCGCCCGAGGGCCACCACACCCGCGACCGCGCGCGCCCGGACTTCTGGTGGCGCCAGCGCTGGGTCACCCCGGCTGCCGCCGCCGTGGGCCTCGCGCTGATCGTGCTGCTGGTCGTGGTACTGGTCGGCTGAGGGTCTCGCGCCCCACCTCCCGCGCTCAGCGCCGCGACCAGTGCTGCGGCCCGACCTCGGTCTCGGCCAGCTCGAACGAGGTGGTGTAGGGCTTGAAGTCGACGTGGCGGTTGACCGCGTACAGGGCCTGGGGCGCATAGAGGAAGAGGGCCAGCGCCTGGCGGCGCACGTAGCGGTCGATGCGGTTGGCCATGCGCACGAGCGCCAGCTGGGAGGTGTGGGCGGGCAGCTGCTCGTACAGCCGCTCGAACTCGGGGATGACCGGGCCGGCCCGGTACTCGCCGGTCTCCCCGGCGAACGCGCGGTGCAGCTCCAGCGGCGGCGCGTCGATGGACTGGTTGCCCTGCCCCACGAGCAGCACGTGCCAGTCGCGCGGACCCTCCTTGTTCTCGGCCAGGCGCCGGCGCTCCTGGCCCTCGGCCTCCTCGGCGAGGGTGCGCACCTCGGTGCCCAGCCCCAGCACACGCTCGACGTCTGCGCCCACGCGCCGGGCGACCGCCTCCAGGGCGGCCGGGGCGGCGATGCGCAGCAGACCGCCGGTTCCGCCGCCGGCCGCCCGCCACAGCCCCGCGGCGCGGGCCGGATCGTGGGGATAGGGGCGCAGGCGGTCGGGCGCGCGGTGGGCCGCGGTCAGCCGGGTGGGCGGCGTGAGGCCGCTCATCGGACGCGCGCGGCCGAATACCGCGTCGCGCACCAGCGCCTCGCGGTCGACGGCGAGGTTGAGCGCCTGGCGCGCGCGACGGTCGGCCAGCGGGAGGTCCACCGCGTCGCGGTCGATTACGCCCGCCACGGCCATCGCCGAGTCGACGGCCACCAGGCGTGCGTGCTCGGAGGCCTCCACGCGGGCGGCCTGGGCAGCCGGCACCTCGGTGACCAGGTCGACCTCGCCCTCCCCCGTGCACACCAGCTCGAGCGCCCGCTCGGGGGGAAGATCGTTGCGGAAGACCACCTCGGCCGGCCGCGGGCCGCGGCGGCGATCCCAGTAGTCGGGGTTGGCCACCAGGCGCACCCGCTCGGAACGCTGCTCGGTGTACTGCCAGATGCAGGCCAGCGGCTCGGAGCGGATGACGGCCCGCTGGGCGTCGATGACCGAGGCGCCTTGGGTGAGGATGAACGGTCCGGTGCCCCACGGGCCCGGGGCGTCGATCACTCACCAATGGCCCTCGCCACTGCCCTGACGGGCGTAGCCGAAGCCGACCTCCTCCCAGAAGCGGGTGCTCATCACGTGCGTCGCGCGCAGCTTGCCGATCACCAGCCCGTCGGGCTCGGGCAGGTGAAAGCGCACCTTGCGCTGCGAGACGACCTCGCAGCGCACGCGCGGATCGATGTTGAAGTGGGTGCCCGGCGGATGGGGCGCCTGCCAACGCTGCTGCTCGTCGAAGCTGCGCTTCACCGTCGCCGCGGTCAGTGGCTCGCCGTCGGGGAAGCGCTCGCCGGGACGTACGCGGACCTCCAGCGTGCGGTCGTCGCGCCAGCGGTAGGCACGCATGGCCGCGGGGCGGATCTTGCCCCCGGGCGTCACGCGCACGAGCTCCTCGACGGTGTTGTAGGTGATGTACAGCCAGTTCAGCGGGCTGGGATCGACCACGTGCAGGGTGCCGGCCGGCTCTGTGCTGCGATGCCCGCGGGCGAAGGGAGAGCGCATGGATGGCGGCTCACCCTCTGTTGGGGCCTTCAACCATCGGGTACCGTCGTAGCGACCACACACCCCGGGGGGTCCCTGCACGAGGGGCTGAGAGGGCGCTTCCTAGCGTCGACCCGACGAACCTGCTCCGGTTCATACCGGCGAAGGGAGAAGTCACATGTCCGCCCTCACGCAGCGCGCCATCGCTCGCAGAAGCGAGATCTCGCCGGCCATGGAGCGTGTCGCCCAGCGCGAGCATCTGCCCGCGCAGACCGTCCGCGAGGAGGTCGCCCGCGGGCGGATGATCATCCCGGCCAACGTGCATCACCTCGCCGGTGCGCTGGACCCGATGGCCATCGGCCTCGAGGCGGGCGTGAAGATCAATGCCAACATCGGCAGCTCGCCCACCTCCTCCTCCCTGGACGAGGAGGTCGAGAAGCTGCATCTCTCCCAACGATGGGGCGCCGACACCGTCATGGACCTCTCGACGGGCAAGCGCATCGACGAGACGCGCCGGGCCATCCTCGAGGTGGCGACCGTGCCGATCGGCACCGTGCCGATCTACCAGGCCCTCGAGTCGGTCAAGCACCCTGAGGACCTCACCGCCGACCTGCTGCTGGAGGTCATCGAGCGCCAGGCCCGCCAGGGCGTGGACTACATGACCATCCACGCCGGCGTGCGCCTCGAGCACCTCCCCCTGTGCCGCCACCGGGTCACGGGCATCGTCTCGCGTGGCGGCGGTCTGCTGGCGCGCTGGATGGTCCACCACCGCCTCGAGAACCCGCTCTACGAGCGCTTCGACGACGTGCTGGAGATCCTGCGCGAGCACGACGTCTCGGTCTCCCTGGGCGACGGCCTGCGCCCGGGCTCGATCGCCGACGCCTCCGATGCCGCCCAGTTCGCCGAGCTGGACACGCTCGGGGAGCTCACCCGGCGAGCGTGGGAGCGCGACGTGCAGGTCATGGTCGAGGGCCCCGGCCACGTGCCCCTCGACCAGCTGGAGGCCAACGTGCGCCGCCAGCAGGAGGTGTGCGAGGAGGCGCCCTTCTACACGCTGGGGCCGCTGGTCACCGACGTGGCGCCCGGCTACGACCACATCACCTCGGCCATCGGCGCGGCCATCGTGGGCTGGCACGGCACCTCGATGCTCTGCTACGTCACCCCCAAGGAGCACCTGGGCCTGCCCGACGCCGAGGACGTCAAGCAGGGCCTGATCGCCTACCGCATCGCTGCCCACGCGGCCGACCTCGCGCGCGGCAGCCGGCGCGCCGCGCGGTGGGATCGCGAGCTGTCCCAGGCGCGCTTCGACTTCGACTGGAACCGCCAGTTCGCGCTGGCCATCGATCCCGACACGGCGCGGTCCATGCACGACGAGACGCTGGCCGACGATCACTTCAAGTCGGCCGAGTTCTGCTCCATGTGCGGACCCAAGTACTGCCCGATGCACAACTTCCGCGACGTGGACTGGGACGCGATCAACACGACGATCGCCCAGCGCAAGGCCGAGCGGGCGGGCGCCGCGGCGTAAGGGGCGAGCATGAGCGCCCATCGCCCTAGGGAAAGGCGATGGGCGATCTGACCGGGGAGGCGTACGATGGAGGCGATGACGGTCGCGCAGCGCATGACCGCGCAGGAGTACCTGGCGCTGCCCGAGCAGCGCTGGACGGAGCTGGTCGAGGGTGAGCTGGTGGTCTCCCACCCGCGCCTGATCCATCAGCAGCTGATGCTCGAGATCGTCATGCACCTGCGGCGCTGGACCGAGGCCGGACCAGACCGCGGTGAGGCCTGTCTGCCGCTCGACGTCCAGCTCGACGATCACAACGTCTATGCCCCCGACGTCCTCTGGTACCGCGCCGGCCGCGCGCCCCACCGACACGACCCGGCCCCCTACCCCGTGCCCGACCTCGCCGTCGAGGTCCGCTCTCCGTCCACCTGGCGCTACGACGTCGGCGCCAAGAAGAACCTCTATGAGCGGCGCCACGGCCTGCCTGAGCTCTGGCTGGTCGACACCGCGGCCGACGGGGTGCTGGTCTTCCGCCGCTCCGCTCCAGGCGCGACGACCTTCGACGTCGCCGAGGAGCGCGCGCGGGGAGACCCTGACTTCGCCACTCCTGCCGGGCTTCGCCCTGCCGCTGTGCGAGCTGTTCCCCGCCGGGTGAAGAATGCCCGCATCACTCCGACGTGGGTCAGATGGCCAATGTCAGTCGGGTGGAAGAGGTCACGGTCGATTTCGAAGGACTTTCGGTAGAACTTGGCGCGTGTCCGCGATGACCGAGCGGTGGGCGAGGCTTACGAGGAGTGGGCGACTGCCCATCGCTGGGCGGCGACGACGCTTGGCGTGGGGACGCTGAGCGGGCTGATGGTGGTCGGGCTGCTCGTCGCCGGGCAGTCGACAACCTTCGCTCTCATCACGGGCGGCGCGGTCGCGGTCGCGGTCTTCGTTCTCCTGGGTGTTGCCTCGGTCATCGCCGGTCGGCCTGTCTTGTTTGCCCTGTTCGGCGCGCGGACCGGCCGGGATCATGGTTCGTACCCGAGCGGCTACGACGGCGGCTGGTTCGGAGGCGGGGATGGCGGTGGCGGTGCAGGAGGCGGCGATTGTGGAGGCGGTGGAGGAGGTGGTTGCTGAGCGAGCCGTCCGAGCACCGCGCCGGCGCCGAACCCCCGGCCGGCCTCGCTCAGGCCGGTCCGATGACGTTGGCCAGCGGCTCGCCGCGGGCGTAGCGGCCCAGCTGGTCGCGCACGATCCGCACCGCGCGCTCGTGGGCCTGGGGCGTGTCGCCGGCGTGGTGGGGCGTGAGCATCAGGCCCGGCGCGCGCCACAGCGCATGGCCGGAGGGCAGCGGCTCGGGGTCGGTGACGTCCAGCGCGGGCGCGCGCAGGCGCCCCGCGTCGAGGGCCGCCACCAGCGCGTCGGTGTCCACCAGGCCACCGCGCCCGGCGTTGACCAGCAGGGCACCGGGACGCATGGCCTCCAGGAAGGTCGCGTCGGCCATCAGCCTGCTCTGCGCGGTCAGCGGGGCGAGCAGGACGACCACGTCGGCGGTGGGCAGCAGCTCGTCGAGCTCCTCCAGGCCGCGCACGCCGTCGCGGGGGCGGCGGGCGAGGCCGATCACCTCGGCCTCCATGGCGGTCAGTCGCTGCTCGAGGGCCCGGCCGATCGCGCCGTGGCCGACGACGAGCACCGTCGAGCCGGCGAGCTCGCGCGGCGACCACGGCTCCCACACCCCGCTGCGGCGCTGGGCGTCGGCGCGCGCCAGGTCCTGGGTGTGATGCAGGATCGCGGCCAGCACCCACTCGGCCACCGCGACGTCGCGCGAGCCGCGCGCGTTGCACAGCGTCACACCCGCGGGCACGAGATCCTCGATCCAGTCCACCCCCGCCGACAGCACCTGGATCAGGCGCAGCCCGCCCATGTGGGGAAGCAGCTCGTCGCCCAGCCGGTCGGGAGCCACGGCCGGCACGAGCACCTCGACGCGGCCCACGTCGGGCGCCTGCGCGGCGTCGGCGGGCACCACCGCCAGCTCCATGCCCGCCGGGGCGGGCTCGAGCGCCTCACGCAGGCCCTCGCCGGAGACCCAGGCCAGCACGGCTAGGGCCGTGTCTCGGTCTCTGAGATATGCCCTATGTGAACTCCTCCTCGATGACCCGGATGGCCCGCGGGCGGGCGCGGACGAAGTCCAGACGGGAGATGAGCTCCAGCGCGGCGAAGAAGCGCGACTCCAGCATGGGGTGCACGACCATGACCAGCCGCGCGTGCTCGCCCAGTCCCCTCTGCACCACCGACTTGATCGAGGCGCCCTGCAGGCCCAGCAGCTGGGCGACCTGGGCCAGGACACCGGGGCGATCGGCTACCTCCAGGTGCAGGTAGAAGGCCGACTCGACGTCCTGCACGACCTCCAGGGAGGAGGTCGCCTCGGGGGTGGAGGCGGGCGGGATCATCGCGCTGATCACGTCGCCCAGCACCGCGCTGGCCGTCTGCGGGCCGCCGGCGCCCGGACCCGACATGGTGATCTCGGTGATGTCGGCCGACTCCACGGTGACCGCGTTGTAGGGGCCGTTGACGCTGGCCAGCGGGTGGCCCGGATAGAGGAAGGCCGGATGCACGCGCACGTTGAGCGCGCCGCCGTCCACCCGCTCGGCCGTGCCGATGAGCTTCAGTCCCAGGCCCAGCTCGCGCGCGTACTCGAGGTCGTAGGCGGTGATGTGCTCGATGCCCTCGAAGCGCACCTGGTCGAGATCGACCGGCGTGCCGAAGGCCAGGCGGGCGAGGATGGCCATCTTGGCCGCGGCGTCCTCCCCGCTGACGTCTTCGGTGGGGTCGGCCTCGGCGTAGCCCAGGCGCTGGGCGTCGGCCAGGGCGTTCTCGTAGTCCGCGCCCGTGCGCGCCATCTCGCTGAGGATGTAGTTGGTGGTGCCGTTGACGATGCCGTGCAGGCGCTCGACGTGCGCGGCGGCCAGCGACTCCTGCAGCACGCGGATGACCGGGACCACGCCGGCGACCGCCGCCTCGAAGCGCAACTGCACCCCGTGTTCGCGCGCGAGCCCCCACAGCTCCTCCCCGTGGCGGCTGAGCAGTTGCTTGTTGGCGGTGACCACGTGACGCCCCGCGGCCATGGCGGCCAGCACGTGCTCGCGCGCGGGATCCAGGCCGCCCATGACCTCCACCACGAGCTCGGCCTCTTCGAGCACCCGCGCGAAGTCCCCGCGCGAGCGCGTCAGCACCCCGGTGATGCGTGGGCGCAGCCCGGTGACCGCGGCGATCTCGTCGCTGCGCTGGGCCAGCAGCGCCTCGAAGGCGCGTCCGACCGTTCCGTGGCCGAGCAGGCCGATGCGAAAGTCCGCCTCAGACATCCCGCGCCAGCAGGTCGTCGTGGGTCTCGCGGCGCACCACCACGCGGGCGTCGCCGTCGCGACACACGATCACCGGAGGGCGCGGCACGCCGTTGTAGGTGTTGGCCATCGCGTGGCCGTAGGCGCCGGTGACGGGTGTGGCGATGACGTCGCCGGGCCGCGGGTCGGCCAGGCGGGCGTCGTCGATCAGCACGTCGCCCGACTCGCAGTGCTTGCCGGTCACCCGGCAGGGCGTGGCCTCGCCGAAGCGGTCGACGATCTGGGCCTCGTAGGGGGCGCCGTAGAGCATCGGGCGCAGGTTGTCGGCCATGCCCCCGTCCACCGCCACCCACGTCGAGACGTTGCGCTTGACGCTCTCCACCGTGTACAGGGTCACGCCGGCCTGCGCGGTGAGCGCGCGGCCGGGCTCGTCGAGTATCGCCTTGCCGGGGCCGAGGTGCTCCTCCACGGCGGAGACCTTGGCGTCGACGTAGTCCTCCAGCGAGGGCGGCTGCTGGGCGGCGGTGTAGGCCACTCCCAGGCCGCCGCCCAGGTTCACGACGGGATGGTCGCCCAGCTCGCTCAGCATCGCGATGGCCACGCGGAAGGGCTCGAGCTCCAGCAGCTGGGAGCCGATGTGCAGATGCAGGCCGTCGAGTTGCAGTGCCGCCGAGCGGGCCAGGCGCGCCACCGCCTCGCGGGCCTCGACCAGCCCGAAGCCGAACTTGGAGTCGGCCTGCCCGGTGGAGATCTTGTCGTGGGTGTCGCCGCGCACCCCCGGGGTGACGCGGATGAGCACCCGCTGGCGCATGCCGCGCTGCGCGGCCAGCGCCTCGGTGCGCTGCAGGTCGTCGTGGTTGTCGAGCACGATCAGGCCGATTCCGGCGTCCAGGGCCATGGTCAGCTCACCCACCGACTTGGCGTTGCCGTGCAGGAGGACGCGCTCGGGCGCGAAGCCGGCGCGCAGCGCCAGGTGCAGCTCCCCGCCCGAGGCCACGTCGCAGCCCACGCCCTCCTCGCGCAGGATGCGCAGGATCGCCGTGGACGGGAAGGCCTTGGAGGCGAAGAAGATCTCGCTGCGCCCGGGGTGGCGGGCGGCGAAGGCCTCGCGGAAGGCCCGCGCGCGGTCGCGGATGTCATCCTCGGCCACCACGTAGGCGGGGGTGCCGAACTCGCGCGCCAGCTCGCGGGCGTCGCAATCGCCGATCTCCAGCACGCCGTGCTCGTTCAGCCCCGAGTGGCGGGGCCAGATGTGGGAGAGCTGTCGGGTGACGAGGGCCACGGGAGTCGGGGAGTATGCCGGGGCATGGGCGCCAGCTACCGACCGGACACCGCACTGGCCCCCGCGCAGCTGGCCGTCGCCGGAGGTCTGGCCTATGCGCTGTTCCTGCCCCAGGGGGCACCGCGCGGCGGCCTGGTGATCGCGCACGGGGCCGACTCGTGCAAGGAGAGCCACTTCGACTTCGCGCGCCTGGCGGTGAGCGAGGGGCTGGCCGCCCTGGCCTTCGACGCGCGCGGCCACGGGGACAGCGAGGGCGCGCTGGGCGCCGGCGCCCTGCGCGACGTCGCGGCGATGGCCGACCGGGTGCGCGAGGCCTGCGGGGGCGGCCCGGTGGCCCTGCGCGGATCCTCCATGGGCGGGTGGATGGCGCTGGCCG
>JAUJOF010000009.1:75254-140110 GCA_030447785.1 Solirubrobacteraceae bacterium
GGCGGCCCGGTGGCCCTGCGCGGATCCTCCATGGGCGGGTGGATGGCGCTGGCCGGCGCCCAGACCGCCCGGGCCGACGCCGTCATCGCCATCTGCCCGGCCTCCTCGGAGGGCCTGCGCCGCGGCCTGCGCCAGGGGAGCTTCGCCTTCGCCTGCGAGCGCGGCGCGCTCGACGCTCTGCTGGGCGAGCACGACCTCCACGACGCGGCGGCCGCGCTGGGCCAGCGGCTGATGCTCCTGCACGCCGAGGGCGACGAGCAGGTGGCGGTCGCGGTCTCCGACAGCCTGCACGCCGCCGCGCGGGGCAGCCGCTACGTGCGGGTGCCCGGCGGCCACCACCGCTCCGTCCAGCACGACGGCGAGCTGCAGGCGGCCAGCGTGCGCTGGCTGCGCCAGCTGTGGGGTGCCCCGGACCCCCTCAGCCCACGGTGAACAGCCGCCCGGCCTCACCGCCCAGCGGTGGGTCGGCATCTTCGGCCTCGGCATAGAGCATGCCCACGCCCAAGCGGTACTTGCTCAGCGAGATGGCCTCCACGCCGGCGCGCGCCAGCGCGCGATCAGCGGGGCTGTCACCGTCGGGACTCTTGGTCTCCAGCAGGCGGTGCCCTTCGGCGAGCGCCGCCGTGTCGCCGTCGGGGCGGCCCAGGCGCACCCGGGCGTCGCAGGTGAGGCGGGCGGACGTGTCGCGGGCCGCCAGCGTCATCCGCTCGAAGCTCGTGGTCAGCGCGGGGCGCAGCTCCCCGGGCCCCGGACGGTCTGCGCGGTGGCGCAGCTCCTCGTCGAGGAAGGTCTGCGCGGCGTCGGTCAGCTCGTCGCGCCGGGCGGGATCGTGGTCGTGGCGCTGCTTGGCCGTTCCGCCGCCGGCCAGCTTGACCTTGACCTCGAAGTGGCACAGGTCCGTGTCGAGGTAGTGACGGGTGCGCGCCTTGAAGCGCGGCTTCTGGCCCTCGATGTGCTCGCGGTAGCACAGCAGGTCGGAGGTGTCGAAGTAGACGCTGTGGTAGCCCGCGCTTCGCCGCCCCTCGATGTCCAGCACCTCGTGGTCCTCACGCAGCGCGGCCAGCAGCTCCTCGAAGATCGCCTCCTCCACGAGGTACGTGCGATCGATGCGCTTCTGGAGCGCGGCGCGCTCGTCGAGGTCGTCGAGGGAGACCGGCGCGAAGCCGGCCAGCTTGTCGTCGATCTGCTCGGTCATGCTCAGCTGTTCGTACCCGCCGGGGGGTGGCGTATCGTGCCGGGCTGGGAATGAGAACCGTTCGCGAGTAGCCTCCGCGTCGTGGCGTGGCTGCTCGAGCCCTTCTCGGTGAGCTTCATGCAGCGCGCGCTGGTGGCCGTCGTGGCGCTCGCGGTGATCGGCGGCGTGCTGGGCGCGTGGATCGTGCTGCGCCGCCTGGCCTTCTTCTCTCACGCGGTGGGCACCGCGACCTTTCCGGGGCTCGTGCTGGCCGGGCCGGTGGGGCTGGCGCCGCCGCTGGCGGCGCTGGCCTCGGGAGCGGGCTTCGCGGCGCTGGCCGCGCGGCTGGCCCGCCGCGGCGGCGGACTGGGCCCCGACGCGGTGGTGGGCCTCCTGCTCGTCGGCTCGCTCGCACTGGGGGCCGTGCTGGCCAGCGACGTCTTCGCCTCGGGCACCGGCGTCGATCGGCTCCTGTTCGGCACGCTGCTGGGTCTCACGGAGACCGACCTGGCCGTGGCCGGCGGCGTGGCGGCGCTGGCCTGCGCGGCGACCCTGCTGCTGGGGCGCACGTGGCTGGCCACCGGATTCGACCCCGGGACGGCGCGGGCGCTCGGCGTGCCGGGCGTCCGCGGCGACCGCGCGCTGCTGGTGGGGGTCGCCGCGGCGGTGGTCGCGGTGCTCCCGGCGGTGGGCGCGCTGCTGGTGGCCACCCTTCTGGCCGTGCCCGCGGCCACCGCGCGCCTGCTGACGCACTCGCTGCGCGGCCTGGTCGCCGGCGCGGTCGCCGTCGCCCTGCTGGACGGGGTCGCCGGCCTCTGGCTGGCCTACCGGCTCGATCTCCCACCCGGCCCCGTCATCGCCGTGGTCGGCGGCCTCGTCTTCACGCTCGCCGCCGCCAGCGCGGCGCTGGGCCGGCGCGGGAAGGTGGCGGCGTGAGGACGGTGCACGCGCTCAGCCCGACCTCGGCGGGGCCGGCGGCATCGTGAGCGGCGCGATCCACCTCGAGGCGCGCGGACTGACCACGGGGTACATGCCCGGGGCGCCCGCCCTCTCCGGCGTCGACTTCGCCCTGGGCGCGGGGCGCGCCGTCGCCGTGCTGGGTCCCAACGGCGGAGGCAAGACCACGCTGTTCCGCGCGCTGCTGGGCGAGTTGGAGCCGATGGACGGCTCGTGCACGGTGAAGGGCGGCACCGCCTACGTGCCCCAGACCGAGCGCGCGCGACTGGACTTCCCGGTCAGCGCCTTCGACGTCGCGCTGATGGGCGCCTACGCACGCACCCCGTGGTGGCGACGCGTGGCCGGCGCCGACCGCGCCGCCGCGCGCGAGGCGCTCGCGCGCGTGGGCCTGGCCGAGCGCACGAGGGAGCGCTTCGGCGCGCTCTCGGGCGGCCAGCGCCAGCGCGTGCTGATCGCCCGCGCGCTGGTGCAGGACGCCGGCGTGCTGCTGCTCGACGAGCCCTTCGCGGGCGTGGACGCCACCAGCCAGGCGCGGATCCTCGCGGTGCTGGACGAGCTGCGTGCCGAGGGCCGTGTGCTGGCGGTCTCCACCCACGACGTCGAGCAGGCCCGCCGCTGGGACCGGGTGCTGTGCCTCAACGCCCGGCAGGTCGCCTTCGGCCCTCCGGCCGAGACGCTGACCACCGAGGTGCTGCAGGAGACCTACGGCGCCGAGCTGGTGGTGCTCGACGGCCGGGCGCGCGGGGTGGCCGTCCACCACCACGACCACGGCCATCACCAGGCATGAAGGCGCTGGCAGACACCGCGCTGCTGCAGCGCGCGCTGGTGGAGCTGGTGCTCGTGGGCGCCGCCTGCGGGGCACTGGGGGTGTGGGTCGTGCACCTGCGCCACGCCTACGCCGCCGAGTCGCTGGCCCACGCCATGCTGCCCGGCCTGGCCCTCGCCGCGCTGGCCGGCGTGCCGCTGCTGCTGGGCGCGGGCGGCGGGGTGCTGGGGGCCGCAGCGCTGGTGTTCCTGGCCGCGCGCGACCGGCGCATCGACTCGCAGGCGGGCGTGGCCGTGGCGGTCACCGCGCTGCTGGGCCTGGGAGCACTGCTCGCCCTGGTGCCGGGCGCGCCCGCGCGCCTGGAGGACCTGCTCTTCGGCGACCCCCTGGGGATCGCCCCCGCAGACCTGGCCGTCGCCGGCGGGCTCGTGGCCGGAGTGCTGCTCGCGCTGGCCGTCACCCACCGCCGCCTCGCCCTGGCCGCCTTCGACGCTGCGGCCGCCCGCTCGCTGGGCGCCTCGCCCGCGCACGCCGAGCTGGTCTTGCTCGCGCTGCTGGCCGTGGCGATCGTCGCCGCCGTGCAGGGCGTGGGCAACCTGCTCGTCGTCGCGCTGCTGCTCGCGCCCGCGGCCGCGGCGCTGCACCTCGCACGGTCGCTGCCCGCACAGCTCGCGCTGGGCGCCGCCCTGGGCGCCGGCTCAGGCGCGGGCGGTCTGGTGCTCTCGCTGACCCTGGAGGTCGCTGCGGGCGCCTCGGTCGCGCTCGTCGCCGTGGCAATCTTCGCGCTGGCCGGTGCCCTGGCCCCACGCCGTCGCGCTGCCGCGCGCGGTAGCGTGGTCGAGGCCCTGGGCGGGGCCTGAGCCCGTGGCTTCCTAGCGGCTAGAGGTAGCCCATGGGGTCGCGCGGCGTGCCGTTGATGCGCACCTCGAAGTGCAGGTGGGCCCCGGTGGAGTTCCCGGTGTTGCCCACACGACCGATGACCTGGCCCTTGCGCACGTTGGCGCCGACCGAGGTGGCGAAGCTCGACTGGTGGGCGTAGCAGGTGGACAGCGAGCCGCCGTGCGCAACGCACGTGTAGTTGCCATAGCCGCCGGTGGGCGCCATGAGCACGACCTTGCCCGAGTCGGCCGCCCGGATGGCGGTGCCGGTGGGCGCGGCGATGTCGATGCCCGCGTGCAGGCGACCCCAGCGCTGGCCGAAGGGTGAGGTGAAGGCGCCGTTGGTCGGCCAGATGAAGTCGCCCGAACCCTGGCGGATCGGCCCGCCGCCCGCGGTCTGCATCAGCCTGCGCTCGATCTTCTCCTGCTCGGCCTCCATGGCCTCCAGGTCCTCCTCGAGCTCGACCCGCTCGCCGCGCACCTCCTCGAGCGCGTTCTCCTTGCCCTGCCGGGTGCGCTGCGCGCCCACGCGCGTGCCGATCAGCTCGCCCTTGGTGTCGGCCACCTGGTCGCGACGGACGCGTACCTCGGTCACCAGCTCCTGCTGGCGCTCCTCGAGCTTGTCAAGGCGCGCCTCGGTGCGCTTGGCGTCCTCGCGGGCCCGACGGACCACCTCGATGACCTCGCGGTCGGCCTCGGAGATGCGTTGCAAGAACTCCCCGCGCTCGATCAGCTCGGCGAAGCCGTCGGCGTTGAGGACGACGGTGAGCAGGTCCTGATCGCCGGCCTTGTAGAGCTCGACCAGGCGGGTGGCCAGCGCCTGGCGCGCCTCGACGAGGCGGTTGCGCAACCGGGCCAGCCGCGCGCGCTCGCGGCGCAGCTCGTCCTGGATCTCGGCCAGCTCGGACTCCTTCCCGGCCAGGTCGGCCTCGAGGACCTGCTGACGGCCGCGCAGCTCGCCGATGCGGTCCTCCAGGCGGTCGATGCGTTCGGAATAGCTGCGCACGTCGCCGCGCAGCGCGCGCTCGGTACCCAGCCGCCGCTCGACGCGCTCGCGGGCGGAGTCGATGCGCCGCTCCAGCTGCGCCGCCCGCTCGGCGTCCTGGGCCGGAGAGGCCAGGGGCAGCGCCGCCCACAGGGCGAGCGGCGCGAGCAGGCTGAGCAGGGCGATGCGCAGGCGCATGGCAGCGGGCAACGGTATGCCAGCCCGCACGCCCCGCCCGCAAGGGCCGTTGCAAGGAGGAGGAGACGCGTCTCGTCGCCGCGACGGCGTCCCGACCGGCGCGAGTGTCGGCTCGATCGGCCCTGCACCGACGAAGTCGACACTCCGTGGCTCTGAGCGATGGTCAGGCGTCGGGCGCCGGGCGGTAGGTCCCGAAGCACCACGTGTTGCCCTCGGGATCGCGCACCGCGAACTCGCGCGATCCGTAGGGCTGGTCGACCGGGCCGTAGACCACCTCGGCCCCCTCGGCGGTGGCACGGGCGTGGAGCGCGTCGGGATCGTCGATGGCGATGTACACCGAGCCCGTGCCGGGCGCCGGCGTGCCGGGCCCGCCACCACCGAGCATGATCAGCGACCCGTCGAGGGCCAGCTCGGCGTGGGCGATCGTCCCCTCCTGCTCACCGGGGACGACCATGTGGCGGGTGAAGCCAAAGGCACGCTCGAGCCAGTCGATGGCGGAGGGCGCATCGGCGTAGTGGAAGGTGGGATAGAGGCTCTGGGTCATGGGCGCCACGGTACGCCGCGGACGAAGCGCCCGTCTTGGACGAACGTGAACGGGCCTGGCCCGCGACGATTGCTGCGCACGAGCAGGGGTGGGCCGCCTTTCCCCTTGCCAGGGGGTGGAAACCCAGCCCACCTCGGCGAGGTGAGTCTCCCTCCTTCCCTCGCGCGCCGCAACTCCCCCATCGCCAGCCAGAGCACGGCACGGCGACCGGGCCGCCTCTCAGAACGCATAGAGCTCGACGCGGTAGCCGTCGGGATCGGTCACCTGCACGCGCACCATCCCGTCGTCCTGCCACTCCGTCTCCACCACGTCCGCTGCGCGCAGGCGCGCTCGCGCGGCGCGCACGTCGCTCGCAGCGGGGAGCCGGAAGCCGAAGTGGTTCGTGCGCGGGAGCCCGGCGGCCGCCGGCTCGCCCTCGGAGAGTGTCAGCAGCGAGCCGGCGTCGTCGCTGAGGAGAGCAGGTGCTCGTCCTCGTGGATCCTGCTCGTGAGCCCGAAATGCTCGGCGTAGAAGGCGGCGGAGCGCTCGCGGTCGGCGACGGTCAGCGCGACGTGGTTCAGGCCCATCCCGGCCACCTACCCGTCGTCGAGCTCATCGATCAGCCCCCGGGACGCTCGCCGACCCCATGCCGGGTGCGCGCCCGGCGGCGAGAGGTCGACCTGCCCGCCGTGCCGGGCGCCGGCGAACTCGGTCAGCGCGGTGCGCTCGTGCAGCCCGGCCACGAACGAGCGGTGCTCGCCCACGCCCGCGCCGTCGAGCACCCGGATGGTCGGGCCGAAGGAGAAGATGAGGGCCACCGCGGCCGAGGGCGGCTCGCGGCGCGAGAAGGGCCGCACCGCCCACCCGCGGTAGCCGGCGTAGCGTGCACGCGCCCGCGCAGCGCCGGATGAGCAGCGCGCGAGACCTGCTCGCACGGGCCCTCGTCCGCCCGGTGGCGCACCACCGCGGTCGCCATGCGCGCCACCTCAGAGACGCCGCGCTCCCCCGACTAGACTCAGTGCATGGCCACCGCACCCACCACCACCCGTTTCGGACGTGACCGCGGGCTCCAGGCCCGCATGGTCGTCACCATCTTCCTGCTCGGCGCCGTCTACGCCGTCCTGATCGGCGCGCTGTTCGCCTCCGGGGCCAGCGGCGTGGTGATCCTCGTGGTGGCTGGTGGCCTGCTCGCGCTGCAGTTCTTCACGTCGGACAAGCTCGCCCTGCGCGCCATGGGCGTGCAGACCGTCTCCCCCCAGGAGGCCCCGGAGCTGCACGCCATGATCGAGCGCCTGTGCGTCCAGGCCGACCTGCCCAAGCCAACCATCGGCGTGGTCCAGACCGCGATGCCCAACGCCTTCGCCATGGGCCGCTCGCAGAACAAGGCCACCGTGGTGGCCACCACCGGCATCATGGAGCTGCTCTCCCCCGCCGAGCTCGAGGGCGTCATGGCCCACGAGCTCACCCACGTCCAGAACCGCGACGTGATGGTCATGACCATCGCGTCCTTCTTCGCCTCGATCGCGGCGATGATCCTGCAGTTCGGCTTCTTCTTCGGCGGCGGCGGAGACGACGACGACAACCCGAGCATCTTCTTCCTCATCATCGTGTCGCTGTTCGTCTACGTCGTGTCCTTCTTCCTCATGCAGGCCCTGTCGCGCTACCGCGAGTTCGCCGCCGACCGCGGGGCAGCGGTCATGACCGGGCGCCCCAGCGCGCTGAGCTCGGCGCTCATGAAGATCAGCGGAACGATGGAGCGCATCCCCCAGTCCGACCTGCGCGCCAACGCCGAGATGAACGCCTTCTACATCTTCCCCGCGGGCGCGAAGAAGTCGCTGCTGAGCATCTTCGCCACCCACCCGCCGATGGAGAAGCGCATCGCCGCGCTGTCCCAGCTCGAGACCCAGCTGCAGGCCGGGCCGCGCACCGCCTGATCACGATGGGCTTCCTCGACTCGCTGCTGGGGCGCAGCAAGGTCAAGGGCCCCGCGCCCGACCGGCTCTTCGCCCTGTCCACCGCGCACGTCGCCCTGGAGGTCGGCCACGGCATCCGCACCCGCGGCACGGCGGCGATCGTCTTCCAGCCGCTGGGCACCGCCGACTTCGACGCGATCGCCCGCGAGGTCGAGGAGCTCGTGCGCGGCACCGGCGAGGAGACGGGCACGACGCTGTCCAAGGAGGAGGACTCCTACGGCTACCGCTGGATGGTGCTGCACGACGACGATGTCGAAGACCTCGTCGTCGGCGTCAACGCGGTCAGCGACGCGCTGGCCGTGGGCGGCTACGCCGACCGGGTGCTGTGCGCGGTCTTCGGCTTCCGCGACGGCCGCGGGCAGGACCTCAACCTCATCTACAACTACAAGCGCGGCGCCTGGTATCCGTTCGTGCCCGCCGGCGGCGACCAGCAGCGCTCCACCGAGCGCGAACTGCAGCTCAAGGCCATCCTCGAGCCCGAGCTGCCCGTCGAGCCCCAGCTCGAGCGCTGGTTCCCCCTCTGGGGCATCCCGATCTGAGCGGACGTTCCTGAGCGTCTCGCCCGGGTAGCACGGCCCTCGTGCGCGCGATCGCCATCGAGCAGTTCGGCGGGCGGGACCGGATGGCCGTCATGGACCTGCCCGATCCCAAGGTCGGGCCCGACAGCGTGCTCGTGCGCGTGGCGGCCGCCGGGCTGAACCCCGTGGACTGGAAGCTGCGCGAAGGCGGCCTGGACGCCCGCTTCCCCCACCGCTTCCCGGTCATCCTCGGCTGGGACGCCGCCGGCGTGGTCGAGCAGGTGGGCCCGGCGGTGGTGGACCACCAGCCCGGCGACGAGGTCTACGTCTACGCGCGCAAGACCGAGGTCTCGGAGGGCACCTACGCCGAGCTGCTGTCCGTGCCCGACGGCATGGTGGCCCGCGCGCCGTCGTCCCTGTCGCCGACGCAGGCGGGCGCGGTGCCGCTGGCCGGGCTGACCGCGCTGCAGGCGCTCGACGAGGCGCTGGGCGTGGGCGAGGGCGACACCGTGGTCGTGCAGGCCGCAGCCGGCGGGGTGGGGCACTTCGCCGTCCAGATCGCCGCCGCGCGCGGCGCGCGGGTCGTGGGCGTCGCCTCCGCGCGCAACCAGGACTTCGTGCGCTCGCTGGGTGCCGAGGTCGTGGTCGACCACCACGAGGGGTCCGTCGCCGACCAGGTGCGCGAGCACCACCCCGGGGGCGTGGACGCGCTCTTCGACATCTTCGGCGGCGACGGCCTGGCCGACGCGCGCAGCGTGCTGCGCGAAGGCGGCCGGGTGACGTCCCTGGCCGACACCGATCCCGCCGGCGACCGCGACGATCTGTCGGGACGCTACGTCTTCGTGCGCCCCAGCGCCCCCGGCCTCGTCGAGCTGACCCGACTCGTCGATGCCGGCCAGCTGCGGGTCGAGATCGCCGGGCGCTACCCGCTCGACCAGGTGGTCGCCGCCCACGAGCGCCTCGAGGACGGCCACGTGCGCGGCAAGCTCGTGCTCGAGGTCGCCTGAGCCTCCGGCTACCCCGCCGCCGGCTGGGGACGCCAGACGCGCGGGCGGGGGGCACGGCGGCGAAGTCGAGGCGGGGAGGACCGGTGCCGGCGCAGTTGCGCCGCGCGCAGCTCGAGCAGCTCCACGAGGTGGGCGGTCGGGTGGAAGGGGTCGGCCACGACCGACGGCCGCCCCATCACGATCGCCGCCCGGATCTCGCCCGCCTCCTGCGCCACCAGCGCGGGACCAGCCGGGATGCGGACGCTGTCGCGCTCGGCCAGGCGGCGCAGCGCGGCCTCGTCGCCCGGCTGCGCCCAGCGCACGGTCACCGCGTCGGCCCGCCCGACCGTCACGCCGCCCTCCGTGCGGCGGCGACGACCAGCGCGTCGGCGATCCGGCGACCGGCCCGTCCGGCGGGCGCGTGCTCGGGGTGCCACTGCAGCCCCAGCGTGAGGACCGGCCGGGGCAGCTCGACCATCTCCACCAGCCCCTCCGGCGAGGTCGCCGTGACGCCCACGCCCCGGCCCAGACGGCGCAGCGCCTGGTGGTGGCCGCTGGAGACCTCCGGCCGGCGGCCGAGCACGCGCCGCGCCACCGTCTCGGGCCGGGTCTCGATGAGGTGCGGATCGCGGCGGTGGGAGAAGGCCGCCGCGCCGTCCTCCTCGACGTCCTGGTAGAGGGTGCCGCCCAGGATCACGTTGAGCAGCTGGTGGCCGCGGCAGACGCCGACGATCGGCAGATCGAGCGCCAGCGCGGCGCGCAGCGCGCGCACGTCGCGGCGGTCGCGCCGCAGGTCGGGGCCGACGATGGCCCTGCGCGGCCGCTCGCCGTACAGGCCCGGATCGATGTCGGCGAGGCTTCCGCTCAGCACGAAGGCGTCCGCCGCGGCCAGCTGTCGTTCGGCGTCGGCCTCGCCCAGGAGGCGCACGTCCGCTCCCGAGTCCCCCAGCCAGGTGGCGTACAGGCCGGGATCCTCGCGCGCCAGCAGGAGGACGACGGGTCGGCGATCGGGGCGAGCCCCGCGGTAGGCGGCGGCGAAGCGCCGGCGCGCGCGCTCGACGCGCTTGCGTGCCGCCTCGGGACTCAGATCGAGCAGCGCGCCGATCTCGGCGTGCGAGAGTCCGGCCTCCAGGCGTAGCAAGACCACCAGGCGCTCGTGCGCGGACAGGCGCGCGAGGGCCTCGCGCGCGGCCACGACCTCGAGCCCGTCGGGCTGCGCGCCGCTGCCCGCGGCGTCGGACAGCTCCTCCCACCGGCGGGGCCCGCGCCGGCGCAGCTCGTCGACAGCCAGGTTGGAGGCCGTCCGATACAGCCAGGCCGCCTGCTGTGCGGCATCGAGGTGGACCGGCGCGTGGCGCCACGCGCGTAGGAAGGCCTCCTGGCAGAGATCCTCGGCCGTCTCGCGCGAGCCGACCATCCGCTCGACCCGATGGCGCAGACGGTCGCGATGCTCGTGGAACAGTCCCTCGATGGTCATCAACCATGGAGACGTAGCAGGGCGCCGCAACCGGACACGGTGCGGGCCGGTGCGGTCCAGCTCCCGCCCGTTGCGACGCTCGGGTTCGCGTTCAGCCCTCCAAGCTGCCGCCCATGCGGACATACACGTGAGCGGCCCGCCGGATGGCGGGCCGCTCGGGGGAGGGAGCTGCGGCGGTGAGGGAAGTCAGCGCGCGTCCAGGTAGGCGATCAGGGGGTCGTGGTCACTGACCGCGAACGCGCTCGTCGGGTCGTCGTCGAAGACCGGGAAGGGGGTGTCGCCGTCGATCTTGGGCGAGTCGACGACGCGCACGGCGCGGACCAGGTCGCCGGAGACCACGATGTGGTCGAGGAACTGCACCCGGCCCTGGAACACGAAGCTGAAGCGCCGGTCGGGGTGGATGCGATCGACGGTGTTGGCGTAAGGCCCAGCGGTGAGGATCTCGAGGGTGGGCGAGTCGCGGAAGGCGTTGAAGTCGCCGACCAGCACCACGCGCTCCAGGCCCGCCACCTCCCGGCGCAGGACCTGGGCCTGCTCGACGCGGCAGGGCTCGAAGAAGTCGTTGGCCTCGGTGCCGCCGAACTTGCTCTTGAAGTGGTTGACCACCACGGTGTGGGTCTTGCCGCCGGGCGGGGATACGTCCACGGCCAGCGGCACACGGTCGTAGACCAGGTTGCGACTCGCCCCCGCCGAGCACCGCCCGTCGCTCACCGCGTCGGGGGCGAGTTGGCGCACGTTGGCGTAGTCCACGCGCGAGGCGTCGATGAGGAAGCCCACGTCGATGCCGCGGGTGTCGTTGCCCTCGCGCAGCACCGCCTCGTAGCGGCCCTCCCGTCCCCGGGAGCGCAGCAGCGCGTTGATCTCGTCGGCGATCTCCTCGAGCAGCTCGAGGTTCTCGACCTCCTGGACGCCCAGCACCGCCGGCGTGCGCAGCCAGTCGACCACTGCGCGGGCCACCTTGGCCTGCTCGACCTCCTGGGCCTCCTCGGAGGCCGTGGGCACGTTGGGGCCCGTGGTGTTGGTGGGATCGGCGTCGAAGACGTTCTCGAGGTTGAAGGTGGCCACCCCGAAGGTGTCCCGGGGCTGCTTGCGGATGTCGACCGGCCGGCGATCGGGCCCGCGGACCTCGACGGCGTCGGGGTTGGACACCAGCAGCTTGTAGTTGGAGAAGGTGTAGGCCAGCGGGCCGACCGCCCCGGCGACGTGGTCGAAGGCGAACGCGCTCACGGTGCCACCGCCCACCAGCCCGCCGTCCAGCGCGAGCACGTCGGGCTCGTCCTCGGTGCGCCGCACCCGCGTCCCGGTGCCGCCCGGGGTCAGGAAGGTCTCCCCGAACTTGTTGGTGCCCACGTAGGTGCGGCCCTTGCGCAGCTCGACGCGCATGTGCTCCAGGCGCTCGTAGGAGCCCTTCTTGAGCACGACCGGCTCGGGCAGGGGGTTGTCCTGCGAGAGGACATCGACCTTGTCGAAGCGGGTGTCGTCGGCGCGGATCTGCGTGGAGTCGAAGAACTCCGACACGTCACCGGTGACCTGCACCTCGTCGCCGGGCTCGGGCAGCGGAAAGCGGGGGAAGCGCGTGTTGGAGGTGGCGGTGAAGACGAAGATGCCGTCCGAGGTGGCCGCCCGGTCGTCGCAGCCCGGATCCTGGATCCAGAAGCCGTCGGGCTCGCGGGCGAAGACGATCCCCGTGGTGGTGGCGGTCTGACCGCTGGCGTTGCCCGACCCGGGCGCCAGCGGGGAGCGGTCCGCCGCGGACTGGATCGCGCAGATCGGCGTGCGCTCTGCGCCCTGCCCGCCCGCGGGTACGGCCAGGAAGAGCGACACGATCAGAGCGGCGGGCAGCAGCAGGCGGCGGAGGATCATCGGCTTCTCCTGGGCGGGGGTTGCCATCAGACGCCCGCCACGCAGTCGGCGTGCGCCCGTGCGGCGCGCTTGGCGGCCTGCTTGCCGCCCACGGCGTCCTTGCCCAGGACCTCCTCGAGCCGGGCGGGGAAGTTGGCGAACATCCCGTCGACGCCGAGGTCGATCAGTGCGCGCATCTCCTCGGTCTCCTCCAGCGTGTAGGGATGGACGTCCAGGCAGCGTGCGTGGGCGGCCTGCACCAGCTCGGCGTCGACATCGGTCTTCGAGGGTCCGATGCCCACCGCGTACTCATCCACGGCGTCCAGGCGGGCCTGGATGCTCTCGCTTGTCTCCCGGCTGGAGAAGAGCTGGATCAGCGGCAGCGACGGCTCCAGGGCGCGGACGCGCAGCAGGCTCGCGGGGCTGAAGGACTGCACCAGCACCTGCCAGCGGCGCTGCGCGGGGCGCAGCAAGTGGTACTCCTCCAGCAGCGCCACCAGGCGCTCCTCCATGCGGTTGGCCCTGTCGGGGTTCTTGGTCTCGATGTAGTAGTTCGTACGGTGGCGGTAGCGGCGCAGGACCTCCTCCAACGTCGGGATGCGAAGGCCCACGTACTCCTCCCGCGCGCGCTCCGGGTAGCGCTCGTTGAACCACGAGCCCACGTCGCAGGTCTTGATCTGCTCGAGGGTCTTGGTGGCCACCGGCCCGCTGCAGTTCTCCGCCGGCCCGCGCGCGGTCCGGTCGAGGGTTTCGTCGTGGAGCACCACCAGCGTGCCGTCACTGGTCTGCTGGAGGTCCTGCTCGATGTAGTCGGCGCCCTGCTTCAGCGCGAGGTCGTAGGCGGCGAACGTGTGCTCGGGCGCCAGCCCCGAGGCACCGCGGTGAGCGATGTTCAGCACCTGATCGTTGTCGGGGGCGGGCCGGGCCGCCGCCCCGGCGGGAAGGGCGAGCAGGACGAGCGCGAGGGCGCCGCCCGTGAGGAAGGATCGCATGGCTCTCCGTGGCGAGGGGGACATCGGACCACGGCACAGTTGCGCGTCGGAAGCCTCCGCGTGTTACCGGGATGCAAAGTTCTCCCGGTGGGAGTTGAGTGGGTTGAGCCGCACGGGGCTCGGCTTTTCGTCCGGTCCACTTCTGTTCGCGGCCCCGCCGGACCGATGTTCCTGCCATGAGCGACGCGCGGACCGCCGTGGCCCGCCGCCTTCCCGGCGAGGAGCCGGCCCGGCTTCTCTCCGCCAGGACGCAGCGGCTGCTCGACCACCTTCGGACGCTGCTCGAGCACCTACCCCAGGGGGCAACTGCTGCCCGAGCACATCTGGCGCCGCCGGCACGCGATGATCGTGGTCGTTCTCTGGTCCCACGTCATCGGCCTGCCGGCTTTCGGGCTGGCCACCGGCCAGTCGTTTGCGCACGTCCTGGGCGAGGGGGCGGTGATCGCGCTCGCCGCCTGGGTGGCCGGCTCGCAGCGGGTCGGCTTGAAGCTGCGGGTGGCGTCCGCCTCGTTCGGCCTCATCACCTCCTCGGCGGTGCTCGTGCATCTCTCCGGAGGCCTCATCGAATCGCACTTCCACTTCTTCGTGATGATCGGGCTGCTCACGCTGTATCAGGACTGGACGCCGTACCTCCTCGCCATCGGCTACGTGGTCCTCCACCACGGGCTCGGGGGCGTGCTGGCGCCCGAGACCGTCTACAACCATCCCGACGCGGTGGCGCACCCGTGGCGGTGGGCGCTGGTGCACGGGGCCTTCGTGCTCGCCGCGAGCGCGACCCACATCGTGGCCTGGCGAACGAACGAGAACCAGCTCCTGCGCGATCCTCTGACCGGCCTGCCCAGTCGGGTGCTGTTCCTGCGTCGGCTGACGGTGTCGCTCGAGCGCCTGCGCCGCCGACCCGGAGGCCGCGTGGCCGTGCTCTTCCTCGACCTCGACCGCTTCAAGGTGATCAACGACAGCCTCGGGCATCCGAGCGGCGACAGGCTGCTCGTGGCCGTCGCGGAGCGCCTGCGCCACGCCCTGCGCCGGCAAGAGACGCTTGCGCGCTTCGGCGGCGACGAGTTCGCGATCCTGTGCGAGGACATCGACGACCACCAGGACGCGATCGCCGTGGCCGAGCGGGTGCTCAAGTCCTTCGGCCTCCCATTTTCGCTCGAGGACCACGAGGCCGTCACCACGGCCAGCCTCGGTATCGCGGTGACCGCCTGTGCGGACCAGGACGGCGGCGACCTGATCCGAGACGCCGACGCGGCGATGTACCGCGCCAAGGAGCAGGGGGGCGGCCGCTACCTGCTCTTCGACGAGGTGACGCGCACGCGTGCCGTCCAGCGGCTGGAGATCGAGAATGCCCTGCGCGGGGCGCTCGAGCGCGACGAGTTCCGCGTCTTCTTCCAGCCCGAGGTCTCGGTGGATACCGAGGAGATCATCGGACTCGAGGCGCTCGTGCGCTGGGAGCATCCCGAGCGGGGACTGCTCGCGCCTGGGGAGTTCATCGCCCTGGCCGAGGAGACCGGACTGATCGTGCCGATCGGCAGCTGGGTGCTCTCGGAGGCCTGCCGCCTCGCCCAGCCCTGGCAGGCCGGTCGCCCGGACGATGCACCGCTGACCTTGAGGGTGAACGTGTCCGCGCGCCAGCTCTCCGGCGGCGGCCTTCCCGCCATCGTGGCCGGGGGTGCTCGCCGAGAGCGAGATGGACCCCGCCCTGCTCTGCCTCGAGGTGACAGAGAGCGTGCTCATCGAGGATCCCGACTCCTCCACCACCACGCTCGCGGCGCTCAAGGCCCTAGGCGTGCAGCTCGCCGTCGACGACTTCGGGACCGGTTACTCGTCGCTGGAGTATCTGCGCCGCTTCCCGGTGGACTGCCTGAAGATCGACCGGTCGTACGTTCGCGGACTGCCCCACAGCTCAGAGGACACCGCCATCGTCGCCGCGGTGGTCGAGCTGGGCCACGCCTTGAGCCTCTCGGTGACCGCCGAGGGGGTCGAGAGCGCCGACCAGCTGGTCAACCTGCGAGCTCGTGGCTGTGACAGCGCCCAAGGGTTCCTCTTCGCCCGCCCCGAGCCACCCGAGGTGGTCGAGCAACTGCTCTGGCAGCGGCTGGCGCCGCCGCCGCTCGTCCAGGCCGGGTAGGGAAACGCCGGTCTCGGATCAGCAGTCGTCCGCCGACGAAGTCGGCCACCGTGCGTGCGCGGTAGCCTGTGGGAGGTGATGGTGGATCGCCACGACGAGCCGGTGCGCGAAGGGCAGCGCGGCGGGGACCTGCTGGCGCGCATCTCCACGGAGATGACCCGGGCGCAGAAGAAGTACTTCGGGGTGGGACCGACGTCGACGAAGTCCTACATGCTCGACGACTTCCTGATGATCGTCATGCGCGGCAGCCAGACGGTGGCCGAGAAGACGATGCTCGACTTCGGGGAACACGACCTCGTGCGCGCCTTCCGGCAGGCCTTCGAGAACCAGATGACCGCAAAGCTCACCGGCATGATCGAGGAGCTGACCGGTCGCAAGGTGCTGGGCTACCAGAGCCAGATCGTGTTCGAGCCCGAGGTCGTGGTCGAGTTGTTCTTCTTCGACCGGGGTGCGGGGGCGCCCGAGGTCAGCGCGACCGCCGAGGGACAGCTCGATGACCCCACTATCGGCGAAGTGGCCTTCGGGGTCGAGCAGGAGGACGTGTCGGGGCACATACCCGTCGACTGATCGCGGCGCCAGCTGCAGCCACGGGTCAGCGCAGGCCCGTAGGGTCCCCAAGACGCCGGCAGCGCGCCTCCCGCGATGGGCGAAGCGCATCCGGGGTAGCTGGCCGCCGCGGCGGGCCGGCAACGCCCGCGTCCCGAGGCGCCTGACGGCCGGGCGGGATCGACTCGCCGCCTTCTACACCGCGGGCCAGGGGCGGCGCAGCGCGATGCGAGGTGAGCGCCCGAGAAGGCAGGAGGGAATGTGGCGCTCGTCATCCGGGCGCCGACGGGTCTCCTGGGAGGTAGAGGACCGACCCCAGAGAGGACCTTGCCGTGGGCCGCTCACCAGATCTGGATGTTCCGTCGCGCCCGCCGACCACCCATGGCCGTGCTCCGGCGAGCGAGCGCTTCGCTCCGGCGAGCGAGCGCTTCGACGGCCGTCTGAACGCCGCCCTCTCCACCGCGGTGGTGGGCATCTTCCGCGACTATCTGGGTCGGGGACCCACCAGAGCACGGGCGTCCATCCGCGACAACGTCGTGGTCGTGGTGCTCGAGGACACGCTGACCAAGGCCGAGAAGGCGCTCGTGGACCAGGGCCAGGTAGAGGCCACGATGCAGATGCGCCGCGCCCTCCAGGAGACGATGCGCAACGCCCTCACCGACGCCGTGACCCAGCTGACCGAACGGCAGGTCATCGCCTTCATGAGCGATAACCACCCCGATCCCGACTACGCTGCCGAGGTGTTCGTGCTGGAGCCCGTCCCCGCCCAGGACGGGCGTCTCCCGGTGGAGGCAAGCACCTGAGCCTCCGTGTCGGGGTGGTGAAGGTAGGGGAGCAGGCGTTCCTGCAGGCCGGTGATCTCGAAGACGCGCTGGACCTCGGGGGGCCCGGTGACGATGCGAAGCTCGCAGCCCCGGGCGTCGGCGCGCTCGCAGGTGCCCACAACGAGGTGGACACCGCTGGAGTCGCTGAACGCCAGGCCGCGCAGGTCGAGCACCAGCCCGTCATAGCCCTCGACGTGTCTGAGGGCCTGCTCGAGCACGGGTGCCGTGCCCAGGTCGAGCTCCCCGTGAGGCTGCACGAAGGCGGCGCGGCCGTCGGGGAGGACCGTGACCGAGAACTCATCGGAGCGGGCCACCGTGGTCATGAGACCTCCCCGCGCGCGTCGGGCCGGCCGGCGCGGCGCAGGCGCAGGCGCCGACCCTCGACGCGAAGCTCCGCGAGATACCGCTCGTAGAGCTGGGAGTGACGGCGCTCGCCCGGCGGGCGCCGGCGCTCGCGGATCACCGCGCGGGCACTCTGGAGCAGGGAAGGACTCTGCTGGATCGGGCGGGGCTGAGGGGTGACTCCGGGGAGGGCTGACAAGAGGACTCCTTCCTGACGGACAGGGTGGGTGAGCCCTCGTAGGTCCCCGACCGCCAAGCGATCAGGAGCCCCAGGAAGGGGAACGTCGCAGCAGTCGGGCAGTCGCAGCGTCAGCCGGCCTGCCTGGCCGCGAAGACCAGCATAGCGGTTGGGGCAAGAGATCTGGAGGCCGAGGCTGTGCCCGATCGGGCCGAAAGGGCGCGCGTGACGGATCCGCCGCGAGGGCGCCTCAGCCGCCCGCCGCCTCGGCGCGGCGCAGACCGCGCAGGGCCCATAGCGCGAAGAGAGCGACGAGGCCCACGGCGATCGGGTCGGCGAGCGCGAGGTCGGCTCGGCCTCCGGAGACCAAGCCGCGGGCGGCCTCGAGGAGGGGCGTGACCGGGTTGACGCGGGCGACCGCCTGCACCCAGCCCGACAGCAGGTCGAGCGGGACGTAGACCGGGGCGAGGAAGAGCACGAGGAAGACCGGCATCTGCATCGCCGGGCCGGCCTGGATCGTCCGAGCGCGTAGTGCGACTCCGGCCGCGAAGAGGGTGGCGGCCACGGACACGATCGCCGCGAGGGCGAACATCCCGAACACGTCGAGCGGCCCGCCGTCGACCTGCATCCCGCTGAGCACGGCCACCAGGGTGACCACCGACAGCACCACCGCCGCGCGCGTCAGCGCGGTGAGGACGTACCCGGCGAGGATGGCCGACCGACGCGACGCGCCGAGCATGAGCCGTCGCGCGAAGCCGCTCTCGAAGTCCGCCGCGATCCCAAAGCCGGTGAACACGCCGCCGAAGGCGCTGGCCTGGAGGAGCACGAAGCAGAACTGGAAGGCCGTGTAGCCCGACGGGAAGTCGAATCCCGGCACGTCGCCCACGCTCGACAGCCCGCCCGCGAAGGCCACGAAGAAGAACAGCGGGAACATGATCGAGGGCACGAGGAACTGCGGGTTGGTGAGGAAGTTGTGCGACGAGCGCCACCACACCGCGCCGGTGACGTCGAGAAAAGCCCTCATGCCCGCACCACCCGGGTGCGCAGCGCGCTGGCCGCGCTCGCGATGGCGCCCGCGGCGAACACCGCCGCGATCCCGAAGCCCAGGGCGAGCGCCTGGGCGTCCCAGCCGATCACGAACAGGGAGCGGATCCCCTCCACCAGGTAAGAGACGGGGTTCCAGGTCGCGACCGTCCGAAACCAGTCCTGCTCGATGAGCTCGCGGGGCAGCGAGGCCGAGCTGAGGAACAGCAGAACGAAGAACAGCGGGAAGAAGCCCTGCACCGCCTCGGCCGAGCCGAAGCGCAGCCCCACGAAGGCGCCCATGGAGGCGAAGGCCAGGCCGATGAGCAGGGCCAACACGAACAGCACCACCACGCCCCCGACGCCGGTCACCACCGTCACGCCGGCGATGAGGCCCACCAGCAGGTAGACCATGCCGGCCAGCAGGGAGACCGCCATGGCCCCGGCGAGTTGTCCCACCAGCAACGCGGCGCGGCGCATGGGCGTCAGCGCCAGGCGCGACAGAAAGCCCGACTCGACGTCGCGCGCGAGGTCGGTGCCGGCGTTGATCATCGAGAAGATGGCCCCCTGCATGAACGCGAAGGCCATCGCGAAGTCCAGATAGGCATCCGACGGGAAGCCCGGTAGCCGCGTCGCCGCCTCCAGGCCGGCCGAGTTGACCGCCAGAAGGAACAGCGGAAACAGGATCGTCGGCACGACCTGGGCAGGCTGGCGCAGCGTGCGCAGCACCGAGCGCCGTGCGAGCTGGGCGACCTGGGCGCCGAGCGTGCCCGAGGCGGGGCTCATGTGGTCACGGGCTCGGGGGCGTGGTCGGGGATGTCGTGCTCCCCGGCTTGCGTGGCCGCGGCGAGCTGCTTGCCCGTCCTGGCCAGAAAGACGTCGTCCAGTGACGGGGCGTGCAGCTGGAAGTCGCCGACGGGGATGCCCTCAACGTCGAGCGTGCGCACCACGTCGGCGAGGGCGTCGTTGCCCCCGTTCAGGCGTACCGCGGCCGCCCCGGGCGGCGCTGTCGCGGGGATGCCGAACCGCTCGAGCACAGCGGCCAGCGCGTCGCGCTGGCGCGGGTCCCGCGGGACGACCTCGAGGGCCGGACGCCCGATCTCGTCCTTGAGCGCCTCCGGCGAGCCCTCGGCCACGATGCGCCCGGCGTCGATGATCCCGACGCGGTCGGCGAGGACGTCGGCCTCCTCGAGGTACTGGGTGGTCAGGAAGACGGTCACGCCGTCCTCGCGGGCGAGCCGGGCGACCTCCTCCCAGAGGTCCGAGCGGCTCGACGGATCGAGGCCGGTCGTCGGCTCGTCGAGGAAGAGGACGCGCGGCTGGTGAACCAGGGCGAGCGCCAGGTCCAGGCGGCGCTTCATGCCGCCCGAGTAGCCGCCACCTTGCGATCGGCCGCGTCCGACAGCCCGACGCGGTCCAGCAGCTCGTCGCCGCGGCGCACGCGCTCCAGACGCCCTGCAGCGCGGTCTGCAGCCGCATGTGCTCGCGGCCGGTGAGCAGCGGGTCCAGCGCCGCCTCCTGCAGCGCCACGCCGATCGCGGCGCGCACCGCGGCACCCTCGGCGCGGATGTCGCGCCCGGCGACGCGCGCCGTGCCGTCCGTCGGCGGCAGCAGCGTCGTGAGCATCAGCACGGTGGTCGACTTGCCGGCGCCGTTGGGCCCGAGGAAGCCGTAGATCTCGCCCGGCGCGACGGTGAAGTCGATGCCGTCGACGGCGCGCGGGCCCTTCTTGAACTCGCGTACAGAGGCCCTCGACCTCGATTCCGTTGTCGTCTCTCATGGCGACGACCCTAGCGGTATTTGAGGTTGTCAACCCGCGTGCTACCTTTGCGCATGCCAGCTTCGGCTGAGCCGACCGTCGCAGCGCGCGCCTGGGCGCTCTTCTGGCGCATCTTCGTCGACGACAAGCCGCGCCGGATGGCCGTCATGGGCGAGCTCGGCCTCTCCTTCATGCAGGCGATGGCGCTGAGCCGCGACGGGCGTGCCGCTGCCCATGAGCGCGCTGGCCACCTCGATGCAGTGCGACAACTCCAACGTCACCGGGATCGTCGACCGCCCGAGGCCGCCGGCCTCGCCGAGCGGCGCCCGGCGGAACACGACCGCCGCGTCAAGGCGATCCTGCTCACCGAGAAGGGCGAGGCGCTGCGCGCCGAGGCGATGGAGCGCATGGGCCGCCCGCCGGCGCCCATCGCCGCGCTGTCGGAGAAGGACGCCCGCGCGCTGCGGGCGATCCTGCGCCGCGCGGCGGCGCACCTGGACGAGCCGGGCGGCGCCTAGACCTCGGCCAGCGACCGCTCCCCCGGCCCGACGTACTTCGCGGTCGGGCGGATGAGCCGCGCCTCGCGCTTCTGCTCGAGGATGTGCGCCGACCAGCCCGCCACGCGGGCGCAGGTGAACATGCTCGTGAACAGGCGGGCGGGACCTCGGCGTGGTCGAGCACCACCGCCGACCAGAACTCGACGTTGGTGGCCAGCACGCGGTCGGGCCGACGGGCCTTCGAGCTCGGCGAGCGCCGCGTCTCGAGCGCCTCGGCGACCTCGAAGCGGCGGGAGCCGATCTCCCTCGACGTCCGGCGCAGCACGCGGGCACGGGGGTCCTCGGCCCGGTAGACCCGGTGGCCGAAGCCCATCAGCCGCTGGCCGGAGTCGAGCGCGCGCTTGACCCACTTCTCGGCGTCGCCCGTGGCCTCGACCTCGTCGAGCATCTTGAGCACGCGCGAGGGCGCCCCGCCGTGCAGCGGCCCGCTCAGCGCCCCGACGGCGCCCGACAGCGCGGCGGCCACGTCGGCGCCCGTGGAGGCGATGACGCGCGCCGTGAAGGTCGATGCGTTCATCCCGTGCTCGGCCGCCGAGATCCAGTAGGCGTCGATCGCCTTGACGTGGTGGGGGTCGGCCTCGCCGCGCCAGCGGGTCAGGAAGCGCTCGGGGATCGAGGTGGCCTGGTCGATCTCGCGCTGGGGGACGGGTGGGCGGCCGGTTCCGCGGGCGGACTGCGCGACGAAGGAGAGCGCCATGACCGAGGCGCGCGCGAGCTGGTCGCGGGCCTGCTCGTCGCTGATGTCGATGACGGGCTCGAAGCCCCACTCGGGGCCGAGCGCGGCCAGCGCCGACTGCACGTCCACGCGCGCGGGTCCCCGAGCGGAAGGAGAGCGCGTGCGGCTCGGCGGGCGGCAGGCCCGGCTCCGGCGAGCCGTCGACCAGCAGCCCCCAGACCTTCTCGAAAGGGACTCGGCCGACCAGCTCCTCGATGTCGACGCCGCGGTAGCGGAGCGCGCCGCCCTCCTTGTCGGGCTCGGCGATCTCCGTGGCGAAGGCGACGACGCCCTCGAGCCCCGACTGGACTTCGCTCATGCGGTGGCTGCCCTTTCCTGAGGTCGTGATGCGGCCGCAATCTTCGCACGTCGCGCCTCGCGGGCGGCGATGCGGCGCTCCTCCTCGGGCTCGAGCGGGGCGAGCAGCGCCCAGCCGGCGAGCGGCAGCGCCGCCAGCGCGGCGAAGGCCAGCGACCAGGACGTCGAGGCCACCAGCGCGCCGAACGCCACGCCGATGCCCGACGCCGGCAGGCGCATGACCGTGCCGGCGAGGCCCATCGCGGTGCCCGCCTGCGCGCGGCCGGAGATCTCCGCGGTCGCGGTGAGCGACAGGCCGTTCCAGCTCATGGCCAGCACGCCGGCCGTCAGCAGGACGGGCAGGAGGAGCACGAGGGGCGCCGTGGTGAGCGCCGCCACGCCGGCGAGGGCCGCCACGGTCGCGAGCGCCAGCCGGCGCACCGGGGCGATCCGCCGCCCGCGGCGATCCGAGCGCCGGCCGGCGACGAGCCGCGCGAGCCCGCCGCCGAGCTGGATCGTCGCGAGGGCGCCGGCGGCGAGCTCCGGCGGGACCCCGCGCTCGTCGTGCAGGAAGAGGACGAGGAAGGCGAGGATCGCGGTCTGGGCGCAGACGATGAGCGCCGACCCGGCGGCCAGGCGCCAGACGCGGAGGTCGCGCAGCGGCGGCGGCGCGTCGACCTTCGGCCGGTCGGCCGGGGCGGGCGGCGGCTCGCGGATCCACAGCGCCGCGGCGGCCGCGCCCAGCGCGCAGCCGGCGGCGAGGACCAGCAGGGCGGCGTCCAGGCCGCCCAGGCGGGCGGCGAGCGGCAGGCTGAGCGCCCCGGCGGCGCCGCCCAGCGGCACGGCCATCTGCCGGACGCCGAGGGCGAAGCCGCGCTCGGCCCGGCCGAACCAGCCCATCACGGCGCGCCCGGAGCGAGGCCGCCGGTCAGCGCGAGCGCGGCGAGCAGGCCGCCGAAGCCGTCGGTGAACGCGCGAGCGCCCCGCCGGCGAGGCCGGCGGCGATCACCGTGCGCTCGCCGATGCGGTCGGCGAGCGCGCCCCGCCAGGAGGTCACCACCGTGCCCCAGTTGACGCTGGCGAGGACGAGGCCGACCTCCGAGAGCGAGAGCCCGAACGCGTCGCGCAGGGCGGGCGCCAGCGCCGGCAGCCCCATCGTCACCGCGCTGAGGGCCGCCTGGGCGGCGACGCCGACCGCGAGGATCGTCCAGCGATAGCGCGCGTCGCGCGCCCTCACGCCGCGCCCGTCCGCGCGCGCGCGCGCCTTGGCCACGTTGCCGCACCGCGCCATCGAGCACCAGCGGCGCCGCCCGGCGGTGGATCGGTCGTAGAAGCGCGCCGAGCAGGTCTCCGAGGCGCAGATCCGGACCCGCGCGCTCGGCGGCGCGGCCGAGCATGCGGGCGGCGTCCAGGGCGACCATGCCGAGCGCGCGGCGGGGGAGTCCGCGGCGGCGCGCGCAGCGGCAGCCCGCCCCGCCGGGCACGAGCGCGGACGCGACCCGGCGAGCACGAGCCAGTCGTCGATCAGCCTCAGCGCTGCCGCGTCCGGCGCCTCGCCGGCGACCGCCGCCCGCGCGCGTCGATCGCCTCCCGCAGCTCGCGCGCCTCCGCGAGCACGGGGGCGGGGACCGGCATCGGCGCCGGCAGCAGGCCGGCCGCCACGAGCCACTCGCCGACGTCCTCGGGCGTGACCAGGCAGTCGACGTCGCGCCGCCAGCGCTCGCGGCGGGTGTTGACGAAGTCGAGCGCGGGCCGGCCGCCGAGCCAGTACCAGTACGGCGCCCCGGAGGGGGACGGCCGGTCGGGGACCTCGGGAATCGGCGGGCTCACGTAACCGCATGATACCGCACCTGACGGTTACCGTCCCGACACACATAGGCTCCGGGGATGGACGACCTCCTCTTCCTGCCGGTGGGCGTGCTGGCCGCACTCGTGCGCGGCGGCGACGTAAGCGCTCGCGAGCTCGCCGAGACCTCGCTGCGCCGGATCGACGCGCTCGACCCCGAGCTCAACGCCTTCGTCGACGTCGACGCCGACGGCGCCCTGGCCACCGCGGACGCCATCGGCCCGGGCGACGGCGGCCCTTCGCCGGCGTCCCGATCGCCATCAAGGCCAACACGGCCGTCGAGGGCCTGCTCCAGGACATGGGCTCGGCGTTCCTGGCGGGCCACCGCCGAGGCCGGGACCCAGCCCCCGTGGCAGATGAACGCGATCGGCGTGCCCTGCTCGTCGAGCTCGCGCACGAGGCCGAGCAGGCCGTCGTCCATGCGCAGCTTGTCGGGCCCATAGCCGCCCGCGATCACGAGCAGGTCGAGGTCGCCGGCCGAGAGGTCCCCGGCCGCCCGGTCCGTCTCGATCTCGTCGCCTCTCTTGCCGGGCAGGGTCGTGTTGGCCTTCGCACCGATGACCTCCACCACGGCGCCGGCCTCGCGCAGGCGGTAGAGCGGGTACAGAGCCTCGATCTCCTCGTACAGGGGTCCGACGGCGACTGCGGCACGCTTGCCGTGAAGCGGCTGATCTTGCTGGTCGTGAGCCATGTTCCCTTCTCCTTTTCGAAGTGGTCGTCGCGCTACGGTGTTCCCCCCGTGACGCCCGCGCTGAACCTCCGTTCCGAGCACCTGCCGCGTCAGCCGGCCAGGCCCTTGTCGCGCAGCTCGCGCTGGGCCGACTCGGACTTGCCCAGGTCATCCGCGCCCATTCCCCGCAGCACCTCGGGCGCCTTGGTGAACTGGATGTCGGCGTACTCGACGACCTGCACATGGTTGCCCCACGGGTCGCGGAAGCTGAGACCCCTCCCCGGCAGCACTTCGGCGTCCGCCACCTCCAGCGCCCTGCGCACCGCGTCGCGGTCGTCGACCACCAGGCCGAAGTGGCGAGCTGCGTCGGGTGGCTGGGTCCGCGGGGCCGACAGCGCGATGAACTGATCGCCGGCGTCGAGGAAGGCCATCCGGTCGCCGATCCGCCCGCGCAGCTCGAAGGCCAGCACGCCGCCGTAGAACGCCAGCGCGGCGTCCACGTCGTCGACCTCGAGCGCGACGTGGTTGATGCCCAGCAACCGAGCCGTGCCGGCCACGCGCTCCCGCCCCTACCAGTGCACGCCTCGCAGCAGCTGCGCGAACACCTGCGCGCTGCGCGAGACCTGGTCCTCGTCGATGCCGTCCCCGCCGTCGGACGACGAGGCTGATGCGACGGACCCGCTTCGGGCTGAGGAGGCATCCCCGCGCGCGGCCCTCGAGTCGGGGAACAGCTTGTAGGCGGTGCCCAGCGTGACGTCCATGGACTTCGGGTTGGCCGCATAGAGCAGCTGGCCGAGCGTGCCCAGCGGGGTGGCGATGCGCTTGGGGCGGTGGACGATCGCGTCGGCGATGAGATCGGCCGCCTCGTCGGGCGAGAGCGTAGGGAAGGACTTGTACATGCCCGTGGGCGCGATCATCGGGGTGCGCACCAGCGGCATGTGGATGGTGGTGACCTTGACGTTGTCGTCGACCATCTCGGAGGCCACCGAGCGCGAGAAGGCGTCAAGCGCCGCCTTGGAGGCCACGTAGGCCGAGAAGCGCGGCGTGTTGGTCTGCACGCCGATCGAGGAAATGTTCACGATCTGGCCGTACCGGCGCTCGCGCATGCGGGGCACGAGCATGAGGATCAGGCGCACGGCGCCGAGATAGTTGAGCTGGATGGTGCGCTCGAAGTCGTGGAAGCGCTCGTAGCTGAGCGCCAGCGAGCGGCGGATGGAGCGCCCTGCGTTGTTGACCAGCACGTCGACGTGCCCGTGGCGCTCGAGCACTTCCTCGCCCATGCGCTCGATGTCGTCGAAGTCGGCCAGGTTGCACGGGTGCACGTGGGCCTCGCCCCCGGCCGCGGCGATCTCCGCGCGGGCGGCCTCCAGCTTCTCGAGGGTGCGGGCCACCAGCAGCATGCGCCCCCCGGCCGCACCGATCTTGGTCGCCGCGGCCAGACCGATGCCCGAGGACGCCCCGGTGATCATCACCGTGCGCCCCTCGACCACCCTGCGCAGCGAGGTCGCGCCCGTGGCGCGCCGGCCGAAGCGCAGCAGCTCGTCGGGGACCTGGTTGCCCAGCGCGCGCGCGGTCCCCGCCACCAGGCGGAGCGCTCCTCCCGGCCCCGGAACCAGACTGCCCATGCGCGAAACCTATCTCAGGTGGGCCTCCCAATAGTCCCACAACCGCTTGGCGTAGCTGTCGAGGGGCGGGACGCCGACGCCCGAGCCGGCCAGGGACTCCTGGGTGGCGGTCGTGTCAAAGCGTGCGGTGAAGCCCAGGTAGCCGAGCACCTCCTCGGGGATCCCGGCCTCGGCCAGCAGCGCGCGCACCGGCGTGCCCACCACCGGGACGCGCGAGAGGGCCTGCGTGCCGCGGGTGGTCGCCCACGCCGCGGGACGCCCGCCGACGCTGGCCGCGATGCGCGGGGCCCCGGCCACGCGGGCGAAGGCGTTGAGCACGTCCACCGAGGGCTGGGGCTCGGGGTTGCACAGGTGGAAGGCGCGCCCGTCCAGCCCGTCACGGTGGGCCAGCACGTCGATGGCGTCGGCCACGAAGTCCACCGGCACCACGTTGGTGTCGCCCAGATCGGGGGCGATGAGCGGCAGCCAGGACGGCAGCCGGCTGCCCGCTCGCAGCAGCCTGAAGAAGTAGTACGGACCGTCGATCTTGTCCATCTCGCCGGTGCGCGAGTCGCCCACGACCACCGCGGGACGGTAGACCCGCCACGGCGTGGCCGTCTCCTGGCGCGCGATGGCCTCGGACTCGAACTTCGTGGCGTGGTAGGGATGCTCGAGCGGCTGGCCCTCGTCGAACATGTCCTCGCGGAAGGTCCCGCGGTACATCCCCGCCGCGGCCACCGAGGAGACCTGGTGGAAGCAGCCGACCTCCAGCGCGTTGCCAAGCTGCACGGCGTGGCGGGTGCCCTCCACGTTGGCCACGCGGTTGCGCTGCTCGTCGGCGGTCATGTCGTAGACGGCCGCCAGGTGGAAGAGATGGTCGACCTGCCCGCGCAGGCGGTCGATGCCCGCCCGCCCCAGCCCCAGGCGCGGGCGGGAGAGGTCGCCGGCCACCGGGTGCACCCGGTCGGGGTGCCCCCAGCCGCGCACGAGCGCGTCGAGCTTTCGCTCCGAGCCCTCGCGCACCAGCACGTGCACATCGCCCTCGCGCGCCAGCAGGCGCTCCATCAGGTGGCGCCCGATGAACCCCGTGGCGCCCGTGACGAAGGCGCTCACCTCAGAGGTGGATGCCCAGGTCGCGCCAGCGACATAGGTCTCAGTCGGGGATGAGGCCCTCGCCCGAGAAGTCGGCCGCGGCCTCCTCGAAGGACGTGTCCGGCGGAGGCACGAGCACGTCGGAGCCCTCGAGGTCGTCGGCGGGCAGCGGCGTTCCCTCGCTGCGCACCGTGGCCAGCAGCTCCTCGAAGGCGACCCGGAAGCCGTCGCGGTCCCCGTTGTCGACTGCCTCCACGCAGCGGTTGTCCAGCTCGTTGAGGCGCTCCTCCGCGCCGTCGGGCATGCGGAACTGCCCCTCGGTCATGATCCGGACGATCACTGCTGGTCCCCGCTGCCCAGCTGGCGGGAGGAGCCCCCCTCCTCGCCGGAGCCCAGCTCGGCGCGCATCTTGGCCAGCTCGTCCTCGACCCCCTGGCCCTGGCTGAGCTGCGCGAGCTGGCGGTCGATGTCGTCCCCGCCGCCGCCCAGCTGGGTGATGTCGTCGAAGGTGCCGGCCGCCTCGAGCTCCTCGACGGCGCCGGCGCGGGCGCGCATCTGCTCGGTCTTGTCCTCCGCGCGCTGCATGGCCAGCCCGATGTCGGCCATCTCCTCGCCCACGCCGGTGGCGGCCTCGGAGATGCGCACCTGGGCTTCGGCGGCCGAGTACTGGGCCTTGATGACCTCCTTCTTGGACTTGAAGGCCTCGATCTTCTGGCGCAGGCGGCGCTCGTTCTCGGTGAGCTTCTCCTGCTGGCGCTCCAGCTCCTGGCGCAGGCGGCGCTCGTTCTCGGTGAGCTTCTCCTGCTGGCGCTCCAGCTCGGCGACCTGCTGGTCGAGCGTCTGCAGCTCGGTCTGGGCGACCTGCTTGCGCTCCAGCGCGGCGCGGGCGAGCTCCTCGTTGCCGGCGCCCATCGCCTGGCGGGCCTGGCCGTCGAGCTTGACGACGCTCTGCTCGAGGCGCTCGGCCTGCATCTGCAGGCGCTTCTTGGCGGTCACGACGTCGGCGATGCCCTTCTTGACGTCCTGCAGCGACTCGAGCTGGCGCTGGTAGCTGTAGTCGAGGGTCTCCTGGGGGTCCTCGGTTCGATCGAGGAGCTTGGAGACCTTCGCCTTGATCACGGTGGACATGCGCCCGGACAGGCCGGCCATGAAACTCTCCTCCTAAGGACTGGTTGCGACGGCTTCTAGGGCGAATCTAGCGCGCCCAACCGGCGAGCGTGGCGTCCGGCGCCGCTAAGGTCACGCGCCGTATGCGCCGCGTCCTGTCGCTCGCCGCTCTCCTGCTGGCGCTCGCGCTCGCACTGGGCGCCTGCGGCCGTGACGATCCGGGACAGATCGCCTCCCCCGATCTCGGCGTCGAGGGCAGCGAGAAGCTGGCCGCCCAGCAGCTGGGTTTTCCTGCCTTCGCGACCAAGAACACCACGCGCGTCGCGGGCGCCGATCCGATCGCCAACGCGGCGGCCATCGCGAAGGCGACCTTCCCCGGCGGGAATCGCGATTCCCGCCCCGCCGCGGTGGCGCTCGTCGACGTGGAGGACTGGCGCGCCGGCATCGCCGCCGCCCAGCTCACGGGCACCGAGCTGCGCGCCCCTGTGCTGTTCAGCGAGGGCGACACCGTGCCCGCGGCCACCGCACAGGCGCTCGAAGACCTCGCTCCCACAGGCGCCCGCGGCGCGGGTAACGCGCAGGTCATCCGCGTGGGCGACGTGCCCGAGCCCGAGGGCTATCGCACGACGCAGATCACCGGCCGCACTCCCGCGGGGCTCGCCGCGGCGATCGACCGGCTCGCCGTCGCGGTCGAGGGCGCGCCGAGCGATTTCGTCATGGTGGCCACCGCTGACGACGCCAGGTTCGCGATGCCGGCGGCCGGCTATGCGGCGAAGTCCGGAGAGCCGGTTTTCTGGGTCGGGCGGGACCAGGTGCCCGAGGCCACCGCCCGAGCGCTGCGCGACCACCAGCAACCACGTATCTATGTCGTCGGACCGTCCAGCGAGATCACCCCGAAGGTGACCCGCCGGCTGCGCCAGCTGGGCAGCGTGATCCGCGTGGGCGGGAAGGATCCGGTCATCAACGCCATCGAGTTCGCCGCGTTCACCGATGGCCGGTGGGGTTGGGGCGTGAACAACGCGGGGCACGGGATCGTCTTCACGAACATGCAGACCACCGCGAACGCGGCGGCCGCCGCCCCACTGTCATCGAGCGGAAAGTATGGGCCGCTGGTCCTGATCGAGCGGGCCGATCGCGTGCCCAACGCCGTGCGCGAGTACCTCCTGGACATCCAGCCGGGGTACGGCGACGACTACGATGAGAACCCGGTGGCAGGGGTCTACAACCACGGTTGGATCATCGGCGACGAGCAGGTTCTCACGCCCGAGGTGCAGGCACGCATCGACACGCTGCTGGAGATCACCCCGATCGACGACGAGCCCGCCCCCGAGGAGCTCGAGGACAAGCCCGAGCCCAAACCCGAGCGCGAACGCGAGCGCGAGCGCCAGCCCGCCCCCGACGGCGATGCTCCGTCCGACGATCCCCTCGACCCGCCCGACACACCCCAGCTCCTCGACCCGCAGACCACCCCGGAGGACCAGTGAGCCAGGCTGAGCATCCCGACCGCCTCGACTCGGGCCACGACCTCACCGTGCAGGACGTGCGCCAGCTCATGGGCGCCTCCACCCCCCACTTCGCGCTGCAGATCCGCAACCGCATCGCGCGCCTGATCGCCCCACTGCCCGAGGACCACCCGGCGCGCGTGGAGGGCGAGGCCGAGCTGGCGCGCCTGACCGCGCTGGGCTACGACGGTGAGCAGCGCGGCCTGCAGGGGGAGGGCGGCATGCAGCCGCTGGCCTCGGTGGGCGGCGAGCACGGCGTGAGCGACGACAGCTCGGCCTAGATCGCGGGCGCCCGCGGCTCTAGGCTTGGCAGCCATGTGTCGAAGCATCCGCTCCCTCCACAACTTCGAGCCGCCCGCGACCGACGAGGAGGTGCACGCCGCGGCACTGCAGTACGTGCGCAAGGTCAGCGGCTCGACGAAGCCCTCGCGCGCGAACGCCGAGGCCTTCGAGCGTGCCGTCGACGGGGTGGCGCGTGCGACCGCCGAGCTACTCGACGAGCTCGTGACCTCCGCGCCGCCCAGGGACCGCGAGCTCGAGGCAGCCCCCCGCCGAGAGCTCGCCGCCAAGCGCTACGCCGCCTGACTCCCGGGAGGCGACACCCTGGCTCAGGGCCCGGCGAGCTAGCGCCGTCGGCCGAACAGCGCCTTGATGGCACGGAAGGGTGCGGTGATGACCACACGATGGCGTCGACGATGCGATTGACGATCTTCATGGCGTGGGTCTACCCCTCTGTCGGACGGCCATCGTCGGCCTGGCCCCACCCCACGGCCGCGCTCACGCCCGGCGGGCGCCTGGGTAGGAGACGGTCATGGACGCCTTCCTCGCCATCGTCAGCCGTCGCGAAATCCGCGACTACGCCGAGCGCCCCGTCCCCGCCGAGGTCCAGCGTCGGATGCTGGAGGCGGGGCGTGTGGCGGGCAGCTCGCGCAACCGCCAGCCCTGGCGGTTCGTGGCCACCGACGACCGCGAACGCCTGGACGCGCTGGCGGAGACCGTCTTCGAGCCCGCCAACCTGCGCGGCTGCGCGCTGGCGATCGCGGTGGCTCTGCCCGCCGACGCGCGCCCCACCGCTTCCTTCGACGCCGGGCGCGCGGCGCAAAACATCATGCTGGCCGCCTGGAGCGAGGGCGTGGGCTCCTGTCCCAACGGCATGACCGATCGCGAACGCGCGGCAGCGGTGCTCGAGCTCGCGGACGGCCTCGCGCCCATGATCCTCCTCAGCCTCGGCTACCCGGCCCGGCCGCGCGACCCGGCCGCGCGGCCGGCGCAGGAATGGGTCGAGCGCGCCGACCGCCTCCCCTACGACGAGGTGGTGCGGCGGCTCTGAGTCGCTCGGCGGCCGCTCAGCCCGGCCGCCGCCCGGCGCTCTCGCCCGTGTCCTCCTCGAGGGCGGCCCGCAGCAGCACCGCCACCCAGGTGCGGTAGGGCCGCCAGTTCTCGGCGCGCTGGGCCACCTCGGCCCGTGAGGGCTCCTCCGTATCGCCGTAGGCGCGCGCGACCGCGCGGCCCAGGCGCGGCTCGGCGGCCGGCAGGTGGTCGGCCTCCCCAGCGCCGCGCAGGAGGATCAGCTCGGCCGAGAAGGGCCCGATGCCCGGAAGCTCGCGCAGCTGCGCCAGCGCCTCCTCGGGCGGGAGCGCGCGCAGGTGGGCGGCGTCGAGGGCGCCACCGCAAGCCGCCGCGCCCAGTGCGCGCAGCCACTCCGCCTTGCGCCCGAAGAGGCCAGAGAATCCCTCGAGGCACGCGAGCCGCCGGGGGGCGGGAAGGCGGGGCGCGCGTCACCGTGGATGTCCACCGCGTCACCCAGCTCGGCGGCCATGCGCGCCTTGATCCCCGCCGCCTGGACGATGCGGATGCGGTGGCCGATCAGGGCCCAGGCGGCGGCCTCGTAGGGCGACAGGAACAGCACGGGGCGCAGTCCGGCGAAGCACGCCTGCAGGCGCCGACGACAGGGTCGCGCTCGCCCACCTCCGCGAAGGCCGAGCCGTCGTGGTCCAGCGACAGGATCCGCTCGACCTCGCCCTGGACGAAGCGCGGGTCGGCCGGGCCGAAGGCCTCGCCCCGCACCCTCCCGTCCTCCTCGTCCTGGCGCAGGCACACGCCGGCAGGCGCACTGTCCGGCCCCGGGAAGGCGAGATGCAGGTGGCCCACGGGCGCGGCCCGGTGGGCCGCCGGGGCGAAGCCCTCGAGGAACCGTGCGCTGGCCGCCAGCGAGTACGCGCCGCGCGGGTCGAGGGTGAAGCGCCGCGACGTCACGCCCACCGGGTGCTGGCGGGGTCGACCACGGGCACCGAGGATAGCCTTCGCCATCGCCCAGCGCGGACCCTCGCTTGACGGCCTACGGCGTCACCGTGGCCCTGGTGGGCGGGACCGCCGGACCGGCCGGTAGCCTCGGACGACCGTGCAGGAGCGCCTCGAGGAACGCCCGGCCGGCATCGACGGCTCAGCCCTCCCCGGCCCGTGGCCGGTCGGCCAGTATGCGACCAGGCTACGAGCGTGGCTGCGCGAGCGCCCGCGGCTGCAGCTCTTCGGCGAGGTCTGGAATCTGCGCACGAGCCGCGCGCGGATCTACTTCGAGCTGCGCGACGCACAGGGCGCGGTGCCCTGCGGCATGTGGCGCGACGACTTCGACGCGCTCGGCCTGCCCGCCGGGGCGGTGGTCGACGGCACGAAGGTCGTGGTGGCCGGCGGCCCCGACTTCTATCCCGGCACCGGCACGGCCTCGCCCGCCTTCTCCTTCCACGTCGGCGACCTGCGCGTCGCCGGCGAGGGGGACCTGCTCGCCCAGCTCGAGCGGCTGCGCAAGCGCCTGGACGCCGAGGGGCTGTTCGTCCCCCAGAAGGCCCTGGCACGCCCCACGCTGCCGCGCGTGATCGGCGTGGTCACCGGCGAGGGCGGCAAGGCGCGCGACGACGTGCTCGCCGGCCTGGCCCGCCGCGGTTGGGAGGGGCGCGTGGTGTGGGCCTTCGCCCCCGTGCAGGACCGCCACGCCGCACCGCGCATCGCCCGCGCGCTCAGCGACCTGGCCGCCTGCCCCGAGGTGGACGTCATCGTGGTCGCCCGCGGCGGCGGCTCGTTGGCCGACCTCTTCTGCTTCTGCGACGAGGCGCTGTGTCGCACGGTCGCGCTGCTGCGCGTGCCCGTCGTCGCCTCGGTGGGCCATCACACCGACCGGACCCTGCTCGACGACGTCGCCGCCGTGAGCTGCTCGACCCCCACCCACGCCGCCGAGGCCGCGGTTCCCTGCCACTGCGCGCAGGCCCGCGCCGACCTGCACCGCCAGGCCGGTCGCCTGGCCGGTCACGGCCGCCGCGCCGTCGTGCAGCGCGCCCGCACGCTGGCGCACCTGTCGCGCGCGCCCGGCGAGCACGTCGCCCGCGAGCACGCTCGGCTGCACCAGCGCCTGCGCGAGATCCGCGCCGCGACCCGCCGACGCGCCCACGGCGAGCGCGCCCTGAGCACACGTCGCGCGCTGGTGCTCGACCGCAAGGCCACCGCCGCCGCGCAGGCCGCGCGGCGCCACGCCGGGCTGGACGCCCTGGCCGCAGCTCTGGCCGCCCACGATCCCCAGCGCACGCTGGAGCGCGGCTACGCGCTGGTCGAGGACGGCGAGGGCGGGCCCGTGACCTCCGCCGCGGCGGCCCGCGCCCAGCGCGCGGTGCGCCTGCGGTTCGCCGACGCGGCGGTGGATGCCACCATCGAGCAGGAGCCATGAGCCAGGAGCCGACCCAGAACTACGAGGGCGCCACCGCCCGCCTCGAGGCGATCATCGAGCGCCTGGACTCCGGCGAGGCCGGCCTGCGCGAGACCCTCGACCTCTGCCGCGAGGGCCGCGGGCTGGTCGAGTTCTGCGCCGGGGAGCTCGACGCCGTGGGCAAGGGCCTCGAGGAGCTGCGCCTCGACGAGCTCGTCACGCGCCTCGAGCGCGGCGCGGCCGATGCGGCCTAGGTGTTCTCGGCGCCGGCGCGCTGGGCCGTGAGCCGGGCCATGCGCTCGCAGGCGCGGCGGGCGAAGGCGACCTGCTCGCCGCGTCCGAACAGGCGGAAGCCCAGGCGGAGGATCGGGTTGCCCTCGCGGGCAGCGCGGGAGACGACGTGGATGGCGAACTCGACTTCCCCGCTGTCCTCCCAGTCCCAGAGCTCGTAGTCCATCTGACCCTCCTCGAGGTGGCCCTCGAGCGTGCGGTAGCCCCAGCCCCAGACGTGCACGCGCCGCCCGTCGACCTCGCGCATCTCGTCGAGCACCTCCCCCACCCGCACGCCGAACGCGAAGCGCAGGCCACGAAAGCGGATCTCGAGCAGCATGTTGCGCCCCTCCAGCGGCGCGTCGGCGTCGTACAGCGCCCGGACCTGGTGGGGGTCGGCGAAGGCATACTCGCGCATCAGCTCACGGGCGTGGTCGAAGCTCCCCGCCGGCAGCGCACAGCGGTACTGGTCGACCTTCCAGCCCGCCGGCGGCGGGTCATTCTCGATCTCAGCGGGGTCGAAGTTGAGGGGGCGGCCGGCCAGCGCGTCGACGCCCTCGACGTCCACCCAGCGCGTGTCGATGTCGATACGTCCCTCGCGGCGTCCGCCCGACAGCTCCACGACGCGCTCCAGCAACGACGTCCACATGTGCAGCTGGACCTCCTTGGCCATGCGCAGGCGCTGGTAGAGCAGCTGGGAGAGGCGATCGCCGCTGCGCGCCCACGACTCGATCTCGAAGACCAGGCGCCCATCCTCCGGCGCGGCGCGAAACTCGATCTGGCCGGCCTCGAGGTGGCCGTCCAGCGTGGCCAGGCGAAAGGAGGTCGGCGACGCGTGGACGACGCGGACCGGGCCGTTCCACGGGCCGGGCATGCGCACCAGCAACTCGTCGCCGGGGCGCAGCCAGCCGGTCGCGTCGTCGCCGCGCTCGAAGTGCGCGAACTCGGTGGGGGCCGCCCGGTTGGGGTCCTCGCGCAGCGCCGTGACCAGCTGCTCGGACGAGCAGCGTGCGCCCGTGATCCGCACGCGGTAGCGACGGTGGAAGGCGGGCCCCCAGCCGTCGGCCACCAGTTGCAGTCCGTCGCGCCCGACCTGCGGTGACAGCTGCGGAGCGGCGTCGCTGCCCGGGCTGCCCGGCTCCTCGCGGCGACCCATCGGCGTGGTCCGCCACATGTAGCGCCAGGAGGTGAGGATGATCCCCAGCGGCCAGCGCACGAGCGTGACCAGGTGGCTCGAGGCACGGGCATGCGAGGGCATCCACGAGGGCTACCCCGGCACGCGGCCGGGTAGCTGAACGACATGGTCACCCGGTTCCTCCACGCTGTCGGGTTACGCGACTGGCAGATGCACGGCGCCGGCCTGAGCAGCATCGGGCTGTGCATCGTCCTGTGGATCCGCGCCAAGACGCTCGATCAGGAGGAGCGCGGCAACGCCGAGCGCCGCGCCCTGTTCATCGGCCTGTGGCCGCCGATGTTCTGGCTCATCGGAGACGCGCTGCAGCGGGACGAGTGACGCTGTCGGCCTCGCCCTCCCCGCGCGAACGGAAGCGGTGGGCCAGGGGCATGCGCCGGTCCTGACCGAAGGCCCGTGCGCTGATGCGGATGCCGGGCGGGGCCTGGCGGCGCTTGGGCTCGGCGCGCTCGACGAGATCGACGACCCGCGCCACCACGCCCGGGTCGTGCCCACGGGCCATCAGCTCTTCCGGATCCTCCTCCTCCTCCACGTAGGCCTGCAGGATGGGATCGACCGCCTCGAAGGGCGGCAGGCCGTCCTGGCGCCACGTACTGGGACGCACGCCGCCGTGGGGATCGGCCAGGATGGACGCCGGGATCGGGCCCGGGGCGGCCCCCTGGCGCCAGCGGGCCAGGCGCACCACGGTGGTGCGGGGCACGTCCTTCAGCGGTGCGAAGCCGCCGAAGGTCTCCCCGTAGAGGGTGGAGTAGCCGCAGGCCAGCTCGGACTTGTTGCCCGTGGACAGCAGCAGGCGCCCAGGGACGTTGGTCAGCGCCATGAGCACGTTGGAGCGCACGCGGGCCAGCACCCGCTCCTCGGTCGAGGCCGAGCCCGAGCCCGAGCGCAGCCCGTGGGGACCCAGGGCGACCTCGTAGGCCTCGCGCAGCCCGTCGACGGCCACCTCGCGCAGGTCGCAGCCCAGCGCGGCCACCAGCTCGCGGGCGGCGTCCTCGGCGCGGGGGTCGGAGTCCGTCGCGGGCATGATCACCGCCGTGACCCGCTCGGGCCCCAGGGCCTCGCAGGCCAGCAGCGCGACCACGGAGGAGTCGATGCCGCCGCCCAGGCCGACCACCGCGTGGTCGAGGCCGTTCTTGGCCGCCTGGTCGGCGATGCCCACGCGCAGCGCCGTCCACAGCTCGGCATCGGGGTCGAGAACCTCGGCCACGGGGGGCCAGCCGACCTCGGAGGCCACGAGGGGGAGGGCCACGTGCGGAGCGCCTCCGCCGTCGTCCGAGGGAAGATCGGCGCCCTTGTCCTCCGCGCGCAGGCGCGGGTCGCGCAACCTGCTCGCGCGCACCGAGCGCTGGTCGAGGGACACCACCAGGAGCTCCTCGGCGAAGTGTTGGGCGCGGGCGACCACGCGCCCGCGGTGGTCGACGACCAGCGACCCGCCGTCGAAGACCAGCTCGTCATGGCCCCCCCAGCAGTTCGCATAGGCGATCGGGCACACGAGCTCGCGAGCGCGCTGGGCCAGCATGGCCTCGCGCTCGTGGGCCTTGCCCGAATGGAAGGGGGAGGCCGAGGCGTTGAGGATCAGCTCGGCGCCCGCCCGGACGGCGGCGGTCGCGGGGCCGTCGCCCACCCACAGATCGGCGCACACGCACAGGCCCACCAGCCGGTCGCCGAGGCGCACCACCACCGGACCGCCGCCACGGCCGAAGTAGCGCCCCTCGTCGAAGGTGCCGTAGTGGGGCAGGTGGCGCTTCTGGTAGACGACCTTGACCTCGCCCTCGGCGGCCACCACGAGGCAGTTGTGCAGGTCGCGCGGACCGTTGAGCGGCACGCCGAAGGCCACCACGATGTCGTTCGCGGCGGCGGCGACCTCCTCGGCCGCCGCGCTGCAGGCGGCCAGGAAGTCCGAGCGCACCAGCAGGTCCTCCGGCGGATAGCCGCACACGGCCAGCTCGGGGAAGAGAACGAGCTGGGCACCGGCCGCCCGGGCGTCCTCGACCCGCGCGCGCATGAGCTCCGCGTTGCCCCGCAGGTCCCCGATCACCGGGTTGACCTGGGCGAGGGCGATGACCACTAGGCGGGCACCCCGGCCGGGCGGTCGGTCCAGCGGGCGACGTTGGCCAGCACCGGCTCGGGGTGGTCGAGCGAGGAGGCCAGCAGGCTGTGGTAGAAGCACTCCTCGGCCGAGCGCAGACGGACCTGCGGCCAGCGCGCCCGGTAGGCCTCGGCCTGGATCTCGGACATCCGGGCGTCGGCCATCTCGGCCGCCACCTCGGCCACGCCCGAGCCCTCGTCGAACTGCTCCTTCTTGCGCCAGACGATCTCCTCGGGCAGCAGGTCCTGGAAGGCGGCGCGCAGGATCCACTTCTCCTTGCCCTGCCCGGGCAGCTTGAGCTCGGTGGGGATGCGCCCGGCCAGATCGATCACCCCGTCGTCGAGGAACGGGGGACGACCCTCGAGGCTGTGCGCCATCGTCATGCGGTCGACGCGCTGGAGGTTGACGTCGTGCAGCGCCTCCACCGAGCGACGCAGCTCGTCGCGCAACACGTCGTGGTCCTCGATCCCCGCGTGGTAGTCATAGCCCGCGAACAGCTCGTCGGCCCCCTCGCCGGTCAACGCCACGGTCACGTGCTCGCGAGCCAGCTTCGCGGTGAACCACGCCGGCACGGCCGAGCGCACGAGGTCCTGGTCGAAGGACTCCAGATGCCACACGATCTCCGGAAGATCGCTGGCGATGTCCTCGCGCGTGAGCACCCGCTCGTGATGGATGGTCTCCAGATGCTCGGCCACCAGCCGCGCGGCGGCCAGGTCGCCCGAGCCCTCGAGGCCCACCGAGAAGGTGTGCAGCTCGCCGGCGTGGCGGCGCAGCAGCGCGGCGAGGATGGAGGAGTCAAGGCCCCCGGACAGGAACGCCCCCACCGGGACGTCGGACATGCGCTGCTTGGCCACGCAGTCGTCCAGGGCGCCGCGCAGGCGAGCGCACCAGCCGTCGATGCTGTCCTCCTCCACCGGGGGCTCGGGGACCTCGTAGAAGCGCGCCCACCCGTGCGCGGAGTGCCATGAGGTGCCCGGGGGGAACTCGCGGACGTCCTCGGCCCGCCCCGCCAGCGCCTTGAGCTCCGAGGCCAGCACCAACGAGCCGTTGCGCCGGCCCATGTAGAGGGGCTTGATGCCCAGCGGGTCGCGCGCGGCGAAGAGATCCTCGCCGTCCATCACCGCGAAGGCCCACATCCCGTCGAGGTGCTTCACCGCCTCCTCGCCGTACTCCTCGTAGAGGTACAGGATGGCCTCCGAGTCGCTCGAGGAGCGGAAGCGGTGGCGCTCCTCCAGGTCGGGGCGCACGTCAGGGAAGTTGTAGATCTCGCCGTTGGCGATCACCGCCCGTCGGCCGTCTCCCGAGCGGATCGGCTGGTCTCCGCCGCGCGGGTCCATGATCGACAGGCGCCGGTGGCCGAGCATCCCCGTGCCGCCCACGCTCTGGAAGGAGCCCGACGCGTCGGGTCCCCGGTGGACCAGCTCGTCCATCATCGCCCGCACGGTGGCCTCGTCGGCCGACCCCCAGGTCGCAGCTATTCCGCACATAGCCGCAGCCTCCCCTGCTGCGATCCACGCCGGTATCGCCCTTGGGACAAGATGAACGCCCCGCATATACGCCCTCGGGCCAAGCCACCCGTGTGTAGGCTGTGTGCATGTACACCTCGCGCATGCAGATCCTGCTCTCCCCCGCCCAGCGGCGACTGCTCGAGGAGGAGGCCCGGGCCAGCGGCGCCTCCGTCGCCTCGCTCGTACGAGAAGCCATCGATGCGCGCTTCGCGCGGCCCAGTGCTGCCGCGCGCCTGGAGGCGGCAGAGCGCCTGGTGGCCCACGAGGCCGAGCTCGTCGAAGTCGACGAGCTGCGCGAGCTGATCGACGCCCGCTTCGATCCCCCCGCGTGACGGCGCAACGCTTGGTGGTCTTCGTGGACACCAACGTCATCGTCTATGGCGCAACAAGCGCCGATGCCCCGTTGGTCGTCTCCTGCAAGGCGATCGTCCGGGCGATCGGCGCGGGGCGCATCGAGGCGCGCACGTCCGTGGGCGTCATCGAGGAGGTATGGCACCTCGAGCTGCGTGGTCGACCGGGCGGGCTGGACGGAACCGCCGCGCAGGCCTACGCCCTCTTCACCCCGCTCCTGCCCGTGACCGACGCGGAGGTGCTCGCCGCCCTGTCGTCGCCCACGTCCGGCCTGGGCGCCAACGACCGGCTTCACGCAGCGACCTGCGCGGCCCACGGCATCGGCACGATCCTCTCGGCCGACGCCGCGTTCGACGCCGCGCCCGGCCTGCGGCGCGTCGACCCGCGAGACGGCGGGGCGGTGGACGAGCTGGTCACCCGATGAGCGACCACGAGGTCTCGTGGAAACCCCGGTCGTCGGGGCGTGGCAGGATGCCCCCATGGCCACCTGGGACCTGCTCGCCGACCTGCCCCTGCGCGTCGACGCCTACGCGCTGGAGGGCCGCCAGCAGGACGTCTCCAGCGCCTTCACGCGCAAGAGCACGACGATCCACCTGCGCGGGGACGGCGAGGAGGGCCTGGGCGAGGATGTCGTCTACGAGGCCTCCGACCACGACGCCCAGCAGGCGGCCGGTCCGCTCCTGGAGCTCGGCGGGGACTGGACGCTGCGCTCCTTCTGCGACCACATGGCCGGCCTGGACCTCTTTCCCACCAAGCCTCCGGAGCGCGAGGTCTCGCGCCGCTATCGCACCTGGGCCTTCGAGTCGGCCGCCCTGGACCTCGCGCTGCGCCAGGCCGGCGCGCCGCTGCACGCGGTGCTGGGGCGGGAGCCCCGCCCGGTGACCTTCGTGGTCTCGCTGCGCCTGGACGAGCCGCCCACGCTGGGGCCCATCACGCGCCGCCTGGACCGCTACCCGTCCCTGCGCTTCAAGCTCGACCCGACCTCCTCGTGGACCGAGGAGCTGATCGCCGACCTGGTGGCCACCGGCGCGGTGGACTCCGTGGACATGAAGGGCATGTACGCGGGCACGGTGGTCGACCAGCCCGCCGACCCGGTGCTCTACCGCCGCGTGGCCGAGGCCTTCCCCGAGGCCTGGATCGAGGATCCCAAGCTCACCGCGGAGACCGACGCGCTCCTTGCCGAGCACCGCCACCGCATCACCTGGGACGCGCCCATCCACTCGATCGAGGACATCGAGGCGCTCCCCTTCCCCCCGAAGATGGTCAACGTCAAGCCCTCGCGGGTGGGCGGGGTGAAGGGGCTGCTGGACACTTACGACTTCTGCGACCGACAGGGCATCCGCATGTACGGCGGCGGGCAGTTCGAGCTGGGCGTCGGCCGGGGCCAGATCCAGTACCTCGCCTCCCTGTTCCACCCCGACACGCCCAACGACACCTCCCCCTCGGGCTTCCACGCCGTCGACCCGCCGCCCGGCCTGCCCACCAGCCCCCTGCCTCCCGCGCCGGCGGCGGTGGGCTTTCGCTGGAGCTGAGCGCGGCGACTCAGCGGACCCCGGGTCGCAGGGCCCCGGAGACGTCAACCATGGTTACTGACCCATGCCACGGCTCCGTGCTCTGCTATGTGACCAGCGCCCGCACCTGGGACTCGACGTCCATAGCTTCTCGGCCGCAGCCACGGTCCGCTGCCTCGGTGCTGGCGACGTGGCGACGAGCACTGTCAGCCGGCACAGTGCCTGGCGTGCTGGTTCAGCACTCGCTGTCAGACGGCGAACGTTGCACATTGGTGGGACCCGCGCCGTCCTGCCAGCAGCGAGGCCCTCGCAAGGGCAGTGCGTCGCGATCGACAGCGCAGGCTTACATGGGAACTTGCGTCACAGGTTCTTGTACAAAGGCGGTCGGGGCTGCACTCGCAGTATGAGCAGCGTGCTGGCCTGCGCGGCCGAGCGCCCTACCTCTACGTCGCTGAGCTCGCCCGCGGTTCCTCCTCCCGGCGTCAGCCGGGAGGCTCTCGGGGCACTGATGGGCTGCCTGGACCAATGCAGATCGACCTCTACGGGCGTCGTATGAGCTTCACCTGGCAGTTCAGTCGCGGTAAGGTCGTTCGCCAGAATGAGGTTCGCCTCGTGACGGTGGGAGAAGACCGTGCCCTCCTAGGAAGCGTGCGCTCGGACGCGGACAGCCTTGCACGGTATTTGAGTCCGTAAGGCGTAAACGGCCGGATCGTCTACGGCTACCAGCGTGTCCGCTTTAGGCAAGAGGCCACGGCGATCCCTCAGCCCGGCGGCGGTCACGTCGACGCTGTCCGCACAGTGGAAGAACCGGTAACGAGTCTGCTACTCCGCTACCGCCTGACTACCGGCGATAAGGATGTTGTCTCCGACCCAGTCGGACAACCGCTGCTTGCTCTCGCGAAGCGCAAGGCCGACATGTTCTTCGTGACGCGACCGGGCCAGTCGTACACACGACCGGATGCCTCCACTCAGGTGGTCCGGGATGTGATCGCCGAAGATCGGTGGCGATAGCCCGCCGGTCGAACTCCAGCACTCACACATCGCCACCCATGAACGCCGGAGAGCGTCGACTCCCGATCGCCATCGCGGCCAAGCTGGGCCTCGGAGTCTGGGCTTCAGCGGTTCAACGCAGCCGTGGCCGACCGCATGGAGCGGGTCACGTTCGTACCCCTCGGAGGGGCTTCAAAAAGAGACGGTGATTCCAGGTCGAAGGAGGCCGCTCAGCTGCTCGGTCGGACCGTCCGCAGTCCCGCCAGGCGGCCAGCTGCCGCCTGGCGCTCGTCGTAGCTGACGAACGCGTCCAGCGGGGACAGGTCAACCGCGGCTGCGACGTGGATCGCGTCCAGCGCTCGCAGGGCCGGCTCGGCGAGAGCCCCGGCGGCCGCGAGCAGCGCGCGGTCGAGTGGGAGGAGCGCGAGCGTCTCGAGCATCTCCCCCGCGCGCCCGACGAGGACCTCGAGCGGAAGACGCGGATCGCCCGCCGCCGCCCGCCTCACCGCGCGAGGCACCTCCGTGAGGACGAGCTCGCACGAGACGAGGTCGGCGTCCGCGAGGAAGGCGCGCAGTGCTGCGCTCTCGGGCTCGTCGCGCACCAGCTTCACGAGCGCCGAAGCGTCGGCGTAGAAGAGCGCCACCTCAGCGCTCGCCGCGTACCTCGTCGAGCGCGCGGCTCAGCGCGTACGGATCGCCGTCGAGCTGCAGTGGCTGGGGCAACCCGCGTCGGATCGGGCGTGTGACGCGGCCCTCAGCGATCAGCCGATCGAGGTCCGCGCCGCTGGTTGCTGGCGGACCGAGCTCGGCGACTGGGCGGTTGCGGTCTGTGACGAGCAGCCGCTCGCCGCGCTCGACCTCTCGCAAGTAGCGGCTGAGGTTCTGGCGCAGCTCGGCGACGCCGACCGTCCTTGACATGTACGCGAAGGTAGCAGGTCATCCGCGAAGTCGCCCCCGGGCCCCGGCGACGCGCTGCGGTCGTCAGGACTCCGCCCGTGGCGCGGGCCTACAGCCAGCCCACGCGGCGGAAGCGGCGGTACAGCAGCGCGCAGATCACCAGGATCACCACCAGTACCGCGGGATAGCCCAGCCGCCACTTGAGCTCGGGCATGAACTCGAAGTTCATCCCGTAGATCCCCGCGATCGCGGTGGGCACGGCGATGATGGCCACCCAGGCCGAGATCTTGCGCATGTCCTCGTTCTGGCGCACCGAGACCTGCGTCAGGTTGGCCTGCAGGGCGGTGAACAGCAGGTCGCGAAAGCCCTCGATGCGCCCGCTCACCCGGCGCAGGTGATCGTCCACGTCGCGGAAGTACTCGCGTAGCTCGGAGGTGACGATGTCGAGGTCCCCGCGGGCCAGGCGCTCGACGGCCGGGGCGAGGGGCACGACGGCGCGCTGGAAGTCCAGGACCTGGCGCTCGAGGCGGAAGATGCGCTCGGCGGGGTTGTCGCGCTCGGGGGAGAAGACCTGTGCCTCGACCTCCTGGACGTCGATCTCCACGCCCTGCGCGACGGCCTCGTAGTCGTCCACCACCCGATCGATGATCGCGTGCAGCACCGCCCCGGGGCCGCAGCGCAGCAGGTCGGGACGCCCTTCGATCTGCTCGCGCACGTCGGTCAGGGCGCTGGCCTGCCCGTGGCGCACGGAGACGATGAAGCCGCGGTGGACGAAGAGCATGATCTCGCCGATCTCCACGGCCTCCCGCTTGTCGTCGTAGCGCGCGCTCTTGAGCACCACGAACAGGGTCTCGCCGTAGGTCTCGAGCTTGGGGCGCTGGTGGGCCTTGACCGCGTCCTCTACGGCCAGCTCGTGCAGCCCGAACTCGCGGGCCACGGCGTCCAGCTCGTCGTTGCCGGGCTCGCGCAGCCCGATCCACACGAAGGCGCCGTCGCCGCGCGCGGCGTCGGAGGCCTGCTCGAGGTCCAGATCGCCATCGCGGCGCTGCCCCTCCTCGTAGACCGCGCAGTCGACGATCATCGCCGCGCGAGAGCTTACCCGCGCGGGCGACCGCCACGTCTGGTCAGATCCGCTGGATCAGCGTGCCCGTGCCCAGGCCGCCACCGCAGCACATGGTCACCAGCCCGGTCTCCTTGTCCGAGCGCTCGAGCTCGTGCAGCAGCGTGGTGAGCAGGCGCGCGCCGGTGGAGCCCAGCGGGTGGCCGATGGCCATGGCCCCGCCGTTGACGTTCACGCGGTCCATGTCGGGATCCAGCTCGCGCTGCCAGGCGGCGACGACCGGGGCGAAGGCCTCGTTGATCTCCACCAGGTCGACGTCGCCCATCTTCATCCCGTTGCGCTCGAGGATCTTCTGCGTGGCGGGGATGGGGCCGGTGAGCATGATCACCGGGTCCACGCCGACCGTGGTCTGGTCGACGATCCGCGCCCGCGGGGTGGCGCCCAGCTCGCGCGCCTTGTCGGCCGACATGAGCAGCACCGCGGCCGCGCCGTCGGAGATCTGCGACGAGTTGCCCGCGGTGATCCGCCCGTCGGGCTTGAAGGCCGGCTTGAGGTCGGCCAGCGCCTGCAGCGTGGTGTGTGGGCGGATGCCCTGGTCGGTGATGTGGGTGTCGCCGTTGACGCGCATCGGGATCATCTCGCGCTCGAAGCGCCCTTCGTCGGTGGCCCGGGCGGCGCGCTGGTGGGAGCGCAGGGCGAGCTCGTCCAGCTCGGAGCGAGGGATCTCCCACCGGTCGGCGATCATCTCGGCCGACAGCCCCTGGGGCACGAGGTTGTAGCGGTCCAGCAGCTCCTGGGGCCACGGGGAGCCATAGGTCTGCAGCGTCTCGAAGGCGACCGAGAAGGGCAGATGGCCCATGTGCTCCACCCCGGAACCGATGGCCACGTCATGCACCCCGGCGGCGATGAGCGCGGCGGCGAAGTTGACCGCCTGCTGGGCCGAGCCGCACTGGCGGTCGACCGTCGTGGCCGGCGTCTCCTGGGGCAGCCCAGCCTGCAGCCAGGCGTTGCGCCCCGTGTTCATCTGCTGCTCGCCGATCTGCTGCACGCAGCCGGTGATGACGTCCTCCACGAGCGATGCGTCGATGCCCGCGCGCTCGATGACCGCGGTGTAGGCGGCACCCAAGAGCTCGTTGGGATGGGTGTCCTTGTAGAAGCCCTTCTCCTTGTGGCCGCGCCCGACCGGCGTGCGCGCCGCCTCGACGATGACGACCTCTCGGCCCTGCTGGCTCATGTCCTCGAACCTTCCTTCGCTGGTATCACCTGCGCTGGACAGCGTACTTGACTGACTGGCCAGTCAACGAAAGGAGAACCGGTGGACGAACGCCTGGGCATCGTGGGAAGCGGCGCCATCGCCTGCGGGCTGGCGGTGACGGCAGCCACGGCCGGCGAGGTGGTCCTGGTCGCCCGCTCCGAGGGCTCGGCCGATCGGGCACGGGCCCGCATCGAGAAGCTGTGCGGCCGCCTCGAGGCGGCGCGAGCCGACCGCGTCGCCGTGGCCACCGAGCTCGACGCGCTGGCCGACGCGACGTTCGTCGTCGAGGCCGTCGTCGAGCAGATGGGAGCCAAGCGCGAGCTGCTGGCCAGGCTCGGCGCGCTGGCCGGCGATGGGTCCGTGCTGGCCACGACCACCTCCTCCCTGTCCGTGTCCGAGCTGGCCCGCGCCAGCGGACGCGAGGACCGCTTCGCCGGCCTGCACGTGTTCAACCCCGTGCCGCGGATGGAGCTGATCGAGCTGGTGTTCCCCGACGCCGCCAGCGAGGACACCCGCGCGCGCACCCGGGCGCTCAGCGAGGCGCTGGGCAAGCACGGGGTGGAGGTCCCCGACCTACCCGGCTTCGTGGTCAACCGCCTGCTCTTCCCCTACCTCTTCGCCGCCGTCGAGCTGCTGGAGCAGACCGGCCTGGAGCCCGAGGCCCTCGACGCCTGCATGGTCAAGGGCGCCGGCCATCCCATGGGCCCTCTGGCCCTCCTCGACCTGGTGGGCCTCGACGTCGCCCAGGCCATCGGCGAGGCCATCGGCGCTGAGGTCCCCGCCGGGATCCGTGACCGCGTCGCGCGTGGCGAGACGGGACGCAAGAGCGGCAAGGGCTTCCACTAGCCGTCCAGGGAGGGACTAGCGCCTCATCACCGCGTCGATGCGCTCGGCCATGTCCAGGTCGTTGTCGGTCACGCCGCCCTCGCTGTGGGTGGTCAGCTTCACGCGCAGGTGCTTGTAGCCATGGACGAGCAGATCGGGGTGGTGGTTGGCCTCCTCGGCCAGCTGGGCGATGGCGTTGACCGCCGCGATGGCCGCGGTGAAGCCATCCAGCTCCAGGTCGCGGACGATCGCCCCCTCTTCGAGGCGCCAGTCGCGTCCCTCCAGGCGCGCGGCGACGTCGTGGTGCTCCAGCGGTGCCATACCCTCTCCTCTCGTGCGGATCGTCTCCCTCGTGCCCCACGCCACCGAGCTGCTGTTCGCGCTCGATTTGGGCGACCAGGTCGTGGGCGTGACCCACGAGTGCGATCATCCCATCGAGGCGGGCGAGCGCGAGCACATCACCCGCGACCTGCTGCCCTCCGGGCTCTCGGCGGCGCAGATCGACGCGGCGGTGCGCGAGCGCACGGAGGCCGGCCAGTCGATCTACGCGCTCGACGAGGAGCTCCTGCGCGAGCTGGAGCCCGACCTCATCCTCACCCAGCAGCTGTGTGCCGTGTGCGCCGTCTCCCACGACGACGTGCGGGCCATCGCCGAGCAGATGCCCGACCCCCCCACCGTGCTGTCGCTGGATCCCAAGACCTACGGCGAGACGCTGGTCGACGTGCGCACCGTCGCGCAGGTCACCGGCGCGCGCGACGCCGCCCTGAAGCTCATCGCCTCGACCTCGCGGCGCGTGGATGCGGTACGCCTGGCCGTGCGCGGAGCGCCGCGCCCACGGGTGGCCGCCCTGGAGTGGATGGACCCCGTCTTCGTGGCCGGCCACTGGACGCCCCAGCTCATCGAGATGGCGGGCGGCGAGGACGCCCTCGGCTTTGTGGGAGAGCACTCCGAGCAGTCGACGTGGGAGACCGTGGCGGCCGCGCGCCCCGACGTCGTGGTGGTCATGCCCTGCGGCTACGACGCAGCGCGGGCGCTGGAGGAGGCCCGGACCTACGCCGACCACCTGCGGCGGGTGGGCGCGGGGCAGGTCGTGGCGGTCAACGCCTCGGCGTACTTCTCGCGGCCCGGCCCACGGCTGGTCGACGGGCTGGAGCTCCTGGCCTGGATCCTGCATCCCGACCGGGTGCCCGAGCCCGCCGGGGACCTGGCCGGCCAGGCGCTCGCGGTCGAGCTCTGAGTGGCCCGCTGCCCGCCCGCACCGTCCTGTACCTGCACTCCTCGGCCGGCCGCTACGGCGCCGACCGGCAGCTGGCCCTGCTGGCCGGGGGCTTGGACGCCGAGCGCTTCCGCCCCCTCGTGGTGCTCGCCCGGGACGGCCCGCTGCGCGGCGACCTGCAGGCGGCGGGGGTCGAGGTGCACGTGCGCGAGCTGGCGGTGCTGCGCCGTGCGCTGCTCAGCGCAGGCGGGCTGGCCGGCGTGGCGCGCGCGCTGGGTGCCGACGCGCGGGTGTTGGGCGGGCTGGCGCGGGCACGCCGTGTCGTGCTCGTGCACTCCAACACCTCCGTGACGCTCGGCGGCGCCGCCGCCGCGCGCGCTGCCAGCGTGCCCCATGTATGGCACGTGCGCGAGAGCTACGACGACTTCCCCCGGCTGTGGCCGGCCCACCGCCGTCTGCTGCTGACCGCCGCCGCCCTGCCGTGCGTGTCGGAGGCGGTGGTCGCCCAGTTCGCCGGCGCACCCGCCGCGCGCGTGCTCCACGACGGGCTGGCGGTGGCGCCGCGCCGCGCGGAGCGCACGGCCGCGCGCGCCGTGCTGGGCCTGCCCCAGGAGGCCTTCGTGATCGCCCTCGCGGGCCGGCTCTCGGCGTGGAAGGGTCAGGACGTGCTGGTGCGCGCCCTGGCCGAGCCTGCGCTGTGCGCTGCGGCCCCACTCCCCGCCCATGCCCTCCTCGCCGGAGACGCCTGGCCGGGCGAGGAGCGCCGCGTGGATGAGCTGCGCGCGCTCGCCGCGCGGCTGGGCGTCGCCGACCGCGTCCACCTCCCGGGCTTCCGCGACGACGCCGAGACGGTCTACGGCGCCGCCGACGTCGTGGCGGTGCCCTCCACGCGCCCCGACCCGCTGCCCAACGCAGCGCTCGAAGCCGCCGCCGCGGGCTGCTGCGTGGTGGCCTCGGCCCACGGTGGGCTGCCGGAGATCCTGCGCGACGGGCGCACGGGCGCGCTGGTGGCCCCCGGCGACCCGCACGCGCTCGCCGCCGCGCTGGCCGGGCTGCGCGACGACCCGGGACGCCGGGAGCGCCTGGGCGCCGCAGCCGCCGACGACGTCCGGGCCCGCTTCGCCCCCCGGCGGATGGTCGCGGCGGTGCAGGACCTCTACGAGGAGGTCCTCGCCGCCTAGCCTATCCGGCCAGCAACACGGCGCCCACGGCGCAGGCGGCGCCGACGGCCAGCGAGATCGCGATCGGGGCCTTCTGCGAGCCCAGGCGCGGTGGCGCGTCGAGCAGCAGCCATCCGACCACGAAGCCCGCGGCCAGGCCACCGAGGTGGCCGCCGATCGAGATGCCGGGAATCAGGAAGGTGATGGCCAGGTTGAGCAGCAGGACCGGACCCAGCCCCGACTGCATCGGGCTGATCCCCCGAGCTCGCAGGCCGACGATCCCGGCGGCGAGCAGACCGAAGGCCGCCCCCGATGCGCCGAGGGTGGGCTGCAGCGGATCGGTGAGCAGCAGCGCGCCCAGGGAGCCACCCAGGAGGGCGACCCCGTAGATGAGCCCGAAGCGCAGCTTGCCGATGCCCGGCTCCAGCAGCTCGCCCATGATGTAGATGAAGTAGCTGTTGAGCAGCAGATGGAAGATGCTGGCGTGCAGGAAGCCGCCGGTGACGACCCGCCACCACTCACCGTCGGCGATGGCCGCACCTTGCAGCACTCCCAGTTCGGCGACCACGCCCGCGGGCTGGAAGAGGGTGCTGCCGGTGAGCAGCATGGCCAGCCACACGGCCACGTTGATGCCGATGAGCACCCGCGTCAGGGTCGCCTCCTGGCGCGTCGACGCGAGGTTGCGCACCTTCGTGGACTGCTTGGAGCACTCGGGGCAACGCATGCCCACGGGCGTCGAGGTCATGCACTCCGTGCAGATCGGCCGCCCGCACGAGGAGCAGGAGACCCCCGTCTCGCGATCGCGGTGGCGATAGCAGGTCGTTGCGGTCGCGTCGGTGGTGGCCACTACTCGATGACGATAGCGCCGCAGGGCGCTACGACGGCTCGGCGACGAGGACCGGCAGCTGGGTGGGCTGCTGGCTGCCGCCCATCGGCTCGTGCGTCACGAGCACCTCCTCGACCTTCTGCAGGTCCGCGGGCACGTCCACGGTGGCGGCGGCACGGGAGTTGGGCGTGAAGAGCACGTCGGTGGGCTGCAGCGCGCCGTCCGAGCGGCGCAGCCAGACCTGGTAGACGCGATCCTCGGGCGGAGCGGGCAGGCCGGAGATCACCAGGTTGGCCTGGCCGCCGGTGCCGCGCAGCACGGCCTCGGCCAGCGGCGCCTGCTCTTCGTCGACCTGGGCGGCGACCTGACGCGGGATCTGCTCGTCCTCATCGCCGGCGAGAACCCCGGCCGCCACGCCGATGCCGACCAGAGCGCAGGCCACGGCGGCGGCGATGGCCGCGCGCGGAGCGAAGCCCCAACCGCGCCATCCGCGACCGGCGCGGCTGGCGCCCCCCCTGGGCCGCGGCGACTGCGCCGCTTCGCCGGCGGCCGGCCGGTCGGCCTCGGGGCCCGCGGCGGCCAGCAGCGACGCCTCGCGCTCCACCACCGCCATGATCCGGTCGCGCAGCTCGGGCGGGGGCTCGACCTGCTCGACCCCGCGGGGCAGGACGTCGGCCACGGGCCGCAGCTTGCGCACCTGCGCGGCGCAGACCTCGCACGTCTGCACATGGACGGCGAAGTCGCCGGCCTCCTGCTCGGGAAGAGCCCCGAGCGCCCAGGCGCCCGCGTCGTCGCATCGGTCGCATTCGCGCATCAGATCCCCCCCTCCGGCGCGAGCCCGTCGAGCTGGCCGCGTAGCTTCTCCAGTCCGAGACGCATGCGGCCCTTCACGGTGCCCAGCGGCGCGCCGAGCATGTCGGCGATCTCGGCATGGGTGAAGCCGCCGTAGTAGGCCAGCTCGATCACCTGGGACTGCTCGCTGGGCAGCTCGCCAAGGGCGGAGCGGATCTCGCTGGCCTCCGCCCGGCGGGCGACCTCGGCGTCCGTGCGCTCGCCGGTCTCGAAGCGCTCCTCCAGGCCTTCGTCGCTCGCGCGCCGGCGGTCGTGCACGGTGGCGCGGCGCAGCGCGTCGATCGCGCGGTTGTGCACGATCCCGAGCACCCAGGTGCGAACCGAGCCGCGCCTGGCATCGTAGCGCCCGCCGCTGCGCCAGAGCGCCAGGAAGGCCTCCTGGACGACGTCCTCGGCCGCCGTCCGCGTGCCGCACATACGGTAGGCCAGCGAGAAGGCCGATCCACGATGGCGCTCGTAGACGACCGCGAAGGCCCGGGGGTCGCTGGAGCGCACGAGGCGCATGAGCTCCTCGTCGGCCAAGTGGTGCAGCGCCCCCGGGTCGGGCTCGTGATCGCGCGCCATGTCCTAGTTGCTAACGGCTGGCCGCGCCGGACGGATCATCGCCGGCGCAGGCGCCTGACCTGGCCGGTCATGCCCCCGAGTGCGCGGCCGGCGACGTCCAGCGGGTCGCGCGAGCGCCGCCGACGGTGCACGGCGCGCACGCGCAGCAGGACGAGGGCGGTGCCGGCCGTCGCCCCCACCCCCGCGGCGACCACCGGACGCATCCAGTTGCGCGGGTCGCGCATGGCGCCCAGCTCCCAGGCCTCCAGCTCGTCGGCGGCCATGAGCGTGAGCTCCTGCAGGGTGTCCTCCAGGCGCTGGGCGAGCTCCGCGGGGGGCTCCACCGGCGCCAGCGCGCGACGCAGGGTGGTCTCGAAGCTGTCGGGAGCCATCTCGCTCATCCCATCATCTCTTCACGATCTGCTCGAGCTGCCTGACCGCCCGGTGCAACAACACCTTGGTGGCGCCGTCGCTGCGCCCCAGGGCGCGGGCGATCTCCCGGTTGTCCATCCCCAGCGCGAAGCGCATGATCAGCGCCTCGCGGCGGTCGGCCGGCAGCTGCTCGATGCCCTGGAGGATGCTGCCCAGCTCCTCGCGGCCGGCCACGAGCTCCTCCGTGGTGTGAGGGGCCCTGATCGCGTGCGTGTCATCGATGTGTGTCTGGGGCTTGCGAGCGCGGTCGCGGTAGTGGTTGGCCGCCAGGTTGTGGGCGATGCGGATGAGCCAGGGGCGCAGCGGGCGCCCGTCGGACTCGGCCTGGGCACGCGCGAAGTGGCGGTAGGCCTGCAGGAAGGTCTGCTCGGTGAGGTCCTCGGCGTCGTGGTGGTTACCGACCCGGTAGTAGGAGTAGGAGTAGACATCGCGCAGATGCGTGCGGTACAGCTCGGAGAATTCCCGGTCGAGCTGGGCCTTGCCGAGCTGCTCGCTGGCCGCCACGCACGTGAGGGTACCCCGGCTCCCGCGCTACGCCGCGCGCGCTCCCCGCCCCGCGCGGGGGGCCGTGACGGTCGCCACCCAGCGCTCGGCGGGCACCTCGCCCTCGACCAGGCGGGCGAGCTCGGCGAGGGCCGGCGCCCGGAGGCCGTCCTGGCGCGCGGCGCGGGCCAGCAGCGGGACCGTGTGCAGCGCCTCGGCCGCCTGGCCCAGCTCGCCGGCGATGCGCTCGGCGGCCGTGTGACCGTCGGCCGCGCTGGCCCAGCTCGCCGATGCGCTCGGCCAGCCCGGTGAAGTCCGGCGGCGGCGGTTGCGCTGCCCTCGGCGATGGCCGGCCAGCTCGCCGGCCTCGGCGAAGAAGGTCCGGCGCCCGCCGCGCCGGCCGGCCAGCTCGCCGACCTCGGCGAAGACGCGGCCGGCGGCAGCGCCGGCGGCGTTGGGCCCGGCCCTGCCGGCCGCGGCGGCGGCCAGGGCGGCGGCGTTCTTGGCCGCGCCGGCCAGCTCGACGCCGGCGACGTCGTCGCTGACCTCCACATCCAGCCCGGCGCGCCGCAGCCCGGCGCGGACCTGGTGGCCGAAGCCCCGGTCGGCGCTGGCCACCAGCAGCGAGGCGCCGTGAGCCAGCGCGTCGGCGGCGTGGCCGGGGCCGCCCAGGCAGCCCACCGCGCGGGCGCGGGTGCGCTGCGCCACGTAGACGCTGGGAAGCGTGCCCAGCGGACCGACCAGGCCCTTGGCCAGTACGAGCACCCCGGCGCGCTCGGGGATGGCGCCGCCGTGGGCGGCGACCGCGGCGGGCAGCTCGCCGGAGGGCACGGCCAGCACCACGAGGTCAGCCCCGGCCAGGTCGAGCTCCGTGCATGCGCGGGGGCGTAGCTGCGACGGCAGCTCCACGCCGGGCAGGTAGCGGCGGTTCTCGCCCTGGGCGGCCAGCTCGCCCGCTTGGCGCGCAGTGCGACAGCCCAGTTCCACGTGCACGCCCGCGCGAGCGAGCGCCACGCCCACCGCGGTGCCCCATGAGCCGGCGCCGATCACGGCGGCGCGGCGCAGCGGCGGCGTGCCGCCCAGCCACTCCCACTGCAGGGCCACGCACGGCCAGATTCGCTCGGTCACCGCACCGGCCAGCTGCGCGGAGGGCTGCTCGACCCGGGGGAAGGTCAGCGGCCGCCCGGCGCGCAGGCGGACCTTGTGCGGACGGATGCGCCAGCCGCGGCGGATCGCCTCGGTGCCGATGAGGGCCAGCGGCACGACGGGGGCACCGGTCTCCAGCGCCAGGCGCCCGACGCCGCGACGCGGCGAGCCCAGGGCTCCGGGCCGGGTGCGCGTGCCCTCGGGGAAGATCACTACGCACTCGCCGCGCTCCAGCAGCGAGCGGGCCGTGCCCATGGCGTCGGCGTCGGCGTTGTGGCGATCGATCGGGAAGGCGCCGAGGCTGTTGAGGTACCAGGCGACCAGTCGGTTGGCGAACAGCTCTTGCTTGGCCACGGAGTACACGGGCCGGCGCACCATGGTGGCGATCAGGAAGGGATCGAGGAAGGAGCGGTGGTTGGCCGCGAGGAGCACCGGACCGTCAGCCGGGATGTGCTCGCGCCCGATGCGGCTCATGCGAAACCACAGGTGGAGCAAGGGCTGGAACAGCGCCCGAGTGATCCAGTACACGAGGGGGTTGACCCCGCGCGTCTCGGTGCGGTGGAGGAGGGCGTCGCGGTCCATGCCGGATGTACCCAGGGGTGTGACGGCCGTTACAGTGCACACGTGGCCAGCTTCGACACCGCGCGCACCGTCAGGGGCGCCGTCGCCGGCGCCATCGCCGCCTCGGTGTGGGCGGCCCAGGAGCCGCTCGACATCCGGGTCTTCGGCGTCCGATACTCCGACCACGAACTGCTGGGCAAGGCGGTCACGCGCGGACCCGCCTGGCGGCCGATCGGGCTCGCGCTGCACGCGGCCAACGGAGCGCTGTTCGGCGCGCTGTACGCCAACGCGGCGCCGCGCCTGCCGCTGCCCTCCTGGTTGCGCGGTCCCGTGGCCGGCATGGCCGAGCACCTGGCCACGTGGCCGCTGCTGCCCGTCGTGGAGCGAGTCCATCCCGCGCGCAAGCAGCTCCCGACGCTGTGGGGCGACCCGCGCGCCTTCGTCCAGGCCACCTGGCGCCACCTCCTCTTCGGCGTGGCGCTCGGGGAGATCGAGCGGCGCCTGAACGCGCCGCCTGACGAGGACGTGCCCACCTATGAGCATGTCGTCTCCTCCAACGGCCACGGCGACCTCGAGTACGCGCTGTCGGGCGAGCCGTCCTGAGGAAGCGCCTGGGCCGCGCGCCGATCTCGGCGGCACTGGTGGTGATCGTGCTGGTCGTCGGGTTCGGGGTGGCACTGGCGGCCTCCGGGGGCAGCGAGGGAGGGGATCCGGGGGGCGACGGCGGGGTGGTCGACCCGGGCGGGTCATCGAAGCCGCCGCAGGTCTGCGCGGCGCCCGAGGTGCGTGGCGAGGTGTCGCTGCCGGTCTCGGTCTCGGCGACGCGGCGCGCGTCGGTGCCCGTGTCGGTGACGGTGCGCGAGCAGGCGACGGCCACCGGCGGGGACGGCGCCCGCGCCACCGCGAGCGCCTCGGTCACCTCGACGGCCGAGGCCACCGCGCAGGCGAGCGCGACCGTGCGCGGCGAGATCGCCGCCGAGGCGGTCGAGCGGCGCCGCGTCTGCGTGCGTGACGACGACCTGGAGGCCGCCGAGGAGCGCGCCACGCGCCGGTCGCGCAGCGCGGCCCGCCGCGCCGCGGGGGCCGTTGCCCGAGAGGAGGTCGAGTCCCGCCTGGCGACCGCACGCCAGCGCGCTCGCATGCGAGCCGCCGACCGCGCGCGGGACCTCGCCCGCGGACGGGCCCAAGAGGCCGCGCCGGCGTTACGCGAGCGCCTGCTCGTGCGGGCCTCCCAGCGCGCCGAGGCCGAGGCCCGCGAGCGCGCCGAGACGGCGCTGGCGGGCTGATTCGCGGCAGTTTCGTCACGAAGCGCCGGTTTCACGCGCGCTTCGGGCAGCCAGGATGGGAGCATGGCGAGCGCGAGGAGGATTGGGGATCACTACGGCCCCGAATCCTCCACGGAGGGTCCCGATCGCCTGATCGCCGCTCTCGCCGGCCTTCAGCACGGCATCGTGGCCGGTCGGCAGCTGCGAGCGCGGGGTGGGCGACGGCGCCATCAAGCTGCGGGTTCGCAACCATCGCCTGCGCCCCGTCCACCGCGGCGTCTACGCCACCGGCCACGGCCGCCTGTCGCTTGGCCCGCTGGCGGCCGGTAGCCTGAGCAGCGTCCCGCCCGCCTAGCTCAACTGGCAGAGCCCCTCACTTGTAATGAGGCTTGTCTCGGTTCGAATCCGGGGGCGGGCTCTCAGGCGGGCGAGGGGATTTGCTTCGGGGAGTGGCGCCTGACGCGCCAAGAGCCGACTGCCACTTCATCCAGGCTTCAGCTGGACGCGGGGGAGGTCGATAGAGGGGGCACGGGTCGCTGCGGAGCCTGCGCTGCTCGGCGCATGCAAGCGGCAAGACCAGCGAACGATCACCAGGGAGTCACCTGCGGTGCAACACCATCTCGCAACGGAAAACGACAAGCCCGGCGCTGGTCGGGCGTGCGCTGTCTCGGCCAACGGTGAGCCGCGGCGCCCCAAGGCGCGCTGGGCCAGCGGCCTGGCTTTCGCTGTCGTGGTCGCCGCGCTCACCGGCCTGGGCGGCGTGGCCGGCGCCAGCCACATCCCCGGCCGGCCGTGCACCGGCTGCGCCTCCCACGAATACTGGCCGACGATCGACGGCGTCATCGAGAAGGCGCAGTCGCGCTCGGCGGACTTCACCGGCACCGAGCGCTCAGACGAACTGCTGGGACACCACGGCTCGGACGTGCTTCGCGGCAGGGCACGCTCGGACGTACTGTGGGGCGACTGGGACGCCCGCAACCAGCCGGCCCGACAGCACGACCGCATCTGGGGCGGCGGCGGCAGCGACTTCATCTACGGCTCGCACGGGCGCAACTCCATCTACGCGGGCACCGGCAACGACGCGGTCTCCGTGCACTACGGCCGCGGCCTCGTGGACTGCGGGCCGGGGCGCGACATCTACCACGTCGCGCGTTCGCGCAAGCACCGCTACAAGTTCCGCAACTGCGAGAAGGTCGACTACCGCAGCGAGCGCCAGCGCGGCGGCGGACTGAAGCCGCTCAGCTGAGCCAGGCCCTCAGCGCCCGGCGGGCACCCACACGCCCTCGCTGCGGCCGAGGTGCAGCTCGTGGCTGGCACCCGAGGCGCCGGTGGCCCGGAAGACCGCCTCGTCGTCGTCGGTGCCCGGGCGGTCGATGACCTGGACGAGATCGAGGCCGGCCAGCTCCTCTGCGGGGTGAGCCGCGGCGAAGGCCTCGCGCGCGGCGCCCTCGAGCGCGCTGCGCTCCCAGCCGCGGTCCTCCGCGTGGGCAGCCGCCAGCTGGCGGTTGGCCTCCTCGACCTGCTGGTGCAGGCTCGAGGCGCCGGCGCGCACCCGACGCCCGGTGGCGATCGCGCCGCCGACGGCGAGGGCCACGAGCAGGGCGGCGACGACCAGCAGGACGACCAGGAGGGTGGACATGCGTTCGATGGTACGGGGCGACGCCGAGGGCGTGGCGCCTCAGGCCGGCACCGCGCGCGCCATCAGGTGCGACCCGACCTTGCGCTTGACGCGTTGCAGGGCGTTGTCCACCGTCTTGGCGTCGCAGCCGATGCGCCGGCCGACGTCCTCGTAGGAGTAGCCGTCGAGGTAGAGGGCCAGGGTGCGCGACTCGAGCTCGGACAGCGCGGTCGACAGGCAGCCCACGAGCGACTGCAGCTCCTCGGTGGAGATGGCCTGGTTGGCGGGGTCGTGGACGGCCGGGCCGGCGATGACCTCGTCGAGCGTCGGCTCGCCCTCCATGGCGCCGGCCGGCGTGGCGCTGAAGGAGACGTACTGGTTGAGGGGACTGTGCTTGTTGCGCGTGGCCGTCTTCACCGCGGTGATGATCTGGCGCGTGATGCACAGCTCCGCGAAGTTGCGAAACGACGACTCGCGGTCGGGGCGGAAGTCGCGCACCGCCTTGTAGAGGCCGACCAGGCCCTCCTGGACGAGGTCGTCGGCGTCCCCGCCGGCGAGGAAATACGACGACGCCTTGAGGCGCACGAACCCGTAGTAGCGGCGCACGATCCGGTCGTAGGCCGTCGCGTCGCCCTGCTTGGCGAGCGCGATCAGGTAGAGGTCGGTGACCTGAGCCTGAGACTGAGGGTTACGGAAGAGCCTGGCCACGAGCAGTCCTTTCCGCCCCGGGCAGAGGGCGTCGGTGGTGCTCGGCGGCGGACCCCTCCCCGGGCGCCGACCGAATGGGTCGATATCAGACTACCTCGACCTGAGGTCGACGGTGAGTCGGATGGAACCTAGCCGCTCTTATGAAGCGCTGTCAACGCATTCGCGGCGCTGCAAGATCTCGTACAGCACCACCGCCGCCGCGGCGCTCACGTTGAGCGACGCGATGCGCCCGCGCAGCGGCAGGGCGACCAGCGCGTCGCACGCAGCGGCGACCCGCGGGCGCAGGCCACGCCCCTCGGCGCCCAGGACGAGGACCACCCGGCCGCGGTAGTCGGGCGCGTCGTAGGCGGTGTCCGCCTCGACGGCCGCCCCGTAGCACCATGCGCCGGCCTCCTTGGCCTCCCCCAGCCAGTCGGCCAGGTTGCGCACGCGGGCCACGGGCAGGTGCTCGACCGCGCCCGCCGACGCCTTGGCCACCGCCGGCGTCACCTCCGCCGTGCGCCGCTGGGGCAGGACGACCCCGGTCGCGCCCACACACTCCGCGCTGCGACCGATCGCACCCACGTTCTGCGGGTCCTGCACCTCGTCGAGGGCCACGACGAGCGCGTCGGGCGCAGCCAGGAGATCGGCTGCGTCGACGTACGGATAGGGCGCAGCGAGCGCACAGACGCCCTGGTGCGCATCGGTGCCCGCCCGGGCGGTCAGCGCGGGCGCATCCTCCACGACGACCTCGACGCCGGAGAGCCACGGCTCACGCGCCGACGGCGCCGTCGCCCAGACCGGCCCGACCGCCCGCCGGCCCGCGGCGAGAGCCTCCCGGACGGGATTGCGACCGTAGAGGACCTCGCCAGAGGGCTGACGCTGGCCCCGCCGGCCGCTCAACGCGCTTCGCTCCACACGAGGCGCGCGCCCTGCTCCCCGTCGCGCACCTCCCACCCTCGGGCGCGCAACCCGTCGCGCAGGGCGTCGGCCGTGGCGAAGTCGCGCTGCTCGCGCGCCGCGTCACGGCGGGCCAGCAGCTCGAGCTCCTCCGCCCCCGGCTCGGGTCCCGAGGCCTCGAGCAGCCCGCCCAGCGCGAGCACGTCGAGCATCTGCATCAGGTGAGAGTGGCCCAGCCCGCCCCCGCGCCGGTTGGCCTCGCGCACCCACTCGAACAGGTGGCCCAGGGCGGCCGCGGTGTTGAAGTCGTCGGCCAGCGCGCCGAAGAACGCATCGCGCCAGTGCACCATGTCGTCAGGGGAGATGCCGTCGACCAGGCCCCTGCCCGCCTCGCGCACCCGCTCCACGCGCGCCCGCGCCTCGGCCAGCGAGGCCTCGTCGAAGGCCACGGGCTGGCGGTAGTGCGCGCCGGCGAAGAACATCACCAGCGCGTCGCGCCCGTGGCGGGTCACCACCTCGTGCAGCGGCGCGACGTTCCCGAGGCTCTTGGCCATCTTGTCGCGGCCCAGCTGGAGCATGCCGTTGTGCATCCACACCTGGGCCAGCTCGCGCCCGCGGGCGCAGCGGGTCTGGGCCGCCTCGTTCTCGTGGTGGGGGAAGACCAGATCGCTGCCCCCGCCATGGATCTCGAACTCCAGCCCCAGCAGCTCCTCGGCCATGGCCGAGCACTCGATGTGCCAGCCCGGGCGTCCACGTCCCCACGGCGCCTCCCAGGCGGTGTCCTCGCCCTCCTTGTGAGCCTTCCACAGCGCGAAGTCCAGCGGATGCTCCTTGCGCTGGGTGCCCTCGAGGCCCTCGCCCTGATCCATGGCCTCCAGGGAGCGGTGCGACAGCGCGCCGTAGCCGGGGTCCGAGCGCACGCGGAAGAACACGTCGCCCTCCACGGCGTAGGCGTGCCCGCGGGCGATGAGCGCCTCGATGAGCTCCACGATGCGCCCGATGGTCTCGGAGGCCAGCGGCTCGTGGTCGGGCCGGCCCAGGCCCAGCAGGTCCGTGTCGGCCATGTAGGCGGCGGTCATCTCGCGCGCCAGCACCGCGCTGGCCACGCCCATGCGCCCGGCGGCGTCGTAGATCTTGTCGTTGACGTCGGTGACGTTGGCCACCAGCGTCACGTCGTAGCCCTCGCGCTCCAGGAACCGTGCGAGCAGCGCGAAGGTGACGAACGGGCGCGCGTTGCCCACGTGGATGCGCCCGTAGACGGTTGGGCCACAGGCGTAGATGCCCACGCGCCGGCCCTCGCGCGGGCGCAGCTCGCGCAGCTGCCCCGAGGCGGTGTCATGGAGGCGGACGGAGCGCATGTGACCCAGAACGTAGAGGCTCGCGGGCGCGACTCGACCGCCGCCTCCGTGGGTGCGGGGCGCGCAGGCCTGAGCGCCCGCCGCGCGCTCTACCCTTTCGCGCTGGACATGGCCGTCTCCAAGGGTTCCCTGCGCCTCCTCGTCGTCGACGACGACACCCCGCTGCGCGAGATGCTCGCGCGGTCGTTCTCTCGCGAGGGGCACTCGGTCACCGCGGTTCCCGACGGGTCCAGCGCACTGGAGGCGGCCGAGCGCGACACCTTCGACGTCGTCCTGCTGGATGTCGCGCTGGGCCAGGGCCCGGCCGGCCACGAGGTGTGCCGCGAGCTGCGCGCGCGGCGCAACGTGGTTCCGGTGATCATGCTCACCGCACTGGACAGCGAGGCCGACATCGTGCTCGGCCTCGAGGCCGGCGCCGACGACTACGTGACCAAGCCCTTCGGAGTGGCCGAGCTGCGCAGCCGCATCCGCGCCGTGATGCGCCGCGCGGGCGGGCGGGTGCTCGACGATCAGGTGGTGCAGATCGGCCCTGTGGGCCTCGACCTGCGCAAGCGCGAGGTCACCGCGCGCGGCGAGGTCGTGCGCCTGACCTTCTCCGAGTACGAGCTGCTGGCCTGCCTGATGTCGCGCCCCGGGCGACTGTTCAACCGCCAGGAGCTGCTGCGCGCGATCTGGGGCGACAGCGCCTACCGCGACCNAGCCGCCATAGTCCACGGCCCGCCGGGTGCGCGGAAGGACCACCGTCGAGTAGCTCGCGGTCGTCACGGCCAGGCGACCGCTGTCGGGATCGAAGGCAAACAGGGGCGGCGGGCGACGGCTGCGCACCGAGGTCAGCTCCCAGTCCACCGCGCGCACCGCGTGGGCGGCCATACGGGCCGCGAAGAGGTTGCGCGCCGATGAGCCCTGGGCCCGCTCGGGCAGGTCGTGCAGCGAGGCGTCGGGGAACTCGTTGTCCGGCTCGTCGTCCAGCAGTCGCTCGAAGGTGGCCAGACCCGCGTCGTGGAAGTGCTTGGCCCAGCCCGCGTAGGCCTTGAACTGGTGGAACTCGGGGCTCAGGGCGATGGCCAGCAGCGCCTGGTGGGCCAGCCCCCAGGTCTTGCCGTGGTGCATGCGCTCGAGCCCGAACCCGCTGTCCCAGTTCAGATAGCCGGCATGGGTCCAGTAGCCGCACAGGATGCGCTCGACCCACGCGGTGAGGATGCGCCGGGCGTGACCGGACAGCGACGCCATGCCCGCCGCCCGCGCCTGGCGGTGCCACAGGGTGAAGTGGATGGTCTCGTTGGCGTACTCGGCGCTGTCCACGTTGTAGGGGTGGCCCATCGAGTACTGCGGGAGGTAGACGAAGTGATAGCCCGGCCCGAGGTTGGGGCTGCCGTCGCGGCGCTGGGGGCGCCGGGCGTAGCGACAGAAGCTCTCGACGTGCTGGCGGTAGTCCCGGCGCAGCAGCTGCGGGTCGCCGGTCAGCGCAGCCGCCAGACCGTAGAGCTCGCAGTTCCAGTTGATCTGGTTGAGCCGCACGTTGGGGTAGCGAAAGAAGCGCCCGCGCGCGCAACGATCGACATAGTCCACGACGCGGTCGGCCGTTGCCTCGTCGAGCCCCAGGACGCTCCGCGCCCCATGGGCGACGGCGAGCCCCTCGGCGACCTTGGGATCGATGGCCTTGTCCTGGCCGGCCAGCGGATTGGCCAAGCTGCCGGTCCACCCGGGCGTGTGGAACATCTTGTCGGCCAACCGGGGAGAACCGGATTCACGCCAGGGAGCCGGGCTGGCCGTGAGCGCGGCGACCAGCGCGCGCGCACGCGCGTCGTTGCGCGCCGCTCCCTGGTGGCCCTGAGCCGCCGCGGTGGCGTGGATCGTGAGCATGGCGGCGTTGACCACCGTGGAGTACGGGTCGCGAACCGGCGTGTACGCACCCACGTCCGCCACCCAGCGGCCGTCGAAGCGCCCCGCCACACGATCGGCGAGCCGCCAGTAGTCGGCGGTGCTCCAATCGGTGGCCTCGGCCCGGGGGCCCAGGGTCTGAGGCCCGACGGACGCGGCCGCCGCCTCGGAGGGATCGCCCATTCGCGCTGCGAGCGGAGCAAGCGCCAGGCCCCCGGCCACGAGCAGGGACCGCTCGAGCGCCGCCCGGCGCGTCAGCGTGGAACAGGGAGGCGTCGTGCCTCTGGAGGGAGCGGGTGTCGGCATCCTGCCGGAGAACCTTTGCGACGAAACGAAGTTGCGACGGGTAAGGCTACAGTCGGCCCGCCTTGGGCGCGCCGGGTGGCGCCCTAGCGCTTGCGGTAGATGACGGCGCGCACTCCCCGGGGCAGCGGGTCGAAGCCGAACTCCGGCAGCGCCTCTGACCGGCGCAAGCGGGGATCCTCGTCGAGGAGCTCCTCCCACTGGGCGATACGGCGACGCACCACGCTCGTCCATGGCGCGTCCCAGCTCTGGGTGCGGATGATCGGCTGCACGAGGATCAGCGCGCGACCGGGCGCCAGGCTGTCGACGAGCGGGTCGGCGGTGGGCGTGGGCCGGGCGTCCTCCAGACGCTCGACGGCGTTGCGCCAGTCGAAGACGCGGGGATCGGCCACTGGTCCCAGCGACGTCGCGTAGCGGTACTCGTCGCCCAGGTAGTAGCTCAGCGTGGACACGCGTTCGGGCTGGGTGGAGACCACGAGGTCGCCGGGCCCGACGGGCCGGTACTCGACGCTGGTGGCCACCTGGCGCACGTTGCTCTTGCCCTCGATCGCCCCCACGCGCGGGTCGAACCAGCCCACCGCCAGCACCACGAGGGCGACCAGTCCCAGTCGCCGGGCGTGGGCCAGGCCGACGGCCACGATCAGCACGGCGGGGCCCACCACCACCGCCATGTAGCGCATCGCCCAGGCGGGCGAGAGCTGCGAGCTCAGCCAGGCGCCGGCCAGCGTGGCGGTCGCGACGGTGATCAGCGCGAGGGCGGCCAGGCGTCGGCGCTCCTGCTCGGGGGTGACCGCGCGGCCGCGCTCGACCAGGCGCCAGAGTCCCGCGCCGCCCACCAGCACCACGGCCAGGGCCCCCGCGGTGCCGCCCAGGGCCTGGACGATACCGCCGGTCAGGGCGGCGAGGTCGGGGCGCTCGGACCACGGCGCGCCGGTGCTCACGATCTGGCGGACGAGGCTGGGCACCCACGGCAGGTAGGCGAGCGCCACCGCGCCGTAGGCCAGCCCGGCGTCGCGCAGCAGCGCCCGACGGTCGGCGGTCGCGCGCACCACGACGACCAGCGCGGCAAGGGTGCCCAGGGCCAGGAACAGCCCCCAGTTGTGGCTGAGCGCGAGCAGCGCGAGGCTCGCCGCGAAGGGGAGGAGATAAGCGCGGCGGCGGTGCACGAAGGCGTGGGCGAAGGTCGCGCAGGCCAGCAGACCCAACAGTGCGACCAGCGTGTACATGCGGGTCTCCTGCGCGTAGTAGGTCAGGAAGGGGTGCACGGCCGCGACGATCGCGGCCATCCAGCCCGCCCGCGCGCCGAACAGCGAGCGCCCGGCCCACAGGGCGGCGGGCACCGTGAGCACGGCAAAACCGATGCTGAGCGCGTGGGTGACCGCCTCGCCGCTCCCGAAGAGCGCGATCCAGATGTGCAGGAGCAGGTAGTAGAAGGGTGGCGCGCCGTCGCGGAGGAGCACGTCGGGGATCTCCACGAGGGGGTGAGAGGCGATCCCCACCGCGATGCCCTCGTCCATCCAGAAGCCGGCTCCGATGGCGCGGGTGCGCAGGAAGACCGACAGGCCGACCACCACCAGCACGGCGAGGACCGCGAGCGTGCGCGCATGACGCGAGGCGCCCAGCGCGTGCGCGCGCGCCTCGAGGCCCAGCCATGCGTCGCCGGCGCGACGGCGCGCCACGTGGGCGCGCGGGGGGGGCGGTACGCCGGGAGCCCCGGCGGGCGTGCCCGAACGCGCCGGCGAGCGGGGAGCGGTCACCGGCACGCGCCCACCACCTTCCACAGCGGCGTGCGCGCCAGCACCGCGCGGCCGGGGGCGGCCGCGAGCATGCCCGGCGTGGGCATCACCCGCGCCTCGGGCCTGTGGCGGGTGCGCAGCACGACGGCGGGGGCATCGCCCTCCAGGTCGATGGCGCCCGTGTGCACGCCCAGCTCCCAGGCTACGGCGGACACCAGGAAGGGGTTGGTAAGCACCGCGCCACAGGAGCGCAAGGCCTCGGGACCCCCGGCCCGCGCGATCGCGACGGGCAACTCGTCGCGCAGCCGGCCCTCGTAGCCCAGCAGCTCGAGCTCGCGGGGCAGCGTCCCGGCGGCCGTGATGGCCAGCAGCACCGCGGCCAGCCCGGCGGCCGCGGCGGTGACGCCCCGGCGGGCGGCGGCGGTGGCGCGGCCCAGCGCCAGGGCGGCGGTGACCCACGCGATCCCCACTCCGGCGACCACGGCCCCCAGGCCGAGGGGCATGTACAGGTAGCGCAGGTTGCCCGCGAAGCCGGCCTCGGTCATCAGGGCCACCAGGCCCAGCCACGCCGCGCCCAGGGCGGCGATCCCGCCCAGCGCCCGGCGCGGGGTGTCCCGGGCGCCCCGCGTCCACGCGGCGAAGGGCACGACCAGCAGGCCGAGCTTTCCCAGCGGCCCCAGAGCGTCGAGGAAGTCCCGGGCGATGGTCAGCCAGGGCACCGCCGAGAAGGCGGGGCTGCTGGGATTGGGGTCGTTGGCACGCTCGGCGGCGCGGAACAGGCTGCCCGAGCCCCACAGCTCGGGCAGCACCCAGAGCGCGAGCATGGCCAGCAGCCCGCCGGCGACCCAGGGCAGGCGGCGCAGGGCGGCGCGGGCGGGGCGATCGTCGGCGGCCCGCCACGCCTGCGACAACAGGTACAGTCCGTAGAGGCCGACGAAGGGCCAGGCCTCGGGGCGCAGCAGGCCGCCGGCCACGCCCAGCGCGAAGGCCTGGCCGCGCCGGCCATCGAGGTGGCGCTCGACCGCCAGCAGGCCGCAGAGCACGAGCGCCCCCTCGGAGAAGCCCATCGCCTGCGTGCGTAGGTAGGACTCCTCCACCGCCAGCACCAGGCCCGCGATCACGCCGGCCAGCGGGCCGGCCAGGCGCGCGCCCAGCCGGTAGGCGGCCACCACCGCGCCCAGCGCGGTGGCGCGCGCGACCACCAGCCACAGGTCGGGCGCGAGGTCCCCGGCCAGCGCGAACGGCGTGGTGAACAGCACCGGCAGCGGCTTCCAGGAGGGACCGAAGGTCGTGTTCAGGTCCAGGTGAATGACCTCGCGCCCCCACACGATCCACGCCCACGGGTCGTACGAGGGGGTGGAGGGCAGCAGCGCAACCGTCAGGGCGGCCAGCACCAGGCAGACCAGCGCGGGGACGGCCAGGCCGGTGCGCACGGGCGCCGGGCGAAGAGCCTGCGGACGCGGGTCCAGCAGCATCGCCGCGCAGGGTATTCGCGTGCGACGCGGATCCCAGGGGAGGCTAACCGAGCCTAACCGCGCGCGATGGTGGCCACCGCGAGGGCGCCCACGCCCTCCTGGCGGCCGATGAAGCCCATGCCCTCTCCGGTGGTGGCCTTCACGTTGACGCGCTGGCTGGAGATGCCCAGCGCCCCGGCCAGCGTCGCGCGCATGGCCTCGCGGTGGGCGGCGATCCTGGGACGCTCCATGAGCACGGTCGTGTCCACGCTGGTCACCCCCCAGCCCTCGGCCACCAGCAGATTGGCGGTGTGGCGCACGAGCGCGACCGAGTCGGCGTCCTCCCACCGCGGGTCGTCGTCGGGGAAGTGCTGCCCGATGTCCCCCAGGCCGGCGGCGCCCAGCAGCGCGTCGGTGACCGCGTGGCAGAGCACGTCCGCGTCGGAGTGGCCGTCCAGGCCCCGGTCGTGCTCGATCTCCACGCCGCCGAGGATCAGCCGGCGGCCCTCGACCAGGCGGTGGCAATCCCACCCGATGCCGGTGGTGATGCTCATCCGAGCGTCTCCATCCGCCTCGTGCGTCCCTCGAAGACCGCCACCTCGCGCACGCCCAGGCCGTCGAGAACCTCGAGGGCCTGCTCGTAGCGAAAGCCAAGCTGGTCGGGGGTGTGGGCGTCGCTGGACAGCGCGATCGGATTGCCCGCGTCGACCACCATCTCCAGGAAGGCGTGCGCGGGATACAGCTCGCCCACCGGCTTGCGCAGCCCGGCGGTGGAGACCTCGACCGCGATGCCCGACTCGGCGATGCCGTCCATCGCGAGCTCGTAGAAGCGGCGCAGATCACCCTCCGGCCGGGGGCGCCGGCTGCCCCAGACCTTGATCAGGTCGGCGTGGGCGAGCACGTCGAACAGGCCGCTGCGCGCGGCTTCCCCCACCGTCTCGAAGTAGCGCGCCCACACCTCGTCGGGACGGTGCCCGCGGTGGTCCCAGACGTCGAAGTCCTCGTGGTCGATGGCCAGGTCGCCCATGAAGTGCACCGAGCCGATCACGTAGTCCCAGTCGCGGGCCTCCAGCAGCGTGGCCATGCGGTCCTCGCGCCCGGGCACGAAGTCGGCCTCGATGCCCACCCGCAGGTCGGTCTCCTCGCGCAGGAAGGCCACGTAGGCGTCGAGGTCGTCGTGGGCGCTGGCCCGCCACAGCGGGTGCTCCCAGACGGCGAGGGCCTGGGCGAAGCGGTAGAGGTGCTCCGAGCAGCCAAGCTCCTGGATGCCCCGCTCCTGTGCCACGGTGCGGTAGCGCTCCGCGTTGGCGGCCGTGAAGTGACGCTCGGCG
>JAUJOF010000001.1:0-5971 GCA_030447785.1 Solirubrobacteraceae bacterium
GCCTCCACGAACTCCACGAGGCGGGCGGCGGTCGCGGCCTCGGGCACCGTGCATGCGGGCAGTACGACCACGGGGTAGCTCTCCTCGCCGATCGCGAGCGCGCCGTCGCGGACCGCGCCCCGCTGGACCGAGGCGTCGTCGAGCACGTCGTAGTCGGCGCGGGAGCGGTCCATCGCGCCGACCTCCAGCTTGTACCAGCGCATGAGCCCCGCGAGCGCGAGGTACGCCTCGTGGGCGGCGTGCGCCTCCGGGTCCTGCCCGTCGAGACGGGTCCCGGACTGCACGGTGGCGTTCGGGAAGAGCACGCCGACGTCGCAGACATGGCAGCCCTCGGAGAGCACGGCGCAGAGGCGGCTCACGGCGCGGGCGAAGTGGGGGTAGTGCCGCCAGTAGGGCTGGCGCCAGTCGGTGGAGGGCGGCGCCCACTCCCACCAGCCGCCGCGCGTGCTGTAGTACACGGCGTGGGGGTCGTACAGCGTCGCGCCGGCGCGGAGCCACTGGAGCAGCCAGTCGAACGTCTCCTCGAGCGTGCCGCCCCAGCCGGAGGAGTGGAACGACTCGATCCACACGCGCCGCCGGTCGTACAGGTGGGCGAGCGAGGAGTGGATCTTCGCCTCGCCGTGGTGGTCGCTGCCGGGCGCCTGGAACCACCGGTGGGTGCGCTGGTAGTCGGCGTAGAGCCGGACGGTCTGGACGGGGTAGCCCGCGCGCGCCGGCCCCTGCTGGTCGAAGCCGCACACCAGCCCGCGCGCCTCGTGCCAGTCGAACAGTGGCTTGAAGAACGCCTCCTCGGCGAGCTCCGCGCGCGTCGCGTGGTAGTCGCGCCGCACGGCGGGGGCGTCCGCGCCGCCGTCCTCCCAGAGCGCGGCGAGCCGGGGGAGCAGGTCGTAGCCGCGCCGGGCCTGGAACTCGGCGGCGAACTTCGCCGACCACGCGGGCAGCGCGGGCAGCTCGTCCTGGAAGGAGCCGACGATCACCTCGCCGAAGTACTGCCCCACCCGCCGCTCGAACGCGCCGTGGACGGTGTCGAGCAGCTGCGCGCACGCCTCGGCGCTGAAATAGTCGAAGCCCCGGCTCACGGTGTAGTACAGGGAGACCCGGGCGCTCTCCTCGCCGCCCCACCGAGAACGGAAGGAGTCGAGCACCCGCAGGTGCGGGCGATGGCGCGCGAGCAGGGCCTCGAGCTCGCGCAGATCGCTTCGCAGGTCGAATCGCTCGCTGCCACCCGGCTCGTAGACCTCAACAGTGGCCGGGAGCCCCAGGATGTGAACCCGACGGTGGATCTCGTACGACCCGTTCTCGGCGTCGAGCACGAGCACGCCGCCCTGGTGGCAGTCAAAGCCACCCTCGGACTCGCCGAGCGCCACGGCGGCGGCGAGGGCCATCGCCAGCAGGCTCTTACCCTCGCCCTCGCGTCCGTGCAGGACGGTCAGCTCGCCGCGCACCACGAGGTTGTCGATGACCCACGGGACAGGCGGCGGTGTCTGCGCCACCATCCGCGCTACGTCCAGCCGGTGGAGCTTGCTGGCCGCCCGCCCGTTGCCGTTCGTAGCCCCGGGCGCGGCCTCCGACACTTCCGGTCGATCTCCCGGAAGTGTTCGCTTGGGAAGTGCGGCGCAGCGGGCGCACAAAACACGCTCGCCGTGCTCGCGCCTGGGCGCGACCTCCACCCCGTCACGGTGGCAACGCGTGCAGGAACTCGTCCACGTGGCCGGCGCGCTCATGCCGCCACCTCCAGCGCAGGCGGCACCGCAAAGCATGGGCACGGCTCGGCCTGCGCGCTGAGCATGACCGCGAAGGCATCGGCCAGGTCGCGCAGGCGGTGAACCTGGTGAACCTCGGCGCGCAGCGCTGCGTTGTCGGCCTCGAGCACCTGCCGGCGGGACGGCTGGGGCTCGCGGGGCGACCGGGCCTGCTCGATGCGCTCGAGGCGCTCGGCCTCCCATGCCGCCCAGGTCGCGTCATCGACGTAGGTGGCGATGATTCGCCCCGTGGCGTCCCGCTCGACGGTCGAGCCGTCGGGCATCCGCTCGCGGGTCACGCGACCACCTCCTCGACGGCGCCGCGCTGCTCGGCGGTAAGGAGCCCGTAGGTGAGGATCGCCCTCGGCGGCGGGGCGAGCCCGAGTCGGGGCGGTGGTGGTTCTCCTGGGCCCTCGTCGCCGGGGTCCGCGCCGCTCGTGCGCGAGCTGCTGCTGGTGCGTCGCGCACGGGGCCGTCCGGCGCCACGGGCGCGGGTGCCGCCGGCGGTCGAGACGGGAGGCCGCAGATCGCCGAGCTGGGTGGCCATCTCGGCGTGGCGGCTGACCTGCCAGGGCCAGATGGTGGCGCAGGGGTCGCGGCGACGGATCGCCCTCGCTTGGCGAGCGTGCGCGTCGCGGCAGCGGGCGTGGGAGCGTTCCAGGAGGCGGGCCACAGCTTCGGCGTGACGGCGGACGCCGTGCTCGTCGACGCGCTCGTGCTCGGACGCGAGATAGTCCGAGGCCTCGACGGTGAGCAGACGGCCGGTGTTGGCGAAGTCCAGCCGCACGACGTACCCGACAGAGGCGGCCCAGTCGATGAGCGCCTGCGCGCTGTCTTGCGCGGCGCGCATCGCGCGCTCGAGCCCTGACAACGGCGACGCGCACCCCCGAACCCTCGACGCGGCTGCTGTCAGCCGGTCGTTCGTCGGCAGGGCGCGTCGCCCTGACACGGGCGTGGCGGTGGTCGGGTCGGTCTGGTCCATGGTGCCTCCCTTCGAGGCGGGTCGACTTCGCTGGCGCGATCCTAAGTGGCCACCCGGACGTCACTCCTTACAGGACGCACAAGAGCCCGCCCCGGGTGGACCGGGACGGGCTCAGCGCAGCGAAGTCGCGGACCAGGCGACGAACAGCAAGTCTAGGTGGCCGTCCGGTCGTCTTCACGTGCGGGCGATCAGGCGCGAGCAGGGGGGTCGCATTGGTTCTTCGCGGTGGCCCCGCCCCCCTGCGCGCGGAGGGCGGTGCGGCGGCGGCCGAGCGTGCCATGCGATCGCAGGGTTAGTGGGGGAGCCCGTCGCGCCGGGGCTGGGTTTCAACCGCGGTCGTCGTCGCGCGTAACAGCCGAGCGGGGGACCGACCTTGCGGCGTGGGAGGATGCGTACACTCCATGGCGAAAGTCACGGGAGATGGGGCCCATAGCCCGGCCGTCTGCCGATGTCCTGGCGTGATGCTCGCCTTCGTGGGGCGGGTAGGGTCGAGGTGAGAAGCATGACAACGAAGAACCCCGTGAAGCCCAGCGGCGCGAGCAGGCGTCGCTCGGTGCGCGCGGCCGCCCAGTCGGCTTCGCCCCAGCGATCGCCGGCGACCAGCGCGGTGCACACCATTTTCGCGGCGCTTCGTCGGGCGCTGAACAAGGTCGAGGACGTGCGCGATGTCGTGCTCGGCGAGGAGGGCGAGGAGCACCGCGGAGCATGGACCCTGCATGTCGAGCTGGAGCCCGACCCGATTGATGGGGGCTTCGTGGCCGAGTGCCCCGACGTGCCGGGCGCGGTCGCGCAGGGCGAAACCGAGAAGGAGGCCATCGAGAACCTGATCGACGCGATCAACGGAGTGCTCGAGGTCAGGGTCGAGCGCTTCTTCGAGTCGGTCGAGTTCGAGACTCCCGGTCGGGCCCAGTACACCGTCCCGATGTAGTTTGGGCCAGCGCGACCTCCCGCTGGCAAGCGGCGAGCAGCACGTCAAGGCGTTGGAGAGGGCGGGATGGGTGCTGGCGCGCAAGGCCAAGGGCGCTCACTTCATCCTCACCAAGGAAGGGCATCCACACGCCCTGTCGATCCCCGACCACAGTGAGGTCAAGCGGACGCTGTTGCAGAAGCAGATCCAGCGGGCGGGGATCCCTGAGCAGGAGTACCTCGCCCTTTTCCACAAGAAGAAGCGCAGATAGCTGTCGGGGGTTGGCGAGACTCAACGCCCCCGCCGGCCGACGCGCCACCCATTGCGGGCCGTGGCCGACCAGCTTGTCGCCCTCACGGGGTTTCACGCCCCGGGACACAACCGGGACACGTTGACCGGGCAACGACCGGGCGAGGGCCGGGCAGAAAGTGCCGATTTCCAGCGACGGAGCGGCGTAGGAGTCGAACCTACCCACCGGGGGGTCGCCCCGGCCGACCGGCTTTGAAGGCCGGCTGGGCCACCGGGCCCAGCCGCTCCACGCCCTCTACAGGGTAGTCCCTGCTAGGTCAGGCCGTGCTCCAACGCGCCCTTGACGGAGGCGTCGAGCGCGTTGAGGCGGTACAGGGCCAGGGCCTCGGCGGAGCCGAAGCGCCGGCCGGGGGCGGCGTCGGGACCGTGGTGGGTGAGCACGCAGTGGGCGAGCGCGAGGCGGCGCTCGGGAGTGAGGCAGGCGCGCTGGGCGCGCTCGTCGAGCAGGCGCAGGCCGAGCTCGACATGGCCCAGCAGCCGACCCTCGTCGGTGAGCTCGATCTCCGCGCCGAAGGTGAACTCGCGGGTCTTGCCGAGGTCATGCACGAGCGCTGCGCAGAGCAGCAGGTCGCGCTCCAGGCGGGGGTGCAGCTGGGCTGCCTCCAGGGCCAGCGTGCCCACCGCCACGGTGTGCTCGAGTAGCCCACCCAGGTAGGCGTGATGACCGGCGCGCGAGCACGGCGCGCGGCGCCACGCCGTGCGCAGCAGGTCGTCGCCCAGGAGCGACTCGAGCAGGCCGCGCAGGGCGGGATCGTGGACCTCGCGCACTAGATGCTCGAGGAAGCCCTCGAGCTCGTCGAGATCGCGGTAGGCGACCGGCAGGAAGGCCGCCGGGTCGGCGTCGCGGGCGCGCGCGAGCGCGCGCACCTCGAGTTGCAACGCTTCACGGAAGCGCTCCACCCGGCCCCGGACCTGCACCAGATCCCCGCGCTCGAAGCGACCGCCGAGCACGTCGGCATCGCGGAACACGCGCGCCGCGATCGCCCCCGATCGGTCGCGTAGCTCGAGGGCCAGATACGGCGTGCCGCTGCGCGCCTGCAGGCGTTCCTTGCGCGTGCAGGCGAGGGTCAGATCGACCTCCTGACCGGGGCGCAGCGAAGCCACGGTCAGGGCGCTCGGGGCGGCGGTGGGGTCGGCGGGCAGCATGCATCCATGATGTACGGTGACCCGGATGCAGCCGTTGATATGGGAGCGCCGTCCCGACGGCCTGCGCGCCCCCGCTCTCATCGCCGCCTTCGAGGGGTGGAACGACGCGGGTGACGCCGCCTCGGCTGCACTGTCCTACGTCGGTGCGACGCTCGGCGCGACGCGCTTCGCGCGCATCGATCCCGAGGAGTTCTACGACTTTCAGGCAACCCGTCCGAAGGTCTCGATCGCCGACGGCGGCGTGCGCGAGATCGAGTGGCCCGCGCTCGAGCTCTACGAGGTGCGCGTGCCGCGCGCGCCGCGCGATCTCGTGCTGCTGCAGGGCTCGGAACCGAGCATGCGCTGGAGGACCTTCTCCAAAATGGTCGTCGACCTCGCCGAGGCCCTGGGCTGCCAGCTCGTGGTGACCCTCGGCGCCCTGCTGGCCGACGTGCCCCATTCGCATCCTGTGCACATCACCACGTTGGGCTCGGACGAGGACCTCGTGCGAGGCCTGGACGCCGAGCGCTCGGCTTACGAGGGCCCCACCGGGATCGTCGGGGTGCTGCAGGCCGCGTGTACCGAGGCGGGTGTTCCGGCGGCCTCGCTGTGGGCCAGCGTGCCCCATTACGTGGCGGCCGCTCCCAACCCCAAGGCGGCTCTGGCGCTGGTGCGCAAGCTGGAGGCGCTGGTCGGTGTGTCGGTGGATGCCGGGGAGCTCGAGGGCCACGCCGCGGACTACGAGCGCCAGGTCAGCGCGGCGGTCGCCAGCGACCCGGAGGTGCAGGCCTTCGTGGAGCGCCTGGAGGAGGCCGCGGAGGAGCAGAAGGCGGGCGCCGAGCCGACCGATGTGCCCTCCGGCGACGTCATCGCGCGCGACTTCCAGCGCTTCCTGCGCCAGCGCGG
>JAUJOF010000001.1:6071-9963 GCA_030447785.1 Solirubrobacteraceae bacterium
TCGATCCACTCGGGATCGATCTCCTCGCGGGGCACGCGGACCTTCTCGTCGTCGAGCACGTAGAGGTAGGCCTGGTCGGTGGCCTCGAGCTCCCACGCCTCCCGGGCGCCCACCGCGTAGAGCGACAGCTGCACGTCATCGCGCAGCGCCGCCGCCGTGCGCGGGCGCCCGGTCTTGTAGTCGATGAGCTCGTAGCCGCCGCCGGGCAGGCGGTCGACGCGATCCACGCGGCCGCGCAGGGTGTGAGGGCCCATGCGAAAGGCGAAAGCGCGTTCGAACCACACCGGCTCGGCGGGCTCGCTGCGCGCGCGCTCGAAGTAGCGGCGCAGCGCCGCGTCGGCCTTGGCGTGCAGCTGGCGTTCCTGCTCGCTGTCGCCGAAGCCCCCACGCCGCCAGCCTGCCTCGAGGAGCCTCAGCAGCTCGTCGAGGGTGCGGGTGGGGGGGCTCCCATCCTGGTGGTAGCGCTCCAGCACCTGGTGGACGAGGATCCCGAAGCGCTGGTTGAGCGTCGGCTCCTGGGGGATCCGGAAGACGCGCGCGAACTTGTACTTCAGCGGACACGTGCGGTATGTCTCGATGTCCGAGGCCGACAGCGCGAGGCCCTCGCCCTTGCGCGGCAGGAAGGCCTCCAGCGAGGGCTCGCTGCGCGCCGCCGCCGCGACGGCCCGGGCGCGGCGATCCTGCTCGGCCCCCAGCAGCGCGTCGTCCAGGCCCGAGGAGAGCAGGATCTCGCGCTGTTGGGCGGTGACCGCGCCGGCCAGGCGCTCGTTGACGGCGGCCAGCGCCTCGGGCAGCGACTGGTCCGCGGGACGCTCGAGCAGGGCACCGAGCTTGACCAGCTCGAGGTAGCGCACGACCGCGTGCGAGACGTCCAGGTCGGTGTCGAAGCGCAGCTCGCCCAGCGACTTGCCCACGCGCGCCACGTCGCCCAGCAGGTCGTCGCGCAGGGTCCTGAAGGCGGCGTGCACGGTTTCCGTGGGGCCGAAGAGCTCCTCGTCGCGGTCCTCCCATGCGCCGTCCAGCGCGGCGCGAGCGTCCTCGACGAAGGGCGAGGGCGGCTGGGTGGCGCCGCCCTCGGAGTGCTGCGCGAAGGCCAGCACCACGCCCTCGCGCCCGCGGGTCATGGCCACGTGCAGCAGGCGGCGCATCCGCGCCTCGTGGGCGGCGCGGTCGTCGGGGGGCAGGTTCGCGGGCAGCAGCTCGTCGGGGATCGCCTCGACGGGGGCGTCGCGGGCGCCGGGCATCCGCGCGGCGTGCAGCCCGAGGACGAACACGTGATCGAGCTCGAGCGGGGCCGCGGCGTGCATCGCCGCCAGGCGCACCCCGCGCGCGCCGGCGCCCGGCTGCGCCGCGGCGCCGGCCTCCTCCTCGCCCAGCCCGGCGTCGCTGACGGCGGCCAGGTAGCGGGCGAACTCGCGCGGCGTGGCCTGGGGGGAGCGGCGCACGTGGGCGGCGGCCAGCTCGGCCAGGCGGGCGAGGTTGACCAGGCGCTCCACGACGTCGGCGTTCGCGGCGAACAGCTGCTGGCGGCGCAGACCGAGGCGCTCGATGAGGCGGTGGACGAACAGGTCCGGGCGTCCCGTGTCCAGCGCCGCGGAGGCCGAGCGGTGCAGCTTGAGGAAGGCCAGGATGCGCTCGCGCGCCTCGGGGGGCAGCTGGGGCGACTCGGTGGCCGCCAACAGCGCACCGACCATGTCGAGCTTGCGCCGCCGCGCGATCTGCACGCAGCGCGCCAGGTCCACCGAGCGCAGCTCGATCGGCGGGCGGGCCAGCGCGCGCACCGCCGCGCCGGCGTCGGCGGGGTCGGTCAGCAGGCGCAGCCAGGCCAGCACGTCGCGCACCTCGGCGCGCGCGAAGAGGTCGGCCGCTCCGACGAGGTGCACCGCCATGCCGCGCTGCTCGAAGGCCAGGCGCACGGCCTGGCTCTCGCGGCGCAGCGAGCGCACGAGCACGCCGATGCGCTCGGGTGGGGTGCCCGTGCGCACCAGGCGCTCGATCTCCCCGGCCACCGCCTGCGCCTGGGCGCGCTCGTTGGCACAGCGCCAGAAGCGCACCCCGCCCGCGCCCGTGCCCTCGAGGGGCAGGCCCAGGCGTGGGCGTGCGGGGGCGACCACGGCGACGGCGGCGCGCGCGACGGCGGCGGGGCAGCGGTGGGAGACCTCCAGCACGATCTCCCCCATGCGGGGGTGGGCGGCGCGCACGTCCTCGACGTTGCGCGTGGCCGCCGCGCGCAGGCGGGCGGTGGCCGCGTCGTCGTTGGCCGCGAGCCACAGGTTGCCCGCCCCGGCCCCTCCGGCGGTGCCCGCGGCCAGCAGCGCCACCAGGCGCATGGCCGCGAAAGGCAGGTCCTGAGCGTCATCGACGAGGAGGTGGCGCATGCGCGCGCCCACACGCGCGCGCACGTGCCGCCGGTCTGCCAACAGCGCGACGGCGCGCAGCACCAACTCACCCTCGTCGAGCACGCCCTGCTCGGCGGCCAGACGATCGTGCGCGGCGTACAGCGCCGCGCGCTCACGCTCGCGCGCGGCGCGCGCGAGCTGTTCCTCGTCGGCCTCGGGCAGCGCGCAGGCCCAGCGCTCCACCGCGCGCGCCGTGATGCCCTCGGCCTTGAGGCGGTCGATGCGCTCCACCACGCGGGCCAGCAGCGCGGCGGGGTCCGCGGCCACGTCGTGGCGGCGCAGGCTCAGCTCGTCCACGCGCTCGAGCAGCATGGCCAGGCGATCGCCGGCCCCGGCGGGGACGGAGAAGGGATCCAGGCCCGCCTCGAGGGCCTCGCCGCGCAGCAGCCGCGCGCCCAGCCCGGACGGGGCGTGCACCGCGAGCTCCTCGTAGGGGCCTTCGAGGCGCTCTTCGATGCGGCCACGCAGCGCGTCGGCGCCCGCCATGGTGGGGCTCAGCACCACCACGGCCTCGGGCGCCACGCCACGGGCGACCAGGCGGGCGAAGCGCTCCACGAGCGCGGTGGTCTTGCCCGTGCCCGCCGCGCCCAGCACCAGCAGCGGGCCGCCCAGATGGTCGACGGCCCGCTCCTGGGCGGAGGTCAGCGCCAGGGACACCGCCAGAGGATAGGTGCGCCCCACCCGTAGCATGGAAGCGGCATGGCGAGCACCCCCTCCCTGCCCGAGTCCGACTGGCTCGACGCCTGCCGGCGCGCGGGGGAGGGGCTGCGCCGCGTGCTGCGCGATGCGCCCACCAGCCGCGAGCGGGTCGTGGAAACCGGCGCGCGGGGCGAGGGCGGCGACCGCACCCTGGTGATCGACGCGCAGGCCGAGGACGCCGTGTTCGCCGAGCTGCAGCGCCTCCACGACGAGGGCCGGCGCTTCACCGCGGTCAGCGAGGAGCGCGGCATCGTGGGCTTTGGCAGCGACGCGGTCCGCGTCGTCGTGGATCCCATCGACGGCTCCATGAACGCCAAGCGCGGCCTGGGCAGCGCCGCCCTGTCCATCGCGGTGGCCGACGGGCCGACCATGGGCGACGTGGTCTTCGGCTACGTGCTGGATCTCGGGGCAGGGGAAGAGTGGTGGGCGCGGCGCGGCGGCGGGGTCCTGCTCGACGGCCGGCCACTGCCCGAGCCTCCGCCCGAACGCCGGCTGGCCGACGGGCGGCTGGAGCTCGTGGCGCTGGAGTCGGCCGACCCCCGCTACGTCGGTCCGGCCGCCCCGGCCCTGCTCGAGCACGCCGTTCGCGTGCGCGCGCTGGGAGCCATCGCCGTGTCGCTCGCCCAGGTCGCGCTGACCCGCGTGGACGGCATGGCCACGCTGTGGCGCTGCCGGGCCGTGGACGCCGCCGCGGCGCAGCTCGTGGTGCGCGAGAGCGGCGGACTCGTGGCCTTCCTGGGCGACGGCGCCGGGCCGCTCGACGCCCCGCTGGATCTCGAGCCCCACGCGCCCGT